>CAVVPE010000020.1:0-138041 GCA_963750035.1 uncultured Acidobacteriota bacterium | reverse complement strand
ACTCGCGGCGGCAGAGGGATGATGACTTTCCTTAAAGAACCAAGCCCGAGCGTTTTCTGGGCGGTGCCTGTCGCCATGCGCGATGCCTGTCGGAACACAGAGCCTGACCCAAGTGCGTGTATCAGATAGTCCCTGACTTCTGGTCGAGGAGCTTTGAGGATGGCGATGTGCCTCTGGACACAGAAGGAGCGGTCATCAGAAATGCGGACGGGAATCCCAAAGCTGCCGACGACGGTATATAAGAGATCATTGGAATCGGGCTTCCGTTTCCAGTCGAGATTGTCGTAATAGCTTTGCGGGACTCTGCGACACTCGGAGAAGTCTGGCGTTCCCGTTCGAACGTTGCCAATGACAAGAAAGGGAACGCCGCCTTCAGACACCGGCGGCGGCTGGTGGTCGCCATCCGTAATCTCCATACAGAGTTGATCGGTCGATGCCCAGCACCATCCCTCAGGAAGTCTGGGAGCTGCTCGTGTGTCCGGGGCCACTGGCTCCTCGTACTTCGCCTTCCACTTGTCGTCCTTCGGTGTCTTTCCGGCGGCCTTGAGCTTGGCGAGTTCGGCTTCTTCCCAGCGGCGACGGCGCTCCTTGAGGATGCGGGCCAGTAGCGCCTCGGCGGGTTCGTAGGCGCGTTTCTCGGCGCGGGCGAGGGATGCCTCGGTCGGCACCAGACGCCCCTCGACTGCTGCCTTGAGCACCGAGGCGCGATACGCCTTCAGCTTGGCTTGGACTCGTTCGAGGCTGGCGACCGCGTCGTCGAGGCGGGTGAGGTAGGAGTCGATGGCTTCGACGATGCGCCGCTGCTCTCGGCGAGGGCGACGATACGGTAGATCGATGCTCTCGATGTGTCTCGTCGCAGATTGTTGATGTTCACGCCGGCCGCGAGTGCGGAAACACGACCGCGGTAGCTAGACGTCTGCATGAAATACGCAAGGTAGTCAGGCATCGATGCGATCTGGTTCGGGCCGAACGACTGTGACAGAATGCGCCAAACGTCCCATGGCCATTGACTCCGCAGTAACGCTGCCTTGCGACGACTAGAGACTGGCGCTTGACGCGGCGAGAACGATGTCTCCGACGCGCAGCTCGCTGGTCGCTCGATGACGATCGTCGGGGATCGTAGACGAATGAGTCGAGAACGAGCGTCCCAGCTCGTCGATGTTGGTGGCTCGAATCAGAGGTCGACGTAGCCTGCACGAGGGCTCGCTCTACGGCTCTGCCTTCTCGTAGGTCCGACGCCGCGAATCGGTTCGGCAAGTTCGCCGATGCGTCCTCTCACTTCGGAGCGTTCACGCCGCCAGCGCCTCATTCAGTTCCTGCACGATGACCTTGAGATCCTTGCCGAAGACCTTCGACGCCCGCGCCAAGCCGCCTTCGTTCGTGAACGGCGTCAGGTCGAAGCTGTCCATGTCGATCTCCAGACTCGTCGCGATGTGGTCGCGCATCATGCCGAGCCACTGCATCTGCTCGTCCGAGAACGTCCGGCCCTTGTTCGCCTGCTGGGCCAACCAGTTCTGGTATCGCTCGTGGACACGATCTGCGTGCGGGACAAGTTCGCCGTCCTGATGGAGCGCAAATCGCACGAGTGACACGATGTCGGTCAGGAGCCGCTGCGCCGATGCCCCGCGCACCTTGGACTTCTCCAGCGTTTCGTAGGCGCGCCACAGCTTCTCCGCTGTCCACGAGCGCGGAGGCGATGAAATGGCGTTGGCGAGCGCCTGGATGTCCTTGAAGCGAAGTCGCTTCTTGTGCGGCACCGAGTAGAAGAACTGGAGGGCGTCGATCTCGTCCTTGTGCTCGGCAAGGTAGCTCTCGAAGGACTTCACCAACGCCTCGGCCTTCTCCCTGGCCTCGGGGCTGTAGCCGGTCTGCTCGGGGAGCAGCGTGTCCTTGCTGACCTCGTCGACGATCTGCTCGAACTTCTGCCGGAGGTCGAGGATGAGCTTTCGCAGCGGTGGCGCGGCCATGAGCGTCTGGATGGCGGCCTTCTTCAACGGCGCAGCGGCCTTCTCGATCTGCTCCTCGGTGGGCGTGTCCGTGACGCTGAGGTGGAACATCTGGCGTGCCGCGTCGTCCTGCCGATCCGCGTCGAGGGCGGCGACGAGCGCACCGGAGATGCTCGCGAGCGACACGCCGCCGGACGTATCGGCGATCAGCTTCTTGTCTTCGGGACCGCACTGCTTGTCGATGCGGGCCAGGCGGCTGGCGAGCGATGACAGGTAGTCGTCTTTCACGCCTCCGGCCGCGACGTGGTCGAGCAGAGCCTTGAGCGACACGCTGGGGTTCTTCTCCAGCGGTTTCGTGTCGGACAGCGTCTTCTCCGTCACGCCCACGCAGTCCACGATGAGGAAGTGGGTCTTGGCCTTGGCGTCTGGGGTGACGGCCCGGAGTTCATCCGGGTTGATGACGCGGACGCCACGGCCCTTCATCTGCTCGAACAGCACGCGGGAGTGCACGCTCCGCATGAACATGACGATCTCGACCGGCTTGATGTCCGTCCCCGTGGCGATCAGGTCCACCGTGACGACGATGCGTGGGTTGTAGCTGTTACGAAAGGACTGAATGAGGTCTGCGGGCTTTGCGCCCGTCACCTTGTAGGTGATCTTCTGGCAGAACTCATTGCCCTTGCCGAACTCCTCGCGGACGATCTTGACGATGTCCTCGGCGTGCGAGTCGTCCTTGGCGAAGATGAGCGTCTTCGGCACCGACTCGGTGCGGTCGGGGAACGTCTCCCTCAACACCTTGTCGCGAAACGTCTGGACGATGAGCCGAATCTGGTCGGTGGCGACGACGTTCCGGTCGAGGTCGGCCCCGGTGTAGTGGACGTCCTCGTCGGGAGCCTCCCACCGCATCTTGCGGGTCTGGCGATCGCGGTAGCCGACCATCGTGCCAGGCGCCGCCTCGATGGTGGAGCCTGCCGCCGTGATGCTCGTGCGAATCCGGTAGACCTCGTAGTCGCAGTTGACGCCGTCCGCAACCGCCCGCTCGTGCGGGTATTCCATGACGACGTTCTGGTTGAAGAAGCCGTAGGTGTGCTTGGCCGGAGTCGCCGTCAGGCCCAGCAAGTAGGCGTCGAAATACTCCAGCACCTGCCGCCACAGCGAGTAGATGGAGCGGTGGCACTCGTCGATGAAGATGACGTCGAAGAACTCGGGTGGGATGGCCTTGTTGTAGACGACCGGGAGCGGCTCCTTGGGCAGCGTCGGGTCGTCGTCCATCGGCGTGTGCTCTTCCGCCTCGGGGTCAAGCTCGGGCTCGCCCTTCAGAATCGAATAGAGCCGCTGGATGGTCGAAATCACGACCTTGCTCGATGAGCCGACCGTGTTCGACGTCAACCGCTGGACGTTATACAGCTCGGTGAACTTCCGGTTGTCGTCTGGCGTGCGGAAGCCCTGGAACTCCTTTTCGGCCTGCTCGCCGAGGTTGGCCCTGTCGACCAGGAACAGCACACGCCGGGCTCCACCGAACTTGATGAGGCGGTAGATCTCCGTGACCGCCAGCAGGGTCTTGCCGGTCCCGGTGGCCATCTGGATGAGGGCGCGTGGCCGGTCGTCGAAGAGGCTCTTCTCCAAACTCGCGATGGCCTGCACCTTGTTCGGCCACATGCCGGGCAGATCGACCGGTGGCATGGCTCGCAGTCGCGCCCGCAGCGTGGAGGGCTTGGTGTCGTCGGCGGCGGTGTAGAAGCCACCGGACTGCTTGAGCCACCCGTCGAGGGTGTCCGCGATCAACCACTCCCGCAGTGTCTCGGGTCGGTGAAACGTGAAGACTTGGCGCGACCGCGGCTGGGGGTCCAGCTCATTGATGAAGACGGTTTCTTCACCGGTCGAGATGTAGGCAAACGGCAGGGGCTTGTGCGGGGCTGTCAACGAGGCTGGCAGGCCCTTCACGTATTTCTTGGCCTGGATCTCGACGCTCGTGAACGAGTAGCCAGCGGGCTTCGCCTCCACCACGCCAAGGGCATTGCCGTCTACGAAGAGCAGGTAGTCGACGTAGCCGTGGCCCTTCTCCAGCTTGAACTCGCGGACGGCAATGCCGTCGCTCGCCGTGAGGTTCATGTCTTCGCGGTCTTGAACGAGCCAGCCCGCCTGCGCCAGCAGGGCGTCAATCTTCTCGCGGGCCTTGGCTTCAGGCGCGTTCTTGCTGCCAGCTGGTGACATCGGTCAGTCTCGCAGAAGAACGGAATCAGAGGCCGTCATGCAACCGGACCGTTACCTGACGCGACACGCTTGCGTGCCGTCCCCTTGGCCTTCTTGGCCTTCGCCTTCCTCGCCTCGCAGCCGCCTTGCTGGCCTTCTTGCCCTTGCGCCGCTGTTCGGCCGTCATCGTCTCCAGCGACCGCTTACCGCCGATGCGTCCGCCCTTCGCGCCTTGTTGTCTTGAAAACTCGAGCAGATCGCCGGGCACCAGTTCGCGGTTGGCGTAGTAGCTGTCGGGATCGTTCGATTGAGGCAGTTAACCAGAATCCCTTTCCAAGGTCCATACAGTCTACAAACCACTGTTTCAGGGGGCACGGGGAGCGCTGCCAGGTTCAGGCGTGGCCCCGCATCGATTCCGGTCGGACTCGAGTCGACGGTGGGTAACCCTCGCGCCACATATCGCCCAGAAATTTTGGGCTTCAGAATTTGGTTCCTCGAAAGTCGGGCGGTGCGGGACCTGGGCGGGGCTCGCGCGTGCCCACCGGGGGGCGGGGCGGCGACGACGTCCGGGCGCATGTAGGGGGAGAGGGCTTATTGGATGGAACCAGACTGCCGTCGAGTGCTGACGGGATCTCGGGTAGCGGACAAGCTGTCCGGCAGTGTCCGGCTTGTCCGGACAGGTCAGGTTGGCCGGTTGTCCGGACACCTCTACGAAGTGAGTCGCGTCACTCTTCAAGCTCGCTCGAGAACGAAGCGCTCACGATCAGCCCGCGGTTGTAGTGAGGCTTCGTGAAGCAGAAGTAGCCGTGCGTCAGCCGGCCACCCAGCGCCATCGTCCAGATGCGGTCAAAATGAGCTGCGGCCATGTGATGACGAATCGCAGATGCGGCCGCGCCTGAATGATGGCACCCACGGACGCCGGCCGGGCCGTTCCGACTTCGACCTTGTCCCTCGGATACATGCTGACCACAACGTCTGTGACGTCCCAAACCGGCTCCAGCGCCACGCCGCGAAGCTCGAGCCATGGTTGACTCTCGATGAATGGCTCCTGCTTCCTCGGGTGCGACGCCGACAGGCGCACGCTAATGCGGAATGACTTAAATTCGACATTGCGGGACAACATCTCGGGCCTTCCACCAGGGCGGCGTCTTCTGGGCATGGACGTTTCCCTCCTCGCGCTGTGTAGCGTCGTTGGCGCGGCGCTAGGCCGATAATGTTGCGAAGGCCTGAGGGCTCGCTTTCAGGTACCGGACTCCGTGCTGCTGGCCATTGACGGCGCCGCCCTCAATTCAGTCAGCCGACTGCTTTGAGAATCAATCCATGAAACCCGCTGAGGCCCCGACGCTTTCTGCGCACCTCCTGAATGAGGCCGCGCGCTTCTTTTTCTATCCGCAGAGAGTCTATCGATCCAAAAGCAATCGAATGATGCAGAAGATCCTGGGCGGTCGCACCAGGCAGCTCTTGGACTGGCGGCGGACTTTTGCGCCGCGCCCCGACCGACCGTGACTTCTTCACAGAGGAAGTGATGCTGGACCAGATCTACTGCAGGATCGCGCTGCAAGACGTGCCGGGCATGGTGCAGCGGACGCTCTCCTTGCGATCGCTCACGCTCGCCAGGATGAACTCCAGCGCCGAGTATGTCGTCTATCTGCGGGAAGCCGCGCAGTGCTATGTTGCCGGCCTGCCCCAGGCCGCTATTGCCCTGTCACGCGCGGCCGTTGAAAACCGGCTCAAAGAGATCTGCGCAAAGCGCTTTGGAAAGAGCGCAGTGGAGACCACCGATCTTAAGGTGCTGATTGATGACGTGGCGGCGCGCGGGCAGGTTCTATCGAAGGAGGGACGCGAAAGCGCGCACATCGTCCGGCGCGCCGCCAATGCGGTTCTCCATGATGAACCGGCGGCATCCGATGCCCTGGCCGTGTCGAAGCCGCGCGTGACGTCATCTTGCTGCTGCACGAGAAGTAATAGCGGTGTTGCGCGACGCTTTTTTGAGCTGTGCGTCGAGTCTTCTCAGGAAGGTGTCGAAGTCCATGACCACCATTTCCTTCCTTTCCGACTTCAGCGTCGACGACATCCGTCGGCGACTCCGGCGTTTCGATGAGTCGTATAAGCGCGACTGGCAGCGGTGGATGCCCAGGTGTGACAAAAGGAGCGCGGCTGGCCACGGAATCGATTCCCGGCCGGGCTCGGCCTCTTCTTTGTAGTCCTATCGACCTACATATGGCCGAGGAATTTTGACTTTCAAAATGCGGTCGTCGGAGTTGAGCCTACGCGTAGAAGGGGTGCTGCGCGTCCGGGAGGCCTGGGTTATCCAGGGCTAACGGAACGATGACGATTACGGGCAGGGGGGAGGCCGGGGCGTGCGAGATCTCCCGACAAAGGGCCGGACGCGTCCAGACCCGGCAGTGGGCCAAGTCGATCACGGTCCGTCGCTATCGACGGCCTGCGGCGTAACCCTGTATGTCCTTCGAGAATGATCGTCGCGGTTCCCCGCGGGATGCATCCGCGTTTGCGCGCTGGAAGGCGCGCAATCACCTGCTCGGCCTCGCCGTACCCCGCGCCAGCGAAGGCGACCAGCACGAAGTCGCCCCACCTCGCTCATTGGCGGAGGAGGCGCGGACGCAGATGCTCCTGGGGCCCCCTGTGTCCATTAGCGCTGGCGAAGTAACCGGCGGCGATGTGTGGTGGTGTCTAGGACGCCGCCTTGGACCCGTGACGGCGGCGCTTTAGTTTCACCTTCGCCGCCGCACTCACGGTCTTTAAACTCCCTCGTATTCTCGAGGATAGTCCCGCTCGGCCGTTTCGCGGCATAGCGCGCCCATCGCGTTTTCTGGGAACACGCCGGCGAACCGTATCTGTTCCCGTCTTTAAGAAGACACGGCCGCACTGGGGACACTCGCGCAGGCGTGTTCCGTTTTCCAAAACCACGGTCTGCATCGCCCACACAAAGAGATCGCGGAAGGACCCTTGACGACTGCTCTGCAGGGGTCGATTGCCAGCCCAGGTGATTTCAGACGTTAAGGCGGGCCGTGGCCACGGCTCCTGCCTGCTATCGCTTATCAACAGCGCGGTTTGGAGCTCCTGCTGAGAGCGTCTTCACACAGCCCGTGGGAAGGGCGTCAGGCAGGCTTCTCAAGCGACCTCCCCGGACAGCTCAATAATGACCCCTTCCCCAAGGTCGACGAACTCCTTCGCGGCTGCTTGCCACTCCTGTGTCTCCGGCGATGAGGCGGGGAGAAAGCTCGCGCGGAGGAATTCGAACAACCACGTGGCATAGCGATCCCGAGAGGGAAAGCGGCGGGTCTCACGAAGAGCAGCGGGGGCGGCACCGCGGACGCACGTTTGTGACGCATTAGCTGGTAGCTCGAGCTTCGGCCGCAAAGAAGGCAACAACCGTCTGCCTGGAAAATCTTGACGCATCTTACATCAAACAGGCGATTTCGCGGTGGCGTTCGCGCACGGGTTGTGCTTGAATGTGACGGTCTGACGCTTATAAAATGATTTGTATGTTGTAAGCGTCAATCAAACTGGAGCAACTCATGCGGCGGATGGAGCAACGCACGACTTCTGCGGGGGTGGAGCCAAGTGGTTATGGCCTACAAGGCCCGGGTTGCGGTCGCCGGATTTGTCGCGGATCAAACGGGGCATGACAGCCGTATCCGGACCAACGGAAACGGCTCGCGGTGTCCTGGAGCTCGATCCGACACGTTGCTGGACGACGTGGCCGTGGCGGCCGATCTCCAAAGTCAACACGGCTGACGCGCCCGTGCCGAAATCCAGTACGGCCGCGCCGTCGGAAGAGCCCTAAAGGACCGGAGGTGGAGTCGCGACCGAACCGGCCGGCGGCCTAACAGAGAGGAGAGCGCCAGGAGCCGGCAAGAGCCCGGGCGCAACGGAGGTAAGCGAATGAGCAACACTACTCTAGCACGGCCCACTCCCATCGATGACCCGCCCAACGCGCTTGAAGTCGATCGCTCGACAGCGCGAGACCCTGATCGATCTGGAGACCGTGGTCGCCGACGCGCGCGACGCCGTCGTTCGGAGCCACGCCGAACTGGACCGGGCCCTCCTCGAGCGCGACCGGGCCGTGTGGCATCTCGCCTCTGAAATGCCGGTCAGAGCGTAGTCCATGGACGGTCACGTCGTTGACTGGCGTTACCCTTAGAGAAATTGTCAGGAGGAGATGAGATGAGCGCCGACAACAACAACTACAACGACCTCGTTCGCCGTTCGGTACGCATTCCAAAGGGTGCCGTGCTGCTCGTCGTGCTCGCGCAGATCGGTGACGCACTCTGGTGCGCCAGCACTGATCCGCCGAAAGAAACGCTTCGTCACCTTGAAGCCGCACGGAAGCAACTGCTGGACGACACCGGTGTCGTCCACTGAGACGCCGAGGACGTAGTCACGTGGCGTGCCAGGCCGCGATCCAGCTCCGACCGTATCAGTTTGACGCGCTGACCGCGGTCGACGATGCGACCGCGCGCGGCTGTCAGCGTCCACTCATCGTGCTGCCAACGGCGCGGGCAAGACGATCGTGTTCGCCGAGTTCATTCGCCGTCGCGGTGGCCGGGCGCTCGCCCGGAGGCCCGCCGGTGATTGCGATCGACGATCTCCCGGTCGACATTCGCGAGAGTCCGCGCGGCGTCCTGTGGAACCGCGAAGAGCGCGATGGAAAACCGACGAAGTCCCGTATCAGGTCCGGCAACCCGCGCGCAAGGCAGCTGTCAACAACCCCGCTACGTGGGCGCCGTTTGTTGAGGCGGTCACCGCCTATCACGATGGCAAGAGCGACGGCGCCGGGATCGTCCTGGGCGAGGGCCTCATCGGCGTCGATCTCGACCACTGTCGCGATCCGAAGACCGGGAAGATCGAGCCTGGGCGCAGCGCATTATCACGCTGCTTAACTCCTACACCGAAGTCAGTCCGAGTGGGACCGGCGTGCATATCCTCCTGCGAGGGCACCTTCCATGAGCGGTCGCCGCAAAGGCCCGATCGAGACTTATGCCGACGGCCGGTACTTCACCGTGACGGGCGAGCATGTCTTCGGGACGCCCACGACCATCGAGGAGCGCAGCGTCGAGCTCGCCAGACTGTGCGCTGAGCACTTCGGTCAGCCCGTTTCGAAGTCGCATGGCAACGGTCACAGGCCGCATCCTACCGCTGCGGACGATGATCAGGAGCTCCTCGAGCGCGCCTTCGCCTCCCGAACGGCACACAGATCCGGGCTCTGTGGGCCGGTGATTGGTCCGCGTATTCATCGCGATCAGAAGCCGATCAACTCTCGCGAACCATTTTGCGTTCTGGTTCGATTGCGATCACGCGCGGATGGACGCCATCTTCCGACTCAGCGGCCTCATGCGAGCCAAGTGGGATGAGCGCCGAGGTGATCGGACTTACGGCTCGATGACGATCGAGAAGGCGATCGTCGGCTGCCACACAACCTACAGCTCTAAAGAACGATGGTCCTCAAGGGCGCACAGCCAATGGGAAGCGCAGGACGCCACTCTCTCAACGGCAAAGGTGGCGCAGGGGAGCGCCCCGCCTTCGGAAATCCGCCTTTCGCGATCGTGACACCGCCGGACTCGTTCGTGACCCTGTACATCGAGTATGCAGGACAGCGGACGGATGCGCCGGCCGTCGCGCATGAACTCATGGCCGTGACAACGCTGTCGGCCCTCGTCGGGCCACAGACGCGGTTACCTATCGCGACGACCGTGGCGGGTGGGCGCTGGTGCTGTGGGCCATGTATATCGTGAATTCGACGACCGGGCGGAAAACCGTCGTCATCGACACCGCGACAGACATTCTCGAGAGCGTGCTCGGTTCGGACGCCCTCATTCCGTGGGAGGGCAGTCCACAGGGGCTGATCCAGCGACTCCAAAAGCGGGATCACCAGTCGGCAGTCTTTACGCGCGACGAGTACTCCGGTCTGTTGAAGCAGATGAACCGCGGCGGCGGACACCTCGCCGGGCTCGAGCAAGTCTTTATCCGGGCGTTCGATGGAGGCCGTCTAGAAAACATCCGTACTCGGAAGCGCTCGAGCCAAGGCTGGCAGGCGGATACCGATGTCGTCGAGAAGCCCTATCTCGTCAAACTGACCGCGGCGACATGGGACAGTTTTACGTCGGCTGCGACAATCGACAACGTCCTCGACGGCTTCCTCGCACGGTTCATCTTCGTCACGGGACAGGCGGAACCTCGGCCTCTCCGGTTAGCTTCGGTGTCACTGGACCGCGCTCGGGAAACCCTGCAGCTCCATGCACGCCACTTTCATGCGCGGGCGAGCAGAACTGGCGTGCTGTCCATCGACAAGGAAGTCCTCGAGGCGGCGTGGACATTGGAGGTCGCCTGGCAGGAAACCGCGAAGCTCACCAGCCGTCCGGATGCCGTCGGACCGGCACTCAAGCGACTCGCCGACGCCGTCCTCAAGGTCGCCGGCCTGCTCGCGCTCGACGACGAACGAATCGATCCCCCCACGGTGACCCTCGCGCACTTCGGCACGGCGCGCCTGATGGCAGAGCGTTGGCGAACAAGCACGATTGAAGTGCTCGAGGGGTTGGGCCGCTCTGTATTCGCGAAGTCAGCCGATGCCGTGCTGGCGACCGTGCGCGCGCACCCCAGCGGCCTCTCCCTCTCGGCGCTCTACCGTGCCCATCGCAATCTTCGTCAGCGCGACTTCAACGAAATTCTGGACGCGTTAGGGATGCGGGAAGAGATCCAGCGGTTCAGCTGCAGCACCGGCGGCCGTCCGGTGAACATCATCAAACCCCTTCGCGGAAAGAAGTCGTGACTGGAAAGAAGGAGCGCGGAACCGCGAGGGGTTGGGGCCCCAAAAGCCCGCGAATCGAGTACCGCCACTTCTGTCCATTCTTTCCCAACCCAGCGAGCCCATACACACACGAACGCTATGGAAGGAGTGAAAAGGAAAGAAGAGAAAGAAGAGAAAGAAGGAAGAAGAGCCAGCCATATCGAAGGGAAGAGACGGCACACGTCGTGGCCGAACGGAGGGCACACCATGAGTGAGTCTTCATTGGAGTTGAGCAACGGAGCAAACGTGCTGGAATTCTTGTCTCGCACGTGCACTCTGCGAAACAACATCCGTGTTGCTCGTTGATTCGGCTCGCTGAGGCCGAGAACCTGCTTCGCGACGCCCACAAGACCGCCGACCTGGCGCGAGAAGACGTTGTCCAGGCGCGTCAGGCTCGCGACCACGCCTACAGCCAACTCGTGTCGTTAGTTGAAGCGCTAATTGGCGAGGAGCTCTCGCCATCGCTCGCGGTCGACCTGTGTCGCACCATCAGGTCGAAAGGGAAGGTGTTACGCCACCCCGACGATGATCAAGCGCCCTTCTGATTGGCGAATAAACGACGGGCACGAACCGCCGCAACCGGAATAGGAGGATCGATGTCGCGATCGTTCTCGACGACCATCACGGCGACGCCCATCCTGACCACCGACCACCCGATCGCTCAGTGCGTCGATTTCTTCGCGCCACGTTCTCCGGACTTTTTCGTTTCGCGTGGGACGAGGCCTATGCGGTTGAACGGCCCGAGTATCGGCGAGTGGAAGCGGCCTGGCTGACGATCATCCCGTGTCGCTTCGGCCAAATCTTCCCCTGGGGCGGACACGTGCTGGCTGCGTACAGCACGTCACGACGGCGGGCGCTTGCGGCGCTGCCAGAAGTCACGGTCGCGCAGGGCGGCTCGGTGGGGAACGCGCACGCCCCGGAGGTGATCGCGATCTTTGACGTCGCGCTGATCGACGCCGTGGCCACCTGCCTAGAGGCGCGCCGACCTCGGCAGTTGTCGCCGGAGGAGCGGGCCCGGCGGGCGGCACGCCTCCTGGAGGTTCGAAAATCCAGTCAAGCGCGCCACATTTTGCTCCCGGAAACGACAAACGGCCGCGCCGCTGAGGATCAGGTCGCCTGCGCAGCCCACGTGCCTCCCACGCACGAAAAGCGTCTGCGGCTGAGCGGCGACACGAGCACTGTCGCCGGGACGGAACAAGGGTGGGCGGCTGGCGACCGGCGCTTCCGCGAGGGTTTCAAGTGAAAGGTAATCAGCGGCCGGGCTCTCTAAGCAATCACGAACTCCAAGTCGTGCGCACGGTCAAGGTGCCGCAGTCGATGGCGACAATGCGCGCCGTAAACGAGGTGGCCGAGATAGGCACCGATCGAGAGGCAGCGTGGAGGAGAGCCGCCGCAACACGTGGAGGATTCCATGTCGCCGGACGCCAACCATGGCCCGAGGGATAGTAATGACCCGCACAGACCATTCGGCCGCAGCCGTCGACCGCGCCCTCCATCGGATCGTGTCCGAAGTGCTGTCGGGCTTGAAGCACGGGTACTTCGAGTACAGCTTGACCTGCGAGGTGATCGGCCAGGGTCGTCGCCGACTGGTCCTCCACGCAGGGAAGGGTTACCAGTTCGTCCTCTCGCAGGCAGACTGCGAACCAACGAACGACGCAGAGACAATCGACTCCTGCGATGGGAGCGAGAACGATGCATGACCAAACGCGGGGCATCGTCGACATGACGAGCGCGCGATCGGCTTGGTCCAGGCTCGACGCAGGACCAGGGCTGCTGATGACCGCATGGATCCTGATGGTGAAAACACCGAGACCGCCTGTTCGCGACGTGGCACGACCGCTCCCTCCGTCGATCCCGCGCTGCAGCGGTTCATCGATGAAGTCGTGATCCCTGCCTTGCTCGAGCGGCTTGTGCCCACGGACGGCGGGGCGAATCCGCCGAGCACGGCGTTCGAACTTCCCAAACCGAAATCGGTTTAGGATTCGTAGCATGCGAGTCTCCATATACGCGCGGTATTCAAGCGAGCTTCAGCGGGAGACGTCCCTCGAGGACCAGATTGCCGTCGCTCGCCGCTATGCGGAAGAGCGAGCGTGGGAGGTCCTTGAGGATCACATCTACACCGATGCGGCCGTTTCCGGGTCGAGTATCGACGGCAGACCGGGGCTGCAGGCGCTGCTGACCGCGTCCGAGCGTCGATCCGCGGCCGTTCGACGTGCTCCTCGTGGACGACAGCTCCCGGATCGCCCGGGACCTGGCCGACGCCCTCCGCACGATGCAGCTCCTCAAGTTCCGCGGGGTCCGAGTCATCTACATCTCGCCAGGGATCGACTCCGCCTCCGAGCAGGCCGATTCGCTCATCGCGATGCACGGCCTGGTCGATTCGCTGTATCTGAAGGAGATGGCGAAGAAGATCAAGCGCGGGCTCGCGGGGCAGCTCGAACGGGGCTTCGTCACCGGGAACAAGACCTACGGCTACCGGACGGTCGGCGTGCCCTCGGGCAAGACCGACGTGAACGGCAACCCCGAGTTCCTGGGCAAGCGTCGCGTCATCCACGAGGAGGAGGCACAGGTCATCCGGCAGATGTTCGAGTGGACCGCCAGCGGCATCGGCGTGTTCACCATCATTCGACGACTGCAGGAGGGCGTGCCTGGGCCGTGGGGCCGGCCGTGGACCCAAGGCACGATCCGCCGGATTCTGGAAAACGAGGTGTATCTCGGCAAGTTGATTTGGGGCCGGGTGAACTACGAACGCCAGCCTGGCACGAACAAGAAGGTCCGCCGAGACCAGCCGAGGACCGCGTGGAAGGTCTCCGATCAACCCGAGCTGCGGATCATCAGCGACGAACTCTGGGAACAGGTCAGGGAGCGTCAGAACGTCGTCCGCACCGAGTTGAAGGGCAACTTCGCCCGGGGCCGCTTGCCCGGCTACCAATCGAAATATCTCTTCTCCGGCTTCCTGAAGTGCGGGAAATGCGGCGGCTCGATCGTGGTGGTCAGCTCCGGCAGGATTGCTGGTCCGCGCTATGGGTGCCTGAAGGCCAAGCGCCAGTACACCTGCAGCAACGACATCGAGATGAGCCTGAAGAAGGTCGAGACCCGGCTGCTGGAGAAGCTACAGGCCGAACTCCAGAAGCCGGAGGTGGCCGACTACATCATCCGGGAGACGACTCGTCGAGTCGCAGGAGGCGCCGGCGGCGAGCAACAAACGGCGATGCCCTGACGAAGGAACTCGAACGGGAGCGGAAGAAGCTCCAGAACCTGGTCAGGGCCTTGGAGGACGGGGAACCGTCATCGACCGTGCTGACCGCGATCCGCACCCGCGAGGAGAGCGTTCGAAAGCTGGAAGGGCAACTCGCAGCGCTGCGGCCGATCACCGCGACGAGAGTGGCCATAGAACCCGCGAGGATTCGCCAGGAGCTTGAAAATCTTCAGTCCCTACTCCGTGGGTCTGCCGAACGGGCGAGGCCCGTATTCAAGAAGCTCAACCTTCAGGTCCGCCTGTTCCCGGTGGAACGAGCAGGGGAGCGGCCCTATTGGCGAGCGGTTGCGACCTGCCAGCTCGATGCGCTGACTGGCGAAGTGAATCTCTATCCAAGTCCGACGGGACGCCGCAAAGGCGAGCCGACTGACCCCGGAGACGGCGCTGCCGGGGCATTACCAACTGTGCACCGCTCTCTGGCGAAAGCGGGGTCGGCAAGGAGCTCGTCGCGCACCAGATTCACGAGCTCAGCGCCCGTCGCGGCGGGCCGTTCGTGGCCGTCAACTGCGCCGCGCTGGTTGAAACGCTGGTCGAGGCCGAACTCTTCGGCATCGAGGAGCGCACGGCGACCGGCGTCCGCGGCCGTCGTGGCAAGTTCGAGCAGGCCGACGGGGGAACCCTGTTTCTCGACGAGGTGTCCGACCTTTCCGCCACCGCGCAGGCCAAGCTGCTGCGCGCGCTGCAGGACCTGGCGATCGAGCGTGTCGGCGGTCAGGGAACACATCGCGTCGATCTCCGGATCATTGCCGCGACCAACAGGGGCCTCGCCGGCCTCGTCGAACGGCGACAGTTCCGGGCGGATCTGTTCTACCGGCTGTCCGGCGTCGACGTCCGCGTGCCGACGTTGCGCGAGCGGCCTGACGACATCCTCGAGCTCGCGCGGTATTTTCTGGAACGCCACAAGGCGAGGCGGCCGATGCGCCTGTCGACCGCCGCCGCCGACGCGCTGCTCGCCCACGACTGGCCCGGCAACGTCCGCGAACTCGAGCGGCTCATCGAACGCGCCGTGGCGCTTGCGCCGTCCGACGTGATCGAGCTCGAGGATTTGCCCGAGCCGCTCTGGCGCGACCTCTCGACGGTGCTGGTCCCATCGCTCGAGCGGCACGAGACGATGCGCGCCTGGGCGGCGCGCTATGCGCGGCTCATGGTCGAACGCTGCGGGGGCCGCCGAAGTGAGGCCGCGCGCGTCCTCGGCATCAGCTATCACACGCTGAAAGGACACTTGAAGCACCCGGGAGCGTCCGCCGCGCCGGCGGAGTCCCGAGAGAAGGAGGAGAAGGACGAGAAGTCGAGGAGTCGACAATCGCCGACGTGTGCGTCGAGTCGTAGCCGGGCGTCACCGGCCAACATGGTGAACGAGATGGGGCAGCGCCGGGCGGCGCTGTGGAGGTCGCGCGTCCACCCTCGCGGCGGCGAAAGCCGCCATCGGACCCATGGTCCGAAGGAGAGCCTCCATGTCCCATCCGCGGGGCGTCCGCGCGTTCGTCCGGCACAAACGCGCCTCGGTCGCCGTCTTTTCGATCGCTATATTGTGTGCAGCCTGGGGATCGGCGTGGCGGACCACGGCGCAGAATCAAAGCGTCAGGGCGCCGAACGCCGTTCAGCGTCTCGACGCCAAGGCGCCCGCGCGCCCGGTCAATCCGACCGACCGCGGCGCCACGTATCAATGGCTCGACGAACGGGCCGTCCGGGTCACGACGACGTATGTCGACGCCGTCGCCGTCACCGAGCGGGTTCCGGGCGGCGACTTGAGAACGCGGCTCACTGACAGCAGCGGCCGCGATCTGGGGGAGTTCGCGGTCGACCGGGTATCGGCCGGAAACGACGTGCTGACATTCAAGAAGGGAGAGGAGCAGTTCGTCCGCGCCTCCGGCCGTCCGGGGGCGCAACCGACGCTCGACTGGGGCAACCGGCAGGCGTACGTCATGTGGAAGGATAAGGCGACCGACGCGGCGATTGCGCTCGAATGGCAGGGCGATTTGATTCGCGCCCGCGGTGGAGCCGCTGTCGACTTCCACCGGAACACACTCGACGTTCGAACAGAGTGGCTCGACGGCTTCTCCGCGAAGGCCACGCGGAACGTTGGACAGCGGCCAGACCCGAAGACCGGCGCCCCCAGCCGCGGCACGTCCTTCGAGAGCCGCCTGACGCGCGACAACGTGGAGGTCGGGCGCAGCCGCTGGTATCCGGAGGAGCAGGTGTACGTGTGGTCCATCCCTGGTCTGACGAAGGGATACATGGACGCAGAGCGGATGAAAGACGTGGGCGGCTGGACCTTCGCGCCGGATCTGGCGTGGGTCAACGTCCAGAGTTATGCGTTTCACTACTTCCATACGCTGATCGCGACCCAGGGATTTGTCTCCGACGCGGCACCAGCCGCCAGATCGTGGCTGGCGCGTCTCGCTGAGGCTGTCGCCCCCACGGTGTACGCGAACGAGGCCGGTTGCGACGGCCTGCACTACCTCGACATCACGATCTACCGGCCGTGCTGCGATGCGCACGACCGCTGCTACGAGAAGTACGGTTGCACATGGCGATCCTGGTGGGAGTGGTGGAGCTCATGGAAATGCGTGGGATGCAACATCGGCGTGACGATCTGCATCATGTCTTTGTACCCGCCGTTCTCGCCGGCATATCCATAGTTGCGATGGGAAACAGTTCTCGTCACTTCCTGGCCGGCGCCGTCGCATTCGCGGCGGCGCAGGCCGTCTTGTTCCTCACGGCGGGGCAGTCCGCCCACCCGACCATCGACAGCGGCGGATGGTTCCTGAACTCGGGAACCGGGATCGCGGCGATGGCGGCGGTGGTGGCGGCTGCCTCGTCGATCGCCAGCAAGGCGTTCCCGCTGTCGCTGTGGCGCGGGTGGACAGCCTTCGCGAGCGGCGGCGTGTTGGCGCTCGCAGCCGCGGTCTTTCTGTTCGGCCCGGGAACGATCTTTCCGATCGTGATCGCTGCCGGCGCCGCGGTGATCGCCGTCGCCGCGCTCCTCGGCGCGTGGGTTGCCCGATTGCTCGCTAGCCACTAGCGCTCGGCATCACGCTGACGACGGACGGCGGTCGCCATCGACCGGCCACGGGATGCAGGCCGTCAGCGGCCGCCGTCGCCGGTCAACGCCGCGCGAAGCGGAGTCGATGAGGAGCTCAGGCAGAGCTCACGGAAGGCGCCCGGAAGTCGCGTGAGCGGCAGAATAAAGTGGACGGAAAGAGAACCGCAGGCCATCGATTTTTGGGCCAGATTCCGATTTTCTTGCGCATTTCGGCTCACGCCAACTCTGGTGATAGTCTTGCCAGCTTGGAGTGTCCATGAGGACTGCCGCCCCCCGCAGTTCCAGGCTCGAGATCATCATCGGACGATCGCTGGCCGCCTGCGTCCACCCGGAAGCCGCCTGGCGGATAGGAATCAGAGGCCGGGTCCCGGTCCTGGTCGGCTACTTTCTGGCTGGGATACCTGCTGGCGTTGCTCGCGCTGATTTCGGTGCTGGCGCGGCCGTCCTGATTGCCGGTCAGGCGCGCCCGGCGACTTGGCCGGTCTCCGGCACGATGCGGGGTCTGATCGCCTCGACGAGGGCTCCCACCTCGGCCAGCAATTCTTCGACGCCGAGCGGCTTGAACCGCAGCTCGGCGCGCAGATCGGCGAGCTCGGCGCGCATCTCGTCGGTCACCACCGCGCCCGTCACGACGAGGACGGGTGTATTCGCGTGCCTGGGGCAGGCGCGAAGCCGATAGAGGAACCCGGCGCCGTTGATGAAGGGCATCCGGAAGTCGACGACCACCGCCGCAGGGTCGTCGGCCTGCGCCAGCCGTAAACCCTCCTCGGCGGTATGCGCCACGTTGACGCGGTAGCCGCTGCGCTGCAACACGAGCGCGAACCCTTTCGCGAGGTTGACGTTGTCGTCGATGATGAGGATGGGCTGATCCGGCGCATCGGGCGGTGCCCCAGCACACGCAATGGGGGTACCCGGCGGCTCCTCACGCCAATTCACAGTTCGGCGCCCGCCCGCTGACAATTCTGGCGCGCGGTCGCGCGATTTGTCAGCGCGGGCCGTTTCTTGACCGGGCGGAAACGCGCATAGTACCGTTGCCTGTTGCGCGCCGCGTCAACGGGCGCGCGCGCCCGCATGGAACAGGCCACCGACGCTCCTCTCAAGAAGACGCCGCTCAACGCTCGGCACCGCGCCTCCGGCGCGAGGATGGTCGCCGTTTGGCGGCTGGGACATGCCGGTCGAGTACTCCGGCATCGTCGCCGAGCACCTGGCGGTGCGCGAGCGCGCCGGCCTGTTCGACGTCAGCCACATGGGCGAGATCGAGATTGCCGGCAAGGACGCGCTCGCCGCCGTCCAGCGCATCTCGTGCAACGACGCCTCGAAGCTCGCAGGTGGGGCAGGCGCAGTACTCCGGCCTGCTGACGCGCGGCCGGCACGTTCGTCGACGACCTGCTCGTCTACCGGCTTGCGCCAGCAGCACTTCCTGCTGGTCGTCAACGCGTCGCACATCCCGACGGACTACGCGCACATCGCCGAGCAGATCAAGCCGGCGGGCGACGCCGTGGCGGTCGATGCCAGCTCGCGCTACGCGCTGCTCGCGCGTGCAGGGCCCGCGCGCGCTCGACGTCCTGCAGCCGCTCACCGGCGTCGAGCTCGGCAGCGATCAAGTACTACTGGTTCGCGCACGGCGAAGTGGCCAGCGTCCGCGCGACGATTTCGCGCACCGGCTACACCGGCGAGGACGGCTTCGAGATCTTCGTGCCGCCGCAGTCGGCCGACCGCGTCTGGCAGGCGCTCCTCGAAGCCGGCCGGGCCGTCGGACGTCATCCCGTGCGGCCTCGGCGCGCGCGACACGCTGCGGCTCGAAGCGGCGATGCGCCTGCACGGCAACGACATCGACGAGACGACGACCGCCGCTCGAGGCCGATCTCGGCTGGATCGTCGGCTGGAAGAAAGACGACTTCATCGGCGCCGACGCCCTGCGCGCAGCAGAAGGCCGACGGGCGTCGCGCGGAAGCTCGTCGGCTTCGAGATGCTCGAGCGCGGCATCGCGCGGCAGGGCTACGACGTGTACGTCGGCGATCGCGACGGCCGGCGTGCGTGACCAGCGGCACGCAGACGCCGTTTCTGAAGAAGGCCATCGGCATGGCCTACCTGCCGGTCGAGCACACGGCCGCCGGCACCGAGTTCGACGTCGACATCCGCGGCCGCCGCACGCGCGCACGCGTGGTCCCGATGCCGTTCTACAAGCGGAAGCAGTAAATGTAGGCCGACCCTTCAGGGTCGGCATTCGGCGAGCGTGGAGATCACGATGGCGTATCCTGACGGCTGCAAGTACACGAAGGACCACGAGTGGATCGAGCTGACCGGCGACCGCGGCAAGGTCGGCATCACCGACTACGCGCAGCAGCAGCTCGGCGACGTCGTCTACGTCGAGCTGCCGGAAGTCGGGCGCGACGCTGAAGGCGGGGCAGTCGTTCGGCACCATCGAATCGGTGAAGGCCGTGTCCGAGCTCTACGCGCCGGTGGCCGGCGAAGTCGTCGAGGTGAACGCCGCCTCAAGGACAAGCCGGAGGCGGTGAACGCGGATCCGCACGGCAGCTGGATGATCGTCGTCCAGCTCGACCGATCCCGCCGAAGTCGACGGCGCTGCTCGACGCCGCGCAGTACACGCAGCTCGTGAGCCAGTCGTGAGCGGCCATTCCGTGGAGCCGGGCACCTTCCAGTCCCGCCACATCGGTCCGGACGCCGCCGACGCACGCGAGATGCTGACGGTCGATCGGCGCGTCCTCGCTGGACGCGCTGATCGACGAAGCGATCCCGGCGCGCATCCGCCTTGGCAGGGCCGCTCAACCTGCCGGACGGCATGCCCGAACACCAGTTCCTGCGCGAGCTCCGCGACGATCGCCGCGCGGAACCAGCTCTTCAGGTCGTACATCGGCCTCGGGCTACTACGACTGCGTCACGCCGAGCGTCATCCTGCGCAACGTGCTCGAAAACCCCGGCTGGTACACGCCGTACACGCCGTATCAGGCCGAGATCGCGCAGGGCCGCCTCGAGGCGCTCCTCAATTTCCAGACGATGGTCGCGCGATCTGACGGGCATGGAGGTCGCGAAGGCGTCGCTGCTCGACGAAGCCACCGCCGCCGCCGAGGCGATGACGATGCTGCACCGCGTGCAGGGCAGGCGGATCGAGAGCGTCGTCGGTCCGGCGCAGTTCTTCGTGGCCGATTCGTGCTTCCCGCAGACGATCGACGTGCTGCGCGCCCGCGCCGAACCGCTCGGCATCGAGCTGGTCGTCGGCGACTCCGAACCGGATCGAGTTCGGCGACCGGATGTTCGGCGCGCTCGTGCAGACGCCGGACGAAGCCGGCCTCGTGCACGATCTGCGCGACTTCATCGCGCGCGCGCAGGCGGCCGGCGTGCTCGTCGCGGTCGGCGACCGATCTGCTGAGCCTGACGCTGCTGACGCCGCCGGGCGAGATGGGCGCCGACGTCGTCGTGCGGCAACTCGCAGCGGTTCGGCGTGCCGATGGGCTACGGCGGTCCGCACGCGGCGTTCTTCGCGACGCTCGAGAAGCACGTGCGCCAGGCGCCGGGCCGCATCATCGGCGTGTCGGTCGACGCGCACGGCAACCGCGCGTACCGCATGTCGCTGCAGACGCGCGAGCAGCACATCCGGCGCGAGAAGGCGACGTCGAACATCTGCACGGCGCAGGCGCTGCTCGCCAACATCGCCGGGTTCTACGCCGTGTATCACGGCCCGCAGGGCCTGACGGCGATCGCACGGCGCGTGCACGCGCTACGCGCGCGCTGCTCGAGCGCGAGCTCGGCGAGCTCGGCCTGAGGCAGCTGAACGCCGTGTTCTTCGACACGCTCCGCCTCGAAGGCGCCGACGCGGAGCGGCGTGCGCGGCGCTGCGCCAGGCGGCCCGGATCAACCTCCGCTATCGCGACGACGGCGGCGTCAACGTCGCGCTCGACGAGACGACGAACCTCGACGACATCGAAGCGATCGTCGCGGTGTTCGCCGCAGCGGCCGGCGAAGCCGGCCGTCGCGTCGATCGCTCCGCGTGGCGCCTCGACGTCGAGCTACCGGTCGGGCTGGCGCGGACGTCGCCGTTCCTGACGCACCCGGTGTTCAACACGCATCACTCCGAAACGGAGATGATGCGCTACATCCGCAGCCTCGAGCGCAAGGACATCGGCCTCGACACGTCGATGATCCCGCTCGGCTCGTGCACGATGAAGCTGAACGCCGCGTCGGAGATGCTGCCGATCACCTGGCCCGAGTTCTCGAAGCCGCATCCGTTCGTGCCGGTCGAGCAGACGGCCGGCTACCAGCAGATCTTCAGCGAGCTCGAGCGCGCGCTGGCGGAGATCACCGGCTTCGCCGCGGTGTCGCTCCAGCCGAATTCCGGCGCGCAGGGCGAGTTCGCCGGGCTGATGGTGATCCGCGCCTACCACCGCGACCGCGGCGAAACGGCACGCGACGTCGTGCCTCATCCCGGCCTCGGCGCACGGCACCAATCCGGCGAGCGCCGTCATGGCCGGCATGCGCGTCGTCGTGGTCGCGAGCACCAGGGACGGCAACATCGACGTCGCGGACCTCGAAGCCAAGGCCGACGAGCACAAGCAGCGGCTCGCCGCGCTGATGGTCACCTATCCGTCGACGCACGGCGTGTTCGAGGAGAGCATCCAGGACGTCTGCGCGATCGTGCACCAGCACGGCGGCCAGGTGTACATGGACGGCGCGAACATGAACGCGCAGGTCGGCCTGACGAGCCCGGCCGCGATCGGCGCCGACGTGTGCCACCTCAACCTGCACAAGACGTTCAGCATCCCGCACGGCGGCGGCGGACCGGGCATGGGACCGATCGGCGTGGCGGCGCACCTGGCGCCGTACCTGCCGGGTCATCCCGTCGATCAAGACCGGCGGCAGCCGCGCCATTCACGCGCTGTCGGCGGCGCCGTGGAGCAGCGCCAGCATCCTGCTGATTTCGTACGCCTACATCAAGATGCTCGGCGGCGACGGCATGACCGACGCGACGCGCTACGCGATCCTGAACGCCAACTACATCAAGTCGCGGCTCGAGACGGCACTACCCGGTGCTCTACACCCGGCCGAACGGCCGCGTCGCGCACGAGATGATCTTCGACCTGCGGCCGCTGAAGCAGGCGAGCGGCATCGACGAGACCGACGTCGCGAAGCGGCTGATGGACTACGGCTTCCACGCGCCGACGGTGTCGTTTCCGGTGGCCGGCACGCTGATGGTCGAGCCGACCGAGAGCGAGCCGAAGGAGGAGCTCGATCGGTTCTGCGACGCGATGATCGCGATCCGGCCGAGATCCAGGACGTCATCGACGGCAAGGCCGATCCGAAGGACAACGTCCTCAAGAACGCGCCGCACACGGCGGCCGCCGTCACCGCCGACGAGTGGACCCATCCGTACTCGCGCGAGCAGGCGGCGTTTCCGCTGCCGTTCGTCCGCGCCAAGCAAGTTCTGGCCGACGGTCGGCCGCATCGACAATCCGTACGGCGACCGCAACCTGATGTGCTCGTGCCCGCCGATCGAGGCGTTCGAAACGGCGGAGACGTCGTAGGCCGCGGCGGTCGAGGCCCGGCATCCGATCGCCGGTCCGCCCTACGAGGCCCTTCCAGGTCTGCCTAACGTGTCGCGCGGTCAGGATCTGCGCCTTCTCCCGGAACCGCTGGAGCAGCGCCTTCGTGACCGGCCCGGGACGGCCGTCGCCGATCGTCCGATCGTCGACCCGCGACAATCGGCACGATTTCGCGCGTCGTGCTGGTGAGGAACGCCTCGTCGGCGCCGAACAGATCGGCGTCCTGCAGCACCTGCTCGCGGACCGGGATGCCCGCGCTCGGCGCCGACCTCGAAGAGGAACTCGCGCGTGATCCCGGCCAGCAGCCCGGCGTCGAGCGGCGGCGTCAGCGCGGCGCCGTCCTTCACGACGAAGAGATTGGCCGTCGTGCACTCGGCGAGCTCGCCGCGGTAGTTCCGCATCACTCCCTCGAACGCGCCGCGGCGGACCGCCTCCTGCATCGCCAGCGCACTGTTCAGCAGGTTGTTCGACTTGATCAGCGGGTTGACCGAGTCCGGGTGGTTCCGGATGACGGGCACGAGCGCCACCTTGACGCCGTGCTCGTAGACCGCCGGCGTCGGATCGACCTGCGGCTTGACGATGACCACGACCGACGGCTCGGGCGTCGCGGCCGGGTCGTAGGTGAGATCGCCGACGCCGCGGGTGACCAGGAGCCGGATGTAGGCTTCGCCGCCGCCTCCGGGCCCGAGCCCCGCGCCGCGCATCGTCTCGTCGAACCGCGCGGCGATCTCGTCATCGGTCAGCGGCACGGCGAGCGTCGATCATCGCCGCCGACCGCCGCAAGCCGGCGCATGTGGCGATCGAAGAGGAACGGCTCTCCGTTGTAGGTCCGCAGCGTCTCGTAGATCCCCTCGCCGTAGAGAAACCCGTGATCGAAGACCGAGATGACCGCATGCTCGGCGTCAGAGATGCGGCCGTTGACGTTCACCATTGCGCCCATCGACTCAGTAGACCACAATACGCGGCGCTTCCGCGAATGTGACCAGCGTACCTTCGGCGCGCCGGCCCGGGATTGTGCGGCGACTGTACCGTGCGGTCCTGTGGCGTGTCCGCAACCGTCTGCTCCTGACCACCTTCCTGTTCGGCGTCGTGCCGATTCTGCTGATTGCTTTTCTACTCTCACAAGCGGCGCAGATCGTCTTCGGTCAATACGCGTCGGCCGTGGTTCGCGACGCGCTCGACAGCCAGATCGCCGTCACGGAGACGACCGCGCGCCTGCTGGCGCGGACGGCGCGCACGCTGGCGGTCAACGGGGCGGCGGATTCCATCACGCGACTGGACGAGATCCGGGAACAGGCGCAACCCATTCGGCTGATCGTCCAGACTGCCGGACAGACCTTCACGCTGCCTGAAACGAGCGAGCTCCGGTCGATTCCGGACTGGATGGAACCCGATTTCAAGGGCGTGATCGAATCAGGCGGGCGTTACTACGTCGCCGCCAGCGCGGTCGATGCCGATACGCGAGTGCTCGCCCACCAGCCTCTCGACGGCGACGCGCTGGCGCGACTGACCGGCGGTGTCGCGGCGGCCACAATCGTTCCGCTCAGCGATCTCGCCGGATCGGGCCCCGATGCCGACGTGCGCATCGATCTCAACGGCCGCAGCTTCATCCGGCGTGATGGTGTGGAGCAGCCCCTCGAGACGAGCGGCGCTTCGGTGGCCGCACCCCGCGGGTTTCCGGACAAGGCTCTTGAATGGGTGATGCCACTGAATGTCAGGTCGGTGTCAGGGCGCGATCTCGACGTCATTCTGGTTCTCGCCTCCACGCGATTTCTGATTGTTTCGCGACTCTTCAGCAGCCTCGGTCCGTCAACGACCATTGTCGTCGCGTTGATGGGAGGCCTGGCGCTCATCCTGCTGGTGATCGAATTCGTCTCCCTGTTCTGGAGCATCAGGCTGACGCGCACCATCACGCGATCCGTCCACGAACTCTACGAGGCGACAAGGCAGGTCGCGGCCGGCAACCTTGCCCATCGCGCGCCGCTCCGTGGATTCGACCAACTGGCCGAGCTGTCCGGCTCATTCAACACGATGACGGGCCGGATTCAGGAATTGATCGTGGAGGTCAAGGAGAAGGAAAAGATCGAGGCCGAGCTGGAAATTGCGCGGCGAGTGCAGCTTGAACTGTTCCCGAAGAGCCTGCCGAACCTTTCCTCGCTCGAGTTGGCCGGCGTGTGCATGCCGAGCCGCTTCGTCAGCGGCGACTACTACGATTTCGTTCCGCTCCACGGTCGATGGACGGCGATCGTATTGGGTGACGTGTCGGGGAAGGGCATCGGGGCCGCCCTCGTCATGGCGACTCTTCAGGCGGCCCTTCATGCGCAGCTCAAATTCGCCGGCGGTTCCGCGGTGAGCTCCGACAGTGAAGAGACGCCGTCCACCGCCGGACTGACCGGGCGACTGAGCGAGCAGCTCTATGAAAATACCCCCGGTGAAAAGTACGCGACGCTGTTCTGTTCGCTGTATGACGACCGCACCGGTCGGCTCGTCTATACGAATGCCGGACACTTGCCTCCGCTCCTCATCCGGCACGGGCGTGCCGCATCCTTCGAGACCAGTGGAACGGTCGTTGGACTGATGCCGATCTTTTCCTACGATCAACAGACCCTTCAGCTCGAAGAAGGCGACCTGGTCGCGATTTTCAGCGACGGCGTGACCGAGGCAGAAAACGCCCCGGGTGAGCAGTTCGAGGCTGCTCGACTGACCGACCTGCTCGTTCAACACTCCCATTTGCCGCTCGACGATCTGATCAAGGTCGTGACCGACAATCTCACCCGCTGGATCCATCGGCCCGAGACGCGTGACGACATCACCATCGTCCTCGCGCGCAAACGACCGGCGCCCGACGACGGCGCGACGCCGTTGCCAGGGTGACAGGGTTCGCTGGGTTCGCGAAGACGGCCGGAGTAAGATCGCTCGACGCATGCGCATCCTCAACGCCGCTCAAATGCGGGAAGCCGACCGCCGGACCATCGAAGACATCGGCATCCCGTCGCTGGTGCTGATGGAAAACGCGGGTCGCCAGGTGGTCGCGGCGATCGAGGCGGTCCACAGCGACCTGGTGGAGCGGAAAGTCGCCGTCCTGTGCGGGCGCGGGAACAACGGCGGCGACGGGTTCGTCGTCGCCCGGACGATGATGCAGCGCGGCATCGACGTCTCGGTGTTCGTCATCGGCCGCGTTGCCGAGGTTCGCGGCGACGCGCGAACCAACCTCGAGATCCTGGGTCGGCTCGGTATCACGGTCGTCGAAATCGCCGACAGCCAGGCCTGGGAGCTGCACTTCACCGAGATCAGCGACTGCACGCTCATCGTCGACGCGATCTTTGGAACCGGCCTCAACGCGCCCCTGTCCGGGCTGATGGAAACGGTCGTCGCCGACGTCAACGGCGCCGCCATCCCGGTCGTCGCCATCGACCTGCCGTCGGGGCTCTCTGCCGACACCCACGAGCCGATTGGCGACTCGATTGAAGCGGGTCTGACCGTCACCCTGGCGGCGCCGAAGCTCTCCCTCGTGCTGCCGCCCGCCGAAACTCGAGCCGGCGACATCGTCATCGCCGACATCGGCATTCCCGGCGACGTCATCACCTCGCTCGACGGTCCGCAGGTGCACCTGATGACCCGGGGCGCCATGCGCGAGTTGATCGGCCCGCGGATGCCCGACAGCCACAAGGGCGATTACGGGCGCGTGCTGATCGTCGCGGGCTCGCGCGGGAAGACGGGCGCCGCGCACCTCGCCGCGCTCGGCGCGCTCAGGTCGGGCGCCGGCCTCGTCACGATCGCGACGCCGGCGTGCTGCCTGCCGATCGTCGCGGCGATGACCCCCGAATACATGACCGAGCCGATCGACGAGCGCGGCGACGGCCTCGACGTGTCGGCGGTCGATCGCGTGCTCGATCTCGCGCGCGACGTGATGGCGATCGGGCCCGGGCTCGGCCAGGCGACCGGGACGCGCGACTTCATCCGAACGCTCGTCGATCGCGCGACGATGCCGCTGGTCATTGACGCCGATGGCCTGAACGCGTTCGCCGGCGATCCCGATCGGCTATCCGGCAGGGAAGGCCGCGACGTGATCATCACGCCGCACCCCGGCGAGATGGCGCGGCTGGTCGGCATGTCCACCGATGAAGTGCAGGCCAGCCGACTCGAGATCGCGCGCAATTTCGCGGTCGCGCACCACGTCTACGTGGTGCTCAAGGGCCATCGGACGCTCGTGGCGACGCCGGACGGGAAGGTGTTCATCAACCCCACCGGGAACGCCGGCATGGCGACAGGCGGCACCGGCGACGTGCTGACGGGAATGATCGCCGCCTGGCTCGCCCAGCTCCTCGATGCCGAGGCGGCCTGCCAGCTCGCCGTCTACCTGCACGGCATGGCGGGCGATCTCGCCGAGGCTGACGAGGGCGAGATCGCGATGACCGCCGGCGATCTGGCCGCGCACCTCGGCGACGCGGTGATGGAGCTGACGGCGCGACGGAAGGTCGTGGAGAAAAGCGCGGGATCGTAGGGTTCAACCACAAAGGACATCAAGGCAAGAGATCGGCGAACCATCGCGCTGTCGTGACTATCGCAACGCACTCCGAAAGTGAAACGGCCGCCGCCGGGCACAACCTTGCCACGCGTATTCAGCCGGGCGACGTCGTGCTGCTGACCGGTGATCTCGGGGCGGGGAAGACGGCGTTCGTCCGCGGCCTGGCCGAAGGGCTGGGCATCGACGCCAGTGACGTCACCAGTCCGACATTTACGCTCATCCAGGAGTATCCGGCGGACGGATGCCCCTCTATCACGTGGACCTCTACCGGTTGAAGCCGATCGAGGTCGACGACCTGGGCCTGGAGGAGTTGACGAGCGAGGGCGGCGTCACGGCCATCGAATGGCCCGACCGTCTGCCGCGCCCGTTCGAGGGCGCCATTCAGGTCCGGATCGAGCATGGCCACGACAACCAGCGAATCATCCACATCGACCGCTGACCCTCGCGATCTGCGATCGATCCGACCGGTGATCCTGGCAAGTTTCATCGGCACGACGATCGAGTGGTACGACTTCTTTCTGTACGGCACGGCCGCCGCGCTGGTGTTCAACCGGCTGTTCTTTCCGAATGTCGATCCGCTGATCGGTACGCTCTCGTCGTTCGGCACCTTCGCAGTCGGCTTCGTCGCACGTCCGTTCGGCGGGATTGTTTTCGGCCACTACGGCGACCGGCTCGGGCGGAAGTCGATGCTCGTGTACTCGCTCGTCATCATGGGCGTGGCCACGTTCCTCATCGGACTCCTGCCGACCCATGACGCCATCGGCATGTGGGCGCCGGTGCTGCTGGTCGTGCTGCGCTGCGCGCAGGGCATCGGCGTCGGCGGTGAATGGGGCGGGGCGGTCCTGATGGCCGTGGAGCACTCGCCGCCCGGCCGGCGCGGGCTGTCCGGGAGCTGGCCGCAGATGGGCGTGCCGGCGGGCCTGTTCCTGTCGACGGTGGTCTTCGCGATCACCAGCACGCAGATGAGCGAGGAGCAGTTCCTCGCCTGGGGCTGGCGGCTGCCGTTCCTCGTCAGCCTGGGGCTGGTCGCCGTCGGCATCTTCATCCGGCTGGCGATCATGGAAACGCCGGCGTTCACCAGCCTCACGCAGTCGGGCAAGCGCGAGGAGCGGCCGGTGGTCACTGCGCTGCGCACCCATCGCCGCAGCCTGCTGCTGGCGATGGGCATGCGCGTCGCGGAGAACGGCCTGTTCTACGTGTACACGGTTTTCGTCCTGAGCTACGGCCCCGCTCAGCTCGGTCTGGCGCGGAACACGATGTTGACCGGGGTGACCCTGGCCGCGCTCGGCGGGCTCTTCGCCATTCCGTTGTACGGCGCGCTCTCGGACCGCATCGGCCGGCGGCCCGTGTACCTCTTCGGCGCGGCGTTCTCGTTGCTGTATGCGCTGCCGTTCTTCCTGCTGCTCGACACGCGATCCGACCGTCGTCGTCTGGACGGCCATCGTCGTCGGCGTCGCCGTCGGCCACAACGCGATGTACGGACCACAGGCCGCCTACTTCTCGGAACTGTTCGGCGCGAGCGTCCGCTACAGCGGCGCGTCGATGGCGTATCAGTTCGCGTCCGTCGTGTCGGGCGGACTCGCGCCGTTCATCGCGACCGCGCTGCTGGCGTGGAAAGGGAAGGAGGCGGTCGCCGCATACATGATGATCCTGGCGGCGATTACGCTGGTGTCGACGTATCTGGCCGACGAAACTGTACAGGCGAGCCGATATGTAGGCCCGAGGGCATTGCGCCCGACCTGAAGGTCGGGCCTACTCTGAGCGGTAGTTCGGCGCTTCCTTGGTGATCGCGACGTCGTGCACGTGGCTCTCGCGGAAGCCGGCCGGCGTAATCCGGATCAGCTTCGCGTTGCGCTGCAGCTCGGCGATCGTCTCGCATCCGCAGTAGCCCATGCCGGCGCGCAGCCCGCCGACCAGCTGGTAGATCAGCCCCGCGACGCTGCCTTTGTGGGCGACGCGGCCCTCGATGCCTTCGGGAACGAGCTTTTCGCTGCTGCTCGCCGGATCGAGATCGAACTCGTCCTGGAAGTAGCGGTCGCGGCTGCCGCGGCGCATCGCGCCGATCGATCCCATGCCGCGGTACTCCTTGAAGCTGCGCCCCTGGTAGAGAATCATTTCGCCCGGGCTTTCGTCCGTCCCGGCGAACAGGTTTCCGATCATCGTCGTCGACGCGCCGACCGCGAGCGCCTTGGTGATGTCGCCGGAGTAGCGGATCCCGCCGTCGGCGATGATCGGCACGTCGTGCGCGTGTGCCGCCCGCGCGCACTCGGTAATGGCGGTAATCATCGGCACGCCAATGCCGGCGACGATGCGGGTGGTGCAGATCGAGCCGGCGCCGATGCCGACCTTCACGGCGTCAACGCCCTGATCGATCAGCGCCCTGGTTCCCTCCGGGGTCGCCACGTTGCCGGCCAGGAGATTGATGTCGGCAAAACGCTGGCGGACGCGCCGCACGACATCGAGGACGCCCTGCGAATGGCCGTGCGCGGTATCGACCACCAGCACGTCGACGCCGGCGGCGACGAGCGCCTCGGCGCGCTCCATCGTGTCCTTCGAGACGCCGACCGCCGCGCCGCAGCGCAGCCGCCCCAGCGAATCCTTCGAGGCGTTCGGGTACTTGACCGCCTTCTGGATGTCCTTGACGGTGATCAGCCCCTTGAGGCGGTAGTCGCGATCGACGACCAGCAGCTTCTCGACCTTGTGCTGGTGCAGGATCTCGCGCGCGGCGTCGAGCGTCGTCCCGACCGGCACCGTGATCAGGTTCTCCCGCGTCATGATGTCGCCGATCGGCCGATCGAGCTTGGTCTCGAAGCGGAGGTCCCGGTTGGTGAGGATGCCAACCAGCCGCCCTTCCTTGCTGCCGTCGTCGGTGATCGGCACGCCCGAGATCCGGTACTTCTTCATCAGCTCGAGCGCTTCGAAGATCCGGTTGGACGGCGACAGGGTGATCGGGTCGACGATCATGCCGCTCTCGGAGCGCTTCACCCGGTCGACCTCGGACGCCTGCTCCTCGATCGACAGGTTCTTGTGAATCACGCCCAGACCGCCATGCTGCGCCATCGCGATCGCGAGCCGCGACTCGGTGACGGTGTCCATCGCGGCGCTGAGGATTGGCACGTTGAGCCGGATTCGCCGCGTCAACTGCGTGCTGACGTCGACCTGATAGGGCAGCACCGTTGAGTGCTGGGGCACGAGCAGCACATCATCGAACGTGAGCGCTGTCGCCAGGCCGGCCTCGACCGATGTGAGGTTCAGAGTTTCTGTTTTGACGCTCATCGCCAGATCATGATGTGGGGACGGTGGCCCCATGGCACTTCTTGTATTTTTTCCCGCTGCCGCACGGGCACGGGTCGTTCCGACCCACTTTCGGTTCCTCGCGCCTGATCGTCTTCGGGGCGGCGTCGTCACCGCCGACGCGGGCCGGCTGGCGTCCGCGTGGCGGCGCGAATGGACTCGGCTCGGCGCTCTGCTGTTGTGGCGGTCCCGCGAACGGCGACGGCGCCTCGGCCGACGGATTGTTCATGATCAGCGGTTGACGCGGTGGAGCAGTGGGCCGCCGTACCGGAACAACTGGGGCGCCTTCGACCGGCCGCAGCCCCCACAGGTAGCGCACCGACTCCTCGTCGACGCGCTCCTTCATGGCCTGAAACATCGCGAAGCTTTCCTTCTTGTACTCGACGAGCGGATCGCGCTGGCCGTAGCCGCGCAGGCCGATGCCCTCCTTCAGGTGATCGAGGCTGTAGAGGTGGTCCTTCCACTGCTGGTCGGTCAGCTGGAGCATCAAGTCGCGCTCGAGACGCTGCATAACGTCACGGCCGATCAGCTTCTCCTTGTCGTCGTAGGCGGTCATCGCCTTCGCCCAGATCAAGTCCCTGATCTCGCTCGAGCTCCGGTCGCTGAAATCGAGATCGCTGACGTCGACGGCGAACACGCGCTCGGCTTCACGCTTGAGTGCGTCGAGGTCCCAATCCTCGGCGTCGTCGGCCTTCGGGTCCGCGTAGGTGTCGGCCATCGCGTCGAGGAGGTCCTCGGCCAGCGTCATCAGGTATTCGCGGGTGCCGACCACCTGCTCGTTGTCCTCCTCGTCGCTGAGGTGGATCTGCGCCTCGAGCATCTGACGGCGCAGCGCATAGATGTTCTCGCGCTGCTTGTTCATCACGTCGTCGTACTCGAGCAGGTGCTTGCGGACCGAGAAGTTCTGCGCCTCGACCTGCTTCTGGGCGCGCTCGATGGCGCGCGTCACCATCCCATGCTCGATCGGCACCCCTTCCTCCATGCCAAGACGCTGCATCAGGCCGGAAATGCGGTCCGACCCGAAAATGCGCATCAGGTCGTCCTCGAGCGACAGGTAGAACCGCGACGATCCCGGGTCGCCCTGGCGGCCAGCGCGGCCGCGCAGCTGGTTGTCGATGCGCCGCGCCTCGTGCCGTTCCGTGCCGACGATATGCAGGCCTCCGACGGCGACCACCTCATCGTGCTCGGCATCGCACTGCTGCTTGAAGTGCTGGAAGATCGCTTCGTAGCGCGCCCTGGGCACGCGGTAGAACGCATCGAGGTGGAAGAAATAGACGAACTGGTCGTCGTCGACGAACCGTTCCTCGCCCTTCGGCAGCCGCTCGGCGATTTCCTCGGCGAGCGACTGCTGGCGAGCCATGAACTCGGGATTACCACCGAGCAGGATGTCGGTGCCGCGGCCGGCCATGTTGGTGGCAATCGTCACCGCGCCCTTGCGCCCGGCCTGCGACACGATCTCGGCTTCCTGCGCGTGGTACTTGGCGTTCAGCACGACGTGCTTGTCGGATCCGCCGCCAGTGGTCGTGCCGCGCTTGAGACCGCGCCGGTCCAGCATCGTCGACAGCTTCTCGGACTTCTCGATCGACACCGTGCCGACCAGTACCGGGCGCCCCTTCGCGTGCTCATCGATGATCTCGGTGACGATCGCCTCCCACTTCTCGGGCTCGGTGCGATACACGAGATCGGGGTTCTCGATGCGGGTGAGGCGGACGGTTGGGCGGGATGACGACGACGTCGAGGTTGTAGATCTTCGCAAACTCCTCGGCCTCGGTATCGGCGGTGCCGGTCATGCCGGAGAGCTTCTTGTACTTGCGGAAGTAGTTCTGGAAGGTAACGGTCGCCAGCGTCTGGTTCTCGCGCTCGATCTTCACCTCGGGATGCGCGCTGTTGTGCTCCTTCGCTTCGACCGCCTGGTGCAACCCGTCGCTCCAGCGGCGGCCGGGCATCAGGCGCCCGGTGAACTCGTCGACGATCACCACCTGGCCGTCCTTCACCATGTAGTCGACGTCGCGCTTGAAGATCACGTGGGCGCGAAGGGCCTGGTCGGCGTGGTGCTTCAGGTGCGCGTTCTCGAAGTCGTACAGGTGGCCACCCGCCAGGTGCGCACGCAGCATCTGCTCGGCTTTCGCCATGCCGCTCTCGGTGAGCGTGACCGTCTTGTGCTTCTCGTCGACCAGGTAGTCGCCGGTCTCCTCGAGCGCCTCCCGCTCCTCGGCCTTGATGTCGCCGCGGGTCACCGCGCCGGCCTTCAGCCGCGGGATGATGCGATCGACCTCGTAATAGAGCTCCGTCGACAACTCGGCCGGCCCGGAGATGATCAGCGGCGTCCGCGCCTCGTCGATGAGGATGCTGTCGACCTCGTCGACGATGGCGAAGTAGTGCCCGCGCTGCACGTAGTGCGCGAGCTCGAACTTCATGTTGTCGCGGAGGTAGTCGAAGCCGAACTCGTTGTTGGTGCCGTAGGTGATGTCGCAGGCGTACGCCGTCTGGCGCTCGGCGTCGGTCATGTCGTGCTGGATGACACCGACCGACATGCCGAGGAAGCGGTAGATCCGGCCCATCCACTCCGAGTCGCGCCGGGCGAGGTAGTCGTTCACCGTGACGACATGGACGCCCTTGCCCTCGAGCGCGTTCAGGTAGGCGGGCAGGGTCGCGACGAGCGTCTTGCCCTCGCCGGTCTTCATCTCGGCGATCTTGCCCTTGTGCAGCACGCTGCCGCCGACGAGCTGCACGTCGAAGTGCCGCATGTTGAGCACGCGGCGGCCCGCTTCGCGGACCACCGCGAACGCTTCCGGGAGCACGTCATCCGGGGGCTCGCCCCCACCGATCCGTTCGCGGAATTCGAGGGTTTTCGCGCGAAGCTGATCGTCGCTCAGCGCCTGGATCGCCGGCTCGAGCGCGTTGATTTCGCCGACGAGCGGGTAAAGACGCTTGAGCTCGCGTTCATTCTGCGTGCCGATGACCTTGGCGAGCAGTTTCTGGATCATCTAGAGAGCGGGTCCTGGCGTGGGTATCCAACGATTGTAGCAGAAGGAATCGAGGACGGGTCTGAGATGCCGGGCCTGAGAGGCCCGGCCTACAGGCAGGTAGGGCGGACCTCTTTAGCGTCCGCCGCTTCCTTTTACGGCCGCTTCTGGGTGAGGAGCGGCAGTGGGTTGATCAGCTTGCCGTTGGCGAGGACTTCGTAGTGCAGGTGCGCGCCGGTGGACCGGCCGGTCGAGCCGACGAGGCCGATGACGTCGCCGCGCTTCACCGACTGCCCGGGGCGGACCTTGAACTTGCTGAGGTGTCCGTAGCGCGTCGAGAGCCCGAAGTCGTGACGGACCACAATCAGGTTGCCGTATTCGCCGGTGTACGCCGCCGATTCGACCGTGCCATTCGCCGTCGCGTAGACCGGCTGACCCTTCGCCGTCGAAATGTCGAGGCCCTGGTGGAAGGCGCGCTCGCCGGTAAAGGGATCCGGACGGCCGCCGAAGTAGCCCGTGAGCCAGCCGTACGTCGGCCAGATCGACGGGTGCGCGCCGACCAGCGCTTCCTGGCGCTCCACGTCGCGCCGCACGTAGGAGAGACGGCCTTCGAGGGCCTGGAGCAGCGTCCGCAGGACGCCGAACGTGTCTTCCGGAGTCGTCAAGGAGCTCGACAGGACGCTCGAGACCGGCGCGTTGGGCTGCGCGGTGCCTCCAGCGGCGCGCGCCTTCACCACCGCGGGCAGCTTCTGGAGCGCGCGCGCCTGATCGGGATCGAGGGCAGACCGGGGGCCTAAATCGTCGATGACGCTTTCCAGCGATTGGATCTGCGCGGTGAGCTCGCCGGTGTTCGCGCGGAAGTTGCCATTCTCGACTTCCAGGACGGCGTTGGTCGCACGCAGCTGCATGATCTCGGTGACGGCGCTCCAGCGCGCGCCGAGCCCGATGAGCACCGGCAGCATCAGCACGCCGGTCACGCCCGCCATCGCCGTACGAAGGCTGATCGTCAGCCGGCGGATGACGCCGGTGGAGCGGTCAGCAATGACTACCGTGTAACGTCGCGCGAACATACCCTTTCTACAATTGGGCGAAGAACGGACACGTCGAAGTCGATTGGGAGGTACCGTAACCGGCCGGGGGCGAGCCGGTTAAACGGTCACGACTCTATCACACGACTTTTCGGTAACCCAAGCGTCAACTGCAGTGGGCGAAGATCGATCGCGCAAGCTCAGCCGTGAGAATTTGCGCGGCACTGCGCAAGACAACGGCGCAGAATACCGCGCTGAGGAGGTTACATGCACCGCGTCCTGTCCGCACTCATCGCTGCCACCGCTGCCGCCGTCTGGTTCCAGCCGGCACACGGACTTGGACGCCCGGGGCTCACGCCGGTCGCGTGTCCTTCGCAGGAGTGGGAAATTCCGGAACCGGCGCTTGAAGCGCTGCCAGGCGCGAAGGCGTTCTCCGGCCGCTACGACGGTGGCCTGTATCAGATTGAAATTCCGGAGAAGTGGAATGGCGAGCTGATGCTCAGCGCGCACGGCTACGTCGCCAATACCGGGGCGAATGGATCGCGGCTCGGCGTCCGGCCGCCGGCGATCCGGCAGCACGTCATCTCGCAAGGCTTCGCATGGGCGGCGTCGAGCTACCGCTGCAACGGGTACGTGCCAGGCATCGGGCTCGAGGACACGATGGCGCTGACCGATCTCTTCACGAAGTTCAACGGCGGCCGCGCCCCGCAGCGCGTGTACCTGACTGGCGGCTCGATGGGAGGTCACGTCACGCTGCTCGGCCTTCACGAGTTCCCGACGGCGTTCGCGGGCGGACTGGCCATGTGTCCCGCCGGTCCTGAACTGTTCGACTTCTTCACGGCCAGCGCCGCCGCCGCTGAGGCGATTACGGGCGTCCGGCTCCAAAGCCTCGCCTCGCTCGACGAGGATCTCACCCGCATCGAGGCGCAGCTGGGTACGCCACCGAACTACACCGAGAAAGGACGGCAACTGGCGAGCGCTCAGATTCAGCTGACGGGCGGACCCCGGCCGTTCGCGATGGAAGGGCTGGGCGGACGCTTCACGGCCAATCTGAGATCGGGTGCGGCGGCTCTCGCGGGCGGTTCGTCACCGTCGAACCGCGCCGTGGCGACGACGCACATTCGGTACGCGCTTGACGAAGCGCTCGGCCTCTCGTCTGACCGGTTGAACCAGACGGTGCGCAGGAAGACGGCGGATGCGGACGTCCGGAATCCGAACGGACCTTACGAGGAAGTCGTGCCCTTCGACGGCAAGATCGAGCGGCCGCTGCTCACGATGCACGGCACCGGTGATTTGTTCGTGCCCATCCACCTCCAGCAGATCCTCAACCGCGCCGTCACCACTGCCGGTCGGCAGAACCTGCTCGTCCAGCGCGTCTACCGGATCGCCGGCCACTGCAGCTTCAGCGTGGAAGAGCAGTCGAAATCGTTCGATGACCTGGTCAAATGGGTCCGAGACGGAACGAAACCGGCGGGGGACAATGTGATGGGCGACCTGCGGAATGCCGGCACGACGTTCACGCAGCCCCGGCGCGAGGGCGATCCCGGCACCCTGAGCGTCCCGGTTGCACAACGCACCCAGCCCTGAACAGGCCGCCAGACCCGGATGGGCGCTCGGTTCAGGTCAGGAACAAAATAGCCTTTTGCAGTTCACTCTTCCCGGTTCTCGCTTCTCGGTTCGTGTTCAAGGTTCGGTTCGCAGTTCGCGGTTCGCGGTTCGCAGTTCGCGGTTCGCGGTTCGCGGTTCGCAGTTCGCGGTTCGCGGTTCGCGGTTCGACGTTCGGAGTGCGGGGTAATGTGTAGTCGAACACGAACTCCGAGCCCGAAACGCTGAACCCTGAACTCTCTGAACCGAACTTGAACACGAACCGAGAACGGCGAACCGAGAAGCGTGAACTGTTGGAGCCGCTACCGGCCGAAAAGGATCAGGGATGGCCAAGAATATCGTGATTTGTTCCGACGGCACCGGGAACACGTCGATCATGGGCCGCGGTACGAATGTGTTCAAGCTGTTCGAGGCGATCGACCTCAATGGCCACCGCACCGATCCGGCGGTGCGGCCGCAGATCGCCTTTTATGACGACGGCGTCGGGACCTCGAACTTCAAGCTGTGGAAGATCGTCACCGGAGCGTTCGGTCTGGGCCTGAGCCGGAATGTCCGGCAACTGTATAAAGAGCTGGTCCGGATTTACGACGGCGGGTCCGATCCGGATCAGATATTCCTGTTCGGCTTCAGCCGCGGTGCGTTCACGATCCGCACGCTGGCGGGATTGATCGCCAACCAGGGCATCCTGCCACGCCGGTCCGGCGACGATCCGCTGACACTCGATCGGCGGATCAAGCAGGCGTACAAAGCCTACCGGCGCTGTTATCGGCCGTGGCTCTGGCGGCAGTGGCCGTGGAGCAAGCTCTTTCCCGTCCCCGATCGCGCACAGGCCCGCGACGCCCCGCGCATCCGGTTCGTCGGCGTGTGGGACACGGTGGACGCCGTCGGTCTGCCGTTCCACATCGGCGACTTCTGGAACCGGGTCGTCTACCAGTTCAAGTTCGAGAGCCGGGATCTCTCGACTATCGTCGACCAAGCGTGCCACGCGCTCTCGATTGACGACGAGCGCGCGGAGTTCGCACCCGTTCTGTGGAACGAGACGAACGATCACGGCCGCGTCGAGCAGGTCTGGTTCGCCGGCGTCCACTCGAATGTTGGCGGTGGGTATCCGAAGCAGGGCATGTCGCTGGTCGCGCTGGACTGGATGATGGAGAAGGCGGATCACGCTGGGCTCCGGTTCCTGGGGGCGGATCGGGAGTTGTACCGGGCGCATGCCAACGTCGACGACAAGCTGTACGACCCCCGTGCCGGGCTCGGGATCTTCTACCGCTGGAAACCTCGCGACATCGCTCATCTGTGCCGGCAGGCGGGGATCAGCAAACCGGCGGTCCACGTGAGCGTGCTCGAGCGTATCGCGCATGGCACCGAAGATTATGTCCCCGGCAACATTCCCGACGATGCGCAGGTGTGGCCGACGCCGCAGGCAGCCGCGACGGCAAATGCGTTCATGGCGACACGCGCGGCTGCACTCGGCGCGGTCCTCGGGGCATCGCGGCCCAATATGCTTCCCGACGTGCGCGGGGCGATCCGGGCGGGCCTCGCCTCCTACTACCTGTATCTCGCGTCCTGCGTGGCCGCGGTGCTGTTCGTGGTCACCGGGGGAGACCTGAACGCGGTGGGAACGGACCCGTTAGGGACCATCTGGAATGGCGGAACGCTGATCGGAAAAGTGATGTCGCTGGATTTCTCCGCCTTGTCGGATGTGGCTCATGGCCCGATAGAGCACCCGCGAACGTGGGGCGGTCTGACCGTGGTGTTCCTGTTTTCTCTTCTGCTGTCATTACGGGCCGATCATCGAATGTCAGCGAAGTTTGCTCACTTCTGGCAGCGGCAGCAGCAGTTGCTTCGCGAGGCGCTCAAGGCAACCCGTCCGCCGGCCGTGCAGCAGACCAAGGTCAGTTCGTCCTGAACTGCAGCGCCTCTGCCACGTGGTCAGCCGTGATGTCGTCCGCCCCCGCCAGATCGGCAACCGTCCGTGCCACCTTGCGGATCCGATCGTAGCCGCGCGCGCTGAGCGCCAGTTTCTGAACCGCTGCGCCAAGCAGCCGCAGGCCTGCACGGTCCAGGCGGCAGTGGCGCGCCATCAGCGCTGGCGAGAGGCTGGCGTTCGCGCGGACGCCAGTGCCCTCGTAGCGGAGTTGCTGACGCGCTCGCGCGTCGACGACGCGGGCACGGACCGCGCCTGAGGGCTCGCCGGGCGCTGCTTCACCGAGGACGTCGGGCGGGACAGCGGGCACGTCGACGCTGAGGTCGAAGCGATCCCGCAGCGGTCCGGACAGGCGGCCCTGGTAGCGCGCGACCTGCTGCGGCGTGCAGCGGCACTCCCTGGCGGTGTCGCCCGCGAACCCGCAGGGACACGGGTTCATCGCGCCGACCAGGACAAAGCGGGCAGGGAAGACGGCCGTCCGCGCCGCGCGGGCGATCGCGACGCGCCCCTCTTCGAGCGGCTGCCGCAGCACTTCCAGCACGTGCCGGCTGAACTCCGGCATCTCGTCCAGGAAGAGCACGCCGTGATGCGCCAGGCTGACCTCGCCGGGTCTCGGATGAGGTCCGCCGCCCACCAGCGCGGCGTTCGAGATGGTGTGATGGGGTGCTCGAAACGGCCGCTCCACGACCAGCCCCACACCCGGCGACAGCAGACCGGCCACCGAATGCACAGCGGTGACCTCCAGCGCTTCATCGAAGGTCAGCGGCGGCAGGATTCCGGGAACCCGCCGCGCCATCATCGTTTTGCCTGCCCCGGGCGGACCGGCCAGCAGCAGATTGTGGCCGCCGGCACAGGCGACCTCCAGCGCGCGGCGCGCGAGGAGCTGGCCGCGGACGTCGGCGAGATCGGGTGAATCTCGCGGGGCGGGCGAACTCGCCGGTACCGCCACCATCTCTGGCGAGGGATGGTTGAGCGCGTTGACCGCCTCGGCGAGCGATGAAACCGGCAGGACGTTGAGCCCTTCCACGACAGCCGCCTCGCTGACATTCGAGCGGGGCAGCAGCACGCCGGGAACACCCTCGCGCCGCGCCGCGGCCGCAATCGGGAGCACCCCTCGCGCCGCGTGAATCGACCCGTCCAGCGACAACTCCCCGAGGACCACGACGTCGTTGATCTCCCGCCGCTCGACGGCGCCTTGCGCGGCGAGGATGCCCAGGGCGATCGGGAGATCGAACGCCGAGCCGGCCTTCCGCACGTCGGCGGGCGCCAGGTTGACGGTGATGCGATGCGGCGGAAACTCGAACCCCGAATTCCGGATCGCGCTCTTGACGCGGTCGCGGCTCTCGCGGACGCTCGCGTCGGGCAGCCCCACCAGGTTGAAGCAGGGCAGGCCGAACGAGACATCGACCTCGACGTGCACGGTACAGGCGTCGATCCCGAAGAGAGCGGCCGTCCTGAGGCAGGCAAGCACACGCGGGCCGGCTGCAAGCGACGGCCCTACGGGCGGCCGGCCTATGTTTTCAACGAGTTGACCAGAAAGGGCCTGGCGACGATTGCAGAATCTGCCAGGCCTAGTTGGAGCGCGAGGTGTAGATTGTGATCCGGTCGCCAGCCAAGATGCGCGTGCCGTCGATGCCGTTCCACATCTGCAGCGAGGACACCGTCGTTCGGAACACGCGGGCGATCGAGGCGAGCGTGTCGCCGCGCTTGACCTGATAGAGGACCTTGACGCGATCGGTGGGGCCGGACTCCACCGCCGGCACGACCGCGTCGACTGCTGCGAGCGGTTTGGAGTCGGCGACCGGGGCCGGCCGATCGGTGCGCGCGGCCAGCAGGACCGTCGACTCGTGCGGCACCATCAGCCTCTGGCCCGCGGCGATCCGTGCCGTCGTCTTGAGGTAGTTCGCCTCGGCCAGATCGGTCCGGCTGACGCCGAGTTTCCGCGCCACCGTCGCCAGGCTCTCGCCTTTCTTCACGGTGTACCACCGAAGCGATGCCAGCTCCAAGGTCGCCGCTTCTTCCAGCTGTGCCGTGACGAGCGGGGCGGTGCCCTGCGGCACCTTCAATTCGTAGGCTTCGTCGCGGACCGGAGTCGTCCAGCGGCGAAGCTCAGGGTTGAGCGTCTGAATCTGATCGATGGTCGTGTCGGTCCATTCGGCGACGCGGCGTAGGTCGACCGGCTTCGGCAACGTCACCGTGTCGTAAGTGACCGGCGGCTCGACCTCGAACTCGAAGCCGTACAGCGCGGGGTTCCTGGCGATGACGATCGCCGCCAGGATCATGGGCACGTAGTCGCGCGTCTCGCGCGGCAAGATTCGCGGCTTCGCGGCGAGCGTCCAGAAGTCGTCGGTGCGCGCTCGCTGCAGGGCCCGCTGGACCCGTCCGGGTCCCCCGTTGTACGAGGCGAGCGCCAGGTGCCAGTCGCCGTCGAACATCTTGACGAGAGTGTTCAGGTACTTTGCGGCGGCGACCGTTGCTTTTTCAGGATCCGAGCGCTCGTCGATGTACCAGTCCTGCCGCAGGCCGTTCTCGACGCCCGTGCCGCGCATGAACTGCCACACGCCCTTGGCCTTGGCACGGGACAGCGCATTCGGCTTGAAGGCGCTTTCCACGAGCGGAATGTAGGCAAGGTCGAGCGGCAGGCCCTCGGCGCGGAAGACGTTCTGAATCATCGGCAGGTACTTGCTGCCGCGATCGAGGCCTTCCTGGATGAACTCGCGCAGGCGGCCCTGGAACAGCTGGATGTACGCCATCACCCGCGGGTTGAACGGGATGGGGATGTCGTGCACGACCGGGTCGTTCTGCACCGCTTCCTCGACCTCGGGGCTGGCCTGGGGCGGCGCCAGGGTCGCCGACATTGCCAGCAGCTCGTCGATGGACGCGGGCTCGTACTTCTTCTCGGTGAACCCGTCGCCTTCGGCGAGCGCCTTCACCTCGTACGCGCTGATGCGATCGACCAGCCGGTCGAAATGCTCGCGGATCCGCGGCTCCGTCCGGCCTCCGTACGCCGATTCGAGCAGGACGTTGACGGCCTTGTCGAACTCGAGGCGGGCCCCTTCGACATGCCCCAGTTCCAGCTCCCTCTGGCCAGCACGAAAATGCTGTTCCGAGAGCGCGATGAGCGTCACGACCGGATCTTCAGGCGGCGGGGGCTGAACGGGCTCGACCGGCAGCGGTTCCGGGGCCGGCGCGGGCGGAGGCGTAACCGAGGCGTGCCGAACGGCGCCTCCGCAGGCGACCGAGAAACTGAGGGCGAAACAAAGCGCGGCGAGTTGTCCGAGCGAGAGCGAACGTCGAACCATCGGGCGCTCCGCGATGATCGTCCGGCGGGCCAACGGGCCGACGAACATCGTAAGTCGCCCCCCTGGGGGGGCTTGAGGTTGACGCGGAGGGCTGGGGCCCCCGCCAGGGTCCGGAGAGCGAACGCTCCCGGACACGCTACGGCTGAGTCATCCTAACAGTACCGACAAGCGCGGTCAACGTTAAGTCCAATCGGCTCATCAGTAACGCGAATTTGTGCAACGGCTGTCACCCGCGCCCGGGTGAGATCGTCGCGATCGTGAAGACACGGTGCTGGTCGCCGAGGTCGCGGGCAGAGGGTGTCACAATCGCACGCTCCGAGATCAGCAGCGTTCGCCCCGCCGCAAGCGCGGTCCGCACATCGTCCTCACAGACGAAATCCAGGGGGACACTCGACGAGGACGCAGAGGGGGCAGAGGCCGCAGAGGCCGCAGAGGGTCCAAAGGCCCCCGGCACAGGTTTGGGCGCCCTGGTCCCCTCAGCCTCCGGCCTGTATCCGCGCGAACCGAGGAACGTGTCGATTCGCCTGGTCAACGCGTCCGCGCTGACGCCAGTCGGCGCAGCCGCGACTTGCGCCGACGGCTTCTCGAACCGGCTGGCGGCCGGCGTCACTTCATACGCCAGGCGCTTGATATTCAGGAGGTGCCGCGGCGAGATGTTGTCGGAGGTGATGTTCCCGCCGTAGCCGCCGCAGCCGAGCGTCATCGCCGGGTCCAGCCCGGTCGTCAGGCCGATCGAACCGTGCGTCGTCGGGGTGTTCACCACGATCCGGAATGCCGGCTTCTTGAGGCCGAATTCCAGGATGACCTGCTCGTTCTGCGAGTGGATCGACATCGTGTGACCCATCCCGCCGTAGCGCAGAATCTGCTTGCAGCGCTCGCAGCCCTCCTGCCAGTCCTTCACGACGTAGAACGAGAGGACCGGGCACAGCTTCTCGATCGACAGGGGAAAGTCGCGGCCGACGCCGTCGAGCGGCGCGATCAGGACGCGCGTCCCGGCCGGCACGCTGATGCCGCATTTCTCCGCGATGACCGCCGCGGCCTTACCGACCAGCGCCGGATTGGGCAGCCGCTGCGGCGTCACCAGGACGCGTGCGACGGCGTCCATCTCGGACTTCGACATGAAATACGCGCCCTGCGCCTCGAACTCGCGGCGGGCAGCGTCGGCGATGGCTTCGTCGACGACGACGGAGTTCTCGGACGAGCAGAGCACGCCGTTGTCGAACGTCTTGCCGGTGACGATGTCGCGCACGGCTTTACGGACGTCCGCGCTGCGCTCGATGTACGCCGGCGCGTTTCCGGGGCCGACGCCGTAGGCGGGCTTCCCGGCGCTGTACGCCGCACGAACGAGGCCCATGCCGCCGGTCGCCAGAATCACGGCGACGTCGCGATGCTTCATCAGCTCCTGGGTGCCTTCGAGCGTCACCGTGGTCATCCAGTTGATCGCGCCGGCCGGCGCGCCGGCTCGCCGCGCCGCCTCTTCCATCACTTCGGCGACGGCGCTGATGCACTTGACCGCGGCCGGGTGCGGACTCAGCACGATGGCGCATCGCGCCTTGATGGAAATGAGGATCTTGTAGATGGCGGTCGACGTCGGATTGGTCGAGGGCACGACGGCGGCGACCACGCCGAACGGCTCGGCAATCTCGACGACGCGGCGCTCCTCGTGACGCGCGATGACGCCGACGGTCTTCATCGGCCGGATGAAGTCGTAGACCTTCTGCGAGCTGAAGAGGTTCTTCTGGACCTTGTCGGCGACGACGCCGTAGCCGGTCTCCTCGACGGCGAGGCGCGCGAACGCCTCGGCCTGGGCCGTCGCGGCGGCCGCCATGGCATCGACGATCGCGTCGATCCGCTCCTGGCTGAACTCCGCGAGCTGAAGCCACGCCTGCTTCGCGCGGCGGGCCAGCGCGCGCGCCTCGGCGATCGAGGCGAGGTCGCGATCGGTTTGAGGGACTGCGGAAGGTTCCGCCATGAAGAACTAGGCGCCCTTGGGAAGGATCCGTTCGACTTCGGTATGCGGGCGCGGGATGACGTGCACCGACACGAGCTCGCCGACTCGCCGGGCCGCCGCGGCGCCGGCGTCGGTTGCCGCCTTCACCGCGCCGACATCGCCGCGAACCATCACGGTGACGTACCCGGCGCCGATGTACTCCTTGCCGACGAGGGTCACGTTGGCGGCCTTCACCATGGCATCGGCCGCCTCGACCGATCCGATGAGCCCCTTGGTCTCGACGAGGCCCAGCGCTTCCTGTGCCATGCGCGCACTTTAACATAGCCGCGATTGCGCGACCTTCTGAAATCCGGTACGATTCGCCACCGTGAACAGCCGCCGGATCGCTCCGCTCATCGCCTCCGTCGTGTGCACCGCCGCGATCGCTTGCGGTGGACGCGAAGAAGCGGCGCCGCCGGTCGCGACGCCCACGGTCACGCTGAACCACGCCCAGGCGCCCGCCGGCAGCCCGCTGGACATCACCTACAAGTTCGTCGTCGCCGACGACGCCAAGTTCGACCAGGACTATCGCGTGTTCGTGCACGTCATCGACGCGGACGAAGAGTTCATGTGGGATGACGACCACGATCCGGCGACGCCGACCAGCCAATGGAAGCCCGGGCAGACGATCGAGTACACGAGAACGATCTTCGTGCCGGTCTTTCCGTACGTCGGCGAGGCGACGCTCCAGATCGGTCTGCACTCGAAATCCGACGGCCACCGGCTGACGCTCACCGGTGACCACGCGGGCCAGAACGCGTACCGCGTGGCCAAGGTCCAGCTGCTGCCGCAGACCGACAACCTGTTCACCGTGTTCAAGGATGGCTGGCACCAGGCAGAGGTGGCGGGCGACAACGCGACCATCGAGTGGCAGTGGACGAAGAAGGAGGCGGCGCTCGCCTTCAAGAACCCGAAGAAGGACGCCACCTTCTTTCTCGACCTCGACAGCCCGGGTGGCAGTTCCACGGGCCTCAGCAGATTCAGACGGTGTTGGACGGCCAGGCGGTGGACGAGTTCACGCTCGGCGTCGACGAGCGCACACTGCGGCGCGTCGGCCTGAAGGGTGCGCAGATGGGCAACGGCGAGATGGCCGAGCTGCAGATCCGTGTCGACAAGTCGTGGACGCCCGCCCAGGTGCCCGAAGCCCGCAGCACCGACAAGCGCGAGCTGGGCGTCCGGGTCTTTCACGCCTTCGTCGATCCGCGGTAAGCGGCGTCCCGTCCTTTCGCGGCTCTTCCCGGTCTAACGTTCCGGGGAATGACGCGCGGAGTTGCTATAATTTCAGGCGAATAATGGAGTTCCGGTGCCGGCTCGCCTCCCCGAGCGGTGAGATCGTCGAGGGCGTCTACGCGGCCGAGAACGAAGCCCGGCTGCGCCACGAGCTCGAAGAAAAGGGCCTCTACGTCCTGTCGCTCCAGCCGAAAGGCTCGGTCGCCGGCCTGTCGCTGCAGTTCGCCCGATCGCAGCGGATCCCGACCAACGATTTCCTCGTCTTCAACCAGGAACTGGCGACGCTGCTCAAGGCCGGCATGCCGCTCGTGCAGTCGCTCGATCTGCTGAGGCGCCGGGTCGAATCGCCGGTGTTCCGCGGCGTGCTGCGACGACGTGCACGAACGGGTCCGCGTCGGGCACGGCGCTGTCGGATGCCTTTGCCGCGCACGGCGCCCTGTTTCCGAGCGTCTACACGGCGTCGCTGCTGGCCGGCGAGCGCAGCGGCAGCCTCGACACGGTGCTGCGGCGCTTCGTCGAGTACTCGAAGATCATCGCGACGGTCAAGCGCAAGACGGTGTCCGCGCTCATCTATCCGGCGATCCTGATCTCGCTCGCGCTCATCCTGGTCGCGATCATCGTGCTTCAGCGTCGTGCCGGCGTTCTCCGATTTCTACGCCAGCTTCGGCGCCGAGCTGCCGCTGATCACGCGGATCATCGTGCGCATCTCGACGGTGCTGCGCCAGCAGTTCGTGCTCGATCGTCATCGGCGTGGCGGCCGCGATCGCGGCGTCCGTGTCTCTGGCTGCGGCAGCCCGGCCAGAAGGCGCGGCTCGATCACGCTGATCCTGCGGCGTGCCGGTGGTCGGCGACATCGCGCGGCAAGTTCGCGACGTCGCAGATGGCGCGCACGCTGGCCACGCTGCTCGGCGGCGGCCTGCCGCTCGTCAACGCGCTCGACATCGCGGCCCGATCGGTCGGCAACCAGTACATCGCCGGCGCAGCTCGACGTCGTGACGGCGCGCGTCCGCGAAGGGCAGTCGTTCGCGGCGGCGCTCGAGGCGCGCGGCGTGTTTCCCGGACGTCGCCGTCAAGATGGCCGAAGTGGGCGAGTCGACCGGCGCGCTTCAGGAGATGCTGAACACCGTCGCCGACTTCTACGACGAGGAGATCTCGACCAACATGGAGCGCTTCGTCACGCTGGTCGAGCCGGTGCTGCTCGTGATCATGGGCATCGTCATCGCCGGGCTGCTGCTCGCGCTCTACATGCCGCTCTTCCAGCTGAGCTCGGTGCTGACGCAGCATGCCTGATGACTGATAGCCAGACACCGACGCCGCGTCCGCTTCCACGCCGAGCCGCCGAGCTCGGCGCCGACGAGCGCGCGGCCGAAGCTCGAGCAGGCGCGGCGGCTGGCCGAGCGCTATCGGCTCGAGTTCGTCGACATGGACACGTTCCGGATCGACCAGGAGCTGTTCCGGTCGATCCCGGCCGACCTGATGCTGCGCTACGGCTTCGTGCCGTACCGCCGCGAAGGCAAGGACGCTGGTCGATCGTCGTGTCCGACCCGACGCGACCTGCCGATGATCGACGAGCTCGGCGTGCTGCTCGCGACGCCGATCAAGGTGGCGGTCGGCCCGCGGTCGGCGATCGAGTCGATCCTCAAGAAGAGCGAGAGCTCGCAGCGGGTGCTCGAGGAGGCGACCGAGAGCTTCCAGCTGCAGCTGCTGAAGGAAGACGAGAACGGCGACGACAGCCTCACCGTCGAGCGGCTGACGAGCGACATCAGCCCGGTCATCCGGCTGGTCGACTCGACCATCTACACCGCGATCCAGCGCCGGGCGAGCGACATCCACATCGAGACGCAGGACGATGCGGTGCACGTCAAGTACCGGATCGACGGCGTGCTGCAGCCGGCGATGCGGCCGATCGCCAAGCAGTTCCACAGCTCGATCATCTCGCGCATCAAGGTCATGGCCGAGCTCGACATCGCCGAGAAGCGCGTGCCGCAGGACGGCCGCTTCAAGCTGCGGATGCCGGGCAAGACGATCGACTTCCGCGTCTCGATCATGCCGAGCGTGCACGGCGAGGACGCGGTCATCCGCATCCTCGACAAGGAGTCGATCAGCGAGCAGTTCACCGAGCTGCGCCTCGACATCCTCGGGTTTCCCGACGCCGAGCTGAAGCGGTTCCGCAAGTACATCGCCGAGCCGTACGGCATGGTGCTCGTGACCGGGCCGACCGGCAGCGGCAAGACGACGACGCTGTACGCGGCGCTCTCGGAGATCAAGTCGGTCGAGGACAAGATCATCACGATCGAGGATCCGGTCGAATACCAGCTGACGCGGCATCACGCAGATCCCGATCAACGAGAAGAAGGGGCTGACCTTCGCGCGCGGCCTGCGCTCGATCCTGCGCCACGATCCCGACAAGATCATGGTCGGCGAGATCCGCGACAACGAAACGGCGCAGATCGCCATCAACTCGGCGCTGACCGGCCACCTGGTGTTCACGACCGTCCACGCCAACAACGTGCTCGACGTGCTCGGCCGCTTCCTGAACATGGGCGTCGAGGCGTACCAGTTCGTCTCGGCGCTGAACTGCGTGCTGGCGCAGCGGCTGGTCCGGGTGATCTGCACGCACTGCAAGCGGCCGGTGCGCGTCTCGCCGGCAGCTGCTCGAGGAGTCGGGCCTCGATCCGGCGCTCGAGCACACGCAGACCTTCTACGAAGGCGTCGGCTGCATCGAGTGCAACGGCACCGGCTTCAAGGGCCGGATGGCGATCTGCGAGCTGCTCGACCTCACCGACCGGATCCGCGAGATGATTCTCGAGAAGCGGCCGACCTCCGAGATCAAGAAGGCGGCGCGCGACGAGGGCATGCGGTTCCTGCGCGAGTCGGCCGTCGAGCGCGTCCTGGAGGGCGTGACGACGCTGCGCGAGATCAACAAGGTGACCTTCGTCGAATGAGCCGCTGGTCTCTGTCTGTCCTCGCGCGACGCGCCGCCGCCGACGCGGCCGTCGAGATCGCCGCGCACCGCGTGTCGGCCGCGACGCATCGAGGTCGCGCGGCGGGCGGCCGGTCGTCAGCGCGCACGCGGTCGAGCCGCTGCCCGACGGCGCGCTCGTGCCGTCGCTGACGGCGCCGAACATCCGCGATCGCGCGGCTGGTCGAGGCCGCGGTCGCGACGCGTGCTCGACAGCGTCGGCCGGCCGCGGCGCGTCGGCCTGGTCGTCCCGGATCCGGTCGCCAAGGTGTCGCTGGTGCGGTTCGAGCAGGTGCCGGCGCGCGCGCAGGACCTGGCACAGCTGATCCGCTGGCAGGTGCGGAAGGCTGCGCCGTTCCCGATCGAGGAGGCGCAGGTCAGCTTACGTGCGCGGGCCCGCGTCCGCCGACGGCCAGGAGTTCATCGGTCGCCGTCGCCAGGCGCGACGATCGTCGCGGAGTACGAAGGACTGCTGCGCCGCCGCCGGCGCCCACGCCGGCATCGTCGACCTGTCGACGTTCAATGTCGTCAACGCGGTGCTCGCGAGCGCGGCGCGCCGGCCACCGGCGACTGGCTGCTCGTCAACGTCGGCGCCCGACTGCGCGTCGATTGCCATCCTCCGCGGCCCGCAGATCATCTTCTTCCGGAGCCGCGGAGCGGACGCCGACGGGACGCTCGCCGATCTCGTCCACCAGACGGCGATGTACTACGAGGATCGCCTGCAGGGCGGCGGCTTCAGCCGCGTGTGCCGTGCGGATCTGCGGTCGACTGCCAGGCGACGATGTCGAGCAGCGCCGCAGCCTCGAAGCAGCGGCTCGGCCTCGACGTCGAAGCGCGTCGATATCCGGACCGCGGCGGCGCTCACCGATCGCATCACGCGCGGCGCCCGCGCTGCTCGACGCGCTCGCGCCGCTCGTCGGACTGCTGCTGCGCGGCAGGGAGAAGGCAGCGTGATTCGCGGACAACCTGGCGACCCGCCCGTTCTACAACGAGCCGGCGGTCCACCTCTGGCTGTTCGTCGCGGCGCTGCGTGGTCGCGGTGGCGACGTTGTTCAACGTCGTCCAGATGCTGCGCTATTCGCAGGAGCGACACGGAGCTGGCCACGCAGGCCGCGAACGACGAAGCGCGGGCGACGGAGCTCCGCGCCGACGCGGCACGGCTCCGGGCGCACCGTCGATGCGAAACAGATTGAACGCGCGTCGATCGAGGCGCGTCAGGCCAACGAGCTGATCGATCGCCGGACGTTTTCCTGGACGGAGCTGTTCAACGAGTTCGAAGCGACGCTGCCGCCCAACGTCCGCATCACGTCGGTCCGGCCGCGCATCGACCCCGAGCGCGGCAACGTCGTCACGATCAGTCGTCATCGCACGCAGCGTGGACGACGTGCAGCGAGTTCATGGAGAACCTCGAGAAGACCGGGGCGTTTCCCGATCTCTATCCGCCCTCCGAGCGCACCAACGAGCAAGGACAGCTCGAGACCGTGATTGAAGCGGTGTACGCGCCCAAGCAGCCAGCGAAATCGGCTGCCGCGGCCAGTCCCGAGACCGGAGGTCCTGCACGGTGACCACGCTGGCACGACGCATCTTCGCGGAGAAACGTCGGCTGATTGTTCCGCTTGGCATTGCCATCGTCGCGAACGTGGTGTTGTACGCGCTGGTCGTGTATCCATTGGCGGTGCGATCGGCCGGAGCCGCCGACCGCGCTGCCGCCGCCGCCGCAGCAGCGGCTCGCCGCCGAGCGCGAGCTGCAGGTGGCGCGCGGACTGATCACCGGCAAGGCGCAGGCCGAAGAGGAGCTGGACGCGTTCTACAAGAAGGTGCTGCCGGCCAACGTCTCGGCCGCGCGCAGCCTCACCTACGTGCCGGTCGTCGAGATCGCGCGCCGGAACGATGTCAACTACGTGAACCGCGTCTACGAGGATCCCGAGGAGCTGCATCCCGAGGACAGCCGCAGGCTCGGCGTCTCCCTGAAGCGCCTCACGACCCGCGTCGTCCTCCAGGGCGATTACGAGAGCATCCGCGCGTTCATCTACGAGCTCGAACAGGCGCCCCAGTTCGTCGTGATCGATCAGGTCACGCTGCTCGAAGCCGGAAGAAGGGGAGCCGGTGACGCTCACGGTCACGCTGTCGACGTTCTATCGGGAGGCCGAATGCAGCCTGAACGCCGCCGGCAGATCGTGCTGGCGGTGCTCGGTCGTCGTGCTGGCCTTCGCGCTGTACCGCGCCTGGCCGCGGACGGCTGCACTCACGACCGCCACGTCTAATCCAAGAAGCACGGCGCGCGGGGGGCAGACGACGGAGGTGGCCGCACCTGACGTGAAGCTCGAGGCGCTCGAGGCGGAGCGGCCAAAGCCGGAAGGATCGATGCGCAACCTGTTCCGGTTCGGCCGTCCCGCCGCGGCGCCCGCTCCGACGGGGCCTTCGGTCCCGGTGGCCGCCGCCGCCAACCGGCCCGACCCCGCCGCGGCCCCGACGATTCCGCCGATCCCGCTGAAATTCGTCGGCACGATGAAGGTTGGCGGCAGAATGATGGCGGTGTTGAGCGACGCCAGCGGCTTGCAGAGAGATCCGGTGTACGGGTTCGAAGGCGACACCATCCTGGGGCAGTACCGCCTTGTCCGCGTGAGCGCCGAGTCGATCGAGATGAGCTATCTCGACGGCCGCGGACGACAGACGATTCGGTTTTCAGGATCGTGAGAGGAGCGACGTGACGAGACGCCTCATACCAATCTGGCTGATCCTCACAGTGGCGATCGCCGCCGGCGGGTGCGCGGCCAGCCGCGCCTACCGCCAGGGTAACGAGGCCCTGCGCCTTGGCCAGGCCGACCAGGCCGTGGCCTACTACCGCGTCGCGGTCCAGAGCGATCCCGACAACGCGTCGTACAAGATCGCGCTCGAGCGCGCGATGGTCACGGCGTCGCGCGAGCACATCGAGCGCGCGCAGAAGTACGAGGAACAGGACCAGCTCGACGCCGCCCGCAGCGAGTACCGGCTGGCCGCCGAATACGATCCGAGCAACCAGACCGCCGCCGCCAAGGTGACGACGCTCGAACAGACGATCCGGGCGCGCAACGAAGCCGCGCGGCCGCCGTCGCCAATCGAGGCGCTGAGGGCGCAGGCGCGCGCCGCCGCGCAGCCCCCGGTGTTGAATCCGGTCACCGACATCGTCGATCTGCGATTCGCGACGAACACGAACCTGCGCGACGTCCTGTCGTTTCTCGCCGATCAGAGCGGCATCAGCATCGTCTACGACCGCGACGCGCTGAACGCCATGGGCAACCAGGCGACGAGCGCCGACCTCCGCGGCGTGACGGTCGAGGAGGCGCTGCGCCAGCTGCTGACCTATAACGGCTACACCTACAAGGTGTTGAGCGAGCGGTCGATCCTGATTTTCCAGGACAACACGCAAAAGCACTCGCAGTACGACGATCAGGTCGTCCAGACCTTCTATCTGTCGCATGCCGACGCCACCGAGTTGAGCCAGTTGATCAGCTCGGTGATGCGCGTGCCTGGGATGGCGGTCATCCCGATGATCCAGCCGAACAAGACCGGCAACACGTTGATCGTGCGCGGCACGCGTCCGGTCGTCGAGATCATCGAGCGGCTCGTCGCCCAGAACGACAAGCCGCGGGCGGAGATCGTCTTCGACATCGAGATCCTCGAGGTCGACCGCAATCGCGTGAAGAACTACGGATTGAACCTGTCCGAGTACGCCGTCGGCGTGATCTTCTCGCCCGAAGTCTCCCCTACGGTGACCGTGGTGCCAGGGACGGGAGGGACGCCGGGGAACAACACCTCAAACACCAACACCGGGCGGTCGACTTCGCCTAGTGCGATTGTGCCGCCGCCGGTCTTCAACCTGAACACGATTTCACGAGGCGTTTCAGCGGCCGACTGGTACATGGCGGTCCCGACGGCGATCGTCCGTTTCCTGGAATCGGACACCAATACGAAGATCGTCGCCAAGCCGCAATTGCGCGGAACCGAAGGCGCAAAGCTGACGATGAACCTCGGCAGCGAAGTGCCGGTCATCACGACGAGCTACACGCCGATCGCGACCGGCGGTGCGGGGGTCAACCCGCTCAACTCCGTGCAGTACCGGCCGGTCGGCATCAACGTCGAGATCGCTGCCGCGCTTTTCGCTCGAGGGCGACATCCTGATCGAGATGACGCTCGAGAGCAGCGCGCTCGGGGCGAACGTCTCGGTGGGCGGCACCGACTATCCGACGTTCGCCTCGCGCCGGGTCACCACCAAGCTCCGCCTTCGGGACGGAGAAGCGAACCTGCTGGCCGGCCTGCTGCGCGAGGACGAACGCAAATCGTTGAGCGGGTTTCCCGGCGCGATCCACGTGCCGATCCTGAAGCAGCTGTTCTCGAACAACGACGAGACGATTCAGCAGACCGACATCGTGATGCTCCTGACGCCGCACATCATCCGGACGCCGGGCATCACCGCGGGCGACCTGCAGCCGGTCTACATCGGAACGCAGGCGAACATCGGACTCGGCGGGCCGCCTCCGATCATCTCGCTGCCGGGCGATCAGCCGGCGGCTGGTGCCGCGGCCGCGGCCTGCGCCGGCAACCGGCACGCGTCCCGTCGCGGCACCGCCAGGTGCTCCGCCGAGCGGACAGCTTCCGACGCTCCCGCCGGGTGTGACGGTTCCGCCGGGAACATCGCCGGTGCCAGGGACGATCACGACGCCGCCGGCGCAGCCGCCGCCTGCGCAGCCGCCACCGGCGGCCGTTCCGCCCGAGCCGCAAACGCAGCCGCCGCCCGCTCCGGCACCGGCTCCTGCGCCGGCGCCGCCGCCCACTGCCGCGGCGACTGCCAGTGCCGCCTGAACCGGTGACGACGCAAGGGTTCGGCACGGCTCAAGTCGTCCTGTCGCCGCCGCCCACGTTCCGCGTCGGCGGCGGCCCGTACACCGTGCCGATCTCGATTACGAATGTGTCGCGGCTGTCGACCCTCACGCTGACGATTACCTACGACCCGGCGCTGATTCGCGTCAGGAGCGTGCAGGAGGGCAGCTTCATGCGATCGGGCGGCGCCAACCCCACGTTCACACAACAGATCGCACCGGGACGGGTCGATATCACGATCGTCCGCCCCAGCGATTCGACCGGCGCGACCGGCACGGGCCTTCTCGGGGCGCTGCTCATCGACGCCGTCGCGCCGGGCGGGTTGGCGCTGTCAGTCAGCGGCGCCGCGACCGGACCCGGCGGCACGCCGATGGGCGTGCAGTTCCGTCCGGCGACCGTGACGATCCAGCAGTAGTGAACCGAGTAATTTGGAATTAGGAATTCGGAATTAGGAACGAGGAATGCTGGCCCCGAGCCCCGTGCACCGCGCCACGAGTCCCGAGCAGGGATACACCTTCATCGAGCTGCTCGTGGTGTCGGCGATCATCATCATCCTCGCGGCGGCGGCGATGCCGCTGGCCAAGGTGACGGCGACGCGGCAGCGGGAGGCGGAGCTGCGGCGGGCGCTGCGCGAGATGCGGACGGCGATCGACAAGTTCAAGGACGGCGCCGATCTCGGTCAGATCTCGCCGCTCGAGATCAAAGCGGGCAGCGAGGGATACCCACCGGACCTTGATACCCTGGTCGAAGGCGTTCCAGCCGCCAACGATGTCACTGGCCGCAAGATCAAGTTCCTCCGGCGCATCCCGATCGATCCGATGACCAAGTCGACCGAGTGGGGCCTGCGATCGTACCAGGACAACCCCGACGCGACGTCGTGGGGCGGGCAGAACGTGTTCGACGTGCGCACCACGTCGGGCGGGACGGCGCTCGATGGGACGAAGTACAAAGACTGGTAGCGGCGGCTTCACCATCATCGAACTGATGGTGGTGCTCGCGCTGATCGTCATCCTCGCGAGCCTGGCGATGGTGCAATACCGCCGCACCATCGTCTACTCGAAGGAAGCGGTGCTTCGCGACGACCTCACGAAGATGCGCGACGCGATCGACCAGTACTACGCCGACAAGAACGAGTACCCGCCGACGCTTGAGCGCGCTCGCGAGCGAGGGGTATCTTCGCGACATCCCCAAGGACCCGATCACCGAATCGAAAGACTCGTGGCAGGAAGTGCCCGCCGAACCCGATTCAACCAATCCCGACCGCCGGGCCCGGGGTGTACGACGTCAAGAGCGGTTCGGACGGAACCGCTCTCGACGGGACCAGATATTCAGAATGGTAAGCCGGGCTTTTCGAGCCGGCTCCTAGCTACGGCAGAAACACTGACGCCCTTTGCGTGCTGCCGGTCGTGGTTGTGACCTCCACCGTACACTGATGTGCTTGCGTTGGCTGGGAACGTGAGAAGAATCTGATTGCTTCCACCGGTCTGGAGCAGAACGTCGTCATCCCTAGTCCACTGGTAATTCGCCACGATAACGGATGACGGGGTGACAGTCGCCGTCAGTGTGTAATTCGTATTGGGACCTGAAGGCTGGGCCGCTTTCGAAATCGTGACGGCAGCGGGCGGCTGGTCCAGCACGACAATCACCGTGGCGGCATTCACGACAGTGCCCAGCGTATCGGTTACGCGAACCGTGGCCGTGTAAGTATCGCCCTCGTCGTATCTGTGCTGGACGGTTATGGCCGTACCGCTCACGGCACCAAGATTTGTCGCTGTTCCGTCACCCGAAGTTGACGACAACCTCTCGAATTTGGGACGTGCTGTTCGTGCCCGGTTGAGCGCTAATCGTGAATACGACCGGCGTCCCCGCCTGAAAAGTGGTGCCCGTGGCGGAGATCGACACGGTCGGCAGCGGATTGACCCTGACCGTTACCGTCGCGCTCGTCTGACCGGAAGTCGAGCCTCCGGTCGCGCCACCGCCATTGCCGCCGGTTCCCGTCCCACCGCCGCTGGCGGCGCCCACGTTTGCGGTCACCGTTGCCTCGACAGAAGTCGTCAGCGTCGTCAGTGCGTTTCCGTTTGTGTCGGTATTGACCAACGATCCGGAGAGCACTCCGGCCGACGTCGCGAAACTGACCGGCACACCGGCCAACGCACTGCCGTTCAGGTCGACGACATTCGCCGTCACCGTTGCCGAACCGCCATTCGCCGAAATCGTCGTCGGATTCGCCGACAACGCGATCCGGCCCACTGCGGCGGTGCCAACCGAGATTCTCACCGCGCCGGAGCTGGGAGGTAGCGGTGCCCCCGTTGGTACCGCCGTTGGTGCCCCCAGTGGTGCCACCAGTGGTGGCGCCGCCGGACCCCGCGTTAATCGTGGCGGTACCGTTGTTTCCGTTTGCTCGGAAAGTAGCCACCGCGCGTCCGTTGACATCGGTCGTCGCTTCGGCCGGCTCGATAACCCCAAGCGTCGTCGTAAAGATCACTTGTGTTCCCGGGTGAGGAGGAGTGCCCGATGCCTCCAGAACGTAGGCAATGAGCTGCGCCGTCCCGTTAGCCGGGATCGCGTTGCTCGATGCCGTCAATGTGATCGTCGAGCCTGATGGCGCCAGGAGGGGCACGCTGTCGCAGGCGACGGTGAGAATAGAGGCCGCCAGCAACAGAAAAACGCCGGTGACGCGGCCGTTCAGACGAACGCCCGACGCCGCCAATCCGAAGCGTGTTATCATCGTTAATCCGCTAACCATATTAATCTCATGAGGTTACGGGGTCAACTGCGCGGCGACGAGAGCGGCTATGCGATGGCCGCCCTGCTGGTCGCCCTGAGCGTGATGGCCGTTCTGGCCTCGGCCGCGATGCCGACCTGGAAGCAGCTGTCGCAGCGCGAGAAGGAAGCGGAGCTGATCTTTCGCGGACAGCAGTACGCCCGCGCCATCGGTCTGTTTCAGCGCCGTGCCGGCCCAGGCGTGAACCCGCCGAGCCTCGATGTCCTGGTTCAACAACGGTTCCTCCGCAAGAAGTACAAAGACCCGATCACCGGCGACGATTTCGATCTGATTTCTCCCGCGACGCCGATGGCCGTCCCGACTGCGCCGACCCCTGGCGCGCAACCAGGGACCCAGCCAGGTACGGGACGCGCGGCCGCACCGGGGCAGGGGACTGGAGCACCGCTGACCCGCGGGGGCCTGTCGCAGCCGACCTCGAGTTTCGGCCGCGGCACGCAGCCCGGCGGGGCGCCGGTCGGGTTCGGCGGCACCGTCGCGGGCGGCATCGTCGGTGTGCAGAGCAAGAGCAAAGCGCAGTCGATTCGCATCTATAACGGCCGCACTCATTACAACGAGTGGCAGTTCGTCTTCATCCCACAGGCGGCACAACCCGGCGGGCGCGGCCAGCCCGGTGTTCCCCAACCCGGTGTTCCCCAACGCGGCGGACCGCAGCGCGGCGATCCCCAGCGCGGCCGCTTCGGCGGAGATGGACGATTTGGCAACCCGACGACGTTCCCGCCGCCCGGCGGACGTCAGGGCGCTCCGATCACGCCGCAGGGCCCAGGTGGACGCGGACGTTTCAGGTAGTAAGACGCGCCCCGGGACCGCGCAGCCGGCTCAGACATCCGCCAGCGCGTCGTGAAAGGCGCGCCGCACCTCTTTGATATCGGCCTCAGTTCCGCCGCCGCAGACGCGGTTCGTCAGCAGCACGTAGTAGCGATCGCGCGGCGGATCGATCCACAAGGACGTCCCCGTAAATCCGACGTGGCCGAACGCGGAACCCGAGAGCTTCGTCCCGCACGACGAGGTTGGAAGCATCGTGTCCCAGCCGAGCGCGCGTGAACTGCCGGCCACGGTCGTCTTCCTGATCGCTCGCGACACGAGCGCCGGCGACAGCGGCGATGGGACTGCCGCGTCGCCGCGTGCAGCGCGCAAGATCGCACGGGCAAAACCGCCAACGCCCGCAGCCGTGCCGAACAGGCCGGCGTGGCCCGCGACACCACCAAGCGCTGCCGCATAGTTGTCGTGCACTTCGCCCACGAGCCGGCGGCCGCGCCGGACGTCCTCGGCCAACGGCTCGGTCGGCGCAGTACGGTCGCCCGCCGACTGTGGAATGCCGAACGCCAGGACGTTCGAAGCGTCCGGCTCGAGCCCGATCGGCGCGGCCGAAACACGACGCACGATCTGTTCGAACAGCTCGTCCAGGGGCGCGACGCCGCGGTCGGCGGCGAGGAACCCGAGCAGGATGAAACCCAGATCGCTGTAGATCGATTTCGTGCGCGGCGGGTATTCGAGCGGAAGGCCGCAGATCTCGTGTTCGAACTCACGCCGGCTGCCAGGAGGCGGATCGACCAGCCGCGCGGCGAGGCCCGACGCGTGCTCGAGCAGATCCTGCACCGTCACCGACTCGCGGTCGGCTCCGCGCCATTCCGCAAAGCACTGCGTCAGCGGCTCAGAAAGATCCAACCGACCATCGGCGACGAGGTCCAGGACGATGGTGGCCGTGGCCACAGGCTTCGTCAGCGACGCGAGGTCGAAAATCGTGCTGATCACTCGCGGCTCGGCGATCGTCGAAGGCGAGGGTGCCGAACGCTTCACGCCAGAGCGTGCGATGGCTGTCTCCAACTTCAGAAACGGCTGCCGGGAAAATTCGGTCGGCAATCGCGCGGAGGAGGAGCGTGCGGGCGGCGTCCACCTATGGCATGAACGCGGCACGCCCGAGCTGCGCCAGGTACTCTGTGCCGCGGCTCGGACCGGTGAGGCTGTCGTGGGAGAAGAGGATCACCTCGCGCACAAACTTCCGGAACGAAAATAACATAGGATGCGGCGATCCCATGCATGTCCTCGGCATCGATGTTGGTGGATCGAAGACCGTGTGTCTGCTCGCGGACGAGCTCGGCGCGGTCCTGGCGGAGGTCCGGGGACCCGGCGCCAATCTGCAGGCGGCGGGTGAGCTGCATGTCGAGAAGATCGTGCATCGCGTGATGGAAGACGCGCTGGTCGATCGCGAACGGCCGGCGGTGGTCTGCGTCGGCATCGCGGGCGTCGACCGCGACGACGACGCGCGCGTCATGCTCTCGATCATGCACCGCATCAGCCGCGGATCCCGGGTCGTGGTGGTCAACGATGCGTTGATCGCGCTGGTGGCGGCTACGGGAGAGTCGCCCGGCATCGTGATCGTGGCGGGCACCGGGTCGATTGCGTACGGCCGGAATGCCCGCGGCCAGGCGGCGCGGGCCGGCGGTTGGGGGCACATGATCGGCGACGAGGGCAGCGGGTACTGGATCGGCCGTCAGGCGTTGGCGGCGGCGGTCCGCGAGGTCGATGGCCGGGGTCCGCGGACCGCGCTCACCGAGGATGTTCTCGCGCACTTCGGCGTCCCGGACGCCGCCGGCCTGGTGGGCATTGTGTACAACCGCGAGGTGCCGCGGGCCAATGTCGCGACGCTCGGTCCAATCGTCCAGCGGGCGCGAGAATCGCGGCGACGCGGTCGCGACGCAGATCCTGGAACACGCCGCCGACGAGCTGTCGCTGGCGGCCGCGTCGGTGGCCTCCCGGCTCGAGATGCGCGGCGACGCCTTTCCGTTCGTGCTGGCTGGCAGCATGTTCCGCGTCGTGACCTCGCTCGAGCTGGAGCTCCGCCGCCGCCTGGTCGAAGTGGCGCCGCGCGCCGACGTAAAGCCGCTCGGCGTCGAACCGGCGCAGGGGGCCGTCGCGCTCGCGCTCGCCGAGCTGCGCGGCGGCGCCAGCCTGCCCAGATACATCGGCTGACGTCTTGCGGATCCGTATCTTCCCGACGCCGGAATCCGCCGCGCGCGCGCTCGCGGCCGACGTCGCTGGCGCGGTGGCGGCCGACCCGGCCATCGTGCTCGCGCTGCCGACCGGCAGGACGCCCATCAGGTTCTACCGCGAGCTCGCGGCGCTCCATCGCACGCAGGCGGTCGACTTCTCGCGCGTGACGACGTTCACCCTCGACGAGTTCACGGGAATCGCGCCGTCCGATGCCCGGAGCTATCGCGCCTTCATGCAACGGCATCTGTTCGACCACGTCAACGTGTCACCACGACGCCTTCACTTCCTGAACGGCGTCGCGGCCGATGCGGAGGCCGAATGCCGGCGGTACGAGCGTGCCATCGCGCGCGCCGGTGGCATCGATCTGATGATCCTGGGGCTTGGCCGGAACGGGCACATCGGCTTCAACGAGCCCGGGCCCTTTCTCATCGCCCGCACGCATCGCACCCGGCTTGCCGGCGCGACGCGACGCGCCAACCGGGCGCTCTTCGGCTCGCGCGCCGCGGACGTCCCGCGCGCGGCGCTCTCAATGGGAATCGCGACGATTCTCCAGGCACGCCGCATCGTGCTGGTCGCGACCGGAACCGCCAAGGCGCGATGTGTCGGCGACGATGGCGAACGGACCGGTGACGCCGCGGCTGCCGGCGTCGTTCCTGCAGCTGCACCCGCAGGCCGAGCTCTGGCTGGACCGGGCCGCGGCTGGACGACTCGGCGACGCGCGCTGAAGCTCGCTTAGGTCTTAGGTCTGGGCTGGGGTCTGGAGGACCTGCTTCAGCCGGCCTTCGACGTCCTCGCCAATCGCGTCGCGCACGAAGTCGTGCGCCTTGCGGAGCTTGGCGAGCGCGCGCGGGTAGGGGAGGCCGGTCTTCTGCATGACGATCGCCGCCTTGACGTTCCAGTGCGCCCGGCTCAGGAGCTCGTCCGCCTCGTCGTAGCCGAGGCCGGTCACGATCGTGATGATCCGGCGGGCGCGATCGCGGAGCTTCTCCGACCCCATCTGCACGTCGACCATCAGGTTGCCGTAGGTCTTGCCGATGCGGATCATCGAGGCCGTGGTGAGCATGTTGAGGACGATCTTCGTCGCGGTTCCCGCCTTCAGCCGCGTCGATCCGGCGATCACCTCGGGGCCGACCGCTGGCGCGATCGTCAGGTCGACGAACGTCTGCAGCTCGGTCCGGGGATCGCAGGTCACGAAAATGATCTTCGAGCCGGCGCGGCGGGCGCGGGTCAGCGCGCCGCGGACGAACTGCGTCATCCCGCTCGCCGACACGCCGATCACCACGTCCTTCTTGGTCGGGCGCAAGCGGTTGATCGAGCGCGCGCCCTCCTCGTAGTTGTCCTCGACCCCCTCCCGCGACTTCATCACCGCGTTCTTGCCGCCGGCCATGATCGCCTGCACCATGTCGTCGGGCGTGCCGAAGGTCGGCGGCATCTCCGCCGATTCGAGCACGCCGAGGCGCCCGCTCGTCCCGGCGCCGACGAAGATGATCCGGCCGCCGCGCCGGAGCGCCTGCGTGATGATGTCGATGCCAACGGCGATGCGATCCTTCTCGCGGTGCACCGCTGCGAGCATCTTCCGATCTTCGTTGAGCATCCCTTCGACGATGTCGGCGGCGGAGAGCTTGTCGATGGCGAGCGTGGCCGGATTGATCGCTTCAGTCGGAAGGGACTGCCACTTGGAACGGACAGGCATGCTCAGGGAACCTCGGACGAACCGCGAATGGTAGCATACCCCCGTGATCGACACGTACCTCGATCATCTCCGCATCGAGCGCCGGCTGTCCGATCACACGCTCGAGAGTTACGCCCGCGATCTGCGATCGCTCGAGCAGTTTGCCGTGTCGAGCGGCAGGGCCATCGAGTCGCTGGATCGCCGCCGGATCGAGACCTTCGTGCGGCCAGCAGCGCGCGCGCGGGTTGTCGCCGCGATCGGTCGCGCGCACGGTCGCGGCACTCCGCGGCTTCTACCGGTTCCTGGTCCTCGAGCGGCGGCTCCCGAGAAGCCCCGCCGACGACGTGCGGCCGCCGCGCGCCTGGCCGGCGCTGCCGAAGTGCCTGTCACCCGAAGACGTCGACCGCTTGATCGCCCAGCCGGACACCACCGTCCCGCTCGGCGTCCGCGATCGCGCGATGATCGAAGTGTTGTATGCCACCGGCATGCGGGTGTCCGAGCTGGTGGGCATCCGCGCGATCGATCTGCACGCCGACGGGCAGTACCTGACGTGCGTCGGCAAAGGCAACAAGGAACGGATCGTCCCGATCGGCGAGCAGGCGACCGCCTGGGTCCAGCGGTACCAGCGCGACGTCCGGCACGAGCTCGCGGCGCGGCGCGCAGGGGCGCGGAGCTCGCCGCGCCTGTTCCTGAACGCGCGCGGCGGCCCGCTGAGCCGCGTCGGGTTCTGGAAGATCCTGAAGAACCACGCGCGCGGCGCCGGGCTGCCGTCAGTCAGCCCGCACGTGCTTCGGCACTCGTTCGCCACGCACCTGCTCGAGCGTGGCGCCGACCTGCGCGCGATTCAGATGATGCTCGGCCATGCCGATCTGTCGACGACGCAGATCTACACGCACGTCCTCGAAGCGCGCCTGCGGACCGTCTACGATCGGTTCCATCCACGGCCGTGATTCTGCTAGACTTAGCTGTTTGTTCGCCCAAGAAGTGCGAGTCCGACATCCGGCTGCGGCCGGATCGCAGTCGGACCGTACGAAGGAGCATCGGCATGAGCCGCAGCGGACGGCATCTGTTCACCTCGGAGTCGGTCACCGAAGGGCACCCCGATAAGATCGCGGACCAGATCTCGGATTCGATTCTCGACGCCATCCTCACCCAGGACAAGATGAGCCGCGTGGCGTGCGAGACGCTGGTCACGACCGGCATCGCGTTCGTCGCCGGGGAAATCACCACCACCGCGCGCATCGACTACCAGGACGTCGTGCGCAGCACGATCGCCGACGTCGGCTACACGCGCGGCAAGTACGGATTCGACGCCGAGACCTGCGCCGTCATCTCCTCGATCCACAGCCAGTCGCCCGACATCGCGATGGGCGTCGATACCGGCGGCGCCGGCGACCAGGGACTGATGTTCGGCTACGCCTGCACCGAGACCGACGAATTGATGCCGCTGCCGATCATGCTGGCGCACAAGCTCACCAAGGGCTTGTCGTGCGCGCGCCGCGACGGGCTGCTCGACTACCTCCGGCCGGACGGCAAGTCGCAGGTCACCGTCGAGTACGACGGCAACACGCCCATCCGCATCGACGCGGTGGTCGTCTCGAGCCAGCACAGCCCCGACGTCACGCACGAGACGATGAAGGACGACATCACGGAGAAGATCATCAACCGCGTGATTCCCGCCGAGATGATCGACACAGAACACCAAGATCTACGTCAACCCCACCGGCCGGTTCGTCGTCGGCGGTCCGCACGGCGATGCCGGCGTCACCGGGCGCAAGATCATCGTCGACACCTACGGCGGCGCCGCGCCGCATGGCGGCGGCGCCTTCTCGGGCAAGGATCCGACGAAGGTCGACCGCTCGGCCTGCTACATGGCCCGCTACATCGCCAAGAACGTCGTCGCCGCCGGGATGGCCGATCGCGCGCTCGTGCAGCTCGCCTATGCGATCGGCGTCGCCGATCCGGTCTCGGTCATGGTGCATACCGAAGGAACCGGTCGTATGCCGGAAACGAAGATCACCGAGCTCGTGCGCGGCCACTTCAAGCTCACCCCGCGCGGCATCATGGAAGAGCTCGATCTGCGGCGGCCGATCTACCGGAAGACCGCCGCGTTCGGCCACTTCGGCCGCACCGAGCCCGAGTTCACCTGGGAACGGACCGACAAGGCGGCCGCCCTCCGCGCCGAGGCGCAACTGTAGCGGCAGCATCCGTGAAGCGTGTGGTGCTCTCAACGGCGGCTCTCGTGGCCGCCGTTGCTGTTTGGATTGCACTCTCGCTCCCGCCCGCGCGCATCGTCCTTCCGCCGCCGGGCGCCGACGCCGCCGCGACCGTGGCGGGCGTCTTTCACGTTCACACCAACCGATCGGACGGACGCAGTTCGCCGGAGGAAATCGCCGCCGCCGCCGCGCGCGCCGGCCTCAAGTTCGTGATCTTCACCGATCACGGAGACGGCACGGCCAAACCGGCCGCTGCCGGCGTATCACGACGGCGTCCTCTGCATCGACGGCGTCGAGGTCAGCACCCGAGGCGGCCACTACATCGCCATCGACATGCAGGCCTCGCCGTATCCGCTCGGCGGCGATCCCCGCGACGTCATCGAGGACGTCAGGCGGCTGGGGGGATTCGGGATCGTCGCGCACCCTGATTCGCCGAAAGACGACCTGCGCTGGCGCGAATGGAACGAGCCGTTCGACGGCATCGAGCTCGTCAATCTCGATACCGGCTGGCGAACGCGGGTCGAGGAGCACGGCTGGCGATCGATGGTGACCGCGCTGGCCACGTATCCGTTCAGGCCCACCGAAACCATCGGTCATCTCGCCGGAGAATCAACGGTGGCGTTCGCGCGCTGGGAATCGTTGACGAGGCGGCGGCGGATCGTCGCGCTCGGCGGCGCCGACGCGCATGCGAAGCTCGCGCTCGCCGACGTCGAGCCTGGCGACAATCGATTCTCGCTGCCAATCCCAGGGTACGAGGCGGCCCTTGGCAGCCTGACGCTCCACGTTCGCCTCGAGCGCGCACTGTCAGGCGACGCAGAGGCGGACGCAAAGCTCGTGTTGGCGGGAATCCGAAGCGGACATCTCTATACGGCCCTGAACGCGATTGCGGCCCCGGCCTACCTCGACGTCACGGCGACCAATGAGCGGGGAAGCGCGCAGGCAGGGGACGAGCTGCCCGCTGCCGGACCGGTCGCGCTGCGCATCCGGACCAACGCACCTCCCGGGTTCAAAGCAGCGGTCTGGCGGGGCCAGGAGCTGTTATCAGGCGATCACGGCGAACAGGACTTCACGGTTGCCGCGCCACCGGATCCCGCGGTGTATCGCGTCGAAGTCCGAGCGGCGGATCGCAGCCGGTCTCCGCTCTGGCTGCTGAGCAACCCGATCTACGTTCGAGGCGCGACGGCCACGACCGTGCCACCTGCGCGGCCACCGGCCACCGACGCCAGGCGCTTGTTCGACGAGCGGGACGCAGCGGGGTGGAGTACGGAGACCGACCCGACGTCGCTGGCCGCCTTCGACGTGCGCCGCGGCACGACCGTTCCAGAGATCGGCTTCCGCTTCGGCCTCGCCACCGGCGACACCACGCATCAGTTCGCGGCGATCGGTGTCGTCACACCTGATGGCGTCCAGCCGTTACGATCGGCTGACGTTCGAGGCCCGCGCCGAAACGGCGATGCGCATTTCGGTCCAGGTCCGTGCGCCCGTCAACCCGGACTACCAGGAGCGCTGGGAGCGATCGGTGTATCTCGAGCCCACGGACCGTCAGATTTCGATCTTTTTCGACGACATGACGCCGATTGGCGCCACCCAGACCTTCAGGCCATCGGTCGCGGCGGTCCGGAGCATCGTGTTCGCCGTCGACCGGACGAACACCGCGGCAGGAACGTCCGGACGGATCTGGTTCAGGAACGTGCGCCTGGAGCGGTAATCCGGCTCAGGTCCTCACGGTGAGAATCATGTACGCAGCGAGGGCGCTGAACATCATGTTGGGCGCCCACGCCGCCAGGACGGGCGCGAGGACCCCACCCTTACCCATCGCGACGAACACGCTCATGATGATGAAGTAGACGATGGCGAGCACGATGCCGATGCCGATGCCGTACATGGCGCCCCTCTGACCGGTGGTGATGGCAAACGGCACGGCAAGCAGCGTCATGACGACGGTCACCAGCGGGAACGCCACCCTCCGCTGCAGCTCCACCAGGTAGGGGACCACGTTTGCTCCGCTCGCCCGCAGCTGCGAAATATAGGTGCGCAGTTCCACCAGCGTCATCTGTTCGGCCAGCGGCACGCTCGACTCGAAATAGTTCGGCGGCTCGAGGTTGAGGAGGCGTTCGTCGATCACCTCGTATCGCACCGGCGCGTCCTCGGCTTGCCGGCCAGGCGTGAGCTCCCGGTGCCACCCTTTCTTGCCCTTCCAGACAGTGACCAGCTGTCCGTCTGCCCGGCGTTCCCGCTGCAGGACGACCTCGTTCATGTAGGTAATGGAGCGAAGCCGCCACGCGGCCTCATCGACGTCGTAGATGTGCAGGCGGGCGAAGCGGGGCGGCTTCGGCTCGAAGGTGTCGAAGAGATAGATCTGGCCGGCCGTTCCGAGGCGCCAGTGCAGGGTTAATGGCGTCGATTGCTCGTTCCAACCCCGGATCTTCGCTTCGAGCCGGTCGGCTTCGCGGTTGGTCGAGGCCAGCACGCGGTCCTGCAGCAGGAACAGCGAGGCGCTGGCGAGCAACGCGAAGAACACGATCGGCGCCATCGCCCGGTAGAGGCTGATTCCGCAGGCGCGGAGCACCAGCAGCTCGCTGTTCTTCGTCATCACGCCCACGGTGACGAGCGCCGATACCAGCACCGACATCGGGACAACGAAGTAGATGAAGCGGGGCGTCGCGAAAGCGAAGTAGCGGAGCAGGGTCCCGGTGGTGGTCTCCCCGCGAAACAGCTTGTCCATCATGTCGATGAACGTCGAGATGTAGAAGATGGCCAGCAGCCCGAGCACGCCGAGCACAAACACACGAAGGTACTCGCGCGAGATGTAGGTGTCGATCAGTCGCGGCGTCGGCAGGCCGAGCCAGGGAAACCGGACGACGAGGTACGGCCGCCGCGGAGCGGCCGGCTTGCTGGCCCTTAGGAAGCGGGCGGTCCAGCGCCGCAGGAACGCGGGAATGCCGAGGCGGACGGGTTGATCGCCGGCGCGAATCCGCCAGGCCATGAGTCCGATCGCGCCGACACTCATGACCACGTTCGGCACCCAGACCGCGACCTCTGGTGGCAGCCGGCCGCCCATGGCCACGGCGCGCGCGCCGTAGAGCAGGACGTAATTGATCAGGATGACAGCGAACCCGAACGCGAAGCTCGCCAAACGCCCACCACGGTGATTGCTCGCCCCGAGCGCCAATCCGATCAGGGCGAGGATCGGGCAGGTGAGGGGCAGCGCGAACTTGTAATGGATCAAGAACCGCTGGCTGAACGCCCGGCCGCCGCGCGAGGCTTCCTCCGCGATGCTGGCTCGCAGTTGCGCGATGGTCATTTCCGGCGGCCCAGGCGGCGGGTCGGACCGGAACACGGTGCTCGGATCGAAGTTAATCGTGAGGCGCTCGAACTCGGTCGGCTCGTAGGACTCCTGGTTGATGATGGAGGTCCGGTAGCTCATCCCGTCGACGAGCTCGAGCTGGACCAGTTGCTTCTCCCGGTCGAGCCGGATCCGTCCCTCACGCGCGAAGTAGACGGTGGTGTAACCCGCCTCGCTCTGGTCGCCCAGAAAGACGTCGCGCCAGCCGCCGCCCTCGGGCAGGTCACGCACGAGAATCACGCGATGCGGAAATTCGTCGAAGAACACACGCGGCGCGAGCGTCGACTCGAGGCGCTCTTCCATCACGTCCGCGACAATCATCCGGAACGCCTGGTTCGAGCCGGGCAGCGCGACGATGATTTCGTAAGCCGTTGCCGCGGTGCCGAGCAGCGCGATGAGCGCCACCGGGCGGAGCAGCCGCATCAGGCTCACGCCGCATGCCTGCATCGTCACGAACTCGCGATCGGCCGACAAGCGGCCGAAGCCGATGAGAATGCCGAGCAGCACCGACATCGGAATGGTGTTGCAGAGCGCCTGCGGCGCCAGCAGCATCAGCGCGCGCGCCACCACCGACACCTTGACGCCGGTCGCGATCAGCTCCTGCGCTCGCTGCAGGATCGGCGGAATCATCAGGACGAAGGTGAGGACGACGAGCGAGATCGCGAAGGGGAGCGCGATCTCACGGACCAGATAGCGGTCGAGAATCTTGAACATCAGGGGCGTGCTTTAGACTAGCACCGATGACCCGGGTCGCCTTCCTCTGGCACATGCATCAGCCGTACTACGAGGATCTCGTGACGCACGAGCACATCCTGCCGTGGGTGCGGCTGCACGGGTTGAAGGACTACTTCGGGATGATCGCGCTCATGCGCGAGTTTCCGTCGGTCCGGATGACGTTCAACCTCGTGCCGTCGCTGCTGGTGCAGCTCGAGGCATTCGCGGCCAATCGCGCCCGGGATCGGTACCTGGATGCTCGGGATGAAGCCGGCCGCCGAGCTCACCACGGAGGACGCCGCGTTCATCGTCCAGAACTTCTTTCATGCGCAGCGGCAGCGGATGATCGAGCCGTATCCGCGGTATCGCGAACTGCTGGCGCGCCGCGGGGCGGCTGCCCCCTCTGACAGTTACGCCGCCGCCAGGCGCTTCCGCGTCGACGACCTGCGGGACCTCCAAGTGTGGCAAAAGCTCGCCTGGATCGACCCGCTGTATCTCGAAGGTGACGCCCGGGTTCGTGCGCTGGTTGCCAAGGACCGGGATTTTTCGGAGGAAGACAAAGATGTCCTTGCGCGGCATCGAGCTGGAGCTGCTGAACGCGGTCATCCCTGCCTACCGCGAGGCCTCGGCGCGAGGCCAGGTCGAGCTCTCCACGTCGCCGTTCTATCACCCGATCCTGCCGCTCCTGTGTGATACGGAGATCTACAAGCGCACGCATCCCGACGCGCGGGCGCCGCGGCACCGCTTCGTCCACCCGGAGGACGCCCGAGAGCAGCTCGATCGGGCCGTGGCCTGTCACGAACGGCTGTTCGGCGCGCGTCCCGTGGGCGTCTGGCCGTCTGAAGGCTCGGTGTCCGACGCGATGGTGCCTCTGGTCGAAGCCGCCGGGTTCAAGTGGATGGCCACCGACGAGATGATCCTCGCGCGGACGCTCGGCATCGCATTCGGCCGCGACGCCGGACACGTCGATCAGCCGGAGCGGCTGTACGCGCCCTTACAGTGTGCGCGCCGGCGGCTCGAAGGTCCCCTGCCTCTTTCGTGATCACGCGCTGTCGGACCTGATTGGATTCACGTACGCCGGCTGGAACGCCGACGCCGCGGCCAACGACTTCGTTGGAAAGCTGGTCGAAGCGGGCCGCCGCTACGCGGCGCGTACGGGCGGGGGAGAAGCCACCATCCCCATCATCCTGGACGGTGAGAACGCCTGGGAACACTTCGAGGGCGGTGGGCGGCCCTTCCTCCGGTCGTTGTACGGACGGCTTTCCGCCCACCCCGAGCTGCGGACGGTCACGATGCTGGAGGCGTCCCGGCAACCGACCGCCGAGTTGGACGGCATCTTTCCCGGCTCCTGGATCGACGCCAACTTCTATATCTGGATCGGTCATCGCGACGACCAGCTCGCGTGGAGTCAGCTGGCCGAAGCGCGCGCCGCCGTCGATACGCCGAACGGCGACGCGGCGGCCGCCGCGCGTGCCCGCGAAGAGGTGCTCATCGCGGAAGGCAGCGACTGGTGCTGGTGGTACGGCGACGATCATTCCTCGGAACACGACCTGGAATTCGACGACCTGTTCAGGCGGCACCTCCGGAATGTCTATCGGCTGCTCGGCAAGCCGATCCCGGACGAGCTTTTCATCAGCAACATTTCTGGGGGAGCGCCGCCGCCCGCTGAACGTCAGCCCGCCGGGCTCCTGACGCCCGTGCTGGACGGCGAGGAGACGACCTACTTCGAGTGGCTTGGAGCGGGTCTCGTGGAGGTACGCGACACCGCGGGCGCCATGCACCAGGCGGAGCGGCGTGCGCCGGTCCTGTCGCTCTTGCAGTTCGGGTTCGATCGCCGGAGCCTGTACCTCCGCCTGGACGGCGATCGGCCGCTGGTGGATCTCCTCGGCGAGGGGTTCGAGTTCTCCCTGAAATTCCTCAACCCGCAGGGCGTTCGATTCTCGGTCCGCCAGGATCTCGGACGCCTCAGCGGACTGTTCTGGGACTGGCGGACGGAGGCGCCGCACTGGGTGGCGCGAGGGCCGGGCACCGCGGCGGTCGCGGCCGGGACCATCCTGGAAATCGCCATCCCGCTGGCCGACATCGCGCCAACCGCCAACGGCGATCTCTCGTTCGTCCTGGCGGTGTTCTTGAACGACGCCGAAGTGGAACGGCACCCGGCGCATCGACCGATTGAGACGGCCATTCCCGACGAACGATTCGAGTCGCGTCACTGGACGGCCTGACTCCGGACGTTTGGGCATCCGCCCTGTGTGCTCATCCGCAAAGCGTGCACAGCCCCCTTTCCGGCCGTATTTCGCTAACGTCTGATAATGTATGTTATGTTAACTTGCGTCACGGCGTCGGCGCACGGGACCATCACTGCGACGCCCACCCGGCCGTGCGCGACGATCGGCTTCCCGCGAGCGGCCCTCCGCTCGGTAAACCGCCATCCGCCCACGACTGGCAACTGCAGATGCGGACCCCACCGCGCATTACGAGGTTTGCCTGGCGACGGGTTTCCGCCAACTCGGCGACCCGACGTGGGCGCTGGCGTGGTGCGCGACTTGGCCTTGCGGGGCTCGCGCAGGATCTGCGCGAGCGCCTCGCTACTTCGTCGATGGTCGACGAGCGAAACGAGCCTCAGATTGAACGGCTTCGCCTTGAACGGCCTCGCGGACGAAACCCCAACACGTAGAGCGCATTTCGACTGTTCGAAGCGGCTTCAGCTGACCGTGCAGCGCCATGTCGACTTCGCAAGGACCTGTCGCACCGACTCGGCGGCGCCGAAAGCGGCCCTGGAGCGCCGCGCAGAGCCGGCACAAGCTCCGCTCAGACGGCGGACTGCGGCCACTCAGCAGCGCGACGGCCACCGCGCGGGTACTCGGCATATTGCTCGGCAGACCGCAGGCCAGCACGACTTTGGGTGAATCTGGCAACGACGACTGTAACCGCAATCGCGCTGGGCCGCCGGCTTCGGCTTCGCCGCTAGTCGCGCGCGCGCTGCCGGGTCGCGCCGCCCCGGCCTCTGCGGCATCGCCGTGACACCCGCATGCGCGACGGTCAGCTTCCGCTGAGCGACTCTCTTGGCTCGCCAAACCGCCAGCCGCCTACGCCTGGCAACTGGCGATGCAGACCTCGCCCGGTATTTCGACGCGGTTGCCTGGCGACAGGCCGCCAACCCGGCAACCGACGCGGGCGCTGGCGTGGACGCGCTAGGCCTTGCGGGAGCTCGCGCAGGATCTGTTCGAGCGCCTCGATTACTTCGTCGCGGGCGACGCGAGCGCGCGAAACTGAGCTTCAGATTGAACTGCTTCGCGTCGGACGAAAACGCAAACACATCATGCTCGGAGCCGGCCGGCCTTCGGCTTCGCCGCCGCGTCGCGCAACCGGCTCTGCGGGTCGCGTTGCCCTGGCCGCGCGGCGTCCGCGCATCGCCGCTGACACCCGCGGGCCAATGCGCGACGGTCGGCTTCCGCGACCGACTCTCGTGGCCTCGCTACACCGCCAGCCGCCTACGACTGGCGACCGCCGATGCAGACCCCGCCCGGTTTCGACGCGGTTGCGTGGCGACAGGTCGCCAACCTGGCAACCGACGCGGGCGCTGGCGTGGATCGCGCTACTTGGCCTTGCGGAGCTCGCGCAGGATCTGCTCGAGCGCCTCGATCACCTCGTCGCGGGTGACACGGCGCGCGCGAAACTGAGCTTCAGATTGAACTGCTTCGTCGTCGGACGAAACGCAAACACATAGTGCTTGGGCCGGCCGGCCTTCGGCTTCGCCGCCGCGTCGCGCAGCTGCTGCCGGGTCGCGCCGCCCTGGCCGGCAATTTTCTCGATCAGGGCGGTCATTTTCTCAGGGGTTTCCTGCCTAACCACCTGCAGAAGCAACGATTTAGTCGAAATGTCGGCCAGCCGACACAGGCTCCGGATCTCGTCGGGCATGGCCGCGAGCGACAGGGACTCGGTGACCGAGGTGCGCGACTTCCCCAGCCTCCTGGCGAGGTCCTCGTGCGTATACCCGCAGCGCTCGGCGAGCCCCTGCATCGCCTCCGCCTCTTCGAACGGCGTCAGGTCCTTCCGCTGCAGGTTCTCGATCAGCGCGAGCTCGATGACCTCGGTGTCGTCGACCTCGCGGGCGACGACCGGCAGCTCGCGCAGCCCGGCCTGGACCGCCGCCTGGTAGCGCCGCTCCCCGGCGATGATCTGGAACCGCTCGCCGCGCTGCCGCACGATGAGGGGCTCGATGATGCCCTTTTCATGAATGGACGAAATGAGCTCGGACAGGTCGCCCATGACCTGCCGCGGCTGGTTGGGATTCGGGTCGATCAGGTCGATGGCAACCATCCGGCCGACCGGCGTACCGGCCGACATGGCCAGCGCCTCGACGTAGTGCTCGTCGTGGCGCATCGAGACGAATGCCGGGAGACCCCGTTTAGGCACGGTCGATGACCTCCTCGCACAGGCGGTAGTACTCGGTCGCGCCCGTCGAGTCGGGCGCGAACGTGAAAATGGATTCCTTGTAGGCGGGGCTCTCTTCGAGCCGGACGCTCTTCGTGATGACCGTCTTGAAGACCTTCCCGCCAAACACCTTCTGAATCTGCGTCCGGATATCCCGCCCCAGCGCGGTGCGCTTGTCGTGCATCGTGATGACGACGCCGAGGATCCGCAGCGCCGGATTCGGACGGGCCCGCACCTTCTCGATGGTCTCGAGCAAATCGTCGGTCCCTTCGAGCGCGAAGTACGACGACTGGATCGGGATCAGCAAATGCGTCGACGCCACCAACGCGTTCACCGTCAGCAGGCCCAGCGTCGGCGGGCAGTCGATGACGATGTTGGGATAGCTCTTGAGCACCGGCTCGAGCTTGTCCTTGAGCCGGAAGTGCGCGTCCATCTCCCCCACCAGCCGCGACTCGAGCTTGGCGAGCGCAATCCGCGATGGCGCAATCGCCAGGTTCTCGATCAGCGACGGGACGATCACGTCCTCGATCGCCACGGCGGGATCCGAGATCGCGTCGTAGACGCTGCGCGACACGGTGGCGATGTCGAGGAACGACATCGTGCTGTTGGCCTGCGGATCGAGATCGACGAGCAGCGTCCGGCGGCCGCGCAGCGCAAGCGCGGCGGCCAGATTGATGGCGGTCGTGGTCTTACCCACGCCCCCCTTCTGGTTGGCGATGGCGACGATCATTCAATCGTTGGCGGACCGGGGATGGACGGAACGGATTGTAACAGAGAGTGGGTGGGTTGGAGAGTTGAAGAGTGGGTGACTTCGAAGATTGGTCAACTCACCAACTCAATCTCCCACTCACCCACTCTCCAACTCCACTTCACATTTTGTATTTGCCCAGATCGTCCGGGTCGAGACTATCGAGCCACTTGTGCAGGCGATCGGCGTCGGCACGATCCGACGACGGGTCCATCGTCTTGGCGTTGTCGATCACCGACTCCTCGACGAAGATCGGCGCCTTGGTCCGCAGCGCCAGCGCGATGGCGTCGCTCGGCCGCGCATCGATCGCCAGCGTGTCGCCGTTCAGCGAGAGGTAGATGAGCGCGTAGAAGGTGTTGTCCTGCAGGTCGCAGACGACGATCTTCTGCACCGACGCCTTCAGGTCCTGGATAACGTTGCGAAGCAGGTCGTGGGTCATCGGCCGCGGTGTCGCGATGTTCTCGATCTGCAGCGCGATCGCGTTCGCCTCGAAGATCCCGACCCAGATCGGCAGCACCTTCTGCCCGTCCTTGTCGCGCAGGATCACGATCGGCATGTTGGTGATCGGATCGACCATCAGCCCCTTGATCGTCATTTCGATCTGCATGGCTTCACCCTAACAGAATTTACAATTCACAATTTCAAATTGTAGATTCCGCCTGCCCCACACACTGTGCGCGCCGGCGCGCTCGACCCGCACCGCCGCCGCCCGGCCAATCCAGTCCGCCGGCCCCGGCAGGTTGACGACAACGTTTTGCGAGGTCCGCCCCGACAGTTCTGTCTCGCGGCGCCGGCTCGCCGCATCGACGAGCACGTCGACCGTCGTGCCGACGAGCGCCTGGTTGAGCGCCGTCTGGATCTCGCGCTGCACGGACTGGAGCTCCACGATCCGCGCGCGTCTTCTCCTCTTCCGGTACATCGTCGGGCAGCCGCTTCTCGGCGAGCGTGTTCGGCCGCGGCGAGTACTTGAACGAGAACATGCTCTGGAACCGCGCCAGCCGCGTGAGCGAGAGCGTCTCTTCGAAGTCCGCCTCGGTCTCACCCGGAAAGCCAACGATCATATCGGTCGACAACGCCACCTCGGGCAGTTGTGCCCGGACGCGCCCGACCAGGTCGAGGTAACTCTCTCGCGAGTACCGGCGTCGCATCGCCTCCAGGACGCGGGTCGATCCCGACTGTACCGGCAGGTGCAGGTGCCGGCAGATCTTCGGCAGCCGCTGCATCGCGTCGAGGAAGCGCTGGGAGAAATGGCGTGGATGCGGGCTCGCGAATCGAATGCGCGTAATGCCCGGCACGTCGTGGATGGCTTCCAGCAGCGCCGTGAAGTCGCAGCCGGGCTCGTCGGGGGCGTCATAGTGATTCACGATCTGGCCGAGCAGCTGCACTTCGGACCGGCCGCTCGCCGCCGCCTCGCGCACCTCGGCCAGGATGTCGGCCTTGGGCCGCATCCGCTCGTGGCCGCGGGTGTAGGGCACGACGCAAAAGCTGCAGAACTCGTTGCACCCCTCGATGATCGTCACGTAAGCGCGCACCGGGTCGTTGCGCCGCGTGACGCCGAGCGGGAACGTGACGTCTTCGTATGGGTTGAGGTCGACGAACGGGGCGGCTGCTTCGCCGTCGCGGCCTGCTCGACCAGCATCGGCAGCCGGCGGATCGCCTGGGTGCCGACAATGACGTCGGTCACCCCCGGCGCGCGCCTGAGGATGGTCTCGCCCTCCTGCTGGGCGACGCAGCCAGCGACCGCGACGACGGGATCGTGGCCGGTTTCTGCCGTCAGCACACGCAGTTCGCCGAGGCGGGTGTAAAGCTTGTCCTCCGCATGCTCCCGCACGCTGCACGTGTTGATGACGACGACGTCCGCATCAGCCGCATCGTCGGTCGGCTCGTAGCCAGCCTGCTCGAGCAGCCCCGCCATCCGCTCGGAGTCGTGCACGTTCATCTGGCAGCCGAAGGTTTCGATCAGGTACTTGCGCGCCACTATCCCCTTTGCTCCTCTGCGCCTCTGCGCCTCGGCGTCCTCTGCTCCCTCTGCGTCCTCTGAATTGACGCAGGAGGCGAAAGCGAAAGTCGTCGACTTTCGCTTTCGCCTTCCCTGCCGCTCCTCAAGCATCTCACGAGCCGACCGTCGGATGCCGTCGGTGATCGCCGAACCGCCCAGCATCCGGCTCAGTTCGTCGACGCGCCCCGAGGCGTCAAGCCGGGACACGGTGGTTCGCGTCCGGCCGCGATCGACGCGCTTCTCGATCTGGAAGTGGGTATCGGCGTACGCGGCGATCTGCGGCAGGTGCGTGATACACAACACCTGGAACGCGGAGCCAAGCGTTCGAAGTTTGCGCCCGACGACGTCGGCGACCCGTCCACCGATCCCGGCATCGACCTCGTCGAAGATCAGGCCGGGCGCGGACGCGCTCGGCGGCCGATGGCCCGCCTCGCTGAACCCGTGGCGCGCCACCGCGGTCAACGTCTTCAGCGCCAGCATGATGCGCGACAGCTCGCCCCCCGAGACGATGCGCGCCAGCGGCCTGAGTTCCTCGCCCGGGTTTGGAGAGACGAAGAACTCCGCCTGATCGGTCCCTGCCCCGCTCCACGCCGCCTCGGGAAGCGGTTCCGGCGCGAAACGCACCTCGAAACGGGTGCGCTCCATGGCGAGTTCCGTGAGCTGCTGTTCGAGCCGGCGCGCGAACTCGACGGCGATCTTGCGACGAGCTTTGCCCAGAATGCCCGCGGCGCTTAGATAGGCCGTCGCGCGCCGCGCGCTGAATCCCTTCGAGCTCGGAAAGCCGCTCGTCGCGATGCTCGAGATCGGCCAGTTCCCGGCGCAAGGCGTCGCGCTTCGCGCGTGCGTCGGCCAGCGTCGGCCCGTACTTGCGCTTGATCCGCTCGAGCAGCGCGAGGCGCTCCTCCACCTGCTGCAACCGGGCCGGCGATGCATCGATGCCATCGCCATAGCGCCGCATGAAGTGCGCGAGATCCTCGAGCTGCGACTTGATGCCGTCGCGGGCGTCCAGGTACGGCTGGAACCGGGGATCGATGGCGGCGAGCTCGCCGACGCGTTTCCACACGGCCCCGAGTCCCGCAAGCACCGCCGCATCGCTTTCGTACAGCGAGGCGTAGCCTTCCGCACAGAGTCGCTCAATCCGCTCGGCGCTCGCGAGCACCTGCCTGCGCGGACTGGAGCTCGACGTCCTCTTCGGGGTCACCGGGCGCCGGCGACTTGAGTGCCGCCTTCTCGAGTTCGGCGAGCTGGAACGCGGCGAGCTCCTGTCGGACGCCGGCTTCGGCAGCGAGCTGCCGGACGCGGGCAAGGTCTTCAGAGGCGGCGCGCAGCGCCTGGAAGGCCGCTTCAGTCGGCGCGACGAAGGCGTGAAGCCCGCCGAACGTGTCCAGGACGCCGAGATGGATCGAGGGATCGAGGAGGGTCTGGTGCTCGTGCTGGCCATGCAGCTCGATCAACTCTGCCGGCCAATTCCTTGAGGCCGCCAGCCGTGCTCAGCTCACCGTTGACGAACGCTCGGCTCCGTCCCTGGCTGGTGATTTCCCGGCGGACGAGCCGCTCTTCTCCATTCCTCTCGAAGATGGCTTCGATCACCGCGCTTGGCTCGCCCGTCCGGACGAGGTCGCCGGATGCCCGCCCGCCGAGCAGCAGGCCGACCGCTTCGACCAGGATCGACTTCCCGGCGCCGGTCTCGCCGGTCAGGACGTTCAAGCCGGCGTCGAACTCCAGTTCGACCGTATCGATGACCGCAAGGTGTTTAATCCTGAGAAAGCGGAGCATCGGGAAAGGGAGAGAACTCCAATCCTAACATAGCTTTGACAGCAATTTCCCAGCATGATACAGTTCTGCCGCACTTGGCGCTGTCCCAGCGGCGCAGCAGCACGTCCTCGGAGGCCCCGTTTGCGCACGCTTGGAAGCTTTTTCCTTGCCCTGCAACAGCAGGCGCAGGGCGAACCTCTGTCTGGGAGCTCGAGCTTTTCGCTGATCGAGATCATCGCCGAGGCGAGCCCCATCCAGAAGGCCGTCCTCATCGATCCTCGCGCTTTTCTCGATCGTGTCGTGGGGAATCATCTTCTATAAAGCCTGGGCTTTCGGACGGTCGGCCCGGCAGACCGCAAGCTTCCTTGAAGTATTCCGCCGCAGCAACAAGTTCTCTGAGGTCCAGGCCGTCTGCCGGTCGCTTGGCGAAAGCCCGCTCGTCGGCCTCTTTCAGGCCGGGTACGCCGAGCTGACGGCCCAGCTGCGGCAATCGACCCCGAACGGGGAACCGGCGGGGGCCAATCCGAAGCCGGGTGCGGCACGTCCTACTCTCAAGAGTCTGACCGCCGTCGACCGCGCCCTGATGCGTGCCTCGGTCGTCGAAGTGAACAAACTCGAAAGACGGATCCCGTTTCTGGCGTCGACGGCCAGCATTACGCCGTTTATCGGCCTCTTTGGCACCGTCGTCGGCATCCTGCTGTCGTTCGAAACGATCGGCCAGATGGGCTCTGCCAGCCTGGCGGTGGTTGGCCCGGGGATTGCGGAAGCGCTGGTCGCGACGGCCGCGGGTCTCGTTGTCGCCATCCCGGCAGCGTACTTCTACAACCACCTCTCGAACCGCGTGAAGCTGTTCGCATCAGAGATGGACGATTTCGCCATGGAGTTTCTGAACATCGCGGAAAGGAACTTCACCTAGCCGATGCCCAAGGTGCATCCGGCCTCCGATACCGGGCCCGGGCGACTGGGCCGCGGCCGCCGCGTGTCGACGAGCCTCTCGGAAATGAACGTCGTGCCGCTCGTCGACGTGATGCTGGTGCTGCTCATCATCTTCATGGTCGCGTCACCGATGATCCAGCGCGGCATCGACGTGCGGCTGCCGGTGGCGACGCGCGCCTCGCAGATCAGCGGCGAACGGGTCTACGTCACGCTGCGGCGCGAGTTTCCGCAGAAGCAGACGGTGTGGCTCGGCACGGAAGAGATTCGCTTGAGCGCGATCGGCGAGCGCGTCCGCCAGCGCATGGAAGCGTCAGCCGATAAGAAGGTGTACCTGCAAGGTGAACGCGGCGTGATGTACGACGACGTCGTCAAGATCATCGACCTGTTGAAAGCAGCCGGTGTCGTCCGACGTCGGCCTGGTCACCGACATCCCCGAGCGCCGCTGACCCGACCCATGGAAGTTACCGACGTCCTCCGCGACCGCATGCACGAGCCGGCCGGCCTTCAACAGATGGCCGTCGTGTCGGTGTTGCTGCATGGGTCGACTTGCCGCGATCCTCGTGCTGGCGCCGGGCGGATGGCTCGCGCAGAAAGTGGAAACGCCGCGCGAGGTGATGACGATCAGCCTTGCCGCCGGAACGCCCGGCCCGACGAGCGGCGGAATGACCAGTCATCAGCGCACGGCCGGTGCAGGTGGCCACGCCGCCGGAAGAGCTGAAGAAGCCCGAAGCCGGTCCGCCCGCCGGCGGCCAAAGCGCCAGAGATGACGATTCCCGAGAAGAAGCGCCCGCTCGCGGACCGGATCGACCAACATCACCCAGGCGCCGGAGCAGGCGCGCGGCCGCACACCCACGAAGGGCGCCGAAACGAGCCGCGGGTCCAGCACTCGCCGAGACCGGCGTCCGCGGACAGGGATTCGGCCTGACGACGGGCGGTGGCGGCGGTCACGCGTCGACGCTCGACGTCGATAATTTCTGCTGCCCCGATTACATCCAGTTGATGGTGCAGCAGATTCACGCGAATTGGGACTACCGCGTCGAAGCAACAGGCATGCCGGTCGTCAAGTTCACGATCCAGCGTGATGGAAGGATCACGGACATCGCATTGATCAAGTCCAGCGGCTACGCGGCCAATGACATCAACGCGCAGCGGGCACTGGCGCGCACGCAACAGCTGGCCCCGCTGCCGGCGCAATTTCCGAACCCAACGCTCGGTGTTCAACTCTCCTTCGATTACAAAAGATGACCAAAAGCCTTACTACGAGCATCGCGCTGTTCGCCGGCCTGGCGCTGTCGGCGCAACAGCCGCCGGCGACGCCGCCTCAATCGCAGCAGCCGAGCGAGATCAGCACGGTGATCTCCAGCGGCGATATCGGCGCGCCGCCGCGCTTCGCCGTACCTGACTTCATCGCCATGGCGAGCGCCTCGGCCCGCGACCGGGCCGCGGATGCCGAAACGGCAGACGCGGCGCGGACCATCGCGCGCGTGCTGTGGGACGACCTCAACTTCGAGCACGAGTTCGCGCTGATTCCGCGCGACGTCTACAAGACCATCCCGCCGGCGACCTCGATGGCGGACGTCCCGCTCGATCGCTGGCGCGAGCTCAACGCCGACGGGGTCGTCATCGGATCGCGTGCAGAAAACCGACTCCGGCGTGCGCGTCGAAGTCCGGCTGTTCAACGTCCGCAGCGGCCAGTCGGCGTTCAACATGGAATACAGCGGATCGATCGCCAACGTCCGCGTCTACGCGCATACGATTGCCGACGACATCCACAAGACGCAGCGGAACCTGCGCGGCGTCGCGCGGACGCGGCTGACCTACAACTCGGATCGCGACGGCGAGCGCCTGAGCGGCACCGTCGAAAACCGCGGCGCGAAGGAAATCTACATCTCGGACTACGACGGCGAGAACCAGCGGCGGATGACCGTCAACCGCGATCTGAACAGCACGTCGGTCTGGGCGCCGGACGGCCGGTCGATCGCCTACGTGTCGTGGCGGCGCGGACCGCCCAACATTTTCCTGTCGAACATCTATTCCGGCCTGGCGCCGCAGGACCTCACCAAGAGCGTCGGCAACAACTGGACGCCGGTGTTCTCCCCGGACGGCACCCGGATCGCGTTCAGCTCGAACCGCGACGGCAACCCCGAGATCTACGTCATGAACCGCGACGGCTCGAACGTGCGTCGCCTGACCAATCACCCGGCCAACGACATCACCCCGACCTGGTCGCCGTCGGGCACCCAGATCGCGTTCACCTCGAGCCGCGGCGGCGACGCCGAGATTTACATCATGGGCGCCGACGGCATCGGGATCCAGAAGCTCACCAACGGCTACTCGGACCGGCCAACGTGGTCCCCCGCCCCCTTCAACGAAATTGCGTACGCGTCGAGAACCGGACCCGGCAACGACATCAAAGTCGTCGATCTCGCGACGCGCCAGGTGCGGCAACTGACATTCGGCGAAGGGACCAACGAAAGCCCGGCGTTCGCGCCGAACGGGCGCCATATCGCCTTCAACTCGACCCGATCGGGCAAGGAACAGATTTTTACGATCGCCCGCGACGGCAGGGACCTCCGGCAGCTCACCCGATCCGGCAACAACAAACAACCTCACTGGTCCAACTAGCGGGAGCAGACGACATGATGCGACGAGCGGTTCTGAAAGCCGCGGTGACGACGGTGATGACGGCCTCCGTGTTCCTGGCGGCGTGCGGTGGCAACAAGCCGCCGGTTGCCAAGCCGATTCCGCCCCCTCCCCCGCTCGCGGATACGTCGGCGCGGCCCCCCGGGCCGCCTGACCCTGTTCCCGAACCGGTCCGAGTTCCCGCGGAGCCGGCGCTGCGCGACGACGGAATCAGCTCAGGCGACCTCGACAAGATCAACCGGAACTCGCCACTGAAGCCGGTGTTCTTCGATTACGACAGCGCCGACCTCAGCCCGGCCGCCAAATCGGCGCTCGACGAGAACGCCGGCGTGCTGAAGAAGTACGGCGCGTGGGTGCTGACGATCGAAGGGCACTGCGACGAGCGCGGGACCCCCGAGTACAATCTGGCATTGGGCGAGCGGCGCGCCGTCGCCGCGCGCACGTACCTGGTCGCGCTGGGCGTGGCCGCCGACCGGCTGCGCACCGTCAGCTACGGGAAGGAATTTCCCTTCGACGCGGGACACGACGAGGGAGCGTGGGCGAAAAATCGCCGCGCGCATTTCGTGATTACCGCGACGAAGTGACCAACGGCAGGACAATCGACCTATGAAGACATTCCATCTCTTCGCGCTGACCGCCGTCCTCGTGGCGGCCGCACCCGCGCCGGCATCGGCGCAGAGCCGCGAGCAGCGGCAGATGATGGCCGACCTTCGCATCCTGCAGGTGCAGGCGCAGGAGATGCAGAACATGATGGGCGCCCTGAACCAGGCGCTCAGCGATGCGCTGAAAACAATCAACACGCGGTTGAACGAACAGGCGGAGTCGACGCGCCGCTCGTTTGCCGAGCAGAAGTCGATCATCGACACGGTCTCGAGCGACCTGCGCATCGTCCGCGAGAAGCTCGACGACAACAACGTACGGGTCGGCTCGCTCACTCAGGAAGTCGACTCGCTGCGCAACCTGATCACCGCGATGCCTCGGGGCGGCGACGTGCCCGTCAATCCGGGCGTGCGGCTGATCCGGTCGGCCGCTGCGGCGGGGCCCCGCCGGCGGCGGGCCTCGGCGCCTCGCCCCAACGCGCCTACGATGCAGCGATGTCGGACTACTGGGGCAGCGACTTCGACCTGGCGATCAGCGGCTTCAAGGCCTACCTCGCCACTTCCCGGGATCCGATTTCGCCGACGACGCACAGTTCTACATCGGCCAGTCGTACTACAACCAGGGCAAATACACGGAGGCGGCGGACGCCTACAACCTGACGATCCGCACCTACCCGAAAAGCGAGATCCTGTCGGATGCGTACTTCAAGCTGGGCGAGTCGTATCGGAACCTGAAGAACCCCGAGCGCGCCCGAACGGCCTATCAATTCGTCATCAAGCAGTATCCGGAAAGCGCCGCCGCGGCCCAGGCCCAGCAACGCCTCGAAGAAGTGAAATAGGAAGTGGACTAAACTGTCACCGGGCGTTTGCAAGAAAAACGCGGGCGACCGGCTCTTTTCACTTCCGGCGGCAGCCGTCACGCTTCAGACTTCTACTTATGGGCAGCGTCAACAAAGTGATTCTGGTCGGCAATCTCGGGCGCGACGCCGAGCTCCGCTACACGCCGGGCGGCGCGGCGGTCTCGAAGTTCAGCCTCGCCACCACCGAGGTCTGGACCGACAAGCAGGGCCAGCGCCAGGAACGCACCGAGTGGCACAACATCGACCTGTGGGGCAAACAGGCCGAGTCCCTGAACGAGTACCTGCGCAAGGGGAAACAGGTGTACATCGAGGGGCGGCTCCAGACCGACGAGTACACCGACAAGGAAGGCGCCAAGCGCAAGAGCACCAAGGTCCGCTGCGACCGCGTCGTCCTGCTCGGCGGTGGCGGCGGCGGCCGGGGCGCTTCCATGGATCGCGGCGAGCCGGCGGCCGCAAGCGCTCCGCACGCCGAACCGTCGGAGCCGCTGACGGACGACGACATACCTTTCTAAAAGCTGAGGAGCTAAGAAGCTGAGGAACTGAGGAGCGGTGGTCTCAGTTCCTCAGTTCCTCACAGTTCCTCAGCTTCTTCCGTACCTGTCCTCGAGCCTCACCACATCGTGCAGTTCCGGCGTGGACACCTCGAAGATGTCGCTGTCTTCGATGGCGGTCATCCGGTGGACGGTCTTCGGCGCGATATGTACCCGCTCGCCGGGCAGCATCTCGCGCTTGACGATTTCCTGGTCCAGGTGGATCTCGAAGAGCAGCTTTCCGGACTGCAGGTAGATGGTCTCGTCCTTGAGGTTGTGATACTGGAGGCTGAGCGCGTGGCCGGCATTGACGTGGATGATCTTGCCGACGTAACGATCGGTTTTCGCCCAGTGCAGCTCGTAGCCCCACGGCTTTTCGACGCGCGTAATGTCGCTCACCAGCTTCACTCCTTGCAGCGACCCTGAAGGGTCGCTCGACCTTCGGCGACCCTAAAAGGGTCGCCCTACGAACCAGCGCTACGGGTTTGCCGCCAGGCGGCCCAGCGCGGCGGCAAGCTCGCGCTCGATTTCCTCCACCGTCGGCAGCCGCAGGATCCGCCGCGCGAGCACGCGCAGCTCGTCCTGGCGCACTTCGGCGAGCACCTGCTTCGCCACGCCGATCGCTCCCGGCGTCATGCTGAACTCGGTCAGGCCAAGGCCGACCAGCAGCGTGAGCAGCGCCGGATCGGATGCCATCTCGCCGCACAGCGAGACCGGAATACGCTGCCGGCCGGCGGCGCGCCGCACCATCAGGATCATCCGAAGGATCGCCGGGTGCAGCGGCTCGTACAGGCGTGACACGCGCTCGTCGGCGCGATCCACGGCCAGGCAGTATTGGATGAGATCGTTCGTCCCGATCGTGAAGAAATCGACCTCGCGCGCCAGCAGGTCGGCGGTATAGGCGGCGGCGGGAATTTCGATCATGACGCCGACCGGGACCGGTGGCACCGTCTCGCCGCGCCGGGCGAGCTCCGCGGATGCGTCGGCGATCATCTGCCGCGCTTCTCGCAGCTGCTCGACGCCCGACACGAACGGGAACATGATCCGCAGCGAGCCGTGGCGCGCCGCCCGCAGCAGCGCGCGCAGCTGCGCCTGGAACAGCTCCGGCCGGGTGAGGCTGAGACGAAGCCCGCGCATGCCCTGCCGGCTGCCGCGTTCCTCTTCGGCCACCCAGCTGCCGCCCAGCAGCGATCGCGCCGACCGCAACGCCAGCTGATCCTCGTCGACGTCGAAGGTGCGGACCGTCACCGGCCCCGGCGCCATGCCTTCGAGCATGCCGCGGTAGATCTCGTACTGCTCCTCCTCGGAGACGTCGTTCGCGCCGGTCAGCAGGAATTCCGACCGGTACAGCCCGACGCCCTCGGCGCCGGCATACCTGGCCGCCGCGAGATCGTCCGGGAACTCGATGTTGGCCTCGAGCCGGACGCGCACGCCATCGGCGGTCGCCGCCGGCCGCCGCCGCTCGGCATCGCCGGCGCGCGCCGGACGATCGTCGGTGCTCCGCGCGGCGCGGGCGAGGGTGGCCTCGTCGGGATCCACGACGATCTGGTGGCCGGTGCCGTCGATCACCACCAGCTGCCCGGCCCGGACGATGGCGCTGGCATTGTGGAGGCCGACAACCGCGGGAACCTCGAGCGACCGCGCCAGAATCGCCGTGTGATACGTGCGGCTGCCGGCGTCGGTGGCGAAGCCGCGCACCTTCGTCCAGTCGATCTGAGCGGCCAGCGACGGCGTCAGCTCGTCGGCAATCAACACCGACGCCTCGTCGACCTCGCGCAAGAGGTCACGGGGGGTCGCCACGCCGTGCCGCAGGTTCATTCGCAGCCGCCCGACGAGATCGGCGACGTCGCCCTTTCGCTCACGGAGGTACGGGTCGGCCACCTCGTCGAACACCGCGCTGAATTCCTCGAACACCTGCTGGAGGGCCCACTCTGCGTTGACCTGCTGCTGGCGGACCAGGTCGGCGGCGCGCGGGATCAGCATGGGATCGTCGAGCATCAGGATCTGCGCATCGAACAGCGACGCCAGCTCAGGTCCGCGACGCCGCTCGAGCCGCTTGCCGATGGCGGTCAGCTGCTCCCGCGCCAGCACGCGGGCCCGCTCGAGCCGGCCGAGCTCCTGCTCGAGCCGCTCCTCCGCGATCCGATAGCGCAGCACCTGGGCGCGCTGGCTGAGGACCACCGCCCGCCCCGACACGATGCCCGGAGAGACCCCGATACCTGTCAGGCGCTGCATACGTCCTCGCCAAATCCGCTTTCGACGAGCGCGACCAGCGCATCCACGGCCGCGCGCTCGTCCGCGCCGTCGGCTGAAATGGCGATCGTCGACCCCCTGGCTGCCGCGAGCAGCAGGATGCCCATGATGCTCTTCCCGTCCATTTCGCGGCCGTCACGGGCGACGCGGACCCGCGACTCGAAGCGGGCCGCGAGGTGCACGAACTTCGCGGCCGCCCGCGCGTGCATGCCCAGTTGATTGACGACCTTGGCACTTCGCGTCGTCATCGTCGTTCGTCGTTCGACGTGCGTCGTTCGTCGGGCGTTCGTCGGCCAACCGCAGTGTCGACGAACGGCGAACGACGAACGCACGAACGATCCCCTACACATTGACTTTCTCTCCGCGGAGCAAATCGGACGCGACCCAGATCGCGTTGCGCCCGTGGTCGCGCATCGCGCGCGCCACGGCGAGCAGGTCCTGCGAGGTTTGCAGCGACGCCAGCTTGATCAGCATCGGCAGATTGACACCGGTGATCACCTCGATCTGATCCTTCTCGAGGAACGTCATGCCGAGGTTCGACGGCGTGCCGCCGAACATGTCGGTCAGGATCAGCACGCCGGCGTCGCCGCGGACGCGTTCGATCGCCTGCGCGATGTCCTCGCGCGCGTCGTTCACCTCGTCGTGCCAGCCGATCGACACCGCGGCGAACTGCGGCAGATCGCCGACGATCATCTCGGCGGCGTTCACCAGCTCGTTGGCGAGCTGCCCGTGCGTCACGACGACGACACCAATCATCCAATCGCCTTCATGGAATTTAAGATTTCAGATTTCAGATTTCAGATTTAAGATTGCAACTTCGCTCGAAGGGGCTGCCCACTGGCCTCCCTCCGTGTCCTCCGTGATCTCCAAATCTTAAATCTTAAATCTGAAATCTTAAATTTCATGATCCCGCAGTGTCCCGGTGCTTCACCCGCACCCGCGTGCCGTCAATGGCGGCGAGCGTCCGTTTCAGCCGCTCGGCGATCATCACCGAGCGGTGACGGCCGCCGGTGCAGCCGATGGCGACGGTCAGATACGTCTTCCCCTCCGCGACGTAGAGGGGCACTACGAAGCGCAGGTAGTCCTCGAGGCGCGCGATGTACTGGCTCGTGATGGCGTCGCGATCCATGAAGGTCACCACCGCCTGGTCCTTGCCGGTCTTCGCGCGAAGGCCTGGGATGAAGTGCGGGTTCGGCAGGCAGCGCGCGTCGAACACGAGGTCGGCATCGAGCGGCACGCCGTGCTTGTAGCCGAAGCTGAGCAGCGTGATCACCAGCCGGCCACGGCCGCGGTCCTGCGACAGGCCCATGAAGAAGCGCCGCAGGTCGTGGACCGTCATGTCGGAGGTGTCGATGATCTCGTCCGCCATCTCGCGGATGACATTCGTACGGGCTCGCTCGTCCTTGATCCCTTCGGCCGGCGAACGCCCCGGCGCCAACGGATGCGGCCGCCGCGTCTCGCTGAAGCGGCGCACCAGCGCTGCGTTGCTCGCGTCGAGGAAGATCAGCACCGGGTTGAGCCCGCGCATCTTGCGCAGCCGCCGGAACACCGCGGGAAACGACGAGAGGAAGCTGCCCTCGCGAACGTCGACGACGATCGCCACCTTCTGGACGTCGCCACGCAGCGACAACCGGGCGAGCGTCGGGATCAGCTTCGTCGGAAGGTTGTCGACACAGAAGTAGCCCAGATCCTCGAGCGCGCGGATCGCCTGCGATTTGCCGGATCCAGACAGCCCGGTGATGACAATGAACGGCTGGCCCGCCTTGGCTGCAGGCCGGGGGCCCTTGGCCCGAGTGGAATCCTGTGATCTGCGCGGCAATGCCGCCTGCCGGCCGGCGCCGCCGCGTCGGCCGGATCGGCCGCTCGAATCAGCCCTCACCCGCCCCCTCCGGGCTCGAGATCCTCTTCTTCCTCTTCTTCACCGATCGACTCGACCGAGCGCCGGAGGGAATCCTCGAGGCGGTCGGCCAGCAGGCGGGCCGCATGATGGCCGCGGGCGCGCAGCAGCTGGTTCCGCGCGGCGACCTCCACCAGGATGGCGATGTTCCGGCCCGGGGCGACGGGCATCCGGATGAGCGGCACTCGCAGTCCAAGAATCTCGTAGAACTCGTCGTCGAGGCCCAGCCGCTCGTATTCGCGCGCCGGCACCCACCGTTCGAGCTGGACGACCAGCTCGACGCGCTTGGACGAACGGGTCGAGGCGATGCCGAACAGTTCTTTGATATTGATCACGCCCAGGCCGCGCAGCTCCATGTGGTGGCGCGTCAGCTCGGGGCACGTGCCAATCAGGATCGTCTCCGCGCGCCGGCGGACCTCGACGGTGTCGTCGGCCACCAGGCGATGCCCGCGAACGATCAGATCGAGGGCGCATTCGCTCTTCCCGATCCCGCTCTCGCCGGCAATGAGCACCCCCAGGCCGAGCACGTCCATCAGCACCGCGTGGAGGACCGTGCGCTCCGCCAGCGTATCCTCGAGAATCGAGCCCAGCTTGGCGATCGCCGTCGGCGTCGTCAGCGACGTTTTCAGGATCGGCAGCTTCGACTGCTCTCCCTCGGTCAGGAGCTCCGCGGGCGGCGTAAGCCCGCCGGTGATGAGGATGCAGGGAAAGTCGTGCGACGCGACCAGCCGCAGGGCGCGGGTCCGCGCCGCGTGCTCGAGGCTCTCGAGGTAGCGGATCTCGCTCTCGCCGAAGATCAGGACGCGCCCCGGCTTGAGGTACTCATGGAAGCCAGCGAGCGCGAGGCCGGTCTTCTGGACGTGAGGACTGGTGATGAGCCGATCGGCGCCGGCGCCGCCGGCCAGCATCTCGATGGTGAGCCCAGAGGCATCCGTCCGGCTGCGCAGCAGGGCGCCGACGGTCACACCTGAACGCTGGGACATTTCAGCCGTTCGTCGTTCGAACGTTCGATGTTCGACGCGAACGACGAACGCCGACCGTCACGCTTCCGTTTCCACCAAGGTGAGCTCGCCGTTCGCGCGCCGGAACAGCACGCTGATGGCGGCGGTTTCGGCGTCGCGGAAGACGAGGACGCCTTCGCCGTTGGCGTCGATTTCGCGCGCCGCCTCACCGACCGACATGGCCTTGAGCGCCTGCCGCGACGCGCGAAGGATCCGCGGCATCCGCGGCCTGGCGGACGCAGTGCGGGCGGCGGCCGGACGGACGGCGGCCGCGGACTCGCCGGCCATCGGCTCGCCCTTGACGGAGCGGCGCTTCGGCTCCTGCCACTTGCTTTTGACCTTCCGCGCCTGCTGCACGATCTTGTCGAGCGCCTGGCTGAGCGAGGTTTCCCACGCCGTCGAATCACCGACGCCGTGCAGGAACTTCTCGCCCCGCGCGTGGAGGGTGATGTCGGCGCGGCGCCCGCGCTTCTCGCCGGTCAGGACGACCTGCGCGGAGACCGCGCTGTCGTTCATCATCCGTTCGATCCGGGCCAGTTTTCGATCGACGAGTCGGCGAAGTGCAGGCGTGATTTCCACGTGACGGCCGGTGAGTTCGAGTCGCATAACCCCGTATCGGCCCGGCGACGCGGCGCCGGGCGGCTAGTTGTCAATAGAGGACCTTCCGCTGGTTCGACGTCGGAATCTTCAGCTCTTCGCGGTACTTCGCGATCGTCCTGCGGGCGAGCACGAGCCCCTCGCGCTGCAGGATGTTGACGATCTTCGAGTCGCTCAGCGGCTTGCGCGGGTCTTCGTTCTCGATGATCTTCCGGATGCGCTGCTTGATCGTGACCGACGAGACGCTCTCGCCGTAGGAGCTGCTGATGCCGCTGTGGAAGAAGTACTTCATCTCGAACACGCCCTGCGGCGTGTGCATGTACTTGTTCGTCACCACGCGGCTCACCGTCGATTCGTGCATGCCGATGTCGTTGGCCACGTCGCGCAGGACCAGCGGCCGCAGGTGTTCGATGCCGTGGTCGAGGAAATCGCGCTGGAAGTTGATGATGCTGTTGGCGACCTTGTGGATCGTCTTCTGACGCTGCTCCACCGACTTGATCAGCCACAGCGCCGATCGGAACTTGTCCTTCACGTAGGCGCGCGTCTCGTCGTTGTTCTCGGTGCCCTTGTCGAGGAGCCGGCGGTAGACCGGGCTGATCCGCATCTGCGGCAGCCCATCCTCGTTGAGGACCGCCACGTACTGGTCCTCGACCTTGACCACGTACACGTCGGGAATCACGTATTGCGACTGCGTCGGGTTGTAGCGGCTGCCTGGCTTCGGGTCGAGGTGGCGGATGATCTCGATGTGCTCTTTGAGGTCGTCGATCGTCAATCCGAGCTTGCGCGCGATCTCCGGCACCTGATGGTTCTGCAGCAGCCGGAGGTGATCGGTGACGACTTTTTCGGTCGGGGTGCCTTCGAGCCCGAGGTGCCGGAGCTGCAGCAGCAGGCATTCCTGCAGGTCGCGCGCGGCGACGCCGGTCGGATCGAACCCCTGGACCAGGCGCAGGGCGCGCTCGACCTCGGTGACCGGCCACGGGCCCATGCCGGCGAGCTCGTCGAATGACGCCACCAGGTAGCCGTCGTCGTCGAGGTTCCCGACGATCGCCGACCCGATTTCCCGCATCATCGAGTCGTCGGTCTGCATCGACAGCTGCCACATCAGGTGGTCGGACAAGGAGCTGCTGGTCGAGAGCGTGTTCTCGATGGGCGGCAGCTCTTTGATCTCCTGCGGCGCGCGCGGCCGGTAGCCGTCGTCCAGGTAGTCGCCGAAGAAGTACTCGTAGTCCTGGTCGTCCCAGGTATCGGTCTTGTTAGCCTGCTGCGCCGGCTCGGTTTTCTCCGGGGTCGCGGCCGCGTCGGCAGGCTGCAGTTCCTCGGTCGGAACCTCTTCGAGCATCGGGTTCTCGACCATCTCCTGGTTGAGGAGGTCGGACAGTTCCAGCGTCGACATCGGCAGCAGCTTGATCGCCTGCTGCAGAGACGGCGTCAGAATCAGCTTTTGAACGAGCTTCGTGTGGAGTTTCTGCTGGATTCCCATTAGGACAGATCGACGTTAGCTCCAGTGATGCAAAACCCAGGCCTTATTTTAGTCCAATCGGAACTCCGTCCCCAGATAAATCCGACGAACCTCCTCATCTGCAGCAAGGCTGGCAGGGGTTCCACTCTTGAAGATCACGCCGTCGTGCACGATGTACGCGCGGTCGGTAATGCGCAGGGTTTCACGGACGTTGTGATCCGTGATGAGCACGCCGATGCCGCGATCGCGCAAGTGAAAGATGATCTTCTGGATATCCGACACCGCGATCGGGTCGATGCCCGCAAACGGCTCGTCGAGCAGCATGAACTTCGGTGAAATCACGAGCGCACGTGTAATCTCCGCGCGCCGCCGTTCGCCGCCCGACAGGGTGTATGCCGGTGCCTTCGCCAGGGGGGTCAGATTCAGTTCCCCGAGCAGCTCCTTGACCCGCACGCGCCTGGTCGCCGCGTCGAGATCGAGTGTCTCGAGGATCGCGAGGATGTTCTGTTCGACGGTCAGCCCGCGGAAAATCGACGGCTCCTGCGGCAGGTAGCCGATCCCCTTCCGTGCCCGGACGTACATCGGATCGTCGGTCACGTCGGTGCCGTCGAGCTCCACACGGCCGGAATCGGGGGCGGTCAGGCCCACGGTCATGTAGAAGGTGGTGGTCTTGCCGGCGCCGTTCGGGCCGAGGAGGCCGACGATCTCGCCCGACGCCACTTCGACGTTGACGCCGCGCACGACCGTGCGCCCGCCGTACGACTTGGTGAGGTCTAACGTGCGAAGGGTCGCCACAAGTAGGCCGTCGGCGGGTCGCTACAGTAGGCCAACCCTTTCAGGGTCGGCGAATCTCTACGGACACTTGCCGCCGCCCTGCGTCCGCGTGCGCATCTGCTCGCAGCCGTCGACGACGATCCTATCGGCGCCCTTCAGGTAGGTCAAACTGCGCCCCTCGGTCGTCCCCGAGCAGTCGTCAACGCTTTTCACAGGCTTCCCCGTGATGAGGTATTTTTCGTCCGCGCTCGTGTAGGTCAGTCGATCGCCCGTCGTCTTCCGGCGCGGCTCGGCGAGGTTGATGCCGTCATACGCTTCCACCCGCTCCACTTCGTCGCCCGAGGGTTTCAGGTACAGCTCGATTTTCGGCGACCGCAGTTCGCCCTGCGGGCCGTTGAGGTAAGCGTCGCCCAGATAGGTCGCGCGTCGCTCGGATTCCTGGTAAACGAGTTCCTTGCTCTTGGCGTTGGCGATCGTCCGTTCCTTCTTTCCGTCCTTGGTCGTCTGCATCAGGACCGCCGTTGTCACCACGGGTTCGCCGGATGCCTTGAGATCGCCGGTCCGATTGTCGAGCGTGATGAGGAGGCCCTTAATCGTCGTTTCGGACTGCCACAACTGCGCGTTGCCGGAGTAATTCGCCTGTTCGGCGGCGCCGTCGTACTTCAGGTCGTCAGCGGTCACGTTGACCGGCTGATCTTTCTTGAACATCGAGGGCGTCTTCGCCTCGGCATCGCCTTTCGACGGCTGCAGCGCGGTTCGAACCGCTCCTTTCGCATGCACCTTCGGCCCCTCGAGCACGATGTCGATGGTGTTGGCGTCGATGTTGATGCGATCGTCGCGGACATTCGGCCGGGTAAAGCCCGGTTCCGTACCCGAAAGGTCGAGCGTCCCGGCGGCGAGGGCGTAGCGGCCGCGGGCGGCGCGTGCGGTCATCCGGCCGTCGACGAACTCCACCGGCCGCAGGAAGGTGGCGTCGTCGATCGCGCTGAATCCCGGCTTCAACGCCACTTGCAGCACTTCGGAGGTCGCCGAGCGATCCAGGTCGGCGCCGCGCTCCCGGAACACCACCTTCCCGGAAAACAGCGCGCTCGTGAGGCCATTGGCCTCGTCGCCCTTCCCGTCCAGGCTGTCCGCAGTAATCGTCCGCGCGGCGGTGCCCTTCTCCGCGGGCAATTCCAGTTCGACGCGCCCTTTGGCCGTCAACGCGGTCGGCCGCGTGCCGGCCGCTCCCAGCGGCACGTCGAACGTCTCGGCGCTGATCCGCCGGCTTGCCTGCTGCGCCTCGCCGGCGACACGAATCACCCCACTGCCGGTGATGCGGGCGTGCTCGAGTGTCTCGCCATCGGCGCCGTACGTGAGATCGATGTCGCGGCCGGTCATGTTCTGCAGACTGCCGGCCCCGCCGGGCGCGGCGATGATCGACGAGCCGCCACGCATCTCGAGCAGCCGGAGGCGATCTTCCTCGGGCGTGAGATGGGCCACCCCGTTGGCCGCTTCGATCAGCTCGGCGCCGCGGGTGAGCTTGAATGCCTTCTCGAACCGCATGATGTCTGCAGGGCGATCGAGCTCCAGGGTGCTTGTGGTCAACGTCATGGGGACCTGCGCCCCTTCGGCATTCGCGCCCGGCGTCGACTGAATGCTTGGCGTCTTTCAGGATCCGCAGCCGGTCCTGGTTCTTGTCGTAGCTGAAGCCGACGCCCGAGCCCGACATGCGGCCTCGCGAGAACGTCACGGCCCCTGCCGCGCGAATGACACCTTCGGCCTCTATGTATGAGGCGCGCTCCGTCTGGACGCTCAAACCGTCGCTCGACGTCAAGCGGACATTGCCTTCGAGCGTGTACGACGACTCATTCTTCCCGACCTCCGCTCGATCCGACTTCAGGATGAACGTCCGGCCGCCGCTGCGCACCGTCGTGACGGTCAGCTTCTCGCCTTTGGCGGTCCCGTCCCCGTACGCGCGCATCACCCCCGCGTTGGATCCGGACCTCTTCCTTGTCGCGGTTGAGACGGGTTTTGTTGAAATTGATGGTCTCGACGAGCGCCTTCGGATCCGATCCGCCGACGCCGTCCTGGGGGGACTCGGCGCGGCGCTGGAAGGCGAACGCCACGACGATCGCGAGCGCCACGGCGCCGATCGCAAACATCAGCCGCAGGCGCCGCTGCCAGGAAGTCATGGTGCCGTGGAATTTGAGGATTTCAGGATCCTCGAGGATCCTCAAATCTCTGCCTCCTGCCCTCCTGATGTCAGCGAGGGTCAACTCGACGTACGTCTCACCATTGTACTGGTTCTGTTCGAGGGAAAACGCGACGTCGAGTGCAGCCTTGTGCTCGGCGAGGAAGTCGTGGCGCTCGGCGGCCCGCCAGGCAATGGCGCGGAAGATGCGGCCGTCCTGCCGCAGCGCCATCTTCAGGTGCCGCTCCTTGAGCTTGCGCGGGCCGTCGATGATCTCGACGCCGCGCGCGGCGAACACCGGCCGGGGATTGCCGGCCCCGAAGGGGGCCAGCGCGGCAACCCCCGCCGCGATGCCGCCGGTAATACCCCGGAATGTCAGGTCGCTGTCGATCCGCAGGCGCGGCATGAGGTCGTCCGGCCCGAGCGTCTCGTCGGCGACTTCGTTGACGGCGTGCCGCAATTCCTTGATCCGCGCCGCTTCCAGCGTCAGCCCGGCGGCCTGTTTGTGGCCGCCAAAGCGGATGAACAGGCTGGCACAGCGCTCGAGCGCTCCCAGCATGTCGAAATCCGGAATGCTCCTGCACGAGCCGTGGGCCACCCCACCGTCGACCGAGAGGACGATCGCGGGCCGATGGAAGGCGTCGACCAGCTTCGAGGCCACGATGCCGATGACGCCGCGATGCCACCCTTCGCCGGCGACGACGATCACCGAGCGAGCGCCAATCGCCGGATCGGTCTGGACGACTTTCTTCGCGGCGGCCAGGATCTCGGCTTCCTCCTCCTGCCGCCGGATGTTCTCGCCATCGAGCTGCTGGGCCAGCTCGCGGGCTTCGTCGCCCAGCGTCTCGTCACTGGCCAGCAGCAGCCGCGTGGCGAGATCGGGCGTGCTCATGCGGCCAGCGGCGTTGACCCGCGGCGCCACCATGAACGAGATGTGGTAGCTGTCAATCGTCTTGCCGGCCAGCCCCGACACGTCGAGCAGCGCCCGGAGCCCCACTTTGTGCGGGCCACGTGACAGCAGATCGAGGCCGACCTTCGCAATGACGCGGTTCTCGCCGACAAGCGGCACCACGTCGGCGAGCGTCCCGATGGCCGCGATCTTGACGAACCCCGGCAGCCAGCTGTCGCGACCGGTCGCGCGACAGAGCGCCTGCACGACCTTGAGCGCGACGCCCACGCCGGCCAGGTACTTGTCGGGGTACGAGCAGTCGGTCCGCTTCGGATTGATGACCGCGAACGCCGGCGGCAGCGTTGCGTCCGGCTCGTGATGGTCGGTGATGATGAGGTCGACGCCCAGCTCGCGCGCCCGCACCGCGGCGTCCGCGCCGCGGATGCCGCAGTCGACCGAGATCACGAGCACCACGCCCTGCGCGTGCAGCCGTTCGATCGCCGCCGGCTGGAGGCCGTAGCCGTCGGTCAACCGCTCGGGGATGAAGTGCACGACCTCGGCGCCCATCAACTCGAGCGCCCGCCGCAGGATCACCGTCGATGTGATGCCGTCGACGTCGTAGTCGCCATGGATCGCGATCCGCTCTTTCCGGGCGATCGCGCCCAGGATGCGATCGACGGCTGGCCGCATGTCGGCCAGCCGCATCGGATCGTGCAGGTGCTCCAACCGCGGATCCAGAAAGCGCGAGGCCAGCTCGGGATCGCCGAGGCCGCGCTGACAGAGGAGACGGGCGACGAGCGGCGACAGCTGCAGCGCGTCCGCGAGTGCGCCGGCCGCAGTGTCATCGCAGGTTGAGAGGTGCCACCGCGGGGCGACGAGGCATTAGTGACGGCTCACTTGTTGCTGCGGTCGCTGACGAGGACCGCAGAGGGACGCAAAGGACGCAGAGGCGCAGAGCGCAGATGGTGACTATCGACGACATCAGCTATCAGATCATCGGCGCGGCGATGGAAGTGCACACCGAGCTTGGTCCTGGACTTAACGAGAAAGCCTATGACGCCTGTTTTGGCGATCGAACTGACGACGCTCGGTCTGCAATTCGAACACCAGGTTCAGTTTCCCGGTCATGCGCCGAGGACTTCGGCTCGCAGTCCACGTTTCGCCTCGATTACGTCGTGCGCAAGGCGGTGATCGTTGAAATCAAAGCGGTCGAAAGTTCCATCCTGTCCATGTGGCACAACTACTTTCCTATCTGAAATTGACGGGCTCGACCTTGGGACTCTCATCAATTTCAACGTCGTGCATCTCCGCGACGGCATCAAGCGGTTGTGAACGGCTACGTCCCAGGCACAGACGTTTAGGAATCCTCTGCGTCCTCTGCGTCCTCTGCGTCCTTTGCTTCCTCTGCGTCCTCGGGGATGTTCTACCCCTCGGTGAACTCAATACCCACCCTCCCCATCCTCCTGAACTTCTCGTATCGCAGCGCGAGGCGCGTTTCGCTGTCGAGCGCGGCGACATCGGCCAGCGCGCGCGAGAGCGCGGCGTCGACCAGCGCGGCCGCGGCGTCGGGATCGGTGTGGGCCCCGCCTGTCGGCTCGGGGATGATCTCGTCGATGATCGCGGCCTTCCGCAGATCGGGCGCCGTGAGCTTGAGCGCTTCGGCCGCTTCGACCTTCTTGCCGGCGTCGCGCCACAGGATCGCGGCGCACCCCTCCGGCGGAATGACGCTGTAGATGGCGAACTCCTGCATCAGCACGCGATCGCCAACCGCGATGCCGAGCGCGCCGCCGCTGCCGCCCTCGCCGCTGACGCAGACGATGATCGGCGTGTCGAGCATCATCATGTCGCGCAGGTTCGCGGCGATGGCTTCGGCGACGCCGCGCTCCTCCGACTCGATGCCGGGATACGCGGCGGGCGTGTCGACGAACACCATGATCGGGCGGCCGAACTTCTCGGCGAGGTGCATCAGGCGCAGCGCCTTTCGGTATCCCTCGGGCCGCGCGTAGCCGAAGTTCCGGAAGATCTTCTCCTTCGTGTCGGTGCCCTTGACGTGGCCGACGACGAGGACCGGCTGGCCGTGGAAGTCGGCAAAGCCGGTCATCATCGCGTGATCGTCGGCAAAGCGCCGGTCGCCGTGGATCTCGACGAAATTGGGGAACAGGCGCTGGATGAACGCCTCCAGGCCCGGCCGTCCTGGATGACGAGCCACCATCACGCGCTGCCACGGCGTCAGCGCCGCGTACAGATCCGAGCGCACGGTCTCGAGTCGACGGCGGAGCGAGGCGACCTCGCGGTTTCGCGGCTCGGTGGCCGGCAGCGCTTCGAGCGCCTCGATCTCCTTGAGCAGAACGGCGATCGGCTCCTCGAAATCGAGGGTTTCAGGAGGCATACGCTTCAGGCTGGCCACGAAATCACGAACGCGGCCACGAAAACGCGAAAGCACGAAAAACAGACTCGGGTTGCGTGTTTTCGTGCTTTCGTGGCGCGTGATTTCGTGTTGCCGTGGCATGGGTTATCGCAGTGACACCGCCCCCTGCCCGACCACCTGCTCGACTTCCGCAATCAGCGACGGCGATGGCCGTACCCGGATCTGGGCGGTCACGTCGAGCGACACGCGCAGGCGCGGCGCGTCGGTCTCGATCACGAACGAGAGGCGCCGGTCGCCGCGGTGGCGGCTGACGATCTCGAGGAGCGCCTGCGCGACGGACCCGGCGGGCTGGCGAATCCGGATCTTGACCTCGCGCGCCAGCCGCTCGTGGATGGCCTCGATCGGGACGATTTCCGCCGCCAGCACGCGCACTGATTCGTCGTCCCGTTCCAGTTTCCCGCGGACGAGCACCAGCGTGCCGGTTTCGATCAGGTTGGCGGCGCGCTGATACGCCTCAGGAAACGCGATCACCTCGACACCGCCCTGCGGCATCCTCCAGCGTGAACACCGCCATCCGATCGCCCTTGCGCGTCTTGAGCTGGCGGCAGGCCGCGACGATGCCGCCGAGGCTCGTATCGGGCTCGATCGGCTTCCGTCCGCCGGGCCCCCACGCCTCCTCCTTCGCGGGAGTGACGGTGGCCTCAGCGAGCTCCGCGGTCGATCGGGCGCCAAAGTCGCGCAACGCGCTGGCATACCGGTCGACGGGATGGCCGCTCCAATAGAGACCCAGCGTCTCTTTCTCGAACCCGAGCTGCTCGCTCTCGGACCAGGCGGCCGCCATCGGCGTGCCGTTCCCCTCGCCAGCCGTCTCGTCGCCGAACCCGCCGAACAGCTGCGCCTGCCCTTCCTCGCGGTCGCGCTGATGACGCGCGCCGTGATCATACGCCGCATCGATCGAGGCGAGAAGCCGCGGCCGCAGTTCGCGCGACGACAACGCCGCCAGCTGCGCGTCGTCTCTGCCGAGCGAGTCGAACGCGCCGGCCTTGACCAGGCTCTCGAACGCCCGTTTGTTGACCAGCCGGAGATCGAGGTCCTCGCAGAGCGCGTGAATCGAGCTGATCCGGCCCTGCTTGCTGCGCACGGCCAGCAGCGATTGGATCGCGCCGTCGCCGACGTTCTTGATGGCGGTGAGCCCGAACCTGACGCCGCGCCCGGGCTCGACGGTGAACGCCAGCTGACTCTGGTTGATGTCGGGCGGAAGCACCGCGATGCCCCGCTCGCGGCACTCACCGAGGTAGAGCGCCAGCTTGTCGGTGTTCTGCCGCTTCGATCGTCAGCAGAGCCGCCGCGAAATGCCACGGGTAGTTCGCCTTCAAGTACGCGGTCTGGTAGGCCAGAAACGCGTACGCCGTCGAGTGCGACTTGTTGAAGCCGTAGCCCGCGAAATGCTCCATCAACTCGAAGATATAGGCCGGCCTTCTTCTCGGTGATGCCGTTCTTCCGGGCGCCGTCCAGGAACTTGCCGCGCATCTTCGCCATCACTTCGGGATTCTTCTTCCCCATCGCCTTGCGCAGCAGGTCGGCCTCGCCGAGCGAGAACCCGGCGAGGACGTTCGAGATGCGCATCACCTGTTCCTGGTAGGCGATGACGCCGTAGGTGTCGGCGAGGATCGGCTCGAGTTGCGGCAGCTCGTACTTCACCTCGGTCCTGCCCTGCTTGCGGGCAATGAAGTCGTCGACCATGCCGCTGCGCAGCGGCCCCGGGCGGTACAGCGCGTTCAAGGCAATCAGATCGTCCAGCCGCTGCGGCTTGGCCTTGCGGAGGATGTCGCGCATCCCGCTGCTCTCGAACTGGAAGATGCCGTAGGTCTGTCCGTCCTGGAAAATCTGGTAGGTCTTCGGATCGTCGAGCGGCAGCGCGTCGATGTCGAGCTCGACGCCGGTCGTCCGCTTGATCTCCGCGATGGCATCGAAGATGAGCGTCAGCGTGCTGAGGCCGAGGAAGTCCATCTTGAGGAGGCCGATCGCGCTCGATCTCCTTCATCGACCACTGCGTCGTGATTTCGTCCCTGGCGCCCTTGTAGAGAGGCGCGTAGTCGGTGATCGCCCCCGGGGTGATCACCACGCCGGCGGCATGGACCGACGCGTGGCGGGTCATGCCCTCGAGCCGCCTCGCGACGCTCAGGAGCTCGCTTGACCTTCGGATCGTTCTGCTCCATCTCCTTGAGCGCCGGATTCTCCTCGAGCGCCTTGTCGAGCGTCATGTCGAGCGCGGCCGGAATCTGTTTGGCGACCTTGTCGACGTCGCCGAACGGCATCTCGAGCACCCGCCCGACGTCGCGGACGACCGCCTTCGCCTTCATCGTGCCGAACGTGATGATCTGGGCGACATTCTCGCGGCCGTACTTGCGGGTCACGTAGTCGATCACTTCGCCGCGCCGCCGCTCGCAGAAGTCGATGTCGATGTCGGGCATCGACACGCGTTCGGGGTTCAGGAAGCGCTCGAAGATCAGGTTGAAGTCGAGCGGATCGACGTCGGTGATGCGCAGCGCAGTAGGCGACGAGGCTCCCGGCCGCCGATCCGCGGCCCGGTCCCGACCGGAATCCCCTGCTCGCGCGCGTAGCGGATGAAGTCCCAGACGATCAGGAAGTACCCGGGTACTTCATCTTCTTGATCATCTCGATTTCGTAGGCGAGGCGGCGCTCGTACTCGTCGATCGTGTGGCTGCAGCGCGCCCGCGCGCCGCCAGCTGCTGCAGCCGCGGCAGACGCTGCCGGAACCCTTCGCGCGCGACGTGCTCGAAGTACTCGTCCAGCGTGAAGCCGGCCGGCACGTCGAAGTTCGGCAGGTGGTTCTGCCCCTCCGGCAGCACGACGTTGCACCGCTCGGCGATCCGCACCGTGTTCAGCAGCGCTTCCGGATGATCCCCGAACGCCGCCGCCATCTCCGCGGCCGTCTTGAGGAAGAACTGCTGCGCCTCGTAGCGCAGCCGCTTCTGGTCGCTGAAGGCCTTGCCGGTCCCGATGCAGAGCAGGACGTCGTGGGGATGGGCATCCGCTTCGCGGAGGTAGTGCACGTCGTTGGTGCAGATGAGCGGCAGGCCGAGATCCCGCGCCATCGCCGGCAGCGCGCCGTTGACCGTCCGCTGCTCCTCGATCCCGTGCCACTGCATCTCGAGGAAGAAGTTGCCTTGTCCGAGGATGTCGCGGTACGCCGCGGCCGCTTCCAGCGCCTTCCGGTCCTGCCCGTGCGACAGGCCTTCCGCGACTTCGCCTTTCAGGCAGGAGCTCAGGCCAATCAAGCCCTTGCTGTGCTGCGCGAGCAGCTCCTTGTCGATGCGCGGCTTGTAGTAGAAGCCCTCGGTGTAGCCGGCGGACACCAGCTTGATCAGGTTGTGGTAGCCCTCGAGGGTTTCGGCCAGGAGCACCAGGTGGTTCTGCGTCTCGCCGGGATTGCCGCTCTTGTTCCGCCGGTCTCCCGGCGCCACGTAGACCTCGCACCCGAGAATCGGCTTCACGCCGCGCGCGCGCGCATGGTCGTGGAAGATCACCGACGAAAACAGGTTGCCGTGCTCGGTCACGGCGAGGGCCGGCATCTTCAGCTTCACGGCCTGATCGAGCACTTCATCGATCCGGCACGCGCCATCGAGCAGCGAGTATTCGGTGTGGAGGTGAAGATGAACAAAATCGTTCACGAGTTCCTCAGTTCCTCAGTTGCACAGCTCCTCAGCTTCTCGCTACTCCCATTCGATCGTCGACGGCGGCTTCGAGCTGATGTCGTAGACGACCCGGTTGATGCCGCGGACTTCGTTCACGATCCGCGATGAGATCCGGGCGAGCAGGTCGTGCGGCAACCGCGCCCAGTCGGCGGTCATCCCGTCGCGGCTCTCGACCGCACGAATCGCGGCCGTGTATTCGTATGTGCGCTCGTCGCCCATCACCCCGACACTCTGGACGGGCAGCAGCACCGCGAAGCTCTGCCAAAGCCTGGCGTACCAGCCATCCCGCTTGATCTCCTCGGCGACGACCGCGTCGGCCTTCCGCAGCAGGTCGAGACGTGGGCGGGTCACTTCGCCGAGGATCCGCACCGCGAGCCCGGGCCCGGGAAACGGCTGGCGGACGACAAACTCCTCCTCGAGGCCGAGCTTCCGGCCGACGGCGCGGACTTCGTCCTTGAACAGCTCCCGCAGCGGTTCGACGAGCTTCATGCGCATGCGCTCGGGCAGGCCGCCCACGTTATGGTGGCTCTTGATGAGCGCGGACTGCCCCACGATGGCGACCGACTCAATCACGTCCGGGTACAGCGTACCCTGCGCCAGGAAATCGACCTTCCCGAGCTGTGCGGCCTCCCGCTCGAAGACGTCGATGAACGTGGCGCCGATGATCTTGCGCTTCTTCTCCGGGTCGGTGACCCCGGCGAGGCGCTCGAGAAACAGGTCCGCCGCGTCGGCAAAGACGAGAGGCAGGTGAAGCCGCTCGAATCGCTTGCGCACCTGCGCCGCTTCGTCGAGCCGCAGCACGCCGTTGTCGACGAAGATGCACGTCAGTTTCGTCGCCGATCGCGCGGTGAATGATGAGCGCCGCCACCGTCGAGTCGACGCCGCCGCTCAGCGCGCAGACGACATGTCCGTCGCCCACCTGGGCGCGGATCCGGGCCGTCGCCTCCTCCACGAACGATGCCATCGTCCAGTCGCCGGTGCAGCCGCAGATGCCGTACGCGAAGTTCCGCAGAATCTCGAGGCCATGGTCGGTGTGGACGACTTCCGGATGAAACAAGAGCGCGTAGAGACGACGATCCGCGTCCGCCATCGCCGCAACCGGCGCGTTGGCGCTCGTCGCGACGACCGAAAAGCCGGACGGCGCCGCGGCGACGAAGTCGCCGTGGCTGGCCCAGACGCGAATCTCACCCGGCACGTCCGCAAACAGCGGTACTGCCTCGGCCAGCTTCACCGTGGCGTGGCCAAACTCGCGCTGAGGCGCCGGGGCCACCTTGCCGCCGAGGGCATGCGCCATCAGCTGCATCCCGTAGCAGATGCCCAGCACCGGCGTCCCGACGTCGAAGATCGCGGGATCGCATTTCGGCGCGCCGGCATCCGACACGCTCTTCGGCCCGCCCGACAGGATGATCCCGACCGGGTTTCGTGACCGCAATCGATCCGCAGGCGTATCCGGCGGCCAGATCTCCGAGTAGACAGACAGCTCGCGAAGGCGTCGAGCGATGAGCTGCGTGTACTGCGACCCGAAATCCAGAACGAGGATGGTTTGGTGGCTCACGAAACGAGGCCGGGGTTGGAAGACTGACGCTATTATAACGGTGTGCGAAGGCTCGGCACCACAATATGTTGTAGTGCACTTGCCCTGGCGACCGCTTCCGTGCAGCTACTTGCGCCGCGCAGTCGAGCCTCATCCCGATCTTCCCGGCGCGGCAGCAGTGGACGCTGGCGCTCAACAACGCGTTGACGGCGCCGCCCGGTTTCAACGGTGCCCGGGGATACTTTCCAATCGAGGGCGATCGCCTCGTCGCGTACGACCTCGCCAGCGGCAACCAGCTCTGGCTCGTAAGCAGCCAGCCGGTGTGGCCGCCGGTCGCAGGCGATCGAGTTCGTGTTCGTCGTGCACTCCGATGCGATTCTGGCGCTGAACGCTGACGATGGTTCGGTCGCCTGGCGGCTCGCGATCGAGGATCGTCTCGCCGTCCGCCCCGTCGCCGATCACGGCTGGCTCGTCGCGGCAACCGTTTCCGGGACCGTCCTCGCGGTCCGTGTGGCGGACGGAAGCGTCGGCTGGCGCACCGAAGCCGGCGCCAGGATCAGCGCCCCTCCGGCCTTGACGCCAGACCGCCTGTACCTGCCCCTCGAAGATCGCCGCGTGCTGGCGCTTCAGAGCGAGGATGGTGCCGTGGTCTGGGAGCGGCGTCTCGGCGGAGCGCCCACCGGCCTGCTGGCCCTCGATGATCGCGTCTACGTCGGTTCGACCGACAACTTCCTGTATGGCCTGACAACCAGGCGAGGCGAGGTGTCCTGGCGTTGGCGCAATGGCGCTGACGTCATTGGCACGCCCGTCGCGGCGGACGACCGTCTCTATTTCGTCGCCCTCGACAACATCCTGCGCAGCCTGGATCGGAACGGCGGATCGCAGAAATGGAAGCGCGCGCTGCCTCTGCGACCGCGCAGCGGGCCGGTGCTCGCCGGCGGGATGCTCATCGTCGGCGGCCTTGGCCCGTCCGTGCGTGCTTACTCGAGCTCGACTGGCGCACCGGCCGGCGAACTCACGCTGCCCGCGGACCTGGCCGCGCCGCCTCACGTCTTCTGGAACGGCGGCGTCCCGGTGCTGGTCGCGGTGACGATGGACATCGTGAAGGGGGCGACGGTGATCGGGTTCACTCCGGCGACTGGGCTTCCGACGCCTTTCGCGCCGCTGCCAAACCAGCCTGCTGGTGCCCGCCCTGACGTTCCCCTGAGGTCGAGCTCCTCGCGCACGGCACTCGCCAGCCGCGCGACGGCCGACTCGATCCGGGCCGGTGGCTGCTCGGAGAACGACAGCCGCGCCCGGTTGACGTGGCCGGGCTCGACGTAGAAGGCGCTGCCGGGAACGAAGACGACTCCGTGAGCGATGGCGCGGCGCAGGAGCGCGTCGGTGTCGATCCCGTCCGCGAACGACGCCCACAAGAAGAACCCGCCCTTGGGTTCTGGCCAGGTCACGTGCGCGCCAAGCTCACGCCGCAACGCCTGCTCGAGCACCGTTCGCTTCTGCTGATAGGCACCGCGCAGCAGCGCGAGGCGGCTTTCCAGCACGCCTTGACGCCAGATCTCGTACACGAACCGCTGGTCGATGGCACTGCTGCACAAATCGGCCGACTGCTTCGCGATCTCGAGACGCTCGACCAGCGACGGCGCCGCCGTGATCCACGCGACCCGAAACCCGGGCGCCACGGTCTTCGAGAAGCTGCTCAGATAGACGACGCGATCGTCACGATCGTCGGCCTTGATCGGCCGCGTTTCCGCGGCCGTGGCCACGTCGTCGAAGTACAGCGCGCCGTATGGGTCGTCCTCGATGATGAGGACGTCGCGCGCGGCCGCCCAGGCCAGCAGTTCCGCGCGCCGCGCGAGCGTCATTAACAGGCCGGTCGGGTTCTGGAAGTTCGGCACGACATAGACGAACGCCACGCGTCGTCCGGCGCCTCGCTCCCGGTTGAGCACGCGGTCCAGGTCGGCGATGTCGATGCCGGCCGCATCCTGCTGCACGCCGACGAGGTGCGCCTGGGCATTCCAGAACGACGTCATCGCGCCGGTATACGCGGGGAGCTCGACGAGCGCCGTATCTCCAGCGTCGAGGAACACGCGCGCGCACAGGTCGAGCGCCTGCTGGGATCCGGTCGTGATGATGATCTCGTCGGGCGTCGCCTTGATTCCGCGATGGTCCAGCAACTGCGGCAGCGCGTCGATGAGCGGCCTGTAACCGCGCGTTGCGCCGTACTGAAGGACCGTCGGGTCGGCGCCGGTCAGGATCGATCCGGCGATGCCGCGAATCTCCTCCCAGGCGAACAGCGTCGGATCGGGATAGCCGGGCGCGAGCGAGATGACATCCCGTGATGACAAGCCCACATCGCCCGCCTTGCGGATGGCGGAGGCGTGCATGGCCCGGGCGGCGCGGGACAGGTGCGTGTCGAGATCCATTACCCCCATGCACTCAGTGGTCCGGCCCGCCGGCCGATGGCGGCCGGATCCTCGACCGCCACACCGTCGCCGCGATACAAGGTGACGTAGGCGCCCAGCGCGGTGAGCGCGATGTACTCGAAGAGCACGCCGCGCAAGAGCAGCGCGAACAGCTGAAGCGGGACGACCACCAGCCCGATGAACGGGATGAAGGCGATCAGCGCCACGCCCGACCAGGCCAACGCCGAGGCCAGTGTCGCCGCCACGACCATCGCGAGCACGACGAGGAAAATCGTGCCGAGAAAGCGATACTCGGCCCGGATGAACCGCGCGACGGCGCGCAGCGCATCGGCCACGCTCGAGTCGTGCGAGGCGACGGCGATCTGCACGAGCAGATAGCAGAAATTCACGGCCGTGATCCAGACGACCAGCCCCACGGCTGCGACGGCGGCCACGAAGGTCCAGACCACGATGAGCACGCCGCCGGTGGCGGTGCGATAGCCCACGACCAGGAAGGCGAGGTAGGCGCCCACCGAGACGGCATAGACCAGCATCAGGCCAAGGCCGAGCACGACATAGCGCCGGAACAGCCGGCTGCATCCGGCCACGAACCTCTCCAGCGTGAACCGTGGCGGCGCGCTGGATGTTGTCGAGCGTGAGCGGCTGGCGCTCGATTGGGCCGGCCGCGTCGTGAGCCGCGACCAGCACGCTGACCGTGCCGCCCTTGATGAGAAACGTGAAGATCGAGCCGCCGACGAGGACCAGGCCGAATGCGGCGATGAACGCCGCGAGCGCAGCCGGTTCGGCCGTCAGCGCATCGGCAATGGTCGCGAACATGTCGCGGAGGCCGCCCTGGAGCAGCGTCGCGGCATCGCCGCCGATAAACGCGGAGACCAGGACGGCCGCGCCGACGAGCGGCACGAGGAGCAGCAGCTTGAAGATCGTCTGCGCCGCGAACTGGATGACCACGGTCGGCCAGTTGGCCGCGGCGATGAGCGCGCCGCGCTTCAGCAGGTGCTTCAGATCCACATCGATTTCACTATAACAGCTTCACCCGCCGTGTATTCTGTGGACGAGAAGTGGGTCTCACGCCTCGACTCCGTTCAACCTACCTGCTGGTGGCCGCGGCGGGCGCGGCGGCGGCGCTGGTCACCGCTGTCGGCGGCGTCGTCATCGAGCGCCGCCGCTTCGGCGCCGACGACCGTGAAGCCGTGGCGCGCATCGAGCGCGAGCTCGTGCAGCAGTTCAATCGCAGCGGCGCGGCGCTCGCCGCGGTCGCCTCGGACCTGGCCGACCAGCGCGATCTGATTCGAGGCGCTGCCGCGGACGAGGCCGCCGCCCGCGCGTTGTTCGAGGCGCTCGAGCGAGCGGCGCCGGCCGTGCACATCGGCCACCGGCATCACCGTCTACAACACGGCCGGCGAACCCTTGGCGTGGACCGGACGCGTTTCGGACCTGCCGCCCGAGCGCACCCAGGGCCCGGCCGCGCTCTTCGTCGCGCCCGACGCGTTGGGCCTGCGTCTCGTGCGCGTCCAGCCCGTGGCCGATGGGAGTCGGTCGTCCACGACGACCCGCCTCGGGTCGATTGTCGTCGAGCAACTGCTCGGCGCCGACCGCGTGACACCGGGGGCTGCTGACACGTTCATGATGCGATCGTCGATCGCGTCGGTCTCAGTTCGCGCGGGAATCGGCGGCGCACAGCGGCGATCGGACTACGCCTTCGTCATCCCGTCGAGCGACGGCCAGGTGCTCGTCGAGGCCGAGATCGCGCCGGCAGACGTCGCGGACGCTCGCGCCCGCTGGCGAAGCCAGACGGTCGGCTGGGTGCTGGCCGTGCTGGCCCTGACGATGCTGGTCTGCACCGGCCCGCTGCTGGACGCACGCCGGCGAGCACGCGCCCCGGCCCCGCTTCTCGCGGCGACAGCCGGCCTCGTCGGCGTGCTCCTGACGGCACGCTACCTGTTACGCGCTGGCGACGGTCCGGCTCGTCGAGACCGATACCCAGGGACCGATCGACCTGCTGCTCTGGGCGCTGTTGCTGGTCGCGCTGGTGTGGCTCGCGCTCGACCTGATCGAGCGCCGCCGCGTCGCGTCGCCGCGGCCGCGCCTGCAGCGCGCCATGGTCGTCCAGCTGGTGCTGGCCTATGCGGCGGCCGGGGCGTTTGCCGCGTCGCTCGTCTGGGCGTACGACCGCTTCCTCCAGAACATCGTGTCGCGGACGACCCTCGACCTGCTCCACTTCTCGATGCACCCGCTGAGCGCGTCGCGCATCGCGATCGGCTTCGGCCTGATCCTGCTTCACGCCGGGGTGTTCTGGAGCGCTGCGCTCGTGCCGCGGATTATCGCGGTGGCGTGGCGGCAGCGCCGCAGTGCGACACGGCGCGCCGTCCTCGCCGGCGCATGGATCGCGGGCGCGCTGGCCGCTGCCGGAGCCGCGACACGGATCGCCGGAGCGGTGCCGATGATCCCTCTGTTCCTCGCGCTCGCGGCGATCGGCGCGTGCGCGCTGGCGCTCGGCTGGCCTCGGGGACGGATGCGTCGTGCCTCGCAGACGGCGACGATCGTCGGGATCTTCACCGCGCTCGTCGTGCCGTCGCTGGCCATGTATCCCTCGCTGCACGCGTTCACGACCGAGGCGAAGGATCGGCTGATCGCCGAACAGTATGGCCCGGCCGCGCTGCGGCTCCGCGACGACCTTCAAACGAGCCTGAATCGCGCCGGCGAGGAAATCGACGCGCTGCCCTCGCTTGAGCGAATTCCTGATCGAGCCGGCCGACGAGACCGAGTCGACCGACGCCGCCTATCAGCTCTGGTCGAAGACCGATCTGGCCGACGCCCGGGTCACCTCCGCGGTCGAGCTCTATCGGGCGGACGGGCGGCTCGTGAGCCGGTTCTTCCTGAACCTGCCCGAGTACGCGATTACCACCTTCCGCGCGGCCGGCTGCCGCTGGGACGTCATCGACGAAAGCTCCCCGATTGGATCGAGCGAGCGTCACGTCCTCCGCGCCAGCCGCGGCATCTGCCAGAACGGCCGCCAGCTTGGCACCGTGGCTGTGCGCGTGATGCTCGATTACCGGGTGCTGCCCTTCATTTCCGGACGGACGCCGTACCTCGAGTCGTTCCGCATTCCAATCGAGCGCACCGCAGAAGGCGCGGCCGGCCGAGACCTCGAGTTCGTCTGGTACGGCTGGAGCCGTGCGCCGCTCTATGTCTCGGGCACCAGCGCGTGGCCGCTGCCCGATCGCGTGTTCGAGCGCGCCACCCAGTCGCGCGAGCGGTTCTGGGACGTGGTCGCGCACGACGACCGCCAGTTTCGGGTCCACTACCTCAACGATCGCAGCGGTATCTACGCGCTCGGCTATCCCCTTCTCACGCCGTTCGATCACATCGTCAATCTCGCGGAGCTCGTCACGCTCGGCTTCGTGCTCTACCTTCTGCTGCTCTTCGGTTCCACGCTCTTCAACGCGCTGACGTCTCGCACGCCGGCCAGCGGCCGGGCGCTGTTGCGCGAGGTGCGATCGAGCTTCTACCGCAAGCTGTTCCTCTACTTCGTGCTGGTGGCCGTCCTGCCGGTCGTGATCCTCGCGTTCGCGACCCGCGCCTACTTTGCCGTGCAGTTCACCGCCGCAGTCGAAGAGGGAGCGGTCAGGACGGCGACCGTCGCGCAGCGCCTCGTGGAGGACTACGCCACACTCCAGCAGCGCCAGACCGGCGCCCTGCGCCAGCTCGACGACTCGGTGATGGTCATCGTCGGCCGGGCGATCGATCAGGCGGTGAACCTGTTCGACGACGCCGATCTGCAGGCGACGAGCGAACGCGACCTGTACGCATCCCGCCTGTTGCCGACGCGCACGCCGGCCCGCGTCTACCGGGCCATCGTGCTGGATCGAATGCCGACCTATGTCGGGGAGGAAGAGGTGGGCGGGTCGAGCTACCTGGTGGCCGCGGCGCCGGTCCGCGCCGGCGGGCGCGAGGGCATCGTCACCGTGCCGCAGACGTTGCAGCGCCAGGAGAGCGAGCGGCAGACCGACGAACTCGACCGGCTGGTCCTCACCGCCGCGGTGCTGTTCGTCCTGCTCGGCGCGGGGTTCGGGTACTGGATGGCGGAGCGGATCGCCGACCCGGTGAACCGCCTGACGCGCGCGACGCGGCGCATCGCGCGCGGCGATCTCGACGCGAGGATCGCCGCCACGTCGTCGGACGAGCTGCGGCGGCTGGTCGAGGATTTCAATCGCATGGCCGCCGACCTGAAACGCCAGCGCGCGGAGCTGGAGCGGACCCAGCGCCTCGAAGCGTGGGCCGACATGGCGCGGCAGGTGGCGCACGACATCAAGAACCCGCTGACGCCGATCCAGCTCTCCGCCGAGCATGCGCGGCGCGTGAACATCGATCGCGGCCGCCCGCTGTCGCCGGTGCTCGACGACTGCGTCCACGCCATCCTCACGCAGGTCAAACTGCTGCGCCAGATCTCGACCGAGTTCTCGAGCTTTGCCTCGTCGCCGACGCCGCGCCCGGAGCCGACTGACGTGGCCGCGCTGATCGAGGAGGTGGTCGAACCCTATCGCATCGCGCTGACCGGCCGGATCGCCGTCGACGTGCAAAACGATGGCGCGCTGCCGCAAGTCTCACTCGACCGGACCCTGTTCTCGCGCGCACTGACCAACGTCATCGAGAACGCCATCCACGCCATGCCGGGCGGCGGCCGCCTGACGATCGCGAGCCGGCGCGAACCGGCCGACGGCAATGAAGCGGTCGTCGTCTCGGTGGCTGACACAGGCGTGGGCATGGGGCCGGATGACGTCGCGCGAATTTTCGAGCCCTACTTCTCCACCAAGGCCACCGGCACCGGGCTCGGCCTGACCATCGCGAAGCGCAACATCGAGTTGAATGGAGGGACGATTGAAGTCAGAAGCGAACGCGGCGAGGGGACGACGGTGGTGGTGAGGTTGCCGCTGTGAACGTACAGTTCACCCTTCTCCGTTCACGGTTCTCTGTTCGTGTTCAAGTTCGGTGCCGCGTTCCGGGTTCGGAGTTCGGGGTTCGCGGTTCGGAGTTCGCGGTTCGGAGTTCGGGGTTCGGGTTCGGGTTCGGGGTTCGCCGTTCGGGGTTCCGAGTTCGGGGTTCGAGGTTCGAGGTTCGCGGTTCGCGGTTCGATCCGGACGCAAGGCGATGCGGCGCTCGCGCGCTTTTCTGGCGTTCTTCAGTGCTTCGGGCGATTGCAGATACTCCATCAGTCCCGTTACTTCTTCGAGCGACACCTCCGCCATCGCGTTGAGCTCCGATCGCACCTCCTCGGCCATATAGCCGCTATCCACGGCATCGATGAGATGGTTCTGGGACTCCATCAACGACGCACGGGCCATCACGCAGTACCGGGCGAAATCGGGCGGGCTGAACCTTCCGAATCCTTCGGCGAGATGAGCCGGCGGACCGGCAACGGAATCTTCGAATTGGCACCATCGACGCCACTCACGCAATCGCGAGTGGGAATCGCGCAGCCGGTAGACGGCTTTCTTATACGCATGGCAGGCCTGCCATGCCCGCAACTCGGTGAATCGATGAACACCCATGCACCGGAGCCGTGCATCCGCAATGCCGCCGAAATTGTTTAGCGAATCTGCTTCAGAGGGGCGGAGACCGTCAAAAAGTGCCGGTCAAGCGGGTGGGAGTCATGGCAAGAACTTCGTACGGCCCGAACACGGAACTCAGAACTCGGAACCCAGAACGGCGAACACCGAACCTCGAACGGCGAACGGCGAACCGCGAACCGCGAACCGCGAACGGCGAACCGCGAACCGCGAACCGAACCTGAACACGAACCGAGAACTGAGAACCGGGAAGCGTGAACGGCAAGATTCACCTACCCCGTCCCATCCCTCACCTCCTTCTCCATCCCCTCCTCCACCGGCTTGCCGTCGCGTCTTCGGAAACGGTTGATGGCCATCCCGATGAATGCCGACGCGAGGTAGGTGTAGGCCATCGCCACCAGGACGGCCTGGGCGTGCGTGGCGATCAGCATGATGCCCACGGCAATCAGCAGCAGCACGGTGTACGGCCGCCGCATCTGCAGGTCGATCGTCTTGAAGCTGCGGAAACGGATCGTGCTCACCATCAGCAGGGCCGGGATGATGACCATCGGAAGGGCGAGCAGCGCCTGCTGGGGGTCGAAGATGCCAGCGGGATAGGCAAAGACCGTGGCCGCCGGCACCGCGGCCGCGGCCGGGCTCGGCATCCCCACGAAGTACCGCTTGTCGCCGCCGCTGGCGGACTGGATGTTGAACCGCGCGAGGCGCATCGCGGCCGCAGTGACGAACAGGAAGCCGGCTGCCCAGCCGAGCCGCCCGAGCGATGACAGGCCCCAGGCGAAGGAAAGGATGGCCGGCGCGACGCCGAACGAGATGACGTCGGCGAGCGAATCGAACTCGACGCCGAAGTCGCTCGCCGTGCCGGTCAGCCGAGCGATGCGGCCGTCCAGCATGTCGAGCACGATCGCAAAGCCGATGAACGGCGCAGCGGTCTGGTACTCGCCGCGCATCGCGTAGACGATGCAGGCGTAGCCGCAGAACAGGTTGGCGACGGTGAACAGGCTCGGCAGGAGCGCGACGCCGCGCCTGAACCGGCGCCGCGGCGGATCGCCCGCCCGCCGCAGGAATCGCAGTCGCCCGAGATCCTCAGACATCGAAGGTGTGCGGCCACGCGGCCGTCACGCTCAGTGTAGCACCGCGATAATCGTTTCACCGCCCCGCACGGTGTCGCCCACTTTGACGCGCAGTTCGGCGCCGACTGGCAGAAAGACGTCCATGCGCGATCCGAACTTCATCACCCCGTAGCGATCACCGGCGTGGACCTCGGCGCCGACCGCCAGCCGGCAGACCACGCGGCGCGCGAGCACACCGACGATCTGCCGCGCCACGATCGGGCGGCCGTTGTGATCGATCCAGATTTCGCTGCGCTCGTTGGTCGCGGCAGCGTCGTGGTGGTACGCGGGCAGAAAACGCCCGCGCTGAAAGCTGACGCGCGTCACGCGTCCTGATGCCGGTACGCGGTTGACATGCACGTCCATCGGCGAGAGGAAGATGCTGATCTGCAGCCACTCGCCGGGCGGCGCCGCGGCTGGAACCGCCGGTCCGGCGACGAGCACGCGGCCGTCCGCTGGCGACAGCACGGCATCGGCCGACGCATGGACCAGCCGCTCGGGATCGCGAAAGAAGAAAAGGAAGAAACCGGCGAGGACCAGGAACGGGATGCCGAGCGCCCAGCCGAACCCGGCGCCGGCCAGCGCCGCCGCGACGAGCGCGCCACCAATGAACGGATACCCGGCGGGATCGATGCGCATCGGCGAAGTCTGAAGTCGGAAGCCTGAACCCTGATCTCAGGCTTCAGACTTCAAACTTCAGACCTTCGAAGAATCACCCCCGCCGCTGCCGCAGGATGTTCTCCATCCGATCCTTGAGCTGCAGCTTTCGCTTCTTGAGGTTTACTTCTTCGAGTTGTTCGGGTCCTGAAAGGTATTGCTTGGTGGTGAGCTGGTGAAGCCGATCTTCGAGTTCGTGATGCTTGGCGGCGAGCTGATGGAACTCCTCGTCCGTCTGCAGCAACAGTTCCTTGAGGTTCTGCGACTGCTCATGCATGCTCCCCCTCCTTTGGAATGGGTCCAGAGCGTTGATTCGGGGTGTGCGGCGGCATGGGGCCTTATCGGTGTAGGGCGAACGTAACACAAGCAACCCCACGTTTCAAGGTCGTTACATGCGTTCCTCGTGCCAGAGCACGAGCGCATCCTCGACAGGGTTGGTGTAGTAGTTGCTCCGCGTGCCCGCGACCACGAACCCGAACTTCTCGTACAGCTGCCGGGCGGGTGCGTTCGACTGCCGCACCTCCAGCATCGTGCGGCGAATGCCAAACCGCGCAGCTTCGGCCATCACGCGCCTCAACAGCGCCGTCGCGATACCCATCCGCCGGAATTCCGGCACCACGGCGAGGTTGTTGATGTGCAGTTCGTCGAGCACCCGCCAGAACGAGCAAAAACCAACGACGCGGCGACCCTTGTCGCGCGCCAGGTAGAAAAACGACACGCCCTCGTTCTTCAGCTCCGCGAGATACATCTCCCGGGTCCACGGGTTGGTGAACGACTCCTGTTCGATCGCCAGGATGGCGTCGATCTCTTTCGGGGACGACAGCGGTTCGATGAACCAGGTGGCCACAAGTCCTTACCGATCTCCTACCCTTCTCGCCGGCCCTGAACGGGTCGGCCTGCCTCGCTCGGGGCCCGGCCCTGTTCGCGCGCAATCTCCGCATCGGGCCTTCGCACGTACACCGGCTGCACGCCGGCTGGATCGACCGTCCGTCCGGCTCGCGCGAGGTCGATGGCGACGCGCCCGATCACGGCGGCCAGGGGCGGCGCGTCCAGCACGCGCGCGCGGGGCGCACGCCCCGCAATCAGGTCCGCGAACGGCCGCACGCCGCTGCCGATGAACACGTCGGGCATCGTCTCCCACCGCGCAAGCACGGCAACCGGGTCGTCGACCGACGGCGCATCCAGCGCGACGATACGCCCGAGGCTGAAGGGCGGCGCCGTGCTCACCTGGTACGGCGCGGCAAACACGTCCCGGCGATGCGCATCGATCCACGCGGCGATCGTCACGCCTTCGGGCGATTCGGCCGCTGCGGCGTGGGCGAGCGCCTCGAGCGCCGAGACGGCGACGATCCGTTTCCCCATGACGAACGCCAGCCCCTGCATCGCGGCGATCCCGATGCGGAGGCCCGTGAAGGAGCCCGGACCAGCAGCGACCGCGAACACGTCGATCGACGCGAGCTCGATGCGCGCCTCCGCGACGACGTCGAGCAGCGCGGACGGCAGCCGCTCGGCATGCGAGCGCGTCGCATCGCCCACGCGCTCGGCGCGCACGTGATCGTCCTCGACCACTGCAGCGCTCAGCGCGCGCGCCGTCGTGTCCAGCGCCAGTACACGCATGCGATAAACTACAGAATATGTCAACGGCGGCGACGCCGGCGATGAGGCAGTATCTCGACGCGAAGCAGCAGCATCGCGATGCGATCCTCTTCTTCCGGATGGGCGACTTCTACGAGATGTTCTACGAAGACGCCCTCGTCGCCTCGCGCGCCCTCGAGCTGACGCTGACCTCCCGGTCGAAGGCCGCCAACGGCGGCGGGATTCCGATGTGCGGCGTCCCCTTTCACGCGGTCGACGGCTACATCGCCCGCCTCGTCAGAAAGGGATTTCGCGTCGCGATCTGCGATCAGGTGGAGGATCCGCGCAAGGCCAAGGGGATCGTCAAGCGCGAGGTCGTCCGCGTCGTATCGCCCGGAACCCTGACCGACGCCAGCTACCTCGACGCGCGCGAGCCGGCGTTCCTGATGGCCGTCGCGCCCGCGGCGCCCGCCAATGGCGAACGCGGCGTCGGCGTCGCGCTGCTCGACGCCTCGACCGGTGAGTTCACGACCGCCGAGTACCACGGCATCGACGGCCTCCAGGCGCTCGCCGACGAGCTCGCGGTGATCAAGCCACGCGAAATCGTGACCGCCGCCGGCGCGGATCCGATCCCGGTCGTCGCCGCGGCCGGCGTTCCGACGACGCCGATCGACAGCTGGGCATTCGACGTCGAGTCGGCGCGGCGAACGCTGCTCGATCAGCTGCGCGTGGGCGGTCTCGAAGGGTTCGGCCTCGATCGGCGGCCGGCCGCCGTCGCCGCTGCTGGCGCGCTGGTTCATTACCTGAAAACGACCCAAAAGGTCGATCTCGCGCACGTCCGCTCGCTGACCTACCGCCAGCGCTCCGACGCGCTGATCATCGATCCGACGACGCTCAAGCACCTCGAAATCCTGGAAGGCTCGGAAGGCGGACGCGACGGATCGCTGCTCGCGGAGCTCGACCGGACAATCACCTCCATCGGCAGCAGGACCCTGCGCGCGTGGCTGCTGCGCCCGCTCCTGTCGCTCGATCGGATCCGCGATCGGCTCGACGCCGTGGAGGAGCTCGCTTTCCGGACGACGGATCGCGGCAAGTTCCGCGATGCGATCCGGACCGTCCAGGACCTGGAGCGGCTGGTGGCGCGCATCGCGCTGGGCACGGCAGGACCGCGTGACTTTGTCGCGCTGAAGCACTCCATTGCCGCGATTCCCAGGGTCAGGACCGTGCTGTCAGAGTGCCAGGCGCCGCTCGTCTGCTGCTTGCTTGCCGAGCTCGACGAGCTGCCCGACGTGCGCCAGCGCATCGATCAGTCGCTCGTCGACGATCCGCCGGCGCATCGCGCGCGAAGGCGGCTACATCCGCGACGGCCTCGATGCCGCGCTCGACGAGCTCCGGAAGGTCAGCCGGTCGGGCAAACAGATCATTGCGCAGATGGAAGAGGCGGAGCGGGTCCGGACCGGGATCGCTTCGCTGAAGGTGCGCTACAACCGCGTGTTCGGCTATTACATCGAAATCTCGAAATCGAACCTTCACGCGGTGCCGCCCGACTACCACCGCAAGCAGACGATTGCCGGGGGAGAGCGCTTCATCACGCCGGCGCTCAAGGAGTACGAGGAACGCGTGCTCGGCGCCGACGAGCGGATCGTCGACCGCGAGCTCGAGCTCTTCGACGCGCTGCGCCAGGCGGTCGCCGCCGAAGCGCCTCGGATCCAGGCGTCGGCGCGGGCGCTCGCCGCGCTCGATTCGCTGGCCTCACTCGCTGAAACCGCGGCGATCAACAACTACACGAAGCCCCACGTCCACGACGGCGACGAGATCGCCGTATTCGACGCCCGCCATCCGGTCGTCGAGCGCCGCACCGCCGCCTCCGGCGAGCCCTTCGTGCCGAACGACATCCTGCTGAACGCGACCGCTTCGCAGCTCGTGATCCTGACCGGGCCCAACATGGGCGGGAAGTCGACCTACCTGCGACAGACCGCGCTCATCTCGATCATGGCGCAGGCCGGATCGTTTGTCCCGGCCCGTGAGGCGAAGGTGGCGCTCGTCGACCGCATCTTTGCGCGCGTCGGCGCATCGGACAACATCGCGCGCGGCCACTCCACCTTCATGGTGGAGATGCAGGAGACCGCCAACATCCTCCACACCGCGACGTCGCGCAGCCTGGTCGTGCTCGACGAGATCGGCCGCGGCACCGCCACCTTCGACGGCCTGAGCATCGCCTGGGCGGTTGCCGAGCACCTGGCGACCAACGCCCGGATCCGCCCGAAGACGCTGTTTGCGACCCACTATCACGAGCTCACCGATCTGGCCGATGCGACGCCCGGCGTCGTGAACTACCACGTCGCCGCACGCGAGTGGAAGGACGACATCATCTTCCTGCGCAAGATCGTGCCCGGCCGTTCCGATCGCAGCTACGGCATCCAGGTGGCCCGGCTCGCCGGTCTGCCGGGTCCGGTGATCGATCGGGCGCGCGAGATTCTCGGCGCCCTCGAACGCGACGAGCTGACCCGCGGCGGACGGCCGTCGATGACCGGCACGCCCAGCGAGCCCCAGCGCCAGCTCGGGCTCTTCCAGGCCGCTCCGCCGCCAGACGACCGCTTTCGCGCCGCGCTTGCCGCGCTCGACGTCGACCGCTTGACGCCGCTCGAGGCGCTGACCCTGCTCGCCCGGCTCAAGAAGGAAGCGGAGGAGTGAAGCGGGCGCTCGTCGTTCTGGCGGCGCTGGCGTGCGCGTGCGTCGACAGGCCGAGCGCCAACCCGAACGTGCTCGTGGTCGCTATCACGAGCGGTCCGAACAGCCTCGATCCCCGCTACGGCCTGGATGACTCGTCCCAGAAAATCCACCAGCTGATCTTCGACGGGCTGTTGAGAATCGACGACGGCCTGCGGTATGTCACGGAAGGTGGACTGGCGGAGCGGCTGGAGAACCCGGCGCCCACGACCTGGGTGGTGACGCTGCGCAAGGGCGTCCGTTTCCACGACGGCCACGAGCTCACCGCGGCGGACGTCCTGCACACCTTCAATACGATTCTCAATCCTGCCTCGCGCTCGCCGCATCGGGGCGCCTTTCGGGGCTTGCAATCGGTCGAGGCGCGCGATCCCTTCACCGTTGTCTTCACCCTGTCGGAACCGTTTGCGTCGTTCCCGACCAATCTGGTGATCCCGCAGATCATCCCGGCTGGGGCCGGGCCTGACGTCGCGTCCCACCCGGTTGGCACGGGTCCGTACCGGTTCGTGCGTCATCTGCCCGACGATCGCGTCGAGCTGGCCGCGTTCGAGGACTACTGGGCCGGCCGTCCGGCGAACGAAGGGCTCGTCCTGCGGGTCGTCCCCGACGAAGTGATGCGGGGCCTGGAACTGCGCAAGGGAACGATCGATCTCGTCGTCAACGACGTCTCGCCCGACATTCTTTATCAGCTCCGCCGCGACGAGCACCTCCAGACCGCGACTGCTCCCGGCGTGGACTACCAGTACATCGGGATCAACCTGCTCGACCCGGCGCTCGGCGACGTGAGGGTCCGCCGCGCCCTCGCGCACGCAATCGACCGCCAGGCGATCGTCGACCACCTGCGGCGCGGCCTGGCCACGCCGGCCGATGGATTGATCCCGCCGATCGCGCGCGCCTACGAACCCGGCATCACGACATATGCGTTCGATCCGGCGCGTGCCCGGGAGCTGCTCGACGAGGCCGGCTACCGCGACCCGGACGGCGACGGCCCCGCTTCACGGCTGCAACTGACGTTGAAGACGTCGAACATCGAGTTCAACCGGCTGCAGGCGGCCGTCGTCCAGGAAAATCTCGCCCGCGTCGGCATCGCCTTGGACGTCCGCACCTACGAGTTCGCGACGCTGTTCGCCGACGTCATTGGCGGAAACTTCCAGCTCTACTTCCTGCAATGGGCCGGCGGCGCGCTGGCCGATCCCGACATCCTGCGGCGCGCGTTCCACTCGTCGCAGACGCCGCCGCAGGGCTTCAACCGCGGCCACTTCAGCAATCCCGAGGTCGACGCGCTGCTCGACGAGGCCGCCACTTCGCTCGACCCGGTCCGCCGCCAGGCAGTGCTCTCGCAGGTTCAACGGGTGCTTGCGCGCGAAGTTCCCTATGTCAGCCTCTGGCACAAGACCAACTTCGCGATCGCGCAACGATCGCTCGCCGGCCTTCACCTGTCGCCGATTGCCGACTTCCATTTCCTCCAGCATGTGGCGCGCGCGAGCACTGCTCCGGCTAACTAGCCTGCTCGTCGTCCTGGCGTCGGCGGCGCCGCTGGCAGCGGCCTCGCGGTTCGATCCCGGCCTGCGCTTCCGGAGCATTGCGACCGAACACTTCGTCATCTACTTCCACCGCGGCGAGGAACGCCTGGCCGCAAGGCTGGCGCGGATCGCGGAGGACGTCCGCGGCCGGCTCGCGCTCACGCTCGGCGTCCCGCGACAGCGGCGGACTCACGTGGTCCTGGCGGACCAGTCGGAACTGGCCAACGGCTGGGCGACGCCATTGCCCTACAACACGATCGCCATCTACCCCGCCTCCCCGTCGGGGTCGGAACTGATTGGCAACGCAGACGACTGGCTGCAGCTCGTCTTCGCGCACGAGTACGCGCACATCGTCCACCTCGATCGCTCCCACGGCTGGTCGCGGATCGTCCGCGCCGTGTTCGGCCAGATGCCGCTCGCCTTGCCAAATCTGTTGCTGCCGGTCTGGCAGATCGAAGGACTGGCGACATTCGAGGAAAGCAGCCTCACGTCCACAGGACGACTGCACGCGGGCGACTTCCGCGCGATCGAGCGCGAGGCGGCTCGCGCACGGGCCCTCGAGCCGTTAAACCGCGTCAATGGCGGGTTGACCAGCTGGCCGGGTGGGTATGCGGCGTACGCGTACGGCGCTGGATTTCACGAGTACCTCGCCAGTCTCCAGGGCGCTGAAAAGTTCCAGCAGCTATCCGACGCCACCACTCGCCGGGTGCCGTTTTTCACGGCGGGATCGTTCTCGAAGGTCTACGGCAAGTCGCTCGACGCCCTCTGGCGCGACTACCAAGACACCCTGATCGCATCGGCGCCTCCTCGCGACAGCCCGGATGCGTGTGACCCGGATTACGCACCACGGGTATGAGGTTGTCGGCCCGCGGTTTCTTCCGCAGTCCTGTTCCTCGTGTGGGCCCGAAATCGTCTACTCGGTCCGGACCCCTCACGAGTTCCCGACCCTGAACGTCGTGGCGCTCGACGGATCCGCGCCACGGGAGATCACGACCCGGTATCTCGGCTCGACGAGCGGCATCGGCCGCGAGGTGGTCGTCTTCAATCAGCTGGAGCTGCGACGGACCGTCGGTCTGTACAGCGATCTGTATTCCGTCGAGCTCGAAACGGGAGACGCCACCCGGCTCACGGACGGCAAACGACTGCTGGATCCGGATCTGTCCCCGGATGGCGGCACGATTGTCGCTGTGCGGGAGGGACTGGGAAGGCGTGAGTTGGTGACGCTTCCGATGGGGCGCGACGAGATCACGGTCGTCCTCTCCGAACCAGACACCCAGTTCAACGCGCCGCGATGGTCGCCTGACGGACGGTCGATCGCGGTCGAACGACACCGCCCGCGCGCGGACGCTGAAATCGTCGTCGCAAACGTGGGCTCCGGTGCCGTTCGCGTGCTTGCGTCGGCGCCCCGGACCCGGTACGTCACTCCGGCCTGGCGGCCCGATGGACGCGCCGTCGTCGTGGCCGGTGCTGCCGCTGACGAGCCGTTCAACCTCTACGAAATCGAGATCGAAGGCCCGGACCCGGTGAGGCGTCAGCTGACGCACACGACCGGCGGTGCCACCTGGCCGGATGTCTCGGCGGATGGGACGGCGATCGTTTTCGTTGGGTACACGGTGGATGGGTTCGACTTGTTCAGCATGCCGTATCCGCCCAGGCCGTCCGGCGAGGCTTTGCAGCCGGCTGTTCTCGCCCGCGGCCGACAACGCGCCGGCGGTGTCCGCCGAGCTCAATACACGCCGATACAACCCGCTGCCAACCCTGGTGCCGACCTCATGGCTGCCGGTCATCGAAACCGACGGCGATCGCTTGCGGCTGGGCGCGGGGATCGCAGGGTTCGATGTGCTCGGCTATCACGTGTACAGCGCCGCCGCCACATGGCGCGTCGATGGTCCTCCTCATGACGGCGGCGAAGCGCCGCCGCTCGACTGGACGCTTGCCTACGCCTACGACCGATGGATACCGACCTTGTTCACAACCGCCTCGTGGGAAACGTTCTTCGCGGCGGTGACCTTCGCTGATGCGCCGGAACAACTCGTGATCCCCATCCGCTCGCGCGAACTCGAGGCCGGCGTGCTGGTGCCGTTCCGGCGGGTCCGGGTATCGCATCAGGCGCTCGCGTCGCTCGTCCGCACCGACGACCGTTACGAGCTGGTCGGCCAGCGGGTGACGCTGAACCGGACGGCCGCCCGCGTGGGGTGGACGACGTCGTCTGCCAAGTTCTTCGGGTTCTCGATCAGCCCGGAGCGCGGCGTGACGGTCGGCGGAACCGGCGAATCTGTTGTGGACGCGCTCGGGTCGTCGGCGTCGGCTTCCACGGTGACTGGCGATCTGCGCGCCTACCTTCCCGGAGCCGGCGCGAATCACGTCGTCGCGCTGCGCGCGGCGGCCGGCGCATCCAGCGGCGACCGCGCGGCGCGGCGGGTGTTCCTGCTCGGCGGCGCATCGCCGGCGGGCGGCGTGCTCGATTTCGACAACGACGCCATCAGCCTGCTGCGAGGCTTCGCCTCGAACGCGTTTGCCGGCAGCCGCGTCGCGCTCCTGAACGCCGAGTACCGGTGGCCGCTCGCAAGACCCGAGCGCGGCTTCAGAACCTGGCCGGTGTTTCTGCACACCGCGCATGCCGCTGTCTTCGGCGACGCGGGACACGCGTGGTCGAACGAATTCCGTCTCGCCGACCTCAAAACGTCGCTCGGCGGCGAACTGTCCGCCGATGTCGTGCTCGGCTACTCGCTGCGGCTGACCGTGACGGCCGGCGCCGCGTGGGGACACGACGCACAGCGCCAAAGCGATCACGCGACGGCGTACCTCCGCGTCGGCCGGGCGTTCTAAAGCGGGTCATTTAGACCTGACCCTCTCTCTCCAATGCCATTCGGGTTGTGTTCTAATTGTCGCGCATGAAAAAGAAGTCGCCCTTTCTGCAGACGCCGATCGAACCGTTCACGGTCGAACGTGGCCTGAAGGCGGAAGAGCTCGTCGAGCGGATGGAGCGAATCTCCTTTCAGGGCCGGAACCTGGCGACGGCGCATCGCATCTGGCTCAAGATGCTCGAAGACGACGTGACGATCTTTCTCGGCATGGCGGGAGCGCTGAGCGCCGGCGGCCTGCGCCTCGTGGTCGCTCATCTCATCGCCGATCGCTACGTCGATTGCCTGGTCTCGACCGGCGCCAACCTGTATCACGATCTTCACGAAACGCGGGGGCAGCGGCACTACGTCGGATCAGCGCATGCCGACGACGCGGCGCTTGCCGAGGAGCGGATCGATCGCGTTTACGACACCTACGCGAGCGAAGAAGAGTTCATCGGCAACGATCAATTGGATCGCCGAGTTTGCGGTGACCCTCGAACCGCGCGCCTATACGACGCGGGAGTTCCTCTACCAGCTCGGCGGCCACCTGTGGAAGACGACCAGCCGGGACGGCATCCTCACCGCGGCGTTTCGCGCCAATGTGCCGATCTTCTGCCCGGCGATTGCCGATTCGTCGATTGGGATGGGCCTGTCGCAGGCGCGCCAGAAGGATCCGCGGTTCGGCCACATCGACGTCATCGGCGACATCGTCGAGTCGGCCAACATCGTGATCCGCCGGCCGCGGACCGCATCCGTCGTCCTCGGCGGCGGCACGCCGAAGAACTTCATCAACCAGGCGAGTGTCCAGGCCGAGTTTTACAGCTCGGAGGTCGGCGGACACCGCTACGCCCTGCAGATCGTCACGGACGTGCCTCACTTCGGCGGGGCGTCCGGGTCGAGCCTCGAAGAAGCGCAGAGCTGGGGAAAGCTCTCCACCGACTCGGCGAAGGTCAGCGTCCAGGCCGACGCCACGATCGCCCTGCCCCTGCTCGCGTCCGCGCTCGCGGGAACCGCGGCGCCGCTGCTGGCGAGGCGCACGAAACCCGTTTTCGCCCTCGCATCCCGCGTGATGACGATCGATGGCCAGACCGTCCCACACGACCACTTCGAGGAAGTGAACGAGCCTGTTCGAGGGAGTGAATGATCCTGCCGTTTGAGTACGACCGTGTCGCCGTCGGTGAATTCGGCGGCACGACGCCCACCACCACGGATTTCGATCGCGCCCGCGTCGTCATCCTGCCCGTGCCGCTCGACCGGACGACATCCTACGTCGCCGGCACGAGGACCGGGCCTCACGAGATCCTGGTGGCTTCGTCGCACATGGAACTGTGGGACGAAGAGACGGAAACCGACGTCCACCGCATCGGCATTGTCACGCTGCCGGAGATGGAATTACCCTTCGGCACGATCGACGAGGTGGTCCAGGAGATTCGCCGGGTCGCTTCCGAGATCGTCAGCCGCGGGAAGTTCCCGGTCGTCATCGGCGGCGAACATTCGATTACGCCGCCGATCGTCGCTGCCATCGCCGAACGGCATCCCGGGCTCTCCGTGCTGCAGATCGACGCGCACGCCGATTTGCGCGATCACTACATGGGGACGCCCCACAACCACGCCTGCGCGATGCGCCGCGTGCTCGAGTACGCGCCAGCGACGCAGGTCGGCATCCGCAGCCTGTCGCCCGAAGAGGCCGCCGCGATCCCGTCGCTGTCGACGCGCGTGTTCTACGACTTCAACATGCGCGACGACGCGCGCTGGATGGATCGCGTCGTCGACTCGTTGAGCGAGACGGTCTACGTGACGATCGACGTCGACGGCTTCGATCCGGCGATCATGCCCGCAACCGGCACGCCGGAGCCTGGAGGCCTGTCCTGGTACGAGGTCCTCCGATTGCTGCGCCGGGTGACCGAAAAAAAGCAGGTGGTGGGATTCGACCTGGTGGAGCTCTCACCGATGGGCGGCAATGTCGCGCCCAACTTCCTCTGCGCGAAGCTGATTTACAAGTTCCTGTCGTACAGGTTCGGCCGGGAGGTTGGTAGTCCGTAGTGCGGACCTTTAGGTCCGCCGTAATGATCAGGACTTCTTCAGCGAGTCGAGCTCCTTGCGCGCATCGCCGCTGAACGGCGACTCGGGAAATTCCTCGACCACCCGGTTGAATGTCTGCTGCGCCTCGGTGGCCTTGCCGGCCTCGAGATACGTGCGACCGAGCTGCATCAGGATGCCGTCGACCGGCAGCGGGCCGTCCTTGTTGTCCGCAAGGCCCTTGTAGGTGTTGATGGCGCTGTCGTATTGCCCGTCGCGGGCCTGGGCCTCGGCCAGGCCCAGCCGCGCCATCTGCCCGTACAACTTGCTACCCGCCCGGTCGATCACCTGCTGGTACGCCGCGGCCGCTTCCTTGCTGTTGCCGAGCGCCATCTGCGTCGCGCCCTCGCGGTACCTGGCGAACAGACCCGCATCACTCGATGGATACTGATCGGCCACGGCCTTGAACTTCGCCGCCGTCGCTTCGTACTTCTCGCGATCGGTCGGAAAGCTCGGCCCCGTGGCAGGGGTACCCGGGGCCGGCGGCGGACCGACGCGCGCGTCGCTGACGATGATCGCGTCGGCGAGCAGCGCGCCGGCGCGGCCCTCGACGCGCGACTGCCACGCGAAGTACCCAATGACGGCGATCGACACGATAATCACCGCGATGGCGGCCACGCCGACTTCGCGCTGCCGCGCGTCGATCACCTCCCGCGTGCGGTTCGCAAACTGGAGGAGCTCGTTTTCCTTCAGGTGATGACGTTCGGTTCGCTTCATTGCCCTATGAGGATAGCATGGCCAATAGTCGACAGTCGGTAGTCGGCAGTCGGTAGTCGGGGCTCGCGCTCGCGACTACGGCTTACTCCCGACTCCCGACTCCCGACTACTGACTCCCGACTACGACTACTGACGCCTGCCAGCTCGACGTCGCCGACTCGGTGACGAACACTCCAGGGTCTGACCCTCACCGGCCCGAGGGGGAAGGCGATAGAATACATGCGGTTCTCTGCGACTCTTGAATCAACACGAGGACGACTTAGACAGCTGCTCAGCTATACACCGCTCTCGAACGACACCGTGGTGGTCGGTTGCGTCGCTCATTCGGAAGACGCTGGGATTGGTACGCGACAGCGGGTCCGCGCGCTCGTTTTCGCGAGCGCGGATTGACCGTTCGTCGCAATTCGCCACGCCACTGGTACTTTATTGCGCGGTGTGAACGCGTCATCGCGCGGCACGATCACCGGTCCGTTCGATTACCGCTGTGACGCTTCGCGTCGTTCCCACACGCCACCCGCGTTCTGATCGAGACGTTCTGTTTCAGTGACGGCACACGCCGGTCGCGACCCCCGTGTAATTCCTGGACGGAACTTGCGTCGGGATTCACATCACGAGCGGGCGTGACGAGCCTGCCGACTGCCGCAAGGTGAACGACGGCAAGCGCTTGCGAAAGCGGTCTCAACTTTGCCAGGGACCGCGGCACCCCCCCAATCCGACAACTTCGAAAATCGGGCCGTCCAGGATGGCCGTCTGCGGGAGGTGTGTATGCATCGTCCACTCTCGAGAGGGATCTTCGTGTCGTTCGCCTTCGTCTGGGTTGTCGTCATGCTGCTCCACGCGTCCGTGTCGTCGCAGTCGTTCGATGGAGCGCGTGACCCCGGCGTGCGCGGCGGGGAGGCGGGAGCCGGCGGACCAATCGGCGGACTGTCTGCGAATGAACTGGCGTTCTTTCCAATTGGGCCTCGAGGACTTCGAAGAAACGGAAGAAGTCGACGAGGGCCTGGGACCGAGAATGAACCTGGACAGCTGCGGCGGTTGTCACGCGCAGCCCGCGATTGGCGGCTCGAGTCCGGCGGTGAATCCTCAGGTTGCCTTTGCGTCCAAGGCACGGCGGCAGAGACAAGGTTCCGTCGTTCATCACGTTGCACGGCCCGATCCGCGAAGCGCGGTTCGTCAGGAATCCCGATGGCTCTGCCGACGGCGGCGTCGCCGCGCTGTTCACGATCACGGGTCGGGGGACGCGATCGGCTGCCGCCTCGAGCAGCCGGACTTCGCGCCGAGCTCGCGAGAAACAATGTGATCTTCCGGATCCCAACGCCGGTCTTCGGCGCCGGTTTGATCGAACAGATCGAAGACACCGACACTCCTCGCCAACATGGCCGCCAATTCGACCACAGAAGCAGCCAGCTGGGGATCCGGGGCCGCGCGAATGTCGTCGTCTCCGGCCGCACGATCTCGGGCGCGCCCAACAGGAACGGGAATGACGGCACGATCACGCGTTTCGGCTGGAAAGCCCAAAATGTCATCGCTCCTCATCTTTTCTGGCGAGGCGTACAACGTCGAGATGGGCATCACCAGCGAGCTCTTCCAGAACGAGCGGGAGCAGAACCCCGACTGCTATTTCGCGAGCGTGCCCAACGACGTGCAGAACATGGATGCCCTCACCGCGCTCACGGGTGTGACGGGCGATCCAGAACTTCGCCAATTTCCAGCGCCTCCTCGCGCCGCCGACTCCTTCGTCGAACGACACCCGGAGGGGCGGGATCCATCGCGAGAGGCCGCAACGCGTTCGCAGCACCGGGATGCGCCTTGTGCCATACGCCGACGCTCCGCACCAGCGATACCTCCACGCTCGCGGTCCTGCGCAACCAGCCGGCGAACCTCTTCTCCGACCTGTTGGTTCACGACATGGGCGTCGGGCTGGCGGACGGCGTCTCGCAGGGACGGGCCGGACCGCGTGACTTCAGGACAGCGCCGCTCTGGGGGCTCGGCCAGCGCATCTTCTTCCTGCACGACGGACGCACGACGGACCTCGGAGAGGCCATCCAGGCGCACTCGAGCGACGGCTCGGAAGCAAACGGAGTGATCAACACATTCAACAACCTCCGCGAGAGCACGAAGCAGGACCTCTTCAACTTCCTGCGCTCCCTCAGACGGTCGGTAGTCGCTCTCCTCAGCGCGTGCCGGGTTGATGGACGCGGCGCGACGCGCGGGGAAGGAACGTCAGCAGCGCCAGCGGACACTCGATCCGGAGCCATCGCTGTCGTGAGAGGGAGGGCTGACAAGAGACGGAGAACGCAGATTGTGCGGATACGGAATGACCCTCCGTGCGGAGCACACCTGACAGTGCTCCGTCACGAGGACGTGCAGTCGCGCGATTCGTTCAGCGGCCGACGGCGTCCGGAGTCAGCACGGCACGCGCGACCATCCGCGCGCTGTCGCGGACCTCGCGAGCGGCGGCACGAATCGTAATCGTCGCGCGCGACACCGCGTCGACGTCGGCGCCCACCTCGAACCGGTCGCGAATGCTCTTCCCCTTGAACTGCGCGCCGAATCGTGGAGGTTCGATCGAGAAGTCGCCGTACGGCTCGGTGTGCCGATCGACGATGACGCCAGTCAGGCGGCCCGCCGTGTCCATACCGATGAGCATGTGAATGTGGCCGTGATAACCGAGTTGCTCGGGTACGAGATCCGTTGTCCAGAAGGCGTAGCCAATCGGTCGCGCGCGAGGCGCCGCCGGATCGACCGCGTAGGCGGAGAAGTACAACGGATCGGCGGTCCCGCGCGGCGTGAAGGCAACCGCGGAGGGAAACAGCTGCTTGAGCCGCGCCACCGGCAGCGGATCGATGAAGCCGGCGACGCGCTGCCCGGCGCTTTCGACGAGCGAAGCGGTCGCGAGCAGCGCGCACGCCGCGGCCGCCAGCGTTTTATACTCACGGCGGCGCATACCTCGAGAATCTTATCCCCGCCTGCACTGATCGGAACAAGCAGGCTGGGGAGGCCGTCAAAACAAGCGGACCGACGTGCAGCAACTCCTCGACCATTTGCGGCGCGACCTGCGCGATGCGCTGCGCTCGCTCGCGCGCCGGCCAGCCTTCACCGCGATCGCGATGGTGTCGTTGGCGATCGGAATCGGCGCCAACACGGCTATCTTCACTCTCGTCAATGCCATCCTGCTGCGGAAGACCCCGATTGAACAACCCGACCGCGTGGTGAATGTCTACCTGCACCAGGCGGGATTCCGCGTACAGCACCCTGTCGTATCCCGACCTCAAGGATCTTCGCGACGGCGCCGGCGACGCGTTCGCGAACATCGCCGCCAGCCAGATCATCCCCGCGCAGGTCGACGGCCAGGATGGCATCGGCACCTTGCTCGCCGAGGTCGTGTCGGGCAACTACTTTCAGCTGATGGGAGTCGAGGCCGCGCTTGGCCGGACGCTTTTGCCCGAAGACGACGTCGATCGCGGCGGCCATGCCGTGGTCATGCTCGGATTTGGATACTGGCGGACGGCTTTCGGTGGCAGCGCTGAGGTGATCGGCCGGCAGATGCGGATCGGCGGGCGCTCGTATGGCATCGTCGGGGTCGCGCCGCCGATTTCCCGGGATCGATAAAAGGACTGACGCCGGCGTTCTTTGCCCCGGCGGCGATGGTCGAGCAATTGATCGGCGCGCCCATGCTCGATGAGCGAGGCAACCACTCCCTGTTCGCGAAGGCCCGGCTGCGCGACGGTGTCATGCTGCCGCAGGCGGAAGCGGCAGTTGACCGCGTCGCCGCTGCGCTCACCAAAGACGCGATTCAGGATTGGGATCCCGCGGCGCGCTTCGCGCTCGTCCCGCTCGACGACGTCCTGCTCTATCCTCCCCTCGACTGGTACATCCGCGGCAGCGCCTGGCTGCTGACAGTCGTCGTCGGCCTCGTGCTGCTGCTCGCGTGCACGAACCTGGCGAGCTTTCTGCTCGCCCGCGCGCTCGATCGCCACCGCGACACGGCCGTGCGACTCGCGCTCGGCGCATCCCGCAGCACGCTGATGCGCGGCCTCCTCGTCGAGACGACGGTCCTCAGCCTCGTCGCCGGCGTACTCGGCCTCGCGCTGTCGGCCTCGATGCTCGGCGTGCTGGTGCGGGCCGACCTGCCGCTACCGATCCCGATTGCAATCGATCTCAACCCGGACTGGACTGTCCTCGCGTTCACCCTCGTGGTGTCGGCGATGACCGGCGCGCTCCTCGGCATCGTGCCGGCGTGGCAGAGCACGCGGCCGGATCTCGTGGGCGCACTGAAGAGCGACACGCCGGGGGGCGGCCGTGCCGGCCACCGGCGGTGGCGAAACGCCCTGGTCATCGCACAGGTGACCGTCTCGCTCGTGCTGCTGGTTGGCGCCGGCCTGTTCCTTCGAAGCTTTCAGCGCGTCCTGGCTGTCGACCCGGGATTTGGCCGGGAGCCGGCGGCGATTCTGTCGTTCATCGTGCCGGCCACGCGGTTCACGGCCGATGAAGCGCGCGTCTACGTCAGGCAGATGCTCGATCGTTTTCGCCAGGTTCCCGGGGTCGACGCCCTTGGCATCACCGACAACCTGCCGCTCAACACGCTCTCCACACAGACGATCGACTTCATCGTCGACGGCCACGAGCCGCCCAAGGACAGCCGCGCATTCGTGGCCGACCGCGCCGAAGTCGATTCCGGCTTTTTCGATGCCATCGGACTTCCCATCCTGCGCGGCCGCGGTTTCACCGAGGCCGATCGCGAAGGGAGTCAGGCGGTGGCGATCATCAGCGAGGCCATGGCGCGGCGGTTCTGGCCGAACGGGGACGCCGTCGGCCGGCTGATCCGTACACCCGACGCGGACGATGACGACCTGGTCGTGGTCGGGGTGGCGGCCGACGCCAAGATCCGGTCGATCGGCGAGGCGCCGCGCGACATGGTCTACCGCGCCTACCTGCAGCACGAAACGCCCGGTCTCACAGTGGTGGCGAAGACGTCGGTCGATGCGCAGCAGACAGCGCTCGCACTGATGGCGGCGGGCCGGTCGCTCGATCCTGATTTGTGGGTCTGGGAGACGAAGACGATGGCGCGTCACCTGGCCGTGGTACGGCTGCCGGCCGAGCTCTCGGCCTTCATCCTGGCGGCGTTTGCCGTCCTCGCGCTGATGCTGGCCAGCATCGGCTTGTACGGCGTCGTCAGCTACGCGGTGGCCCAGCGGACGCGCGAAATGGGGATTCGCGTCGCTCTCGGCGCCGAGCCGGCGACAGTGGTTCGGCTCCTGGCGTTCGACGGACTGCGCCTGGTCCTGGTTGGCGGCGTGTTGGGAATGGCCGCAGCGGTCGCGGTGACTCGGCTCCTGGGCGGGCTGCTGTTCGGCGGGCGCGCCTTTGATCCGGTCACGCTCGTCGTCGTTCCGCTCGTCCTTGCGGCGAGCACCTCGCTGGCCGCCTACCTTCCTGCACGGCGCCTCCGGCGCATCGACCCGATGCAGGCGCTGCGCGCAGAATAGCCTCGAGTAAGACCACCCCATCGTCCGGCGTGATGAACTCTGTTTTTCGCCGCCGCTTGCGTTCGTTGCGCGCCGGACGCAGTATGGGTTCATGCGGATACAACTCGATGAATTTCCCAGACGTTCCCCGCCGCACGAGCCGCTGCCTCAACAGGCACGTCCTTCCGCTGCGCCGCCGACAGTATTCGTTTACGAGCGTCAGACTTGGGAATACAAGGTCGTCCGAAAGGAGCTCGCCAACGAACCGCCGCTCAGTGAGGACGAATTGAATGCGCTGGGTTCGAGCGGGTGGGAACTCGCCGGCGTGGTCACTTTCGCAGCGGAGACGACGTTCGTCTTCAAACGCGTTCGCCTGTAGCGCCGAAAATCTCGGCACAACGGTGACCGGCGATTCGCCTGAAATCAGCCGCCGGGAAGAGGTACATCGCCGGTGAGAATCCTGACTTGCGCCTCTCCGTGGCGGACTATGCGAACGAAGGCCGTCACCAGATCCGGGTCGAACTCCGTGCCAGCGCGTTCGACCAGATAGGCGATGACCCTTTCCGACTCCCAGGCGTCGCGGTACGGACGCCTCGTACGGAGCGCATCGAAGACGTCACAGACATGCACCAGCCGGCTGGCGAGCGCACAGGCACGGCCGTAGTGCATGGCGGGGTATCCGCCGCCGTTGAGCATGATGTGGTGCTCGTAGGCGACGACCGCAGCCAAATCCAGCTCCTCATCGCTTTGCAGGATCATGCGGGCGCCATCGGCCGGGTGCCGATTCATCAGCAGCCGTTCCTCGTCGGTCAGCTTGCCGGGCTTCGTGAGGACGTCGATGGGAATCCGGACCTTGCCGATGTCGTGGAGCAGTCCGGCAATGCCATAGGCCCGCACGTCCACGGCGGTACATCCAAGGTGCTCCGCGAGGCCCATCGCCAGCACCGCCACGTTCAGCGAGTGCGTGGTGGTGTACTGGTCGAACTCCTTGAGCTGCAGCAGCGGCAGTACGAGGCGGCGATCGCTATGCATCGCCACCGACAGCGACCGCACCACGGCTTCGGCCTCGAACAGTGGCACTTCGCCGCCGGATTGAACTTCCTGATGCATCCAGCGAAGCGTCTCAGCCTCTTCGCCAAGCGTCAGATCCAGGGTCGCCGAGGGGGCGGCAGCGCTGCCACCTCTGATCGGCCTCTCCCTGGATGCCCACGGCGCCGAAACGGACCCCCAGTGATCGCATCTGCCGATTGTCGGTGGTGTCGACGGCCGACACCATCAGCCGGGCCAGCAGCTCCTGCAGGAAGCTCTCGAATTCGTCGCGGGTGACCCGGCGCTCGAACTCGAGGCGTTGGATCCCCGCGCGGACCAGCCGGCGCCCCCAGTCCCACCCTTTCAGCTCGCGCAGCGGTTCGCGCCCGTAGACGACCTCGTCGTCCAGCAGGGTGAACACGGGAACGGCGGCAACCCAGAGGTTTTCCAGCAGCTCGTGGGCGCCATCGATCGCCTTGTCGCGTGACGGGTGCCCATCCGGATAGAGCGTCATGATCGCGAGCGCATGCGCGAACGAGATCAGGAAGCTCGCTGGATCGTTCATCGGACGGTCACGCGTGCGGCCTGCCGGAGCTCTGGATCGGCAGAGGCGGCCGCGATGGCAAGCATCGCAGAAACGGTGGAATCGGCGGGCCACGCCTCCGCGAGCGCCCGCAGCGCCGCGATGCAGATCGACGTTGCCGGCGCGAGCTTCGGTCGTCCGAGCAGGGTGTGGCCACCGTCGACGAGGTGCAGCAGCGCGTCGCGCGCCGCCGACTCGCTGGTGCGCGCCAGCGCCCGGATCGCGAGCACGCGCAGATCCTCGGCGACGTTGCCGCGAAGCACCAGGGTCACCACGAGAGCGGTCGAGGAACGCGGGCACTCAGCCTGAACCGCCATCAAGCCAAGGCGGAGGACTCTGGGATCGTCGTCCGCGAGGGCGGCTCGCACGGCCAGCTCGCGCTCGGACGGCAAGGCGAGCTGGAGCTGGATCGCCTCGTAGCGGACACGCGGATCCGGATGCCGCATCCACGGCTCGGCAGAAAATCCAGACGGGAGCTGGCGCACGCGCTGGAGCAGGATGAGCATGTTGCGCACGACATACCAGTGCTCGTGATTCAGGCGCGCTGCGATCAGCGGCGCGACGTCCAGGTCGGTCTGCGCGAGCCGGTCGAGCAGCTTTCGCCTGACTGAGCGTACCGGCGACGTCGCCAGCGCATCGAGGATCAGCTCGTAGCCCTCCACCGTGATCATCGCGAAGAGCCGGTCGAGCGACTCCAGGTCCAGCGGCTCCCGCGCCAAGAGCACTGCAATCGAGGATGCCGCCGCCAGCTTGGCCTTCACCCGCTCGGCAACGGCATCAGCCGTTTCCGGCAGCGAGGCGAGCAGGTGCAGGACGGCGGCGAATCGACCGTCCCTGATCACGCAATCCATCGCCCGGTCCACAGCCGGCCCGAATTCACCGACCTCCAAGCCCATCTGCACAATCCGCAGCGGATCCTGTCCGTCGTCGTTGTCGGCGAGGTGGGCCGGCGCATGGATCGGAGGAGCGACGGCCAGATGGTGCAGTACTTTGCTGTAGGCGTCCGGATTCGGATCGCTCAGCTCCCACCCGGCGAGCAGCCGCGTCACCTGGTCCCGCAACGCGCCATCAGCCAGCGGCCGCACCCGTTCGTCGCCGAGCTCGGCGTGCACCGCCAACTTCGACAGCATTCTGACGAGCCCGTGCGAGATGGTCTGACCGCTCGCATCTGCGGCGGCTTTGAGGATCTCCAGCACCGAATCCACCGCCATGCCGTTCGTCGCGTCGAGAACGAACGCACGGCGCTGCGCGGCGTCGCCGCCCATCGCCACCAGTCGTCGCAGCGTTTCGGGCCTCAGAGCTGCGATTAATCGCGCCGTCCGCCGGCGCAGGGCTGCCGCCTCGGTGCCTGTCGCGGTCTTCAGCTCCTGGGCGATTTGCAGCAGGTAGCCGACGATCACCTGATCGTACGCTGTCGCGCCGTGATGCTCGTCGATGGCCTGCGCGACGACGGCTGGCTCGGTGGACACCTGTGCGTCTGAGTCACCGGACCGGTCGGCCGCCATCGCGGCGCGCGCCAGGCCGACCCACAACTCCGCAGCCCTACCGTCCGATGGCGGCGTCGCCCCCTTCTTCTCCGGTGAAAGGCTGACCAGCTCGAGGCGATCGAATGTGAGCGGATGGAGCCGTACGTGCGGCCACTCCAGCAGGTGACCGGCGGGGGCGAGCCCGAGCGGGCCGTTGCGCTCCACCTCCGACGCCAGTGCGCGCAAAGCCTGACCCATTTCATCTGCCTGCACATCGCGTGAAAAGCTGACCGCACCCAAATGGTGCCGGTGCAGCCCCTCGGCGAGACGCCGCAGCACCGGTTGGCCGGGATCGGTGGCAACGCCGTCGATCACCAACTGGCGGCGGGCGACGCCGAAGACCAGCCTGGGCCGCTCTTCGAGCAGCCGCGCGGCGGAGCGTGTCACGCCCGCCACGGCGGCATCGAGCGACGGATGCCCGTCCGGGTACATGGCATGCTTGTGCAGCGCGATCGACAGTTCAATCAGGAACTCACTGAGTTCCCGCGACAGGGTCAGGCGCTGGGCCTTGAGGGTGGAGTCCACGGAGTCCGCCAGATCAGGTATCGGACCGTCGACCGTGTGCCTGTTGTGGTCAGAAGGTTGGACACTGAAATGCTCGGGAATCGCGGCCTAATCTGTGTCGAGCGCGCCATTCACCCGCAGTCAGGTCAGAATTGTCGACGATGTTCACGCCCTGGTTCTGGGCGCTCGTGGCCTCCGCGGGTCTCTTCGCCGCGTTGTATTTTCCGGCCATTGAGCGATGGTCGCGAGGGCTTGCCTCGCCTTACGCGAAGGCTGACGTTCACAGGCGGATGGCCGCGGCAACACTCGACGGCCTGTTGATTCTGTCATGCGTCCTGTTCTACGCGACCACTGAATCGAAGCTGCTCCTCGTGGCCGGAGCCGGCTATGCACTCCTGCGTGACGCGGTCGGAGGGCAGAGCGTCGGGAAATTCGTCTACAGCCTGATGGTCATCAGACTCGATACAGGCCGGCCGGCTGGTGCGCGGAGTTCGATTCAGCGGAACCTCGTGTTGCTCATACCTGGCGCAAACATCCCTGCTGTGTTTCTAGAAGCGTTGACGGTCGTAAAGGATCCGAAGGGAGCGCGGCTCGGTGATCGGATCGCACTGACGCAGGTCGTCGATGGATTCGGAGCGCGCGAACTTGTGAAGATACTGCGGGATCAACTGACGGTCGAGGCGCTTCGGTCGGCGCGAGAAACGAAGCCTGTTGAAGTCGAGCGCTGAACCCACGGCTCCCTTCTGAGCCATTTCATGCGGCCTCTGCGCATTACGCATCGGAGGCCGACTTGGCACATTCCGCAAGCCGGGTACGCCGTCTGTGGTCGCCAGCGGGGTCATGCTGCTGACCGTGGCGCGAGGCGCGGACGCGCAGGATGGGCGGCCTCCCGCTGCCGTCGAGACGTGGGCCGGCTACGGGTGGGTCGACGACAGCGGCAATCACGGTCTCGTTGGAGCGGGTATGCGTTTCTACGTGTCGCCGCGACTCAGCCTCAGTCCGCGGGTGACATACGAGCGCACCTACCGCGAGCAGCCGGGCGACCACACTGATCTCTACCTCGAGACGGCGCTCACGTTCGAGTTTCGACGGCCCGCTAACGGGCGCCCGCGCATGGTCTCGCCGTTCTTCCTCGTCAGCGGCGGCGTTTGGGCCCAACGCTTTATCTACAGGGAATGGACCGCGCCCCGAGCCAGTCTGGGGCGTGATGGTCGGCGCCCGGTTGTTCCTGCCGATTGCCCGCGGCAAGATGTATGTGGTGCCCGAAGTTGGATTCGCACCGCTCATCTACCCGCACACGCCGAATTTTGAGGACGCGCTAATAACGGTGGCGGCGCCGTTCACGTTTGGAATGCCGCTCCGATAGGTTGGACGGCGCTTCGCAGCCGCCTTAGCTGAAAAGCCCGTCCAAGAGGCCCCGGACGTTGGCCCTGTTTTCGAGCGCGTTCATCAGCCGTTCGAAGGGGACCACGACGGCTGCGTCGACCACCACCTCTCGCAGGCTCGATGTCTCGTCAACGACCTGGGCGTCCATCTCTCCCTCGAAGATGAACACGCCGAAGAACACGCCTGCCTCCGACATGGCCCGCCGAGATTCTTGGTTCTTACAGAACATGCGCCAGTTCAACGCTCGAACCAGCGTCGACCGCTGTTCCGACGCGCTGATTGCCTGGGCAGCAATGTGTTTCACGTAGGTACTCGCGGGATCGACGAGGAATCGATTCCTTCGACGTCCGGCCGAATGCGTCGCGGCGAAGACACTCGGCGGCGAACGCCTCATTGAAGGCGGCACGCTGCTCTGGAGTGAATCTCTGAGAACTGGTGTCTGACGCTCCGCGCGCGAGGGCCAGGTCCAGCTGGGCGGAGCTCACGTGTCGGTGAATCGCCTCGCACGTTGAGTGAAATTCTCGAACCCGAGGACCCGCGCTGGCGATCAGGTTGACGGGAACGGCAAGCCGATTCAGCCGTACTGCGAGGGCGAATTCGACAAGGTTGAGGAGACCAAACGCGCGGTACCTTGCCTGCACCGTCGGCTTCAACAACGTCAGGCAGGATGACGCCCTTGCGGACCCAGGTACTCGACTTGGCTGCGCTTCGCTCCGGTGAGGGCGCAGACGTCGCCGAGCTGAAAGGTGACGGTCTTGTCGAGGACCTTCGGCGTTTTTCTGTTTCTGGGAGCCATCAAACCGACTGGCGACCATTAAAGCATACTCGTTATGCTTTGGCGACGAGTTCCTAACCGCTAGACGTCGAGCCGGACGATCAGTACGTGCTATTGAAGACAGGGACATTCTGGAACCGGGCCAGCGATTCCGCTCCCCTGCCCGGGCACCCAACGGCCGCCGTCTCTCCCAGTGCCTGGCGGGCCGAGTCGCCACGCACGCCCGTCGAACGACACGAGATAATCTCGGCTCGTCCCACCACATTTCTGCGACAGAAACAACGAGACCACATTGTCCGCGCGCTTTAACGCGACCAACGACCCAGTAGCGGCCGCAATTCGCGAGATGAGCGGCAATTTCTGAGTCGAGCAATCGAACGAGCTCAACCCCAGGGATGTTTGGCAGCCACTCGCTGGATATCTGCGTCGCCAGGAAGAACTCTTTGGAACGTTGTGCCATCGCATGCGTCACAACAGCGGAAATGGCGCCGCGCGCGTCTACCTCGCTGCCGATGATTGAGACGATCTCGCCGCTCGTGAGGATCGGCGTGGACAGCGCTTGACTGCTGCCCGACTCACCGAAAGCGACCGTGATGAGAAGTAGGACGATACCGCATCCGGCACGCATGCCGTGACGTAAACCCGGAACCCCGTTCTTCATCGCTGCAAGTTCACATGACGGCGATTAGCCGCGTACAGCATGTCCCGACCAGTGCAAGCGAGAGCCCGGAATCGTGTGAGGTTCACAAACCTGCGCCGAGGGAGATCGAAGAGGCGCTCAGCTCCGTCGTCGAGAAACAACTGCCGCAAGGCCACCATGACCAGCGAACGAGCGACAGCGAGTGAGCCACGCGAGCGGAGCGGGGATCGCGGGGCCCCCGCGAGCGAGCGTGCGGGGGAGTTCGAGGGGCGCTAGCCCCTCGAGTGAAAAAAATCGCGCCCGGCCGGAATTGAACCGGCGGCCCCCCGCTTAGGAGGCGGGTGCTCTATCCGCTGAGCTACGGGCGCATAATGAGCCGAACGGCTTAGTTTACCGTGTCCAGATATTTCTTCCGTCACCCCTGGTGGCACGACGTTCTCGCCGCGATCGCAATCGCGCTCATCGCGCGATTCAGCGGAGGAACAACGCCGGCTTTTTGATCGTGCGCCTGTCTTCGTGACTGGCGGCGGCGTATCGGAACGCACGTCAGCGGTATCCACGACTCAAATCGCCTCGCGTTTCTCGGCGCAACGGTGATTCCTTCACCGCGATCAGCGTGGCGCACGCGTTGTAGCGGGCTCTCCGACAAGAAGGCCGAGTGGACGACCAGAAGCAACAGCAGCAGAACCCCGGCGACCAGCAGAACCCCGGTCAACAGCGCGAGAAATAGCCGCAGGGCGGCCAGCAGGGGAACTGGAACGATCAGCAGGGCAACCGCGACCAGGGCAATCGTCCGCAAGGTGATCGCGATCAGAGCCAGCAGCGGGATCGCGACAAGGATCAGAGCGCCTACCGCACGTCAACGAGCGTCTTCAGCGCTTTGCTCACGCGCGTGTACTGCTCGTAGCGGCGCTGATAGCGCTCCAGCTTCTCGCGTTCGACGCTGTCGAGCCGCGCGCGCAGGACGGCCGATCCCGGAGAGGCGCGCAGCTCTTCCTCGGCGGCGGCGGCCTTCACTTTGTATTCCCCATCATGCGTCCGCTCCCAGGTCAGCCACTCCGACGACCAGCGCGCGTGAGCCGCCTCGATCTGCTCGCGGCTGAACGGGAATGTCGACCCGGCCGCGCGCTCGATCGCCGCGAAGTCGTCCGGGAACAGCGCCCGCGCCGTGGACGCCAGCGGCTGCCACACCAGGAGCGCGCGCGGATCCTCGGCAGCGGCCGCCAGGCCGGGTGCAAACAACGCGAGGAGTTGCACGCGCCGCATCGCCTGCGAGGCGTCGGGCTGCGTCGCGTCGCCGCTTCGGGATCGTGACGCAAGCCAGCCGGCGACAATAACCGCGGCGCTGACCATCGCCGCAGCGAGGATGAGCTGCACTTAGTACTGCAAGATGGCGAGCACGCGTTCGCCTTCGAGCTTCCGGCGGCCGTTGAGCGCCAGGAGCTCGATGAGAAACGCGAGCGCATGGACTTCGCCGCCCAGACGCCGGACGAGATCGGCGGTCGCCCTCGCGGTGCCTCCCGTCGCCAGCAGATCGTCGACGATCAGCACGCGCTGCCCTTTCTTCACGGCGTCGTCGTGGATCTCGAGCGCATCCGTGCCGTACTCGAGATCGTAGGTCTGGCGCATCGTCCGGGACGGCAGCTTGCCCGGCTTGCGCACCGGCGAGAACCCGGCGTGAATCCGATCGGCCACCGCCGAGCCGAAAATGAATCCCCGACTCTCGATGCCCACGACGAGCTCGATCCCCTGGCCGACAAACGGCGTGGCGAGGCTGTCGATCGCCGCCCGGAACCCAACCGGGTCCTGCAGCAGCGTCGTGATGTCGTAGAAGAGGATGCCGGCCTTGGGAAAATCGGGAATGCCGCGGATCTTGCTCTTGAGATGCTCCATGATTTATCGAATCGCGAACTCCAGGTGTGTCGTCCCCGCCCCGTCGTCGGCGACGGCCTGGACAACGACCTGATCGACGCGGGCGCCGGGAGGACCCCGCCGGATCTCCTGTTCGAGCCGCGCCAGCGCGGCGGCGTCGCCGGTGGCCGCTATCTCGACCGTACCGTCCGGATTGTTCCGCACCCACCCGCCGACGCCGGCGCGGACCGCAGCCGCGTGCGTGAAGTACCGGAAGCCGACGCCTTGAACCCTGCCGCGCACCAAATAGCGTCGCGCCACCCGCATGATCGAAAAGCCGAGCGATTATACTGGATACACGTGTCGTCGCCCTGCCCCGTCCTCATTGTCGAAGACGATGCAGATCTGCGTGAGATGATGGCGCAGCTGCTGACGCTCGAAGGGTACCAGATCGAAGCAGTTGCCAACGGCCGTGAGGCCCTCGAATACCTGAACGAGGCGCCCCGGCCGGACGTCATCCTGCTCGACCTGATGATGCCGATCATGGACGGGTGGGAATTCCGCCGGCGCCAGCAGAACGACCCTGCCCTCGCCGATGTTCCCGTGATCGTGCTCACCGCGCTCGATCAGGCCCAGGCCCGCGCAAGCGATCTGAACGGCGTCGATTTCCTGAAGAAGCCGCTCGACTTCGATCGGCTGCTGGAACTCGTGCGCCGCCGGTGTCGCCAGCAGCCGTGATCGACGTTCCATGCACCAGTCCCGATCGCTACGCGTGGCGCGCGGTCTCGCCAGGTGGGTGCTCGGCGGCGTCGCCACCGTGCTGCTGCTGGTCGCTGCCGTCCTCGGCGCGCTCCAGACCGGTTGGGCCAAGGGCTATCTCCGCGGCCTGATCGTTCGGCAAGCCAACCAGTACCTGACCGCGACGCTGGAGATCGGCTCGCTCGGCGGATCGCTCGTCCGCGGGATCGAGCTCGAGGACGTCCGTCTGTCGCGCGAAGGCGAGCCGATCGTCGCCATCGATCGCGTGACCGTCAGCTACTCGATCCGCGAGCTGGTGGATCGCGGCGTGACCATCGCGCGCATCCAGGTTGTCCGGCCACGAGTCGTCGCTGCGCGGCAGCCGGATGGACGCTGGAATCTCGCCGCGCTCGTGAGACGCGACGCCAGGCAGGAGGAGCGGCGTGGTCCTCGCCGCCCGATTCACATCAGGTCGATCGAGGTCGTCGACGGCGACGTCGCCCTTCGGGATCAGCTGAATGTCGCGTTCGCGGTCGCCCCGCGCCGCTATGAAATGCTGAACGCGTCGCTGGCCTTCGACTACGAGCCGGTCGAGTGGCGGCTCGACTTCGACCGGGCGTCCTGGAATGGCGGTGAAGAGAGCCTGACGATGAACCGGCTGTCAGGGATCATCGCCAACGGCAACGCCGGACTCACGTTCGAACAACTGATCGTGGAGACGCCTCGGAGTGCGTTTACGGTCGACGGGCGGGTCGTCAGGGGCCGGGCGCCAACGTCGCTGGACCTCCACGTGAAGGCCGAACGCTTCTCGTTCCAGGAGTGGGCCGGGCTGGTGAGCGGGTTGCGCAACCTCGCAGTCGCGGCGTCCTTCGACGTCACCCTGCGAGGTCCACTCAGCCGGCTCGCGACCGATCTGAACCTGCAGTCCGACGGGGGCAGCGTCGTCGGCGCCTTCGTACTCGAACACGACCGTGCCAGGCTCGCATGGGACCGGTGCGGTCGAGGTGGGACGTCTCAACCTCGCTCGGTGGCTCAATCGTCCGGATCGGCCGTCGGACATCTCCGGTCGCGTCGCGTTCGATCTCGACCTGGAGCTCGGACGCCGCGGCGGATTCCCGCGCGGCCCGTACACGTTCGAGGGTTCGCACGCCGGGTTCATGACCTACGAGGCCGACAACGTCCGCGCGCGCGGCCGGATCACCGAGACCGAGGCGGTCATCGCCGAGGCGACGGCCGTCGCCTATGGCGCGAGCGTCCGGATCGATGACGGCGCAATCGGCCTCTCCTCGCCGTATCGGTACCGGTTCCGGGGAGCTACGCAGCAGGTCGATCTTCGAAGACTGCCCGCCGCCATTCCGGTTCCCCACGTCGACAGTCTCCTGGCGTTCGACTACGACGTGGTGGGCAGCTTTACCTCGCCGTATATCGCCGGCGGCGCCACCTTCGCGGATTCGCAATTCCTCGGCGCCCGGGTGGGTTCGGGGATGTACGGGTCGATCGATACGTCGGCGCAGCCGGTTCACTACACCGGCGAGGGGCCCGTCGGCGGCATCGACCTCCAACGCTTTGCGCACGAGCTCGACATCGGTTGGCTGAACGACCCGCGTTATGCCGGAACCGTGTCGGGTCGTTTCTATGTCGACGGCTTTGGTTTCGACCCCGAGACCATGACCCTCAGCGGTGGTGGCCGCCTGGCACGGGCCGAACTGTTCGACGGAACCCTGAGCGAAGCGGATGTCTCGGTCGAAATCGCTGGCGGATCTCTTATTGGCATGTACGACGGCGCGGTCGACGATGTAAACCCGGCGATTGCGTTCCAGGACGAAACCTTCACGGCGTCGCTGAAGGGCTATGGCAAGGCCCGCGTCACCATCCCCGAGCTGCTTCTGAGGGAAGTCGGCATTGCTGATTACGAGATTGACGCGTCGCTGTCGCTGAATGATTCGTCGGTGCGCGGAATCCCGTTCGCCAGGCTGACGGGATCGGCCGCGCTGAAGAACGGCACGCTGACACTCACCGATGTCGTCGCCGATGGCGACACCATCACCGGCAGCGCCTCGGGCACGTTGGCGTTCACGGGTGAACGGCCGATCGACGTCGCTTACGACCTCATCCGCGCCGATCTCGCACGCCTCCGAAACGTCATCGGGCGGGATGCCTCCGGCCAGGTGGCGGCCAAGGGGACGGCATCTGGAACACCTGAGTCCCTGCGCCTGATGGGAAGCGGCCGTGTCAACGAGTTCGCGATGGCCGGGATCAGCGCGCTCACAACCAGCGGCACCTACGATGCGACGATCCCGACCGCCTCTCCCGCGCAGGCCCGGGCAACGGTCACCGGCGAGGTGACGTTTGCCGAGGTCTTCGAACAGGCGTTGCAGCTGGCCAGCGGCACGGTGACGTACGACGCCGGACGAATTCAGCTCGACGTGGAGCTCTCGCGGGGACCCTCGGTGAACGGGCGGCTCGCAGGCAACCTGACGCTGGACGCGCAAGCGCGCGTCGCCAGCCTCGAGACGTTGACCATCACGTTTCAGAACGCGGCGTGGCGGCTGCTGCCGGCCCCCGTGGCGACATCGATCAAGTGGGACGATGAGGGCATGACGATCGCGCCGATGACATTTGTCGACGCGGTCAGCGGCACCCAGCGCATCGGCATCGGCGGCACGTGGCGGAAAGACGGACGCGGCAGGCTGGATGTCGCGGCGCGCCGCGTGTTTCTCGAAACGGTGACCGGCGTCATCGGGCGTCCGGCGATTTACGGCGGTCTGCTCGATCTGGACGCGCAGGTGGGCGGCACGGCGGCCCGGCCGACGGTGATGGCGCTCGTCAACATCACCGAGGGGCGGATACGCCGGTTGAGCTACGAGCGGCTTGCGGGCCGGATCGATTACAGCGACCAGTACTCGAAGCTCGATTTTCGG
>CAVVPE010000019.1:0-137228 GCA_963750035.1 uncultured Acidobacteriota bacterium | reverse complement strand
TGCTGGCAGCGACGGCCGTGTTGCTGATCGCAAGGGGACTCTGGCCGGCCGCCACCTCCCACACACATCCGCACGACTCCTCGGACGTGGCGCTCGTCGACGGCCGCTGAGTCGGTGAAGCGTGCCACCGGCAAGGGAATCCCTTTTGCCTTCTGCCTTCTCCCTTGACACGACGGCGGTTTTCCGTCCGCTGCTAGCGCTCTCGTGACGATCAGCTGACATGCGGAATACTCCGCACCTTTCCGGAGTTTTGTCCCACCTGCTTCCGGGCCGCCGAAACAATTTGCGCTAGTCAGGATGGCGCCAGACGGAACGCGTGTTGCGTGACGTGGCGTTGGAGGCACACAGCCATGGCCACCAGTAACCCACGTAACGACAATCGTCCTGTTCGGGTTCCGGTGCCGGGGGCGGAGGATCGCGCCCGCCTGCGGGGCACGAAGTCGAGCGCTGCGGGTGAAGCGCTGGAATGTGCGCTCATGGACGAGTTCCTCTCCGACCGCGGGCACACGCTCCAGTCCATCAAGACGCTGCCGGCGGCGCGTCGAAGGGAGCTGCTTCGGGGCGCTGCGGAGCATGCCAGTCTGAGGCTCGCGGAAATCGAGTCGCGAGCGCATTTTGTCAAGGACCTCGAACGGTGAGGAAGATTGGGGGCGATCCGATGTCTCACATCAAGTCGATACTCGTACCCGTGGATTTCAGCGCCGCGTCGGCGCGCGCGCTCGCGTCCGCGCGGGATCTCGCCGCCGCGTTCGGAGCGACCATTCACCTGTTTCACGTGTTCGAAACCCCGCTGGCGATGGGCGCCTTCATGGACATGTACACGCCTGCGCCGGACGATTACGTCGAGAGCCTCGCCACGCGGGCGCGTGCGCAGCTGGAGGCGCTGCTCACGGAGCAGGAGAGGACCGGCGGGATGGCCGTCGTCGACGTCCGGATGGGGATGCCAGCCGACGAGATTCTGCGGTACACCCGCGAGCACGGCGCCATCGATCTCATCGTGCTCGCGACGAGCGGCCGCGGCCGTGTCGCGCGACTCATGATGGGCAGCGTCGCGGACGTGATCGTGCGCGCCGCTCCGTGCCCGGTCCTCACGGTTCATCCGCACGATCGCGAGGAGGCGGCGGAAGGCAGCCGAGCGGCGTAATCCGCTGCGGTGGTGCCTCGGCCCCGGCGCGCAGACCGCGGGACAGGTAGCGATGGGCGGCAGACTCTACGTTACCGCGGTTCCCGGATGGGATGCTCCCGTGCGGGGCCTGGCCACCGCCGCGCGAGGTCTTCGTAAACCCCCCAGCGGTGATTGACATCCTCCTGCGCCAGTGCGAGCAGCCGGTCTGCCTCGGCAGGTCGGGTGGAGGTCAGCACCCGATAACGGGCCTCGTTGTACACGTACGCCTTCAGGGGGATTGAAGGCGGGGCCGAATCGAGCACGAACTCCTCATGCCCTCGCGCCTGGTCGGCTGGCCTGAACCGGTACAACGGCCAGTGGCCGCAGGCGACGGCCAGCTGCTGCTGCCGGAGGCCGAGCCGCATGTCGATGCCATGCGCGATGCAGTGGCCGTAGGCAATCACCAGCGACGGCCCTTCGTAAGCCTCGGCTTCACGGAACGCGTCGAGCGTCTGCTGCGGCGAGGCGCCCATCGCCACCTGGGCCACGAACACGTTGCCGTACGCCATCGCCATCAACCCGAGGTCCTTCTTGCGTCCCTGCTTGCCGCCGGCGGCGAACTTGGCGACGCCGGCACGGGGCGTGGCCTTCGACGCCTGTCCACCGGTGTTCGAATAGACCTCCGTATCGAGCACCAGCAGGTTGACGTTGCGGCCCGACGCGAGCACGTGGTCGAGCCCGCCGAACCCGATGTCGTACGCCCATCCGTCGCCGCCGACGATCCAGACGCTCTTCCGAACCAGGCAGCTCGCAAGCGTCCGCAGCTGGCGGGCGCGCGGATCGTCCATGGCCCGCAACACGGGATCGAGCGCCACCACCCGTGTTCGCTGCGCATCGATCTCGACCGCGGTCGTCTGCGGCGAGTGCAGCAGGCCATCGACGAGCTCCGGCGCGATCCCGGGTGCGAGCGCGGCCACGAGCTCGAGGGCCTGCTCGCGGTGCTTGTCAATCGACACGCGATATCCCAGCCCGAACTCCGCGTTGTCCTCGAACAGCGAGTTCGCCCACGCGGGCCCGCGTCCTGCCTTGTTGAACGACCACGGCGTCGTCGGAAGATTGCCGCCGTAGATCGACGAGCACCCGGTCGCATTCGCGACCAGCAGTCGATCGCCGAAGAGCTGGGTGAGCAGTCGCAGGTAGGGCGTTTCGCCGCAGCCGGCGCACGCTCCCGAGAACTCGAACAGCGGCGTGAAGTACTGCGCCCCGCGCACGAGCGCCTCGTCGACCGTCGTCGAAGTCACCTCGGGCAGCGATTCGAAGAAGGCGAAGTGTCGACGCCCCGCGTCGACGATCTCGGCGTTGTTCGCTGTCATCGCCAGTGCGCGCTCGACCCCCTGGTCGCCGCTTCTGACGGGACAGGCTTCGACGCACAGTTGACACCCCGTGCAGTCCTCGACCGACACCTGCAGGGTGAACCGCTTGCCGGGGAAGCCACGGCCCGCCAGCGGCGCCGACAGGAAACGGGGCGGTGCGTCCGCCAGCAGCGATTCGTCGCACAGGCGCGCACGGATGCTCGCGTGCGGACAGACCATCACGCAGTTGCCGCACTGGATGCAGAGCTGGGGCGACCAGACGGGAATCGCGTCCGCGATATTCCGTTTCTCCCATCGCGACGTTCCGGATGGATAGGTTCCGTCCGCCGGGAGCGCGCTCACCGGGAGATCATCGCCGCGGCCGGCGATGATCGTCGCCGTCACCTGCTTGACGAAGTCCGGGGCATCGTCCGGGACGACCGGGGAGGCGGCTCTCGAGCTGACGATTGGCGCCGACAGGTCGACTTCGTGCAGATTGTCGAGCGCGCGATCGATCGCCGCGAAGTTCTGATCGACGAGGTTCGTCCCTTTGCGGCCGTATGTTGCCAGCACGGCCTGCTTGATCCGGGAGATCGCCTCCTCGCGCGGCAGCACGCCCGATATCGCGAAGAAACAGGTCTGCATGACCGTATTGATCCGCCCGGACATGCCGGCGTCTGCCGCGACGCTATCGGCGTCGATGACGAACATGCGGATGCGCTTGCGGATGACTTCGCGTTGTACCTGCTGTGGCAGGTGATCCCACACCTCGGCGGGACCGAACGGCGAATTGATCAGGAACACCGCCCCGTCGTGCGCCTCGGCGAGCATGTCGATGCGTTCCAGCAGGTTGAACTGATGGCAGGCGATGAAACGAGCCTTCTGCACGAGATAGGCCGACCGGATCGGCTCTGGTCCGAAGCGCAGGTGCGAGGTCGTGCGCGACCCGGATTTCTTCGAGTCGTAGACGAAGAAACCCTGGGCGTATCCCGACGTGCCCTCGCCGATGATCTTGATCGAGTTCTTGTTGGCCCCGACGGTACCGTCGGCGCCAAGCCCGTGAAAGATGCAGCCGACGACATCGTCGCTCTCGGTGACGAATGTGCGGTCCACCGCCAGGCTCGTATGACACACGTCGTCGTCGATGCCCACCGTGAAATGGTTCTTCGGCACGGCCGCCGCGAGATTGTCGAAGACCGCCTTGACCATCGCCGGCGTGAACTCCTTCGACGCCAGCCCGTAGCGGCCGCCGGCGATGCGCGGCATGGCCGCCCGGCAACCGGACGCCAGCGCTTCAGCGAACGCGGTGACCACGTCCTGGTATAACGGTTCACCAGCGCCACCCGGCTCCTTCGTGCGATCGAGAACCGCGATCGCCGAAGCCGTCGCCGGTATCGCGTCGAGCAGGTGGGACGCCGAGAACGGCCGGAACAGGTGGACCTGGACCAGCCCGAGCTTGCCGCCGCTGGCGTTCAGGACGTCAATGGTCTCGCGGACGGTTTCGGCGCCGGATCCCATCAGCACCAGCACCCGATCGGCGTCGTCAGCACCGAAATACTCGAACAGCCGGTATGCCCGGCCCGTCAGCGCCGCGAAGCGCTGCATCGCCGCCTCGACCGTCGCGGGCACTGCCGCGTAGAACGGGTTCACCGTTTCCCGGCCCTGGAAGTAGACGTCGGGGTTCTGTGCGACGCCACGAATCGAAGGCCGGTCCGGATCGAGCGCGCGGCCGCGGTGGGCGAACACCAGCTCGTCATCGAGCATCGCGCGCAGCACGTCATCCGGCAGCAGGTGGATCTTGGCGACTTCATGCGACGTCCTGAAGCCGTCGAAAAAGTGGATGAAGGGAATCCGGGTGGCCAGCGTGGCATTCTGCGCGATGAGCGCCAGGTCGTGCGCCTCCTGAACGGAGCTGGAACAGAGCATCGCCCAGCCCGTCATCCGGGCGGCCATGACGTCGGAGTGATCGCCGAAGATCGAGAGTGCCTGCGCCGCCAGGGCTCGTGCCGCCACGTGGAAGACCGCCGGCGTCAACTCGCCGGCGATCTTGAACATGTTCGGAATCATCAGCAGGAGACCCTGGGAGGCGGTGAACGTTGTCGTCAGCGCGCCGGTCTGCAGCGCGCCGTGAACCGCTCCAGCGGCGCCGCCCTCACTCTGCATTTCGAGGACGAGCGGCACGGTCCCCCAGATGTTGGTCTTTCCCTCGGAGGCCCACTGATCCGCCAGCTCGCCCATCGTCGACGACGGCGTGATCGGATAGATCGCGCAGACCTCGTTGACGCGGTATGCGACGGATGCGGCGGCCTCGTTGCCGTCGATAGTCTTTATGTCGGCAGACATTGCCGTTCCTCATCAGCTGTATCCGGCACCATGACGATCGCGCCGCACGGGCACTGCTCGAAGCAGATGGCGCAGCCGGTGCACTTCTCGAGGTCGTACTCGTAGCGGCGGCCTGGCCCCAGCTTGCGGATCGCGCTCTCGGGACACGCCCCGTAACAGCCGTCGCACTCGAAGCAGTTGCCGCACGAGAAGCACCGTTGCGCTTCGAACCTGGCGGTCCGCGCGTCGAACCCCCCGGTGACCTCGCCGAACGTCGCGAGTCGCTGCTCGACCGGCAGCCGCGGCTGCGGCATGCGGCCGGCGTCCGCGGTGAACCACAAACGGAGCGTCTCGAACGACGCGAGCTCGCGCTTCTCGACGGCGACGACCTCCGTACGGTGAGATAGGCGTCGATATGCCGCGCGGCGGCCTTGCCATGCCCCACAGCGGTCGTGACGGTTCGCTCGTACGGCACCATGTCGCCGCCCGCAAACACACCCGGGTGTCCCGTCTGCATGTCCTCGCCCACGACGACCGCGCCGTCGGATGTGAACTCGATGCCGGCGACATTCCGGAGAAATGTCGTGTCCGTCTCCTGCCCGACCGCCAGAATGAGCGAATCGGCCTCGAGGGTCTCGAACTCGCCCGTCGGCACCGGCCGACGGTTGTCGTCGAGCCGCATCACTTCGACGCGGATCGTTGAGCCGTTCATCTCTTTGATGGTACGCAGCCAGTGCACGTTGATACCCTCCTCGAGCGCCTCCTGGAGCTCGAAGTCGTGCGCCGGCATCTCGCTGCGCGTCCGCCGATAGATGATCAGCGGCTCCGCGCCGAGGCGTCTCGCGGTGCGCGCCGCGTCGATGGCGGTGTTGCCGCCGCCGTAGATCGCGACGCGACGGCCGATGCGCAGCTCGTCGCCGGATTCCACCTGCTTGAGGAACTGAATCGCGTCGTAGATTCCGGGCACGTCGGTGGCGGGAATCTCCTGGCGCCTGCTGAGGTGTGCGCCGACGGCGAGGAACACGGCATCGAAGCGGCCGTCCGCCATGTCCTTTTCCAGATCGACCACCCGGCGATTGAGCTGGATCTCGACGCCCAGGCTGACGATGCGCGCGATTTCCGCGTCGAGAACCTCGCGCGGCAGCCGGTATTTCGGGATGCCGAAGTGCATCATCCCGCCGGCGACCGGACCCGCGTCGAAGACCGACACCGCATGCCCGCGACGCGCCAGCTGCCAGGCGGCGGACAGTCCGCTCGGTCCCGCGCCGACGACGAGGATCCGTTTCCCGGACGCAGGGGGCGGTGGACCGGCTGGCCAGCGCTGTTCGAGCGCGAGGTCGCCGATGAAACGTTCGATGGCGTGGATGCTGACGGCGCCGTCCACGACGCCGCGGTTGCAGGCATCCTCGCAGGGGTGGTAGCAGACGCGCCCGTGCACGGCAGGAAACGGATTGTCGCGAAGGATCAGCTCCCACGCGGCACGGTAGCGGCCCGCCTGCGCTTCGTCCAGCCAGGCCTGCACGTTCTCGCCTGCAGGACAGGCATGATTGCAGGGTGACAGGCGGTCCAGATACACGGGGCGCAGCGTACGCGGCGGCATGCGGCGAACTCCTTGATCAGCCGTTGACTACGCAACGCGCGCGCCATCGCGCCGTGCAGGCGACGAACGTCAGGATTGCGAGACTCGATGGCGTCACGGTTGCAATCAACCACGTCACGAGCGAAAACGCAGGAGAACGCCATGACGACGACTTCCGTCCGTTGGCTGTTGTGGATTCCGCGTGTACTGGGGATTCTGGCCGGCCTGTTCCTTGGGCTCTTTGCGCTGGATGCGTTCAGCGAGGGCAAGCCGCTGGCCCAGGCGCTGCCCGACTTCATCATCCATCTCGTGCCCGGTGCGGTGCTGCTTGCCGTCGTGGCGCTGGCGTGGCGCTGGCCGTGGGTCGGGGCGGCCGCATTCTTTGGCCTCGCCCTCGCGTACGCCGCGTCCAATGCGGGCCGGCCCGACTGGATCCTGACTATCTCAGGACCGCTGGCGATCGTCGGCGCGCTGTTCTTCTGGAGCTGGCGTCATCACGCCCGTCACGCGCGAGGTAGCGCCGTCCGTTCGCGGCCGGCGGAATATTCCCCGCACGGTGTCGAATATTCCACGCGATGGCGGACGTCCGGCTGCCGCGGCTGGTCCTCGGGACGGGGCCAGCTCTCTCGGAATGCTTCGTGCACCCCAATCCTGGCGGAGTAGACGTCGTGTCGAAATACCCGAACTCGCATCCGTCGATGTCAGCGTGCCCTCGAATCGCCGCCGCCGATCCCGATGCCGGCGCCAAGACCGTCTCCTGGCATCGTGAGCTGCCGCCGCTCCATGCCGAGCCGCTCGGCGAGCACATCGTCGAGGCCGACAGCATGCATGTCACCGGCAATCTTGCCCATCGAGGAGAGCTCTGGGATCGCTGCTATCAGGATTTGATGGCCCGCCTCGAGGAACGGCTGCGTCAGGAAGCGGCCAGGCTCGGTGGCCATTATGCGCATGTCCACGAGGAATCGATCGACAGCCGCCACGACGACCGCAGCGGTGAGGTGTGGCTGCGCGGCCGGCTCAAATACGTGTTGCTCCGCCGGCCGGGCGGGAACTGAACCGGTCTGAATACCGGAATCGCGCGCTTGTCGTCGCCGATGCTCGGCGGCGACCGCGGTGGCTTCGAACGTGAGTGGGCAAGGACCGACGCACGATGGCCCACGGGCCACGGTTTGCCGGCATCCGCACCTTCACCCTGCTCGGAATGATCGCCGGGCTGAGCGGCTGGCTCAGTGCGGCGGGATTCGTGCCCGCGGCGACGGCACTGCTCGGTGGCGCGGCCATCGGCACGCCGCTCGGGTTCGTGGTCCCGTCCGCCCTGACTCGGCGCTCGTGCGATGGCCGGGTCCGTGCGACTCACCGCGGCGCGGTCGCCGCCGACCGCGGGGCTCATGCGCGCGCGTCTCTCGGCATCGGCCTTCAGCGGGCCGAGCGACGACCGGCGGATGAGTGCCACCCCTGGCGAGACGAGGGCCCAGTAACGCCGAAACGTCAGCCGGGCGAGATCGTCCGTGGCCACCGCGCGCGTCTCGGTGCGGAAAATCGACTCATGAGGGCCAATCGCATCGGCCCGCAGCGACCACACGATCTTCACGTAATCCGGCTCATCGAACGCCGCGAAGTGCTCCGGGCCGATGGCGCGGAACCTCGGATTCGGGTCCCAGGGCTTGGTCACGGCGCCCATGACGATTTCCTGACCCGGCACTTCGGCAAGGATGCCCCATCCGAGCGCCAGCATCTGCGGCAGCAATGCTTGCGGCCGGGCCCGCTCGTCCGGCGTGCTGCCCAACGCCAACTCCCGGGCCTTGAATATGGCGCGGATCACGGGCGAGGCGAGCAGGTTCTGCTCGTATGCGGCAGTCAACGTGATCTTCGCTGGTGCTCGCACGCGCACGTTGTGACGTTCGACAACCTCGTAGGCGGCCATGAAGCGGTCCAGGAGCGGGTCCGCTTCCTCCGGCGTGCCGGGCCTCGGAGTGCCATACCGATACCAGGTGAAGGCCGCCGAGCCGGCATAGGTTGCCGCGGCGACGCCGAGCCCGCTGCGACGATGCGGGTCACGCACGAATCACTCGTGCCGCTTTCTTCGGTGCTCTCCTTCCGGCCAGTGTCGCGGAGTTCATCGGTCCTCCCGGTGCGCCCGTCTTCCTCGTTGAGTTCGCATGAAGTACTGGAACGCCGCCCGATCGCCACGCACAACTCTTGCCGGGCGCTGCAGTCGGGAGCGTCGGCGTTTGCCGCGTTCCCGGGTTCTCCCCGGACCAGTCAGCGCATGTGTGTCGGCCGCCGGGAAAATTTTCGCGGTCGCCCCGGGAATTTTCCTGCGGCGCGCTGTCGCCCCTCGCATGCCGCGCGCCAACCGAACGGCCGCCTTGTTGCACTGACCGGCAACGAACGGAGCGCACCGGCGATGGAGACTCTCACACGCCTGCAGCACGACGCGACCCGCCAAGCGGCCCGCAGCGAGGAGCACGTCCTCCTCGAGGGACCGCACTCCCGACGCAGGGAACTGGGGCTGGTGCTGCGCGCCGTGCGGGACTTCATCGCCGGGTTCCGCGCCCTGCACTTCTCCGGGCCCTGTGTGACCGTATTCGGCTCGGCCCGCTACCGGAGTCGCACCCCTACTACACGGTGGCCCGTCACCTGGGTGCCGCCCTCGTCCGTCTCGGATTCACAGTGATGACCGGCGGCGGCCCGGGGTTGATGGAGGCGGCCAATCGAGGCGCGCGTGAAGCCGGCGGACGGTCGGTGGGCTGCAACATCGAACTGCCGTTCGAGCAGGCGCCGAACCCCTACCTCGATTGGTCGGTGACGTGCCGCTACTTCTTCGTTCGCAAGGTGCTGCTCTTCAAATACTCGTACGCCTTCGTGGCGCTGCCGGGAGGGTTCGGGACGCTCAACGAGTTGACGGAGGCCTTGACGCTCGTGCAAACGGGCAAGGTCGAGAACTTTCTCTAATTCCTGAATCCGCCGATACATAGGCAGAGCTTCTCGCGCCGAAGCCCGCCGTCGAAATGTACGTGATTGCCTTGTTTTTCACGCTGATCGGCCTGGGCATCGCCGTGCTCCCGATTGTCGCCCTGCTCCGGCAGATTGGGTTCACCCGGAGGCTGGGAACCCTCGAGCGGGCACTCGACGAGCAGCGGCGGACGATTGACGAGCTGAGGCGCCGCCTCGCCCAGACTGAACGGGCCGCTGCGGGCCAGCAGGCGGTTCCGCCCCCCGCGCCGACGCCGGCGGCCCAAACCCCGCCGGCAAGGCCTGTCGCTCCCGAACCACCACGCGATCGTCCGGTTCAAGCGCCTGCGCCCGCTCCGCCGCGACCGGCTGCCGCACCACCTGGCGCAATGCCGCCGGTCATCGCTCTCCCCTCTCCGCCGGTGACACCAAGACCACCTGCGGCGGCTGTTTCAGCCGTTCCACCAGCCGATGCCTGCGCGGCCGGCTCCGGCGGCGCCGTGGGCCGGCTTCGACTGGGAACAACTGGTGGGCGTCAAGCTGTTCTCGGCCATCGCCGGCATCGCGCTCGTCCTGGCGGCGATCTTCTTCTTCAGGTATTCGCTCGATCGCGGCTGGCTTGCCCCGCCCGTCCGCGTCGCGATCGGCGTCATCGTCGCAGTAGGTCTTCTGGTGGTCTGCGAGCTGCGGGCGGCAGAGCGATACCGCGTGACGGCGAACGCGCTCGATGCCGCCGCCATCGCCATTCTCTTCGCGACCTTCTTCGCGGCCCACACGTTGTGGGGCCTTATTCCATCGACGCCGACCTTCGGTCTCCTGATCCTCGTCGCGGTCGTGGCGGTGCTGCTGTCGATCCGCCGCGATTCGATGTTCATCGCAATTCTTGGCCTTGCGGGGGGGTTCGCGACGCCAGCGCTGCTCTCCACGGGAGAAAACCGGCCGATCCCGCTATTCACCTACCTGCTGCTCTTGAACATCGGGCTCGCCTGGGTGGCGGTTCGCAAGAAGTGGCCGTTGCTGACGGTGCTGACGCTGGTCCTGACCACGTTGTACCAGTGGGGCTGGGTCATCCGATTTCTCTCGGCAAGCGACTTGACGCTCGGCATGGGCATCTTCCTCGTGTTTGCCGTCACGTCCTTCGCGGGGCTGACGCTGGCGCGCCAGAGCGCGACCGGTGGCGCGATGAGTGCGGCCCTTGAACAATCAGGGCTTGCCGCGTCCGCCATGCCGCTGCTGTTTGCGGTGTTCCTGTCCGCAGTCCCTGAGTACGGTGCCCGTGCCGGCCTGCTCTTCGGGTTCCTGCTGATCATCGTGCTGGGCATCGCGGCGGTCGCCATCGCGCGGCGCGACGGGGCGCTCCACGCGATGGGCGGCCTCGCGACGTTGCTGGTCTTCGGCGTGTGGCTCGCGACTTCCTATGCGACCACGTCCTGGCAGACCGTCGCGGCATTTGCCGTCGCCTTCGCCGCGGTGTTTGCCGCCACCCCGTTCGTTGCCGATCGCTTGCGTCGGCCACTGCCGGACCTTGGGAGCCACGCCTGGTACGTCGCGCCAATCCTGTTGTTTACGATCGCGGTGATCGTTCGCATCGAGCCGCAAACCGAGGCGCCGTGGACGATCTTCGCGGCGGCATTCGTGATTCTCGCGATCGTGGTGTGGCGGGCCTTCACGGCCGGGGATGCCGGGCTGTACTTCGCGGCAGCGTTCTTCGCGCTTGCGGCTGAAGCGTCCTGGTCGGCGACGCATTTCAGTCCGGCGCGCTTGTGGACCGCGGTGGCGTTGTACGCGGCCTTCGCCCTGTTCTATCTCGGCGTACCGTTGGCCTGGCGGCGCCTCGGGCGCGTCATGGAGCCGAAGTGGGGCTCCGGCGCGGTGCTCCTTGCGAGCCTCGCCATGCTGCTGTTTCTCGCGGCCGGCCCGCGCGCCGGTGGCGCGCTCTGGGGCCTCGCGATGCTCCTGGCCATTCTGGATGCCGGTCTGTTCATCGAGAGCGCCGCTGGACGGACGCCGGTTCTGTCGATGGCCGGCGGACTGCTGTCGTGGGTCGTCCTGGCGGTGTGGTGGAGGAACGCCGGCACAGCCGTCGGCGTTTTGCCGTCGCTGCTCGTGGTTGTCGGTCTGACGATGATCATGTTCGCGGGGCACGCGTGGGCCGCCCGCCAGGCTGCGTCGGCGGCACCAGAGGAAGGCGGGCAGACCGGCTTCCGCCAGGGCATCTATCTCGGTCTGGTCGGTCACCTGTTCCTGTTTTACGTGGCCCAGGACGTTCGCTGGGCACTGCCGCCGTGGCCGCTGCTCGGTGCCCTCCTGGTCATGACATTGGCGGCCACCGCGGGATCGCTCAACGTAAGGACGCCGCATCTGCACGCCGCCGGCACCGTTGCGGCCGCGATGGTCGTGCTGGCGCTTGCGCTGAACGTGCCTGCCGCCTGGGCCATCACGGCGCTCGCGGCGATCGAGGCGGTGGTCGCGTACGCCGCTGGTTCGCTGTTCGTTGGACAGTTCGCGCGTTCGAGCTCCGCTGTGCGTGCCATCGGCGCGATCGCCGCAGCATTTGTCGCCGAGCTCGGCGTCATTGCCGCGGCGCACGTCGGTGCTGATTCGATCCTTCCGCTGGCCACGCTCGCTCATGCCGCCAACATTTCGCTGATCCTGTGGCTGGCGTGGCAGCAGGGTTGGCCCTCCGTCGCGCATGGCGGCGGTCGTGCCGGCGTGGCTGGCGACAGCGATGTGGCAGTCGGATCACTCGGCGGCGGGCGACTGGCGCGGCACCCTGGCGCTCGCGGCGGTGCTTTACGCGCTGTTCGCCGCCTACCCGCTGATACTCCATCGGCGGGCGCTCAAGGATCGCGGCCCGTATCTGACGGCTATTCTGGGAAGCGTCTTTTTCTTCTTCGCCGCCCGGCAAGCGCTTCTCGTCGGCCAGCTCCGCTCGGTGGTCGGGGTCGTGCCGGTGGTCGAAGGCATCGTGCTGGCGTTCACGCTGCGACAGCTGCTCCGCCTGGAGCCGGCCGGCCAGCGGGACCTGGGCCGCCTCGCGCTGGTCGCCGCCAGTGCGCTGGGCTTTGCCACCGTTGCCATTCCGGTACAACTCACCAACCAGTGGATCACGATCGGCTGGGCCCTCGAAGCGGCCGCGCTCGCGTGGCTGTACCGCCGCGTACCGCACAAGGGCCTGCTGTACGGTGCAAGCGCGCTGATGGCGATCGTGTTCGTCCGCCTCGTCCTCAATCCGGCGATCTTCGTTTACGAGCCCCGGGGGAGCGTGCGGCTGTTCAACTGGTATCTCTATGCCTACGTGACCTGCGCGGTCGCGATGTTCGCGGCCGCCCGCTTGCTGCAGCCGACCGATGATCGCATCGTCGCCGGCGCGCCACGCATCTCCACGCTTCTCACGCCGGCCGGGGTCATCGTGCTCTTTCTGCTGCTCAACATCGAAGTCGCGGATTTCTTCGCGACGGGGCCTGAAATCACCTTCCGATTCGGCGCCGACGTCGCGCAGGACCTGACCTACACGCTGGCCTGGCTGGTGTTCGGCATGGCGATGCTCGCTGTTGGCATTTACGCGAACAACCGCTACGGGCGCATCGCCGCCCTCGCTCTGATCGCAGTGACGACGTCGAAGGCCTTTCTCTACGATTTGGGCTCGCTCGGCGGCTTGTATCGAGTGGGCTCGCTGGTTGGCCTCGCGGCGTCGCTCGCGCTGGTCGCCCTCGCGCTGCAGAGGTTCGTGCTCCTGACCCCAAAAGAGCGGACATGAGACTCCGTGCGGCCATCGCCGCGGTTGCCACTGGCCTGCTTGGCGCAGCCCTGCTCGCTCAGACGCCGGCGCCGACGCCATTTCGATTCGAACGGCCGATCGTCACGGGCGCGGATCCGGGACCGCGGCGTCTGCCGCTCGATGTCGCCCTCGTTGCCGCTGGGAGTCCGTTCAGCGTGCGCCTCCGTGCGCAGGACGATCCCGACGCCGGGGCCGTGGCCACCGGCGGCCTTGCTGATCTCCGGTTGTTCGACGCAGCGGGCACGGAAATCCCGCATCTGCTCGTTGCCAACCCCGATGCGGCGCCGACCTGGCGGGAGGCGTCCGCGATTCTTCCAGTAGCAGCGGTCGAGACCGAACGGCAGCGGACGAGCGGCTTCGAGGCCGATCTGGGGGAGGCCGTGCTCGTCGATCGATTCAGGCTCGATCGGCTGCCGCCGCCTTTCCTGAAACGGCTTCGCCTGGAGGGGAGCGGCGATCGCGCGCACTGGACGCTATTGGTCGAGGAAGGCACGGTGTTCGATCTTCCAGAACCTCGGTTGCGGCAGGTCGAGCTTGGCTTCGTTCCGGGGTCGTATCGGTATTTCAGGGTCACGTGGGACGACAGCCGGAGCGGCCGGATCGGACTGCCTCCCTCCGCGTCCGCGCGGATTGTGTCGCACCTCTTGCCGGCTGTGACGCTTACCACGGCCGTGATCGTCGAGCGGCGGCCGAGCGAGCCTGGCCGTAGCCGGTTTCATTTGCGCCTGCCGGGCGCCCGCCTGCCGATTGTGGCGCTGGACCTCGACGTGGCTCCGGGTCACGTGATGCGCGACGCCGAGGTCTACGAGGCGCGGCTCACCGGCGCTGAAGCGACGCCGGCGCTCATTGGCCGCGGCACACTGAAGCGAGTCGAACAAGAATCGATCATGGCGGAAGCGCTCCGCATACACATTCGGCCACCCGTCGAACCCGAACTCGACCTCGTGATCGACGACGGCAACAATCCACCGCTGGACTTGCGCGGCGTCACGGCGAGATTCGCGGAACTGCCGTGGATCTACTTCGAGAGTAAGGGGACCATCCTGGCCCGTTATGGCAATTCGACGCTGCCGCCACCCCGGTACGATCTCGAGGCGGTCCGGCCATCGCTCCGGATCGAGCGGGTGCCTGAGGCGCGTTGGGGTGAGCCGCGAACGCGGACGGACGTCGACAATCAGACGTCTGGCACCGGCCTGCCCACGGTGGGCGCCGCCATCGACGCCGCGAAGTTCAAGTACGTCCGCGAAATTCCGTCCGGAGAGCCGGGCATGGTTGCGCTGCGCCTCGACGAAGCGGCGCTCGCCCACAGCAGCGGAATCGTTTCGCGCTTTGGAGACGTGCGGCTGATCAGTGAAGACGGCCGTCAGGTGCCGTACCTCGTCGAGCGATCCTCCGAGCCGCTGTCGGTGGACGTCACGCTGGAGCGGCTCGACCCTGTGCCTCCGTCGCTCCGGACCAGGCCGAGCGAAACGGTGTACGGAATCGCGTGGCCGCACGAGCGGCTGTCGTCCGCCCGGCTCGTGCTGACGACCAACACTCGGGTGTTCCGGCGGCGCGTCAACATCGCCACCGAACGGCAGCCCGATCGTCTGCGGCGCGATGCCTGGATCGAAACGCTCGCCTCGGCAGAGTGGGTGAACGCCTCTCAGGAAACCGCCGCGCCGGCACTCACGCTGCCCCTGCCGGACACCGAGGCCAGCCGACTGCTTGTCGTGGTGGACGAGGGCGACAACAGCGTGCTGCCGATCGCGTCTGGCCGGCTGCTCTTCCCTCAATACCGGCTGCGGTTCTTCCGGGGACCGGAGACGATGCTGCGCCTCGCGTACGGACAACCCGAGTTGGCGGCGCCTAGTTACGACCTCGCGCTTCTGGCGCCGCGACTTCTCGGCGTGAGCGCCATGGAAGTCGCCGCCGGCGCCGAACCGGCTGAAAGCGGTGCCCCGCCTGCATCGCCCCTATCACCGCAGGTGTTCTGGGCCGTTGTGGTCGCCGCGGTTGTGGTGTTGGTGTTCCTGATCGTCCGGCTGCTGCGATCGTCCGCCGTGTGAAACGTTACCCGCCAGGTCGGTGGCTAATAGGGCACCGGCGATCAACCGATCCGCCGTGTGCATGTCTTCCTCGAGCAGCCCGAGAAGCGCCTTCGCGACGGGCCCTGGCCTGCCGTCGCCGATCATCTGCCCGTCCCACTGGACGATCGGCGCGATTTTCACCGAACTGCCCATGAGCAGCATCTCGCGGCAGGCGCGCGCCTCGGCCTCAGGGATGTCGCGAAGTTCGATTCCCGTGAGGAGTCCCTGATCGGCAAACGGCCAGCGAGGTCCAGGAGGCGGACCGATGTACAACCTGTGAGAACGTGCTCGAACTTCGGATGGACGAGCACGCCGTCGCGGGTCACAAACGCCACGTTCATGTTCGAGCTCTCACCGACGTGACCGTTGGCATCGATGAACACGCCGTTGTCGAAGCCGGCCTCCTTGGCCTGCATCTGCATCAGGACATTCGGCAGGTAATTGGTCGCTTTCGTGATCGCGTAGAAGGCAGGCTTGATCGGATAGGTCGTCGTCATCACTCGCAGACCCTCGGTGTACCACCGCTCCGGGTACGACAGGCCCGCGAACACCATGACGAAAAAGCCGGGCTCGGCGCCGGCGGCGGGCTGAGCTCGAGGCTGCCCGGCCCCGACGAAAGCCAATAGCGAATCGAGCCGTCCCGGCGGCGCTGGCCGCCGTCGTCTGACGATAATGTCGCGCATCTCATCACGTGAGGCGGGCACACGCAGCTTCGATCGCTCGGCAGAGAGGAGAAACCGCTCGAGGTGCGCCTCGAGGTCGTAAATCTTGCCGTCGACCAATCCGGCAGTATCGAAGATCCCGTGTCCGCGGTGCACCATGTGGTCGTCGAACGGGATCACCATCAGCGCGGGGTCCGTGACAATGCCCCCCAGCTGACTCGAATAGAAGGCCCAGGTACTGGACCGGCTGCCGCACACGCAGCGCCCGGAGATGGGACAGCACGTCGTCGGCAGTCAGCACTTGAAAACGCGCTGTAGAGACTGTCATGCGCGCCAATGTAACACGGTGGGCTCGGTGTTCTATCGCCCGTGGCCTTCGTTCTTGTATACCTTCCCGCCCTTCATTGGGGCGAGCGGACGAGCGTCAAGGCTGTCGATCGATCCGGACCCCGTGATCGACGGCGAACCTCCGAATGCGGGACACGACCGAGGTCGCCATGGCCGGGTCGAGAGCGCCGACGTCCAGCGTGAATGACGCTCCTCGCGGGTACTGCGCGAGCTTCTCCTGGAGCGCCGTGATCGACTGAAAGGAATACTGAGCGAGGTGAACCAGGGAGGAGTCCGGTTCGTCCACTCGCAGGATGACGATTCTGCTATCGTCGGCAACGCGGGCCAGGTGCGCCGTCAGGGTGCGGCAGTTTTCCGTCACGCAGAGGCCTCCCAGCACACGCAGCTCGGTGGAAGTTGTGTTCGGCCGATTCATCGATCGGCAGCTGAGCCGTGCGAACAGATTCCGCGACGACGTGCCTTTACGCGCGCATCGCGCGCTCGTGCAGGTTGGTGAGCGCCTGTCCACGCCGGCGCCACGGCGCCCTCCAGCCAGTCGGGCGAGGAATACGGCGCGGTCGCCGCCGAGCCGATGACGATCCGGTTGTCCACCTCCGCGAGCTGCGCTGGCGGCGCGCCGCGCCGCCGCCTGACGCGTACCCGCCGAGGCTGTACTTCACTTTCCGCCACCACACCGCGTACGCGCTCTCGAACTCCTGGCGGATCTGCGGGTGCACCTTGCTGGCGTGCGTCAGCACGTGCTCGACGCGCGCCTGCACCGGCTGATCGAGCAGATCGCCGACCGGTCCGTTCGCGTAGAGCCCGAGCAGCACGCCCTTCGCCGAGAAATAGTCGTTCGACGGATACGAGAACTCGCCGAGCGGCAAGTTCGAATACAGGTGTCCGCCGAAGATCTGGTCGTCCTCTTCCCAGAACCGGCGCTTCATCGCCAGCCCCATCTTCGCGCTGTTGCTGTAAGTGGTGGCCTTCACGGGGTCATCATCTCCGGCGACAGGTTGATGTCGACGCCCGCGAGGCACGACAGCGGCATGCACACGACGACGTAATCGGCGGTCGATTCCGTCTTCTTGCCCGCTCTTGGTGTCGCGTGCACGACCTTCACGCCGGTCGTCGGTCTGATGGACCGACTACACCTCCGCGTTGAGCGTGATGCGGTTCCTGCCGATCACGCGCTGAAACGCCTTGGGATCTGGTCCATGCCGCCGATCGGCTGGAACATCAGTCCGGTCGACGTGCCGCGAGCGTGCGGCGATCGAACGCAGCCGGTTGGCGAAACCGCCCCGCAGCAGCGCACGAGCGTCGTAGCGGATCGCCGGCGCCGCGCGTCTCGAACGCGCCTGTAGGCGCGCTCTTCGCATCGAGGTAGCCGTGCGCGGTCAGATAGGTGACGAACCGCTCCCTGTCTTCGGCCGTCAGCGGCAGGTCCAGTTGGTGCTGATCGATCGCCTTGACGATGAGCTCGTTGGTATGGCCGATCATGTCGGCCTTCACCTCGCGCAGGCGCACGCGTTTGCCCGCCAGCGGCCCGGCCGCCTGCTCTCGTAGAAGAAATAGGCGTTCTCGGCCTCGTTGACGAACAGCTCCATCGGCACGCCGAGCTCTTTGCAGTAGTTCAGCACGCCGGTATGCGTATACGGGATTCGCCAGGGGCCGACGTTGATGTAATGCCTCGTCGAATCTGCAGACCTGCCGCTCGCCGCCGATCTCGGTGTGCTCGCTGCCGCGGCGCACCGTCCACGCCAGGCCGCCGACCCGGTCGCGCGCTTCGAGGATGTGGTAGTCGTAGCCCAAGCTTCCCAGCTCGTAGCCGACGACGAGCCCGGACATGCCGGCGCCCAGCACGACGACCTTCGCGACTTCCTCGGCCGGCCCGACAAGGAAGGGCGCACGCCGGCCTGCCCGGCCATCAGGTCCACGAGCTCATGGCGGTCATCACCAGCGAGGAGCCGCCAATCAGGCCGAGACGCTCGAGAAACCCGCGCCGCGTCACGATCGCCCTGACCGGTTTCAGCATGCCGCCACCATACACCAATCGGCCGAGGACTATTCAATCGCCCAGGGCTTGGGAATGAAAAGCTGTTCGAACAGCCGGATGGCGTAGCGGTCGGTCATGCCGGCCACGAAGTCGCGCGTCGCCGCGTCGAGCCCTTCGTCCTCGACGGTCTTCACATCGAGGAACTCGCCGGGCCGCTCGCGGACCTTCTCCCACAGCCCTGACAGGATGTCGGAGGCTTTCCGGAACTCGGCGGTGGCAACCGTGTTCTCGTAGACCGCATCGAACAGGAACGCGCGCAGCCCCAGGACGGCATCGAGAATTGGCTGGCTCATTCGAATCTCGGTCAGGTTCGCCGTCGAGCGTTTCCGTGACGACGTCCGTGACGAGCGTGCCAATTCGTGCCGACGAGCGTCGAGCCGAGCGTGGCGACCAGGTCGCGCGGCAGGTCCTCGGGACGGATCAGCCCCGCGCGCGTCGAGTCGTCGATGTCGTGGTTGACGTAGGCGATCAGGTCCGCGACGCGCATGATCTGGCCTTCGATCGTGCTCGCGCGAACCGCCGCTGGCATGCCCACCGGCGCCCCCGACTTCCCTTTCGAATGCTTCGCGATCCCGTCGCGGACTTCCCAGGTGAGGTTCAGGCCGCGGCGGTCGTTTTCCAGGACGTCGACGATGCGGAGGCTCTGCTCGTAGTGGTTGAACCCCCCGGGCATCAGCCGGTCGATGATCCGCTCGCCGGCGTGGCCAAACGGCGAGTGCCCGAGATCGTGGCCGAGCGCAATCGCCTCAGTCAGTTCCTCGTGCAGGCGCAGCACCTTGGCGATCGTCCGCGCGATTTGTGACACCTCGAGCGTGTGCGTGAGGCGCGTCCGGTAATGGTCGCCGGTCGGCGCGAAAAAGACCTGTGTCTTGTGCTTGAGGCGCCGGAATGCCTTGCAGTGGATGATGCGATCGCGATCCCGCTGAAAGGCCGGCCGGACATCGTCCTCCCGCTCCGGCCGCAGGCGTCCGCGCGAATCGGCGCTCTTGGTCGCCTGCGGCGCGAGGATCTCGCGCTCCCGCGCCTCCAGTTGCTCGCGCAGCGTCGCCGCGCCTTTATCGCTCGAGGATCTCATGCAGGAAGCTCGTGCCGTGGGCGAGCGGAGCGACACCGAACAGGTCGGCGAGCGTCTGGCCGAGATCGGCGAAGGTCTGTCGCGTGCCCAGGTCGGTGTTGGCGCGGACGGCGGCGCCGGCGGCAATGATCGGTACGTATTCGCGTGAATGATCGGTGCTCGGCGTCGCCGGATCGTTGCCGTGGTCGGCCGTGACGACGAGCAGGTCGTCGTCTCGCAGGCGAGGCAGAAGCCCGGCAAGCCGCACATCGAACCGCTCCAGGTTCTGTGCGTAGCCGGTGACGTCGTTGCGATGGCCGTACTGCGTGTCGAAATCGACGAGGTTGGTGAAGATCAACCCGTCGCGCACCGACTCCATCTGAGTGAGGACGCTGTCCATTCCCTCCTCGTCGCTCGCCGTATGAATCGCCGTCGAGATGCCGCGGCCTGCAAACAGATCTTCAATCTTGCCGATTGCGACGACCGGACGCGACGCCGACCTGAGCCGATCCAGCAGTGTCTCGCCGGCGGGCGGCAGCGCAAAATCGCGGCGATTCGCCGTCCGCTTGAAATGGCCCGGTCTGCCAATGAACGGACGGGCGATGACGCGGCCGACACCCAACCCTTCCCCGGCCAGCCGGTAGGCGACTTCGCACGCACGATAGAGCTCAGGAACGGGCACGATTTCCTCGTGCGCGGCGATCTGAAACACGCTGTCGGCCGACGTGTACACGATCCACTTGCCGGTCTTCATGTGCTCGGCGCCGAGCTCGTCGATGATCACCGTCCCCGACGCGGCCTTGTTGCCGAGCACGCCGCGGCCGGTCTGGCGCGAGAAATCGTCGAGGAGTTCCGGCGCGAATCCGTGTGGAAAGACCGGAAACGCGCGATCCAGCACGATGCCCATCATCTCCCAGTGACCCGTGACGGAATCCTTGCCGGCCGAGGCTTCGGCCATGCGGCCGACGGCAGTCGGAAGGCTGGAATTGGTGCCCTGGCCAGAGGCCGGGCCGAGCGCGGCGACGCGACCGAGACCAAGCGCGCGCAGGGTCGGCAAGGCCAGCGGCACGGCGCTCGCGATGTGGCCGAGCGTGTCGCTGCCTTCGTCGCCGTACGCCGCGGCATCCGGCAACGCGCCGATGCCGACGCTGTCGAGGACGATGACGATGGCTCGGGTGGGCGCGGCCACGCGCTAGTGAGCGGAGAAGGCGTGATTCAGCATCTCGTCGACGGCTGCGATCGTGGCGGGCGAGTCGCCGGGGCCGTCAAACCACCGTAGATTAGGCTCTTTGCGGAACCAGATCAACTGCCGGCGCGCGTAGCGGCGGTTCTCCTGCGCGATGAGCGCCCGCGTCGCCGTTTCGTCGCGGACCCCGTGCAGGTGCTCGAGCGCCTGCCGATACACGAGCCCGCCAAACGGACGCGCGCTCTCGGGCACGCCGCTCCTGAGCAGGCCGCGAATCTCGTCGAGCAGGCCGCGCTCGAACTGCTCGTCAACCCTCCTCGTCACGCGCGCCGAGATGGCCGCGGCCGGCATCCGCAGCCCGATGGCGAGCACGTCCATGTCGGGGATGGGCGAGGTCGTTTCGGCGAAGTGGGCGGTGAGCGGGCGGCCGGTCAGGAAGAACACTTCGAGGGCCCGAACGATCCGCTTCAGGTCGCGCGGCTGGATTCGCCGTGCCGACTCGGGATCCACGCGGGCGAGCATGCGGTGCAGGAACGTGACGCCGCGCCGCTCGGCGACATCTGCCAACCGCTGCCGGAGCGCCGCATCACTGCCCGGCCCCGGGAACAACCCCCGCGTGAGCGCGCGGTAATAGAAGCCGGTGCCGCCCACGACGAACGGCAGCCCGCCACGCGCGTGCACCTCTCGGATCACGCTCGCGGCATCCCTGGCGTACTGGGCCGCCGTGTATTCAGCCGTGGGATCGACGATGTCGATCAGGTGATGCGGGATGCCGCGCCGATCGCTGGGGGCGACCTTGTCGGTGCCGATGTCGAAGCCCCGGTACACCGCGGTCGAGTCGCAGTTGACGATCTCACCTCGACGCTCGGCGGCCAGCGCGAGCGCCAACGCGCTCTTCCCCGTTGCCGTCGGCCCGAGAATCGCGACGACGAGCGGACGTCGCGGCGCCGGAAGTCGACTTCGCACCAGTCCGCAGAAGCACGTACGCGATGAACACGAACAGCAGGATGAGCAGGCCCAGCTGCTGGGCGGCGGGTGCAGCATCGGAAGCAGCTACCGCGGCGATTCGTTGTAGAAGAACGTGACCGTGAAAAACGCCTTGTCGGCCGGATACTCGGGCGGCAGCGGGATGGTCGGGTTCGACGAGACCATCGCGCCGTACGCCGCGTTGTTGAAGCCGTCGATCCGCGACGGCTGCACGACGGTGAGGTCGGTGATCGTGCCGTTCTTGTGGACATTGAAGGTGAGCACGGTGTGGCCGCTCATCGACATCGCCGCCTGGGGAATCAGCGGGAACCAGTTGCGCTCGACTTGCGCTTTGAAGCGCAGGATCCAGCGGCCGAAGTCGACGCCCATCGTGTCGAACTGGATCGCCGGACCGAAGTCGCCGTTGCCGCCGCGCGGGTTGCTGAGCTGCTGATCCTGGACGTACCGCTCGAGGTTCCGCAGGGCGTCGCCGAGCGAACCGCCCGAGGCACGGCCGCCCGCGCCGGTCGTCGGTGGCGGCTTCGGAGGCACCGGCAGCGCCAGCGCCGACTGCTGCTCGGGCACGGGCGTGTTGTCGGGCGGACTCGGTTCCGCCGGCGGGCCGGCCTGAGGTTCAGGAACAGGGCCGCGGCCGCGCGCTCGCTCCGCTTCCAGCGCCTCAGCCAGTTCCCGCGAGTTGCCGCGCGAGTACGGGAGCGGGTTCGTCGGCTTCTCGGCACGCTCCGGTGCCCGGGCGACGCGATCCTTGTCGGAAAGGTCGGCGCGCGGCGGCGGTTTCGGCGCGGGCATGTCCACTCTCGGCTGGACGAAGATGAACCGGAGCGGTTCGTCCTTGTCGTCCTTGGCGGCAACCACCGCTTCGGGGACGCGCGCCACGCGGGCGACGAGCCACTGGGGCGCTGTCAACAGCACGATCACCATCGCCATGTGGACGATGATCGAGATGAGGACCCCCTCGCGCCACGAGATGGCGCGGCCCACCGGCGTGATGTCCGGACGGTGGTCCTCGAAATCGAAGTACATCAGGTAGTTAGCCAGTATACCAGCGGCGACTTCTGGAGGCCGTCGAGCTGGTGAATTCGCGAATCAGGTTCAGCCTAGCGGCTCTCGCGACTCACTCTCAACTCTCCAACTCACTAACTCTCAACCCACTTTTATACTTGCGCCCCGCTACAGCACCACGGCCCCGGCCGTGAGCGGGCGTATTGAAACATCGACAAATCCCGCGCCACGAAGGAGCGAGGCAAACTCAGCAGGCGACGCAAACGCGCCGACCGATGCCGGCAAGTACTCGTATGCCGTGTCGTGGCGCGAGATCAGCCGGCCCAGCCGCGGCAGCACGTGCTTGAAATAGGTCATGTACACCGAGCGGACCAGCGGCGACGAAGGCACCGCGAACTCGAGGATGGCGAGACGGCCGCCAGGGACGAGGACGCGAAGCATTTCCCGGCACGCCGCCTCCGGGTCTTCTACGTTCCTGATGCCGAACGCGATCGTCACCGCGTCGGTCGAGCCGCTGGACAGCGGCACCCTCGTCGCATCCGCGCGCACCAGTTGAACGCGGTCGGCGAGTCCGCGCCGCCTCACCTTGTCGAGGCCCATCGCCAGCATCGCCGCCGCGAAGTCGACGCCGACGACCCGCGCCGCGCCCGGATGACCGGTGCGCAGCGCAATCGCCAGATCGCCGGTGCCCGTGCAGAGATCGAGCACGCGCTCCGAGCCGGTCAGGCGGAGGCTGCGGACCGCCTGGGTCCGCCAGTGCCGATCGATGCCGGCGCTCAGGAAGTGATTGAGGAAATCGTAGCGGGCGGCGATCGCATCGAACATGCCTGCGATCTTCGGCGCCGATTTCGAAACGTCGGTCACGGTACAATCGACAATCTTAAATCTGAAAACGAGGATCCCCGACTCGCTGCGCCGCCCTGCCTGGATCGGCGCTCTCGCGGCTCTCTTCCTCGGCCGTCTCGCCTTCGGTCTTGCGTCGGAATTCTGGTCGGAAGACGAGACCCAGATCTACTTGATGGGCCTGCGGTACTACGCGACCGGTGGCTGGCCGTATTTCGGCCCCGACGTCGTCTGGACGCAGAGCCAGATTGCCGGAGCGCTGCAGCCGCTGCTCGTCGGCGTGCCGCTCCGGATCGCGCCCGTGCCCGAGGCGCCGTTCGTGTTTCTCAACGTGTTGTCGTTCGCCGCGCTCTGCGGGCTCGCGGCCTACATCTGCCGCCGCGAGCCATCGCTCCCTCGATGGCTGGTCTGGGGATGGCTGCTCACCGCGCCCTGGACGCTCCAGTTCTCGACACACGTCAATAACCCCTCGTACGTGCTGCCGGCCGCGATCCTCTTCTTCGTCGGCTTCTTCGAAGCCGTGCCAGCGTTGTCGATCGGCGTACTCTCGCCGCGCACCGCGTTTCTGGCGATGGGCGCGGCACTCACCTGGATCATGCAGGTCCACATGTCGTGGCCGCTGCTGCTGCCTTTCGCCGCCATCGCGCTGTACCTGCGCGGCGTCCGCCACGCCGGGTGGCTGGCGCTCGGCGCCGCGATTCCCGCGGTGGTCCTCGCACCGACGTTCCTGAAGTACGGGCTGGGCGGCGGATCCGGCGGAGCGGCGACCAACCTGTACTTTCACGTCGTCTCGCCCGATCGACTGCTCGTCACGCTGGCGCAGTTCTTTTCGTTCGCGAGCCTCGAGATCAACCGGTTCGTCGCCACCGACAACGCGAAGCGGCTGATGTTCATCGTCGGGCATCCCTGGATCGTGCCGCTCGCCGCCGTCGTGCTCGTGGCTGGCTTTGTGCAGCCGGTGTGGATGCTGGTGTCGGCGTTCGCCCCTCCGCGTTCGCGCTTCGGCGGCCAGCGCCGAGCGTCCCGACTGGCTGCCCCTGCGCGCTGTCGTCGCGTTTACCGTCGTTCTCGTCTACGCGAGCTATTGGTTCGTCAAGGAGGAGCCGCAGGCTCATGCGTTCTTCGCGGTGGCGCCGATCGCCTTCATTTTCGCCGCGTCGTGCTGGACGCTCATCGACTCGCCCCGCTGGCGGCGCGTCGCGGCCGTGGTGCTCGCCGTCAATATCGCGTTCCATGCGGCGCTGGCGTGGATCCAGGGCCCCGAGCAGTCGCTGTACACCAATCGCGAGGTGGTCGCGGCCGCGATTCGGGAGAAACAGCCGGAGATCTTCGGACACCGGCGGCCGTACGCGATCGATGCCGGCCCCCGCGCCATTTCCGATCCGTCCCGACCCCACGACGTCAAGGACTTGAAGATCGTCGAGAGCACCGTGCGCATCGCAACCGGCGGCGCCGCGGTGTGGACGGTGATGGTGACGAACGTCAACCCGCGAGTCGCGTTTAGAAGCTTGATCTACCGCGCCACTTACGCAGACGGTGACGGCGTTGTCGTCCAGCGGCGGGAAGACGTGATCAAGGACGTCCTGCAGCCGGGAGAAACGAAACGGTTCGAAGTGGTGGACACGATCGTCGGCGCCCCGTTCCAGGACGCGACGTTCGAGATCGCCGCGGCAGAAGCGCTGCTGCCGGCAAATGGATCCTGAAGATTCCGCCCGGCCTAAGAGGCCGGGCCTACCGTGTCGACCTGGCCGGTCCACTGCGGATACAGGTCGTGTTCGAAGCCGAGCGAGCTGAGGATCTTGCCGGCCATGAAATCGGCGAGGTCGTCGAGGGTCTTCGGCAGCTGGTAGAACGCCGGCATCGCCGGCAGGATCATCGCGCCGGCCTCCGCGCAGAGCACCATGTTCTTGAGCTGCGGCAGGCTCATCGGCGTCTCGCGCGGGACGAGCACGAGTGTCCGCCGCTCCTTCAGCATGACGTCGGCCGCGCGCTCGATGAGGTTGCGCGACAGCCCGTGGGCGACGCCGGCCAGCGTTTTCATCGAGCACGGCACGACGACCATCCCGCTGCAGCCGTGGCTGCCGCTGGCGATGGTCGCCCCGAGATCGCGATTGTTGTGGATCGTGACCGTTCCGGCGGTGACGGCGTCGCCGTACTTCCCCGCCAGAAAGGCCTTCAGCCGGTCGAGCGACGCCGACTCCCCGAGCTCGTCGCGCAGCAGGCGGCGGCCGTAATCGGAGACGACCAGCTCGACATGCAAGCCAAGCGATCAGCAGCGCCGCGACCGTCCGCGTCGCGTAGATGGCGCCGCTGGCCCCGGTGACGCCGACCGCGATCGACTTCATCGCGTCATCGCCATAACGACAGCGCGAGGACCAGCAGGTACAGGATGCCGACGTAGCCGTTCAGATCGAAGGCCCGCTTCACCTGTGACAAATCGGTCGGCCTCACCAGCGACTGCTCGTAGACGAGCAGCGCCGCCACCACCCCGACACCCGCGTAGTAGAACCACGGCAGCGGCGTCACCGCGCCGAGCGCGAGGAGACAGACGACGGTCACGGCGTGCATCGCCCGAGAAATCGCGAGCGCCGACCGCACGCCGAATCGCACCGGGATGGAGCGCAGGCCGTGAGCGCGATCGAAGTCGAGGTCCTGGCAGGCGTACAGCACGTCGAAGCCGCCCACCCAGGCACCGATGGCGAGTGCCAGCAGCCATGGTTCCCAGTCCGCCGCGCCCGCCGACGGCCAGCCACCCCCCGACCGGCGCGACCGCCATCGCGAGACCGAGGAACAGCTGGGTCCACGCCGTGTAGCGCTTCGCCAGCGAGTACCAGAACACGATCGCGAGCGCCACCGGCGACAACGCAAAGCAGATCGGGTTCAGCCGCCATGCGGCGTAAACGAACACCGCCGCCGCGGCGACGACAAAGACGACCGCTTCGCGCGCGGACATGGCGCCGCGCGGAATCTCGCGATTCGCCGTGCGCGGGTTCAGCGCGTCGAAGCGCGCGTCGACGAGCCGGTTGAACCCCATCGCCGCGCTGCGCGCCGCCACCATGGCCACCAGGATCCACGCAATCGTCGGCCAGGTCAGCGGCGCGTGGCGCGCCGCCAGCAGCGCACCGGCCAGCGCGAACGGCAGCGCGAACACCGAGTGGCTGAAGCGCACGAACGACAAGTAGGTGGCCACTCGTCCGAACACGTTGCGGTCGCTCACGTTTCCAGCCATCGAATCTGTTCCGGCCCGATCCCCGACACCAGGTATTCTTCCACATCGTCGTTCCGGCGGCATCGCCACGGCCAGCAGGCGCGCACGCTTGCCGGGCTCGATCGTGCCGAAGTCGGCGTCGAAGCCGAGCGCTCGCGCACCCTGCCAGGTCGCGCTCTCCAGCAGCGACGGTCGCCGGTATCGACGGCGCCAGCGCTCGCATCGTCGCCAGCTCCGCGAACACGTTCAAGTCGGGCGAGCTCGCCAGGCTGTCGGTGCCGATCGCGACGCGAACGCCGGACGCGTAGAAGTCCTCGAGCGGCGGCGCGCCGGCGCCGGTGTGCCCATTGCTGCGCGGGCACGTGACGAGCGTCGCGCCGCGTGCTTCGAGGCGCCTCAGGTCGTCCGGGGACATCTGGACGCCGTGCACGGCGAGGACGCGAGCGTCCAGGAATCCGCAATCCTCGAGAAACTGCACGGGGCTGCCGCCGGGCGGGACCCAGGCCGGATCCCAGGCGCCGAGCTCCTCGAGGAACGTCGCGCCAGGGGCCGCTGCCGGTCCGGATGAACTCGACCTCTTCGACCGATTCCGACAGGTGGACGCTGCAGGGGGCGAGCGGATCCCGGCGCGCGGCCGCGCGGATCGCGCGAAACACCAGCGGCGCCACCGAATAGGGCGCGTGCGCCGCCAGGCCTGCGCGCACCAGGTCGGTCGGCGACCAGGCCGTCCAGCTGCCGCATCGCATCGGCCACGACCCGTTCGGCACCGTCGAGCGGCGAAGCGAATCAGTTCGTAAAACACGACGCCTGCCAGCGGCGCTCCGGGCGAGCGGATCGAACGTCACCAGCGTGTTGCTGATATCGCCGACGATCGCGGTGCCGCAGGCCATGGATTCGGCGATGGCGCGCTTCGACGCCGCTCGATGATCTCGGCGGACTTCGGATCGGGACGCTGCCGCCGCGCCGCGACGACACCTCGAATCCAGCGTGACGAAATCGGCCGACGGATCGACCTGATCCCGAAGGTAGGACAGCTCGAGGTGGGTGTGGGCGTTGACGAGGCCCGGAAGGATCGCCACGTCGCCGAGGTCGAGCTCGCCCTGGGTGTCGCCGGGCGCGGGACGCCCGTAGCGCGACGATCCGCCCGCGATCGATCGCGACCCACCCATCCCTGATGGGCGGCTCGCAGATCGGGACGAGCCACCGCGCGCGGTAGCGGATCAATGGGAGATGACGCGCAGCTGTTTGCCGGAGCGGCTGCGCGCGGGATAGTTCAGCAGCTCGTCCGGTACGCTGCGTGTCGCCGTCCGCGCGCGCCGTCGCCAGCTCCAGCATCCGCGGCACCTCGCGCTCGCGGAAAATCGGCTCGCCGAGGATTTCGTAGTGCATGTTCCGGCGGCTGCGCGGCGAAGCCGGCGTCCTCGATGTTGCGGACGATCTCGACTTCGTCCATGCAGTAGCTGGCGCCGGCGGCGCGGACGACGTTCTCCTCGATCATCACGCTGCCCATGTCGTTGGCGCCGTAGGCGAGGCTCAGCTGCCCGACCTTCCCGCCCTGGGTCACCCACGACGCCTGCAGGTTGTCGAAGTTGTCGAGCACGATCCGCGCGAGTCGCCAGCGTGCGGAGGTAGTCGACGCCGGTCGCTTCGCTGCCGGCCAGCTCGGTGTGTTCCGGCTGATAGCTCCACGTGATGAACGCGGTGAAGCCGCCGGTCTCGTCCTGGAGCGCGCGCAGCCGCAGCAGGTGCTCGAGCCGCTCCTCGTCGGTCTCGACCGTGCCGTACATCATCGTCGCGGTGGTTCGCAGGCCGGCGCGGTGCGCGTGCCGCATCACGTCGAGCCACTCGTCGGCGCGTCGCCTTGCCGTAGCAGTGCAGCAGCCTGCGCACGCGATCGACGAGGATTTCGGCGCCGCCTCCCGGGACGCTGTCGAGACCCGCGGCGATGAGGCGGCGCGAGCACCTCGGCAACGGGCAGCTGCGACAGCCGCGACAGGTGGATCACCTCCGGCGGCGACAGCGCGTGAAGCTTGAACGACGGATACCGATCCTTGATCGCGCGGAACAGATCTTCGTACCACGTCAGCGGCAGGTCGGGGTTGTGCCCGCCCTGCAGCAGCAACTGGACGCCGCCGACCGCGATCGTCTCGTCGATCTTCCTGAACAGCTCGTCGAAGCCGAGCACGTACCCTTCGGCGGATCCGACCGGCCGATAGAACGCGCAGAAGTTGCACCTGGCCACGCAGACGTTCGTGTAGTTGACGTTGCGATCGATGATGTAGGTGACGACGCCGTCCGGGATGCTTGCGGGCGCGCACGGCGTCGGCGAGCTGGCCGAGCAGGCCGTCGGCGCGTGGCGATACAGCTCGAGCGCCTCCTCGCCGCTCACACGCTCGCCGGCGCGAACCTTGTCTGCGATCGTTCGATGCATCATCGTCATTCGCGGCCGAACGGCCGCGCTACAGGCTTCGGCGGACCTGAAGGTCCGCACTACAATCGGGTCGTAGTGCAGGCCTTTAGGCCCGCCTGAAGCACTCGTAAAACCGCAGCGGCTGCGTGCTCTTCACGACGCCTGCTTCCACCGCGTACCGATAGAACAGCTCCAGGCCGGCGCGCTCGTCGTCGCCGAGATCGGTACTTGATATTATCCCGCAGGTAGCGGGCGCCGATCGCCTGTTGCTCGCGCGGTCGCGGAAACACCCCGCCGCGATCTCGGCGCACGTGCCGACACCCTCGTCGCGCGCCCGCTGGAGCGCTGCGACATCGTCCTGCGTCAGCGCGTCCGGCCTTCCAGCCCAGAACGCGTAGACGAACGGCAGATCCGGTCATACGCGTCCACACCTCGCCGAGATCGATCTTCTCGAGCGGCGGTGCCCGCCGGTGCGATTGCCGAGCCTCGAGGAACAGAGCGGTGTCGCCGATGAGCAGCGCCGCGTCCGCCGTGCGCGAGCATGTCGTCGAGGTCGCGGACCGCTCGAATACGAGCATCGGCCGGATCTTGAACTCGCGCGCGCAGAGGACGCGCACGAGCGCGACCGAGGTGCGCGAGCTGGTGTCCAGCGCAATCGACCGCACGTCGCGAACCGCCTTCGAGGTGAAGAGCGCGACCGAAGCGACCGGGCCGCGCGACGCGATCGCCAGACGCCCGGCACGATCCGGTAGGTATGCGGCGCTTCGGCCGGTCCGCGCAGGTACTCGATCGAGGGAATCAAGCCCAGGTCGACCGCGCCGTCGTGCAGCAGGTCGGCGCACTTCGACGGCACGTCGAACCGCACCTGGAAGCGCGGCGAGCGATCGAGGCCATACACGAGCGGACGGGCAGTTGAGGTACCCGACCGCGCCGATGCGAACCGTCTTCATCGAAGCCCGGCGATCGAAGCGCCCGTTGCGCTCGATCGGCTCGAGGCCGGCCGCCTGAATGTTCCGGCGAATCTCCTCGAGGGGAGCGCGGCGCGGCCCCGTGCCGGCATCGTCGGCGGGCGACACGGCGTCGACATCGTCGGCGCCGACTGTCAGCGCGACCTGCGCCAGCTTCGGACCGTAGAGCGTCCAGTCGACCTGGATCGACGGCATGTTCTCCACGAAGAGCCGCGCCAGCGCCACGCGCTTGACATCGTCGTAGCCGGTCGTCGGCACCGCCGCATTCACGCGGCGCGGCAGCGGCGCGAACGCGCGAATCACCCCGACCTCCTGCTGCAGCATCGAGACCCTCTTCATCAGGTCGGCGGACCTCGGCGGACGGGAGCTGGTGGATGGTCAGGCGAGCGAGCGCGAGGCCGGCGATGTTGACTTCCTCGATCGACCGGCGGCTGTCCTGCAGCTGGTCGAACGGCGCCTCGGCGACGAGCTCGAGGCCGGCGGCGCGAAGCTCCTCCAGCAGCGCGCGCAGCGTGACGCGTTCGCGCCCCGCGAGCTGTTCGAGATCGGCCAGCGAAAACGCCGAGACCGGAATGGACGTCGACGTCGCCGCCACTTCCCTGACCCTGGCAACGGCGGCGTTGCGATCCGACGGCACGCCGACGATCCGCACTTCGCCGGCCGCCGGCGCGACGACGATCGGAGATCCCGGTTCGGCGGTGACGTCGGCCACGCGGACAAAGGTCGTCACCGCGCCGTGCCGCTCGCGGCGCGCCTCGTCCGCCATCATCCCGATGGCGATGATGTCGTGGCTGGACGCGAGGGACGTGAGATCGGCGTCGAAGGCATGGGCTGCGAGCCTGTAATTATGAATTAAGAATTTGGAATTTGGAATGTCGGACCATCGCATTCCAAATCCCTAATTCAAGAATTCCTAATTACAGGCTCTCTCTACGATACGGTTGGTCCGAACATGACACCCAGCACCAGGGCGATCGCGATCGCCAGTATCCAGCCGAGCGCGCAGACCGCAACGGCCGGACCGGTGGTCCGGTAATCGAGGGCCTGTCGAACCGCGACGATCATCGCCAGAAGCATCCAGACGGCCGTGACGGCGAATACCGGGATCGCGACCGCGGGCATTACGCCGAGGATCCGCAGCAGCCCCGGCGTCGAGGCAAAGCCGATCGTTCGCAACAGTTGGCCGACGTCGACGCGGGTCTGAGGTTCCGGCATGAGGCGCGCGCCGATTTCGAACGTGATCAGCGCCCACGCCGCCCACGAGACGAGCGCGATCGCGCTGTAGAACAGCACGCCAGACATCGTGACGGAGGTGAGCCCCCGGGCGCCGATCCCTGCCGCGAGGCTCGACGCGATGACGATCGCGAACGCCTGTGGCAGCGCCGCGGAATCGCTTTCCACTTCCTCGTAAATCGCCGCATCCAGCGCGGCCGCGCCAATCAGCCGTTGCAGCAGGGTGTTACGGGCGACAGTGGTAGCCATGCGCAAAGCTCATGCAAAATGCAAACCGGCCACATTCTCAACGCGATCGCCCTGCCATCAACGACTCAACGCCGAGGTTCCGGCAGCTACGCCCAGCGCCGGCGCCGCGCGCGCTCTTCCACGAGCGGCGCAAGGGCGATGGCGAGCGACCGATTGAGCCTTCCGACTGCAGCAGGGCTGATACCGCCGCTGCGAACGGCAACGGCGACGGTGCCAGATACCGCGCAACCGCGAGAGTGATGACATACCCGGCGAAGAGCGCGGCGAGCCTTGGCGTCATGCTCCATGCCACGGCGTCATGCCGCGATATCCAGGCAATGGCCCCAGCCGTGTCGGAAGGAGGTGCATCGGCCATCAGCCGAAGCGCCCCCGCACTGAGGTCTCGAACGCCGCGCGAGACCAGGTAATGAATGGCCACGACGCCTGTCTGGAGGATGACGCCCGCCGTCAGAAATCGGTGAGCGAGTGGCCGTGATGCCAGCGAACCGCTGATCGACGTCGTGGCGAACGTCACATCACCACGCGATGTCGTAGGCGTAGTCGCCGAATCCCGGAAGGCTGTAAGTCAGCTCGAAGCGATGCGGAAGAAACGTGTCGATGTCGATCCACAACGTCTGTGCGGCATCGAGCTCGGAGTGCGTCGGCGTTCCTGGACCTTCGATGCCGCGCAGCGTCCGATTGTCGACGCTTCGAATCCCTGCATCGCTCACCGGGAACGCCTCCACCCAGCACGGTCAGGACCTCGGCGCGGCCCTTCGCGTCCAGCGCACGGACGGCGCCCTGCTCACGCACACGAACCGGCCGCCCACCCATGGCCGCGAGCGTGTAGCTGACCAGTTGGTTGACCTCCGCGTGCGTCAGCGAGCCGGGCACCTTGAGCCGTTCCTGGAAACGCGCGCGCGTCGCGTCTTCAGGCGATTCGCACGCGACCGCTATCAGACACAGGATCAGCAGAAATGCTGCAGCTCGCATGGGCCTTTTAAAAAGCCTCGGCAACGCGGGGCGTTCCGGCTGCCGCCTCGGTTTACGCGTGTCTTGACCAGGCGGCGGGCGCCGCGAGGCCGGCTTCAACCCTGCCTGGCGGCGCGACTCGCAGGAGAGCGGATCGCGGGCCGACCAGGTCAGCCGACGCTGACACTCGAGCAGCTCCGGCGGCGGCTTCGTGGCCATGCGGCACCGCCCGAATTACGCGCCGCGCGCTCCAGGCCCGGCGCCGCGCGTGAGGCGGCCCCAGATGTCGGCGGCGCGCCGATCGACGGCCTCATCCATCCGGATTCGCGACGGCCAGTTCCGCGTGTAGCCTTCCGACGCCCACTTGCGCGTCGCGTCGATGCCCATCTTCCCCCCGTATGCCGGCAGCTCCGCGGCATCGTCGAGGTCGTCGACGGGCCCCTTCGTCATCTGGACGTCACGCACGGGATCGATGTGCGTGCCCACGATCCACGCCACCTCGCGCAGATCGTGCACGTTGACGTCGCGGTCGACGACGATGACCGTCTTGGAGAACATCAGCTGACCGAGGCCCCACACGGCGTTCATGATCTTCCGCGCGTGGCCGGGATACCGCTTGTCGATCGAGATAATCACCAGGTTGTGGAAGATCCCCTCGCCGGGAAGTGCATGTCGACGATCTCCGGCACCGTCTTCTGGATGAGCGGCAGGAAAATCCGTTCGCTCGCCATCCCGAGGTAGAAGTCCTCCATCGGCGGGATGCCGACGATCGTCGTCAGGTATGTCGGCCGCCGCCTCATCGTCACGCACGTGAGGTGGAACACCGGAAAGTCGTCGGGCTGCGAATAGAACCCCGTGTGATCGCCGAACGGACCTTCCAGCCTGCGCTCACCCGGTTCGACATACCCCTCGAGGACGATGTGGGAGCTTGCCGGCACCTCGAGGTCCACCGTGACGCACTTGACGAGCTCGATGCGGCGGCGCGCCAGGAATCCTCCCAGGAGCAGCTCGTCGAGCCCTTCGGGCATCGGCGCGGTTGCCGCGTAGGTCAGGACCGGCTCCGGACTCAGGGCCACGGCGACCTCCAGCCGCTTGCCGAGGCGTTCTGCGACGCGGTGGTGCTGCGCGCCGCCCTTGTGGCGCTGCCAGTGCATGCCGGTGGTGCGGCCGTCGAACACCTGCATCCGATACGTCCCGATGTTGCGGACGCCGGTCTCGGGATCCTTCGTGAAGACCAGCGGCAGCGTGATGAATCGCCCGCCATCGCCGGGCCAGCACTTCAGGATGGGCAGGGCGTCGAGCGTGCCATCGCGCTGAACGACTTCCTGGCACGGGGCGTCCTTGACGGTCTTCGGCATCAGATCGCGCAGCCGTCCGACCATCGGCAGCATCTTCAGCGCGTCCATGATGCCTTCGGGCATCTGCGGCGTCATCAGGGCGTTGATCTCCCGCGCGAGATCGTCGAGCGTGCTCACGCCGAGCGCCAGGCACATTCGCTCCAGCGATCCGAAGACATTGCGTCGCGACCGGCATGTCGAAGCCGGCAGGCTTCTCGAACAACAGCGCCGGCCCGCCGCCCGCGCTCTTGCACGCGCGATCGGTGACGGCGGCGATTTCGAGATCGGGACTGACCGGCTCGGCAACCCGCGTCAGCAGGCGGCGCTTGTCGAGATCGGCGAGAAAATCGTGAGAGGTCTGCGTACATATCAGGCAAGCCACGAGCACGCGAAACACGAAGCCACGAAAACACGAAACATCGAGCAACGAGGACAAAGATTTCGTGCTCTCGCGTTTTCGTGGCTGATCGTCGTCGCGTTTCCGTGGCTGGCAGTTCAGTCGACCATTCTATCGGTTATCTGCTGCGCCAGCGCGAGCGCACGGCGGCCCTGTTCGCCGGTGACGAGCGGCGGCGTCCGGGTCCCGGCCGCGCGAACGAAGTCTTCCAGCTCGCGCTTGAGCGGCTCCTCGTTGACGACCTCGACCTCGCCGCCCTGGATCGTCGGCAGCGGACCGTCGCCCTTGATCGAGCCGCCAGACCTCCAGTTTCTGCGCCGCGTAATCCACCGACACGTAGGCGGACGGCTGGAAGAAACGGATCTTCCGGACGCGGTCGCGGCTGATCCTGCTGGCGGTGATGTTCGCGATGCAGCCGTTGGCGAACCGCAGGCGCGCGTTGGCGATGTCGACGCGTCCGGTCAGCACCGGCACGCCGACCGCTTCGATGGTCTCGACCTCCGCGCCGACGAGCGACAGCGCGATGTCGAGGTCGTGAATCATCAGATCGAACACGACGTCGATGTCGAGGCTGCGTTCGGGAAACGCGCCGAGGCGGTGCACCTCGATGAAGCGCGGATCGGCGAGCACGCTGCGCGCCGCCGCCACCGCCGGATTGAAGCGCTCGGTATGGCCGACGGCCAGCGACGCGCCGCCACGGGCGGCCGCCGCAATCATGGCGTCGGCCTCGTCGATGGTCCGTGCGATCGGCTTCTCGACCAGCACCGGTATCCCGGCTTCGAGAAACGGCAGGGCGATGGAGGCGTGCGACTCGGTCGGCACGGCGATGGTGACCGCGTCCACCTGCCCATCGAGCTGACGCGCGTCGAACAACGGCCGCGTCCGATGTGCGGCCGCGATCTCTTCTGCCCTCGTTCGATTGATGTCGACGACCGCCGCCAGGGATGCACCCGGGAGGGCCGACAGGATCCGTGCGTGATGCTTCCCCAGCGCTCCGACGCCGACGACTGCGACCCGCAGCGGATTCATGAGGTCCGCCGCCCGACGATCGCGATGCCTGCATCGTCGGCGGCGTTGATGATCGCGTCGCCATCGATCATCAGCGTCTTGCCGGCATCGACCGACAGGAGGGTCGCGCCGGCGGCCTTCATCGCCTCGATCGTCGAGACGCCGACGACCGGCACGTCGAAGCGCATGTCTTGCTTCGGCTTGGCGACCTTGACGATGCGCACGCCGCGGCCGGCGAGCTGACCGGCACGGGCAATCACCGCGTCGGTCCCCTCCATCGCCTCGACCGCGACGACCGCCGCCGCCTTGACCGCGATCGTCTGGCCGATGTCGAGGCCGGCAATCGCATCCGCGACGCCGTACCCGAACGTCAGGTCCGCCTGCTCGTCGGCGGCCGGCGCTCTTCGCGTCAGGACGCCCTCGCGCGCCAGCAGCGGCGCGAGGAAAGACGTCGAGTCGAGCAGGGTGATGCCGTGATCCCGCAGCACGTCCGCGACGGCCGAGATGATCGCGTCGGTGTTCCGCGCCTTCAGCTTCGTGATGAGGCTCAATGCCGTCAGGTCGGGACGGATGTCGGCGAACAGCTTCGTGTGCTTCACCTGCCCGGCCATCACCGCCTGCGTGACGCCGGCTTCCTTCAGGAGGCTGATGCACTTGCCAAGCTGGCCGATCGAGATCCAATGAACGTCGGCGGCAGGCGGCCGGGCCGCCACGGCCGCGAGGTCGGGGAACGCCTCGTCCTTCAGGGCGATCACCGTCACCTGATGGCCGGACGCGCGCGCGGCGTCGAGCACCAGGAACGGAAAGCGGCCATTTCCCGCAATGAGCCCGAGCCGCATTATCGTCCGCGAGCGGCATCATTCGTCCGCGAGCACTTCTTCCTGCCGCCGCGTGGCCCGCCTCAGGATGACACCGCGCTGCGACGTGCGGATGAAGTCGATCAGGTACTGGACTTCGGCGCACGCGAGCGTCCGATCGCGCTCGATCTGGCGCAGCGCGCCGGTCGTGTTGAGCTTCGACTGCAGCAGGTAGCGGAAGGTGCGTTTCAGCTTCGTCATCACCTCCGGTGCGATCCCGCGCCGCGACAGCCCGACGCTGTTCAACCCGAAGATCCGCGCCGGACGGCTGCCGACCGTCTTGCCGAACGGCAGCGCGTCTTTCGTGACCACCGAATAGCCGCCGATGAACGCGTGCCGGCCGACGCGGCAGAACTGGTGCACCGCCGAGCCGGCGCTGATGTTCGCGAAGTCCTCGACCGTGACGTGGCCGCCGAGCGTCGCGTGCGGGCCGAAGATCGTGTCGTTGCCGACGTGGCAGTCGTGCGCCACGTGCACGTAGGCCATGAACACGTTGCGATCGCCGATCCGGGTGACGCCGCCGCCGCCGGCCGTGCCGCGGTTGATGGTGACGAACTCCCGGAAGATGTTCCGGGCGCCGATCACGAGCCTCGTCGGCTCCCCGCGAAACTTGAGGTCCTGCGGCACGAGCCCGATCGAGGCGAACGGGAAGATCTCGGTGCCCTCGCCGATCTCCGTCCACCCGTCGATGACGGCCGACGCGCCCACCTTGCAGCCGGGCCCGATGCGGACATGCGGTCCGACCACGGCGTGCGGCCCAATGGTCGGTCCCGTCGCCGACCTCGGCGGACGGATCGACGATGGCGGCCGGATCGATGTCGGCGCCATCAGCCGCCAACCCGAGGAGCAGCTCGCACTCGGCGACGATCTGGTCGTCGACGAACGCCGACGCCTGCGCGATGGCGAGCGGCCCGCGGCGCTTGCCCAGCGTGACCTCGAGCGCGGAGCCGATCCCCCGGCACGACCTGCCGGCGGAACTTCGCGTCGTTGACACCTCGCAGGTAGACCCGCGTCCTCCCCTCGCCGACAATCAGCATCGTCGCCACCTGGACGAACGACTCGATCATCAGCACCGCCGGCATCAGCGGCGCGCCGGGAAAATGTCCCTGGAAGAACTCTTCGTTGATGGTGACGTTCTTGACGGCGACCAGCCGGCGTCCGGCCTCGTGCTCGAGAATGGCGTCGACGAGCATGGACGGATACCGGTAGCAGAGGCGATCCAGCGTCTGCGGGAATGTCGATGGCCACGGGGCCATCAGTCTATCAAGATTCCCAGCCGTTCGACGTTCGCCCCGGTTCGGCCTTCGTCCGTTCCGTCGTGCGGCAGACCATCCTGCCGGGCCAGGCGTCGTAACATGGTAAATTCAGCGGAGACCATGTCCACGAAGCTGTTCCCCGCGGTCATTCTGGCGGTAGCGCTCGGGCACGTGGCGTGCTCGGAAGACATCAACCCCGCGATTCCGTCGCAGCCCAACAACCCCGTCACCGAAACGTTCACCGGCACGCTGACGCAGAACGGCGGCAACACGCACCCCTTCAGCGTGACCAGTTCGGGAGCGATTCGCGCCACCATCGCCAGTCTGGCGCCGGATTCGACGGTCACCATCGGCTTGAGCCTGGGAACCTGGAACGGCACGGCGGAAACGTGTGCGACGGTGATCTCGAACGATAACGCCACGGTCGGGACCGCCATCGTTGGAGCGGCCGACCGCGAAGGACGGTTGTGCGTGCGGGTGTACGACGCGGCGGGAACGCTGCCTCAGCCCACCGACTACGAGCTGACCGTCGTCAGACCCTGACGCGGTCGTCGGTACCGGCTGAAGCCGGACGCTACTTACCCGACCGAATCCGGACCCGATTACTTGACCCCCCCGTCGAGGCGTTTGACGGCTTCCTCGGTCAGGTTCAAGCCTTCGTCGGCCCAGATGAGACCGGCATCGGCGGCGCTGAAGAGCATGTGCAGCCCCTTCTCCTCGGCCATCTTCTGCAGCACCGGAAACAGCTTCTTCTGGAACCCGTCGTTCAGCTCGACCTGCAAGTCGTTCAACTCGGCCTGCGCATCCTGCTGAAAGCGTTCCAGCTCGCGGGTCAGCTTTTCGACTTCCTTCTCGAGCTGCGCACGCGCCTGCTCGTTCATCAGGGTGCCGCCGGTCTGGAGCTTCTGCTGGTTGGCCTGGAGCAGTTTCTGCCGTTCGGCAATCTGCGCCTGCTTCTGCGTGGTGAGCGACTGAACCTTCGCGGCGGCAGCCTTGCCGTCGGCCGAGAGCTGGAAGACCGCCTGCAGGTTCACGAACGCCACCTTGGCGCCCTGCGGGAACGGCTTCGGCGGAGCGGGGGGCGGCGCCGGGGTCGGGCGCTGGCGCGGGCTTCGTCGCCGGCTGCGCCGGGGCAGTTGGCTTGGGCTGCGCGGGAGCCTGGCCCGCGGGCGGTGCGGCCGGTGCCTGGGCGAACGCCGACATGGCGCTCACCAGCAGCGCAGCCGGCACGGCGACAGCAAGACGTCTCATTACGCGGAATCCTTTCGCTGATTTAAGCGGGTAATTATAGCAAGGCGGGCAGCAAGGACGGACGGCGCTGGCGGGCTTGGCGCGCCAAAGCTGGCGAAGCCAGCGAAGGCGGCCGCCCGGAACACACGCCAGCCCCTCTGCCCGCCCTGCTCGATCTCGATCAGAACGTCGTCCCCACCGCGAACCGGAACTGGAACGCCTCCTGCGGCCGCAGCGTGGACTGATCCATGACGCCTTCCCGGCTTGGGTTGTAGGCGAAGATCAACCGGAACGGCACGTTCAAGACCGGCATGAAGAATCGGACCTCGGCGCCCGTGGACGTCTTGAACGCCTTCTGCGTCACGAGCTTCGTGGGAACCGCCGGGGCACTCGGATCGCTCAGGCCGCTCGTGTTCGGATCGAACAGGATCGGCCTCTCAACGGAGGCTAGATCGACCTGCAGCACGTCCTGGGTCCAGCCGAAGCCCTCGCCCTGCGGGCGGACCTGGCCGGCATCGAAGAACAGGATCAACCGCACGGGGCCGGCGATGTTGATGTTCTGCTCGACGTTGAACAGCAGGCTCTTGTTGCCGCCGAGGACGAGACCGGTCACTGGATCGGTCGGCCCGATCGAGCGGATGTCGAAGCCCCGGACGCTGTACTCGCCGCCGAGAAACAGCTTCTCGAAGATCGGCAGCTGCCGGGTCCCGGCATACGGGTTGATGAGTTCGATCTGCCCGCGTGAGGCCAGTGAGAAGCGGCCGCCCTGCCGCCAGATATAGATCCCCTCGAGCTGCGGCTTGTAGAAGCTCGTATTGCCGCCGAGGCCCGCCAGATCGATCGAGGCCGACAGCCGTTTGCCGCTCGTCGGGAAGATCGGCTGATCCACGGTGTTGTGAATGATGCTCGGCGTGACCTTGCTGATCCGCCGCTCGCCGTTGAGGCCGATGAGCAGCGAATCGAACAGGAACGGGTTGCGGCGGAGCAGCGCCGCGTCCTGGTACGCCTGGCTCAGCTCGGTGACACGAACCTGCTCGTAGCTGTAGTTCGTGAACATCCGCGTGAAGCCGCGGCCGAGCGGGAATCCCGAACGTGAGCGCGCCGCCCTGCGAGTTCTGGGTGAACTGGCTGATGTAGCGGTATTGCTGTTTGAAGAGATTGACGCCGGCCGTGATGTTGCGGTCGAAGAGGAACGGCTCGGTGAAGGCGACCGTGAAGTTCTGCGCCCGCTGCCCGCCCTGGAGCGACACGGTGAGGCTTTCGCCGCGGCCCATGAAATTGGCGGTCTGGAACGACAGCTGGCCGAAGAAGCCCTCGAACTGCGAGACCCCCGCGCCGAAGGTGAGCTGGTTGCGATTCTGCTCCTCGACTTTGAGCGCGACGTCGAGCCGGTCGTCGCGGCCCGCCGTCTTTTCGATCATGACGTCCTTGCCCGGTCCTTCCAGCGACTTGAAGTAGCCGAGCTGATTGATGCGCTTGATGCTGTTCTGCAGCGCCATCGTGTTGAAGACCGAGTTTTCGTAGAGCCGCAGCTCGCGCCGGATCACGTTGTCGCGCGTCGTCGTGTTGCCGACGAACGTGATGCGGTTGACGAAGTACTGCTTCCCTTCCTGCAGGCGCATCGTGATGTCGACGATGGGGGGCGAGGACGATCGAGCAGACGCACCGGCGGTCGCCGGCTTCTGGGCAGCTGATCCGTTGCCGTCGCCACTACCGTTGCCGTTGGCGGCGCCGCCGGACGTGTCGCGAGCGACCGGCTCGGGATATCCGGTGAACTCGTAATAACCCATCGAGCCATAGGCTTCCTGGGCCTTCTGGAATCCCTTTCGAATCGCCTTCTGGCTGTACCAGTCGCCCTCTTTCAATTCGAACAGCGTCCGGAGGGCATCGGCCTTCACGACCGTGTTGCCTTCGAAGGTGAAGTTGCCGACGCGGTGGCGATCGCCTTCAATCACCGGGACGCGGAGCTCGACCCACCGCGTATCGCCATCGGGAGAGTCGCCGAGGTACTTCAGCTCGGGCGCGCCGACCTGCGCGAAGATGAAGCCTTTCTCGCGATACTTTTCGATGATCCGCTGGGCGTCTTCTTCGAACAGGTTTTCCTGGTAGGTGCCGCGGCCGGTAATCCAGGACCAGGTCCAGCGTTCCTTGTTCTGCTTCATCGCGCCCTGCAGCGTGCCGTCGCTGAGCGCGCGGTTGCCCATGAAGTCGATGTTCTTGATCTGGACCTTCGGACCGTCGTCCATGTGGAACGTCAGCCGGACCAGCTTCGGCCCGCCGGCCAGCTCCTCGATCTCCGGACGCACCTCGGCGAACTGGAATCCTTTCTCGCGCATCATGTCGCGGATGATGCCGCTCGCCTTCTTCAGGAGCGCCGCGTCGATGAACGTGTCGAGGCGGATCTCGGAGCCCAGCTCCTTGAGCTTCTCGTCGATCTTGGTGTCCTCGAATTTCTTGGAGTGCTGGTAGGTGACGATCTTGACCCGCTGCCGCTCCTCCATGTTGTAGAGGAGGATCTTGCCGATCGACGCCATTCGAAAACGTGTAGTCCTGCGTCTCGATCGAGATGTTGTCGAGGAAGTTCGTGTTGTACAGGCGCGTGAAGTCCTCGCGCATGAGCTGCTCGACGCTCTCGTCGTAAGTCACCCACACGCCCTGAGACGGGATGCTGCGCTTCTGCTGAATCTGCATGTAATACAGATAGGTCTGGGGATCGACGAGCGTGACGTTGCCCTGCTTCTCGAAGCACGGCACGATCTGCCAGACGATGGGAGCGGAGTTGGCGGGCGGGAGCGCGGCCGGCGGCCCCAACGGGATGCCGCAGACGGTCGTGGGATTGCGCGACGCGTCGGCGCGCTGATCCTGCGCGGCGGCGGCAGGCACCATCGGTCCGGCCAGCGCCGCAGCGAGTGCTAAGTACTTGATCATCCGGGCTTTCCTGAGAACCGACGCCTAAGTTTACTAGATAATTAGACGGGGCTCGACGGCCTTCGGCCGTCTAATCGGGTAGATCGGGTGATTGAACAATCGGGTAATTGGATCCAACGAACAAGCTGACGGCCAGGGAAACCTGGCAATCAATCACCCGATTACCAGATTACCCAATTACCAGATCCAGATACTAGGCGAGTTTCCGCCCGGTCTCCAGCTCACCCGCAGGGCGGTAGGCGAGCGTCCCGGTGTCGAGGTAGACCTCGATGTCCCCACCTCGCAGGTGCCCTCGGATGAGCTCCTCCGACAGCGGATCCTCGACATAGCGCTGAATGGCGCGGCGCAGCGGCCGCGCGCCGTACGAGCGGTCCTTGCAGGTGACCTCGATAATCCAGTCGACGACGTCCGGGGTGAGCGAGATCTTCAGCTTGCGATCCGTGAGGTTCTCGTTGAGCTGCGTGACGAGCAGCGCCATGATGCGCCGCAGGTCGTCGTCGGTGAGTGCCTCGAAGACGATGATCTCGTCGATGCGGTTGATGAATTCCGGGTTGAAGGTCCTCTTCACTTCGCCGAGCACCATGTCCGAGACGCTCTTGTCGATCGCGCTCGTGTCGGAGGTCTGGAACCCCATCGAGCTCTTCTTCTGGATGAAGCGGGCCCCGATGTTCGACGTCATGATGATGATCGTGTTCTTGAAGTTCACACGATTCCCCAGGCCGTCGGTCAGGTGGCCATCCTCGAACACCTGCAGCAGGATGTTGAAGATGTCGGGGTGCGCCTTCTCGACCTCGTCGAGCAGCACCACCGAATACGGATTGCGCTTCACTTTCTCGGTGAGCTGACCGCCCTCCTCGTGCCCGACGTATCCGGGCGGCGAACCGATCAGCTTCGACACCGAGTGCTTTTCCATGTACTCGGACATGTCGAAGCGGATGAGCGCATTGTCGCTGCCGAACAGGAAGTTCGCGAGCGCCCGCGCGAGCTCGGTCTTGCCGACGCCGGTCGGGCCGAGGAACACGAAGCTGCCGACCGGGCGGTTCGGGCTCTTGAGCCCCGCGCGCGAGCGCCGAATCGCGCGCGAGATCGCCGAGATCGCCTTTTCCTGGGAGATCACGCGGCGATGCAGCTCCTGCTCCATGCGCAGCAGCTTGTCGCCCTCGTCCTGGTTGATGGACGCGATCGGCACGCCGGTCCACTTCGACACGACTTCGTCGATCTCGGCCTTGCCGACGACCACCTTCCGCGTGCTCGACTTGACGTCGAACTTCTCGCGGATCGACACGAGGTTCTCGCGCGCCGCCATCTCCTGCTCGCGGTAGAACTGCGCCTTCTCGAAGTCCTTCTGCGACGAGGCGCTTTCCCACTGCTCGACGGCGACGCGGATGCTCTTGTTGATCTCGCCGAACTCCTCGCTGTAGCCCGCCTCGCGCAGCTTGGCGCGCGCGCCGGCCTCGTCGACCAGGTCAATCGCCTTGTCGGGCAGGAAGCGGTCGGTGATGTACCGGTTCGACTGATAGACCGCGGCCTCGATCGCCTCCCGGGTGTACTCGACGTGGTGGAACGTCTCGTACCGGTCCTTGACCCCGGTGAGGATCTCGATCGTCTCGCTCTCGCCGGGAGGGTCGACCTTGATGGCCTGGAACCGGCGCTCCAGCGAGCGATCTTTCTCGATGTACTTGCGATATTCCGCCGGCGTCGTGGCGCCAATGCACCGGATTTCGCCGCGCGACAGCGCCGGCTTGAGGATGTTCGCCGCGTCGAGCGACCCCTCGGCCGACCCGGCACCGACGAGGGTATGAAGCTCGTCGATGAAGACGATGATGTTCGGGTTGTCGGTCAGCTCCTTCATGATCGCCTTCAGGCGCTCTTCGAACTGACCACGGTATTTCGTGCCGGCGACAATCAACGAAATGTCGAGCGCAAGGATCCTTTTGTCTGCCAGAAAGTGGGGAACGTCGCCGTAGACGATTTTCTGCGCCAGCCCTTCGACGATGGCCGTCTTGCCCACGCCCGGCTCGCCGATGAGCACGGCATTGTTCTTGGTGCGGCGGCAGAGCACCTGCTGCACGCGCTCGAGCTCGTGTTCGCGGCCCACCAGCGGATCCAGCTGGTTTTTCATCGCCGACTCGGTGAGATCGCGGCTGAATTCGGCCAGCAGCGGCGTCTCTTTCACACGCGTCAGCGTCGTCTTTTCATTCAGGAGCTGGACGATATCCTCGCGGACGGCGTTGAGCCGCATCCCCTTTTCCATGAGGATGGAGGCGGCCACCGACCGCTCTTCCCGCAGGATGCCGAGGAGCAGGTGCTCGGTCCCGATGTAGTTGTGGAGCAGGCGGTCGGCTTCCTCGGCCGCAAACTGCAGAACCCGCTTGGTTTCCGCGCTGAAGGGAATTTCGACCGACGTCGAAACCTTCTCGCGGAAAACGGTTCGCCCTTCGATGTCTTTGCGGATGTTTTCGAGCGACAGGTGCGACCGGGCAAAAATCCGGCTGGTGAGCCCTTTCCCCTCGCGGATCAGGCCGAGGAGGAGGTGCTCGGTCTCGATAGAGATGCTACCGAGCTGACTGGCCTCGTAACGAGCGAAAAAGAGAACTCGCCTGGCCCGTTCGGTGTACCGTTCGAACATCCGGCCTACCTAGGTGAAAGCAGATGCAGTTGTGGTCACGGAGGCGATGACCACATTATACAGACGCCTCCCGCGAAACCCAACCGCATTCTGCGTATAACTTACTGTCATCATTAGGGTTCACGCCCCACCATTTAGACGCTGGGATCGCAACTCGCGTGCCCGGTCGAGGTACTTATCGGTCGGTCGCAGGTCCGGGAGGCGTGGCTCAGACTGGAACACGGGCGGACGCCGCCGTCAGGCGCCCCCCTTCGAGGCGCAGGATGCGGTCGCACGCGGCGGCCAGGCGCGGGTTGTGGGTGGCGATGATTGAGGTGAGGCCGTAGGCCGCGTGCATGTCGCGCAGGAGCGCGTGCAGGGCATCCGCGGTCTGTTCGTCGAGATCGCCCGTCGGCTCGTCGGCGAGGAGGACGCTCGGACGCATGATGAGCGCCCGCGCCACGGCGACGCGCTGCTGTTCGCCGCCCGACAGCATGCCGGGCCGGTGTGTCAGCCGCTCACCGAGCCCGACGCGCCGCAGGAGTTCGTCGGCCCGCGCGCGCGACTCCCCCACGCGGAGCCGCGCGATCCGCATCGGCATCTCGGCGTTCTCGACGGCGGTGAACTCCGGCAGCAGGTGATGAAACTGGAAGACGAACCCCACGTGTTGATTGCGGAACGCCACGCGCTCGCCGTCCGCGAGCCGCGTCAGGTCGATGCCGTTGATGGCAATCGTCCCACCGTCGACCGCATCAAGGCCGCCGAGCACATGCAGCAACGTGCTCTTCCCCACCCCGGACGCGCCGACCACGGCGACCATCTCGCCCGCTTCGACCACGAGATCCAGGTCGCGGAGCACGACCAGCTGCTGCGAGCCCACGGTGTAGCTCTTGGTGACGCCGTGGGCTTCCAGAAACGCCATCGACAGCTACAACGCACGAACACACGAAAACACGAAATCACGAAAAAGACCGCATCAAAAGCTGTTTTCGTGTTTTCGCGCTTTCGTGGCTTTCCTTCGTGCTTTCGTGGCTGCCTGATTGGTCGACACGCGACGCTTACTCGTATCTCAGCGCCTGCGCCGGATCGAGGCGGGCGGCTTGCCTCGACGGATAGATGGTCGCGACGAAGCAGATCACCATCGCGGAGGCGACCACTATCACCAGATCCACCGGCCGGACGGTGAACGGCATGTAGGACACCATGTAGATGTCCGGGGCCACCGAGACGAGGTGATAGCGGTCGGCCAGCGTCGCGGCGACAACCCCGGCAATCGTGCCGACGGTCGTGCCGATGACGCCGATGATCACCCCCTGCAGCATGAAGATCGCCATGATGCTTCGCGCGCTCGCGCCCATCGTCTTGAGGATGGCGATGTCGCGGTGCTTCTCCATCACCATGAGGATCAGCGACGCGACGATGTTGAGCGCGGCCACCATGACGATCAGCGCGATGGCGAGCGAGATCGCCTTCCGCTCGAGCGACAGCGCGCCGAACAACGACTGGTTCATGTCGGCCCAGTCCTCGGTCAGGTAGTCGCCTTCGCCCAGGCTGTCGATCTGCGCGGCAATCTGCGGCGCGGCCCAGATGTCGTCGACGCGGAGCTGGATGAAGTCGATGTGGTCCTTGCCGAGCGTCCGCTTCGCGGTCTCGATCGACACGTAGCCATAGGTGGAGTCGAACTCGGGCAGGCCGAGCTCGAACGTCCCCGCGACGCGCAGCGGACGCGGACGGAGCGAGAGGCCCGTCGGCGCAAGGTCGGGCGAAATCGACCTTGATCTCGTCGCCGACCCTGACACCCATCTTGACCGCCAGCTGCGCGCCGAGCAGGATGCCCGGCAGCCGATCCTCGGACGCCTCCAGATCGTCGAGGCTCCCGCTCCGCAGCGCCGACTGAATGTCGGTGACCTGCTGCTCGATGTGCGGGTCGATCCCCTTGATCTGGATCGGCGAGCTGACGCCGCGCGCGTAAGCGAGCGTCTGGTCGAGAATGGCGGGCGCCGCGCCGAGCACCCGCGGCACCTGCCGGAGCCGGTCGGCTTCGGCGCGGTAATCGGTAATGCCGCCGCGCTTCCACACGTAGATGTGCGGGTTGGACGCGAGAATCCGGTCGCGGACTTCCTGCATCAGCCCGGTCATCAGCGCCAGGGCGATGACCAGCGCCATCACACCGACGGTGACGCCAAGCGCGGAGATGAACGAGATGACCGAGATGAACGCCTGCTTGCGCTTGGCGATGAGATACCGGAAGGCGACGTGAAGCTCGAATGGGACGTTCAACTATTCCCTCTTCCTCATCAACGGAAACAGTATGACATCCCTGATCGATGGACTGTTCGTGAGGAGCATCACGAGCCGGTCGATGCCGACACCCTCGCCGGCGGTCGGCGGCAGGCCGTACTCCAGCGCGCGGATGTAGTCTTCGTCCATCGCGTGTGCCTCGACGTCCCCGCCAGCGCGGCTGCTCAGCTGGGCCTCGAACCGCCGGCGCTGTTCGACCGGATCGTTGAGCTCACTGAAAGCATTGGCCACCTCGACACCGCCGATGTACAGCTCGAACCGTTCGACGGTCTCGGGGTCGTCCGGACGCTGCTTCGACAGGGGGGACACCTCCGTCGGGAAGTCGTGGACGAACGTCGGCTGCACCAGACGATCCTCGCACAGCGCCTCGAAGAGGCTCATCGTGATCTTGCCGGCGCCGTCGCCGGGCTTCACTTCGACGCCCAGCCTGCCGGCCAGCGCCGCAGCCGGCTCGCGCTGCCGGAGCTCCGACTCCTCGACCGACCGGCCCAGCCGCCTGGCCGCGGCTTCACGGGCGGCGTCTCGCAGGGACACCCGGGCAAACGGCGCCTTCAAGGAGATGCGGTGTTCACCGAAGGCGACTTCGTCGGTGCCGATCGCCTCCCGAGCCACGGTGGCGAAGAGCTCCTCGGTCAGGGTCATCAGCGCCTGGTAGTCCGAGTAGGCCTCGTAAAACTCCATCATCGTGAACTCGGGATTATGCTGCGTCGAAATCCCTTCGTTCCGGAAGTTGCGGTTGATCTCGAACACCTTCTCGAGCCCGCCGACGACCAGCCGCTTGAGGTACAGCTCCGGCGCGACGCGGAGGTACAGCTCCATGTCGAGGGTGTTGTGGTGCGTGACGAACGGGCGCGCCAGCGCGCCGCCGGCGATCGGCTGCATCATCGGCGTCTCGACCTCGAGGTACCCGCGCGCGGTCATGAAGCTCCGGATCGCCGTCACCACGCGGCTTCGCACCTCGAACACACGCCGCGAATCGGGATTGACCACGAGGTCGAGGTAGCGCTGGCGGTACCGGATTTCCACGTCGGTGAGCCCGTGCCATTTCTCGGGCAGCGGGAGGAGGCACTTCGCGAGGAAGTGCAGCCGCGACGCCCAGATGGTGAGCTCGTTGGTCTTGGTGCGGAACAGCCGGCCCTCGACGCCAATCCAGTCGCCGAAATCCAGCAGCTTGAAGATCTGGAAGTCGAGCGGCGGCAGCGAGTCCTGCCGGATATAGATCTGGATCTTCGCCGATCCGTCGGAGATGGCCAGGAAGTTCGCCTTGCCAAACGAGCGGACCGCCAGAATCCGGCCGCTCGTGACCGTTTCGGGCCGTTCGGCCTCCAGCTCGTCGTGACCCTTCGACCCGTGCGCCGCAACCAGATCGGAGACGGTGTGGCGCCGATCGAAGCGGCGGGGGTAGACGTCGATCCCCAGTTGCTCGAGCTGCTGAAGGTTCGATCGGCGTTGGGCGATCTGTTCGTCCTGCGATGACATAGCGCTACGACGCGACCTTCTTTCGAATGGCGTCCAGCATCCCGTTGATGAACTTGACGGATTCTTCGGTGCTGAAGGTCCGTGCCAGCTCGAGGGCTTCGTTGATGATGACCGGGGGCGGCATCGAAACCGGGCGCAGCAGCTCGCAGATGGCGAGCCGCATGATCAGCCGGTCGATGACGGCCATCCGCTCGGGGCGCCACCGCTCGGTGGTCTCGGCGATGAGCGCGTCGATCCGCGCCAGATGGCGGACGGTCTCCTCGGCCAGATCGGCCGCCTGCGACCGCAGCTCCTCCGGCGGCGGCGTCTCGTCGGGCCACTGCAGCGAGAAGAACGTCTCGGTCGCCCGCGGCACGTCGGTCTGCCCGATTTCCCACTGATACAGGATCTGCAGGGCCGCCTCGCGGGCGCGATGCCGCAGGTCCTTTTTCACGGGAGGTGCCGGGCCGGCGTCATCCGCTGCAGCAGCGTCGCCATTTCGACAGCCGCCATCGCCGCCTCCCAGCCCTTGTTGGAGGGACCGTCGCCGGCGCGCTCGAGCGCCTCTTCCACCGAGTTGGTCGTCAGCACCCCGAACGCCATCGGCACGCCGGTCGCCCCGGCGGCATCGGTCAGCCCATGCGACACCGCGGACGAGATGTACTCGAAGTGCGGCGTGGCGCCGCGGATGAGACACCCCAGGCAGACGATCGCCTGGAAGCTCCCGGTCTTCGCCGCCTGCCGGGCAGCCGCCGGAATCTCGAAGGCGCCAGGGACCCGCAGGACCGTGATGTCGCCACCGTCCACGCCCGCGGCGTCCAGGGCCGCGAGCGCGGCCGCCTGCAGCCGATCCGTCACGAAGTCGTTGTACTTCGACACCACGACCGCAAACCGCATCCCCTTCGCCGATTGGCTGCCTTCCAGAGTGATCACTTTTTTCCACTGGCGGCGGGGCCCCACCCCCGCCGCGAACTTACGCTGATGCCTCGCCTCGGATTCGCTTGTCCTCGGCTCGGCATGGCCGCAGGCGCTCGTGTCGTACCCACGCTAGCTGCCCTACCTGCGCTACCGGCCCTGCCGCCCTACCTGCCCTGCCTGCCCTTCCTGCCCTGCCCACCCTGCCCGCCCTACCTGCCCTTGAACTCGGCTTTTCGCTTCTCCAGAAACGCGCGCGTGCCCTCGCGCATGTCCTCGGTCGACGCCACGAGGCCGAAGAGCGTCGCCTCGAACACCGCGCTCTCGGCAAATCCCATCTCGACGCCTTTGTTGATGGCCGCGATGATGTAGCGGACCGCCACCGGCGCCTGCGCTGAGAGGTGGCTGGCGAGCTTCTTCGCCTCGCTCATCAGGTCCGCCGCGGGAACGACGCGATTGACGAGCCCGATGCGTTCCGCTTCCGCGGCGCCAATCGGCGTCCCGGTGAGGATGATCTCCATCGCCTTGCCAGTCCCGACCAGGCGGGCCAGGCGCTGCGTGCCAGCATAGCCGGGAATGAGGCCGAGATTGATTTCCGGCTGACCGAGCTTCGCCGTGTCGGCGGCCAGTCGAAGCGTGCATGCCATCGCGAGCTCGCAGCCGCCGCCCAGCGCGTAGCCGTTGATCGCGGCAATGACTGGTTTGCCGAGGTTCTCGATCAAGTCGAGGACGTGCTGTCCGGCGAGGGCATGCTCGCGGCCGGCCGGCGGCGACAGCACCGCGAGCTCGTTGATGTCGGCGCCGGCGACGAACGCTTTGTCCCCCGCTCCGGTCACGATGATGGCCCGCACGCCATCGTCCTGCTTCAGGTCCAGCACCACGCGGCGAAGCTCGTCGAGGGTCTGCGTGTTGAGAGCGTTCAGGACGCGGGGCCGGTTGATGGTGATGACCACGACGGCGCCGTCGCGATCGACGAGCAGGTTGTCAAAGGGCATGGCGGTAAGAATCTACAATTTACAATTGGGAATTGAAAATGGTCGAGATCATCGGCCCAGACGCGACCGGACGGCCTGCGCCGCGTACAGCACCGCGACGGCGACGACGGATCCGATCGCGTCAGCGGCGAGATCGGCGAGTTCAGCCGTACGAGGCGGGACGAACATCTGATGGATCTCGTCGGTCACCCCGTAAAGCGTCGAAAGCGTGATGGCCCCAGCCGCAATCCGGACCCCGAACGATCGCCACCAGCCGCCGGCCAGCGCGCGGATCAACAGCGCCGCAAGGCCGGAGTAGAGGATCGCGTGTCCGCCCTTGTCGCCAATCGACGTCGACAGATCCGGCGGGCTGGAGATTGAGGAGATGCCGAAGATGAGCGCCATGTAGATCGCCACTGGCGCCCAGAGTTGAACCCGACGGCGAACGGCCTCCTCCATCGCGCGCGCACGCAAAACAAGAAGGGGTCAGGTCTGACCCTCCCTCAGAACGGAAACGGAAACATCAGCCAGCTGATCGCGATAGCCGTCCCGACGAACCCGGCGAAGAGCAGCCCGCCGAATTTCAGTTGATCGCGCGGATGGTCCTTGGCGAGGACGGCAAACACCAGCGAGACGAAGAACGCAAACCCCGCGAGCAGGAGCAGATGGCTCGCCATCACTTCCGGCCCAGCGCGACGTCGTACACGTCGATGACGACCAGCAGGTTCAGCAGGCCGGCGACGATGATGTAGGCATTGCCGGCTTCGTAGGTCACCGCGCGGACGTTGCCGGCCCCGGCCCCGATCGCGTTGGCCACGAAGTACGGCACGCCGATTCCCAGGTCGGCCAGGGCCTGCAGCACCACGAGCGGCTGGCTGAAGTCGAAGGGAAACAGCCGGCCCGACAAGGCCAGCCCGATGGCGAACATCAGCGGAATGGCGACCAGGAAGACCAGCCCCTTGGCGCGGCGGCCCAGCCAGAGATGCCCGGCGCCGGGGATGGCCCACGCGGCGACGCACAGGAGCACGAGCGCACCCGTCTGGAAGTCTTCTGCGACGCCGTCACGCACGGACCGGTAGTTTACCTTGTTGAATCGACCGCAGCCAGAATGACATACGCCACGGCACCGCCGAACACGATGCCGGTTCCCGCGCGAGCCATGTTGGATGGCACGTCGCCGGTCGTCCATTCGTAGACGAGCGACGCCACCATCGGCACGGCGGCGGACGCGAGCAGCAGGCGGGCGGTGCCAGTCCCAGCCGCCCTGGAGGGAGGGCCCTCGACTCCGCTCGGGCCAGGGCCGGATTTGAGCCTGCGAAAGAGCCCGACGTACGAAATGGCCGCGATCGCCGCGCCGGCATAGAGTCCGGTGCAGCGAGCGCACACGGGAAGCTGCTCAGCGAAGAGGTGGAACGACCGCTCGTCCCGCTGATGGCAGATCGCGCTGCCGAACGCGTAGACGGCGAACGCGAACACCTGCGCCGCCGACCGATCGGCAGGCAGCGCGGCCGCGTAGGCAGCCGCCGGCAGCATCGCCGCCCAGACCACCGCCGCCCCCGCAACGACCAGCCCGGTCACGATGAGTGGGCGCTCATCCTTGTGGAACCTCCGCACGTTGTCAACGCAGTAGAAGCTATCTTACAAACCGGTTGGCCTGTCGTCGCGAGCGAGCGCGCGAGCGAGCCACGCGAAAGGAGCGCGCCGTCGAAGCGGCGCGCGAGAGGGAGCGTGTTGGGGAGTCCGAGGGGCGAAGCCCCTCGGATAAGGCTAGACTTGTGCCGTGCGTACCCTGGCGGCCGTCGCGGCCATTGCTGCTTCTCTCCTCATGACCGAGCTCGCGCTGACGCGCATCTTCTCGGTCGTCATGTACTACCATTTCGCGTTTCTGGCGATTTCGATTGCCCTGTTCGGGTTGAGCGCCAGCGGCGTTTACGCGTACCTGCGCCGGCGCGCGCTCGAGCGGCACGAGACCGAGGCGCTGCTCGCCCGCCAGGCGCTCGTCTACGCGGCGAGCACCATCGTCGCCCTGTTCGCGCTCGTCCGTTTGCGCGTCGGGCTCAACTACTCGCCCTCGAATCTCGCGCTGATGCTGGCGATCTACGCGCTGGCGGCCATTCCGTTCTTCACCGGGGGCCTCGTCCTCACCCTCGCCATCAGCCGGCTGGCAGCGCGCATCAACGTCGTGTATGCCGCCGACCTGACCGGCGCCGCGCTCGGGTGTCTCGTCCTCATCCCCCTGCTGAACGTCCTCGGGGCGCCCGGCGTCGTGCTGGTGGCGACCGCTCTTGCCGCGCTGGCCGCCGTCCTGTTCTCCCCACCATCCCGCCGCAGCACGATTGGGCTGGCGGCGGCTGCTGTCGTGCTGGTACCGCTGGCCAGTCAGCTCTCCGGCCTCGGAACCTTCGACGTCACCGATACGAAAGGACACCAGGGCGACCGCATCCTGTTCAGCAAGTGGAATTCGTTCTCCCGGATCGGCGTGTACGAACGCGCCCACGGCGACTGGTCGCTGAGTCCCACCTATTCCGGGTGAGCTTCCCGATACGAAGTTCATGGACATCGACTCGGCCGCGTCGACACCGATTGCTCACGTCACGCCCGATCTCTCCAATGCCGGTTACCTGCGCTACGAGCTGACGGCTCTCGCCTATCACCTGAAACCTTCGGGGTTCACGGCGCTGGTGATCGGGCCCGGGGGTGGCCGCGACCTCGCCTCGGCGCTGGTCTTCGGGGCTGCACGCGTCGACGGCGTCGAAATCAATCCCATCATTGCCAACGACGTCATGCGCGGCGCCTTCCGGGATTTCTCGGGCGGCATCTACGATCACCCGCACGTCCGCGTCGCGGTCGACGATGGCAGGAGCTTCGTCCGGCGCTCGTCCGACGAGTACGACGTCATCCAGGCATCGCTCGTCGACACCTGGGCTGCCACGGCGGCTGGCGCCTACACGCTGACGGAGAACACGCTGTACACCGTCGAAGCGTTCACCGATTATCTCGATCACCTGAACGACAACGGCATCCTGACGATTACCCGATGGGTGTTCGATGGCCTCCGGCTCGTGTCCCTCGCGCAGGAGGCCTGCGCGCGGCGCGGCTGGGATGCCGCCTCACGCCTGGCGATCATTCAGCACGACCGCGTGGCGACGTTCCTCCTCAAGAAGTCGCCGTTCACGTCCGAGGAGCTCTCTCAGCTCCGTACGCTCGCCGACCGCCTGCAGTTCCGCATTCTCTATGCGCCTGGCAACGAGGGCCCCATCGCACCGCCTCCTGGCGAGTGGGTCGAGGGCACGGAAACCGCTGCTTACGCCAACCTCATCGTCGCCCCGGATCGCGAGCGCTTTTACGACAATTACGAGCAGGACATCAGGCCGACGACGGATGACCGACCGTTCTTCTTTCACACGACGAAGCTCGAGGACCAGCTCGCCGTGGCGTTCGGGCGGGCGATGCTGTTCGGAAACGGCCTCAGCGCGCTGCTGACGCTCATGGGTATCTCAGCTGCGCTGGTCGCCGGGTTCGTCGTGGGTCCGCTCATCGTCGCGGGCGGCGACCGCCCGGCCGGCTGGCTGTCGTGGCTGGTCTACTTCGGCTCGCTGGGAGCCGGATTCATGCTGATTGAAGTGGCCGTGCTGCAGCGGTTCGTCCTGCTGCTTGGTCACCCGGTGTACTCGTTGACGGTGACGCTCTTTTCGCTGCTCCTGGGCACCGGCATTGGCGCCGCGCTCAGCCGGCGCTTCGCGCCCGAATCGCTGCGCCGCAACACGGCCGTCGCGCTGGTCGCGATCGTCGTGATCGGGCTCCTGGCGATCGCCGTCGTCGCGCCGTTCATCGCCTGGGCGATCCCGTTCTCGCGGACCGGGCGCATCCTCCTGGCCGTCGCGACCCTCGTGCCGATCGGGATGGTCTTGGGCATTCCGATGCCGGCCGGCATCCGGCTGCTGGCCTCGCGGTCGCCTCAGATGCTGACCTGGGCCTGGGGGATGAACGGTGCCCTCTCCGTCGTCGGCGCCACGCTGGCGATTTTCATCGCCATGAACTGGGGATTCAGCGCGACATTCCTCGCGGCGTCAGCGACCTACCTGGTCGGGCTCGGCGCCCTCCTGAGTTCGACTTAGAGAGTTGGAGAGTTGGAGAGATTGGTCGACGTTGGTGACTCAGTTACGGATCTCACTCAACTCTCTAACTCCATCAACTCTCCAACTCCACTTAGCGTAGCCGTTCGAGATCGGCCGCGGCGGCTTCAATCAATGCCGTCTCGCGACCCAGCGCACGCGCAATGCGAACGACCTCGGCCTCAGCTTCGTCGTAGTGCTTCTGCTCAATCGCCTCGCGAACTCCCGGCAGCGTCTTGACGGCGTAGCCGGTGTAGAAGCCGGGCGCGTAGAGCAGGTGGCGGTACCACGGGCGCCGCGGCAGGCCGCCTTCGTCGGTCAGCTGTCGTTCGCTCTGAATCAAGCGCTCGTTGACCGACCGCAGGACGTCGGGATGCGAGGCCAGGCGCGGCCGCGCCGCGGCGGCCGCCTTCTTGTAGCGCTCCGCCGCGCGCGTGAGCGCGGCAGACGCGTTCTCGAGCGGCGCGAAGTTTATCGCCGGCGGCACGGGCTCGACCTGCGGCGCCTTGATCGGACGCCGCGGATCGGCAAGTGCCGCGAACACCCCATCCTCGATCTGCCGGTTGCGTTCCCTGACCGTGTCCTGCGCCGTCGTCAGGAGCTGCTGCACGTCCTTGACGTAGACCTGCACGGTGTCGGCGAGATTCGTGAACTCGAACGGCAGGAGATCCGCGTCGGCAAGACGGATCACGGCGGTCCCCACGGTCTGCGCGAGAGCGCGGCCGTAGCGGAAGTCGGTGTCCAGGAACTTGGTGAAGTGATAGAAGTCGTCGTAGATCGAATGGTAAATGCCGTCCTCGTCGAGCCCGCCGAAACCGAGATTGAGCGTCGCCGTGCCCAGATGCTGGAGAAACGGCGAGTAATCCGATCCTGATCCGAGCGCAGCGATGCGAAGGTCGGCCCGCGTTCGCGCGGCGTTCCGCTCTTCGGTCGTGCCGTTCGCCACGATGGTCGATTGCCACCGTTTCCAGACGCTGACGCCGGCATCCGGATCCTCCACGTCGCGCGCCACGCCGTTGATGAACGTCTCGAGCGGATGCGACCCGCCGGCGCTCAGCGATCCACGGCCGTTGCCGTCCGTGTTGATGTACACGACCGCCTTCTGCCGCAGTTCCTGGGCATGGTGCTCGACCCACTCGGTCGATCCGAGCAGCCCGGGCTCCTCGCCGTCCCACGCCGTGTAGACAATGGTGCGCCGGGGCCGCCAGCCGCGCCGGACCAGCTCGCCGAGCGCACGCGCCTCCTCGAGCTCCGGCGCCATGCCGCTGACAGGATCCTGGGCGCCGTTGACCCATGCGTCGTGATGGTTGCCGCGCACGATCCACTCGTCAGGAAACGTCGAGCCGGTGAGCCGCGCGACCACGTTGTAGATCGGCTTGATATCCCAGTTGAACGCGAGCTTCAGGTGGACCCGCGCGGGCCCCGGGCCGTAGTGATACGTCATCGGCAGGCCGCCGCGCCACGCGGCTGGCACAACGGGGCCGCCGAGCGCCGCGAGCAGCGGCTGTGCGTCGCCGTAGGAAATCGGCAGGACCGGAATCCTGGTGAGCGTGGGCGCGGCGCTGACGGCGAGCCGCTTGGCGCCCGGCACCGAGGCGGTGAAGGGCGTCAACGGGTCGCCAGGATGCGTCGGCATGTCGAACACGCTGCCGCGCTGAACGCCGTCGCGGTTCCGCATCGGACCCTGCGGGAACACGTCGTCCACCACGTAGCCGTCGTCGGCCGGATCCGAGTAGATCAGGCAGCCCGCCGCGCCGTGCTCGGCCGCGACTTTCGGCTTGATGCCGCGCCATGACGCACCGTACCGCGCGATGACGATCGCGCCTTTGACCGAGATGCCCTGGCGTTCCAGTTCCTCGTAGTCTGCCGGCCGGCCGTAGTTGACGTAGACGAGGGGGCCGGTGACGTCACCGTCGATCGAGTACGCGTTGTAGCCCGGCAGCTGCTCCGCCGTCTGCCCGGAGGTGGGATCGACCGCGAGGGCAGGCTCGCGAAGCGCCGCCTTGAACGTCGTCGGTGCAACCATCTCGACGACGCGTTCCTTCGGTGTCGGGAACAGCACCTCATAGGTTTCGATGCGCGCGTCCCAGCCCCACTCCTTGAATCGCGCCGCCATCCATTCGGCGTTGTCCTTGCCGTACGGAGAACCCACGTGATGCGGCCGCGCGCTCAACCGGCGCATGTACTCGCCAATGTTGGCGGCGCTCGTCAGCCCGCGGAACGTCGCGTCCCACGCCTGCGGCGAGTTCTGCGCGGCCAGCGGCATCGACACCGCGCCAGTGGCAACGATCAACGCCGCGACCGCGCGTCTCATGACTCCTCCCGTCCGTCAGTTCTCCAGTTCGGCGGCTTCGGTCTTCCCGACAGGTAACGGGCCAAAGTGGCTCTCGAACCGCTGTGTGAACTCGTCCCACGTGTACGCGTGGCTCTGGCCGCCGAGGTGCTCCAGCGCATAGGTCGCCGCGACGCTGCCGATTCGCGCGCACACGCCGTACGGCAGGCGCAGCGCCAAGCCCTTCATCAGGCCTCCGCGAAACGCGTCGCCGACGCCCGTGGGATCGACGATCCGCCGCGGCGCAACCGCCGGCACTTCGGCACGGCCGCGTCGCGTGTAGACCCAGGATCCGTGCTCGCCGCGCGTGACGACCAGGGCTTCGCTGTGCTCGAGGATCTCGGCTTCGCCAAAGCCGGTTTTCTGGCGCAGGAGCTCGAACTCGTAGTCGTTGCAGATGACGATCGCCGCGCCCTTGACGCCGTCGGTCAGCTCGCCGCCGTCCATGCGCGCGCACTGCTGCCCGGGGTCGAAGATGTAGCGGATGCCGAGCGCGCGGCACTCCTCCGCATACTGCACCATCGCTTCGGGATCGTTCGGCGAGATGATCGCCAGGTCGCAGGCATCGAGCGTCCGGAACGACAGCTCGCCGGCGTTGGCCATCGCGCCGGTATAGAAGGACGCGATCTGGTTGTTCGCCTGATCGGTCCAGCAGAAGAACGAGGCGGTGAACTTCCCGGCCACCTGCTTGACCTCGGAGGTGTCGACTCCGGCCGCCTCGAGCCAGGTGCGGTACTCGCCGAAGTCCTCGCCCGCCGTCGCCATCAGCAGCGGACGCTCGCCGAGCAGCGCGAGCGTGTAGGCGATGTTCGGCGCGCACCCGCCGCGCCGCTTGTCCATCGTATCGACGAGGAAGCTGAGGCTCACCCGATGGAAGTGCTCCGGCAGGAAGTGCTCGGTGAACTTCCCGGGAAACGACATCAGGTAGTCGTAGGCGATCGAACCGGTCACGACGAAACGCATTCTGTCACCTTCAGACTGCAGTTCAGACTGAGCACCCTGCAGCGTCAGCTTCCCATGTATTTTCCGACAATCGGCGCGAGTTCCCGTTTCGTCTGCTCGGGGACGTGCTCCGGCCGCGTGATGATGGCGGTCGCGAGCGCGTCCTTGCAGGCGCAGGTCCGTGTCCGACGGCAGGCGCGACACCGCTTCGGCGATCGTCTTCTGCGCCGTCGCGGCATTCTGCATCAGGTTGGCGATGATCAGGTCCACCGTGACCGAGTCGTGGTCCGGATGCCAGCAGTCGTAGTCGGTGACCAGCGCCAGCGTCGCGTAACAGATCTCGGCCTCGCGCGCGAGCTTCGCCTCCTGGAGGTTCGTCATGCCGATCACGTCCATGCCCCACGACCGGTACAGCTTCGATTCGGCCAGCGTCGAGAACTGCGGCCCCTCCATGTTGACGTAGGTGCCGCCGCGATGGACGCGTCGCCCCGACCGCCTCGGCCGAATCGGCGGCGACCGCCGGCGAGATCGCCGCACACCGGATGCGCAAACGCCACGTGCGCGACCAGGCCGCGGCCGAAGAACGTGCTGATGCGGCCTTTGGTCCGATCGAAGAACTGATCCGGCACGACGATGTCGAGCGGCCGGTACTCCTCCTTCAGGCTGCCGACGGCGCTCGCCGAGAGGATGCGCTCGACGCCGAGCACCTTGAAGCCGTAGATGTTCGCGCGGAAGTTCAGCTCCGAGGGAAGGATGCGGTGGCCGGCGCCGTGGCGCGCGAGAAACGCGACGCGCCGTCCGCGCAGCGTGCCGAGGACATACGGCGCCCGACGGATCGCCGAACGGTGTCGTGAGCCGCTTCTCTTCGCGGTCGGTCAGCTCCGCCATGTCGTACAGGCCGCTGCCGCCGATGATGCCGATGGTTGCTGACGGTGTGCTCATAGGGGTTGAAGGGATCGCCGGCCGTTCTGTTCGACGATGTACGCCGGCCTGAATCCGAGGATCGTGATCGAAGAAGACGAGCGTCTTCTGGGCTGCCGCCTCCGCCACGAACGCCTGCTTGGCGGCCAGCGTCTCCATCGGGATACAGGTCGACCGCCGCAATCCACGCCAGCGACAGATGCGCGGCCGTCGGCATCAAGTCGGCCGGCAAACGCCGCACGCTGCCCGTTCGACTCGATCAGCACCATCTGGTGATGCATCGTGTGGCCGCCCGTGCGCTGCACCCTCACGCCCGGCATGATCGTCTGATCGTCGTCCACCAGTTCCAGCACGCCCGCCGCATCAGCGGCAGGAAATCGTCGGGCAGATAGTTGCCGCGGTTCCGGGCATTGGGATGCGTCGCGTCTTCCCACTCGCCGCGGCGCACGACGTACCGCGCCCGCGGAAATCGGGGACGCAGCCGGCCATCCGCGATCGCGGACCGTGAACCCGCCCGCGTGATCGAAGTGCAGGTGCGTCGCCAGCACGATGTCGATGTCCTCCGGAGCCACGCCGGCTTCGGCGAGCGCGTGATCCAGGTTCCGCCGCCGATCCACGGCGTAGATGCTCGCGGAAGGCCTCGTCCGTCCTTGTCGCCGAGCCCGCGTCGATGAGCATCGTGCGCCTGCCGCGCACGAGCAGCGGCCGGATCGCGAGCTCGATGCGATTCCGGTCGTCGGCCGGGTACCGTTCGCCCCACAGGGCCTTCGGCACGACGCCGAACATCGCCCCGCCGTCGAGGCGGAAGAACCCGTCGCACAGCGAGACGAGCTCGAGATCGCCCACGGTGTGACGCGAAATGTCAGATTTCAGACTTGAAGATTGTCAGACGTGCGTGAGACTGCTTCAGTTCGACCAGCACGCCGTGAGCGCTCGACGGGTGGATGAACGCGACGAGCGCGCCCTCCGCGCCCGGCCGCGGCTGCTCGTCGATCAGCCGCGCCCCGCGGGCCTTCAGCTGCGCCAGCGCCGCCGCGATGTCCTCGACGCGCAGGTGATGTGGTGCAGGCCGGGGCCGCGCTTGTCGACGTATCTCGCGATCGTCGAGTCGGCGCCGTCGCTTCCAGCAGCTCGAGGCTGGCTGCGCCGACCGGAACGAAATGCGCGCGCACGCGCTGCGAGGCGACCTCTTCGGACGCTTCGACCTCGAGGCCGAGCGCATCGCGATAGAACGCCAGCGCCGCGTCGAGATCCCGCACGGCGATGCCGATGTGATCGAGGACGGCTTTCATTTTTTACTGGCGCTGGGGCACGCAGCCGACTGACGCTGATGCTCGCGATGCACTCTCGTCGAGCCGATGGCGTCGGCGCTCGTGCTCCTGGCGCGCGTCACGGCGCTGGAGCCCAGAGCTCGCCGCGCAGAAGCCCGCTGCGGCGGTGTACGGATCGAGCTCGCGTGCCGCGATCCTGGCCGCCACCGCCGTCAGCTCGCCTGGCGCCAGCACGTTCGCTCCAGCTGGTCCATGAATCCGCGCGTGACCAGCTCGCGCAGCTGATGCTCGGCGCGCGCACGCCGGCGCGCCTCGGCCTGGCCGGGCACTTCGCCGGTCCCGCGGAACGTCCAGATCGCCGCGACGAGCTCGGCCACCCCGTTGCCGCTCGTCGCGACCGTCTTGACGATCGGCGGACGCCACTCCCCGGGAGCGTACGCCTGCAGGCCAGGTTGGCCTCGACGGCCGCCACCAGCCGATCGGCGCCTTCGCGGTCGGCCTTGTTGACGACGAAGATGTCGGCGATCTCCATGATGCCGGCCTTGAGCGCCTGGACCTCGTCGCCCGCTCCCGGCACCAGCGTCACGATCGAGACGTCGGCGGTGCGGACGATCTCCACCTCGTCCTGCCCGACGCCGACGGTCTCGATGATCACGACGTCCTTGCCGGCGGCATCGAGCACCAGCGCGGCGTCGCCGGTCGCGCGCGACAGCCCGCCGAGATGACCGCGCGTCGCCATGCTGCGGATGAAGACGTCCTCGTCGAGCGGCGTGCGACTGCATCCGCAGCCGATCGCCGAGCACGGCGCCGCCGGTGAACGGGCTCGTCGGGTCGACGGCGATCACGCCAACCGTCAATCGCTGATCGCGATACGCCGCGGTGAGCCGATCGACGAGCGTGCTCTTGCCCGCGCCGGGCGGACCGGTGACCCCGACGAGATACGCCCGTCCGGTGCGGCTGAAGATCGCCCGGATCAGGTCGGCGCGCCGCGCCGTCGTCGTCTTCGACGAGCGAAATGGCGCGCGCGATGGCGCGCGGCTCGCCGGCGAGCACGCGCTCGGCCAGGCCGGACCGAGCGGTCATCGCGCCAGCAACTGCCGGGCGATGACGAGCCGCTGGATCTCGCTCGTGCCCTCGCCGATCGTCGTGAGCTTCACGTCGCGGAAGAACTTCTCGGCGGGATAGTCCTTCACGAATCCGTAGCCGCCGTGGATCTGCACGCAGTCGTCCGCCGCCCGGACCGCGATCTCGCTCGCGTACAGCTTGGCCATCGACGACGCCATGCGTCGTCCGGGTCGCACCGCTGTCCTTGAGGTAGGCGGCGCGATACGTGAGCAGGCGCGCCGCCTCGATGCGCGTCGCGTTGTCGGCCAGCTTCCACTGGATCGCCTGGAACGTGCTGATCGTCCTGCCGAACGCCTTCCGCTCCTGCGCATAGCTGCAGCGCCGCTTCGTACGCGCCCTGCGCCAGGCCGACCGACAGCGCCGCGATGCCGATGCGGCCGGCATCGAGCACCTGCATGGCGTCGACGAATCCCTGTCCCTCCTCGCCGAGAAGGGCGTCGGCGGGCACGCGGCAGTTGTCGAACAGGACCTCGCTCGTGTCGCTCGCCCGCATGCCGAGCTTGTCTTCCTTCTTGCCCGGCGCTCATCCCGGGAGTGCCGTGCTCGACGATGAAGGCGGAGATGCCCTTGCGGCCCGGCCGCCTTGTCGGTCACCGCCATGACGACCATCACGTGCCCGACGCGGCCGTGCGTCGTGAAGGTCTTCGAGCCATTCAGGACCCAACACGCACCGGCCCGGACGGCCGTGGTCCGCATGCCGGCGGCATCGCTGCCCGACGTGGATTCGGTCAGGCCCCAGGCGCCGATCTTCTCGCCGCGCGCCAGCGGCGCGAGATACGTCGCCTTCTGCGCGTCGGTGCCGAACAGCAGGATGTGCGCCGAGCACAGGCCGTTGTGCGCGGCAACCGAGAGCGCGACGCCGGGATCGACGCGGGCCAGCTCTTCGATGCAGATGCAGTAGTCGACGGCCGACATCGCCGCGCCGCCGTACTGCTCCGGAACCTGGATTCCCAGCAGGCCGAGCTCGCCGAGCGGCGGCACGAGCTCGTCCGGAAAATGCTGCGCCTCGTCCCACTCGCGGACGTGCGGGCGGATCTCGGTTTCCGCGAACTCGCGAACGCTCTGCCGCAGCAGCTGCTGATCGGCGCTCAGGCGGAAGTCCATGTCGCGCCGCGATCTGTACTATCATGGCCAGGAGGCTGCATGAGCGCGCGAGCGACCGTTCTGACGTGGCTCTTTCTGTTTCTGCTCGCCGCGCCGGCGGCCGCCGATGCGACGCTCTTCCTCGGCACGAACACCACGCCGGAGAACCGGAAGACCCAGGGCTTCTCCGTCGGCGCGGGACTGCTCCTGCTCGGCTTCGAGTTCGAGTACGCCAGCACGTCCGAAGATCAGCAATCGCTGGCGCCCGCCCTCAAGACCTACGCCGGGAACGTGCTGCTGCAGACACCCTTCGCGATCTTCGGCTTCCAGCCGTACTTCACGACCGGCGGCGGCGTCTATCACGGGAGCTCGGCACCCTGGAGAAGACCGGCTTCGGGCTGAATACCGGGCGGCGGGGTGAAGATGACCCTGGTCGGCCCGGTGCGGCTGCGCGTGGACTATCGGGTGTTCGGGCTGGGAGACGGTGCGCTGTACTCGCCAGCGCACCGCATCTACGCGGGTCTGAACCTGAAGTTCTAGGGGCCGGCGACTACTTGCTCAAATCCTGGAGCAGCGTCAGCGTCAGCTTGTTCGCGCTTGGATTGGCGCTAACGTCGGGGTACTGCTTGTAGAGGGCCTGCCCTTCGGCCGGAAACGCCTCGTTGATGATGAGCGGGATGTAGTAGTCGGCGTCCTTGACGGCGGGGTCGATCACGGACACGTAGATGATCGCGCCGCCCGCGCCGGGTCAGCCGCCTTGAAGAGCTTCCATGCAGCCGCCTGCGCCTTGCGCTCGGGCTTCTCGCTCTTCGCGAGCGCCTCCTTCAGCTTGGCGACGAGCATCTCGAAGTCGGCGGCCTTGTCCGGCTTGATGAAGTTCAGGATCATCCCGCCGTCGCTCGCGAACACGAACGGGCTCTTCTGCGCCTGTGCCTGCTGGGCGGGCTGGCAGCCGGCGTCTGTTGCGCCTGGACGGGCGCGGCAGCCAGAAGCCCGATCACCAGCGCGGGAGCAATCCATCGAAACATCACGGCCTCCTTCGAGGAAGGTTCAAAAAGGGGGTTACTTTAACGTACTTCTTGACGATCTACACGAAAACCGCCATCACTTCTGGGCAAGAAGCATGCCCCGGCGGGTCAACCGCAGCCGTCTATCCTGCCGCATTAGCAGGCCCCTTCAACAAACGGCTCGAGATCTGGCCGTACCGCTGCCAGATGTCCACGCCGTAGCGCCGCTCGATCACGCGTTCGTCGACGCCGTCGTCGAGCCGAAGGCCGGTGAACAGCGCGTCGCCCAGACGCTCCGCGTCGGTCAGCCGGCGGACGTCGATCGCCGGGCGCGACGCCGCTGCGTGACGCGATCGACGTAGTCCTCTGTGCCCGACACATTCTTCCAGCGCACGCCGTCGCGCGTCGAGTGCGCGCCGCAGCCGAACCCGAGCCACTCGCCGTCGGTCCAGTACTTCAGGTTGTGCCGCGATCGGCGTCCCGGCCGCGCCACGTTCGAGATCTCGTACTGCTCGTAGCCGGCCGCTTCCAGCCGCTCCATCGCCGTCACGTACATCGTCGCCGCATCGTCGTCGGGCGCCTGCGACCAGCTGCGCGCGGGCCATCTCGTCCCGGAGCGGCGCATTCGGATACACCTCGAGCAGGTACAGCGACAGATGCTCGGGCGCGAGGGCGACCGCTCGTCGACCGACTCGAGCCACTCGTCGACCTTCTGGCCCGGCAGCCACATCATCAGGTCCAGGCTGACGTTGTCGAATCCGGCCGCCCGCGCCTCGCGGAGCGCCGCGCGTGCCCGCTCGGCGCCGTGCAGCCGCGACAAGCGCCGGAGTTCGTCGTCCCGGAAGGACTGGACACCGAAACTGAGGCGATTGACGCCGCCCGGCGATACCCGCGAGCCGCGCGGTCGTGACCGTTTCGGGATTCGCCTCGAGCGTGACCTCGCGGTCGGGGGCGACGTCGAAGTGGTCCGTCGCAGGCCTCGATGATGCGAGCGATCTCGTCCGGCTCGAGCAGCGACGGCGTGCCGCCGCCGAAGTAGATGGTGTCGGCGCTAGCGCTGGGCCACTGCCGCCGCGGAGCCCGATCCTCGCCCGACCTGCTCGCGACGCCTCGCGATCGGTGGGAGCGGTTCCTCAGCGCGGCATGGCCGCAGGCGCTGCTGCCCGATCTCGGAATAGCGCCTCGACGTAACGCTCCTTCAGCGCGGCGTCGAACAGACCGCGATTGAAGTTGCAGTAGTTGCAGATGGCCGAGCAGAAGGGAATGTGGAGGTAGAGCCCGAGCATGTCAGATTGCGAGAGTTGCAGACTTGGAGAGTTGAGTTGATTGCAATTCGCCAATTCACCAATCCTGCAACTCACCTCATGATCCCGCCCTCCCCCCTGGCCATTTCAGGTCGGCCCGGCCGTCGCGGGCGGCTGGCTCGCGCAGTTGGGCGCGGGCCTGGCGGCCGGCTCGGACCGGCAGGCGTTTTCTTGCGCGTCTTCCACAGCGCGATCAGGTCGTCGACGCCGCCGTTGGCCGGCATCTCGCCGGTAGTCGGCGCCGTCGAGGACGACGAACTCGCACATCTCGTGCAGGCGCGAGCGCATCCGGTGGCCGATGCGGAAGACCAGCGAGTTCGGTTCGGTGTCGTCGGGAATGTCCTGGTAGTTCGAGGTGAAGATCGTCAGCGCGCCGCTCGTTGTAGCGCGTGTTGACGATGAGGTTCATCGTCTCTTCGACCCACTCGGAGGTTTTCTCGGCGCCGAGATCGTCGAGGACGAGCAGGTCGGCGGTCATGACCGGCCGCAGGATTTCGAGCTCGGTGGTGCGAATCGAGGGGTCGTAGGTGCTGCGGATGACGCGCAGCAGGTCGCGCGTATCGTAGAAGAGGCCGCGAGCGCCGGTCGTCTGGATGACCTGCTTCAGCACGGCGACCGCCAGGTGCGTCTTGCCCACGCCGGGCTGCCCTTCGAAGAACAAGCCCTTGTTGACGACCGGAAATCGTTCGGCGAGCTGCCGCGCCTTGTCGGCCGCGCGCTCGAGCGACTCGTTGTAGGCGGTGAAGTTGGCGATCGTGCAGTGCTGGTAGCGCCGGGGGATGTTCGCGTCGGCCAGCCGCTGCTGCCCGAGCTCTCGCGCCAGCAGTCGCAGCGCACCACGCGCCGCACGCCCCCTGCGTCGACGGGCTTCCAGCCGGTGTCGTCGCAGAGCGGGCACGACATGCACCGAGCATTCTACCTTCGGCGATCGACTTTGCGCGTACGACTTTCAGTTTTCAGTTTTTGGCTTTCGACTTCTCGGTGTCCTGACTCGGCGGGGTCGCGCGCACGAGATCGGTCGGCGTCGACTTCACGAGCGCGGTCGACAGCCGCTGCTCCCAGTCGTCGATGCCGCGCGCCAGCTCGCGCTTGACGTACTCCATGAACTCGTTGACCTCGCCCTGCATGCGCTCGATCTTGCGCCGCATGTTGAGGATGATCTCCACGCCGGCGAGGTTGACGCCGAGATCTCGGGTAAGCGACAGAATCGTCTCGAGCTGCTCCAGATCCTCTTCAGAGTACAGCCGCGTGTTGCCTTCGGTGCGCGACGGCTTCAACAGCCCTTCGCGCTCGTACAGGCGCAGCGTCTGCGGGTGGATGTTGTACTTCTGCGCCACCGCGCTGATCATGTAGTACGCCTTGCCGCGTCTTCTTCATGGCTCACGCGGCTCATCCCGTTGCCGGACATCCTCCGCATTGAGCTGGCCGAACTCGCGCAGCAGCTCCTTCGACCGCTCGTCGAGCACGCGCGGCAGCACCAGCCGGACTTCGACGACCAGGTCGCCGCGACGGCCGTCGCGGGCCGACGGCACGCCGCGCTCGCGCAGGCGGAAGCGCTGGCCCGACTGCGTGCCGGGCGGCACCCGCAGGCGCGCGCGGCCGTCGAGCGACGGCACGTCGACCTTGGCGCCGAGCGCCGCCTCGTGGACCGCGACCGGCACGACGAGGTGCAGATCGTCGCCCTCGCGGCGGAACAGCGGATGCGGCTCGACGCGGACCGTGATGTACAGGTCGCCGGGCTCGCCGCCGTTCCGGCCCGCATGTCCCTTGCCGGGCACGCGGACGCGCGCGCCGTCGGCCAGCCCCGCGCGGCACCTGGATGCTGATCGTCTCGGCGCGCATCTCGACCTGCGCTCCGCCGCAGGCCGGGCACCGGTCTGCGCCTGTCGTCCGGTGCCGCCGCAGTGCGCGCACGGCTTCGAGAACACCATGTGGCCCGCGGGCCGACTTCACGATGCCCGCGCCGTGGCAGTGCAGGCAGCGGCTCTCCGCCGCCTGCAGGCGGCCCGTCCCCTGCAGGCTCGGCAGAGTCCTGTCGCGTCAGCGCGAGCTGGCGCTGCCCGCCGCGCATCGCGTCCTCGAACGGCAGCGTGAGCGACTGGTGCAGATCGGCGCCGCGCTCCGGCGCGCCGTTGCCGACAGGGTCGTGCCGCTGCTTCAGCACGTCGGCGAACAGATCGCCGAAGGTCGGCGCCGACGCGCCGCTGACGCTCACCGAGAAGTCGAACCCCTCGAAGCCGAACGTCGAATCGACGCGCGAGACGGTGGAGCCGCCGCCGCTGTCGTAGTGGTGCCGGCGATCCGGATCGCTCAGCGTCTCGTACGCCTCGGCGATCTGGCGGAACTGCGCCGCCGCCAGGCGATCGCCCGGATTGATGTCCGGGTGATACCGGCGCGCGAGCCGCTTGTACGCGCGCTTGATGTCGTCCAGCGTCGCGCCCCGCTCGATTCCCAGCAGGATGTAGAAGTCCATGGGAAGATTCGACAGACTTCAGATCCGGATCTACGGCTTTCCCTCGTCCACCACTTCCGCGTCGATGACGTCGCCGTCGGCCGCGCGACCTGCGTCGCCGCCGGAGCCAGCCGACGCAGCCCGCGGCGGCGTCGCCGCCCGCGCCCGGCGTCGGCCCGGCGCCGGGGCCGGCCGTTGACGCCTGCTGATAGAGCGACGCGGCCGCCTTGTGCTGCGCCTGCGTGAGCCCCTCCATCGCGCGGTTGATCGCGGCCGCGTCGTTCGACTCGATCGCCTTCTTCAGCGACTCCGCGGCGCCCTCGATCGCCTGCCGGTCGGCCGCCGACAGCTTGTCGCCGCTGTCCTTGACGAAGCGCTCGGCGCCGTAGACCGCCTGGTCGGCGCGGTTGCGCGCCTCGATCTCCTCGCGCCGCTTCTTGTCCTCGTCGGCGTGCGATTCGGCCTCCTTCATCATGCGGTCGACCTCGTCCTTGCTGAGGCCGCTCGACGCGGTGATCGTGATCTTCTGCTCCTTGCCGGTGCCGAGATCCTTCGCCGACACGTTGACGATGCCGTTGGCGTCGATGTCGAACGTCACCTCGATCTGCGGCACGCCGCGCGGCGCCGGCGGCAGGCCGATCAGGTGGAACTTGCCGAGCGTGCGGTTGTCGCGCGCCAGCGATCGCTCGCCCTGCAGCACGTGCACCTCGACGCTCGTCTGGTTGTCCGACGCCGTCGAGAAGATTTCGCTCTTCCGCGTCGGAATCGTCGTGTTCCGCGGAATCAGCGTCGTCATCACGCCGCCCATCGTCTCGATGCCGAGCGAGAGCGGCGTGACGTCGAGCAGCAGCAGGTCCTTGACGTCGCCGGCCAGCACGCCCGCCTGCACCGCGGCGCCGACCGCCACCACCTCGTCGGGGTTCACGCCCTTGTGCGGCTCCTTCCGGAACAGCTCCTTGACGATCTGCTGGACCTTCGGGATGCGCGTCGAGCCGCCGACGAGCACGACCTCGTCGATCTTCGAGGGATCGAGGCCGGCATCGGCCAGCGCCTGCTTGGTCGGGCCGACCGTCTTCTGCAGCAGGTCGTCGACGAGCTGCTCGAACTTCGCCCGCGTCAGCTTCATCTGCAGGTGCTTCGGGCCGCTCTGATCGGCGGTGATGAACGGCAGGTTGATGTCGGTCTCCATCACGGTGGAGAGCTCCATCTTGGCCTTCTCCGCCGCCTCCTTCAGGCGCTGCAGCGCCATGCGATCCTTGCGTCAGATCGATGCCGTCGCTCTTCTTGAACTCGGCGGCGATCCAGTCGATGATCCGCTGATCCAGGTTGTCGCCGCCGAGGTGCGTGTCGCCGTTGGTCGCCTTGACCTCGACGACGCCTTCGCCGACTTCGAGGATCGAGATGTCGAACGTGCCGCCGCCGAAGTCGTAGACGGCAATCGTCTCGTCCTTCTTCTTGTCGAGACCGTAGGCGAGCGCCGCGGCGGTCGGCTCGTTGACGATGCGCATCACCTCGAGGCCGGCGATCTGGCCGGCGTCCTTGGTGGCCTGGCGCTGCGCGTCGTTGAAGTACGCCGGCACGGTGATCACCGCCTTGCTCACCGGCTGACCCGAGGTATTCCTCCGCCGCCTGCTTCAGCTTCTGCAGGATCATCGCGGAGATTTCCGGCGGCGAGTACTCCTTGCCGTTGGCGCTGACGCGCGCGTCGGCGTTGCCGGCGCGCACGACCTGGTACGGCACCATCTTCATCTCCTCGTTCACCTCGTCGAACTTGCGGCCCATGAACCGCTTGATCGAGAAGACGGTGTTCTCCGGGTTGGTGACCGCCTGGCGCTTGGCCACCTGGCCGACCAGCCGCTCGCCGGTCTTGGTGAAGGCGACGACCGATGGCGTCAGCCGCCCGCCTTCCGGGTTGGTGATCACGACCGGTTCGCCGCCCTCCATGACCGCGACAACGGAGTTCGTGGTGCCCAGGTCGATGCCGATGATTTTGCTCATTGAGTCCTCGTCAGGCCGTAGCGTGCAGCCATTGCTGATACTGATCTGAGGATAAAACCTGAGTGTAGCACTGTCAAGGTTCTGGTGCGGGGTGCCTGGTGCTGGGTGCCTAGTACTGGAGCTGAGCGCCAGGTGCTGGGTGCCGCCGAACCACGAGCGCCCGGCACCCAGCACCCGCACCTGGCACCCAGCGGAGGCGTATAATTCGAATGCCAGCCAGTCCTGCCCCTCGACGTGCGAGGCGCTTCGTATGGGTTCCGTCTCCTCGGTTGCTACGTGTGTTCGCGCTCACACAGACTCTGCTGCTGCTGACCTGCGTCAACGGCTCGGCGCAGGATTCCGATCAAACGACGCAGTCGCCGGCACACCTGGCCTACGTGGACGGCGCTGCCACCCTCGAGCGCGAAGGTCAGACCGAAACGGCCGTTTCTGGCATGCCGTTCGTCCCGGGCGATCGTCTGCTGACCACGCGCGGCCGCATCGAGGTGCTCTTCTCCGACGGCACGGCACTCGCGATCGACGAGTACACGACGATCGAACTGCAGGATGGGGCGCTCCTCCGGATGATGGCGGGACGCGTGCATGCTGACGGTCGTGGGCGTGAACGATCCGGCGAACGCGGTTCGGTATCAGATTGACACGCCGTCAGCCTCCGCGGCGACTGACGGCCCTGGCGAGTATCGCGTCGCCCTGATGAACGGACGCGGCGCGCTTGAAACCGAACTCGCCGTCTTCCGTGGGTATGCGACGCTCGCGACGGACGTCGGCTCGACAGCCGTTCGCGCGGGCGAGCGCACGCTCGCGCGCGACGATCTCGCGCCCAGCCAGCCGCTGCCGTTCAACTCCGCGCGGTTCGACGCGTTCGATCGATGGGCGAGCGCCCGGCGCGATGCGCGAGCCGGCACGACGTCGACCAGATACCTGCCGCGCGATCTCTACGCGTACAGCAGCACATTCGATAGCAATGGCACGTGGGGCTACGAGGCGCCCTACGGCAACGTGTGGTATCCGACGGTCGCGCCCGGATGGCGCCCGTACTCCAACGGCTATTGGTCTTCGGTTCCGTCGGTACGGCTGGACCTGGATTGGGTACGACGCGTGGGGATGGCCAACGCATCACTACGGCCGCTGGGGATTCGCCGGCCGGTGGTACTGGGTTCCCGGATCGACACTGGGGCTCGGCCTGGGTCTCGTGGGCGTCCGCGCCGGGGTATGTCGGCTGGTGTCCGGTCGGCTACTGCGGAGGCGGGTGGGTTTTCGCTCGGCGTCTCGTTCGGCAATCCGTGGGGATGGGTCGTGGTGTCACGCCCGTACTTTGGATACAGGTATCCCGTCCATCACCACGCGCTGCCGCCCACCGCGATTCCATATCGGACGCCGTTTGTCGTCCAGGCGCGCGCGCCGCTTGCACCGCCGGCTGCCGTGCCGCGACCACGAGCGATCCCGAGACCTCCGGCGGGCGGCCCCGGACCGAGCCAGCGCGCGCAATCCGCTCCGGGCCGCCAGCCCGCGACGGTTCCGGGCGTCGCGTCTGCCGTCGCACCAAACCAACCTGAGCTCGGCGGCGCGCGCGCGAGATCGGGCGGCCGGCCGTCAGCAACCGTCAGTGCGCCCGCGGGCGCGCGAACGCGTTCGACCTTCGCCAGCCCGCCGGCCACGAATGACAATCGATACGTACCTGACACACGCACGCTCGGCGGCCGTCCGCCAGCGGCCATCCCGCGGCGAGCGACACCAGCACCGCCTGCCTCGACCGACAGTGCGACTGGTGCCTCTCCCCGCTGGTATCCGCCGGTCACGATGACGCGACCGCGCACCGAGCAGCAGCCGACCGTCGCTCCGCAACCGTCGCCGGGATATCGGACGGCCCCCGTGCCGCGAGCGCAGCCGTCCATGGCTCCGCCGAGCGGGGCCCCGGGAGGTGCGCAACCGCGCCGTCCGGCCGGTGCGCCTCCCGTGTCCGCCTTTCAGCCGCCTCAGGTGAACAGCCCGCCGGCATCGCCTCGGGGATCGGTCGGCGTTCCGCCAGCGAGTGCGCAAATGCCGCGTGGGCCCGTTGCCGTTCCGCGCGCGGGCCCGCAGCCGGGCGCGGCCCCGCAGGCGGCTCCAGCTCAACCGGCTTCTCCTTCGCAACCGGCTTCTCCGCCCGCTGGCGCGAGAAGCCCCAGGAGTCGGTAGTCGAGTCGAGTCGGCAGTCGTCAGTCGGCGAGTCGGCGGCGATCGAGAACGCCGAACAATGAGTCGACGTCCAATCGCCGCCAGCCTTCGTACACTGGTTCATCGCACGGAAGGACTCGACAACTGACGCGACTGACTGACACCGACGACCGACTACTGACTACTGACTACTGACTAATTTGGCTCACTATGTAATTCGCTACGCGCGCAACGCCGGCATCGCCGCCCTGTTCGTCACGGCGGCGGGCCTTGGCGTGCTCACCGGCGTGGTCTTCGCCTACGCCGGCGATCTGCCGCAGATTTCGGCGCTCGACAACTACAGCCCCAGCACCATCACGCGCGTCTACGGCGCCGACGGGCCAGGGGATCGGCGACTTCGCCGTGGAACGGCGCCTCGTCGTCGGCTACGACGAGATCGCGCCCGACCTGCGGATGGCGATCATTGCCGCGGAAGACGGCGACTTCAATTCGCACTTCGGCCTGAGCATCTCGCGCATCGCGGTCACGCTGAGCCGCGACGTGTTCGAGTTCGTGACCGATCGCATCCGCGGCCGCACGTCGCGGCCGGCCGGTGCCAGCACCTTGACGCAGCAGCTCGCCCGGATCGTCTTGCCCGAGGCGGTCGGCTTTTACGAAGGAGAAATCAGCCTCGAGCGCAAGATTCGCGAAGCGATCGTCGCGATTCAGATCGAGAAGCGGTACACGAAGCGCGAGATCCTCACGATGTTCGCGAATCAGATGTACTGGGGCACAACGCCTACGGCGTTGAGGCCGCTTCACGCCTGTACTTCGCGAAATCGGCGAAAGACGTCACGCTCGAAGAAGCCGCGATGCTCGCCGGCATCATCCAGGGCAACGTGCGGCAGAGCCCGTATGTGAACATGGACGCGGCGGTCCGGCGGCGCAACTACACCCTGGATCGCATGGCAAACGAGGGCTTCATCTCGACCGAGCAGGCGGAAGAAGCCAAGACCAAACCGATCGTCGTCCGCGGTGAGCCGCGGCAGCCGCCGTCGATAGCGCCCTACTTCCTCGAAGAGGTCCGCAAGCATCTCGAAACGCGCTACGGGGCGAAGCGGCTCTACGAAAGCGGCCTGTCGGTGAAGACGACGCTCGATCCAGTCCTGCAGGACGCGGCCAACCGCGCGGTCGCGGCCGGTCTGCGCCGGATCGACAAGAAGCGTGGGTACCGCCGGGCAACGAGGAACGTGCTCGCCGAGAAGCAGACGCCGCAGGGCTTCGCGCACGAGCGCTGGACGCGAACCATGGCACCCGGTGACGTCGTGCCGGCCGTGGTGACCGCCGTCGGACGCGCGCCCGCGGCCGGCGGCATCAAGGTCCGCATCGGACGCTACCAGGCCGACTTGACCCGCGAGAGCTTCTCAGAATGGCCGCGGCCGCCCTCACCAGCGTCGTTCGCCGTCGGCGATCTGATCGAGGTCGGCCTGATGTCGCTCAACGAAGGCACGAAGCAGGCCACGGTGACGCTCGAGCAGACGCCGCTGGTCGAGGGGGCGCTCGTCGCCATCGACAACCGCACCGGCCAGATTCGCGCGATGGTCGGCGGCTGGAGTTTCAGCCGGAGCAAGTTCAACCGCGCGATGCAGGCGTACCGGCAGCTTGGATCCACGTTCAAGCCGATTGTCTATACGGCCGCCATCGACCGCGGCCTGACCCCGGCGACGCTCATCGTGGATCAGCCAGTCAGCTACCCGGCGGGCAGCGGCGGCCTCTACGAGCCGCAGAATTACGACCACAAGTTCGAGGGGCCCGTGACGCTGCGCCGCGCACTCGAGCAGTCGCGCAATATCCCGGCCATCAAGATGATGGAAGAGGTCGGCCCATCGAACGTCGTCTCGTACGCGCGGCGCTTCGGATTCTCCCGCGAGTTCCCGCCGTATTTGCCGATCGCGCTCGGCGCGGGCGAGGGCACGCTGCTCGAAGTGACGAGCGCCTATTCCGTTTTTCCGAACCGCGGCGTCCGCGCGAAGCCGTATTTCATTCAGACCGTCACCGACCGCGCGGGCAACCTGCTCGAGGAAGGGCGGATCGAACCGGTCAATGTCATCCGCGCCGATACGGCGTTCATGATGACGAGCCTGCTCGAAGGCGTCGTCCGCAGGGGCACGGGAGAAGCCGCATCGAGCATCGAGTGGCCCCTCGCCGGCAAGACCGGCACCGTCGACGACAACACCGACGCGTGGTTCGTGGGGTTCGATCCCGACATCACGGTGGGAGTGTGGACCGGGCACGACGCGAAGAAGACGATGGGCGCGAACGAGACGGGAGCGGTCGCGGCGCTCCCGATCTGGATGGACTTCATGAAGGCGTACGTCGCGACGCGAACCGATCCGCCATCGTTCGTCGCCCCGGAGAACATCGTCTTTCTTCCCGTGGATCGCGCGACCGGGGCCGTGGTGCCCAGCCAGACGCCGGGCGCCATCACCGAAACGTTCATCGCCGGTACACAACCCGGCGGCATCGACGTCGAACTCGCGTCGAACGCAGCGCCCCACGCTAGCGCCCCACGCTCACCTGCGCGCCGTCGACCCGAGCCGCTCCAGCCAGCGATACAGCGCCCGGCGGCTGATGCCGAGCAGCCGCGCGGCTTCGGTCTTGTTGCCGCCGACGCGCGTCAGGACACGCTCGATTTGCCGTCGTTGAGCGCTCGACAGGAGGTCTGTCTCTCTCCCTTGATCATGCGCCTCGGCGGCGGCGCGTGTGACCGTTTCGCCGGACGCCGCGGCGATGGCGGCGAGGATCTCGCGCTCACCCAACAGGCGCGAATCGCTCATCGAGCAGGCGCGCTCGACGACATCTTTCAGCTCACGGATGTTCCCGTCCCAGCTGGCATGCTGCAGGACCCGTTCGGCGGCCGTCGTGACACCCGAAATCACGCGATTCGTACGGAGGGCGTACTCATAGAGAAAGGCGGCCGTCAGGAGCGGGATGTCTTCGCGGCGTTCCCGTAACGCCGGGACGTTCAGCCGTACTGCGCTCACCCGCTTGATGAAGTCCCGCTGCAGTCGTCCGGCCGCCACTTCTGCCCGCAGGTCGCGGGCGGTACCCGCGATCACGCGGACATCGAACCGCCGTGCGTCAACCGCGCCCATTGGCTGCACCTCGCCAGTTTCGATCGCGCGCAGCAGCTTCGGCTGGACGCTGGGAGCCACGTGGGCAATCTCGTCGAGGAACAGCGTGCCGCCGTCGGCCTCCTCGAAGGCGCCAACCCTCGCTTCGGTCGCGCCGGCGAACGCCCCGCGCACGTGACCGAAGAGCGCGCTCTCGAGCAGCGTCGCGCCGGCCATTGAGCAATGCAGCGTCACAAAACGCTGATCCCGCCGCGGGCCCACCCGATGGAGCGCACGGGCGACAAGCTCTTTGCCCGTTCCGGCCTCGCCGGCGATGATCAGGCTCCAGGCGTGCGGCGCAAGCCGCCGGATGGCGTCGAAGAGGTCCTGCATCGGCGCGCTGCGGCCGATGACCCCGTGGAACTCGAACTGCCGGGCGGCCTGCGCGTCCTGCTTCAGCCGCGTCTCGCGCCGTTCGATCCCCTTGACGACCGTGGTCAGCGCGTCGCGCAACCGATCAAGGTCGGGTGGTCTGCTCAGGCAGTCGAGCACGCCGAGCTTCACCGCCTCGATCGTCGAATCGACGCTCGTCTGCCCGGTCACGAGGATGACGGCGCACGAGGGATAGACCTCGCGCATCGCACGGAGCACTTCGATTCCATTCGTGCCCGGCGTCTGCAGGTCGACGACGACCGCGTCTGGCCGCAGCTCACGAATGTCCTTGAGTGCGTCGGCGACACCGCTGCGGCTGACGACGTCCACCCCGTGATCGCGCGAGGCGCGCTCGACGAGCGCGAGAGCCTCGGGGGCGTCGACGACTGCGAGCAGGTTGACGCGTTTCTCTATGAGGGCGGGATGCCGAAGAACGCGCTCGACCGTGTACATGTCAGACTTTGGCACTGATTCCTCTGCGTTGGGAAAAGGTTGCGCCATCTAATGTTAGTATCTTCCGGACATCTAGTCTGTCCGGTTGTGTCTGACACGGCACGCTTTGAGCGGACCGTAAGTGACACGCTGTAGGTGTTCGTCTGACGACGACCGAGTGTGCGTGGACATTCATCTGGATCTCGTGTAGGAAACGACTGGTAATGCGCGACCCCGCGCGATTCGACGCTGACACTCTTTTTCGGTACGGTCGCAGACGATGCGCCCGTCATGCTGTGGATCTCCGGTCCGGACGGTCTCTGTACGTTCTTCAATCGCGAGTGGCTGGCTTTCACCGGGCGATCGCTCGCGGATGAGCTCGGACAGGGCTGGTGGCAGGGGGTCCACCAGGATGATCGCGATCGGCTGACGCGCCATTCCCAGCGTGCCGCCGAGAACCGGTCTCCTTTCACCTTCGAGTACCGGCTGCGGCGGGCAGACGGCCAGTACCGGTGGGTCATCGGCCACGGCTCGCCGCGGCTCGCGCCTTCCGGCGAGCTGATTGGCTACGTCGGATCGTGCGCCGACATCACGGATGAAAAGCAACGGCAGCGCGAATCGGAGGAGCAGCTGCGGCAGCTGGCGGCGCGCGTCCAGACCGCGCGCGAGGAAGAACGCGCCAATCTCGCGCGGGAGCTGCACGACGAACTCGGTCAGACGCTCACGGCGATCAAGCTCGAGCTCGCGCGGACGACGAGCGCGCTCCGCAGCGATCGCGTCGATCGTCAGACGGTGGATCGCGTCCAGTCGCTGATCGGCCTCGTGGACATCGGTCTTTCAACCGTCAAGCGCATCGCCACCAACCTGCGGCCGGCAACGCTCGATCACCTCGGGCTGGCGGCGGCGATGCGGTGGGAAGCGTCAGCGTTCCGCGCGTCCACCGGCATCCGCTGTTACCTGCGGGCGGCGCGCGAGTCGACCGGCCTGACCGGCGAGCAGCAGACCGTGGTGTTTCGCATCTTCCAGGAGGCGTTGACCAACGTCGTGCGGCACGCGCAGGCGAGCGCCGTCCACGTCACGCTCGCCGAACGCAAGGGCACATTCGAGCTGCGCATCCGCGACAACGGCCGCGGCATCAAGGACGCCGATGACCCACCCGCGGGCGATCGGGCTGCTCGGGATGCGCGAGCGCGCGGCCCTCATCGGCGGCGCCTTCACGATCTCCGGACGGCCAGGCAAGGGCACCGTGATCACGGTCCGCGTTCAGGACGCGCGCGGCCGCCGGCGGCGATGATGCGCATCCTTCTCGTCGACGATCATCCGGTCGTGCGCCAGGGCATCCGCACGATTCTCACCGATCGGATGAAGGGCGCGGTCGTCGGCGAGGCGGGCGACGCGGTCAGCGCGCTGATGCAGGTCCGCAGCGCCAACTGGGACGTCGTCGTCGCCGACATCTCGCTGCCGGGCACGAGCGGGCTCGATCTGATCAAGGAGCTGCGGCGCCTGCAGCCGACGCTGCCGACGCTCGTCGTGAGCATGCATCCGGCGGCGCAGTTCGCGCGCCGCGCGCTGGCGGCCGGCGCGGCCGGCTACCTGACGAAGGACAGCCCGCCCGAGGAGTTCATCGCCGCCATCGAGGAAGCCACGCGCGGACGGCGCTACGTGGGGCGCGATGCGGGTGAGGTGCTCGGCCGCTGGTCGACGCGTACCGCTGGCGCGCCGCACGACTCGCTCTCCGATCGCGAGTATCAGGTGCTGCGCTTGCTCGGCTCGGGCCAGACCGTCTCCGACATCGCGCGCGATCTGGGCCTGAGCGTCAAGACCGTCAGCACCTATCGGATGCGCGTGCTCGAGAAGCTCGGGATGCGCACGAACGCCGAGCTGATGCGCTACGCGATCGAGAACAGCCTGCTGGATCCTAGCCGTCACGGAGTCGCGGAGACCACGGATCAACACGGACACAAGAAACGAGGACGCGGAACAACCTGCAGGTCTGCGACGCGGCCGCGTAGCCGCCGCTGCCGAGAGTGACAGGCCGCGAATACAGCCACTGCAACGGCTTGCATTTTCGTGAGCCTGTCACTCGCGCCGCGTCGCGGGCGGTCGCATACTCGTGTCTTCTCCGTGTCGTCTCCGTGCTCTGTGTCTCCGTGTTGACCGTGACCTCCGATCAACTCCGTGGCCGGAATCGCCGCACCAGCGCCCCCGCCTCGGGATGCCGCGCAGCAGCGCGCCGCCGACGAAGAGCGCGCCGTACGGGCCGAGGACGCCGCAGCGGCGATCGCCGGATGCAGCGGCGGCAGGACGCTGCGCACGCCCCAGCGCGGCCGCCGACGCCATCGCGAGCAGCCACAGCGTCGCGACATAGGGTGCCGGCAGGCCGGTCCGCCCGATGCGCGCGTTCAGCGCACGCCGGAGCAACAGCATCTCGATCCACCCGGCGATGCCCGCGGAAAGCGTCAGGCCGGCAGCGCCCCAGATGCGGGGAATGCCGAGCGCAGCAGGGGCACGCACCGCGAAGAGGTAGCCGAGCACCGTGCCGACGCCGACGCGGACCACCGCGTAGCGCAGCGGCGTCCGCGTGTCGCGCAGCGCGTAGTAGGTCGACGAATAGAGCCGGCCGAGCGTCGACGCCAGCAGCCCGACGGCCGATCCGGCGAGAATGCCCCAGACGTACACCGCGTCGTCGTGCCGAAGCGCCCGGTCTGCAGCAGCGCCGCGGCGAGACGTCGCCGAAGCGCGAGGAACGCCACCGCCGACGGCACGACGAAGAACGCGATCCGCCGCAGCCCGCGTTGAGCCGCGCGCGCAGCGCCTCAGCGCGCCGAGCCTTCCGGCCGCCATCGCCGGCCATCGCCGGCAGCTCCGCCGCCGCGACCGACATCCCGAACAGGCTCACCGGCAGCGTGTACAGCAGCTGCGCGTTCGCGAGGCCGGTGACCGCGCCGGTCGGCAGCAGGCTCGCGAGCAGCGCGTCGACGTACGCGCTGACCTGGACGACGCCGCGGCTGACGAACACCGGCACGAAGTTGCGCGCGACCTGGCCGCACGTGCTCCGAGCCGCGATCGACGCGAAGCCGCAGATCCGGCGCCACGCGCAGAACGACCGGCAGCTGCACGGCGAACTGCAGCGCGCTGCCGGCCACCGATCCCCAGGCGAGCAGCACCGCCAGCCGCGGCAGCGTCGACGAGCGCGCCGAACAGACGCAGCGTGGCGATCATCGCCGCGTTCCACATCGACCGGCGCCGCGTAGGACAGCAGGAAGCGGCGGTGGCTGTTCAGGACGCCCAGGCACCAGGCCGACAGCACGAGCAGTCCCGGCGCCCGGAAACAGGACGCGGACGAGCATGAATCGTCAGCTCGCGCTTGCTCGCCGGTGAAGCCCGGCGCGATGACGGCGATCAGCAGCGGCGTGGCCAGCACGCCGACCAGCGACGAGCACGGAGACGACCAGCGCCAGCAGCGCGCCGACGGCGCCGGCGACGCGATCGGCCTCGCGCGCGTCGCCGCGGCGACAGCAGCGACGCGTAGACGGGAATGAACGACGCCGACAGCGCGCCTTCGCCGAACAGGTTCTGCAGGAAGTTCGGAATGCGGAAGGCGGCGTTGAACGCGTCGGCGGCGTCGGACTGCAGGCCGAAGTAGTGCGCGAAGACGCGCAGCCGGACGAGGCCGGCCAGGCGGCTGAGGAGAATGCCGGCGGCGACGAAGACGCGCGCCGCTTCGCCGGCCTCAGTCGCCTCAGTCGTCGTCGTCGGCAGCCGGCCTCACCGAGCGTGCCGCTCGCCTTCTTCATCAGGAAGGTCTTGATGAAGACGTCGATGTCGCCGTCGAGCACGCGGTTGACGTCGCCGACCTGCTCCTTGGTGCGGTGATCCTTGACCAGCTGGTACGGGTGCAGGACGTAGCTGCGGATCTGGCTGCCGAAGGCAATCTCCTTCTTCGCGCCGCTGATCTGTTCGAGCTTCGCCTGCTGCTCCTTCATCTTGAGGTCGTAGAGCCGCGCCTTCAGCACCTTCATCGCCGAGTCGCGGTTGCGATGCTGCGACCGCTCGTTCTGGCACGAGACGACGATGCCGGTCGGCAGGTGCGTGATGCGGACCGCCGAGTCGGTGACGTTGACGTGCTGGCCGCCGGCGCCGCTCGAGCGGAACGTGTCGATGCGGAGGTCCTTGTCGTCGATCTCGACGTCGACGTCCTCCGGCAGCTCCGGCCAGACGTAGCACGCGAGGCGAACGAGGTGTGCCGCCGCGCCGCCTGATCGAACGGCGAGATGCGCACCAGCCGATGCACGCCGGCTTCGGCCGACGAGCAGGCCGTAGGCGTAGTCGCCGGTGACCGTCACCGTCGCGCTCTTCAGGCCCGGCTTCGTCGCCGGGCTGATAGTCGATCATCTCGCGCTTGAAGCCGCGGCGCTCGGTCCAGCGCAGGTACATCCGCAGCAGCATCTCGGCCCAGTCCTGCGACTCGGTGCCGCCGGCGCCGGGATGGATCGTGACGATCGCGTTCTTGCGATCGTGCTCGCCGCCGAGCATCTTCTTGATCTCGCCGGCCTGGACTTCCTGATCGAGCGCGTCGAGCGCCTGGCGCGAACTCGGCGTCCACCGGCTTCGCCCGCCTCGGCCCACTCGACGAGCACGGCGAGGTCGTCGCTCTTCTTGCGCAAGCGACAGCGATCAGGTCGCGGTCCTGCTCGAGGCGCCGGCGGCGCTGCAGGACCCTCTGCGCTTCGGCCTGGTCCTTCCAGAAATCGGGCGCGGCGGCGCGCGCCTCGAGGCGGGTCAGCTCTTCGTCGGGTCGGGCGGCTTCAAAGATAGCTCCGCAGATCGCCAGCGCGCTTGCTCAGATCTTCGTAGCGGCGCTTCAGATCGTCGACAGTCGGCATGCAGATCCTCGACTCGATCTGTCGACATCGGATCGAGGTCGTCCGATTGGCGACGACTTGTCGTCATCGAAGCCATGACGCAGCAGCATCGCGAGCGTCGACCGAGCACCGACGCATACGCGAACGACGTCGCCGATGCGCGTGTAGAACGTCGATGTCCGTCAGGAACCGCGCCTCGCCGACGACCACGGCCGGCTCGAAGATGCCGGCTCTGCGCGAGGACGCGGCCGTACGGATCGACGATGCCGCTGATGCCGGTGTTGGCCGCGCGCACCAGATAGCGGCCGTTCTCGATCGCGCGCATCGACGCCTGCGCGAAGTGCTGATACGGCGCCGACGTGCGGCCGAACCACGCGTCGTTGGTGATCGTCGTCAGCAGCTCGCTGCCGCCAGCCACGAACTGCCGCACGAGATCCGGGATAGACGATCTCGTAGCAGATCGCGGTGCTGATCCGATGCGCCGTCGACCGGCAGCAGCACCGCGTCGAGTCGCCGGCGAGAAGTCGGACACCGCCTCGACGAGCGGCGCGCAAAGAACAGCAGGCGCTTGAGCGGCACGTACTCGCCGAACGGCACCAGGTGCATCTTGCGGTAGACGCCGCCGGTCGATCCGTCCGCGCCGACCAGGAACGCCGAGTTGTAGTACCTGGTCGGCGCTGCCGCGCTCGATCTGATCGCTGCCGAGCAGGATCGGCACGCGCGCCGTCGCGGCGATGCGCCGGATCGGCTCGGCGGCCGGCGATGCTCCTCTCGAACGATGAACGGCGTGGACGACTCCGGCCAGATCGACGAGCTCGGCGCCCTCGGCGATGGCCTGCCGCGTCATGCCGAGGTAGTTGTCGAAGATGGCCGTCGCCCGCGCGCGGATCCCACTTCTGATCCTGCTCGACGTTGCCCTGATGAGCCCGACGCGAACCGGGGTTCCCGCGGCAAGATCGCCGCGCGCGACGCGGAGGCTGCCCCACGCCGCGAGCGCAATGACCAGGAGCAGAACCACGGCTAGCGGGAAGGTCCTGGCTAACGTCCGGCTGAAGCCGGAGCGCTGACGACAGCCGGACGCTGCCAACTTCTCGGTCGGGTCCGGCTTCAGCCGGACCAAGACCATAGGCAACCGCCGCGCTCACGCGCAGCCACCAGCGCCGACACGCCGTACACGCCGAACAGGCTCGCGACCTGCGCAATCGGCAGGACGGTCACCTGGCTGTAGCCGAGCAGCACCCACGGAAATCCGGTGAACAGGTAGGTCCGACCGAGCTCGGTCGCCACCCAGACCAGGGGCGCCGCGAGCAGCGCGCGCGGCCCGTATGAAAGAACCAGGCGGCGTGTCACGACCGCGAAGAGCGCCGGGAAGAGCGCGAGATAGGCGATCAGGAGGCCGTTGACGAGCACCGCCACGCAGGCTGCAAGTCGCCGTACACCGCCATCACGCGCGTGATCCAGTAGAGCGTGCCGGTGAAGTAGACGACGCCGGTGACGAAGCCGAGCGCCAAGGCCCGTGTGAGGGACGCGCCGCCCAGCGCGACCAGAAGCGGCGCGAGCGCGACCCAGCCACGGCGGGATGGCCGAAGGTCGGGAAACTGAGGGCGAGCAGGATCCCGGAGGCTGCGGCGAGGAGGAAATCGAGAGAGCGGGAGACTAGCGGGCGGCGACCCAGGGCTTGAACTGCTCTTCCTTCTCCAGCTTGGCAGCAACGGTCTCGGCTTCGCCGCGCGTCGGATAGTTGCCGACGCGGACACGGAAGATCGAAGGACCGCCTGCGGCGGGGTCTTGCACGTATGCGTCGTACCCCTTGGCCGAAAGTCGCTTGGCCATCGCGTCGGCTTCACCGCGCGGTTGAGCGCGGCGACCTGCACAGCGAAGCCCGGTTTCCCTCCGGTCGCCGGCGACGACGCGGGCCGCGCAGCCGCAGCCGCCGGCTTCGGCGCGGCAGGTGGCGCGGTTGCCGGTACCGCTGCGGGTGTCGGCGCAGATGCCGGCTTCGCTGTCGGCGGCTTCGCCGACAGGCGGCTTCGCTGAAGGCGGCGGGACGGCTACCGGAGGTGGCTCGGCGGCTCGCGCGTTCTGCCGCGTGTCGGGTGCCGGCGGCCTTGGCGAAGGCTGTTTCAGATCGTCCTGAACTGCTTCCGGCTTCTCCAGCCGGTTGAAGTAACTCAGGTCGTCGACCGCTGGCGGGGGCGGGCGTTGCGAGGGTCGGAACCGGCAGGTGCCGCACCGGCTGTCGCTGTCGACTGGTCGACGATGGGCACGTCCCCGAGGGCGGCCGAATCGGGCGCGCCGCGCTCGGCGCGCACGCCCCGGCCGACGAGCACACCGCAGAGGAAAATCACGACGGACACGACCGTCGCAGCCATGAAGAGGAAGACCAGCTGCTTGCCGTTCAGCTGGATTTCGTGGAAGCCGTCGTCTGCAGTATGAGACGTCAAACCGCGAAGATTGTACCACGGCCGCGGCTGAAGTACCAGTGCCCGCGGCTCATTTCGTGCGCTCGAGAATCCGTCTCGCCGTCTGGTCGCCCGGATCCAGGGCGAGGGCGCGCTCCGCCTCGGAGCGGGCCGCGTCGATCTCCTTCGCCGCGAGATAAGCCTCGGCGAGCGTCGCGTGAGCCTCGGCGGTCTCCGCGCTCCAGAGCGAGATCTTCAGCGCGTCGATCGCTTCGGCCAAACGACCGTTCCGCAGGTGAATGCGGCCGACCAGCAGGTGCGCCCGCGCCTCGTAAGGCGACAGGAACAGGACCCGGTTCAGCTCCTGCAGCGCATCGCGATCGCGCTCGTCCTGGAACATCCGCCGGCCGCCTCCAGGTGAAAGCGGGCAAGCTCGCGCTGCTCCCGCTGTCCGCTGGCCGCGAGCGAGTCGCTGAGGCTGGGCGAATACGGCAGCTCGACGTCGCTCTTCACACGCTCGAGGCCGGCGGGCACTGGATCCGCCGCTGGCCGACGATCGATGTCCTCGTACTTCGACGAGAGACGCCTCGCCAGCTCGCGCTCACGGGTGGCTTCGACGGTCTGCCCCGCCGACGAGAGCGCCGCGGCGAGCACCAAGTGCGCGTCGCCGTCGGTCGGATCGCGCCGCACGGCTTCGCGAAGCCAGTAGATGGCGGCCTGGCCGTCGCGCTGCAGCCAGTAGGCGTAGCCGAGATTGAAGAAGTAATCGACATCCAGGGCGGCCATCTCGGCAGCGCGGTTGAAGTAGTACGTGGCCAGACCTGTCTCGGCCGATGCGCCTCGACGCAGCTGGACGACGCCAAGGTTGTTGAACACCGCGGCCGTTGGCCGCTCTTTCAGGAGGGCCGTGAACAGCCGAAAGGCCTCCTCGGAAGCGCTTCATCGTGAGCTGCGACAGCGCCGCAAGGAAGGAGGCGCGGCGGCCGAATCGAGCTGAAACCGGAACCGCCTTGACGGCCGCCAGGGCCCGCTCGTGATCCCCCTGATCGGTATAGACCTCCCACAGCGCGAGCCGCGCACGGTCGAACGACGGGTACGCCTTCAGCGCGGCGTTGAGATAGTTGATCGCCGTCGCCGGGGTCTCCGCGAGCAGCCCCTTGATGTAGTTCTCGAACGCCCTCACGGGGGGATTGTCGGGCGGGTTGTCGGCGCGGCTGGAGGCCGCGCCCGCGTGCCCGGTGGTGCCAACTCCCGGCCCATGCGCTCGAAGATCGAAAACAGCTCGGGCAACGGTCCGCCCTGCGTGGCGCTGGTCTGAATGCGGCCCGCTTCGAGCGCGATGCTCCTGGCGCGAATGAGCAGCGTCTCCCCCTTCAGCTGCAGGCTGCCGACGATGACCTGCGAGGCGCCCACGAGCTGGCCGATGCGGATCACCGTCGCGTCGGTGAGGACGGCGGCCGGCGGCACCTGCAGCCGCTCGAACGCGGCGCGCCGCTCTTCGCGCGTGATCGCGTTGGCGCCGAGCGCGTTGAGGTCGTCGGCAAGCAGCACCGCCGCGGCCTCGCTGAGCCAGAAGATCCGGCTGTCGCGCGCGACGTTCTCGAACGGCATGACCAGGATGCGCGGCGGCGCCTGCGCCTCCGCGCGGCCGCCGAGGCCGAGCGCGCCCGCGAGGGCGGCAGCGAGAATCGCGCGGCGCCTCACGCGTGGCCTCCGCCGTCGTGCGATCCGTTGCTCAGTGCCATGCTCATCACGCACGCCGGTTCGCCCGTGCCGCGGCACGCCAGCACCTCGGCCCGCGTCCGCAGGTTGAACAGCGCGAGCAGGCGCGTAAAGGCGGCCGCGTAGAAGCCGCACAGCGGGTGGTCGACAGGCTCGCGCACGCTGCAGAAAATACTCGCGCGGACGTCGATCCGCGCCGTGCCGCCGCGAACCTTCGAGATCGCCCGGCTCCCCCGATAGCTGTTCCGCACGAGTTGACGGGCGAGCCGCACCAGCAGGCGCCCGCGGAGCCATGCGGGCGAGGCGCGAATCACCGCCCGTTGCACCGGCGGCATCGACTCGACCGTCCACTCGGCGGCGTATTCGCCGGCGCGGCTCGTGATGATCGCGTACGCCTCACCTTCCTGCCGGAGAAAGCTCAGCACCGCATAGAGCGGGGCGAGGCCGATCGTGCCGTCGCGCAGGCCCTCGGCGTTCAGCCAGTTCTCGTAGAAGCCGAGCCGGTTCGGCAGGATGTCGGCGATGCCCTGATGCAGGCTGGCGACGAGCACGCGACCGATGCCCTCTTCCCGCACGTTACGCACCGCAGGATAAGATCGACGCGCCATGCCGAGTGCGGCAATCCTCGCCGGCGGACGCGCGAGCCGCTTCGGCGGACGCGACAAGAGCGCCCTGATCGTGGGCGGACTGCCGATCCTCGACCGCCAAATGGCCGAACTGGAGGCGGTGTCTGACGACGTCATGCTGATTGTCGGCGAACGCGCGCCCGCGACGGTACCGGCCCGGCTCAGGGTGGTTCGCGATCGGGTGGCGGAATGCGGGCCGTTGGGCGGCCTCGACGCGGCGCTGGCCGCGGCGCGGCACGACGCCCTCGTGCTCGTCGCCTGCGACATGCCGTTCGTCACCGCACGGCTCCTGGGACATCTTCTGGCGCTCACGCCGAGGCGGATGCCATCGTGCCGCGGACCGAACGCGGCTATCATCCGCTGTGCGCCGCCTACACGCGTGCCTGCCAGCCGGCCATCGCCGAACGTCTCGACCGACGGCAGCTCAGGATGATGGACTTTCTCGCTGATGTGCGGGTCCGCGTGGTATCCGGCGAAGAGCTCCGGGCGCTGGGCGATCACCATCGGCTGCTCGCCAACGTCAATACGCCGGCCGAGTACGATGGACTCGACCCGACCATTGGTCACGAACTGTAATCGTATCACGAGCTTACCGACGCTCCGGTCGTCCCGATGATTCTCCACGTCCAACGCCAGGTCCACGATGCGGTCGCCGACGCGGCACGCGTGCAGTACAACCTTTCGGAGCTGCCGCCATTCGCTGTAGAGGTGCCGCCGAACCGCGCCCTCGGCGATCTCGCGGTCACGCTCGCGTTCCAGCTCGCGCGCACCCTGAAGAAAGCGCCCCGCGCCATCGCCCAGGAGCTCGCCGCCCGGCTGGGGCAGCTGCCCGGCATCGCGCGCGTCGACGTGGCGCCGAACGGCTTCCTGAATCTCTTTCTCGATCGATCCCCCTTCCTGCTGTCCCGCGTCCGCGGCGAGGTCGCGGCGGTGCGGGCGGACGAGCCGAAGACGATCGTCGAGCACACGGCCATCAATCCGAACAAAGCGGCGCATATCGGCCACCTCCGGAACGCGGCGCTCGGCGACACGCTGGTCGCGCGTGCTCCGGTTCCGGGACACGCCGGTCGAAATCCAGAACTACATCGACGACACCGGCGTCCAGGTGGCGGACGTCATCGTCGGATTCCGGGAGCTTGAACAGCAATCGATCGACGGCGTGCGCCGCATCGCCGACTCGACCCGGTTCGATTACTACTGCTGGGACCTGTATTCGCGCGTCACGGAATGGTACGAGCAGGACAAGAGCCGGCTCGCCATCCGCGCCGCCACGCTCCACGATCTCGAGCACGGCACCGGCGAGACGGCGGCGATGGGCGCGTTCATCGTGGATCGAATCGTCCGTACGCACCTGGCGACGATGGCCCGCCTGAACATTGCCTACGACCTGCTCACCTACGAAGGCGACATCCTGCGCCTGAAATTCTGGGCGCACGCTTTCGAGATCCTGAAGGCGCAGGGCGCCGTGTTTCTTCAGACGGAAGGGCGGCTGGCCGGCTGCTGGGTGATGCGGATCGACGAGGACGCAGAGCGACCGAGCGACGAGGACGCGACGAGGCGCAGAGCGCAGAGGCGAGCGCAGAGGCCGAGAGCCGCGAGAAAGTGATCGTCCGCTCGAACGGCGTGGTCACGTACGTCGGCAAGGACATCGCCAACCAGTTCTGGAAGTTCGGGCTGCTCGGCAAGGATTTCCACTACCGCCGGTTCGCGACGCAAGCCAACGGCAAGACCCTTTGGGCGACCACCTCCACCGGCGGCGAGCAGGGTGCGCCGCCGTTCGGCCATGCCGGCCGCATCTACAACGTCATCGACTCGCGCCAGATGTACCTGCAGGCGCTCCTCAAGCAGGCGCTCGAGACGCTCGGCCACGCGCGCGAGGCGGAAAACTCGATCCACTTCTCGTACGAGATGGTCGCGCTGTCGCACGCGACGGCGCGCGAGCTCGGGTACGAAGGCGAAGCGGCCGTGGACGACAAGCCGTTTGTCGAGGTCTCCGGCCGCAAGGGCCTGGGCGTCAAGATCGACGATCTGCTCGACGTGCTGATGGCGAAGGCCTCAGCCGAAGTCGCCAAGCGCAACCCGGAATTCTCCGAGGACGAGCGCGCCCAGACCGCGGCGCGGATCGCGGTCGCCGCGATTCGCTACTTCATGCTCAAGTTCTCGCGCGGGAAGCTGATCGTCTTCGATATGGAGGAGGCGCTCAGCTTCGAGGGCGAGACCGGCCCCTATCTGCAGTACGCGGTGGTGCGGGCGAACAACATCTTCGGGAAGCTGAAGGAACGCGAGGGGCTCACCGAAGCCGACGTCATCCCGGAGTCGGGCGCCTTCCCCGCGGATGAAGACGGGCTGTGGGCGCTGGTGCTGGAGGCGGCGCGGCTCGACGAGGTCGTCGAGCAGGTCGTGCGCTCGCTGGAGTTCTCGTCGCTGGCGAAGTATGCCTTCGGGCTGGCGCAGCTGTTCAATGCGTTCTACCATCGCTCGCCGATCCTCAACGAAGAGGACGCCGATCGGAAGCGGTGGCGTGCCGCCGGCGTCGTCTATTTCCGCTCGCAGCTGTCGCGCGCGCTGGACCTGATGGGGATTGCAGTTCCGGCGCGAATGTAGCAGGATGGCCCGTCCCTCGTTTCCACACCCATGCCCCTCATTGGATTGACGGCGTGCCCCAAGATCGAGGACTACCGTCAGGCCGTCCTTCATGTCGGGGGCGAAGTGCGCATTGTCGATCTCTCGATGGCGGCCGGCGAGGTGCTCGACGCGATCGACGGCCTGCTGCTGACCGGCGGTGAGGACGTCGCGCCAGCGCTGTACGGCGAAGCGCCGCATCCGACCGTGGTCGACGTCGACCCGGCGCGCGACGAGTTCGAGATCGCGCTGGTCGGCGAGGCGCGCCGCCGCAACCTGCCGATTTTCGCGATCTGCCGCGGCATCCAGGTCTTGAACGTCGCCTGCGGCGGCACGCTGGTCCAGGACATTTCCTCCGAGGTTGCGGGTGCGCTCGAGCACCGCTGGACGGTGCCCCCGCACAAGCCGTACGACCTCGCGCACGAAGTCTGGGTCGACAAGGACACGCTGCTCGCGCGGCTGATGCGCGAACGGTTGAGCGACACCGACGCCTGCGAGGCGAACAGCCGCCACCACCAGGCGGTCAAGACGGTCGCGGACGGCTTCCGGGTGTCCGCGACGGCGCCCGACGGCGTCATCGAGGCGATCGAAGACCCATCCGCGCGCTTCTGCCTGGGCGTCCAGTGGCACCCCGAAAACTTCTGGCGCACCGGCGAATTCCGTCCGCTCTTCGAAGGCTTCCTCGAAGCCGCCACCAAGCGCGCGTAGCTCGTAGCGTCCGGCTCTAGTAGCGTCCGGCTTTAGCCGGACGTCACCGCACGCCGCCCGTCATAATGAACTCGTGACTCTCGCCGTTGGTACCGAGCTCCGGCTGCGGATCGACAAGCCGGCCGCAGGCGGCTGGATGATCGCGCGGGAGAACGGTGAGGTCGTCCTGGTCTCCGGTGCGATTCCCGGCGAGACGGTGTTTGCGCGTGTCGAGCGCTCAGGCAAAGGTGTCGCCTTCGCGCGCGTGGTGGCCATCGCCGAACCGTCGCCCGATCGCCGTGATCCCTTCACGGACCCGCAATGCGGCGGCTGCCTGTACGCGCATGTCGCGTATCCGCGCCAGCTCGAGATCAAAGGTCAGGTAGTCGCCGACGCGCTGACGCGCATCGGCCGGATGCCTATGGCGACCCCGGTCGGTGTCGCGGCTTCGCCGGCCGAAGGCTATCGGATGCGCGCGCGCCTCCACGTGCGCGGCGGCCGGATCGGATTCTTTCGTGAAGGTACGCATGAGATCTGCGAGGCGCGATCGACGCGGCAGCTGCTGCCGGAGACGTGCGATGTCCTCGATGGCGCCGGGGCGCTGTTGCGGTCGGTTGGCGCCGGCCTCGTGCGTGAAATCGAAGTCTCAGAAAATGTCTCCGCTGAGGCGCGCGTGCTGCACCTCGAGGCCGCCGGTCCCCTCGATCCGCGGCCGCTCGCGGCGCTGGCCACCGCGCCTGGAGTTACCGGCCTGGCCCTCGGCTCGCGGCTCGTCGGCGGCGACCCTCACGTCACGGATAAGCTGGAAATTGACGGCCGAACGATCGCGCTCCGGCGTCACGTGCAATCGTTCTTTCAGGGAAACAGGTTCCTGCTTGGCGCGCTCGTCGAGCGGGTGTTGGAGCACGTCCCGCGCGGCGCCGACGTCGTTGACATGTACGCCGGCGTCGGGCTGTTCTCGATTGCGGCCGCCGCGGCACGAGACGCTCATGTGCAGGCGGTGGAAGGCGACCGCGCCGCCGCAACGGATCTCGCCTTCAATGCGGCCGCGCACAAGGGCGACGTCGAAGCCATTCCCCTGCCCGTGGAATCGTTCACCCGCGTCAGCGACCGTGCCGTCGACGTCCTCATCGTCGATCCCCCGCGGACCGGGATGTCGCGGGAGGCCCTGGATCGCGCGCTCGCGCTCAATGCCCAGATCGTGGTCTACGTGGCGTGCGACGTCGCGACGTTGGCCCGCGACGTGAGGCGGTTCAGCGAGGCCGGGTACCGCCTGGCCGCTGTTGATGCATTTGATCTGTTCCCGAACACGCCGCACGTCGAAACGGTCGTGAAGCTGGAACGGTAGCGTCCGGCTTTAGCCGGACGTCTTGATCCGAACGTCATCAAACCTGCGGCGAAGTATTGCCTAGCTCCCCTGTTGCCTCCAGCAAGTCGGCGAGCTGATGCGTTCGCGAACCCGAGAACGGGTAGTCCTCAGGTCTCTCGACGAGGCCTGCGCGCAACGGATTCTCCAGAATGTACCGGGCGACCACGAGCGTCGACTCGTCGTCCCTCAGCGTGCGCTCGAAGTTGTAGCGCTGCCACAGTCGTTGACCGAACTGCCTCGAGAAGTGATACCCGGAAAACTGCTTTGCACGCGAAATGAACCTTAGACAGTTCGAAGATTCCGATTGCCCTTCGACGAGCAGGTGCAAGTGATCCGGCATGAAGCAGTACGCAACTATTGCAAAGCGGTCGTCATCTCCAGCTCGCACAATTTGCTCCAGCACCGCGTCGACAGCGGCCTTCCCAACGAATAGCCGACGGCGGCTATGTGTGCAGAAAGTCAAGAAATAGCGATACAGACCGAGGTAGTCGAACGTCTTGAGATGAGGGGGTCGGCGGGGAGGCACGCGCCGGATCGCGCAAACGGCGTACCGGCTGACGTCCGGCTAAAGCTACGCTAACGTCCGGCTAAAGCCGGACGCTACGGGTGGATGCTACGGAAACGCCGCCCTCGCCAGGACGATGGATGATTCGCCCGCCATCTGGTCGTAGTAGGAGACGAAGCGGCGCGTCTCTGCGGCGTCGTAGGCGGCGAGGTTGCGCGCCCATCTGAAGGCAATCGGTTGATACCGGAGTTCGGCTTCGATGGCGAACGGACCAGAGGCGCTCCCGACATCGACGCGATAGGTCACGCGATCGCCGCCGCCGACGAACGTGTCGTCCTCGGTGGCGCCGCCGCGCACCGCGATATCGGCGTCGGCCGCTCGCTTGTCGAAGCCGCCCGGCAGCAGCCGGTTGTCCTTGACGAACGCGATGCCACGGAGGAGCCCGGTCGTCGGCGCGCCCGAAGAGTCGGCCATCACCGACTCGTAGATCTGGACCTCGCCGGCGCTGTCGATCTCGTCGTAGTGCGGCTCGTACCGCAGGGGATCATCGTCCTGATCGTTGCCGGCGATCGCGCCGCGCGCGTCGACCGCACCCGACTCGAACACCGTCCGTCCCGTGCCGTCCCGGACCGTCACGTGCAGCCAGGCGCGCCGCGACGGATATCCGGTCGGAAGCTTGTGGCCGGTCTTGTTGGTGACCGCCACCTCGAATCGCAGCTGGCGCGCGGGATCGATCGTGGGTGACCCGATCGAGATGGTGGCCGTGTCCGATTGCAGCTGACGCACGGTCGCGTCGGCCACGGCGTCGAGCTCGCCCGGCAAGGCGGCGACGCCCAGCGCCGTCCGATACCGGTTCAGCATGCGGAGCATGAAGAAATTGCCACCGAGAAAGGTGTGGCGGCTCAACCCCTCGCGCGGCTCGCCCAGCACCGAAGCAATCGGCGTCGGATGATCAACCGCCGGCATGTGGCATGCCTGGCAACTCTGGCGATCACGGAACGAGCTGTGGCGCCATTCGAGATACGGCACCTGCTCGGGCAGCGAACCGATCGGCTCGCCCCGCGCGCCGAGAGCGGTCGTGAAGAGCGTGTGACAGGTCGCGCACAACTCCGACTCCTGCACGTAGCGCGCCTCACCCGGCGCGACGCCGGTCGCCGACCGCATGACGGCAGTGCGGCCGGCGTCGATCTCGAAAGGCCCGAGCATCGTGCGCGTCCCTGACGTGGGATTCACAATCGAGAAGCGGCCTGTGAAGCTCGCCCGGGTGCCAAGCCCCTGGCGATCGATCTGGTGGCAGACCGTGCACGACACGCCATCCGCCGCCAGCACATCGTCCAACGTCGACCGCTCGCCAACCGGGAGATGGGCGAACACCTCGCCGTGGGTTCCGGACGCTTTCGCGCGGCCGCGGGCCATCGGCATGTGGCAGATCGCGCACTCGTCCTCGATCTCGCGGACCGCCGCCGGGTGATCGATCGTCTCGCGCCGGACAGCAGCCTGCCAGTACGGGTCGCGCGACGAGTTGGCCATCATCGACCCGCGCCACGCCAGGCCGATTGAGACGTCCTCACCCGACCCGGTGACCAGTCCGTTGTGGCAGGCCACGCAATTGTCGGCCGACTGGAAAATGGGGTCCTGGCCTGCTCGAACCTGACGGCCAGGCGGCTGCGCGCCGCGCGGCGCCGCCGTCAGGACGAGCGACGTGAGCCAGACCAGAACTCCCGCGACGAACAGGGACACCCTGAGACGCCGGCTACCGCCACCCATCGAAGAATCCCCCGTCGAACCAGTCCCAAAGCAGGTAAGTCAGGAAGGCTCGGCCCCGCTCTTCGCGGGCGTTGACGGGTTGGCGAACGCCGGCGCTGACCATGATGTGCTGCCGGCGGCTGAGGGTCACCTGCATCTGCGGGACGATGTCCCACTCCGTTTCTGCGCCGCTGGCGAGCTCGCGGACCGCGAGCACTTCCACCATCGGCGACCACGTTCGGCCGAATCCGTGCTCGAGGAAGCTCCTCCCGAACGCGGCGCGCCAGAACGCTTCCTTGTCCGCGCGGTCCGGATCGGATGGCATCTCGATCCCCGCCTGTAGCTGCAGGAAGCTGTCACGCGGCAGGATCTGACCGTAGGCGGCGAACGGCTCGAACACGGTGAGCCCCGAACCGAGGCCTCGCGACTCGCTGCCGGTCGGCAGCGTCACCTCGGCGGCGGCACTGAAGATTGAGCCGCGAGCCAGGTTGTGGTGCAGCACGTGCTTGAAGGCGACAGCCATGTCGCCGAGGCCCTGGTTCCAGTTCGAATCGGCTTCATGGGCCTCGAAAGGAAGGGCGAGCTCGAACTGACTCCGCGCTCCGAGCCGATGCTCGTAGAGCACCACGCTGGCGAATTCGTTGCCGCCCGTTGCCGCGATGGTGAAGACGGCCTCGTTTTCTGGAAACGCCTTTTCCGTGACGAGGGCGCGGGGCAGGTTCAGCTCGCCGCGCGGCCACGCCCGTGCGCGAACACAGAAGCTGCGCACGTGGTCGAGCACGCGCTGAATCTCGTCCGGGGACAGCGCCTCGCCAAAGGCGGGCATCCGGCGGTCGAAGGCCCGGACGGGACCGCCCCGCTGAACAATCGTGGCCCAGTCGGCGTCGGGCTCGGGCGTGGCGAAGCCGCAATCGGTGAAGTCGGGCAGGGGCGTCTCGAACCCGACCCGGCTGCGCGGCTGCCCACGCCCATCACGCCCGTGGCAGGCGGCGCACGCCCACTCGTAGAGCTCGGCCCCGCTCCTGGTCTGCGCGCCAGCAGCCGGCGGGAGCAGGATGCAGAGCGCGGCGGCGACCCACGCCACGATCCGCATCAGCGTCAGTTGATGGTGACGTAGCGTTCCAGGCGCGCGACCTCGCGCTTGTCGACGTACTTGCCGATCTCGCGGCGGAACTGCTCGATCGCCTTGTACGGGCGATACTCCTTGAACTCGTGCAGCATCCGGTTGCCCAGCCCGGGGATCGTCAGGATGTCGGCGTCGCTGGCGGTGTTCAGGTCGATCGGCACGAACACGTACTGCTCGAGCCGCGCCAGCTCCTTGTCGTCGACGTACTTGTCGATCTCGCGATGAAACTGGGCGAGCGCCTTGTAGGGCCGATACTCCTCGAACTCGTGCGCCATCCGGGGACCGGCGTTGGGGATGAGCAGAATCTGCTCGCGTGTCGCCGTGTTGAGATTCAGGTGGACGAACAGGCGCCCATAGAGCTCGGTGATCTGTTCGCGCTTCAGCGATTGACTGAGCAGCGCGTCGAGATCGCTGATGCTGGCAAACGGCCGCCGATCGAGGATCGTCTTGACGGTTGCCGCGGTGAGGTGCGGCATGGCCGCCAGTTCCTTCTCTGACGCGACATTGGCGTCGACGATGGTCACCGACTTGCCGACCTGGGCCCACGCCACCGCTGCAGTGCCAAGCACTGCCGCCGCCACGATCACCACCTGAACCAATCGTGCATAAATCATCTTCGTCTCCTCGGCTATTTACGTATCCCGTATGAAGCCATCAGCCCGATGGCGCCGAGCAGCGCCATCGCGCCTGGCGCGAACACCGGCGTCGCGCCAGTCAACGTTTGTCCGATGAGTTCCAGCCCCCCGAGCGTCGGATACATTTCCAGCTCGAACTCGACATTGCCGCGATAGTGCAGCGCGATCCCGACGCCGCCGCTCGCGACGAACAAGACCATCAGCCACCGCAACGCCGGGACACTCGCGCGCGCCGACGCCAGGTGCCACGCCGCGATCGCGACGCCGGCGGCGAGCAGCACGAGCGGAGCGATCTGGGTGATCTCCTCGAAGTGGCCGAGCAGGAGCAGCTCGAGGCCCGTCGAGACGCTGCCGACGGCCAGAAGCGCGAGCAGGAGCTTCCTGATCCGCGCCAGCACCCTGGTGTCGTCGATCACGAACGTGACTCGTAGGCTAGCATCAGCCCGATGTGGTCGCACATGAGATTTGCTCTCACCCGTACGTCAGGACTGGCAGGCCGAGACGCTCGCGGATGAGACGATCGCTCGCCGCCGCGCACGCGCGCCGGTACGCCGCTTCCGGCATCCGCTCGCGGAACGCGGACAGCTCCTCCTCGGCCTCCTGCTCGATGGCGACGCGCGCGCGCGCGTCAATGGACCCGCGCGCGACCTGGAGCAGCTCCTCGTCCAGCGCGGTCAATCGTGCGATGGCCTCCCGTCGCGCCTCACCGCGAACGCCGTTTGCCGCCGCGCGGGCGGCGTCGAGCTCCTGAGACAGGCGATCGATCACCGCGTCCGCTTCAGCGCCGATCGCCCCGGTCGCGCGCGCCGTGGTCAGCCGCAGCGACGCCCGCTCGAGGTGGAGCGGCAACGAAGCCGTGCGAGACGCGGCGTGCGCCGCGGCTTCGTCGGCCGGCGGCTGGGCCAGGCCGACCGCGCGCCGCCACTCGTCGAAGACGTCGCGCACGTCGGCGTCGCAGAAGTCGATCCGCACCGGCCGGCGGCGTGGTCCCTTGCGGTAGTAGCGCTCGAAGTAGCGATCGATGCCCTGGAAGGCGATCTTGAGCGGGATGCCGTCGGCTTCCCAGCCCGAGACGAGATCGAATGACGGGCCGACCACGCGGATGAGATGTCCGTCGTTCTTCCGACAGAGGTAGGCTTCTATCTCGCGGCAGTAATCGACTGGTTCCGTTCCCACACCATTCTCAGCCCGCGCAGGGTCAGGTCGATGTCCACCTGTTCGATGGCAGGAATCTCGCTCGCGATGGTCACGGCCAGGCCGCCCGTCGCCACGCACAACGCGTTGCCGCCCAGCTCGGCGCTCATGCGCCGCATCAGCCCCTCGACCATCCCGACGTACCCATAAAAGAGGCCCGACTGCATCGCGCCGACCGTGGTGCGTCCGATCACCGTCGGCGGCTTGCTCACGTCGACGCGAGGCAGGCGCGCAGCCCGTTGAAACAGCGCGTCTGCGGAGATCGTCACGCCCGGGCAGATCGCGCCGCCGAGATACTCGCCCTTCGCGGTCACCGCGTCGAGCGTGGTCGCGGTGCCGAAGTCGCAGACGACCAGCGGCCGCCGCGCGTCACGTCCGAACATCTCGTAGGCGGCGATCGCATTGAGAATCCGGTCGGCCCCTACCTCGTCGGGGTTGTCGTAGAGAATCGGCATCCCCGCCTTGCGCGGATCGACGATGAGCGGATCGCGGTCGAAATAGCGCTTGACCATCGCCCAGACGGTAGCGGTCAACGGCGGCACGACCGAGCCGAGGATGACGCCCGTGACCTGCGACGGGCTGAGGCCCCGATGGGCGAACAAGCCGTCGACGAGCAGCCCGAGCTCGTCCGAGGTCCGTTCGCGCAGCGTCTGCAGCCGCCAGCTGTGGATCAGCCGGCCGTTGTCGAACACGCCCAGCACGATGTTGGTATTGCCGACGTCGATGGCGAGCAGCATGAGAGCCCGTCAGATCCAGCGCACTTCGCCCGCCACGATCCGCTCGACGCGATCCGACACCCTGACCAGCAAGGCACCGAGCGCGTCAATACCATCAGTGATGCCGGATTGCGGCCCGGCGGGCGTATCCCAGACAACGCGTGCGCCGCGATGCGTCGGGGAGCGGCGCCGCCACGCGTCGAGAATAGCATCGAAACGGCCGCTGACGAGGTCGTCGTAGCGCGACGCCAGCGCCGCGAGCGTCTCGACGGCGACGACGGCGCGATCGATCGGACGTCCGAGTTCTGTCTCGAGCGACGTCGCGCGGTCGCGAAGCTCCGGAGGATAGGCCGCCGGGCCGACATTGATGCCGTATCCAAGGACCACTGCGTCGCCGACCGCCTCCGCAAGAATCCCCGCGAGCTTGCGCCGGGCGACCAGCAAGTCGTTCGGCCACTTGATCGCGGGCGCAAGGCCGGTCGCGCGCTCGACCCCTTCCGCGAGCGCGACCCCGGCGGCGAGCGTCAGCAGCGTGGTCGCCCTGTCCGGGTCGGACGCCGCACGCGCGGGCGACACAATCACCGAGACGTACAAACCGCTGCCGGCGGGAGAAAACCAGGTGCGGCCGCGGCGGCCCCGGCCGGCCGTCTGGGTGTCCGCGATGACGACCGTGCCGAACGATTCGGGCGCGGCCGCCAGCGACGCCGCGACGTCGTTGGTCGAGCCAATCGTCGTGAAATACACGACCCGGATCGCCAGCGGCCCCAGGCGGTCGCGTGCGCGCTCGAGCGCCTCGTCGAGCTCCGGCGGCAGCGCCGCGTCAGATCGGCTCGATCTCAAAGCTGATGTCCACGGCGGGCGCCGAATGGGTCAGTGCGCCGACCGATACGTAATCGGCGCCTGTCTCTCGCAGCTCGGGGATCCGGTCCAGCGTCACGCCACCAGATATTTCCACTTTCGCGCGTCCCCTGGCGCGGCGCACGGTCTCGCGGATGTCGGCCGTGCTCAGATTGTCGGCCAGGATGATCTCCGCGCCCGCCGCCAGCGCCTCATCCACCTGCGTCAGGCTCTGGGCTTCGACTTCGACCCGGAGGGCCGGGTTGTGGCGGCGTGTGCGCGTGACGGCCGCCTCAACGCCGCCGGCGAGCCGGATGTGATTGTCCTTGATGAGAATCGCATCGTAGAGACCGGCGCGATGGTTCGTGCCGCCGCCCGCGGCTACGGCGTATTTTTCCAGCGCGCGGAAGGTCGGCATGGTCTTGCGCGTATCGAGGACCGTGATCCGGCCGGCCGCCGCGTCCACAAACTGCCGCGTCCGCGTGGCGATCCCGGACAGCCGCTGGAGGAAATTCAGCGCCGTTCGCTCGGCCACGAGCAGCGCCCGCGCCGGACCCGTCACGATCGCGATCTCGTCTCCCGGCGCCGAGCGTTCGCCGTCGAGCCGCCGGCAGGCGATGGCGACCGAGGCGTCGACTTGACGAAACGTCTCGGCGGCCACGTCCAGGCCGGCGAGCACGCAGGGCGCCTTCACGATGAAGACGCCGCGGGCCCGCACCGCGGGATCGACCGTCGCATCCGTCGTCACATCGCCGGTGCCGATGTCCTCGTCGAGGGCACGGCGCACGAGGTCACGATAGACAGCCGGATCGAGGCGCTTCACGCAGCCTCGTATCCCTCCACGACGATTTCGCGCACGTCGGCCGCGGCGATGGTGAATGCCTTGACGCGAAGCGCCGATTTGAGGTCGGCCTCGACCTGCGGGATCGCGATGAGGGCGCGGAACGCGTCCGGCAGGACGACGCCGGTGATGGGAACCTTGATGGGCTTCTTGTCCTCGGAGCGCCGCTTGCGGACTTCGAAGAGCACCTCGGTCGCTTGTTCGTAGATCTCCTGGTCGCGTTCCTGCGAGGCGGGCGAATCGTCAGCGATCAAGCGTTCGAGCTCCCCCGCGGTCGGCCACTCCGACGTGTGGATCGAACCCTCCTGCCACCACGACCACACTTCTTCGGTCACGAACGGCAGAAACGGCGCAAAGAGCCGCAGCAGCACTGACAACGCGGCGACGAGCGCCGAGTTGGCCGAGGCGGCGGCCTCCGGTCCTTGCTCGCCGTACCGGCGGCCCTTGACCAGCTCGAGGTAGTCGTCGCAGAAGCGCCAGAAGAACTCCTCGCTGCGCTGCAACGCTCGTGCGTAGTCGTAGTCCTCGAGTTCGCGGGTCGCCTCGTCCACCAGCCGCGCGAGACGCCGCAGCATGGCACGGTCGACCGATGCCGTCACCGCGCCCTGCGGCTCGGCCGACGCGAGCGCGAACCGCGACGCGTTGAGCAGCTTGATCGCCAGCCGCCGGCCAACTCGCATCTCGTTCGAGTCGAACGCCGTGTCGGTACCCGGCCGGCCGTTCGCGGCCCAGTAGCGCACGCCGTCGGATCCGTGCTCCTCGAGGAGCGCCAGCGGCGTGACGACGTTCCCCTTCGATTTCGACATTTTCTTGCGGTCCGGATCGAGCACGAACCCGGAAATGGCGGTGTTGCTCCACGGCAGCGAATCGTGCTCGAGGTGCGACCGCAGGACCGTGTCGAAGAGCCAGGTCCGGATAATGTCGTGCGCCTGCGGCCTCAGGTCCATCGGGAACGTTTGCTTGAACAGTTCCTGGTCGTCCGGCCAGCCGCACACAATCTGCGGCGTCACTGACGAGGTCGCCCAGGTGTCCATGACGTCCGGATCGCCCACGAATCCACCAGGCTGGCCCCGCTGCCCCGCCTCGTACCCTGCCGGGACGTCGGTCGATGGATCGATCGGCAGCTGCTCTTCAGGCGGCGTGATCGGCCGTTCGTATTCGACACGGCCGTCGGCCGTGACGGGATACCAGACCGGAAACGGCACGCCGAAGAAGCGCTGGCGGCTCACGCACCAGTCGCCGTTCAGGCCATTGGTCCAGTTCTCGTAGCGCGTCTGCATGTAGGGCGGATGCCAGTGCAGCTCGCGCCCGCGTGCCAGCAGCGCCTCCCGCAACGCCATCGTCTTGATGAACCATTGCCGGCTGGTGATGATCTCGAGCGGCCGATCGCCTTTCTCGTAGAACTTCACCGCGTGCGTGATCGGGCGCGGATCGCCCACCAGGTCGCCGGCCGCCTGCAACTGGCCCACGATGACGCCGCGCGCTTTTGCCGCTGAGAGCCCCGCCAGGGCGTCGTACTGCTGCTGCGCGCGATCGGCGGCGACCGACTCCCAGCCCGGCGTGCCCCAGGCCACGCGGCGCAGCGTGCCGTCCGGCTGAATGACCGCGCGGACCGGCAGATTCAGCTCCCGCCACCACGTCACGTCGGTCAGGTCGCCAAACGTGCAGATCATGGCGATGCCGGTTCCCTTCGCCGGATCGGCCAGCGCATGCGGCCGCACCTGGACCCGCGCGCCGAAGAGCGGTGTGATCACCTCTTGTCCGAAGAGCGGCTTGTATCGTTCGTCGTCCGGGTGGGCGACGAGCGCGACGCAGGCCGGGATGAGCTCTGGACGCGTGGTTTCGATCTCGACGCTCCGATGTCCGGCTAAAGCCGGACGCTACGTCTGCCAGGGCGAACTTCACGCGGTGATACGCGCCAGCGACCTCCCGATCCTCGAGCTCCGCCTGCGCGACCGCGGTCTTGAAGTCGACGTCCCAGAGCGTCGGCGCTTCGACCTGGTAGGTCTGGCCGCGCTTCAACAGGCGCTGGAACGCGATCTGCGAGACGCGCTGCGCCCGCGAGCCGATGGTCGCGTAGGTCATCGACCAGTCGACCGACAGCCCCAGGAACTTCCACAACCGCTCGAACGCCTTTTCGTCCTCCCCCGTGAGGCGGTTGCACAGCTCGATGAAATTCGGACGCGATACCGAGACTGGAGGCTTGGGAGGTGTCTCCGGCGGGCTGAAACCCGGATCGTACGGCAGCGACGGATCGCATCGCACACCGTAGTAGTTCTGCACGCGACGCTCGGTCGGCAGGCCGTTGTCATCCCAGCCCATCGGATAGAACACCGCCCGGCCGCGCATCCGCTGGAAGCGGGCGATGACGTCCGTATGGGTGTAGGAGAACACGTGACCGACGTGGAGCGACCCGCTCACGGTGGGTGGCGGCGTGTCGATCGAGTACACGTCGCCGCGCGGCCGCGACGGGTCGAACCGATACACCCCGCCCGACTCCCAACTCGTCATCCACTTGGCTTCGAGGCCTTCCAGGGCAGGCTTGTCGGGTAACCGGAGGCGTGCCGGATCCAGCGCGGTCAACGGACGAGGCATCCGGAAATCGTATTACGAAATGCTTTTCTTGATGCGCTCGATCTCTTCGCGGACGAGGCGCTCGGCGACCTGCGCAACCATGTCGGCCACTGTTTCACGAACGGTTCGATCCGACATCTGCTCGAGCACGCGGCGCGTGACCTGGTCGACGAGGTCGGAGGGCACGATCGCCGGCGGAGCGGCCGCGGGCCACGCGGGCGCCGCGAGCGCAGCAGGTGACTTCTGCTCGGCCTCGAGCAGCGCCGTGAACGCATCGGCCAGCGGCGGGAACGCCGCAGGCGCAGGCAGGGTTTGGGCAACCGGGACGGCCGGCGGCGCGGGCGCAGCCGGAGCGGGCTGCGGCAGGGCGACTGCGACAGGTGCCGGCGCGTCGTGTGGCGCGGGCGCGGGCGCGGGCCGCGAGAACCAGTCGATGGCGTCGCTTGAAATGTCCTCGGCCGCGCGATCGCGTGCCGGGCTTTTCGGCACCGCCGTCAGCGTCGCGAACGCCTGATCGAGCTCCTCGAAGTACTCTTCGTTCACCAGCCGGTGTGTTTTCGGCTGCGCAGGCGCGGGCAGCTCAGGCGACGCGAGCGGCTCGGCGCGCACCGGCGCGGAGGGACGCCGCGCGAGCAGTTCCTTGACACGCCCGATGACGAGTTGCGGCTCGAAGGGCTTCGCGAGCACGCCGTCGCAGCCAACGGCAGCCGCGCGGGCCTGGTCAATCGGCTCGAAAGCGCCTGTGAGCAACACGACGGGGATGTGCGCCAGGCGTGGCGTGTTCTTGATGTGCTGGGCCACCTCGTAGCCATCCCGGCCCGGCATGCCGACGTCCGCCAGCACGATGTCTGGCGTCCGCTGATCGACCGCGGCAATGGCCTGGTCGCCGTCGCTGACGGCCATCACCTGAACGTCCTCGTCGGCAAAGGTCAGCTCGATGACCCGCTGAATCGTGACGCTGTCGTCGGCCAGGAGCAGGGTATGCGGCACGGTCCTGTTATCGGATGCTCGGTTCCCGGACTTCAGTTTACCCGAGGGGCTTCGCCCCTCGGACTCCCCAACACGCTCTCTCGCGCGCTCGCTCTCGCGGAGCAGGTCACTGACTACCGACTACCGACTACCGACTCAAACCCTCGCCCGTGCGTTGCTGTTGATGAAGTCAATAATCGACTGCATCGGGGTCCCTGGCAGGAAGATACCCTTCACGCCGATTTCCTTGAGCCTGGGCACGTCGACGTCCGGAATGATCCCGCCGATCACCACCAGAACATCGTCCAGGCCCTTCGCCTTGAGCAGGGTCATCAACTGGGGGGCGATGTGGTTGTGGGCGCCCGACAGAATCGACAGCCCGACGACGTCGGCGTCTTCCTGCAGCGCCGCCGCCGCGATCTGCTCGGGCGTCTGGCGCAGGCCGGTGTAGATCACTTCCATGCCGGCGTCGCGAAGGGCCCGTGCAATCACCTTCGCTCCCCGATCGTGCCCGTCGAGCCCCGGCTTGGCGATAATCACTCGCAGTTTGCGCATCAATTCTGAAATCTTAAATCTGAAATCTTAAATCTTAAATTCCACGCTGTCAGATGACGGGAACTTCCTCGTACTCGCCCCACACGTCTCGCAGCGCATCGCACATCTCGCCCAGCGTCGCATAGGCGCGCACCGCCTCGAGGATCGGCGGCATGACGTTGGCTCCCTCCCGCGCGGCGGTGCGAAGTGCGTCGAGCGAGCGGCTGACCAGATCGCCATCGCGCGACTTCTTCAGCTGCTGAACTTCGCCAGCTGCCGATCGGACGCCGATTCGTCGATGTACAGAGTCTCGATCGGCGGATCGTCCTCCTGGACGTAACCGTTCACCCCGACGATGATTTTCTCCTTGCGCTCGACCGCCTGCTGGAAGCGGTAGGAGGCCTCGGCGATCTCCTTCTGAGGGAAGCCGCCCTCGATGGCCGCGACCATGCCGCCCATCCGATCGATCTGGTCGAAGATGCCCTGGGCCTCTTCCTCCATGTCGCGGGTCAGCCGTTCCACGAAGTAGGAGCCGCCGAGCGGATCGACCGTCGCGGTCACTCCCGTCTCGTGAGCCAGGATCTGCTGCGTGCGCAAGGCGAGGGTAGCTGCCTCGGCGGTCGGCAGGGCCAGCGCCTCGTCGAGCGAGTTGGTGTGGAGCGAGTTGGTGCCGCCGAGCACCGCCGACAGCGCCTGCAGCGCCGTGCGGACCACATTGTTGTACGGTTGCTGCCCGGTCAGCGACACGCCGGCGGTCTGGCTGTGGAACCGCATCTTCCACGATCGTTCGCTGCGGGCGCCGAACCGGTCTCGCATCGTGCGCGCCCAGAGGTTTCGGGCGGCGCGATACTTGGCGATCTCCTCGAAGAAATCGCTGTGAGCATTGAAGAAGAAGGACATCCGCGGGACGAAGTCGTCGATCTGGAGCCCGGCGTCAATCCCCCACTGGACGTACTCGATCCCGTCGCGCAAGGTGAAGGCCAGCTCCTGCAGCGCCGTCGCCCCCGCCTCGCGGATGTGATAACCGCTGACCGAGATCGTGTTCCATCGGGGCACTTCACGCGCGCAAAATCCGAAGATGTCGGTGATGATCCGCATCGACGGCCGTGGCGGGAAGATGTACTCCTTCTGCGCGATGAACTCTTTCAGGATGTCGTTCTGAATCGTCCCCGAGAGCGCCTGCCAGCCCACACCCTGCTTGTCCGCGACGACGAGGTACATCGCGAAGATCATCGCCGCGGGCGAATTGATAGTCATCGAGGTGGTGACCTGCCCGAGCGGAATCCCGTCGAACAGCGCTTCCATGTCGGCGAGCGACGTCACGTTGACGCCGCACTTGCCGACTTCCCCGAGCGACAGCGGATGATCCGGATCGCGGCCCATCAGCGTCGGCAGATCGAAGGCGATGCTGAGGCCGGTGCCTCCCGCGGCGAGCAGCTGCTTCAGTCGGCGGTTCGTTTCCTCGGGCGTGCCGAACCCCGAGAACTGCCGCATCGTCCAGAGCTTGCCCCGATAGCCGGTGGAGTGGATGCCGCGCGTGTACGGAAACTCGCCCGGCTCCCCGGGATCGCCGCCGGTGGCGTCGTCGGCCGTGTAGAGCGCCTTGATCGGTCGGCCGGAGATCGTCGTGAACGTTTCCGCGCGCTCGGCCTGAGCCTTTTCCGCCGTCTTCACGGCTTCATTATATCGACGCCCCTGGTGTCGTGCGGACCTTCGGCCGCCAGCGCTGCATATCGTTCTCAGCTAATCAGCGGACGTCTGCTCACGACGTCGTGCCGGCCTCGAGGTGCGGCAGCTCGAGGCGCTGCGGATCGCGCGTCGAGCGCCTCACAGCGCGCTCTCGTCCGCGCGCGACTGCCGCGCGCCACGCAACGTGCGCAGCACCTGCGCGCGGTCGAACCGCTGCCCCTGACAGTGCTCACAAAGCTCATGGGCCATGATGACACGATACGCTGTGGCCCGCCCATCCGCCTACGGCGTACCGATGCTAGGCTCCAGAATTGGGCCCAACGGCCGGGAGCGTCATGTCGACACACGGATCGGTCTTCGGGGCCATGCTTCAGGAGTTCGACGGCGCGGCCCGCCTGCTCAACCTCGAGCCTGGCATCTGGAAAATCCTCACCCATCCGAAGCGCCAGATCACCGTCTCGTGTCCCGTCCAGATGGACAACGGCGAGATCGAAGTGTTCACGGGTTACCGCGTGCAGTACAACATCACGCTCGGTCCCGCAAAAGGCGGCATCCGGTATCACCCGGGGGTCACGCTCGACGAAGTGACCGCGCTTGCCGCCTGGATGACGTGGAAGTGCGCGGTGGCGCACATCCCCTTCGGCGGCGGCAAGGGCGGCGTCATCTGCGATCCGACCCGCATGTCGCGCCGCGAGCTCGAGGCGCTGACGCGACGCTACGTCGCGGAGATCATCGATGCCATCGGTCCCGAGAAGGACGTCCCGGCGCCCGACGTCAACACCAACGAGCAGACGATGGCGTGGGTGATGGACACCTACAGCATGCACGTGGGCCACACTGAAACGGGCGTCGTCACCGGGAAGCCGGTCGAGCTCGGCGGTTCGCTCGGGCGCCGCGAGGCCACCGGGCGCGGCGTGATGATCGTGACGCGGGAATCGGCCAGGCACGTCGGCATCGACATCAAGGGCGCCACGCGTCGCCGTACAGGGGTTCGGAAACGTCGGGTCGATCAGCGCGGAGCTCCTCGCGGAGCTCGGGGCCCGGATCGTGGCGGTCACCGACTGGAAGGGCGGCGTGTACAACGCGAAGGGGCTGGACGTCTCCAAGCTCGGCCAGCACGTCTGGCAGCACAAGACCGTCGCCGGCTTCCCCGACGGGGAGCCGCTCGGCAACGACGACCTCTTCGGCCTGGACGTCGATATCCTGATCCCGGCCGCCCTCGAGAACCAGATCACGAAAGACAATGCCCCCCGCATTCGCGCGAAGATCCTCGTCGAAGGCGCGAACGGCCCGACGACGCCGGACGCCCATCGCCACCTGCACGAACGGGGGGTCTTCGTCGTGCCGGACATCCTGGCGAACAGCGGCGGCGTCACGACCTCGTACTTCGAATGGGTTCAGGACCGCCACGGGTACTTCTGGACCGAGAAGGAGGTCAACGAGCGCCTCGAGGCCAAGATGTGCGAGGCGTACAACGCCGTGCTGCAGACGGCGATGCGTTACAAGGTCGACATGCGGACCGCGGCCTATCTGGTGGCGATCAACCGGGTCGCGACGGTGACACGGATGAGGGGGATGTACGCGTAGCGGGGCATGTTGGGCAGGACTGGAGGTCGGAGCGGCGAAGACACGGAAGGCAGCCGGTAGAACTTCGGATGTACAAAATTGTCGATGACAGGAGCGTTAAAACATTCTTGTCGCACGGACCCGACCGTCCATAACCTCCGCGCTCTTCTTGCTCCCTCAGCCCTACCTGTCCCCAGCCTTGATCAGTCTCTGAACCTCCTCCAGTCGACGCCCAGCTTGCGGACGCGGTAGTTGAAGATCCGCTCGGTGGTCGACAGCAGGCGTGCCGCTTTCGCACGGTTGCCGCGCGCGCTCTTGAGAGCGTCCTGCAGCGCGTCCCGTCTCGACGGCTTCGAGCACCTCGCGCAGCGAGCGTGTCGACAGGGTGCCGCTCGCCTCGGCGGTCTGCAGCGTCGGCGGCAGGTGGTGGGCATGGAGGACCGGGCCGTCGCAAACGACCACGCCGCGCTCGATGGCGTTGGCCAGCTCGCGGACGTTGCCCGGCCAGTGGTAGCTCATGAGCATGTCGATCGCCGGCGTGGCCACGCGGCGCACGTCCTTGCCGTGCTCGCGGGCGAACTTCTCCACGAAGTGATCGGCCAACAGCAGGATGTCGGGCTTCCGCTCCCGCAGCGGCGGGACGAAGATCGCGAAGACATTCAGCCGGTAGAAGAGATCCTCGCGGAACTCGCCCACGGCAATCGCCTTCTCGAGGTCCTTGTTGGTGGCGGCCACCAGGCGGATGTCGGCGCGGATCGTCTGGGTGCCGCCAAGACGCTCGAACTCCCGTTCCTGCAGCACGCGCAGCAGCTTGATCTGGGTCGCGAGGTTCAACTCGCCGATCTCGTCGAGAAACAGCGTGCCGCCGTGCGCGAGCTCGAACCGCCCTTTCTTCGAACCGTGCGCCCCGGTGAACGCCCCCTTCTCGTAGCCGAACAGCTCGGATTCGATCAGGTCGTGCGGCAGCGCGGCGCAGCTCACCTTGACGAACGGCTTGCGCGCGCGCGGCGAGTTGTAGTGGAGGGCGTGGGCGATCAGCTCCTTCCCCGTTCCGGACTCCCCTCGCAGCAGCACCGTCGTGTTGGTCCGCGCCACCTGCGACACCTGCTCGTAGACCTGCCGCATCGGCCCGCTGGTGCCGATCAGATTCGAAAAGTCGTAGCGCTCCTTCAGCTCCAGACGCAGGTGCGTGTTCTCGTCGACCAGCCGCTGCCGATCGGCGCGGATCAGCCGATGCACCTTGACCGCCTGCGCGATCATCGAGGCGACCACGCCAAGAAACTTCACGGTGCGGTGATAGTCGCGGTCGGCCTTGTATCGAAGGTCGACGCCGACCGCTCCGACCGTCCGTCCTTCGAGCGAAATCGGCGCGGAGATGTACGTGAGCTCCTGCTGCGCCAGCTCGGGCCGATCGGCGGCGCGGTTCAGGAACGCCGGCTCGCGGCTCACCCGCGGCACGACGATCGGCTTGCCGCTCTGGACCACCTGGCCGGTAATCCCTTCGCCGAGCCGGTAGCGCACGCGCTTGCCGGGCGTGACCGCTCCCGCGGACGCCTCCACCTCGACGTCGCCGCTTTCATCGTTCAGCAGCACCACGGTGCTCCGCAGCGCGCCGTGATGGCGGCCGAGGATTTCGAGCACGCGGTGCAGCGCCTGCTTCAAATCAAGTGTCGACGAGAGAGCCTGGCTGGCTTCGAGGAGGGTGGAAAGCTTCCGCACCTCGCCGGCGTGAGCTTGCTCTGGCTCCATCCACTTCGCGAGGCTCGACGGCATAAGGGGTCCGGGGAACGCGTCCATCGTTCGGGAAGCAAAGAGAGTTCCACGGACCGCGCCGTCTGCTGGCGCCCGAACCGCGCGAATTCGGCCATTTTTGCGGAAACGCGGCTGCGGCGTCCGATCTCGGTGGCCCTACATTCTTGTCGAACGACGGGGTCTACTCTACAAACTTGTCGCGCCACGACGCCGCCGGCGCGCCCGCTGCATCTCGGCGGCCACCGCGCGGCCGGCGTCGATTGCGCGCATCGTCTCGAACATCTTGTCCGTCGAGAGCCACACGCCCTTGTGGCGGGCGGCGAGTGCGGGCAGGTCCAGGCCGTCGAGCTGCTCGATGAGATGCTCGAACTCGTGGGCAATCCATTCGACCGGGTTGAGCCGCAGGCTGACGTGGACGCGCGCGAATATCTCGCCCGACGGGGTGCGCGCAATCGACGTCCGCGCGCGGTAGCTGCGCTCGACGAGCGCCGGATCGATGCGGATCACCACGCGCAGCGAAGGCGCCTCGGCAATCCGCCGGCACTGCGCACGGAAGGTCGCGGACATGGCCAGCATCGACTCGACGTGGCGCCGCAGGTCGCCGGGAACGGAAACAGTTACGGGAACGGCGGTCGGACTCGTTTCTTCGGCGGCCACGACGACGGCGTGAAGAAGAATCGCCGCCACTTGCCATCCGATCCGGTGCGCCATGCGCTGCGAACGGAGCAAGAGCACCGCCGCTCTTGCGGCGCAGCGTTTTTCGAATGAAATCGCCTGCGCCGCGCATGCGCCGCCGCGAAAGCGACAAGCGTGCAGGCCCCCGCCTTCGCCAGACCGACAACGTTGTCCTGCGCCGCGAGCGAGCGCGCGAGTAGACTACGGTGTGACGCGGAAGATGACGCTCTCGGACGTGTCGCGTGCTCCGCTCGTCGCCGAAAACTGCACCGAGGTACTCGCCCGCCGCCAGGCCCGCGAGCGGGACGTCGACCTGATAGACGTCGGCGATCGCCGTGGTCTCGACGTCGAGCGTCCGCATCTCGCCGCCGACCCTGTTCAGCAGCCGGGCGGCGACCCTCGGCTCTCCGTCGGCGGCGTACGCACCGACGCGCACCCAGAGCCGCTCCGTGCGGCTGAAGACGCGCGTGGCGACCGGCACGGCGGCAGGGTTGCCCCCAAGCAGGCTGTGTTCGCGCGCGGTCCGCGACCGGAGCACCTGCGGCGTCCCAATCACGACCGGCCCCGAGAGCGGCCGCACGATGACGTCCCGCACGTCCGTGTCGATCACCCGCGTCGTCGCATCTTCAATCGACATCTCGACGCGAAGCCGTCCCGCCGGCACTGAGAAAGCCAGCTGCGCTGGTGTATCCGGCGGCCCGAGCGGCGCACCGGCGGGACGCACCGCGCCTTCGTAGATCGTGCGGCCGTCCGTCCCGATCGCTTTGAACCGGATTCGCGCGGGCATCGCAGGACGGCCGCGCTCACCCGGCACGCGATCGGTCGGCTCCCAGACGAAGCTGAGTTGGGACGCGCCGTCGACATCGCGCGTCACACCAAACCATGGCCGGATGAGGGGGCTTGCCCGGCGTGGAAGCGGTGGCGGCCGCGCGGGCTCGCGTTCCCGGACCGCCTCGGACGCACGAAACAGGTCGTCCGGCGTCGGCGACCAGTAGCCCTTGCGCGCGCGGACCGAGATCCCGGGGCGGCGCACCCGCACGTCCACGGCGTGAAACCTGCCGCCGTCAGGGGTGTCCAGCCCGGACAGCGTCAACAGGTAGTGAGCGCCAATCTCGCGCACGATCCGGTCGAGCCCCGGCTTGACGGCAGCGGCACTCAGCATCGCGACGCCGTCGGTCTCGGCAGCGAGCCTGGTGAGTACGTCGGCGTCAGCAGCCTGGTCCTGGTTCGCCGAGGGCCCATCGACGGGTCGAGGTTCCGCGGGCCTGGAGGGTAGCAGCGCACGCGGATCGATCGAGGAGATCGACACGGCGCCGCGATTGGCGTTGCGGAACACCGAGTCGACCGTCGGCAGTGCGCCTTCGCCGCGACGCCTGACCGGCATGGAGAACCCCTCGCTGACGACGATGAGCGACTTCCGCGCGATGCTCAGCCGTCCGAGGTGCGCCGCCATGGCGTTCAGCGCCGACGTCGTCACCTGAACCCGAACGGCATCCGCCCGCTCACGGCTGCCGGCCGTGATGCTCGCCTCGAGCGCGGAGCGCGGCTCGTAGATCCCCTTGCGTCCCTCGAACTGCGCGATTGAGCGCCGGACGGCATCCAGGTCGCGCGTCATGCGCAGCGTCAGGAGCGAGTCGAGCGGCTTGACGACGAGCACCAGGTCGCGCGGCCCGAGTGCCTGTTCGATAAAGCCGGTCAGCACCCTGCGCGCCTGCGCCGCGCCGTCGCCGGGAGTCACGTGATAGTCGTCGAGGAAGATCGCGAAGAGCCGCGTCCCATCCTTCGCCGCCTCGGACTGTTCGTCGGACGCGGACTCGATGGGCTGGGCGCGCGCTCCAGGCTCGAGCGCGCCGTTCGCCCTGATGAAGGTCACCGAGGAGACGTCCCTGCGGGCCCCGTTCTCGACGACCTCGAAGTCCGCGGCGGTCAGGGTCTCGACCGGCCGACCGGCGCGGTCCTCGGCCACGACGTCGACGCGAATGGCCGGAGACGAAGCGGCGGACGCACCGCCGCCTGCCGCGACCGCGGCTGCGCACGCGAGGGCGAAGGCCGCCGCGCGCACGTCAGCCCGAGATACGGAACGCGACGAGCTCTTTCAGGTCGGTGCCCGCTGCGCTGATTTCGAGGATGTACTCGCCCGACGGCATCGAGGCGAGAGGTACTTCGAATACTGCCTCGGTGCCTTCCATCGCCACCGGCACGTCGGACATCGCCTGTCCGGATCGGTTCAGGATCTTCGCCGCCACCGCCCCGGTGGCGTACGACGGCACACGGATCAGCAGGCGATCGGTGCGCAGGAACTCCCGGACTGCGGTGGGCGCCAGATCGCGGTTGGCCCGGAACTGCTGGATGTCGCGAGCGGTTCGCGCGCGATAGATCGCCGGTGTGCCGAATAAGGTCGACGCGAGATCCGGAACCGTCACCTCGCGCGATTCGGAGTCCAGCACTTGCGCGTCGGCCCCCTCAACGGAGAGCCGCAGCTGCATTGGACCGGGCGGCGCTTCGAAGGTCACGTGCGCGCCTGCCACGGCGGCTGCCGGCGCCGGGGCTGCGCCCGTGCTTGGCGCCGTGGCCGGCACGCGCCCGCGGAAATACGGCGAGCCGTCGGTGCCGACGGCGGTCACCGACACGCGCGCCGGCTGCTCGGTCTCGCGCGCCGGCGCCCCGGGGGCACGGTTGGCCTCCCACACGAAGGTCATGCGCGTCTTTCCGTTCTCGCCACGCTCGGCGCCAATCCAGGTGCGGATCACACGCATCCGCGTGGGATAGGCGAGCGACGCGAGCGCGTTCTGGACAGGCTTGGGCACCGGCGGCGCCGTCGCCACCTTCGTCATCCGCTCGACGTCGGCCGGAGAGACGGCCCAGTATCCCTTGCGCGAACGGACCTGGACGCCGGGCCGGCGGATACGCACGCGAATCTCGTGGAACTTGCCGTCGGTCGGCGCTGACGCGGAGTTGTAGCCCAGCAGGTAGTAGGCGCTCGCGTCGCGGACGATCTGCTTCATGGCGAGCGTCAGATCGTTGCGGTTGAGGATCGCGCGGCCGTCGGTCTGCTCCGCCATCACCCGCAGCGTATCCATCGTCGAGTTGAGGTAGCTCGCGATCGGTCCGCGAATTGATGTTCTCGGCGATGTTGAACTCGGTCGTGGCAAGGCCGCGCGGGTCGACGGCGTAGATCGAGACGTTGTTGCGGTTGGCGGCCTGGTAAATCTGCCGGAGGTCCTCCTGCATGTCGAAGCTGACGACAGCACCTGCGCCCGGAACTCGTTCGGGTCGTCGCGGCCCGCGTTCGGATCGTTGTGCGCGGGGTTGCCGAGGCCGGGAATCGACGCGACGGGTTGCGCATCTGCGGCGGGAGCATGTTGCTGTAGCCCTCGCTGACGAGGACCATCGTCTTGCGTCCCTCCTTCAGGCCGCCCATGTGCGAGACGAGCGACTCCATCGCCGACAGCGAGATCTGGTTGCGCACCTTCTCGACCGTCTCGGTCGGATAGTAGACGAGCTTCTGCTCGTACTCGTTTTTGGGCTCGTACTCGAACTTGCGGCCGACGAACTGGTCGATCGCGCGGCGGATCGCGTCGTGATTGCGGGTGAACCGCATGCTGGCGATCGGCTGCAGCGGGTACATGATCGCGACCATGTCGGTCGGACCGAGCTGCGTCTCGATGAAGCGGGAGATCTCCTGGCGGCTCGCCAGGCTCGATTCGCGGCGGACGTGGTAGTCGTCGAGGAAGAACGCGAACAGCCGGACGTCGTCGCGCGCGGCCTCGACCTCCTCGTCGGCATCGGTGCGGATCTGCCGCGGCGGCGGCCCATTCGGATTCTGCATCAGCCCGCCGTCGAGCTCGACGAACTTGAAGGTCTCGATCTTCTGGGGCTTGCCGTCCTCGGTGACCTCGAAGTCCTCGGCCTTGAGGTCGGCGATGATCGTGCCGTCGCGGGCGCTGGCGGTGACGTCGACCCGGACGAAGTTGATGCCGCCGCGGAAGGTCGGCTGCTGCGGTGGCTCAGCCGCCTGCTGCTGGCCGGACGCGGCTGGGGCCGGCTGATTCGGCTGCTGCTGCCCGACGAGCGTTGCGCCGGCCGCGACGACGGCGCAGGCCAGCAGTGCGCTCAGGCCTCTTCGGAAAGCCGCCATGATCCCTATCTTAGACGCAAAAGCCGCCGGCAAGTCCTACAATGCGGCTCATGCAGATCACCGACGTCGGCCGATCGCCACTGACCATCCTCTCGGATGACGAGCGGCTGTTTTACGACGGCATGTACGAGTTCGCGGATCGCGAAGTGCGCCCGCTGGTTCGCCAGATGGACGAGCAGGCGAAGATCCCGCGCACCTTGATCGACCGGCTCTTCGGGCTCGGCGTGATGGGGATCGAGATCCCCGAAGCGCTCGGCGGCGGCGGCGCAAGTTTCTTCCACTCGGTGCTGGCCGTGGAGGCCTTCTCCCGCGTCGACCCGTCGATCGGCGTGTGCGTCGACGTGCAGAACACGCTGGTCATCAACGCGCTGATGCGGTACGGCAGCGACGACATCAAGCACCGGTACCTTCCCAAGGTCGCCACCAGCGTCCTGGGCGCTTACGCGCTGTCAGAGGCCGGATCGGGCAGCGACGCGTTCGCGATGGCGACCCGGGCCGTTGACCGCGGCGATCACTGGGCGCTCACCGGCCGGAAGCTGTGGATCACCAACGCCGGCGAGGCCGACCTGTTCATCGTCTTCGCCAACGCCAATCCCGAGGCCGGCTACCGCGGCATCACGGCGTTTCTCGTCGAGCGCGGGTTTCCGGGCTTTTCGGTCGGCAAGAAGGAAGACAAGCTCGGCATCCGCGCGAGCAGCACGTGCGAGCTGCTGCTCGAGGAGTGCCGCGTGCCGCGAGCGAACGTCCTCGGCGAGGTCGGCAAGGGGTACAAGGTGGCGATCGAGACGCTGAACGAGGGGCGGATCGGGATCGGCGCGCAGATGGTCGGCCTCGCCCAGGGGGCGCTCGATCACACCGTGAAGTACACGCGCGACCGGAAGCAGTTCGGCAAGCCGATCGCCGAATTCCAGGCGGTCCAGCACCAGATCGCCCGCGCCGCGACCGACGTCCACGCGGCGCGGCTGACCGTCTACGAAGCGGCGCGCCTGCGCGACGCGGGACGGCCCTTCCTCACGGAAGCGGCGATGAGCAAGCTGTTCGCGTCGGAAGTCGCCGAGCGGGTGACGTCGCTCGCGGTCAACCTGTTCGGCGGCTACGGCTTCGTCAAGGACTACCCGGTCGAGAAACTGTTCCGTGACGCGAAGATCGGACAGATTTACGAAGGGACGAGCAATCTGCAGCTGCAGACGATCGCCAAACAGGTGCTCGGATAGATTTCCGCGGGCCTAAGAGTTGCCCAGTCAGACTACTCATCGTCGCTCGTCCCGGCAGCAGCGCCTCGGTGTCGCGGCGTTTCGGCGCCCGTTCTCGGTGCAGACGGCGTAACGTCGACGCGTACATCGACACGCCAGCGAATTCGCCCTTCGCATTCAGCACATAGAAGTTCAGGCCGAAGTTCGGCAGTCCGCGCGAGTTGAGGAGGCGCTTTTCGACGGTGTTCTTCTGCACGCGCCTGAGTGCCGTGATGGCCGCATCCTTCGGATGGGCGCCGCGCCGCATCTCCTCGACGATCAGGAACGAGCACAGGTTGTAGAGATTCGCCTCGCCGCGGCCAGTCGATCCGGCGGCGCCGACCTCGCCGTCGACGTACAGCCCCGCGCCGAGAATCGGCGAGTCGCCCACGCGCCCCGGAATCTTCCACGCCAGGCCGCTCGTGGTCGTCACGCCGCAGATCTCGCCGCGCGCGTTGACGGCCGTCGCAATTGATCGTGCCCCAGTAGTGATCGGGATCGATCAATCCCTCGCGCACCATCTGCAGGCCGGCCTCGTGCCACGCCTGCGCCCGCTTGGCGGGGTCGAGGTAGTGGTCGGGATCGGTCCGGCGCTTCCACTCGAGCCACCGCTCGCGGGAACGCGGCGTGTTCAGGTCGCCTTCGATCGTAAATCCCATGCTCCGGGCGAAGCTCTGCGCACCGCTTCCGACGAGCAGATGATGATCGGTGACGTCCATCACCTTCTGCGCCACGTTCGACGGCGTCCTGACGCCCTCGAGGCTGGCGACGCCTCCCGCGCGCTTCCGGGGCCCGTGCATGCAGCACGCATCCAGCTGGACGACGCCGTCCGCGTTCGGCAAGCCACCGTAGCCAACGCTCGTGTCTTCAGGATCGAGCTCGACGATGTTGACGCCGGCGATCAGCGCATCGAGGACATCGGCCCCGGCGGTCATCGTCGCAAACGCCTTTTCGACCGCCGTCTGCGTGCCGCCGTTCCGAAAGCGGTTCCCGTTGGCGGACGCGATGACGACCGGCTTGACGCCGGCGGCGCGGACGGCGGGAGCCTGGCCAAACACAGGACGAGCCGAGCCGACATAGAGCGCCGCAACCCGGTGGCCTTCGCGAACTCTCGGCGACTTACGAGATTTCGACATGGTGGCAACTTCTTCCACTGGCGGCGGGGCCCTCACCCCCGCCGCGAACTAACGACTACGACTGCACGTCCCTTGGCCACGTAGCGCGAAGCGCGAAGGTTCCTCGGCTCGGCATGGCCGCAGGCGCTTCTGCGTCTCACCTACCCGCCGAACCCGCCTTTCCTGCCCCACCTGCCTAGACACGCGCCAGTATCCCGTTGGCGATGATCATCCGCTGCGCTTCCGACGTGCCCTGATAGATCTCCACGGCGCGCACGTCACGGAACAGGCGCTCGGCCAGGGATCCGCGGCGATACCCGGCCGAGGCGAGGATCTGCATCGCCCGGTCGGCAGCCTTGTGCGCCGCCTCGGAGGCCGCCACCTTCGCCATCGCCGCTTCAACGGCGCCGCGTTCCTGGTACATCCGGCCTGCGGCAGCCTTCCAGGTGAGCATCCGCGCCGCCTCGAGCTCGGTGGCCATGTCGGCCAGCATCCACTGAATCGCCTGGTAGTTGGCAATCGGCTGGCCGAACGTCTCGCGCTGCTTCGCGTGAGCAATCGCCTCCGCGATGGCCGCTTCGCCGATCCCGAGCGCCTGCGCCGCAATCGCGATGCGTCCACCCTCCAGCGCCCACATGGCAATGCGGAACCCGTGATCCACCGCGCCGAGCACCTGTCCCTCGTTCACCGTGACGTCGAACTCCAGGTCCATGCACCCGAGCCCCCGAACGCCGAGCGAATCGGCGCGGGCAATCCGTGTGATCCCGGGCGTGTCCATCGGCACCACGAACGCCGTGATGCCTTTCCCACGCTGCCCGGGACGGGTGCGCGCAAAGACAATCGCCACCGATGCGACGTCGGCGTTCGCGACCCACACCTTGCGGCCGGAAATCCGGTAGCCGTCGCCAGCCTTCACGGCCCTGGTCTTCTGGTTGGCGGCGTCCGTACCCGCGTCAGGTTCCGACAGCGCGAAGGCGCCGATCGCGTCGCCGGATGCGAGCTTCCGGAGCCACTGCTCTTTCTGGTCGGTCCGGCCGGCGTGGGCAATCACGTCGGCCACGAGGGAGTTCTGGACGACGAGCGATACGGCGACGGTGGCGCTGGCCGCGGCGATCGCCTCCATCGCGAGGATGTAGCTGAGAAAGTCGAGCCCGGCGCCGCCCCACTCGGCAGGCAACGTCGCCCCGAGCAGGCCGCGGCCGGCCGCGGCGCGAATCACGTCGAGCGGGTACTCACCCGATTCGTCGATCGCCGCCGCGCGCGGCGCGACCACCTCGCGGGCGAACTGCTCGATCGACTTCCGGAACGCGAGATGCTCGGCGAGAGCTCGAGCACCATGCTCAAATGCGACCACGAAGACGCGAAGACAGCCACGAAAGCGCGAAAGAACGAAACCTCCTCTTCGAGTCTTCGCGTCTTCGTGGTTGCCTTTTCGTGATTTCATGGCTAGCTTTTCTTGCGTGGCAGTTTCGTGCGTCCTTGAGTCGCTCGAAGATCGGCTTCAGCCGCGCGACGGTCTCCTGCATGTCCTCGGGCAGGACCCGTGTGCCGCCGATGACCGACATGAAGTTCGTATCGCCGGTCCAGCGCGGCACCAGGTGAATGTGAATGTGATCGATGATGCCGGCGCCGGCCGGCCGCCCGAGATTGATCCCGACGTTGATCCCCTGCGGCTGGTACGCCTCGTGGAGCGCGATCTCGGCGTCGCGCGCGAACGCCATCATTTCGGCGAGCTCCTCCGCATTGGTGTCGACGAGCGACGCCACGTGCCGGTTCGGCACGACCATCAGGTGGCCGTTGTTGTACGGATAGAGGTTGAGGATGACGTAGGAGCGTGCACCGCGAACGAGCACGAGCGAGTCCTGGCCGGAAGGGTCGGGGGCGGGATCCGCCGCGTCGCAGAAGACGCAGCCGTCCTTGTCGCCGGTCTTACCGGTCACGTAGGCGAGTCTCCAGGGAGACCAGAGGCGTTCCATCGGAATTTACAATTTACGATTGTAAATTGTAAATTTTCGCGGCTTTAGACTGCCAGCGCGTCCGGCGGCACCTGGCCGGTCGAGGGCGTCGCGTCGGGCTCGCGGTTGATGAGCTCTTTCAGTTCCTTGCCCGGTTTGAAGTACGGCACTTTCTTGGGCGGGACGTCCACCTTGTCGCCCGTTTTCGGATTGCGGCCCTTGCGCGGCTCGCGCTTGCGAAGACGGAAGCTCCCGAAACCCCGCAACTCGATCTTCTCGCCGCGATGCAGCGCGTCGATGATGCTCTTGAAGACCGTGTCGACGATGACCTCGGAGTGCTTCTTCGTGAGATCGGAGACCCGTGACACTTCCTCCACGAGCTCCGCCTTCGTCATGCTGCCGCCATTCATGGGTGTTCCCTCTCGGGGCTGGAGTCTGGGGCCTGGGGTCTGGAGATCGTGCGCGCTTCGCGCGCTTCTTCCAGCCCTAGCCCCCAGCCTCGAATCCCCTAACGGTTCCTGAAATGATCGCCCAGCGTCGCCGTTCCGTCGCCCGAGCTCTCCTGGTAGCTCTCCCAGTCGGAGCGGTACTCGTCGGACTTCAGCGCGCGGATCGAGAGGCCGATCTTCCGCTCCTCGGGTGCGAGCTTGATGATCTTCATCGGGTAGGTCTCGCCCACCTTCAGATCAATCTTCTCTTCGGCCTTGCCCTGCCGCGTATCGTCGAACTCCGACACGTGAATCAGCCCTTCGATGCCTTCGTCCAGCTCGACGAACGCGCCGAAGTTCGTCATCCGCACGACCTTGCCCTCGATCGTGTCGCCGACGTGATGCCGCCCGAAGAAGTCGTCCCAGATATCGGTCGCGAGCTGCTTCAGGCCCAGCGACAGCCGCTGGTTGTCGGCGTCGATGTTGAGCACCATCGCGTCGACCACGTCGCCCTTCTTCAGGATCTCGGACGGGTGCTTGACGCGCTTGCTCCACGACATGTCGGAGATGTGGATCAGGCCGTCGATGTCCTCTTCGACCTCGACGAACGCGCCGAACTCCGTCAGGTTGCGCACCTTGCCCTGGATGCGCGAGCCGACCGGGTACTTGTCGGCCAGATCGTTCCAGGGATTGCTCTCGACCTGCTTCAGGCCGAGCGAGATGCGACGGGCGGTCGGGTCGACGCCGAGCACCATCGCATCGACGGGGTCGCCGACGTTCAGGATCTTCGACGGGTGCTTGACGCGCTTGCTCCACGACATCTCGGACACGTGGATCAGGCCTTCGACGCCCGACTCGAGCTCGACGAACGCGCCGTAATCGGTGAGGCTGACCACCTTGCCGCCGACGCGCGCCCCGACCGGGTAGCGATCCATCACGTTCGCCCACGGATCGGTGATGAGCTGCTTGTGCCCCAGCGACACCCGTTCGGTCGCGGGGTCGTACTTGAGCACGATCACGTCGATTTCGTCGTTGACCTTGAACAGCTCCGACGGGTGGCCGACGCGCCCCCATGACATGTCGGTGATGTGCAGCAGGCCGTCGATGCCGCCGAGATCGATGAACGCGCCGTAGTCGGTGATGTTCTTCACGACGCCCTTGAGCACCTTGCCCTCGGCAAGCGTCTCGAGCGTGTGCTTCTTCTTCTCGGCGTTCTCTTCCTCGAGCAGCGCCTTGCGCGACAGGACGATGTTGCCGCGCTTCTTGTTGACCTTGATCACGCGCATCCGCAGCTCCTGGCCGCGCAGCGCGTCGAGGTTCCGCACGGGACGGACGTCGATCTGCGAGCCGGGCAGAAACGCGCGGACGCCGATGTCGACCGCCAGCCCGCCCTTGATCCGCTCGATGACGCGGCCGATCACGACCTTGCGATCCGCATAGGCCTTCTCGACCTCGTCCCAGATCTTCATCTTCTCGGCTTTTTCGCGCGACAGGACGACGTAGCCGTCGCGGTCCTCGGTCCGCTCCAGCAGCACGTCGACGATGTCGCCCGCCTCGACCGTGACCTGGCCGGTCTCGTCCAGGAACTCGCCGATCTGGATGATGCCTTCCGACTTGTAGCCGACGTCGACGATCACCTCCGACGGCGTCACCTTGAGGACCGTTCCCTTGACGACCTCGCCTTCCGCGATATTCCGGAAGCTGTTATCGTAGGCCTTCAGGAGATTGTCGAACTCGGTGGGGTCGATCTGCTCGTCGTCGTCCCGCCGCAGGGCTTTGAGCCCGCCGCGGTCCGCTCGGTCGTCGCGGTCCAGAGTGCCTGCACTGCCCCGGACCGCACCGGGAGTGTGTTCGTCTTCAACCTTCGCCATGCCTTACCTAGTCCTCCTCGTGTCGTCCCTCGTTGGCCCGTAAGCTGAATGAGCCGGCGCGCAGGGTCGATCGATGTCGGCGGATTGATGGGCGGGGGCCGACGCCCCGCAAGTTCGGGTTCAGCAGCGTCGGGACGGGCTCGCGCGACGTTTCGCGACATTTCGAAACGTTCGCACCCGTACTGCACGGTTCGCTGAATTCCGATAAGCAACAGAGCGTACGACACTTATCGCAACACTGTCAAGGTTGCCCAAGGAGCTGGGAAATGGCCAAACGGAAGGCCAGAGGCGGCGGCAAAAAGGCGAAGGCGTCGCGGAAACCCAGAAAAGCCCAAGCTCGCCGCTCGATGCGATCGAAGGCGCCAAGAGGGAGGGCGGCGCGCAAAGCTGCGCGCAAGCCGGCCCGGCGGAAGAAGGCGGCGGCACGCGTGAGCGCGCCCGTGAAGAAGGCGGCGGCACGCGCGAGCGCGCCCGTGAAGAAGGCGGCCGCGCACGCGAGCGTGCCCCTCGGGAAGACGCCCCGTCTCGATCGGCCCCGGCGGACCCTGGACGACGCCGACGACACCATCCCGACGCCGCCTTCGTCGCTGAACATGGACCGCCGGGGTTCGGCCGCCCGCACCGGCAGAGCCGAGCTCGAACAGGACCGCCAGGTGCATGGCTCGATGACTCGGGGCATCACGGGCGGCGACGTTGACGTCAACCTCGAGCAGGCGTACTTCAGCGGCGACGAAGCACCGGGCGGCGACAATCCCACGCCGGACCAGGACGTCGTCGAGGACATCGGACGCGCCATCGGGATCGAGTACCAGGACAACGAGGAACTGCGCGCGAGCGACAAAGTCGCCGATCGCGACAAGCACCGCTGGGAGCTCGATCCGGCGTCGGCGGAGGATTACAAAGAGAGAAAGTAGGGCGGACCTCTTAGGTCCGCCGCAAGGTAGGGCCTAAAGGCTGGAGGCTGGGACTTCTAGCCTCTAGCCTCCAGTCCCCGCTGATTGATCACTCGCAGCACCTCGGAGACGACGGCATCGATAGACTGCCCCGTCGTGTCCACGATGATGGCGTCTGAGGCCGCATAGAGCGGCGAGGTCGATCGCGTCGAATCGAGCCGATCGCGCTCGGTGAGGAGCGTCGCCACATCGGCAACGGCCGTCGGGCCGCCCGAGTGAGCGGGATCCGCGGCGCGCCGCCGGGCGCGCTCTTCGGCGGACGCGTCGAGATAGATCTTGACGTCGGCGTGCGGGAACACGACGGTGCCGATATCCCGCCCTTCCATCACGATGCCACCGTTCTCGCCGAACTCGCGCTGCCGCGCCACGAGCACCGAACGCACCTTGGGCAAACGGGCGACCGAGGCCGCGGCTCGATCAATTTCCGGCGTCCTGACTGCGCGAGTGACGTCGTCGCCGTCGATGGTCACGCAATCGGGGCCGACGTGAATCACTGAGGCCTCGGCCAGACGCGCCACCGCGGCCTCGTCGTCGAGCGGCACACCGTCGCGCAGGGCTTTCCACCCGACGGCGCGATACATCGCACCGCTGTCGACATGGCGGTATCCCAACCGTGACGCGACCGCGCGAGCGACCGTCCCCTTCCCGGCACCGGAAGGGCCGTCGATGGCGATGATGAGAGGACGGCTCATGAAGCTGAAATTTCAGATTTCAGATTTCAGATTTAAGATTTCAGATTGGAGACGGCGAATTGGCTTTCAGAGAAGTGAGCCACTCATTACCAACGCCAATCTTAAATCTGAAATCTTAAATCTTAAATTTCACTGTTAGCTGTCATGGACCGCGTCCGCGTCCAGAAAATCCTGTCGCAAGCAGGCGTCGCCTCGCGCCGCGCCTCGGAGCAACTGATGCTCGACGGCCGCGTCACTGTGAACGGCCGGACCGTCCGCGAGCTGGGCACGAAGGCCGATCCCGGGGCCGACGACATCCGGGTCGATGGCCGCCGCATCCGCCTGCCGGAACGTCACGTCTATCTTCTGCTGAACAAGCCGCGCGGCTACGTGACGACCCGCTCGGATCCGCAGAAGCGGCCGACCGTTGTCGATCTGGTCGGTGCCCGCGAATATATCTATCCCGTTGGCCGCCTCGACTTCGACTCCGAGGGGCTCCTCGTCCTGACCAATGACGGCGACCTGGCGGCGCGTCTCACGCATCCGAGCCACGGCGTCGAACGGGTCTACGAGGCGCGTGTGCTCGGCGTGCCGGACGCGCACGACCTCCAGCGCCTGGCCCGCGGCATCGTGATCGAAGGGCGCCGCACGGCGCCGGCGCAGGTCGAGCTGCTGCCCGTGAGGCGCCACGATGCGCATGGCACGCTCCGCATCACACTGCATGAAGGCCGGAACCGCCAGGTCCGGAACATGTGCGAGGCGATCGGCCATCCCGTCGGTCACCTGAGACGGGTGGCGATTGGTCCGATTCGGGACGATCGGCTGAAGCCGGGTCAGTGGCGGGAGCTGACGGCTGATGAAGTCGATCGATTGCGCCGCGCGATCAAGACACCACGAAGGACACCAAGGACACAAAGGTAAAGGTCAAGGCTTGTCACGGCCCTCGCGCTCGGCGTAGCGGGCGCCGCTGAGGATGTGCGCCAACCCGTAGTTGCCTTCGTGGCACGCGTATTCGTAGAGGCGGCCGTCGGTCGCCATCATCGGGATCTCGGCGCTCCACGGCTTCGTCCACGTGCCCGGATCCTCGAGCGTCACGCGGTACATGATCGTGTCGGCGCTCACGCGGGTGAAGCGTTCGATCACGTGCAGATCGGGCCCGGAACCCTGGATCGCCGCCTTCTCGTTGAAGTTCGTCGTGTCGACGACGAGCGTGTCGCCCTCCCAGCGGCCGACTGAATGGCCGGCCCAGTTGCGAATTCGATCCGAGGGATGCGGCCGGTTGTCCATCGGGATGATGCGCGGCGCCGTCGCCAGCTCGCGATACACGATCACATAGCCGGGCATCTGCATGATCCGCAGGATGTCGTTATAGGGCGGCGGCATCATCGGCGGCCCCTCGTGCGTCCAGACGATGCAGCGCTCCTGCGCGGGACGCGTTTCATAGCTGTCGAACCCGGCCACCGCTCGACGCGCCGCCGCCCGCTTCTGCCCTTCCGGGGTCTGCGGTGGAATGAGGCCGTCGGGCGGATCGAAGATCAGCGACGTTCGGCGGCTTGAAAGCGTCTTCGGTTTCGCGGTCGCGAGCCACTCGGCGTTGTTGTAGTGCGTCTCGTCGGTCTGCTCGACCCGCTTCAGCCGTTCCTCGTCGCTCGCGCCGAAGATGTTCGTGGCCAGCGGATCGACGCCGTCCTTCGCCAGCAGCTTGATCAGCTCGTCGGCTTCGGCCTCGGTAAGGAATTCCCGGCCGGCGTAGCGCTTGGGCCGCTGCAGCGGAGTGAACGTCTGGGTGGTCCAGGTCCCCTGGAGGTCCGGGTGTCCATCCGGCGTTCGAGGCACTTTCCACCCCGGCGCCGCCGGCGGCGCCTGGGCCAAAGAGGGCGCGGCGAGCGCCGCGACAATCACGCCGATGGCGAGCAGCAGGCGCTTCATCGTCCTCCCCGACAGATTGTAGCGGGAAAGCCGTCCGGACTCACGGCGTCACCATTTTCAGCGAAAGCGCGTGGGTGGCGGCTTCCTCGAGCACGAAGCGGTCGGCGCGATGACGGATCGACTCGAGATAGGCAACTGCGCTCATCGATCACCTTCCCGAGCGCCCCAGTGTGCTCCCGCTACGCGCGCGGGTTCAAGTCAGTCGGCCTCCAGGACCGGCGCGGTCAGTGGACCTTCGGAGGCTCGCCGGCGATCTCGGCGTCGGTCTCGTCCAGGGGGAGCTGCTCGTCGCTCACCGGCCGCTCGACGAGAATCGGCGGCGCGCCGCCCTCGATCCCCAGCGCCTCGGCCATGTCCTCGACCCTGGGCAGATCGCTCAGGTCGTTGAGCCCGAACCGAATCAGGAATTCCTTCGTCGTCGCGTAGAGGAAAGGACGGCCCACCACCTGCTTGCGGCCGACGATCTTGATGAGGTGCCGCTCGAGGAGCGTGTTGAGCACGCCCGCTGTATTCACGCCGCGCACTTCGGTGATCTCGAGTGCCGTAATCGGCTGCTTGTAGGCGATGACGGCAAGGGTCTCGAGCGACTGGAGCGACAGCTTCTGCGTCGATCGCTCCTGGAACAGCCGCCGCACCCATTCATGCAGATCGGGCCGCGTGACGATCTGGTAGCCGCCCGCGACCTCCACCAGCTGGAGCCCGCCCGGGCGGTCGTAGTCCTTCTTCAACTGTTCGAGCGCCGCCTTGATGTCGTCTTTCGATTCGGTGTCGAGCAGCTTGTAGATCGCTTTCGGCGTCAGCGGATCGGGCGACGCGAAAATCAGCGCCTCGAGGATCGCTTTGAGCTCCGCGGAGACGCGAAGCGGCTCACTTTTTTCCAATGGCGCTGCGGCCCCCGCCTCCGCTCCGATCGTCGACGACTTCGGCGCGGCAGGCCTCCTGCCTCCTGCCCGCCGCTCCTCCTGCCCTACCAGCCCTTTGTTCTCAGCCATGATGGGTCTCCGGATCGCCAATCGGATGCGGCGCGTCAGCCGGGCGGGCGCGCTTGTAGACGCGGATCGGGCCGAAGCTCCCGGCCTGGAAGACGCGCACCAGCTTCAGGCGGATCATCTCGAGCAGCGCGAGAAAGGTGACGATCAGGCCGCTCCGCTCGTGGACGTCGGCGAAGAGGTCCTCGAATCCGCACGCTTCCGTTTCGGAGAGCCGCGCCAGGAGCTGATCGATCCGCACTTCGACCGGTATCTGCTCCGGAGGAAGCAGCGACCTTGGGCCGGTGCTTCGCGCGCTCGATGACGCCCTGGAACGCGGTGAGCAGGCTGAACAGGTCGACTTCGAGCTCCGGCTCGTACTCGTCGCCGGTGATCGCCGCGATCCGCTCGTCGGGACGCGCCCACTGCGCCGCGCGCACCTGCTCGCGCTCGTGCAGCAGCCCGGCCGCGGCCTTGAACTTCTGATGCTCGAGCAGCCTCCGCACGAGCGCGTCGCGGGGATCTTCTTCGTCACCCTCGACGCCCGCGGCGGTTTCAGGGCGCGGGAGCAGCATTTTCGACTTGATGTGAATCAGCGTCGCCGCCATCACCAGGAACTCGCCGGCGACGTCCAGGTTCAGCTCCTGCATCAGCTCGATCGTCGCCGAGGTACTGGGAGGTGATGAGCGCGATCGGGATGTCGTAGATGTTCACCTCGTTCTTCTTGATGAGGTGCAGCAGCAGATCGAGCGGTCCTTCGAACTGTTCGAGGTGGACCGGCATCGCGTCGGCCGACGATTCGAAGTCGTGGGTTCCATGATCCCCATGGCAGTCCCGTTGGCTCATTTCTGATCATCGAGATCCGTCTACCGCGTCCCGCACCCTCCCCATCGTCTGTTCGGCGACGGCCCGGGCGCGCTTCGAACCCTCGTAGAGTATCTCTTTCAGGCGATCGGGCTTCGCGAGCACGGCCGCGCGGCGCTGGCGGATCGGCTCGAGGTGCGCGTTCAGCGCGGCCGCGAGCTTGGTCTTCACCTCGACGTCGCCCACCTTGCCCGCCCGATACCGAGCTTTCAGATCCTCGACTTCTTCCTTGTTCGTGTTGAACGCGTCATGGTACGTGAAGACGGGATTCCCCTCCACCGTCCCCGGGATATCGGCGCGGACCCGCTTCGGGTCCGTGTACATGCGCATCACCTTCTTCTTGACGTCGTCGGCCGTGTCCGAGAGCTCGATCGTGTTGCCAAGGCTCTTGCTCATCTTCTTGTCGCCGTCGAGACCGGGCAGGCGGCTGACTGACGTCAGCATCGGCTGCGGCTCGACCAGGACGTCGCCGAAAAAGTTGTTGAAGCGCCGGACGATTTCACGTGACAACTCGAGATGCGCGACCTGATCGTCACCGACCGGCACGAAGCGGGCATCGTACATGGTCACGTCGGCCGTCTGCAGCAGCGGATAGCCGAGAAAGCCAATCGACGACAGATCCTTGTCCTTGAGCGTCTCCTGCTGCTCCTTGTAGGTCGGCACGCGTTCGAGCCACGGCACGGGCACGACCATCGAGAGCAGGAGCGAGAGCTCGGCGTGTTCGGGCACGAGCGACTGGACGAAGAACGTGCTGCGCTCCGGATCGAGTCCTGCGCCGATCCAGTCGGCCACGTTATCGTAGGCGTAGGACGTCAGCGGTCCGGTGTTCGCGAACTCGCTGGTCAGCGCGTGCCAGTCGGCGACGAAGTAGAAGCAGTCGGTACTGGTCCTGGAGCCGCACCCAGTTGCTCAGGGCGCCGACGAGATGCCCAACGTGCAGCCGTCCCGTCGGCCGCATGCCCGAAACGACGCGCGGCCTGGCCGCCGATGACATCACAGGAGCAGGTCGATCAAGTAGTTGGATGGCCGGGCGACGAGATAGATGAATGCGTCGGTCAGGATCACCGCGTAGAGCAACAGGAACCCGTAGGGCCGAATCTGGTCGAAAATCGCGGCGATGTGGCGCGGCAGCAGCCCACTGAGCACGTTCCCGCCGTCGAGAGGCGGAATCGGCAGCATGTTGAACACGGCCAGCAGCACGTTCAGCACCACCATCCTCGTCAGGAATGCCGCCAGCGGCGCGGACGTGTTCGTTTCGCCGAGGACGACCGGCGAGATCGGCAGCGCGGCCAGAATGACGGCGGCGCTCACGGCCATGATGATATTGCTCGCCGGGCCGGCCGCCGCGACCAGCACGTAGTCGCGCTCGTGATGCCGCAGCCGGCGGATATCCACCGGCACGGGCTTCGCCCAGCCAATCAACGGCGCGCCGGTCACCATCGCAATCAGGGGAAAGAGCACGGTGCCGATCGGGTCGGCATGGGCGATCGGGTTGAGCGTCACGCGCCCGAGGATGCGCGCGGTCGGATCGCCGAGGCGATCCGCGGTCCAGGCGTGGGCCATCTCATGGACGGTCAACGAGAACAACAGGACGGTGAATCCGATCGCAATCTGCGCGATGTCGAAGCCGGACAAGATTCATGAGGTTACGGCCGGCCCGCGAAAAACGCAAGGACCGCATCGGCCACTTTGGGTCCCACTTCGGCCGCCAGCTCTTCGCGTGTCGCGCGCCTGACGCCGGCGAGGCTGCCAAACTTCCTGAGCAGCGTGCGCCGCCGCCGCGGCCCGATGCCTGGCACGTGGTCGAGCTCCGAATGGAGGTCGCGCATCGAACGGGCGCGTCGATGAAACGTCACCGCGAAGCGATGTGCCTCGTCGCGAATCCGCTGCAGCAGCAGCAACGCCGGATCGGCCGTCGGCAGCGCAATCGGCTCGTCGCGATCGCGCGTGTACAGGAGCTCCTCCTTCTTCGCAATCCCGACCGCGACGAGATTCGCGAGCCCGAGCTCCTCGAGCGCCGCGTAGGCCGCCGACAGCTGGCCCTTGCCGCCGTCGATCAGGATCAAATCGGGAAATGGTCCGCCTTCCTCGAGCAGCTTGCGGTAGCGGCGTTGGACGACCTCGTGCATTGCTGCGAAATCGTCCGGGGCCCGGGGCTCGAGACTCGGGGCTCGAGACTCGAGCCTCGGGATCGGCACTGAGCTCCGACGTTTCCAGTCCCGAGCCCCGAGCCCCGAGCCTCGGATCGCGATACTTCCGATACTCCGATCGCTTCATCCGCCCGTCTTCGCAAACAACCATCGACGCGACGGTCTCGCTGCCCTGGATGGTGGAGATGTCGAAGCATTCGATGCGGCGCGGCAGCGCGGGCAGCGCCAGGACGGCGCGGAGTGTCTCGAGCGCATCGTACTGGGCGGCGGTCGCCTGGTTGAACCGGTTCTGGTAGGCGAGCGCGGCGTTTCGGTTCGCGAGCTCGACCAGCCCGCGCTTCTCGCCGCGCTGCGGCACGAGGATCTTCACCCGCCGGCCGCTTTGATCGGCCAGCCAGGTTTCGAGCGCGTCGCGGTTGTCGGGCTCGGCGGGCACGTGGACGTCGGGCGGCGCCGCGCGCAGCTCGTAGAACTGCTGAATCGCAGCCTCGAGCACCTCGCCGTCAGTGGCGCCCACGATCGCGGTCTCCGTCCCCAGCTCGACACGCTCGACCACTCGGCCGCTGCGCACCTGGAAGACCTGCACGACCAGCCCCGCCGAGCCGAGCTTCAGGCCGAACACGTCGCGGTGTCCGAGTTCGGTCCTCGCCATCTTCTGCTGGCGGTCGTGCAGGGTCTGGACCGTCCGCATCGCGTCGCGGAGCTGCGCGGCTTCCTCGTAACGCTCGCCCTCCGAGGCCTCGATCATGCGGCCCTTGAGCGTCTTCAGCAGCTCGTCGTTGCGCCCCTCGAGAAACAGCTCGGTGAGCGCGACCGCGCGGCCGTACTCCGCCGCGGTGCAGATGGTGTCGACGCACGGCGCGATGCAGCGCTTGATGTCGTACTCGAGGCAGGGTCGATCGCGCTTGCCGGTAATCACCTCGTTGCACGACCGGATCCCGAACAGCCGATGGGTCAGCGCCATGGTCTTGCGCGCGAACCGCGCCGGCATGAACGGCCCGGCGTAGAAATTTCCGTCGCGCTCGAAGCGGCGGGCGACCAGCACCCGCGGAAACGCTTCTGTGGCCGTCAGCTGCAGGTAGGGATAGTTCTTGTCGTCGCGCAATCGGATGTTGTACTTGGGCGATCGCTGCTTGATCAGGTTGTTCTCGAGCGCGAGCGCCTCGACCACCGAGTCGGTGACGATCACCTCGAGGCGCGCGACCTCGTCCAGGAGGGCGTCGGTCTTCACGTCGGCGCCGTACGCGCCGAGGTAGTTGCGGACCCGGTCGCGCAGGGCGCGCGCCTTGCCGACATAAATGGTCTCGCCCGCCGCGTTGAGGTACAGATACACCCCGGGCTGCTCCGGCAGCCGGGCGATCTGATCCTTGAGTTCGCGGATGGGCATACGTTACTATGACGCGTTTTTTCGTGGTTTCGAACCCTCCATAATAGCAGTGATTCCGCACTCGAAGCCCGCGCCGCACGCCATCCGGCCGCGCCAGCGGCCGACGTTCACTGGCCTGATCGGGACGATCTGCATGTTCCCGCTGCGGGCCATCATCAACGCGTGCGTCGCGCTCAGGATCCACCCGAACACGCTGACGCTGGTCGGCGTGATCATCAACGTCGGCGCCGCCTGGGCGCTGGCGCACGACCGCTTCATCCTCGCCGGCTTCGTGATGATCGTCGCCAATATCTTCGACTTCATCGACGGCAAGGTGGCGCACCGGCTGCAGCTCCAGTCGAGGTTCGGCGCCTTCTGGGACTCGACGCTCGATCGGTTTTCCGACCTCGCGCTGCTGGTCGGCCTGATCCACCTGTATTCGTCGCTCGGCCGGAGCGACTACGTGCTGATCGCGGCGCTGGCGCTGACCTTCTCGATCATGACCAGCTACGCGCGCGCCCGCGCCGAGTCGCTGGTGGAAAAGTGCAAGGTCGGCTTCATGGAGCGGCCCGAGCGCATCGTGCTCTTCATGATCGGGGCCTTCACCGATCGGATGGCGGCCGTCCTCTGGGTCATCCTGGTGCTGTCGATCCTGGCCGTGGCCAACCGGATCTACTACACCTACCTGGCGCTGAACGCGCGGCCGATGCCGCGGCGCGACGGCTTCCGCGGGTTCTTCAACCGCGCCTTCTTCTGGACCGACGAACGCACGACGATCCCCTACGACCTGTGGGTGATTGCCATCCTGGCGTTCGTCTGGCTGACGCCCCCCGACTGGCTCGGCGATCCCACCGCCAGCGGGCCGGGGCTCATCGGAATCATCCGCGACATCCTCTAAACCTATCGCCGTCGTTCGTCGTTCGCCTTCGATCGCGGTCGTGCGTCGTTCGACGGCGCCGTCGAACGCCGAACGTTCGAACGACGAACGACGTGCGCCAGCGCTCGCTCAGCGCGGAGCGTCCTGGCGAGCGCGCCCGAATAGCGCTGCGACGACGATCCCGACGCAGTAAAGAACGATCATCGGGCCGGCCAGAACCAGCATGTTCCCAGGATCCGTGGTCGGCGTCAGGATGGCGGCGAGCACGACGCACGCAAAGACCGCGTATTTGAGCTTCGCGAGCGAGGAAGCGCGCATTCACCAGGCCGATCCGGCTGAGCACGAACACGATGGCCGGAATCTGAAACGACAGGCCGAGCGCGACGACGATCGTCAGGAAGAGGGTCAAGTATTCCCCGAAATCGATGATCGGTGTCAGGTGCGACTCGACGATCCACGCCAGCAGGAAGCGGAGCGCCGTCGGAAAGGCGATGAAGTAGCCGAATGCGCCGCCCGCCAGAAACAGCACGGACGCGAACAGGACGAACGGTACCGCATAGCGGCGCTCGTGCGGATAGAGGCCTGGCGAGATGAACAGCCACGCCTGCATGAGCACGAACGGCGCCGACAGGAACAGAGACGCCACGAGCGTCACCTTGACGTACAGACCGACGATGTCCTGCGCCCGGAAGAGCGACAGTGGGACCTCTGGATTCGCCGCCCGGATCGGCGCGCTCGCGATCTCGAGGAGGTCAGCGGCAGCAAACCAGCACAGGCCGAACGCCGCGCCGATGAACATCACCGACCATATCAGCCGGCGGCGCAGCTCCTCGAGATGCTCGACGAACGACATCTCGCGCGTGAGCGCAGCCAGGCCGGCCGCAATCTGCACGGCAATCCCGCGCCAATCCCGCGAAACGGATGGGAAGTACTGAGTAGGCTGCGCGCTGGTGGACATGCGTTCTCCTGCGCGCGATTGTATCGAGAAACATGCCGTTCGACGTTCGGCGTTCGACGTTCGTCGGCGCCGACGAACGACGAACGATCCTAGCCACGCGAACGACGAACGACAGCGAAGACCGCTACGCGCGTTTGCGCCTGGCCGCCGGAGCGGCTGCCTTGGGCGCGGCGGCCTTCGCCGGCTTCTTCTTGCCGGCGCTGACCGCGTCGAGGCTCTTCTTCAGCGCGTCCATCAGGTTGACGACCTTCGGCGGCGTCTCCATCTGCGGCGCGACGATCTCTTCGCCCGCGATCTTGGCGTCGATGATCTGCTGGAGGCCTTCGCGGTACTCGTCCTTGTAAGTCGCCAGGTCGAGAGGCCCCTCGAACGTCTCGATCACCTGCTTCGCAAGCTTGATTTCTTCCGGCTTGACCTTGTCCGGCACCGAGTTCAGCTCGTCCACCGCGTCGATGCCCCGAATCTCCGCTGCGTGGTGCAGCGTGTACATCACGATGCCGCGCTGGTGCGGCTTGACGGCGACCAGGTACTCGCGGCCGTACAGGGCGAGCTTGCCCACGCCAACCTTGCCCTTCATGCCCTCCCGCATCACGGCGAAAGCATCGGCCGCCACCGGACCGTCGGGGGCCAGGTAGTAGGCGCGGTCGACGAACATCGGATCGATCGACGAGTCGTCGGCAAACTGCACCAGGTCGATGACGCGCGTCGACTCGGGGCGCACCTTCTCGAAGTCGTCCTCGGACAGGACGACGTAGCGGCCCTTCTCGAACTCGTAGCCCTTGACGATCTCCGAGTGCGGCACCTCGCGGTTGCAGTGCGGACACCAGCGCTTCTGCTGGATGCGGGTCTGGCACTCGCCGTGGAGCTGGTTGAACGAGATGGTGCCAGCCGACTCGGTCGCCGGGAACACCTTGACCGGGATGTTCACCAGGCTGATCTTCAGGAAGCCTTTCCACGTTGCTCTTGCAGCCATAAAGTCGTCAGTCAGCAGTCGTCAGTCAACAGTCGCAGGCGACTCGAGCCCCGAGCCCCAGGCCCCGAGCCGCGTCAGTCTACCTTTTGTCCGCCGTTCTCCTACATATCGGCCAATCCGTGCAGAGCTGTACGGGCGTTGCCCTGAGCGAAGTCGAAGCGGCTCGGGACCGGCCCCCGAACGGGAGCCGACGGTCCCGGACCCCCGACCCGGCCAAAGTCGAGCTCTCGTAATATTGTCAGCGTGAACGCGCAGCAGCTGGTCCCGGCGACCCTCCTGGTGCTCGGGGCGGGGTTTCTCGTCGCCAACGCCCGGCTGGTGCTCGACTATTGGCGCTACCGCAAGCGGCGGCCCACGGCGATCCTCGTGTGGCGCGGCCGCCTGCCGCCTTACTTCGGGCTCGGGCTCGGGATGGCGGTCGTGCTCGGTCTCGTGATCTTCTACAAGATCATCGTCTCGGGGCAGCAGGCGTTCGGCGAGACGATGATGTTCATGTACTACGGCTACCTGATCCCGCTCAGCCGACGCATCCGGCGCGGATTCTATGCGGACGGGATCTGGTCCGATACGGGCTTCATCCCGTACAACGAGGTCGGCGGGCTGAGCTGGCGCGAGGGCGAGCACTCCGTGTCGCTCATCGTGATTTCACGGCTGCGCAACCTCGCCCGCCGCCTCGCCGTCCCTCTTGAGCACTACGGCGCGGCGCGGCGGCTGCTCCGCGACAAGATCGGCGACCACGAGATCCATTTTTCGGGCGTCGGCCTCGACCTCGAGGCGCATGACGAACGCGATAACGCGTGAACTCTGAAGGGTGAAGGCTGAAGTACCTAGTCGGGACTCGGGGCTCGAGGCTCGGGACTCGGAAATCAGCCTTCAGACTTCACACTTCCGAGTTCGGTCATCGCGAGCTTCGGATCGAAGCAGTGGCGGCAGCGCGCCTCGTAGACGCCGCTCGCGCCGACCAGCACGCGATCGCTGCTGGCGACGAGCCGCTGCGTATGGTTGGCGGGATCGCCGCACACGACGCAGATGGCGAGCGTCTTGGTGATGTACTCGGCAATCGCCAGCAGCTGCGGCATCGGTTCGAACGGGCGGCCCAGGAAATCCTGGTCGAGCCCGGCGACGATCACCCGCTTGCCGCGATCCGCCAGCATGTTGCAGGCGGCCGGAAGATTCAGGTCGAAGAACTGCCCTTCGTCGATCCCGACGACCTCGGTGTCGTCGTCCACCGAACGCGCCAGCTCGTCCGAGCTGCGAACCGCGCACGAGGCGATCCGCATGTCGCTGTGCGAGACGATGTGATCGTCGCTGAACCGGTCATCGACGAGCGGCTTGAAGATCTGGACCTTCTGGCGGGCAATCTGCGCGCGGCGAAGCCGCCGGATCAGCTCCTCGCTCTTGCCGCTGAACATGCTGCCGGTGATGACTTCAATCCAGCCAGGCTGCGGACGCGTGAGTTGGTGACGATTTCCATTGACGTCAATTATCAGTTGGTGAATTGGAGAGTTTGCGAATTGCGATTTTCGCGGCTCCGCGACCTTCCTAACTCACAAACTCTCTAACTCTCCAACTCACCAACTGTGTTAGACGCGCCCCTGGTATTCCCCGGTTTCGGTATTGACCCGGATTTTGTCGCCTTCGTTGACGAACGGGGGCACCTGGACGACCACGCCGGTTTCGAGGGTGGCCGGCTTCACCTGGGCACTGGCGGTCGCGCCCTTGATGCCGGGGACGGTCTCCTTGACCACCAGGTCGACGGTCTGCGGCAACTCGATACCCACCGGTTCGATGTCGTAGAACTCGACCCTGATCAGCATATCCGCCACGAGATAGTTCTTCGAGTCGCCGAGGGCTTCCTGGGAGATGTGGACCTGCTCGTACGTGGACGTGTCCATGAAGTAGTAGTTGTCGCCGTCGTTGTAGAGATACTGCATCTCGCGCTCGTCGAGGGTGGCCCGTTCGACGTCTTCCTCAGCGCGGAACTTGTGGTCGGCCAGCGTCAACGTCCGGATGTTCCGCATGCGGCACTGGATGTGCGCGCGCTTGTTGCCGGGCGTCAGGTGGTGCAGATCCAGGATCCGGAACAGGTCGTTGCCGAGCTTGATGAGCATGCCTTTCCTGAGCCGGGTCGCTTGTACGGATGAACTCATTCGGATTAGTCCTCGGGGCCGCGTCGTGCCTGTATATCCTTGCAATCGTAGCACATATGGTTGCGGCCTGCCGCCTCGTGCTAGATTGTAGAACGTGGCTTTTACACGATGGGATCCGCTCCGCGATCTGCTCGCGCTGCAGGAACAGATCGGTCAAATCGTCGGGACTGACGCACCTGGATGGACGCCGCCGGTCGATCTGTACGAAACGGGCGGCGCGTTCGTTCTCACCGCGGAGCTCCCGGGGCTGAACCGCGACGACATCGAAATCCACGCCGAAGAGAGCCGCATCGTCATCCGCGGCGAGCGGGCCGGCCAGGTCCCGTGCGAGCAGTATCACCGCGTCGAACGCGGACACGGCCGCTTCTCTCGTGCCTTCCTGCTGCCCGAGCCGATCGACATCGAGGCCGTCACGGCTGATCTCAAGGACGGACTGCTCACGATTACCCTTCCGAAGGCCGGCGGCCGCGGCGCGCGGCGGGTGGACGTGGCGTGAACCGGCTGCTCGCCTCGGTCCTGCTGATCGTGCTCGGGTTCGCCGGCGGGTTGACGGTCACCAGCCGGACGCGGGCGGCGGCCGATGCGTCGCCGGCGCCCTTTACGTCGTCCGCGATTGAACCGGCGACGACGGCAACGGCCGGCGCCGTCGACGCGCAGCGGGCAGCGCCGACGCCGGTCGCCGCTTCAGGACCGGATTTCACACGCGTCGCCACGGCGGCCGTCAAGGGCGTCGCCAACATCTCTTCGGTCCAGGTCGTGCAGCGCCGGACGTCGCCGTTCGCCAACGACCCCTTCTTCCAGTACTTCTTCGGCGATCAGGATGATCTGTTCGGCGGCCGGAGCCGCCGCTCGTTGAGCCTCGGTTCGGGCGTCATCGTCTCGAGCGACGGCTATGTCGTCACGAACAGCCACGTGATCGGCGAGAACCTGCGGTCGCTGCCCGAAGTGACGGTCGCGCTCGCCGACAAGCGCGAGGTGCGCGGGACGATCATCGGCCTCGATCCGCCGACCGACATCGCGCTCCTGAAGATTGACGTCCGGGGCCTGCCGGTGGTGCCGTGGGGCGACTCGAGCCGGCTGCAGGTCGGCGAATGGGTGCTCGCGATCGGGAGCCCGTTTCAATTGAGCCAGACGGTCACCGCGGGCATCATCAGCGCGACGGGCCGCGCCAACATCGGGTTCAGCGAGTACGAAGACTTCATCCAGACAGACGCCGCGATCAATCCCGGCAACTCGGGCGGCGCGCTGGTCAACACGCGCGGCGAACTGATCGGCATCAATACCGGCATCTTCAGCCAGAGCGGCGGCTACCAGGGGATCGGCTTCGCCGTGCCGAGCAACCTGGCCCATTCGGTCGTCAACTCGCTGATGGAGTACGGCGAGGTGCGCCGCGGTACGATCGAGGGGATCCGCGTCGAGAGTGTCGCGCCGGCGTACGCTCGCGAAGTCAACGCGCCCGGCACGAGCGGCGCGCTCATTGTCGAGATGAGCCGCGCGTCCGAGGCGTACGCCAGCGGCCTGCGGCCGGGCGACATCATCACGGCCGTCAACGGGCAGACGATCACGGATCCGTCGCATTTGATGCGGCTCCTCGCCGACGCGCAAATCGGGGCGCAAGCGGCGATTCGGGTGTGGCGCGAAGGTCGGTCGACCGACGTCCGCGTCCCGATCGTCAGCAGCGGTCGGAATCGCGCGCGGCGCCAGGTAGGGCGGGCCTCTTAGGCCGCCGCCAGGTGCCGAGACCCGTCGCACGCACCGGGCCTAAGAGGCCCGGCCTACAGAGGCCCGGCCCACGGCCCGGCATCCAGCTAAGATCATCCCCCATGTTCGCAATCTGGCTGCTCGCGCTGCAGGTGGCGGCAGCGCCGGCGGCGGCGCTCGCTCCCGGCGCCGCCTACGATCCGAAGATCCCGACGATCAAGCAGGTCCTCGGGCACGATTACGGCGAGAAGATCACCACCCCGGAAGAGATCCCGATCTACCTGCGGGCGCTGAACCAGGCCGCACCCGACCGGACGCGCCTGACCGAGTACGCGCGCTCGTGGGAAGGGCGCCCGTTGTGGCTGTTCGTGATCGCGTCGCCCGCGCGCCTGGCGGCGCTCGATTCCGTGAAAGCCGACCTGCGCCGCCTCGCGGATCCGCGCGGCCTGGCGGACGCCGACGCGGAACGGCTGGTGCGCACCCTTCCTGCCGTGACGTGGCTGATGCACGGCGTCCACGGGAACGAGATCTCGTCGTCGGACGCCGCCCTCGCTGAGGCCTATCACCTGCTCGCGGCGCAGAACGATCCCGACGTCGAGCTCGTGCGGCGCGACTCGATCGTCGTCATCGATCCGATGCAGAACCCGGACGGCCGGGCGCGCTTCATCGTCAACAACCTGCTGGGCGCGGCGGCTTCGCCCGATCCGACCCCTTTGGCCGCCGAGCACGACGAACCGTGGCCCGGCGGCCGATCGAACCATTACCTCTTCGACATGAACCGCGACTGGTTTTCGCAGTCGCAACCTGAAACCCGCGGCCGGATCGCCGCGATGCTGGACTGGTTTCCGCATGTCGTCGTCGACCTGCACGAGATGGGCGGCGACTCGAGCTATTACTTCGCTCCCCCGGCGCACCCGATCAACCCGCACGTCACCCGGGCGCAGACGGAGTCGTTCGACCTGTTCGGGCGCGCCAACGCGGCGAAGTTCGACGAGCGCGGCTTCGCGTACTTCGTGCGCGAGAACTACGACGAGTTCTACCCGGGCTACGGCGAGTCGTGGCCGATCTTTCACGGGGCGATCGGCATGACCTACGAGCAGGCGTCGCCGCGCGGCCTCGTGTGGAAGCGGAGCGACGGCGATCTCCTGTCGTATCGCGACGCGATCGTCCACCACTTCACAGCCGCGCTGACGACGGCCGCGACCGCGGCACGGCACCGGGAGCGCCTCGTGCTCGCGTTCCTCGAGTACCGCCGCAGCGCCATCTCCGAGGGCGAACGCGGCCCGGTTCGCGAGTACGTCATCGTGCCGGGCCAGGACCCGTCGCGAGCCCGCCTGCTCGCCCGATCGCTCGCCACGCAGGGAATCGAAGTGCGTCGCGCCGACGAGGCGATCAGGGTGGGCTCGCGGACGATCGAAGCCGGCGCGTACCTGGTGTCGAATGCGCAGCCGGCCGGACGGCTGCTGAGAAACCTGCTCGACCCCCACACGGCGCAGGATGAAGCGTTCGTCAAGGAGCAGGATCGGCGCCGGCGGAGCCGCCTGGGCGACGAGATCTACGACATCACCGCCTGGAGCCTTCCGCTCGCCTACGACGTCGAGATCGTGACGAGCGGGTCGGCCCTCGCGGCCCGAACAACTCCCGTCGGTCCGCATTCGACGACATCCACGGCGCCGCTCCCGGCGGCGCGGGTGGGCTACCTGCTGCCCTGGGGCAGCGCGACGGCGGCGGCCGTGGCCGATGCGCTGCGCGCAGGCATCCGCATTCGGCATGCGGGGCGCCCCTTCACCCTCGGCGGCCGCAGGTACCCGATGGGCACGGCGATCGTTCGCGTGTCGGACAACAGCAAGGATCTGGCAGCACAGCTCGGCCCGATCCTGGCGCGGCACGAAACCACCGCCGTACCCGTGGACAGCGGCTACCAGGACTCGGGAATCTCGCTCGGCAGCGGGAGTGTCGAGGCGATGAAGGCGCCGCGAGTGCTCCTGGCGTGGGATGAGCCGGCACAGGCGCAGTCGGCCGGCTGGGCGCGCTTCGTGCTGGAGCGCCGGTATGGCATTCCGGTGACCGCCGTCCGGCTCTCTGCGATTGCGCGCGTCGCGCTGCACGACTTCGACGTCATCGTCCTTCCGTCGGGAACCTACGCGCCGCTCGCTGGCGACGAATCGCTGCGCCGGCTTCGCGACTGGATTCGCGGCGGCGGCACGCTCGTCACCATCGCCGACGCATCGCGCTGGGCGGCCGGAGAGCGCGTGAACCTCATCGAAACGCGCACCGAGCTGCGCGGCGGGCGGCCGGAGAGCGAGCCGGCTGGAGCAGGTGGGGCGGGTGCGGCAGGAGGGGCAGGTGCGGCGGGCAGGGCGGCGGGAGGGGCAGGTGCGGCGGGAGGGGCGGGACCGGCAGGAGGGGGAGGCAGCGGAAACGCAACGCCGCCGCCGTTCGACTACGACAAGTCGATCCAGCCCGAACGCGAGCGGCCGGAGAACACACCGGGCGCGCTCGTGCGCGTCGTGATCGATGAGGAACACTGGCTGTCGTCCGGCCAGGATGGAGAACTGCAGGCGCTGGTCGAAGGACAGCGCGTGTTCACCCCGATCCGGCTCGATCGCGGCCGCAACGTCGGCGTGTACGCGAATCGCGACCGCCTGGTCGCGAGCGGACTCGTCTGGGACGAGGCACGCGACCAGCTGGCGCGGAAGGCCTACCTCATTCACCAGCCGCTCGGCCAGGGGCACGTGATCGCGTTCGCGGAGGATCCGAACTATCGGGCCTTCACGGAAGCGTCGGAGCTCCTGTTCATCAACGCGGTGCTCCTCGGCCCGGCCAGATGAACAAGACGCGGCTCGAGGCGTTCAGCGACGGCGTCATCGCCATCCTGATCACCATCATGGTGCTCGAGCTCACAGGTTCCTCACGGCGACGATCTCGCCGCGCTCCGTCCGCTGCTGCCGATCTTCCTGACCTACGTCCTCAGCTTCGTGATGCTGGGCATCTACTGGAACAACCATCACCACATGCTCCACCTGATGGAACGCACCACCGGTAGCATCCTGTGGGCGAATCTCCACCTGCTGTTCTGGCTCTCGCTGATCCCGTTCGTCACCGGCTGGATGGGCGAGAATCATTCCGCCGCGGTGCCCACCGCCTTTTACGGCATCGTCGGCCTCGGCAGCGCGATCGCCTACACAATCCTGCAGACCAGGATCATCGCCGTCGAGGGGCCGAACTGCAGGTTGGCGACTGCCGTTCGGGGGGACGTGAAGGGCAAAGCGTCGCTGGTCATGTACATCGCGGCCATTGCGCTGGCCTTCGTCAACCAGTGGCTTTCCGATGCGCTGTATGTCGGGGTGGCGCTGATGTGGCTGGTCCCGGATCCCGCGGATCGAAAAACGGCTGGGAACCCGTTGACAGCCGCCGCCGCGAGGCGTATACCCCAATGGGTAGGGGCGACTCCTTCTTAGGGTCGCCGCATGGAGAGGTGCATATGACCGGTCGACGCCTGAGTATTGCCGCCGGCCTGGCCGCGGCCTGTTCGATATTCGCGCTGTCGGTGGTCCCCGTGGCGGGCCAGGCGAAGTCGGCAGTCCCCCGCGATCCGAATGGCCGTCCCGATCTCCAGGGCATCTGGAGCTATGCGACGGTGACGCCGCTCGAACGGCCCGACGCGCTGGCCGGCAAGGCGACGTTCGCGACCGACGACGAGGTCGCCGAGTTCGAGAAGACGACCGTCCAGAACAGGAACCAGGATCGCCGCGACGGCGCCGGCACCAACGCCGACGTCTCGCGCGCCTACAACGACTTCTGGTGGGACCGCGGCACCAAGGTGCTCGGCCGGCAGACGTCGCTCGTCGTTGATCCTCCCGATGGCCGCGTCCCGGCGCTGACCCCTGCCGCGCAGCAGCGCCAGGCGCAGCGCGCCGAGGCCCGCCGGCAGATCACGACCGACGCCGACAACCCGGAAGATCGGAGCCTCTGGGAACGCTGCGTCACCCGCGCGCTGCCGATGCTGCCGGGCGCCTACAACAACAACATCAAGATCGTGCAGACCAAGGACTACGTGATGGTCATGCAGGAGATGATTCACGAGGTGCGGATCATCCCGACCGACGGCCGGCCGCACAGCAAGATCCGGCAGTGGCACGGCAGCTCCCGCGGCCACTGGGAAGGCGACACGCTCGTCGTCGAGACGATCAACTTCACCGACAAGACGAACTTCCGCGGTTCTGGCGAGAACCTGAAGCTCGTCGAGCGCTTCTCGCGAACTGACGCCGACACGCTGACGTACCGCGTGACGATCGAGGATCCGACGACGTTCACGAAGCCGTGGACGGTGCAGATGCCGATGATGAAGAGCGCCGAGGACGTGTACCGAGTACGCGTGCCACGAGGGCAATCACGGCCTCGAGGGGATTCTGAAAGGGTCGCGGCTGCAGGACAAGCTGAACGCAACCGGCACGACCCAGGGCCGGCAATAGCGACGTAGGGTCCGCCTTCAGGCGGACCTCTCGACGTCCGGCTCACAACGTCCGGCGAAAGCCGGACGCTACGACGGTTAGAGTTCGACCGACACGACGAAACGACCGGCGCGGATCTCGGCCATCACGGCCTCGAACGACTTCAGGTCGGGCGGGCCGCCGGGATCCGCGACGTTCCCCACCGACGCCGCCGGGTTGATCGCATTCCAGTCGCCCGCCAGCTGACGCGCCACGAACGCTTCCGCTTCGCGCGTATAGAACGCCTCGGGCAGCTTCTGTGCCTCCTGAACCGTTCCGGTCAGGAGAATCAACCGCGGCGCCGGCTTGCCGCCGGGCTGCGCGGCCAGGCCGTACGCCTTCAACGCGGGATACACGCCAGCGACCTTCAACGCGCGCGTGAGCGCCAGGTGGTGGTCGGTCCTGGACCTCGAAGCCGGGTGGAAACACGAGGACGGTCGTCGCCGCGCCGAGGGCGATGTCGCGCGCATTCTTCGGCGGCGGCGGCGCGAGCGGCTCCTCCACGCGCACGCGCTCCTCTTCCCTCTTCGCGGCCATCCGCGCTTCCCACGCC
>CAVVPE010000018.1:0-97399 GCA_963750035.1 uncultured Acidobacteriota bacterium | reverse complement strand
TCGTCGGCGACTGTGACACATCGCTGCCCCTCGCCGTGGAATCGAGCGCCTTAGCGAGGCCGAAATCGAGCACCTTGACCGCCCCGTCCGGCCGTAGCTTGATGTTCGGGGGTTTCGACTCGCGACGGATGATCCCATGTTCGTGTGCGGCTTCGAGGGCTCCTGCGATCTGCTTCGCGATGAGCAGCGCCTCGTCCAGGAGAACTCGGTCCTCGTGCGATACGATGAGCCAGCGTCGTTCCCTCCACCAGCTCCAGGACCAGCGCCTGCACGCCACCCGAGTCTTCAAAGCCGTAGATAGCTGCGATATTGGGATGGTTCAGCGCCGCGAGGACTTGTGCTTCGCGCTTGAAACGTGAGAGGCGATCGCGATCCTGGGCGAAAAGCTCCGGCAGAACCTTCAACGCAACGTCGCGACTCAGCTTCGGGTCGCGGGCACGATAGACCTCCCCCATCCCTCCCGACCCCAATAACGACAGCACGTGGTACGGGCTATGTGCCGGCCTACGGGACTACCGCGATCGCAGCGAGCTTCTTCGCCGTGACCTCCATAGCCGGCGTTTCGATAAAGTGTTCCGTCGTCCTGATGATGCGCTAGGAGCGATTCGACTTCCCGCCGCAGCGCCTCATCCCCCGCGCATGCCTGGGCCAGAAATGCCGCACGCGAGGGGGCATCGCGGTCAAGGGCTGCTTGGAAGATCTCTTCGATTTGGCGTTGGCGCTCAGGTGTCATGGCGTGACTCTCAAGGTCACACGAAAAAGCGCCGGGCGGTGAGGTCTTACGCAATCGTGCTTTCGAATCGTCCAATGCGGCTGTATGTGATGATTCTAGACGGAGAAATGTCCGAAGTGATTCAAGGAGCACGCAGCGACTCGCAAACGGATGGGCTGGTCGGCCCGCCGCAACCTCGCATTGGTCATTCTTGCGGCAAGTAGGGGTCCGGCACGACGCGCTCGAAAACCACCGTCAGCTTGAACCGCTATGATGTTCGCGGAGTGCGGAGGGACGGATGACCGAGGAGATCGACAATCTCGTTGAACAGTTCGAGTCGCGAAGAATATCCCGGCGCCAGCTCGTCGCGTCGCTCTCTGCGATCGTCGCATGTGCCGCGCGGACGTCGGCCCAGGCGCCGGCCGCAGGGCCCGTGTCGATGCTCGCGCAGGGCCGCTCCCTCAATCACGCGTCGCTGGCTGTGACGGACGTCCAGAAGGCGACCGACTATTACTCCGCGCTGTTCAACATCAAGGTGGTGAGCCGGCCGGGAAACGGCGGACTGAACCTCGGACTCGGCGACGGGTTCCTCGGCCTGTACCAGCTGTCCAACCCCGGAACCATCAACCACATCTGCATCGGCGTCGACAACTACGACCCGGACGCGCTCGCCGCGAAGTGCAAGCAGATGGGAATCACGGCGACGGTCAACCGCGATCCAAAGGCGCGGACGAGCGGCGGCGACCAGCTCTATATCCAGGCCTTCGACAACCACCGCCTGCAGATCGGCCCGCATGGCTACCAGGGGTGAGCCGGCCGCCTTCGCGCTTCGCGCTACGGTGCGCCCAGGCAACGTAGCCCACCACGATCGCGGTCACCGCCGCGCTCTCATCGTGATGTCGGCGGCGTCCGCGTCGCAGGGCGGGCCGTCGCATCGAGGCTTGACGTTTTCTGCGGGCACGTGCGAGTTGGGGCCGCAATTCTGCGCCATCGCCGCGCCCGGGAGTGGACGGCGACGAGATCGCGCTGGTCTCCGGTGCGCTCGACGAAATCGCCGGCACCGACCTCGGCCGCCGGATCATCGACCGCGCGCTGTCGAACGGCTTCCGCACCATCCGGCGGTTCGCTCGCGCCGCGCGGCTCGATGGTGAGCGCGGTTACCAGGTGGAGGCGCCGACCGTCGCCACCGCGCACCACGACGAACGAAGCGACATCAAGACGATCGACGTCACCGATCGGTTCTTCGAGCGGCAATCGCTGCGGGATCAGTTCAGCGGGCCGCCGGGGTACCTGCTGACCACGGAAGTCCTGGCGCACGAGCTCGTGCACGCGGTCGACATGGATCAGCGCTATTCCGGGACCGAAACGTTCCGCCGCTCCGTCAGGCTCGGCATGCCCGCGGCACTCCAGGCCGACGTGGACGCGGCGAACGCGGAACGCCGCGCACTCGTCGACGCGGGCCGCCACGCCGACGACTGGTACGCCAGCCGATCGTTTGCGATCGTCAGGCTGCGGGGACGGCTGCCGTCGCTGCACGCGCTCGAAGGATATCGGGAAGCGTTCGCCGAGATCGGCGCCCATCTCGTGCTCGACGCGAACGCCCGCGCGCAGTTCGAGCCCCGGGTCATCCAGTACTTCACGCGGTCGGTGTCCGAGCAAACGCCGTGATGCTCGAGCCGCCGGCTACCGTCTCAATCCCTTGAACATCACGATGTTGTCGGCTGAACCCAGAGGTCCGCGCTTCAGGGCGATGTCGCGACGGCAGTCGCCGAAGCGGTCCGGCTGCGGCTCCGGCCTGCGGATCGATCCGCACGCCTACGCTGGCCTGGCAAAGGGCTATGTCGCGCTCGGGCACAGTCCGGTTGGCGACGCGGACGGATTCTTGGCGGCGATCGGTCACGGTCGCAGGACGTACACAGCGTCTTCGAAGTCCGTCATCTGCATGATCAGGTTGTACTTCACTGTCAGCAGATCGACAGTCAGCGTGCCGGTTGCTTCCCACGGACCGGCGACGCTCCAGCCTTCCCAGTGGAAGACGATGTCGCTGTCCGTCGCGGTGTAAGCCCCGCGGTACTCGCCGCTCAAGTCCAGGTACTGCAGCGCGAACGCGCCGCTGTCGTAAAGGACGAAGCGTGAGTTTTTCGTGTAGTCGCTGACGCGATACAGCAGCTCATGATCGAAAACGTACGTGCGCGATGGTCCGGACAAGGGCGGAATTGTTATGGGCGGCGCAGGTGGGGCTGGTGCGGGAACTGCTTGCTGACTTGTTGTCCTCGTAGGCGAGGTCGGTCCCGAATCTCCGCATGCCGCGTAAAGCATCAGCAGGACGACGACCGCGCTATGGCGAATAGTGGTGTTCATGATCGCTTCCCGCTGTGAGCAGATTGCGCGGTTCCCGAAACGAGTCGCGCTATCTCTCTAGGCGTGAAACGGGCGTCGGAACTTGAACCCGCAAGGGTCCTTTGGCGATTATCGCCGACCGGCGCGGCCAGCGGTCTCGCTCACCTGACGAGGACGACTGCCTGCTCTAGCACGAAGGCTCTTGGCGCAGGCCGGCTCCACACGTAGTATGACCCCGGGTATGGGATGAGTCTGGACCGTTGGAACCAACTGTCGTCGTTGTATCACGCGGCATTGGCGCGCCCGGCCGTCGAGCGCCCGGCGTTTCTCGAGGCGGCGTGCGCGACCGCGACGAAACGCTCCTTCGCGAAGTCGAGTCGCTGCTCGCGCAGGAGCACGTCGACTCCCTCAATCAGCCCGCACTCACTCTGACGGTCGGCCCGGCGCACGGACGGCCGTTGGCCGGCCGCCAATTCGGTAACTACTTCGTCAAATCGCTCATTGGCGCCGGCGGCATGGGCTTCTACTGGCTGACCCGGCCGCTGCTCGAGACCGTGAGAGCATAGCCGGGCTCGTCGCCGGAGCCAGGTGTCAGCGTGTTCTGGACGAGCTCGACGCCGTTTGCAAACACGTTTCTGACGACCGCTCCAGTCGGATTCAGATCGCAGGAATTCTGATCGTTGACGCGAAACGAGACGCGCGTGTCGATGGGGACGTCTGAGAGCGTGATCTCGTATCGATCCGGTGGGACCGCCCGCAGCACCGTGGGCGCATAGTTGTGCCAGCTCGGATGGATGTGCGTGGCACCGACGGCCGAGACGCACGCCTGCGCCGACGCCGGCAGATCGGCTCGCCTGGTCGTCGAGCCTCGAAACACCACATTGAGAGTCGCCGCGGAGCCAGTCGGCGAGGATTCGTTGCAGGCGGCGGTTGCCGCGGCGAGCGCCACCGCGCCGAGACGCCGTCGGTCGAGCCAGGATCCCGTGCCGAACCTCCTGTGGCAGAGTCTACATCGGGCTGTGGATCGATCTCCGTTTGCGTCCTTCGGCCGACTCGAGCCACATCTTTAGCTTGACGTTCACCGCGCGAAGATTGCCGTGCAGCTGCTCGAACGAAATCGCCAGGTCGGTTACGCGGCCATTTCGTCCGGCCGCGCGAGCTTCTGGTTCTCCCGCTTGAGGTTCGTCGCGATCAGCAACCAGAGAGCGACGATGGCGAGATTGATCAGCGCGAACCTGCGCACTCCCAGGCCGAGTATCTGGACGACGACCAGAATGGTGATCGCGGACAGCATGTCGCCGGCGCGCCAGAAGAACGTCTCGACTGCCTGCAGCGCCTTGTACTTCGCTTCGCGGCTCGTGGGCAGGAACAGCGCCCGGCGAAGGGTGTTCTGCAGCGAGTAGTCCGTGGCGTTCTCGGCGATTTTGCCGATGCGAATCAACGCCAACACCGGCCAGGCGGCGAATGCGCCGTAGTGGATGAGCGCGAGCAAAGGCGGGATGAACAGCGCGCCGCCCACTCCGACGTACTTGAAGATGCGCGAGACCAGGAAGAACTGGATCAACACCACGAGGATGTTCTGGTAGAAATCCATCTCGGCGCGGAATGCGCCGATGAATTGGCGCTCGCTCAGCCCGGCGCTCGTACCCGCGACGGCCCGCGCCGATTCGGTCAGCGTCTCGTCGAGGATGTAGTTCCCGTTGGTGTTCGCGATCTGGACCGCAAGCGTCAACAGGCCAATCAGCAGGAGATATCGGTGCTTGAGGACGAGCTGGAAGCCGCCCTCGCTTCCAAGCGGTGCCTCGGCGTCCTTCACCGAAGCAGCCGTTCGTCCGCTTTCACGCAGGTTGACGACATTCAGCACCAGCATGAACACCAGCAGCAGCGCGGCGGCGACCGGCATCGGCGCGAACTCGCCGAAGTCCCGGATCATGGCCGACGCGATCCGGGCGCCCGCCACGCCGCCTACGGTGGCGCCCACGCCAACGATGGCGAACAGCCGCTTCCCCTGTTCCTGCGAGTACAGGTCGTTGGCGAACGACCAGAACTGCGCCTGTAACATCAGGTTGAACACGCCCACCCACAGGAAGAAGCCGATGCCGAGCGCCGCCGGCGGCAGCCTCTGCCCGAAGGCGTAGAAGACGAGCAGTGTCGTCGTGAAAAACAGAGAGACCAGATTGATCAGGCGCATGCGGTTGACACGACTCGCGAGGGCGCCATACGCGGGAACGCTGAAGAGGAACACGACGGCCAGCACGGCGCCGGAATACGAAGTGATCAGCGGACCGTCGATCACGATTCCGCCCGGCAAGGCAAGGTTGACCGGCAGGAGAAACGCCGAGCGCAACGGACGTATCGTGTAGTAGGACGCGAGCGTCAGGAATCCAGCAATCGACAGCAGGATCGCCGTCGGCCCCTCGCCAGGCCGTACGTCGGCCCCCAGCCGGAGCAGACGATCGAGCATCGATGGGCCCATTCCTTCCTTCGACACGGAATGCGTCAACGCGACGGCGAACAGCTCACGCGGGCATGATCTGGAAGTCTTCGTTGCATCTTCAAACCTCCCGCGTCGCGAGATCCCAGAATCGCTGGCGCCTCGTGTACAGGCGGAGCGGCATTTATCGCGAATTACAGGGGAACCGACGGTGTGGTTACAGAGCGGGAGATTACCTCCTCTCAGGCCTTTGAACATAACGATCTCGCCGGTCGCCCCCAGAACGGCTTTAATATCTATCGTCACCCTAATGTTTGCTTTCGTCGGGTCAGAGCGCCGGTCGCTCGGATCGGCCTGTCGACCTGGCGAAACGGCCCATAGAAGACGATGACAAAACAATTGGCGTGCGGCGTGCTGGCCCTCGGCATGACCGCGACGGTCATCTTGGTGCGACCGGCCGCGCAAGTGCCCCCGCGCGTGGACTTCGGTCGCGACGTCCAACCGATCTTCCGCGACCACTGCTACGGCTGTCACGGTCCCGATCAACAGATGAACGGGTTCCGGCTCGATCGACGCGCCGATGCGATGCGAGGCGGCGGGCAGACGAACATCGGGCCCGGCAACGCGGATGGCAGCCGCCTGTACCACCGGCTGATTGGCACGACGTTCGGTCCGAAGATGCCGCCGTCAAGTCCGCTCACCGCCGATCAGATCGCGATTGTCAAAGCCTGGATCGATCAGGGCGCCGAATGGCCCGATGCGCTCGCGGGTGTTACGGCCACCTTTCAGATCGACGGTGAAGCCGAGCGCCTGATCGCGCTGATTCGAGACAGCGATCGCGCGGCCGCCGACCGGATGCCGCGCAGCAATCCCGCCGTCGTCCGACTGAGGGGCGCCGGGGGATCGACACCGCTGATGTTCGCCGCCCTGTATGGCGATGCCGGCCTCGTGAAGCAGCTGCTCGCGGCAGGCGCCGACCCGAACATGGCCAATGCCGCCGGCGCCACCGCGCTGATGTGGGCGGTGCCGGACGTCGACACACTGCGTCTGCTCCTCGATGCCGGCGCCGACGTCAATGCGCACTCCGAAGAGAACAGAACGGCGCTCGTCATTGCCGCGGGAACCGTCGGTGCGCGGCCCGCGGTCAAGGTGCTGCTCGACTACGGCGCGGCAGCGTGGGCGCCGCTTGCCGGCAGCAATCCTGGGCCGCTGCGCGAGGCCGCCCGAGTCGGGAGCCCTGAGGTCTTCCGTCTGCTGCTCGACTACGGCGCGGATCCGAACGTGGTGCCCGAAGTGTTGCTGCGGACGAATTGCTTCGAATGCGCCAGGCTGGTCGGGAAGTCAGGTGCCGGCCCGCTCGCGCGCGTGCCGCCGCCGGATCGCGGCCTGAGGCCCACTTTTCCCGAATCGTCTTCGACAGGATCGACCCGGGCGATTGGTGCGACATCGGCCACTCCGGCGGCCATTCGCGCGGCGGTCGAGCGAAGCCTGCCCGGGTTGCAGCGCATCGACATTCCGTTCATCAAGAAGACCGGCTGCGTGTCGTGCCATCACAACTCGCTTGTTTCAATGGCGGTCGCCGCGGCCAGCCGAAGTGGCTATCGCATCGATGAAGCGCTCGTCCGGGAACAGAAGCAGACCATCGCAACCTACCTCGAGTCGTGGCGGGAGCGGACGCTTCAGAACATTCCGATTGCCGGCGGCGTCGACACCGTCGGCTACCTGATGCTCGGTATCCGAGCGGCCGACCAGCCGCCGGACGCCGCGACCGACGCGCAGGCGATCTGGCTCAAGCGCCGGCAAATGCCCGATGGATCCTGGCCGGTCCAGACGATCCGGCCGCCGATCGAATCCAACGACATCGAAGTGACCGCCGTGGCGATGCGCGCGCTTCAGATGTACGCGCCCAAGCCGTATCCGCGGGAGTACGTGGACGCGGTCGAACGCGCCCGGAACTGGCTGGCCACCGCGAAAGCCGAGACGACCGAAGAGCAGGCGTTTCGCGTCCTTGGATTGTCATGGGCGCAGGCTGGCAGGTCGCTCGTCGATGGCGCCGCACGCGAACTGCTGGCCGCGCAACGGGGCGATGGCGGATGGGCGCAGCTTCAGACGATGACCAGTGATGCCTACGCGACGGGCGAGGCGCTGGTCGCGCTCGAGGAGGCCGGCTTTCGCATGAGCGACGCGTCGTTCCGGCGAGGCGCCGAGTTCCTGCTGCGCACCCAACTCGAGGACGGTTCCTGGTACGTGAAGTCGAGGGCCGAGCCGATTCAGGCGTACTTCGAGAGCGGATTTCCGCATCGCGCCGATCAGTGGATCTCCGCCGCGGCGACCGCATGGGCCACGACCGCGCTGGCGTCGGTCGGTCGTTGAGCGCCGGAAAACTGGGGGATCCGCCTAGACAGCAGCGGCTCCGCCCTCTCGCCGGCGTTCGACGGCAGAAAGGCCAGAGGAGCGATGGCGAACGTCTCGCGCCTCGACGATGAAGATCACGTCTTCGGCAATGTTGGTGGCGTGATCGCCCACGCGTTCAAGGTGCCGGGAGATGAGAATCAGGTCCACCCCAGGCTCGATGACGCGCGGATTGCCGAGCATGTAGGTGTTTTGCGTGCCCTGAGGCCGGGCGTCAAGTAAACACCGCCCACATCCTCGACGTGGCCGAGTCGTTACATGCCGGTTACACCGGTCGGAAATCAGCTGGTTAGAAGGCGAACGCGCGCGGTTTGGGCGACACGCGTGTCGGTCTAGAATTCGATCGCGCGATGGATGGCCTGCTGATCGTCGACAAACCGGTCGGCCCGACCTCGCACGACGTCGTCGCGCGAGTCCGGCGCGCGCTCGGCGAGCGGCGCATCGGCCACACCGGCACGCTCGATCCGATGGCGAGCGGCGTCCTGCCGCTGGTCCTTGGCCGCGCGACGCGGCTGGCGCGCTTCCTGAGTGCGACGGAGAAAACCTACATCGCCGTCGTCCGGCTCGGGATGGAGACCGACTCGCACGATGCCGATGGACAGCCGGTTGGCGATCCGTACGACGGCGCCATGCCCGATCCCGCCGCGATCGAACGCGCGCTGGATAGTCTTCGCGGGACGTTTCTGCAGCAGCCGCCGCGGTTTTCCGCCAAGAAGATCGGCGGCATCCGGAGTCACGCCCTGGCGAGACAGCAGCGCGCAGGGCCCTCGACCTTGCTCGGGCCCTCGACTTCGCTCGGGCCGGCCTGGCCCGGCCGGTCAGCGTCACCGTGAGCGACCTGCGGGTTCTCGGCATCGACGGGACCGACGTCGAGCTGGCGCTGACGTGCTCGGCCGGGTTCTACGTGCGCTCGCTGGCGCACGATCTGGGGCAGCGGCTCGGGACCGGCGCGCACCTGGCGGCGCTGCGGCGGACGCGGGCCGGCGATCTCCGCCTCGAGGACGCCGTCGCGCTCGACGCGATCGTCGGCGACACGAAGGCCGCTTCGGCCGCAGTGATCCCGATGAGCCGCATGCTGACCACGCTGCCGGGGGCCGCGCTGAGCGACGAAGGGGTCCGCCGGGCGAGGCACGGGCGATCGCTTGGACCAGGAGACTTCTGCGCTCCGTTGCCGCAGGCTGCTTCGGGATTCACGCGCCTCCTGGATTCAGCGGGCGACCTGGTGGGCGTCGCCGAGCTGGAGCGCGGTCCGGGCGTTTTGCATCCGGTGGTGATACTGGTGTAACATGTTGAGCTTGTTCGACTAAAAGCTTTTCGCGACATACGGCGCAACCGGCCGCAACCGGCTGGGGCGTTCGTGGAGGAAGACCACGTGGCGTTGACCAAAGACCGCAAGACCGAGCTCATCGGCTCCTACAAGACGCACGACGCAGACACCGGCTCCCCAGAAGTCCAGGTCGCCATCCTGAGCGAGCGCATCAACTACCTGACAGAACACTTCAAGGCGCACGCGAAGGATCATCACTCGCGCCGCGGGTTGCTCATGCTGGTCGGGCGCCGCCGCCGCCTCCTCGACTACCTCAAGACCAAGGACGCGCAGCGGTACGCCGATCTCATCAAGCGCCTGAACATCAGAAAGTAGGACGTCGGGAGTCAGAAGGACGGCGAGCGTCCACCTTCTTCCTTTCGATCGTCCACTTCTCCCTTCCGAATGCTGACTTTGTTATGACTACCCGAGAACTCACACTCAACGGCAAGACCCTGCGATTCGAAACCGGCAAGCTCGCCAAGCAGGCCGGCGGCTCCGTCATCGTTCGCTTCGGCGACTCGGTGGTGCTCGTCACCGCCTGCCGGGCGGCCTCGGCGCGCGAGGGGATCGATTTCCTCCCGCTCACCGTCGACTACCGCGAATACACCTACGCGTCGGGGCGCATCCCGGGCGGCTTCTTCAAGCGCGAAGGCAAGCCGGCCGAAAAGGAAGTCCTCACCAGCCGCGTGATCGATCGCCCGATCCGGCCGCTGTTCCCGTCGGGCTGGCGCTACGAGACGCAGATCATCGCCCTCGTGCTGTCGGCCGATTCGGAGAACGACACTGATGTCCTCGCGATCACCGGCGCGTCCACCGCGCTGGCACTCTCGGAGATCCCGTTGGAGAAGACGATCGCGGGCGTCCGCGTCGGTCTCGTCGATGGCCAATACGTGATCAATCCGACATTCGAGCAGCGCAAGCAGAGCAAGCTCGATCTCGTCGTCGCCGGCAGCAAGGACGGCCTGGTGATGGTCGAAGCCGGCGCCCGGGAAGTCTCCGAGGAACAGGTCGTGGAGGCGCTCAACGCCGCGCACGACGCCATCCGGCAGATCGTCGCCGCGATCGATGCGCTGGCCGCTGAAACGGGCAAGCCGAAGCTGAAGGTCACCAAGAAGGAGATCGGCCACGATTTCTATCGCGAAGTCGAAGAGAAAGTCCTGGTGCCGCTGACCGAGGCGATGCGCATCCGCGGCAAGCTCGAGAACTACGACCGCGTCGACCAGGTGCTCGATGACCTCGTGGCCGACCTCCCCGAGGGGGAGATCGAGCGGAAGGTCGAGGCCAAGCAGATCTTCAAGAACCTCAAGGAAAAAGTTCTCCGCGACGAGGTCCTGGAGCGCGGCGTCCGACTCGATGGACGGGCGTTCGACGAAGTGCGGCCGATTTGGATCGAAACCAGCGTCCTGCCGCGCACGCACGGTTCAGCCGTCTTCACGCGCGGCGAGACGCAGGCGCTCGTCACCTGTACGCTCGGCACCGCCGAGGACGCGCAGAAGATCGAGAGCTTCGAGGGCGAGACATGGAAGAGCTTCATGCTCCACTACAACTTCCCTCCGTTCTCGGTCGGTGAGGTCGCGTTCCTGCGAGGTCCCGGCCGCCGCGAGGTGGGCCACGGCGCGCTCGCCGAGCGAGCCCTCACCCCGCTGATCCCCGGCGAAGAGACCTTCCCGTACACGGTCCGCGTCGTCTCGGACATTCTCGAATCGAACGGCTCCTCGTCGATGGCCTCGGTCTGTGGCGGTTCCCTGGCGATGATGGACGCTGGCGTGCCGCTGCGCACCCCGGTGGCCGGCATCGCGATGGGCCTCGTGATGGACGAGAAGACCGGCAAGTACGCCGTCCTGAGCGACATCGCCGGCGCCGAAGACCACTACGGCGACATGGACTTCAAGGTCGCCGGCACCGCGGAGGGCATCACGGCCCTGCAGATGGACATCAAGGTCTCCGGCATCACCACCGAGGTGATGCGAAAGGCCCTGGAGCAGGCCAGGCGCGGCCGGATGCACATCCTCGCCAAGATGGTGGAAGCGCTCCCGGCGGCGCGGACGTCGATCTCGTCGTTCGCGCCGCGGATCGTCACGATTCGGATCCCGGTCGACAAGATCCGCGATGTCATCGGCCCGGGCGGCAAGATGATCCGCAGCATCATCGAGCGGACCGGCGTGAAGATCGATGTCGAGGACGATGGCCGCGTGAACGTGGCGTCGGCGGACGAGACGTCGGCCCAGAAGGCCATCTCAATCATCCAGGAGCTGACTGCTACCCCTGAGCTGAACAAAACCTACCTCGGCAAGATCCAGCGGATCACCGACTTCGGCGCCTTCGTCGAGATCATGCCCGGCACCGATGGCCTCCTGCACGTCTCGGAAATCGCCAACCACCGGGTGAAAGACGTTCGCGACGAGCTGAAGGAAGGCGAGCAGATCCTGGTCAAGGTCATCAACATCGACCCGACCGGCAAGATCCGCCTGAGTCGCAAGGCACTGCTTCAGCAGGAAGAGGGCGCCGCAAAATCGTAATCCGGGGCCGGCCGACGGCCCTTCCGTGGGCCCCGGCCGCCGCCCGAACCGCCGAGCACCACTCTTGCATTGGACGTCGGCATGACCATGCCGACCATGCAACTCACTGTCCTGCAGTGTGGAGAGTGTGAACCCCTCAAGGCCAGCGTTCACGGCTCGGCCCTGGCGTTATCGGTCCTGATGGGGTTATACAACGCGGCCGCCTTGCTGAAGCGGCGCGATGCCCACCTGGCCGTCAACGCTCTCTTCTATACCGCGCTCGCAGCCTGGGAACAGAAACACGTGGCCCATCACCTGCGCGCGATGAAGCGCGTGCGCGACGCGGCGGCCCAGCCGGACATCCCGAATACTGTGGCTGCGGAGACCCGCATCGCCGCCTGATTGCCGCGCACCGGCGGAACTTATCGAACTCTTCCGGGGGCCTCCCGTCTACTCGTCTGTGGTAAATTCCCCGAGGCCCACTCCCCCGCAGATCGACAACTTGCAGATGACAGCACCGGCGCCAGAACCCGGCCGGCCAGCGCGCATCACGGCCGCCGTGAAACGTGTCGCCGGCCTCGGCCTCCTCCTCGTCGCGCTCGGCTGGTTGGCTTCCTCCGACTCGCTGCACCAGGTGATCCTCGCCGTCCTCGAACCGGTCGAGCGGATCATCACCGAGCATCCCGGCCTCGGCGCCACCCTGTTCATCGTGTTCTCGGCGCTGTCGGCGATGATCGCGTTCTTCTCCACCGCCGTCATCACGCCGGTTGCCGTCGAAACCTGGGGTGCGGGCCTGAGCATCGCGCTGCTCTGGACGGGATGGATGCTGGGCGGCGTCTGCGCCTACGGCATCGGCCGCTCGCTCGGGCGCCCGGTGGTCCGGGCGTTGACCTCGCACGACGCCCTCGACCGGTTCGAGAACCGGATCTCGAGCCGCGCGCCGTTCGGGCTCGTCCTGCTCTTCCAGCTGGCGATGCCGTCCGAGGTCCCCGGCTACGTGCTCGGCATCGCCCGCTACCAGTTCCTGAAGGTACATCCTGATTCTCGGGATGGTGGAATTGCCCTTCGCGATCGGCACGGTCCACCTCGGCGCAAGCTTCGTCGAGCAGCGCAGTTACATGTTGCTCGCGATTGGCACGGCCGGGATCGTCCTGACGACGTGGGCGATCTACACGCTGCAGAAGCGCCTGTCCGAGTAGCGGCCGTTCAAAGGTCTTCTGGTGTGAGGCCGAGGGCGGCCAGGACGCGACGCGCCTTCGTGGCGGGCCAGTTGCTCAAGCCGCGCGAAACGTCAGGTTGAGGAATTCGGCAGGGGCTTCTGATGTTCGAGGTGCTCGGCAATCACGCGAAGCGCAAAGGCCTGAACCCGGCGAGAGCTGAGCGTTCATCTCGGTATCTCCGATGGATACGCAGGCTGGTTCGACGCGACGTGCTGAATCTTCGGCTTACGCTCTACCAGAACCCAGCCGGGCCTTTGATCGCTCCGGACAGGATGGCGTTCCGAACGTCGTCGATGGTCGCCAGGCCGCCTGGCGCCGTACCGCCCCACTCGAAGCGAGTCGCCGCCGGCGTCCAGTGAAACAGCGCCACATGCCACGTGTGGGCGACGCCGCCGCGCTCATAGTAGACGAGGCAATACTCGGCCGTGCACCCCGCCGCGACCAGCCGTCGGATCGGCAGTTTCGGCGTGGCAATCACGTCGGTGCTCTGAAACGCGGCTCCGGGCTCGGCGATGTCGAGTGTTTGGGTGCCGAACAGCGTCTGCAGCTCGTCGCGGACGCCGAGCGGCAGTCCTCTGATGGACGTGACTATCCCGCAACCGCTCGTCCTTCACGTGGTCCCGCAGCGGCCCGGACAGTGCTACCGGGGCCCCTGCCTGGCTGCCGGCGACCACAGCCGACCAGAGGCTCACGCCGATCGCGCAGAGAACTCGTGTGTGACGCATCACGCCCCGGGAGTTTGGCTCATTCGGACGATGCCACTGTCGCCGCCACGAAGCAACCGGATTCCTGCGGCGCACAGGTGGATCCGGGTTGAGCGACATGATAAGGCTTCGCCCGGCTCGGCGCGGCCCGCCCGGTGCTACGATTCAGCACCATGACCCTTCGTCGCTACGGTCTGTCGGCCGCAGTGGTCCTGATGTCAGCCGCCACTGGCGCGATCCTCATCGCCACCGAGCGTATTTTCGTCGACCAGTGGAGTCCAACCCGGTCCGAGCTGTACATCGCCGACGCCGATGGCAAGAACGCGCGAAAGCTGGTGGCCGGCCTGGAGCTGGATTACAACGCATCCTTCTCCGCCGATGGAGCCTGGATCGTGTTCACATCCGAACGCAATGGTTCCTCGGATATTTTCCGGGTGCGAACCAACGGGATGGGCCTCGAGCGGCTCACAGACGACCCGGCGTTCGATGATCAGGGAGCGCTCTCGCCGGACGGCAACTCGCTGGCGTTCGTGTCGACGCGAGACACGGGATCGACCGACATCTATCTCCTCGACCTGAAGACTCGCCAGACTCGAAACCTGACCAACGCACCAGGCGGCGACTATCGACCGAGCTGGTCCCCGGATGGACGCAGGATCGCGTTTACTTCCGATCGCGGAACGGCGCTGGCGCGATCGAGGGGCAACTGGGAACAGGTGCAGGCCGCGAGCGTCTACGTGATGGGCGCCGATGGTCGAGATCTCCGGAAACTTCCGTCAGGCGAGGGCCAGTTCGCCGGATCGCCGAAGTGGTCGCCGGACGGTACGCGCGTGGTCTTTTACGAGCTCGCCGTCGCCGATACCTTCAGGGCACGCGGACTCGGCGCTCAAGCGACGATCGAGTCGCGGATCGTGTCGGTCGAGGTCGCGACCGGCGCCCGCGCCGAGCACACGTCGGGGCCGGGATTGAAGCTGTCGCCGCAGTTCCTCGATTCGAAGCGCATCGGCTATCTGGCCAAGTCGGGAGCGAGCGCGGCGCTGGCCTTCAGCTCTGGCGAAACCGGCACGAGCGGCGACATCAGCAACCCGGCCTGGTCGAGCGATGGTCGCCGGGTGGTGTATCACGCAGGATCGATCGAGACCATTCCGGCGGCCCGCAGGCCCGGCGGCTCGCTGGCTGGCCGACACCCGCAATACGACCTCCGTTTCGCGAGCGGTTTTCCGGCTGTGTCGCCGGATGGACGACAGATTGCCGTCAGCGAACGAACCGGCCGGGGGAACCCCGACGATCGGACTTCGCTGGTCGTGTGGAATACCGACGGCACGAACCCGCGGCGCATCTTCCACGCCGAAGGGTCTCTGATGTCGCCACAGTGGTCCCCCGACGGACAGTGGATTGTGTTCGGGACCGGCTCGTACTTCGTAGCCCGCGCGACGCAGCCGGCTCACATCATGATCGTGAAGCCAGACGGCTCAGGCGCTCGCTCACTGACAACGGGGCCGGGCAATTCCGGGTTTCCCAGCTGGTCACCGGATGGCAAGCAGGTCGTGTTTCGATTCTGGAATGACGCGGAACGCGCGTCTCCCCCGAACGGCCCGACGCCTGGCCGCGCCGCGGGCTTGCGGATCGTCAACCTGTCCGATGGCGCGGTTCGCACGTTGACGATCGGCTACGACAATTTCCCGTGCTGGTCGGCGAAGGGCCGGATCGTCTTCAGCCGGCTCGAACATGACGAGTTCCATCTGTTTGCGATCAACCCTGATGGCACGTCGCTGACGCAGCTGACCAGGGGACCCTACGACGACACACACCCTGCGTGTGCGCCCGATGGAGAACACGTGCTGTTCAGCACGTCCCGCTTCGGGTTCAAGGACGAAGCGCCGATGTTCGATATTCCTCAGCCGTACGGCGAGCTGATGATCATGAACGCCGACGGCTCCGAGCAACGGGCGCTGACCGACAACCGATGGGAGGAGGGCACGCCTGCCTGGGTGCCTGGCACCGCGAAGAACTAGAAAGCGGCAGTACTTCCGACGCGACTGCTCAGTCTTCCCGAAGCGCAACAACCGGATTCAGCGCTGCGGCACGCCTGGCGGGTAACCACGACGCGATGAAAGCTGTTGCCGCGACGCCGAGAGAGACGGCGGTAAGAACCATCCCATCCCGTGGAGCGAAGTTGAATGCGAGGGCGAATGCCGGCATGAGCCCGAATGCCAGACCGGCGCCGGAAGCCAGACCGCACTGCGCGTCGAACACTCAGGAGCACGGCTGGACGGGTGGCTCCAGCGCCATCCGTATACCGATTCCCCTCTGGTCGAGGGCCGTCAGGTAGGCAATCACACCGTAAAGACCGACGACAGTCAGCACGATGGCCAGGACGCCGACGAAGACCATCATCTGCGCCACTAGCCCGAACGTCATCGAGACTCGTGAACGCATCAAGCGCTTCGGGGCCGTGGCAGCGAGCAATCTGGTGAAGCTCCGCAGGGAGAGCACTGCTCAGCCGACGGCCATCGGGGGCGAGGGATGAAGTCGATCTTCGAAGTCACTTTGAACGGACGCGGGCTCTGGATCTCCGTGGACGGCGAGCTCCAGCGCGTCGCCTTCCGCGTCGGGCGCGTCGTCGAAGCCGATGACGCGACGGCCGCCGCCGATCGGGCGCTGGAGCTCGTCGCGAAGGACCCGAAAGCGCGAACGCTGCAGGGCAAACCGGCGCCGGATATCGTCGTGGAGAGAGTCGTGCCGGTCCGCAGCATGCCGGCGGTGCAGCCGGGGTTCCGGTTTTCTTCCGACCCACCGTAGAGCTGTGCGGATGTCGACGCCCAAGTTGCTGCGCGTTTGAAAACGGCGGGTGGTCTTACCGCTTGAACGCCTGCGCGGCGGCGATGCGCTCGGCGACCGGCGGATGGCTGTAGAACAGCCACTGGATGAGGCGCGAAGGACGCTCCTCGGCGAGGTTCTGCGCCGCCAGCCGCCGCATCGCCGTCACGAACGCGCCGGGATTCCGGGTGAGCTCGAGCGCGAACCGATCGGCGCTGCGTTCGAAGGTCCGGGACAAGGCGTACGCCGCGGGCAGCATCACGACCGACACCGCCCCGGCCGCGAGGAGCAGCAGCGGAAGCCCGGCGGGATCGGCGGCGCCCTCCAGCCCGAGCGGCCCGATCGACGCGTCCAGCAGCCGCGCGGCGAGGAAAAACCCGCCGACCACCAGCGCGCTCTCGAAGGCGATCCCCTTCCAGATGTCGCCGTGCACGTGGTGCGCGAGCTCGTGCGCGAGCACGATCTCGATCTCTTCGTCGGAGTAGTCGGCCAGCATCGTGTCGGAGACCAGTATCCGCCGCGTCGCGCCGAGCCCCGCGAGCGCGGCGTTGGCCTTCTTCGTCTTGTCGGCCAGCCCCCACTCGGTACGCCCCGAGCACGCGCGCGCCCGACCGTTCGGCCAGCGCCATCAACCGCGTGCGCAGCGCCTCGCGATCGAGCGGCTTCACCCGGTAGAACAGCGGCAGCAGCACGACCGGCGCGACGTTCGCCAGCCCGACGATGATCAGCGAGAAGACCGCGCCAGCCGGCAGCCACCAGACGCCAGGCGATCGGCGGATGAAGAAGTAGATCACGCTCGCCGCCGCCGCACCGAGCACGAGGCCGAGGCCCAGCGCTTTCGCCTGATCCCACAGCCAGCTCGAGAACCGCTCGTTCGAGAGGCCGTAGCGGTGCTCGACGATGAACCCGCTATAGAGGGCGATGATGAAACTGCCGGCCTCGTGCAGGAGAATCAGGCCGGCCACGAAGAGGATCACCACGACCGCGGGACTGGATCGACCGATGGCGGAAGCCGTGCGCTCGGCGGTTTCACGGAGTTGAAGGCTGGCGCCGGTGACGAGCAGCGCGGTGAACAGGATGGCGCTCCAGGCGAGCGACAGCACCAGGGCGCGGCGCTTCAGGCGGTGATAGCGGGTCGCCCGGTCTTCGTTCACGGGGCTTCGTTCACCGGGCTTCGTTCACGGCTGGGGGTGAGCGAGCGAATGCGAACCGCGCCGTTCGTCGTCTCCACGTCGATCGGCGCGCCGCCGCCGTTCAGCTTGCCGTGCACCGCGCGGCGCGACTGCTCGCCGAACGGCTCGAGTGAGAGCCCTTCGACCGTGACGGCCCCGTTGCGGCACTCCGCCGAGAGGTCGGCCTTGGCCGACGCCGGCAGCGACAGGTCCACGCGCCCGTTCGTCGTCCGGAGGCGTGACACCGCCAGGAGCGACCTCCTGCAGCGCAATCCGCACGGTGCCATTCGTGGAACGTGCCTCGAGCTTGCCGCCGATCTCCTCGCCGACGATCCCGCCGTTGGTGCTGGTCGCGATCAAGTGGCCGGAAAAGCGCTTCGCGGTGACGACGCCGTTGGTGACGCGCAGCCGGGCGACGACCGAGTGCGGCGCGCGGACGTAGTACTTCACCTGGTAAGACACGCCAATCAGGAGGCCGCTGACGCCCTCGGTGCGGATCGCGACGCGGTCGGGCGTGACTTCTTCGTTGATCGCGATCTTCGAGACCAGCTCGCGGGCGGCCTCGTCGGTGACGGCACGGGCGATGCGCTCGGCTCGCACCTCGACGGTCTTGCCGTCGTACCCTTCGAGCTCGATCGTGCCGTTGGTGGCGCTCACCTGGATTTCGCCGTCCGGGCGGAGCTCGTAGCTGCGGACCCACTCGTCGCTCGCCTGCCCGGCGAGCTCGCCCATCGGCCCGTGACACCCGCCCGCGAGGAGGCTCGCCACGAGCGCTCCCGTTCGAAGCCATGAATTGCGTGTCATGACGCCCCCTGCGGGGTACATACGCGGACCGGCCGAAAACGTTCAGTTCAACTGAACCGAAATGAGCTTCGACACGCCAGGCTCCTCCATCGTCACGCCGTAGAGGCGGTCGGCGATCTCCATCGTCTTGCGGTTGTGGGTGATGAGGATGAACTGCGTGTGCTGCAGCATCGAGCGGAGCATTTCCACGAACCGGCCGATGTTGGCGTCGTCGAGCGGCGCGTCGATCTCGTCGAGCAGGCAGAACGGGCTCGGCTTGTACTTGAACAGGCCGAACATCAGGGCGATCGCGGTCAGCGCCTTCTCGCCGCCCGACAGCAGCTGGACGCTCTGCAGCCGCTTGCCCGGCGGCTGGGCGATGATCTCGATGCCGCTCTCCAGCGGATCGGTCTCGTCGAGCAGGGTCAGGCCGGCGCGGCCGCCGCCGAACAACGTGCTGAAGGTCTCCTGGAAGTTCCGGTTGATGGCGACAAAGGCCTCGGCAAAACGCTGCCGCGTGGTTTCGTCGATGCGCTTGATCGCTTCGCTGGTCTGCGCGATCGAATCGACGAGGTCCTTGCGCTGCGTGGTCAGGAAGGTATGGCGCGTTTCGAGCTCGTCGAACTGCTCGATGGCCATCATGTTGACCAGGCCCAGCCGATCGATCTTGGCGCGCAGCGCGACGATCGCCTCTTCGGCGCTCAGCGTCCGCTGCACGGCGGCGTCGGTCACCAGCGGCTGATAGTCATCGTCGACAGTGACCGTCGACAGTCGACTGCTGACTGTCGACTGATTCTTCTTCCGCCTCGTCAGCGACTGAGCACGCTGGCGTCCGGCGCGACGGTGCCGGCCTCTTCCTGTGCCGTCACCTCCTCCAGGACCTCGTCCAGGGTCGCCTGGACGGCCTCGAGGCATGACTGGGCGAGGTGGGTCAGTTCGCTTTCCGCCGTCGCGCGCGCCAGGTCGAGCTCGGCGACTTTGGCGCGGAGGCTTTCGAGCTGCGCGCGCGCGTCCTTGATCACCGTTTCCTGCGCGTCGGCCGCCGACCTTGAGGGCACCGACCGCGTCCTCGAGGCTGCGCAGGTCCTGGCGTTGGGCTTCCAGCGCGCGGATCTCGTCATCGAGCGCCGACTTGCCGTCGGCGACGGCGGTCCGCAGATCCGACGCGCGCTCGGTCGTGGACGAGAGCTCGGCGGCCATGATCGATGCCCGTGCATCGAGCTCCGCCGAGGCTTCCTCGAGGCGCTGCACTTCGACGGCGAGCGCCGCCGCCCGCTCCACGAGCGCGGCGTGCGCGGCGCCGGCGTCGGCGGCCCGCCGGTTCAAATCCAGCGCGGTTTCGCGCGCCTCGAACAGGCGGCGCTGCGCCAGCGTCAACCGCTCGTCCGCCGCGCGCTGATCGCCATCGAGCCGCTCGATCGATTGGCGCGCTTCGGCCTGGCGGCCGTCCAGCGCCTCCCGCTCTTCCTCGGCCTGGCGGCGCTCGCGCACCAGCTGCTCGCGCTTTCTGCTGATGACGATGCAGCTCCTCCGCGGCGTGCTGCATCTGCGCGTCGTGGGCGACGATCGCCTTGTCTTCCTTGTGCTGCTCGGCGTTGAGCGCGGCAATCGCGCTGGTCGCCTGGGCAATCGCTCTCTCGAAACCGGCCGTCTCCTCCGTCAGCAGGCCGAGCGCGTCGCGTTCCGCGGCGATCCGCGAGCGGAGGTCCTTGATGTCGCGCTTGGTCTCGAGGATGCCGCGGGCATCGTCGCGCGAGCCGCCGGAGACGCGGTTCGGCCCGCGGAACAGTTCGCCCGCTGCCGTGGCAACCGGAAGCAGCGTGTCGCGGCTCGCGGCAGCGGCCTGCTCGTAGGTGGGCGCGATCCAGGCCTCGCCAACGGCGCCGCGAATCGCCGCGGCGAACGGCCCGGTCACGTTGACCACCGACGACAGCCGGATAATCATGCCGGCGAGGTCGGACTCGGTCCTGCGATCGACTCGGCAGCGGCCGATCTCGATCGTCCGAACCAGCCACGCGCGACGCGATGAGAAAGCCGCAGCGGCCGGCACGCTGCTCGCGGAGCAGCTGAAGACCGGCGGCGGCGTGTTCCGCGCTCTCGACGACGACATGCTGCAGCAGGTCGCCGAGGCACGCCTCGACCGCGCGCTCGTAACCCGTGCTCACTTCGAGGTAGTCGGCGACGGCGCCCTGCTGGCCCACCTTGCCATTGGCCTGGGCGAGCACCGCGCGCGCGGCATCGTCGTACTCGGCGCGCGCCGCCTCGAGCTCCTCCAGCGACTTGAGCCGCGCTTCGAGGCCGGCCAGCTCCTGTTCGCGCGCGCGAATCGACTGTGACCGCCATTCGTGCTCGATGCGGGCGCTGGCCAGCTCTGATTCGCGAGCGGTTCGCTCGATCCGCGTGGCCTCCATCGCGGACTGCGCGCGGCGCAACAGGTCGGAGGCCGCGGCGTGATCCGCCGCCGCCCGCTCCGACTGCATCCTCACGTCGTCGGCTTCGACCTGGAGCTTCGACAGCGCTTCAGCGACGCGGTCGCGGGCGGTTGCCGCGTGCTCGAGCGAGTGCCGCAGGGCGGTCGCCGAGTTGATCGCGGAAAACACCTCGCTGCGCGCCGCCTCGACGTCGGCCTCGAGCCCCTCGATCTCGCGCAGGGCCGCTTCCGAGGCCAGCGACTGCGCCTCGAGCGCTTGCGCCGCACGATCGCGATCGGCGGCCGCCGCCTCGGCACGTTCACGCTGCTCCGCGGCCGCGGCGCGCGCCGGCTCGCGGCGGGCCTCGAGGGCGCTCAACTCCGCGGTCATCGCCTCCGCCCGCACGCGCAGCGCATCGATCTGCTCCGTGTCGAACGCGATCTGCTGCTGGCGGCGGTTGATGTCCAGCTCGCGCGCGTGCGCCGATTCGCGCGCGGTCGCCGCACGCGGCTTCCGATTCGGCGAGCTCGATGCGAAGGCGCCCGAGATCGGCCTCGACTTCGGCGAGCCGCGCCGGCTGCCACCGTCTCGCGCTCGCGCGCGTCGCCGAGCCGCGCCCGCGCCGACTCGATGATCTCCGCCAGCTGGCGATACTTCCGCGCGAACAGCACTTTCTCCAGCCGCCGGAGCTCGTCCCGGAGCTTCTTGTATCGACGCGCCTTCGTCGCCTGCCGTTTGAGCGTCCCGCGCTGCTTCTCCACCTCGAAGACGATGTCGTCGATCCGGGTGAGGTTCTGCTGCGCCGCTTCGAGCTTCAGCTCCGCGGCGCGCCGCCGGGCCTTGTACTTCGTGATGCCGGCCGCTTCTTCAATCAGCTGACGGCGATCGGTCGGCCGCGAGCTGAGGATCAGGCCGATCTTTCCCTGCTCGATGATGGCGTACGCCTTCGCGCCGAGGCCGGTGTCCATCAGCAGTTCGTGCACGTCCCGCAGCCGGCAGATCTGGCCGTCGATCAGGTACTCGCTCTCACCCGATCGATACAGCCGCCGCGTCACCTCGACTTCCCGGGCGATCGACTGGATCACTTCCTCGGCGACGTGCCGTGGCCGTTGCCGTTGCCATTGCCGTTTCCATTGCCGTTCGCGGTGACCGTGGCCATCACCGTTCGGTTGCGGCTCTTCGCCGAGCGCCTTGAGCACGCCGGTAAACCGAAGGCGGACTTCGGCGGCGGCCGTCGGCTTCCGCGCGTCGCTGCCGCTGAAGATGACGTCTTCCATCCGATCGCCGCGCAGGCTCTTGGCGCTCTGCTCGCCCATCACCCAGGTGATGGCGTCCGCGACGTTGCTCTTGCCGCACCCGTTGGGGCCGACGATGGCCGTCACCCCCTTGTCGAAGGCGAGCTCCGAGCGATCGGAAAACGACTTGAAACCGTTGATCTCTAGGCGTTCGAGGCGCATGAAGACACCACCCGGCATGCCCGCGCGATGGGGGACGATCACAGTGCTGAGTTCGGACAATCAGTTCTGGCTGGGAGGCAGAACGGCAACGGACCGCTTGGCAGCCCTTCGCTGGCACTCTACGTGCAGCGGCCCCTGGGCTGAAAGCGGTCGTCAGTGTAGCAAGGGCTAGGTATTGTGGCAAGCGCAAAGAGCAGCGCAAGTCGTTGTGGTCGAACGACCTACGCTACTGTGCTCGCGTCGACATCCCCTTGCTCATCGCGAGCAGCTTGTCGGCCTCGCCGAAAAGCGTGAACCCAACTGCGCCTGCGGATCCTGCGTGAGCAGGTGCCGCTTCGCCTCGACCATCCCGAAGATGACCTCTTCGATCCGGTAGCGAATCATCGCCTTGATGAACGGCAGATCCTTCGCGAACGCGTCCTCGTCGATCTTCAGCCGGCGCGACTTCAGGTGCTCGCGGAAATCCGCCACCATCGTATCGTCGACCTGGAAGTTCTGCGCGATGGTGCGACGCCCGGTCGACTGCTGGGCGATGCGCGTATCCCCTTCGGCGGTGAACTTCTGCGCGTAGTCCTCGAACTCGCCGACGGCCGACCAGCATGCGGCCGAACGGTCGTCGGATTGAAGCCCTCGAACTGCCCGGAGATGTGCCGATCGGGCTCGACCCCGCCGCCGCTGTACACCGGCCGGCCGGCCGACGTCCGCTTCAGATCGCTGGCGTTGTGCTGCTTGTTCTCTTCCTGCTCACGCATGCCGTAGGTCAGGTACTCGTCGAACGACGAATCCCACGGCCGCTGAATCAGCCGGCCTGACGGCGTGAAGTAGTGCGCCGTCGTCAGCGCCAGCCCGGCGTCGTTGGCGATCCGGTAGACCGACTGCACGAGCGCCTTGCCGAACGTCGTCTCGCCGACGATGTAGGCGCGATCGTGATCCTGCAGCGCGCCGGACACGATCTCCGAGGCGCTCGCGCTGTTCCGGTTCACGAGCATCACGACCGGGATGTTCTGGAACTCGCCTTCGTCGGCGGCACGATAATCCTGGTCGGAGTTGCTGATCCGGCCGCGCGTGTAGACGACCATCTTGCCCTTCGGCAGGAAGCTGTTGGCCACCTTGATGGCCTGATCGAGCGGTCCGCCCGGATTCTGGCGCGCGTCGAACAGCAGCCGCTTCATGCCCTGCTTCGTGAGATCGCGCAGCGCCGCCTTGACCTCGCGGTCGGTGTTCTCGCCGAAATCCTTCATGTGGATGTAGCCGGTGGTCGCATCGACCATGAAGTAGGACGGCACGGTGAGGATGTGGACCTCGTCGCGGGTGACTTCGAGCGGAATCACCTGCTCGTAGCCGCGGCGCTTGATCTCGATCTTGACGTTGGTGCCCTTCGGCCCGCGCAGCTTGACCATCGCCTGTTCGGTGGTCCAGCCTTTCGCGTCCTCGCCCGAAATCCTGGCGATGATGTCGCCGCGGCGCACGCCCATCTTGTAGGCCGGGGATCCCTCGAACACGCTCTGCGCGACGATGTTGTCGTCGATCTGCGCGATGTGATGCCGAGGCCGTAGTAGCGGCCCTCCTGCCGCTCACGCATCTGCGCGTATTCCTTGGGATCGAAGAAACTGGAATGCGGGTCGAGCGTCCCGAGCATCCCGCGAATCGCACTGTAGACCAGCCGGTCGGACGGGACCTCGTCGACGTAACTCGTCTCGATCGCGCGGAGCGCGGCGACGAACGTCTTTTGCTGCTCCGCGATGTTGTCGTCCAGGGCGAGCGCGCGGCGTCCGAAGGCGCCTCCGACCAGCGCCGAAACGCCGATCGACAGCAGCAGAACAGTAAAGGGACGGTACCGTCGCATAGGGCGCATCCTAACAGATAAGTGTTCTACTATTCTATAATTGGACGGAAAGCAGGGATACCTATGTTTGGCTCTATCGGCATGCCCGAGCTGATCATCATTTTTGTGATCGCTCTCATCATTTTTGGTCCCCGAAAACTGCCAGAACTGGGCCGGTCGCTGGGCCGCAGCCTCTCGGAATTCAAGAAAGCCTCCAACGAGCTCCGCAGCACGCTGGAAGAGGAAATCCGCATAGAAGAGCAGAAGGACGCGGCCGCCAAGGCCCAGGCCCCCACCCCGGCCCCCGGGCCCACCGTCGCCCGCGGCACCTCAGACGAGGAGCCGGCGGTGGCCAGGACCGACACCCCAGCCTGAGGTCCCGCAGGTCATATGGCCCTTGTCCCCTTCCCCGGCGGCAAGACGGGGGCGCTCCAGGTCCCTCCGGAGGATCCGTTCGACAAGGACGAATTCGCCGAGGGCAAGATGTCGTTCCTGGAGCACCTCGAGGAGCTCCGGAAGCGGATCATCAATGCCGTCCTGGGAGTGGCCGTCGGGATCGGGCTGAGTTTCTTCTTCATCCAGCGGATCTACGAGTTCCTCACCGCGCCCGCCCTCGCGACGCTCCCCGAGGGCAGCCGGCTGATTTACACCCAGCCGACCGAGGCCTTCTCGCTCTACATACAGATTTCGCTGATCAGTGGGGCCGTGTTCGCGGGGCCCTGGATCATGTACCAGGTCTGGCGCTTCATCGCGCCTGGCCTCTACGCGAACGAGAAGCGCTTCGTCGTGCCGTTCGTGCTGTTTTCGACGATCGGATTCCTGGCGGGTGCCGCGTTCAACCACTACGTGGCGTACCCGTTCATCATGACCTACTTCGCGAGCTTCAACACCCCGAACCTCGTGTACATGCCGCAGTTGAGCTATGTGTTCGGCCTGTACGTGAAGATGCTGCTCGGGCTCGGCCTGATCTTCCAGATGCCGACCGTCGTCTTCTTCCTGGCCAAGATGCGGGTGCTGACGGCGCGCTTCCTCTTGAAGCAGTTCAAGCTCGCGGTGCTGCTGATTTTCATCACGGCCGCGGTCGTCACCCCCACCGGCGATCCGATGACGCTGATGATTTTCGCGGCGCCGATGATCGGGCTCTACCTCGTCAGCATCGGCATCGCCTTCATCGTCGGGCCCAAGCGGCTGAAGGGGGCGGACCCGGCAGCCGCCGACTAGATTTCCTGTAACCCATTGATGCGCTTCAAGTACAGCTCAGCCATGCTACAATGGCCGAGCTGCTCCGCTTGAGGTACACGTCAATGACGATTTCGTTACGTTCCCTGGGTGTAGCTGCGCTCGTCGCTCTTTCGGCGTCCGCCGCCCTTGCGCAGACCCCCACGTCGACGACCGCGCAGCCCTCATCTACCGAATCCTCCACGCGTCCGGCAACGACGACGTTCCAGGGCGATACAGGCCTGTGGTTTGTGCCGACGGCTGAAATCCTCGGCGACCGGCAGTGGTCCGCCAGCTTCTACCGCCGTGGCACCAATTACGTCCAGGGCTTCACCAACGTCGGCGACTTCGCCGGGACGTTTGCATTCGGCCTCAGGGATCGCGCCGAAATCTTCGGATCGTTAATCTTCGACACCCGCATCGACCGGGATCTGCGTCCGCTCTTTTCAACCGACCCGGATGTCGGCGGCGCGGTCGACCGGTATCCGTTCAACAACCGCGGCTGGACCGGCAACAACCTCGGCGACTTCTCGTTCGGCGTCAAGGTGAACCTGATGTCGGAGTTCCGCCAGCAGCCGGCAGGGGTCGCCGTCCGTGGCGTCGTCAAGACGCCGACCGGCGACAAGGACGCCGGAGTGTCCACGGGCAAGCCTGATTTCGCGTTCGACTTGATCGTCAGCAAGGAAACGACCGCCCGGCTCGACGTGTCGGCCTTCGGCGGCTACGAGTTCCGCGGCCAGCCCGACGACGTCGATTCGGCGAGCGGCGCGTTCCGCTGGGGCGCTGGCGTGGGATTTCCCTCGCGCAGCCCGCTGCGCGGCATCTTCGAGCTGACCGGCAACGTCCCCAGCTCCGACACGATGACGTTCACCGGCCCGCGCATCCAGACCATCGACACCATTTCCCCTGTTACCTCGCCGATCAACAGCCTCACAACCGCGAACGCCGGAGTGACCTGGCAACATCGGAACGGCTTCTTCGTCGGGGGCGGAATCGGCTGGAACTTCCCGATGAAGGATCGGGAAGCGTTCGGGGTCGACAGCGATCCGAGCAGCCTCCCGGACTTCGCCGACTGGCAGGTACGGCTCGGGTTCCATCCGGGCGTGCGCGTCTACGTTCCGCCGCCGCCACCGCCGCCGCCAGCGACGCCGCCTCCTCCCCCGGCTGGCGAACCGGCCGCCAACCGTCCAGGCGCGTTGCGAGCCGTGCACCGTCGAAGTTGGCCGGACGGCGACGGTGACGGCGGATGCGAAGGATCCTGACGGCGACACCGTCACCTACAAGTGGTCGGCGCCGTCGGGCACGCTGCAGAACCCCGGCGATCGGCAGACTGCCTGGGTGGCGCCGCAGCAGGACGGTCCCGTGCAGATCACCGTGACGGTCAGCGACGGGAAAGGCGGCACGGCGTCGGCCGCGACCACGATCCAGGTCGTTCGTCCGACCCTGGTGGAACTGACTTTCGAGGACGTGTACTTCGACTTCGACCGGTCGACGCTGCGGCCCGAGGCGCTCCGGTTGCTCGACGACGCGATTGCGAAACTGAAAGCGAATCCGGGACGCAACATCGTCATCGAAGGGCATACCTGCAACATCGGCACCGCCGAGTACAACCTCGCGCTCGGCGATCGCCGGGCATCCGCCGTGCGTGAATACCTTGTCTCACGGGGTGTCGCGGCAGGACTTCTCGAAACGCGCAGCTTCGGCGAGGAACGTCCGAAGTTCGACAACGCGCGCGAGGAGACTCGGCGCTTGAACCGGCGCGCTGCTCTGGTGGTGCGAGTCCAGTAGCTCGAGTCGAGTCAGTAGTCGGTAGTCGAGAGTCTGTAGTCCGGACTACCGACCCCCGACTACTGACTACCGACTGATTACGATCGCGGTCTTGGCGATCCGCGCATCTCTTTCCAGGGAAATCTCCGCGCTCGTGGCCGACCTCTCGTCGGATCGCGCGGTCGTGCGCGAAGCCGCGGTCGCACGCCTCACGGTGATCGGCGCCCGCGCGGCGGGAGCGCTGGCCGCGATCGTGGTCGATGGTCACGCCCCGGCGGCCGCGAGGACCGCGGCACTGCGCGTCTTCGAGGCGACCGCCGCATCAAAGGGCCTGGCATCGGCCCTCCATGCCCTCGATGACGTCAGCGAAGAGATCGTCAGGGCCGCCATCGCGGCGCTGGCTCCGCACGTGCGAAGTGCGGACGGCGCCGCGGTCGTCGACCGGCTGACGGCGATCGCACTCGACCGCAAGCGGGCCATCCCTATCCGTGAAGCGGCCGTGCGCGCGCTGCTCGATCTCGACAAGAGCTCGCTCCGCCCGCTGCTGAAGGCGCTGCGGAAGGATCCGTCGCCTGACATCGCGGCGCTGGCGGACGATCGTCACCCGCCTCCGGAGGAGCCTGCACAACAACTGGCGCGGGCCGTCGACGGGCAGCTGCCGCCGCAGGGAGAGCCGCTTCGCCGCGCGCTGGCGCAGTCGGGCGAGACGCTGACGCTGCCGGACTTATTAACACTGGTTGAACGGCTCCGCGACCACGAGCGGTCCGTGCCGGCGGCCGCACGCGGCCAATGGCAGGCGGCGCGGGCCGCCGCGCACCTCGTCCTGGCGCGCCGGCGCAGCCGCATCGCGTTGTTCGACTTGAGGGAGACCGTCCAGGGGGCAAAGGAACCGCTGGCGATGGAGTTTCTCGCCGCCCTCGAGGCGATTGGCGATGCGTCCTGCGTCGATGCGCTGGCGAGGGCCTTCGCGTCGACCCAGGATCGATGGTGGCGAGGCCACCTGGCCCAGGCGTTCCGCGCGATCGTCCGGCGCGAGAAGCTGACGCGGCGGCACGCAGCGGTCAAGCGGTTGGAAGCGCGTGATCCGCTGCTGATGAAGGAGCTGTGGCCCCCTACCCGCCCTTAGTACGCTTTTGCGAACCACGCCTCGGCGGTCGCGTCGGCGTCGCATCGCACACAGCGTCCGGACGGTACCGCCGATCCGAGCGGCATGTTTCGAATCGTCGCCTGGGTCTCGGCCTTGATTTTCGCCTCGCACTCGGCTGATCCGCACCACGGCGCGATCACGAACCCCGGGCGGCCCTCCATCACGGTCTTGAACTCGTCGTAGCTGTCGACGCGCTGCGTGCGTTCCTCGCGGAACTTGAGCGCCCGCTCGAACAGCGTCCGCTGGATGTCCTCGAGGAGGCCGGCGACGGTGGTCGCGAGCGTGTCCATCGGCGCGGCGATCTTCTCGCGCGTATCGCGGCGCGCGAGGAGCACCTGCGACTTCTCGATGTCTTTCGGGCCGATTTCGAGGCGCAGCGGGACGCCGCGGAGCTCCCATTCCGAGAACTTCCAGCCGGGGCGCTCGTCGCGCTCGTCGAGCGTGACGCGGATGCCCGCCTGGCGCAGCTGGCGCTGCAGGTCCTGCGCGCGCGGCAGCACGGTCTCGCGCCAGTTGTCGCGGCCGATCGGCACGACGACCACCTGGTACGGCGCCACGCGCGGCGGCAGCACGAGGCCGCTGTCGTCGCCGTGCGTCATGATCACGGCGCCCACCAGCCGCGTCGTGACGCCCCACGACGTCCCCCAGACGTGCTGCACCGACTTGTCGCGCGCCTGGAACGTGATGTCGAACGCCTTCGCGAAATTCTGCCCGAGGTTGTGCGACGTGCCCGCCTGCAGGGCGCGGCCGTCGCCCATCAGCGCTTCGATGGAATAGGTGCGCAGCGCGCCGGCAAACTTCTCGCTTTCCGACTTGCGGCCCTTGACGACCGGGACGCCGAGCGTCGATTCGCACACGTCCGCGTAAAGATCGAGGATCTTGAGCGTCTCGGCTTCGGCCTCCTCGGCGGTCTCGTGAGCCGTGTGCCCTTCCTGCCACAGGAACTCGGTGGTGCGGAGAAACGGCCGCGTCACCTTCTCCCACCGCACGACGTTCGCCCACTGGTTGATCAGGATCGGCAGGTCGCGCCATCCCTGCACCCACTTCGCGTACATCGTCCCGATGATCGCTTCCGACGTCGGCCGCACGACGAGCCTCTCTTCCAGCTCCTCGCCGCCGCCATGCGTCACGTACGCCACTTGCGGGGAGAACCCTTCGACGTGCTCCGCTTCCTTGTTCAGCAGGCTTTCAGGGATGAACAGCGGGAAGTAGGCGTTGACGTGGCCGGTTTCCTTGATGCGCGCGTCGAGCGCCTGCTGCAGCAGCTCCCAGATGGCGTAGCCGTACGGCCGGATGACCATGCAGCCCTTGACGGGCGAATAATCGGCCAGCTCGGCGCGGCGCACGACGTCGAGGTACCACTGCGAGAAATCCTGAGATCGGGGCGTGATCTCGGTGACGAAGCTCTCATTCTTTGCCATAGGTGTCGCGCTGATCGGTCAGGTGGACTTTCCAGTGTAGATCGTCGCGCGCGGGAAAATCCTCGCGGTAGTGTCCGCCCCGGCTTTCCTCGCGCCGGAGGGCCGCGCGGGCGATGAGGCGCGCGACCAGCGTCAGGCTGAAGACGCGGCAGTCGTCGGCGGAAGCGGACGAAGACAGGGTCGCTCGATGTGCCGCGTGCGCCGCATCAAGCCGCGCCACGGCGGCCTCGAGCCCCTCGCGCGTGCGGAACAGGCCGGCGGAGGTCCACATGATGTCCCGAATTTCGTCGGGACTCGGGGCTCGAGGCTCGGGGCTCGAAGAACGCTGTCGGGGCTCGGGGCTCGGGGCTCGGACCGGTCTCCTGGCACTTCGGGCCCCGAGCCTCGAGCCTCGAACTCCGACTCGATCGCTTTTCGGGGCCGCAGCGTTGAGCTCCTGCTGCATGGCGGCGGCGGCGCGGGCCCCGAACACCAGGCCCTCGAGCAGCGAGTTGCTCGCGAGGCGATTGGCGCCGTGGACGCCGGTGCAGGCGGTTTCGCCCGCCGCGTAGAGGCCCGGCAGCGACGTGCGCGCCCATTCGTCCGTGTCGATCCCGCCCATCACGTAGTGCGCCGCGGGGCCGACCGGAATGGCGTCCTTCGCGAGATCGAGCCCGACCCGGCGGCAGGCGGCCGCGATCGTCGGGAATCGATCGCGGACGTTCACGTCCAGGTGCGCGAGCGTCAGGAAGACGCCGCCGGGGGTCCGCGCCGACTCGCGCACGATGCTGCGCGCGACGACGTCGCGCGGCGCGAGATCGGCGTCGGGATGGTAGCGGGACATGAACGGTTCGCCGTTGCCGTTGACGAGCCTCGCGCCCTCGCCGCGCACCGCTTCCGAGATCAGGAACCGCGGACCGTCTGGATGGTTCAGCGCCGTGGGATGGAATTGCACGAACTCCAGGTCCGAGACGCGGGCGCCGGCGTCGAACGCCAGCGCGATCCCGTCGCCGGTCGCCACGGCGGGGTTCGTGGTCTCGCGAAACACCTGGCCGGCACCGCCCGTCGCCAGCAGCGTCCGCGGAGCGCGGACCGTCTGCCGGCGTCCCTGGCTGTCGAAGTAATGGACGCCCCGAACGATGCCGTCCTCCACGAGGAGACCGGTCACCAGCGCATGGTTGACCGTCCGGACCGCGCCGAGCGCGCGAGCGCGTTCCCACAACGTGCGTCCGATTTCCCGGCCGGTCGAATCGCCGGCGTGAAGGATCCGGCGGACGCTGTGCGCGGCTTCGAGCGCGAGCGCCGGACGGCCGCCGCCGTCGCGATCGAACCGCGTCCCCCAGTCGATCAGCTCGCGCACGTAACGCGGCCCCTCGTCGCACAGGATCTTCACCGCCGCGGCATCGCACAGCCCGTCGCCGGCGCGCATCGTGTCGGCGGCATGCAGCTCGGGGCTGTCGTCGGCGCCAATCGCCGCGGCGATGCCGCCCTGTGCGTAGCCGGTGTTGCTTTCGGTCGGGTCCGCCTTGGTCAGGATCAACACCCGGCCGACCGGCGCGAGCGCGATCGCGGCGCGCAACCCCGCGATCCCGCTGCCGATGATGATGAAGTCGTGAAGATCAGAATCGTGAGGCACGCCGGTCACTGTCGGGCCGGGTGTTATCCTAACATCCGCCTCCCGAGCGAGAGGACCACCGCACACTCGCAGGACGCTTCGTCCCGCATCGTGCGTCCTGTTCCTGATACACGCGAGCACTACGGTGCGAGCGTGTCGCGCGCGGGACTGGGCCCCGACGCCCATGCGCCCTGTTCTTGATACACGCGAGCACAACGGTGCGAGCGTGTCGCGCGCGGGGGTGGGGCCCCGCGCAAGGTAAATAATGGTTCGGATCGACGTCGACACACCCTCGCGCCGCTATGCCGTCACGCTGGACGATGGCCTGCTCGACCGGCTGCCGCGCCTGCTCGACGACATCAAGGCGCCCGCCCGCCGGTTCATCGTCTCGAGCCCCCTCGTGTGGCGACTGCACGGCCCACGGCTGGCCAAGGCGGGCATCGGCGAGTTGATCCTGGTGCCGGACGGCGAGCGGTACAAGAACCTGCAGAACGTGTCGCGGGTCTACGAGTCGCTGATCCGCGCCAATGCCGATCGCGCGTCGACGCTGGTGACCTTCGGCGGCGGTGTCATCGGCGACATGGCCGGCTTCGCGGCGGCCACCTACCTGCGCGGCATCGCGCTCGTGCAGGTGCCGACCACGCTGCTGGCGCAGGTCGACGCGTCAATCGGCGGCAAAGTCGGCGTCAACCACGCGCTGGGCAAGAACCTGATCGGCGCCTTCTATCAGCCGCACGCGGTGGCGATCGATCCGTCCGTGCTGCAGACGCTGCCGCGCCGCGAGTTCCGCGCGGGACTCTACGAGGTCATCAAGTACGGCATGACGTCGAGCCGCCCGCTGTTCGACCGCGTCGGCCACGACCGCACGGCCATCTTCTCGAAGGATCCGGCGGCGCTCACGGCGGTGATCGCCGAATCGTGCCGGATCAAGGCCTCGGTGGTCGCCGCCGACGAGAAAGAAGCCGGTCCGCGCCGCATTCTGAATTTCGGCCACACGGCCGGGCACGCGCTGGAAGCGGTGACCAAGTACCGCCGCTACCGCCACGGCGAAGCGGTCGCCTATGGGATGCTCGTCGCCGCCGAACTGGGCGTCATGCGCGGCGCGCTCGCGGCGGCGGATCGCGCGGCGCTCGCCGACTTCATCGCCAGCCTCGGCCCCCTGCCGCCGATTGCCGACATCACCACCCGCGAGATCATCGACGCGATGCAGCACGACAAGAAGATGGTCGCGGGCCGGCTCAACTTCGTGTTGCCCACCGGCGTCGGCAGCACGACGATTGTCGACGACATCACCGAGAAGGAGATGAAGGCGGCGCTGGTGAAGGTGGGATTGAAGAAATAGACCGCGAGATTGCAGGATTTGAGGATTTCAGGAGTTGAGGAACTTGAGTTACAGATTGACGGACCAGATTTCGTGTTTTCGTGTTCTCGTGGCTGGTTTCCTCGTGTCTTCGAGTCTTCGCGGTTGCATTTAGTTCGGAAGGATTGGCTAGCTCCCGCATCGCCTCCAACGCCCTCGAACGCCCGACTTCATCGACAGCAGCCAGGTGGCCGCGCTGATCGCCGAGACCGCGACGAACGCCATCACGATGCGGACGTGATCGTAGGTCGTGAGTGGCTGCTCGTTGGCCAGCCGGTAGAGATACACGGCAGACGCCCAGCCGAGGGCCGCGATCGTCACGAGGATGTAGAGGACCGCCAGGACCATGAAGGCGACGCCGCCGTAGGAGCCGGCCACCTGGTTGACGTCGGCGCCGAAGCGCGGATACCGCGCGCCGAGGCCGACCGCCAGGCCCACCAGCGCAAAGGTCATCAACACCATCCCGAAGGCGCATACCGTCTTCAGGAACGGATCGATGCCGAGCAGCTCGTTCGCCGTGATCGTCAGGCCCTCGGTCAGGACGAGGATCGGGACGACGCCGGTCCAGAACTTCGACCACAGGAAGTCGCGAAACGAGATCGGCGACACGCGGATGATCCAGAACGCAAAGCCCTCGGCCGAGACCGCGGGAAACACGAACCGGACGGCGACCGTCGCCAGCACGAACCCGGCAAGACCGAGATTCAGGAACGCGTACGCGTTCTTCAGGACGCCGCTCATGTAGGGAATGCGGTTCAGGTCGATCGCGCGGAAGTTGTACAGATACAGCAGGACGAGCGCGAGGAGCGGCAGGAGCTGCAGCCACTGGCTCACGTCGCGGAGGAACACCTTCACGTCCTTCACGAACAAGTGCCGCCGGATCGCCGACATCGGCAGCCACGCGGCGGCGACGTCCACGATCTTCAGGCCGGTCACGCGCGCCTTGGCCGCCTCCTGCGATCGGCTGTAGCCGACGAACTGCCAGCGGTCGTGCGCGGCGCCGAGCATCACGGTAAACGCCATCGCCGTCGTCCACAGCGCCGACGCATGCAGCAGGTCGACGCCGCCGTGGAGGCCGGCGAACAGCGATTCGCCGGCCCAGAACGACGGCAGCAGCGGCGTAATCGGCGACTGCAGCGTCGCAAAGAAGTCGGCGATGTCGGGCAGCGATTCGACGCGCAGCAGCCGCTCCGGCTGGATGAAGCGAAACACCAGGATCAGGCCGACGGCGAAGATCAGCCCGGTGAGCATCAGCACGTCGCGGGCACGGCGCGCCGGGAACACGTTCACGATCATCAGCGTCACGGCCGCGCCGACCGCGACCGGAATCGCCGAGAAAGGCGCGACGACCAGCACCGCGGTGACGTAATAGAGCCAGGGCGCGCCGCGCGCCGCCCCGACGCCGATCAGCACCGGCGTGAGAAACACGACGACCATCCACGAGGCCTGCACCACGGTGCGCGTGAACCGCGCCAGGTACAGGCGGCGCGAGGCCACCGGCGACGCCAGCAGCAGCCGGAGATCGTCGGCGAGAAAGAAGGTCGAGAGCGACGTCACGACGCCGCTGAAGGCCAGGAACGCCAGGAAGGTCACGAACAGCCACGACAGGCCGAGGCGCAGGAGGAAGTCGCCGAACTCCTCGTAGGACAGGAGCCGCCCGGTCAGCCAGTACCGCGCCGGTGAACAGCGCGCCGAACACCGCCACGCCGATGCCGCCGAAAATCGCCAGGCGGGCGTAGTCGCTGCGATCCGATCGCCGCGCCCGGTTCTTCGACGCCAGTACGTGCGGGACGAGCAGGAACGGGAACGGCGCCGGCGTTCATACCTCGTCGATTTCCTGCAGCGCGCTGCCGCCGGTCAGCTTCAAGAAGACGGACGTCAGGTGATCGTCTTCGCCGCCGGCGAGCGCGCGCACGTCGTCGACCGTGCCGCTCGCGACAATCCGTGCCTTGTTGATGATGCTGACCCGATGGCAGACTTCCTGCGCCACCTCGAGCGTGTGTGTGCTCATCAGCAGGGCGACGCCGTTTTCGGCCATCCGCCGGAACACGTCCTTGATCAGGCGCGCGCCGCGCGGATCGAGGCCGACCATCGGCTCGTCGACGGCGACGGCACGCGGCCGGTGGAGGAACGCCGCGCTCATCACCAGCCGCTGCTTCATGCCGTGGGAGAAGCTCTCGATGAGCTCGTTCTCCCACTTGCGCAGCTCGAACAGATCGAGCATCTCGTGCACGCGCGTCGTCACGCCGTTGCCGTTCAATCCGTACAGGCCGCCGTGAAACCGGAGGAACTCGCCGGCGGTGAGCTTTTCGTAGATGAACGGCCGGTCGGGAATGAAGCCGAACGACGCCTTCGCGGCCTCTGGTTCGGCGGCGAGATCGTGTCCGTTGACGACGACCCGTCCTGCGGTCGGCTTCAGCAGGCCGGCGATCATCCGCAGCGTCGTCGTCTTACCGGCGCCGTTGGGGCCGAGGAAGCCGTGGATTTCGCCGGGCGCGACCGAGATGTTCACGCGGTCGACGGCGGTGAACGCGCCGTACTGCTTCACGAGGTCGTGGACGGCAATCATTGGCCACCGCCGCCGACCAGGATCGGCGTAGCGCCCGGATCGAGCTCGAGGTCGAGGACTTCCATCCGCAGCCGGCCGATCATCGGCACGATCGCCGCCTGCTTGTCGAGCCCGCCGCGCGCGAGCCGCACGTGCGTCGCATCGGCGGGAAACTGGTTGAACGTCGGATCGACCGGCAGCCAGAGCCCGCGACCGCCTTCCTCGAGATACACCTCGGGCCACGCGTGGTAGTAGAACGCCCCCTGCACGCCGCGGACGAACGCCAGACCGACGGCGATCCTCGCGGGAATCCCGATCGCGCGCGCCATGGCGACGTACAGCGCGGTGTGCTCGTTGCAGTCGCCGACCTTCGTGCGCAGCACCTCGCGCGCCGACGGCAGGCTCACGGTCGGCTTCTTGTCGAGCATGGCGTTGACGTGGCGCGTCAACCGCTCGGCCCGCGCGCGATCGCCTGCGGCGCCGGCGACTGCCCGTTCGGCCTCGGCTCTAATCTGCGGATCGTCGCTTTCGATGAGCGGCTCGGGCTGGAGATGCTGCCGGGCATCCGGATCGAGCGGACCGGCGGTCAAGGTGCGGGCGTCGACGACCTCGACGATGCCCTCGGCAATCGTCTGCCCGGCGCCCTGGAGGTCGGGGTTGGCCAGGTCGGCGCCGGTCAGCTTGAAGCGGAGCCGCCGGACGTCGCGCGGCTCGTCGATCCGCTGCTTCATGATCGGCACGACCGCGGACAACCGCAGCAGGTCGGCCTGGACGCGCCTCGGGACCGCCAGCCGCCGCGCCATCTCGGCCGGCTCGCGGATGGTCATCAATCCCAGCGGGCTCTCTTCGCGAACGACCTCGCCGGTGTCGGTCACCCAGGCAACCGTCTGCACGCCCTTGAAGGTGATTTCCACGCGGAACGCCGGGACGCTGGTATCGCCGGCCCGCACGGCCGCCCGGCTCCCAACAACTGCCTCGACCGGCGCGTTACTGAGCGTCGCCGGGTCGAACAGCATCCATCGATGCCGTGAACCGGGAACCAGGCCTGCATTGGCCAGCATCCGCGAAAAGTTCAGCGTCATCGCCGGCGGCTCCGCCAGCTCGATGACCTGGGTTCGCGTGTCGCCGCCAGACACGATCTCGACGGTCACGCGCCGCGCAGCGCTCGATGGCGACAGCCGCTCGACCCTGCCGCGAACCTCGATGGCGCCCGTGCCCGGGTCGAGCGAGAACTCAAAGGACTGGAGCTCGAAGCTGGCGTCGACGCGCGCGGCGGTTCGCATCGCCGCGGCGGTGGTCGCGCCGAGCAGCGACATCTGCAGCTGACCTTCTTCGAGCAGCTCGAACCCTTCGTCCGTACGCGTCGTCTGGCGGACGGTGAAGCCGATCTTCTCGCCGCGGTAGTACACGCCGTGCCAGACGGCGGTCGGTCCGTAGCGGGCCAGGTTCTCGGAGAGGAACCCGGGCGAGGCTTGCAGATACCCCCGGTTGACGAGGAGCGCCATGCACCCGACCCAGGCCACGACGACGGCGTAGGACACCGGCCGCGTCACCGATCGGGGCAACGGCCGGAACCAGGTCATTCGAAGCCGTATTCCTTGAGCTTTGCGGTGAGCGTCTTGTAGCTGACCTGCAGCATGTCGGCGGCGCGCGCCTTGTTGCCGCCGGCGTCCTTGAGCGACTGCTCGATCTTCCGCCGCTCGACTTCGATCAGGATGCGACGGCTCGCCTCGGCCAGCGTCCCCGACAGATCGATCTGATCCCACGGGCCCTCGGCCGGCGCGGCGAGCGGAAACCTGATCGCGGAACGAGAGGGCCAGGTGGCGCGCGTGAATCGTGTCGCCCTCGGTGAGGATGACGGCGCGTTCGATGCAGTTCTGCAGCTCGCGCACGTTGCCCGGCCACGAATACGCCTGCAGCTCCTGCACGGCCGACGGCGCCAGCATCAGCGGCTTCTTGTTCAGGTCGCGGCAGAAACGCTCGATGAAGTACTTGGCGAGCATCGAGATGTCGCTGGCGCGCTCGCGCAGCGGCGGAATCGTGATCGGGAACACCGAGAGGCGGAAGTAGAGGTCTTCGCGATACTGGCGCGCCGCCACGGCCGCCTTGAGGTTGCGATTCGTCGCCGCGACGACGCGGACGTCGACCTGGAGCGACACGGTGCCGCCGACACGCTCGAACCGCTTCTCTTCGAGCGCGCGAAGGATCTTGGCCTGCAGCGGCAGCGGCAGGTCGCCGATTTCGTCGAGGAAGAGGGTCCCGCGATGGGCCAGCTCGAACTTCCCCGGCTTGCGGGCGGAGGCGCCGGTAAATGCGCCTTTCTCGTGGCCGAAGAGCTCGGTCTCGAGCAGCGTCTCCGGGATGGCCGCGCAGTTGATCGCGACAAACGGTCCGTCGGCGCGTGGGCTCAGCGCGTGCAGCGCCCGCGCGAACAGCTCCTTGCCCGTGCCGCTCTCCCCTTCGAGGAGGACGGTGGCGTCGGTCGTCGCCGCCCGTTGAAGGGCGACGGTCACGTGCTTCAGCTTCGCGTCCTCGCCGATGATTTGCGGCGCCCCGCGCCGCGCCGCGAGCTCTTCCCTCAGGAGGATGTTCTCGGTCGCGAGCCGGCGCTGGGCGAGCGCCCGCTCGACCATCAGCAGCAGGTGATCGGGATCGACCGGCTTGGCCAGGAAGTCGAGCGCCCCCTCCTTCATCGCGGTGACCGCATCCTGGATGCTGCCAAAGGCGGTCATCACGATCACCGGCAGCTCCGGATCCAGCTCCTTGGCCGCCTTCAGGACGCCGAAACCGTCGCCTTCGGGCAGCCGCAGGTCCGACAGCACGACACCCGGCCGCGTCGTGCGCAACGCCTGCGCCGCTTCGTTCTGATCCCGGGCTTCGATGACGGTATGGCCCTGGCCCGCGAGCGCGTGCCGGAGCATCGCGCGCAGAGAATCCTTGTCTTCGACGAGGAGGATGGGAGGATCGGTGGCGGGGCGGGGCACGGCGACGGTTCAGCGCAGCCAGCCGGGCGGGACGTTGGCGCGGCGCGCCTCTTCTTCGAGGTCGGCGATGGCTTTCTTGGTGGCCTCGATCTGCTTCTTCAGCCGATCGAGCTCGCCCAGGGCCTTCTGCCGTTCGCTGGAGAGCACGCCCCGCTGGGCCGGATCGTCCCGGTTGACGAAATCGGTCGCGAGCGAATTGACTCGCGTCTGCAAGGCGTCGACGTAGGTCTGATCACGTTGCAGCTGCGTTTGCAGCTCTTTCATGCGGCCGGCCCAGTACGCCTGATCCTTGACCGGCTCTTTTTCTTTCTCCTGGTCAGCCGGCTTCTCGGTTTCCTTGGCGGCCGGGTCAGTCGATGCAGCCGGCTTGGCCGGCTGAGGAGGAGGCGGCGTCCCGGCTGGCAGCGTGCCGAGGTCCTTGTTCGTGTACGTCTTGTCCGCGGGCTTCGCGGTCTTGCGGCGCTCTTCTTCCTTTTTCGCGACGTCGGCCAGCGTCTGTCCCAGCAACCGGCGCGCTCCCCAGCCCAAGCGCGACGATCGTCAGGAGTGCCGGAATGTGCAGGCGCATGGCTGTCTACAACAAATATCGGCTCGAAACCAATCCTAGCGCATGGGCATCGCCTGAAACCGGCGCGGCCGTCCCCTTCGGCGACCCTGAGAGGTCGCCCTACTGCTCGCGACCCTGAGAGGGTCGCCCTACTGCGCGACCCAAGGGTCGCCCTACTGCGAGCCGGGCGCCGGAGCCCGAGCGCTGATCGCGGCGCTCAACACCTCGATGTGCGCCTTGACCTTGGCCGCGTCTGGCGCCGACGGCTCCATCTCGAGGTAGGTCTCGAACGCCTTTCGCGCCTCTGGCAGCCTGCCGGCCGCCTGGAGGCTGTTGCCGAGCGCGAGGTGGAAGCTCGCCTCCGCCGGGGCCAGGCGGATGGCCTTTTCGAACTCCGGGATGGCCGCCTCGGCGTCGCCAGAGCGTTGCACCGCCAGCGCCAAATTGAACTGCGTGGCGTAGTCGTCCGGGAACAGCCGGGCCGCTTCTCGGTATTCGTCGACGGCACGCGTCCAGTCCCCCTGGCGCCCGACTGTATGCGCCAGATTGAAGTGATACGCCCACCGATCGGGCGCGATCGAAATCGCCTTCTCGAAGCGCGCGACCGCCCCCTCGAGATCGCCCTGCCGGTCGAGAATCTGGCCGATGCTGTTGAGCGCTTCCGGATCGTCGGGCTTGTGCTCGAGCGCCGCCTCGAACTGCGCCTTGGCGCCCCGCAGATCGCCCGTCAGAAAGGCGGCCGTTCCCGCGCGCGACGTGTCCAGGAAGGCGCCAGGAGGCGCGACGTACGCGGTGCTGGGCCGCGCCACCGCTGACGCGGCCGGCGGACCGGCCGCGGCCCCACTTCCCGCCGCGCCGGTGGCTGAAGTGCCGGCGCCGCCGTCGTCGATTGGCGTCGGCCGGTTGCGCCAGGCGAGCACGCCCACGAGCAGCACGGCAACCACGGCGGCGCCGGCCACGAGACGTTTCTGCTCCGGCGTGAGCCGTTCGAGCAGCTTCGGTTCGGGAGCGGCGACGAGAATCTCGAAGCAACGCAGGCAGCGCTCGCGGTCGGCCCGGATCCGCGCGCCGCAGGCGGCGCAGGTGACGTAGGTCGCCACGTCCTACCGGACCTCGCGCCAGGACAGGATGCGGACGCCGGCCTGGCCGATGCCGTTGTTGTAGTCGGTCGAGTCGCCGAACATCTGCACGTTCGACCCGCCCGCGCCGAACACCACGTGCTGATCGACGATGAACGGCGCCGTGGCGCGCTGACCGGCGATCGTCTTCACGAGCGGCGTGTCCTGGCTGGGCTTGACGACGTTGTCGCCGGTGTTGTCGTACGCCGGCCCGCCGATGAACGTGAACGCATACAGCCGCGCGTCGGGCGCGGAGCACAGCGCGTTCAGCACGGTCGTCGTGAAGAACACGATGTCGCCGGCCACTGCCGGAAACGCCGTCACGCGCTCGTCGGTAGGTAATCGTGGTGCCGCTCGCCGTCTTCTGGAGCAGCTTCTCGAACGTCTTCGACCCCGTCGCGCCGTTGTCGAGGACGCCGAGCAGCCGGTAGATCGTGTTCTTGTCGGTCTGCGGCAGCAGGTCCGATCCGGTACCGATGAACACGTACTGCTTCGTGCCGACGGTGACGGTCGCCATCGAGTTGTAGATTGGCTGGTCGGCGCCCGCCGAGAACAGCTTCGTGGTCGCGTTGATGCTGACCGCGCCGCCGGCGTCCAGGCCGAAGTCGAACCGCCAGATGTTGCCGTCGAGATCGCCGATGTAGGTCCTGCGTGACGTAGCGCGAATCGGTCGGCCCTGTCGCGACCGGATCCGACATCAGCGCGTTCTTGCTCTTCTGGCAGCCGGCGATGCCGTTGTCGGTGGCGCAGTTGTTGTTCGTCTCGTTGACGCCGTCGCTGCCGATGTCCTTGCTGGCGAGGACGGCGCCGGTCTTGGCGTCGACGATGTAGAAGGTGGTACCCGCGACAGTGCCGCCGCGATTCAGTTGCTGCTGGACCGAGTACGGGCAGGAACCCGGAACCAAGGAGCACCGCGTAGGGCCCGAGCGGACCGACGATCTGGCCGACCGCAGGGTCGGACCACGTCTGGCCGACGCTCTTCTCGAGGGCAGACGCGCTTAAGTTGAGGTCGCCGTAGGGCGCGATCGCCGGATCGAACTTGGTCAACGACGGAAACGCCCAGTTGAGCGTGATCCGGCTCGGGTTCGAGAAGTAGGTGAGCACCTGATCGACCGTCGCCGTCGCGTCCGACTCGCTGCCGCCGAGCGCCGACGCCATGTCCGCCAGGGTGACGTCGAACGAGTGATAGTAGGTGCCGCCAGGTCCCTCGCCGACGATCAGCGACGTATGCCACTTGTCGTCGTACTTGACGTCCGAGATCTTGGGCGAGCTGTCGACGAAGTGCGCAAACGACCCGACCGGCTGGCCGTCGAGCAGGGTGCGCAGCTTCGGCAGCAGGTTCATCGGGACGAAGCCCCAGACCTCCACGCCGAAGCGCGAGTCGATGGCCTCGAGGATGCCGCTATTCGTGCCCACCCAGACGATCGACCGCCGCTTCTCGTTGTCAGTGCGGAAGGCCGGGTAATCCGCGTCGGGCGGCGGATCGAGCGACGGCGGGTTCATGATCGCCGGCGTCGAGCTCACCACCGCGCCGAACGGCAGCGCGCGGACGCCGTTGATCACGGCGGTCGCATCGGCCACCGTCAGGTTCATCAACGGCGCAAGCACCGCCGCGTTGTCGGCTGTGAAACGCGACCATCGTCCCGTTCGACAGGGTCGTGTACAGGTTGCGCCGCGACACATCCGGCGCGGCGGCGCACTGAGATCCGGGAGCGCACGCCTTCCAGAGCGGCGTGCCATCGGACACGAACTTGTACCCGGAGGCCTTCGATCCATCGACCACCGGCTTGTAGACGCGGAAGCCGCGCAGCACGCCGTCGAAGCCGGGCAGCGAGAACCCGGCGGTGACCAGCAGGTTCGACCGCAGCGGGATCTTGACGCCAGCCTTGTCGAGCATCGTTCGCCGAGTCGGGCACCAGCGCCGCGCCGGTGATGTCGCGCGCGGCGTCGAGATTGACCGATCCGATGATCGGGCTCGTCACCTGGAACTCGGACATCCGCCCGATCGGCGGGTAGGCGGTCGGGAGCGTATTGAAGTCGGCCGAGTTCGCGAACGCATGCTGAATCGCGATGTTCACCGCCTTCACCGCCTCGGGCACGATGATCGTGCCGGCCGGCGCAGTGATGCCGGCCGTCGCCAGCTGCTTCGGCGAGCTCAGCGGCGGCATCAATCTGCCACTTGGGAATTTCGAAGTACTGCCCGCCGGTCGTCGTGGCAATGGCCTGCAGCCCGGCAACGTCCTCGGTCGGCGGCGCGATCGCGATCACGTAGACCGGCACGCGGCGGCCGCCGACGTTCAGGAAACTGGCGGCGGCCGGTTGCCAGGGACGCGTTGCTCAAACCTGACGTCGTCCCTTCGCCGCCACCGACCACCAGGACGACGACCGTATTGCGGCAGGTCGGATCGGCGGTGAGGGCGATCAGCCGCGCCGCTTCGGCCCGGGCATCGTCGAGCATCAGCTTGATCGGCGTGTCGACCGTGGTCGGATCGTCGTTGCCGGCAGGGAAGAGCGCCGCCGACAGTCCGCGGTATTGCGGCGCCAGGATGGTCATCACGTCGGTGGCGGTCTGGACGTCCGCTTTGGCCATGACGACGCCGGTCGTAGTTCGACGCGCCGTTGTTCGTGGCGCCGACGGTCGCCCGGGACATTGGCCATCGGCCGCCACAGCGATCCGGATTCGCTCTGATTGCTGGCCCGCGTCGGCGACCGCCACACGGGCCGGCATTTCCCTGAACGGCCAAAGCCCGGATTCGTCTGACGCATCTTCACGAGGCCGAACCGCGCGACCGTCTTGTTCTCGTCGACGGCCTGGTAGAGCGCGGCACGCGCAACCGCCAGCCGCGTCTGCGCTTCGAACAGCGCGAAGAGCGCGGTCCGATCGCCGGCCGTCTGAATCGTCGAAGCCGTGAACTTGTCGCCGATGCCGCTGCTGGTGAATTCGAGGTTGTTATAGCGCCGGCGGTACGAGGCGTCGGTGTTGGCATCGGTGACACCGATGCTCGTGCTGCCAGATCGGATTCGCCGACGTTCTTCGTGTAGATGAACGGATCGTAGTAGTGGCTGGTCGCGAGCGACGTGGCAACGGTCGCCGGGTTCGGTCGGCGCGCTTCGCTGCATCCGGCTGCGACGTATCGACGACGAAATGACGTTCGGCGGCGCCGTTTTCAGGAACAGCAGGGGGTCGACCTGCGCAGACACGGGCACGGCTGCCGCCACCACGAGAACGGCGGCCGCCAGGATCCGCGGGCGGAAACCCAACCGGGGATTCATTACGACACTCCTCCTGTGCCCGACAGCGTCTGCATGTCGAGCTTCTTGCCGGGCGACTGCACGGCGGCCTTGCGGGCGCGGCGGTTCTGCTCGTCCTGGCCGCGCTGGCCGGTGTAGCCGCGTTCGAGCTCGGTCGTGTCCGTCTTGGCGATGGTCATCTCGATGACCTTGTGCGCGCCGCGCGGACCGAACGCCTCGGCGCGCAACGCGAGCACTCCGGTGCCCTTGTTCGGCGGCTTCGTAGCCGCCGCCGCCCTGCACTGGAGCCGGCGGACCGCCGTCAACGAGTGGATTGTCGTCAGTCTCCGATGGGTCGTCGCCGATCAGCACGACGACATAGAAGGGCGAGTTGATCGTGCCCGTCGGCAGCAGGTCGCCGAGGCTGCCATAGGCGAACAGCTGCCAGCGCGGGTTGTTCACCAACCAGGGACGCTCTTCGCTGTAGGCGTCCATGTCCGGCGCCGAGCACGTCGTCGGCTTGTCGCAGTTCGCGAAGCTCAGGACCTGGCTGAGATCGAGCTTCGTGCCGTCAGGCAGGGTCCGCTCGCCAGAGGGCGGACCGTCGATGAACCCGGACTGCAGCGAACCATCGAGGAGCTTGTTCCAATCCGGGATCGTGAGCAGATCGTCCATCGAGCGTTCGAGGATCGCGTCGGCGGCGTAGAGCGCCTCGCCGCCAGCCCGGAAGTTGCCGGAGATCATCGTTTCCGACGATGTCGTCAACACCAGGGACAAGCCGAGGGCGGTCATCAGCATCATCGCCATCAGGGCGACGATGACGGCCATGCCGTCTTCGCGTCGCAGTCGTGTCGTCATCGGCCGAGATTCAGGTTCCGAGGCGTCACCTGGAACCGGACCTCCTGATCGGGAATGTATTTGTTGCCGCCGCGCGAGGTGCCGCCGTACGTGAACAGCGCGCTCGCCGGTCCGCGCAGGCTGTCGTTGCCGGTCTGCAGGCGGATGCGGACGCCAATCTTCCGGATCCGGAACAGGTCGGCGTCGAAGCGGTTGGGACTGTTGGCGTCCGGACACCACGGGCCGTCAGTCAGCTGCGCCTGCGTGAGCTTGACCAGCGTGGTGGTGACGCCGCCCGGCCCGAGCACGGGCAGGCGCGGCGCCGGGATCGGCGACCCGTCGTTGATGAACACGCAGTTGTCCAAAGTCGCCAGCCGGGGGCTTCGGTCCATAAGTGGTCCATGGCCCGACCGCGTTGGCGAGTGGCTTCCCAATCGTGACGGGCGGCTGCGGATCGCCGAAGTACTCGAACTCGAGCCCGACGACGTTGTCGACAATCGGCACGTCGTTATCGGCGCCGTCGTAGTGCATCAACTGGTAGGTCTTCGTCGCGACGTCGGTCCGCAGGTAATAGGTGTGGCTCTGGATCTGGACGATCTTGGCTGCCGGGTCCGGTACGACCTGGTACACCTTCCCAGGTCGTCGAGGTTGTGCTGCAGGTGGAGCGCCTGAGCTCTGGACCTCGGTGATCGAGAACAGGTCGTACGAGCCGCTTTCGTCGTAGATCAGGACCGACATGCCCTCCTTGAACCCGCAAAGCTGGTCCGCCTTGGACGGTGGGCAGTTGGGATCTTCAGTGACCTTCAACTCGGCCGACTTCGCCGGCATGTCGCTGGGCAATGGTGCTTTGCGCCGTCGTGGCCGGGACCATCATCAGCGTGATCGCGTCGGTGCGGAACGTGCCCGGCGGGTCGTCCTGGAGGCGCCCCTGGCGAAACGGCATGACCGGCGCGAAGAAATAGCTCAGCGCCATCGGGTTGTCGCCCGCGTACGAGCCGGCGCCGGTCATGACCAGATCCTTGTAGAGCGTGTCCGCAGCGACCCGCGTGCGCTGCTGCATGTCGGCCACCTCGGGCTCGGCGACGAAGTTGCCCTGGCCCGGGTTGAGCAGCGCGAAGATCGACCCGGTGACGACGAGCATCAGGCCCATCGACACCGTCATTTCGATCAGCGAGAAGCCGTGTTCGCGTGAGTGGCGGCGCATCAGCTTGCCTTTCGCGTTTTCACGGAGAGGATGCGCGCTTCGTCGGGAAGCCTGCGCCCGCCTCCGGTGCTTTCGGTGTCGGCCACGCCGCGCGCGCGCCAGCGCGTCACCATCACCTGCAGGATCAGCGTGTTGTTCGGGTTCGTCGGCAGGGGCTCGACCGACCACCGCCGCACGTATACCGTGTTGGGTGGCGCGACCGAACCGCTGCCGAGCGATTGGCCGCGGCCATCGAGGAAATCGACGTAGCCGTCAACGTTGCTCTGGAGCGACCCCTCAGGGGACGGCGTCAGCCCCGGACCGCCCTGGGGCTGCTCGGGCACGACCGTCAGATCGCTCGTCGTGTCGGACAGCGGCAGGCCGATGATGTCGAAGCCCCACGTGAGGCCGCGCAGCTGTTCCATCTTCTGCTGCGCGAGCACCGACGCCGTGGTCGTCAGCCGGGCGCTCTGGTTCGCCTTGGTCGAGATCAGGAACAACTGCGCCAGCGACGCGAGCGCCACCGTCATGAGGGTCGTCGCCACCAGTGTCTCGACGAGCGAGAAGCCGCGATCGCTACTGAAGCTGGATTTTGCCAAGGGCGTTCACCGTGATGTTTCGCGTCTTGCCTTTTCGGCTCACTGTGATCGTGGCGCCTGCCGCGGTCAGCGTCGGCCAGGGATCACCCACGCCAGTGTCCACGTGCACGCTGCCGTCTGGCCAGAACTCCAGCGTCGGAAACGCCGTGAACGTCGACAGGGGCTGGAGCCGCCGCAGGGCGCCGTCGTTGTTCGGACGAGTCAGCCGATTGATGTCCGCGCCGGTCGGCCGGTACGGATAGATCGTTTCGTCACACCGGTTCGCCGCGCCGTCGGCAGCCACGGGAACCCTCGGCGTGCCGATCAACTCGACGACGCGGAACTGGCCGGCGACGGGGCAGTTGAACCGGATGCGCATCGGCCGGTTCGTCGACACCGACTTCAGCCGCGCGAACTGCAGCTCCCGCTCGACGTCGCGCGCGGTCATCCCGAGCCGCATCCTGTCAACCCCGTCGAACATTTGAGGGGTCGCGACGGCCGCCAGCGTGGCGATGATGGCGACGGTCGCCAGCATGTCCACGAGCGAGAATCCCGCGCTGCTCGGCTGCCCTCCGTCTGTGCATCTTCATGCGTTCCAGCACATGACTGAGCAATGGCATTGCCAGCAACGAACTTTAGCGACATGGCGATACTGTAAGTGACTGATTTATTAGCTACTAATAGCCTCTGACCAAGCGCGGACACTGCCAACCGGCACCGGCCGGTGTAGCGCTGTTTTGTTACCTCTGGTAACAGTCTTGGAAGGCGCGGCCCGGTGTCAGGCCCGGCAAACCCCTCATCAACCGAAGACGTTCCGCACGACGACCGCTTCGCCGGCGTCCGTTCGGGAGACGGTGACTTCGAGGGCCTGGTAAGCCCCCTTCGGACCGAAAGCTTCGGCCCTGATCGTGACGAGGGGCGCGCCCGATTCCGTTTGGCCGCCGGAGACGAACGCCACGATGTAGAACGGCGAGTCGGAGGCGCCCGGGGGCGCCAGATCACGGAGGGGGCCGTACGCAAACAGCTGCCACCGCGGCACGCCGCCACATGGCGCGGGGGCGTTGCAGTTGGCGATGTTCACGATCGCCGTCAGGTCGACAGGAGCATCCGTCGGAAGCGCGCGCACGCCGCCCGGCGCGCCGTCGATGAACTGCGATCGTTCGGTACCTTCGACAACTCCGATCCAGTTCGTACGCGTGCGCAATTCCGCAACCGCGAGTTCGGCGGCCGCTTCGGCCGCGTAGAACGCCTGGCGGCTGTTCCGGAAATTGCCAGCGATGATCGTTTCCGTGGAGGTGATCACGACGAGCGCCGCCCCGAGCGCCATCAGGATGGTCATCCCCATCAGCGCGAAGATCAGCGCGGCGCCCCGCTCCGACTCTACCCGAGGGGCTGGCGCCCCTCGGACTCCCCCACACGCTCTCTCGCGCGCCGCTGCGCCGGCGCGCTTCCACCTCCGCTGAAGCTTCGGTGGACAGGCCGTTCGCGCCTGCCCACCTAGCAGCGGCGGCTTCAACGCTGCGAAGGTGGGTGGCTCCCTCGCGCGCTCGCTCGCTGGTTTTTGAGATAGCTTCTACGTCCCCATCGCTACCTGCCCTGGTTCCGGTTTCGCGGCGTCACCTCGAACCCCACGTCGGCCGCGGCGCCCGCGACGCGAATGCGGATGGCCATCTTCCGAATCCTCAAGAGATCGGCGTCGAACGGCGCTGCGCCGGCCGCCGCCGGACAGAAGGGCCCATCGCTGAACTCGGAGCCGGCGATCGGCACCAGCTCAGCGCCGCCAGCGGTGATGCCGCAGGCTTCGGCGGGATCCGCAACCGCCGCATCCCCGAAATACGCGAACGACAACGACGTCACGCCGTCGGCGACCGGCGCGTCGCCGCCGCCCCCTTCCGCCCGCATCAGCTGCGACGCGCCCAGACGCGACGTCGCGCCGGACGTAGTACGTTCGCACCGCATCGTCTTCTCCGGCAGGCTGCTCGCTCACGATCGTCACCATGTCGTCTCTGAATGTGCCGGGCGGATCGGGCAACGCCCCGGCTGCGCGATAGGGCAGGACGGCGCTCGCCATCAACAGATCGCGGGTGAGCGCCTCGACGGACACTCGAATGCGCTGCTGGCGATCGGCGACGTCGGGTTCGGCATCGAAGCGGCGCCGGGCTTGTCCGACCAGGTCGAAGATCGCCGCCGCCACGATCACAGTGACGCCGAGCGCAACGATCAACTCGATAAGAGAGAAGCCCAACTCGATGAGCGGGAAGCCGCGGTTTTCGGACGGTTCGCATCAGCCGGCCCTCCGCGAACGGACGCTGAGCAGCCGCACCGCCGCCGCTCCCCGCGGGGTGACCCACACCTGGAGCACACGTGCGGAATCGGAGACGCCGGCAACCGGATCGATCGACCAGCGCCGGACATATTCCGTTCCGACCGGGGCGGTCGGGCCGTCGCCGAGCAGAACCCCGCCGGCGTCGAAGAACTCGCAGCACGCGGCGCCGCCGCTATCCGGCCATGGCGCGGCCCGGAGCTGCTCCATCTTGTCCTGGGCGAGGACGGAGGCCGTTGTGACGAACGCCGCAGCCCGATCGCTCGCGCGCGACAAGAGCGCGAGCTGCGCGAGCGAGACCAGGGCGATCGCGAGGATGCTCGTCGCGATCATCACTTCGACGAGCGAGAAACCGTCGGCGCGATGGTTCATGGCCGATCGATTTTGCAAGCACGGGTCCATCGTGCCAGGCCGGCGTCTCGCGAGGATTTGCTGGAGATCCGCGCCGCGACAGCAGCCCGCGGATCCTGGACGCGCACAAACTGCGTGGATCCGCGAGCCCAGGGGTGGCAGAAACTGCTAGGCGTGGATCGGCAGCGAGACCTGCAGGCTGGCGCCGCCCAGCGGCGACGTGCCGACGGTAATGCGGCCGTTGTGAAAGACGATGATCTTCTGGACCAGGGCCAGGCCCAGCCCGGTGCCCTTCCGCTTCGACGTGAAGAACGGACGGAACACCTGCTCCCGCCGTGACGGCTCGATGCCGGGGCCGTTATCGTCGACGACGATCCGCATCATGTGCTGCGCCGTGTCGACCTCCGACTGCACCACGACGACGGGGGCGAGCGATGCGCCGGCGCAGGCTTCGACGGCGTTCCTGAGCAGGTTGCTGAACGCCTGCCGCAGCAGCACCTCGTCGCCCTCGAGGGTGCCGAACTCGCCGCGCACCGTGATCTCCCCGCCCAGCGTCCGCGCCTCGGTGCGCAGTTCGTCCGCGGCCCGTTCGCAGACCGCCTGCAGATCGACCGGTCCGAGCGTGAGCTGCGCCGGGCGCGCGAAGTTCAGGAAGTTGGTCACGACCTGGCCGAGCGACTCCGCCTCGGCCCGAATCCCCTCGACGTATTGACGATAGTTTGCGGGCAGCGCTTTCAGGTCGATCAGCTTGCTGTAGCCGTGAATCGTGGCGAGCCCATTCCGGAACTCGTGCGCGATGCCGGCCGTCAGCTCGCCGACCGTCGCGAGGCTTTCCTTGAGGCGCAGCTGCTCTTCGAGGCTCTTCACGGCGCTCAGATCGGTGAACAGGCAGATCACGCCGTGCAGATCGCCGTTGTTGTCGAACAGCGGTGAAACGGTCACGCCGAGATGGGTCGTGCCGTGGCGTGCCTCGTGCAGGCGCACCGCCCGCCGGGAGATGGGCAGCTTGGTCGCCAGGCAGTCGTCGATGACCTCCGACAGGGCCGGCTCCGCCAGCATCCGTCGATGATCCTCGGCGGGCGCCGATTCGGCGATCCGCAGCATGCGCCGGCCCGCGGGATTGATGATCCGGACCTCGCGGTTCAATCCCACCACGAGCAGGCCGGCGGTGAGGCTCTCCACGATTTCACCGCTCAGCCGCTCCGACGCCTCGGCGCGCGCCGCCGTCGCACGCTCCTGCGCCTTGAGCTTCTCCACCGCCTCCTGCAGCGCCGCCGAAAGCAAGGTGGCCTCGCCCGCGCCCTCGCGGAGCGAGCGCCGCGTGTCGCGGGCCGCCGCGCCGAGGCGAAGCACCGCAAACGTCAAGGCCGCGCCAAGCGCGCCGACGATGGCGGTCAGGCCGAGGAGAACGTAGGCGTCGGAATTCACGGTTTAGAAACTGAGGAACTGAGGAACTGAGAACTGAGGAACTGAGGAACGAAAACGCGGAACTGCTCCTCAGCTCCTCAGCTCCACAGCCCCTCAGTTCCACAACGTCGTCTACCACAGGTGCAGGTACCAGTCGAGCAGCGGCGATCCGACGGTCGCGGCGAGTGCCGCGCCCACCGCGAGGAACGTGCCGAACGGCAGCGCCGTCTTCATGCCGCCGCGCTGGAGCAGGATGATCGCTCCGCCGATGACCGACCCGGCGACCGAGGCGAGCATCAGCGTCATGAACGTGAGCTGCCAGCCGAGAAACGCGCCCACCATCGCGAGCATCTTGACGTCGCCCATCCCGAGGCCTTCCTCTCCCCGGATCCGGTAATAGGCTTCCGCCGTGGCGTAGAGAATGCCCCCGCCCAGCAGGATGCCGATGAGCGAGGCGAACCAGCCCGGCTCTGTGAAGAAGCTGAACACGAATCCGACCACGATCCCGGGCAGTGTGATGGCGTTCGGCAGCAGGTGATGCTCGAGGTCGATCGCGAAGAGCACGATCAGCGCACAGCCGAAAATCAGGCGGGCGACAAGCAGGAGCGACGGTCCGTAGTACCACCAGCCGCCGGCAAACATGATCGCCGTGAGCGCCTCGACAATCGGGTACCGGATCGAAATCGGCTCACGGCACGTCCGGCACCGGCCGCCGAGCGCGACGTAGCTGACGACGGGGATGTTTTCGAACCACGCGAGGGCGCGGCCGCAGCGCGCGCAGGCCGACGCCGGCCACACCACGGAGGCGCCCCGCGGCAGCCGGTAGATACAGACGTTCAGAAAACTGCCGACGATCGCGCCGAACAAGCCGGCGGCGACGAGTGGCCCCCACCCGCTCACGGCTGGACGGCCGTTCGCTGCGGCTCTTTCGGAAGGGGAGACAGGGGCGACGCCGGGTCGACGTCGATGCTGCCGTCCGGCAGGATTCGGTACGGCACGCCGGCGGGATCGACCGGGATGCCGCGAAACACCCCGGCGCGCGCCAGCGTCTGCCAGTCGCGTGGAGACGTCCCGGTCTCGCGCGCAAACCGCTCGACAATCGGCCGAAGCGCATCCACCTGATCCAGCGCGTCGAGCTGCGCCAGCGCCCGGTGCGCATGATTGCGCTGATATTCAACGGTCGCCGTTTGCGCGATCGACTGCCACATCTGGCGCGACGACTGCCGGTTGCCCCCGGACGCCAGCGTGACCGCCGCCATCGACCGCATCCACCACGGCGCGCCCGGCGCGTCCGCCGCCCTGGCGAACCACTTTCCAGCCGCCTGGTAGTCGTGGTCCCACCAGTAATGGACGAACCCGATGTCGTGCATGTATTCCCAGTTATCGGGCTCTACGGCCAATCCCTTTTCGAGCAGTGCAATGGCGAGATCCGCGCGCCCCGGGCCGCCAGGATACGGCTCCGCCAGGAAGATCGCGCCAAACCGGTACGCCGCCTTGAAATACGGATCGAGCGTCGTGGTCAGGTCAAGCAGTGGGTACAGGAGGCGGTACGGCTCGGAGCCTTCGGCCTGCGGTGCTCCAGCCGGCTGGCCGGGAGTGTAGATGCGCTGGCGGGTGCCGCCGAAGTGCTGGATGGCGCGGATCCAGTACAGATCCGCCGCGAGCGATCGGTAGCCGAGCGACAGCCGCTGCAAGGCGCCGCCGGAGGTCAGGTACAGCGTCTCTTCGGTCGTCTCGGGCGCCGGATAGCGCTCGTCGCGCACGCGCTGCAGACGGACCGCGAGCGTCATGAGCGACTGCGACCCGACCAGCGCGAGGACTATCTGTAGTGGCGACCTTGATCTTCAGTCAGCTATGGCTGACAGCAGCGCCTGCGGCCATGCCGAGCCGAGCCACCTTCGCGCTTCGCGCTACGGTGGCCAAGGGACACTCCGCTTGCCCACCGTAGCTCGCGAGTTTGTCCGCGAGCGAAGGTGGGAGGGCGAGGCATCAGCGTAAGTTCGCGGCGGGGGTGGGGCCCCGCCGCCAGTGGAAAAAAGTTGGCAAAGCCTCGATGAGAACCCGGTTAGATCACAAGACACTTGCCCAGTCACCTACTTGAAATCACGTCGAGAAAAGATCGTGACCGCGCCGATGAGCAGGACGGCGATATAGGTCAATCCGTAGGCGGCCGCGAGCATCACGAAGCCGGCTTCGACCGGCTGGCCGTGGACGACCTGGCCCTTGACGTCGAAGGTCGCCAGGTTCGGCAGGACCCAGTAGAGCCCGCGGGCGAACTGCGCGGCGAACGGCGACTGGACCACCTGCTCGAAGTTCCGGAGGTCGGCGCTGAAATGGCCGGCGATCCACAGCGCGAACGTGAACGCGGCCGACAGGATCGGGGTGGAGAAGGTCGAAAAGAACAGCGCGATCGCCGTCACGACCGACAGCTCCACGACGATGAGCCCGACCGCCTTGAGGATGCGGGGATCCGAGGGCGGCACGTCCCAGGTGGCGACGAAATCCGCGGGAAACTGCCAGGCGACGTAGTGCATCACGGCGTAGAGACCAATCGCCATGATGCTGACGTTCACGACGAGCGTCAGGATCAACCCGACGTATTTGCCGAGCACCAGTTGGTAGCGGTGAATCGGCTTGGCGAGCAGGCCGTAGATGCTCTTGCGCTCGACCTCCTTCGACACCAGGCCGATGCCGATGAAGACGGCAATGAACAGACCGAACAGCGACATCGCGCCAAGCCCGAGGTCGATGACGATCTTGTAGTCCTGACCCGCCGTGAGCTGGCCGAGCAGATATCCCGCGCCGATCATCAGCATCGCGAACAGCACCAGGTTGTAGAGCACCTTGTCGCGCACCGACTCGCGGAAGACGTTGACCGCGATCCAGCCGATCGTCCTCATGCGCGGTCCCTGGACCTGGCGACCTGTTCGACGAAGATGTCCTCGAGCGTCTCGCGCAGCGGGTTGAGCGACACGACCGTTGCGCCGGCGGCGGCAATCTCCGACACGACGCGATCGGGAGGCTGGTCGAGCGGCAGCTCGACCGTGTAGCGGCCCTCGCTGATCTTCGTGATCCGGCGCGCGCGCGACTCCAGCGTCCGTGCCAGTTCATCCGTCACCGAACCGACGACGAGCTCCCAGCCCTGCGCCTGCAGATCGAGCATGTCCGCCAGGCGCCCGCTCTTCATGAGCCGCCCCTTCGCGAGGATCGCCACGCGGCTGCACAGCGCTTCCGCGTCGCTCAGCACGTGCGAGCTGAAGAACACGGTGCAGCCGCGATCGCGCAGCCTGAGGATCAGCGACCGGACTTCGCGGCGGCCCAGCGGGTCGAGGCCGGACATCGGCTCGTCGAAAATCACCAGCTCGGGATCGTTGATGAGCGCCTGCGCGATGCCGACGCGCTGCAGCATCCCCTTGGAGAACTTGCGGAGCTGCAGGCGCCGTTCGCGGCCGATGCCGACGTCGTCGAGCAGGCGCGAGGCGCGGGCGCGCCGCTCCGCCGGGCCGTAGCCGAACAATCCGGCGAAGTATGTCAGGAGCTCCTCGGCGGTCAGGTAGTCGTAAAAGTACGGGTTCTCCGCGAGGTAGCCGAGGCGGCGCTTGACGGCGGGCTCCCCCACCGGCCGGCCGAAGATCTCGGCCCGCCCCGACGTCGGGTAGACCAGCTGCATCAGCAGCTTCAGCGTCGTCGTCTTGCCGGCGCCGTTCGGTCCGAGGAAGCCGAAGACCTCGCCGGGCTCGACCTCGAGCGAGAGCCGGTCGAGGGCGCGGTAAGGCCGTTTGCGCCAGAAACCAACCGCGTAGTCTTTTGTGAGCGCGTCAGTGGCCAGCGCTTTCATCGCACCGCGGCACCCGGCACCCTATTTTGCCCGCGCCAGCTCATAGGCGATCGCCTGATCGAAATACACGGCCGGCAGCATGCCATCGAGCTTGACGCCATTGATGAAGAAGGTTGGCGTGGAACCGATTCCGAGTTGACGGCCGTAGGCGGAATCGGCCTTCACCTGCTCGAGCGTGGCCTGATAGCGCGCGTCGAAGTCGGTCACCTGGCCGATGTCGCGCGCCGCCTGCTTCACTTTATCGGCGGTCATCTCCTTCTGATTAGCAAACAGATACTCCTCGAGCGCCTCCGCTCGCCCCTTGGGCCGCGCCAGCCGTACGGCCACCGCTGCCTCGCAGGCGGCCTGGTGTTGCCCTCCACTGTTGCACTCGGCTTCGAGCGGGAAGTCTCGCGTGACGAGCCGGACCGCTCCGGGATTGCTGGCCTCGTATTTCGCAAGAACGCTCTTGTAGGCACGGAACGACTCGCCGCACGCGGGACACTGGTAGTCGTTGAACTTCACGATCAGGACCTTCGCGCCCTCGGTGGGCACGTTGAGCGTCATACGTGGCTGTGCCTCATAGAAGCGCACGAACTCCGCGCTTCGTGCCTGATCGGTCGGCGACGCGGCCGCGCCGGGCTCCGGGGACGCGGCGGCGCCGGCGGCGACCTCCATCGAGGTTTCGCGCGGGAAGAAGGCGAGCGCGGACGCCGTCCCGGCGACGAACAGGGCGGCGAGCGCCATGGCGAGCGGACTGTGACGCAAGGCCTTGAGATCGCTGACGGCGCGGCCGGGCACGGTCATCATCGGCACCGAAGTCGCTGCGCCGGAAATCAGGAACAGCGCGATCACGGCAGCGTAGGTGACCACGCACAGGATGCACACGAGGCCCAGGATGACGAGCGACGCGTACCCGAGGTAGAGCACGACGGCAAGGCCCATCGTCGACGCGGCGAACAGGTACGCTGGCGCGCTCTCGCGGACCGCCGGCGAACCGAGGATGGCCGCCAGGACGAGCAGCGTCGCGAAGGCGAACCAGATCACGCCGAACACCGCCACCGACACGCCGGCGAAGGTCCCGTACTGGCTGGCGTAGACCTGGGTGCAGCTGACGCTGGCGTTGACGTCACAGAAACTGGTGTAGGAGGGATCGGCGATGTGCTGGTAGTGCACGTAGGCCGCCGTGCCGGAGGCCCCGAGCCCGACGAGCGCGCACGCGAGGGCTATTAACGCGACGGTCTTGCTCATTTCTTGAGAATATTACCGGAAACCAGTCCCTCTGCGCCTCTGCGCCTCTGCGTCCTCGCCCCTCAAAACAGAAACGGGATGCCGGTTGCCCGGCATCCCGTTTGAAGACACGTCGCGTCGCGTCGCGTTACTGGAGAACGTTGGTCGCGCCCGGAATCGGGTTGGCGATCGCAGCGCCCGTGTTGTCGAAGAAGATCGTGCCGCGGGTATCGGTCGCGAACGACCGCTGACCGGTCTGGCCGACCGTGGCCGGAATCGCACCGGCACAGTAAGCCGACGCGGCATCGTTCGCGGCGGTGTTGCAGGTGTTGGCGGCCAGCGTCTGGACGACGACGCCCGCCGAGCCGTCCTTCGCGAGCGACACGTCATAACCGCTCTTGCGCGACGGGTCCTTCGTCAGGTCGGGGCTGATGAAGCCCTGGTTGCTGCCCGGCGCCGGCTTCGAGAGGTCGGCGAGGGTCACGGCGTAGCCGTTGCTCGCGCAGCTCGACGCGTAGGTCGACTGCGAGCTGTTGATGGCGCGCAGCGAACCGATGGCCGAGGCCTCGTTGCCCGACATGCGGGCGCGAAGCAGACCGGGCACCGCGATCGCGGCGATGATGCCGATGATCGCGACGACGATCAGCAGCTCAATCAGGGTGAAACCTTTGGCATTGCGACGCATCTTCATTTCGAACTCTCCTTCGAATCAGTCTCTGGTTGCTGGCGTTCGTGCCGTGCCCCGTCAAAGAGCAACCGGGGTGCCAGCCCAGCGTTTACATCCGCGCGCTTGTAATTACTTGTTCACCTGCGACTTACGGTTCGGCCCCACCTGGACACCCGGGACAATTCTCGTCAGCCTGACAATTATTGTCGCCGACCGGCGACTCGGATTGTCAACGCAAGTTGTATTTCTTCACGTAATAGCGAAACGACCGGAAGCTCATCCCGACGAGCTCGGCCGCCTTCACCTGCACGCCTCCCGCCTGCTCCAGCGCCTGTGCAATGTACCCGCGTTCTATCTCTTTGACGTGCGCCTCGAGATCAAAGCCGGTTTGGGGCAGCGCCTCCGCGGCCGGGAGCGCCATTTTCGGACCGGCCGTGCGGATGGACGGCGGCAGGCTGTCGGCCAGAATCGCCGGCGTCCGCTCCAGCGCGACGGCGCGCTCCATCACGTTTTCGAGCTCGCGGATATTGCCGGGCCAGTCGTACTGCTGGAGCAGGTCGAGCGCCGAGCGCGCGATCCCCGTGATCGTCTTCCCCATCTGCTCGGTGTACTTCGCCAGGAAGTGGTCGGCCAGCAGCGGGATGTCTTCGCGGCGCTCCCTGAGCGGCGGCAGCGCGATCGGGATGACGTTGATCCGGTAGAAGAGGTCCTCGCGAAAGCGCCCCTCCGCGACCGCCCTGGTGAGGTCCTGGTTGGTCGCCGCGATCACGCGGATGTCCGCCTGGAGCTCCTCGAGGCCGCCAACGCGGCGAAACCGGCGCTCCTGGAGCACGCGCAGGAACTTCACCTGCATCACCGGGCTCATCTCGCCAATTTCGTCGAGGAAGATCGTGCCCTTCTCGGCGACTTCGAGCAGCCCCTTCTTGTTCGTCTCGGCGCCGGTGAACGCGCCCCGCATGTGCCCGAACAGCTCCGACTCGAGGAGCGTCTCCGGCATCGCGCCGCAGTTCAGCGACACCATCGGCCGCTCGCGCCGCAGCGAATGGAAATGAATGGCCTGCGCGACCAGCCCCTTGCCGGTGCCCGACTCGCCGGTCAGGAGAATCGTGCTGTTGGTGCGCGCCACGGTCTCGATCATCTTGAAGACGTCGAGCATGGTGGTGCTTCGGCCGATGATGTTCGAGAACTGATGCGACAGCCCGAGCGTCCGCTTCAGCAGGACGTTCTCCTGCTTCAGCTGGCGGTTGTCGATCTTCTCACGCACCTTCATCTTCAGCAGGTCGATGTCGAACGGCTTGCTGAGGTAGTCGCAGGCGCCGAGCCGCATCGCCTCGACGGCGGTCTCTGTCGAAGCGAACGCGGTGATCATGATGCCGAGGATGTCCTGGTCGACGCGCTTGGCGGCGCGCAGGACATCGACGCCGCTCAGGTCGGGCATCTTGATGTCCGAGATCAGCAGGTCGATCGGCTCCTTTTCGATCAGGGCGATCGCCTCGCGGCCGTTCTCGGCCAGCAGCACATCGTAGCCCTCGCGTCTGAGCACGATCGCCAGCAGTTCCCGCATCGACCGCTCATCGTCGGCCACGAGAATCCGGGGGCGCCGCCGCTCGGTGGTCGGCGGGGCCAGTTCGGTATCGGTCTGACTCATGTTGTGACTTCCGCCCTCGCCGGCAGCCGCACCGACACCGCGGTGCCCTCGCCGCGCCGCGAGCTCACCTGGATCTCTCCGTTGTAGTCGGTCACGATCCGGTGAACGATCGCGAGGCCGAGGCCGCTGCCCTTGGCGAAGCTGCCGTGAAATGGCTGGAACAGGCCGTCGAGCTCCTCCGGCGCGATCCCGATCCCGGCGTCCTGGACGGTGATCACCAGGCTGTCGGATGCCTGCTCGAACGCGCCGGCGAGCTTCAAGCGGCCGCCGTCGGGCATGGCCCGCAGGCCGTTGGTCGCCAGGTTCCAGACGATCTGCTTGATCTGGTTTTCGTCGGCCTCGAACCAGAGCTCGGATCCAGGAACGTCCAGGTCGATGAGGTGGTCGTCGCGGACCTCGGCGCTGTTGCGCAGCAGCAGCGCCGTGTCGTTCAGCGCGCGCCGCACGTCGAAGCGCGCGATCTCGAACCGCTGCGGCCGCGCGTAGGCCAGGAACGATCGGATGGAGCTGTTGAGCCGCTCCGACTCGCGGAGCACGATGTCCATCAGCTGCTCCTGCTCCGCGCTGAGCGGCAGCTCCTGCCGGAGGATCTGGATCGATCCGGACATCGAGGCGAGCGGGTTCCTGATCTCGTGGGCGATGCCGGCCGCCATCTCGCCGACCGCGGCGAGCCGCTGCTGCAGGCGCGCGTCGCGCTCCAGCTTCTTGATGTCGGTCACGTCCTGGAAGGTGATGAGATAGCCGGCCCGGCCGCCCGGCGTCTGCAGGTGCGCGACACCGAGCCCGAGATCGATTTCACCGCGATCGTCCCCGCGCCGGAACCTGAACTCGAATCGCCGGCCGGGCGCGGCCGGCACGTGCCCGATGTCGAGCGATTCGGCCAGGAATTTCGGCAGCTGCAGCACCTCCGAGACCTGGCGGCCGACCACCGAGGCGAACGGCAGCCCGGTGATCGCCTCGGCCCCGCGATTGAACGTCAGGATGCGCTGCTGGCGATCGGTCGTGGCGAGGCCGCTCGGCAGGCTGTCGATGACGTGCTGGTTCAACGCCTGCAGGTCGGCGAGCTCGGTCGACGCCTGCTCGAGCCGCACTCCGGCCGATCGGACCTTGTCCGCCAGCGAGCCGCTCAACAGCGCCACCGCGAAGAACCCGAACAGGTTGGTGGCCACCGTGTACTGCGCGGTGCCGGCGGTCGGCAGCACCACCCGCTCGGCCGAGAGCCACGGATCGATGAGAATCCCGGCCGCCGTCAGGAACTGCGTGAAGACGATGGCGACGTACAGCACGGCGCTGGCGCACGCGACCAGCAGGCCGCCGCGGCGGAACCGGACGACGCTGGCGGCGACAATCGGCAGCACGTACAGCGACGAGACATAGCTGGTGATGCCGCCGGTGAAGTAGATGAACGCCGAGACGATCACGGCGTCGATCGCCAGCTGGATGTCGATCAGCCAGTGAAAGCGGTCGACAAACCTGAGCGTCAAGGCGTAGGCGATCGTCAGGCCATAGGTGAGCGCGACGAGGAAGAAGAACGGGTTGACGGGAAACGACCCGGGCGCCGTGACCTGCGCCACGATCGCCCCGCCGAGCAGAATCGTGCTGATGATCGCACGAATGCCGATCAGCCAGGCGACGCGGCGGCGCAGATCGGTGCTGATCATGTATACACTGGCGACTGGGGCTCGACTGGCGGACTGACGAGAAGCTCGCCCCGCGCCGGATCCTCCGGCTCGCAGCCCGACGCAGCCTCCAGCCCCTGCCCCAGCCTGATCCACCACTCAGCCAGCCATTTACGTCAGCTTGGAGATCAAGTCGAAGATCGGCAGGTACATCGCGATGACGATGCCGCCGACAACGACGCCGAGGACGGCGATCATGATCGGCTCGAGCAGCGTCAGCAGGCCGGCGACCGCGGTGTCGACCTCCTCTTCATAGAAGTCGGCGATCTTCGCCAGCATCGTGTCGAGGGCGCCGGTCGCCTCGCCGACGCCGATCATCTGCGTCACCATCGCCGGAAACACGTTGGTCTCCTTGAGCGGCGCCGAGATCGTCTCGCCGCGCTCGATGCTCTTGCGGGTGAGCATGATCGCGTCCTCGACGATCGCGTTGCCGGAGGTCCGCGCGGTGATGTCCAGGCCGTCGAGAATCGGCACGCCGGAGCTGATCAGCGTCGCCAGGGTCCGGCAGAAGCGCGCCACCGCGATCTTCCGCATGATGTCGCCGAGGATCGGCAGCTTGAGGACGATCCGATCGACGACGTGCCGGCCGGCGTCGGTGGCGTAGTAGCGCGCGAAGCCGTAGCCGGCCGCGGCCACCGACGACGATCAGCGGGACGAAGTAGGTGACCAGGTTGTTGCTCAACGCGATCACGATGCGCGTCGGCATCGGCAGCTCGGCGCCGAGGCCCGCGAACAGCGAGGCGAAGGTCGGGATCACCTTCCACAGAATCACGCCGACGACCAGGCCGGCGATCACCATGACGGCGATCGGGTAGATCATCGCCGACTTGACCTGGCCGGCGAGCTTGACCGCCTTCTCGATGTAGGTCGCGAGCCGCTTCAGAATCGTGTCGAGGATGCCGCCGGCTTCGCCGGCCGCGATCATGTTCGTGAACAGCGGATCGAAGGTCTTCGGGTGCTTGCGCATCGCGTCGGCCAGCGAGGCGCCGCCCTCGACATCGGCCCGCGTCTGCAGGATGACCGCCGGCGAAGTTCTTGTCCTCTTCCTGGGTGCCGAGAATCTCGAGGCACTGCACCAGCGGCAGGCCGGCGTCGATCATCACCGAGAACTGCCGCGTGAACACCGCGAGGTTCTTCGCCGCGACCTTCTTCCCGAGCTTCCCGGTCTTCGCCTTGGCCGGGGCGGCCGCCGCCTTCTCCTTGGTCGGGGTAATCCGCGTGACGAGAATCTGCTCACGCCTGAGCGCGGCGACGGCCGCGTCCATCGTGTCGGCACTGCGCTCACCGCTGACCGTCTGTCCCGCCCGCGTCCGTCCCGCGTATGCGAAAGTCGGCATGTCCTACCTCAGAATCAGAATTCCCAATTCCAAATTCCAAATTCCAAATTTCAAGATTTCACGACCGCCGGTCGCGGGACACCCGGCCGCGGTCCCATCCCGGCGCCGGGCACGACGCCGGCGCCGCGGTTGATCATGTCCTGGAGCTCGTCCTTCAACGACGACGCCGCCAGCGCGGTCTCGAGCGTGATCAGCCGCTTCATGTAGAGCGTCGCCAGCGACTGGTTGGCGGTCTGCATGCCGAACTTCTCCTGCCCGGTCTGCATCGAGCCGTAAATCTGGTGAATCTTGTCGTCGCGAATCAGGTTGCGGATCGCCGGCGTCGGCACCATGATCTCGAGCGAGACGACCCGCCCCTTGCCATCGGCGCGCGGGAGCAGCGCCTGGCAGACGATCCCCTCGAGCACCAGCGACAGCTGCGTGCGGATCTGCGCCTGCTGGTTCGCCGGGAAGATGTCGATGATGCGGTTGATCGTCTGCGCGGCCGAGTTGGTGTGCAGCGTGCCGAACGTCAGGTGGCCCGTCTCGGCGATCTTCAGCGCCGCCTCGACCGTCTCCAGGTCGCGCATCTCGCCGATGAGCACGATGTCCGGGTCCTCGCGCAGCGCGGCGCGCAGCGCGTCCGAGAAGCTGTTGGTGTCGGCGTGCACTTCCCGCTGGTTGACCAGGCAGTTCTTGTGCGGGTGGATGTACTCGATCGGATCCTCGATCGTCAGGATGTGGTCGTGCCGCTCGGAGTTGATCTTGTCGAGCATCGCCGCCAGGGTGGTCGACTTGCCGCTGCCGGTCGGACCGGTGACGAGCACCAGGCCGCGGGGCCGCTCCGCCAGGTTGGCCAGCACCGCCGGCAGCCCGAGATCGCCGAAGCTGCGGATCTTCTCCGGAATCAGCCGGTAGACCGCGCCGACCGCGCCGCGCTGGTTGAAGACGTTGCAGCGGAAGCGCGCCAGCCCCTTGATGCCGAACGAGAAGTCGAGCTCGCTCGTCTCCTCGAACCGCTTCTTCTGCGAGTCGGTGAGGACGCTGTAGACCAGCTGCTTGGTGTCGCTGGGCTGCAGATCCGGCAACTGCAGCCGCCGCAGGTGTCCATGGACACGGATCTGGGGCGGCGTGTTGGTCGTGATGTGGAGGTCCGACCCATCCAGGTCGACCATCGCTTTCAGCAGTTCTGGCAGTGTCGCCATAGTCATCCCTCGTAGTGCCCGACCTTCAGGTCGGGCGGTCGGCGCGTCAGCGCGACTGACGACTGTCGAGCTGATGCTCGGCCTACTTCACCGTTTCCCGTGACGACTTCCTCGATCGTCGTCACGCCTTCTTTCACCTTGCGCAGGCCGCTCTGGCGAAGCGTGATCATCCCTTCGTCGACCGCCTTGCGCCGCAGCTCGAGGCCCGACGCGCCGACCAGGATCAGCTCGCGCAGCTCGTCGGCGATCTCCATGACTTCGTACAGCCCGACGCGGCCCTTGTAGCCCGTCTGGTTGCAGCGATCGCAGCCCCTGCCCTTCATCGGCGTCACCTCGTTGGCCAGGTCGGCCGAAAAACCGGCCTGCACCAGCGCGGGCGGCGGCAGCGGCGCCGGCTCCTTGCAGTTCGAGCAGACCCGGCGGACCAGGCGCTGCGCGCAAATGAGGTGGACCGAGCTGGCCACCAGGAACGGCTCGATGCCCATGTTCATGAGCCGGTTGATCGTGCTGGGCGCGTCGTTGGTGTGCAGCGTCGACAAGCACCAAATGGCCGGTGAGCGCCGCCTTGACCGCGATCTCGGCGGTCTCGAAGTCGCGAATCTCGCCGACCAGGATGATGTTCGGGTCCTGCCGCAAGAACGAGCGCAGGGCGGCCGCGAAGTTCAGCCCGATGCTCTCCTTGACCTGCACCTGGTTGATGCCGGCGAGGTTGAACTCGACCGGATCCTCGGCGGTCATGATGTTGGTTTCCGGCGTGTTGATCTTGGCGATCGAGGAATACAGCGTGTTGGTCTTGCCGCTGCCGGTCGGCCCCGTGACCAGCACCATCCCCCACGGCCGCTGGATCGCCGTCTCGAACTTGGCCAGCGACTCGGCCTCGAAGCCGAGACGCGTCATGTCGAGCATCAGCTTGTCCTTGTCGAGGAGACGCATGACGATCTTCTCGCCGAAGAGCGTCGGCAGCACCGAGACGCGGAAGTCGATCTCCTTCTGCGTGCCGTGCTCGTTGAAGCGGATCTTGATGCGGCCGTCCTGCGGCAGGCGCTTTTCCGCGATGTCGAGCTTCGACATGATCTTGATGCGCGACGAGATCGCATCGCGGAACTTCATCGGCGGGCTCATGATGTTGTAGAGCAGCCCGTCGATGCGGTAGCGGACGCGCAGCTCTTTCTCGTACGGCTCGATGTGGATGTCGCTCGCGCCCTTCTGGATCGCCGACATCAGCACGACGTTCACCAGCCGGACCACCGGCGCTTCTTCGCCCTGCTTGGCGAGCGCGTCGGCGCTGATCTCCTGGAGCTCTTCGAGCACCTCGACGTCGCTGGCGTCGGTGTCGAGCGAGGCCTGCAGCTCCTCGAGGCCCTTGGTGGCGATTTCGAGCGTGCTGACGTTGGGGAGCGCTGGCCGGCGTCTTTCCTTGACGGCGGCGGCGGCTTTGCCGGCCGCGATCTTCGCGGCCGCGGGGTAGTACTTCTGAATCGCCTCGATGATCGCGATCTCCGACGCGACGACCGGCTCGACGTTGTAGCCGGTCATGAACTTGATGTCGTCCATCGCGAAGACGTTGGTCGGATCCGTCATCGCGATCGTCAGGGTCGCGCCCGCCCGGCTGAGCGGGATGATCTGGTACTTCTGCGCCGTCTCGGCGGGAATCAGCTTGATGACGGCCGCATCGATGTCGAACTGCGCGAGGTTGATGGAAGGGACGCCGGTACTGCTTGCTGAGGAGCGCGGTGATCTCCTCGTCCTTGACGAACCCCATCTTCACGAGGTTGAAGCCGAGCTTCCCCCCGCTGGCCTTCTGGTGGTCCAGGGCCTGCTGGAGCTGATCGGGAGTGATTCGCTTCTCCTTGAGGAGAAGCTCGCCAATACGGACGGGCATCGAAACGTTCAGGCTAACGCTAGCGTGACAAATATTGTCAATCTGACTTATGATTCAATAGGACTTAAATCCGACAGCACTTACACCCCACCCATCGCGGGAGGCATCCGACCCGAGCGTCATGAAGCCATCGAAGAAGAGCCCGCCGCTGCCCGCACTGCCGCCCACGCTCCACGCCGTTGCCTCCCGCACCGGCCGTGTTCGCACTCAAGCCGCCCCGCAGCCCCACGCAGCCTGTTGAAGAACCACGCCTCGGCCCCGGCGCCGATGTGCCGCACGTCGCCCAGCACGGTGTCGAGCGTCGTGATGTCGTAGTCGAGCGGCAGTCGTCAGCGATCGCCGTCGCTCGCCCGCCCATGACCGCCACGCCGACGCGCGCCTGACGTTCCAGCACCGTCCTCGTCTCGCCCTCGCCGAGATCTGGCTCACGCATGTGCTTGACGCTGACGCCCGACGCGCATGCTGCGGCGAAAACGTCGACCATCGCGCCGAGGTCCAGATCGGCTTCGGTCTCCATCGGCAGCTCGAGGTCTCCCGCCTGCTTCGAGCAGATCGCGCGCGTTCCCGGGCACCGGACCGACCGACAGCCGCTCGCCCCGCCCGGATCGAGCTTCAGCGTCGATGCCCAGCACGACGATTGCCGCCGAGCGACTGCCCGAAGGTCGCCCCGAACTGGTTCAGTGCGAACGTGCGCAGACCGATACCTGCCGCCCCTTCCTCTTGTCGGACCGACGTTCCGGCCCCGTTAGAGGAAAGGGGCTGCATTTCACTCATTCGCAACCTGTAATAGCTGAAGCCCAGTGCAGGCGTGGTCAAGGCGAACCCGATCGTGCTCGCCGAGCCACGCCGGACCCTGCGGCCGCGGATCCGTCGGCGCCAGATTGTTCGGCCATGTCCCAGACGAGCGCTGATGGTGGCGCCGGTGGCGAGGCCGGCCGGATTCCACCAGGTCGCCGTCGCATCGTCGGCGACCGCGACAAACGCCCCGCCCATCCCCTGCGCGCGGGTGCCGACGAGCTCATACATCTGCGCGGCGGCGGGCGCCGCGCACACCACCACCAGGAAAGCGGCCATCAGGCCGCGAACGACGGTCGTCATGGTGACAGTATCGGCTGGAAGTAGTGGGAAGACTGAAAGGGGAATCGGGTAATGGGGAATCGGGTAATCGGGTGATTGGGTAATCGAGTAATTGATCGACCAATTACCCGATTACTCGATTACCCGATTACTCAATTATCCGATTGTCTACCCGACGAGCACGGCGGCCGCGACGACAGTGGTCCACAGCCCTTTCTTGTCGCCGACGGCGGTCTGCGTGACGTTGTGGGTGCGGACGATCTGGTTCGAGAGGCTATAGACCTCTTTCTTCTCGTCCCAGCTCTTGTCGGGGTCGAACTCGAGCCCGAGGGTCGTCGCGAGCATCTCGGCGGCGAGCTCTTCCGCGTAGTCGCCCGCGATATCCTCGCTCTCGCCGAAGCTGTGATGCTCCGACAAATAGCCGTAGAGATTCTTGTCGCGGGGAATCGCGACACCGACGGTCGCCGCGATCAGGCGGTGCGGCTCCCTCGTCGCCGCCTCGGACATGACGACGAACGTGACCTGGCCGGGCTCGAGGCGCTTGACGCCCTGCGGGCGCGGCAGGATCCGGCACTTGGGTGGAAAGATGCTCGATACGCGCACGAGATTGCACGCGGCGATACCGGCGGAGCGCAGCGCGAGCTCGAAGGACGTCAGCTTTTCGCGGTGCTTCCCGACACCTTTCGTGAAAAACATCTCCTTCGGCACGAATCCGACCACGTCACGCTCCTTGTCACGGGAAGGTGCATGGTAAACAGCCACTTCTCTACTGTCAAGGAAATGGGGCGTAAAATAGGGGTGTTCGAACACCGGGCGCGCCGCGACCGTATATATTCCGGTACGTCCTTCTGCGAGGCTTCCCGTGCCTGACACGCTGTCGCCACCTTCCGGGATCGGTCCCGCTGCGCCCACGGGGCTCGCCGCGCGGATCGTGGGCGTGATCTTCTCGCCGGGCGAAACCTACCGTTCGCTTGCCGCGCATCCGCGCGTGCTGGGCGTGCTCGCGGTCACCACGATCGTCATGGCCGCGGCGGTGTTTGCGTTCCTCTCGACCGAAGTCGGCCAGAACGCCACCCTCGACCAGCAGATGCAGCGTCGATGGAATCGCTTGCGGATCAATCTGCCGGACGAAGTTCTACGACCGCATGGAGAGCAGGTCGCCGGCATGGGCGCGCTACTTCAGCCGCGTCAGCATTCTCGTCACGGTCCCGGTCATTTGCTGCGGTCGTCGCCGGCATCATGCTGCTCATCTTCAACGTCGTCCTCGGCGGCGACGCCACGTTCAAGCAGGCCTACGCGATCGTCGCACACTCCCAGGTCCTCCTGGCGCTCCAGCAGCTGTTCATCCTGCCGCTGAACTACGCGCGCGAGACGATGGCGAGTGCGCACGACGCTGGCGGTGTTCCTGCCGATGCTCGATGAGACGAGTTTCTTTGCGCGGTTTCTGGGCTGGATCGACCTGTTCCGTATCTGGTGGCTCGTGAACCTCGCAATCGGCGCCGCCGTGCTGTACAAGCGGAAGAGCGGTCCGATCGCCTGGACGCTGCTCGGCCTGTATGTGGTGTTCGCACTCGTGGTCGCGGCGGCGCTGACCGCGTTCGCAGGAGCGTAGCAACGGATGACTGGAAAGAAGATCCTGATCTATCGTCGGCGTGGCCCTCGTGGCCGCTGCCGTCATCGCCGCCAACCTCTGGTACGCCCGCGATACGTCGCCCGGCGTCACCGTCGAGGGCATCAAGGCCCGCGACCTCGAGGCGATCGTGTCGGCGTCCGGCAAGATTCAGCCGAAGCGGCTCGTCAACATCAGCGCGGAAACCCCGGGCCGCGTCGTCGAGCTCGCGGTCAACGAAGGCGACCGCGTCAAGCGCGGGCAGTTCCTGCTGCAGATCGATCCCAAGTCGCTCCGGACGCGCGTCGACAGCGGCACGGCGTCGCTCGACGCGGCCGGCGCGTCGCTCGAGCAGAGCCGCCAGTCGGTGCAGACCGCGCGCGTCCAGGTGGAGCAGGCGTCGCGCAACCTCGCGCGCCAGCGAGAGCTGTGGAGCCAGCAGCTCACTACCCGCGAAGCGCTCGAGCGGGCCGAGAACGAGGTGCGCGCCGCCGAATCGACGCTGCAGGAGCGCGAAAAGCAGGTCTCCGCGCAGGCGGCCCGCATCGAGCAGGAGCGCGCCGGGCTCGAGAGCGCGCGCTACGACCTGAGCAAAGTCCGCATCGAGTCGCCGATCGACGGCATCGTGACGCGCCGGAACATCCAGCAGGGCGAAACGGCGGTCATCGGCACGATGAACAACGCGGGGACCGTGCTCCTGACGCTCGCCGACATGTCCGTCATCCAGGCCGAGGTGGAAGTCGACGAGACGAACATCCCGCAGGTCTCGCTCGGGCAGCGGGCGAAGGTCGATCATCGACGCGCTGCCGGACAAGACCTTCTACCGGCAAGGTCACCGAGATCGGCAACAGCCCGATTCAGGCGCCCGGCGCCGCCGGCTCGCGGCAGGCGACCAACTTCAAGGTCGTCGATCGCCATCGACGGGGACATCCCGGACGTGCGACCGAGCTTCACGTGCACGGCCGACATCACCACCGCCACGCGCAAGGGCGTCGACGGCCGTGCCGATCGCGGCGGTTGCCGTTCGCGAGCTCGTCTACGACGATGCGACGGGTCAGATCGTCCGCGAGCAGCGCAGACGACCGCCGCCGCCGGCCGCGCAGCGAGGGATCGATGATGGATCCGGTCGCCTCGGCGGCCGAGCTGCCCGCAGGCCAGACGCGCAAGGAAACCGAGGGCGTGTTCGTCATCCGCAACGGCCGCGCCGAGTTCGTCCCGATCAAGATGGGGATCGCCGGCGAGCAGTACTTCGAAGTCCTCTCGGGACTGAAGGCCGGCGACGAGGTGATCACCGGGCCGTTCGCATCGGTCCGCAGCATCGTTGACGGCAGCCAGGTAGAAGGTCGAGACGCAACGCATCCGGTGAACAAGTTCCTCGAAGCAGCCGGCATCGCGCTCGCGGCGATCTGGGCATCAAAGCTCCGGTCGTTCATGACCGTGCTCGGCAACATCGTCGCGGTCACGTCGATCATCGCGGTGGTCGTCGCTGATCCAGGGCCTCAACGCGGCCGTCCAGGACGCCATCCTCAGCCAGGCGGGCGCCGACTCGTTCAGCGTCCAGCAGTTCCCGATGGCCTTCAGCGAGGACGATTTCGACCGGATGCGAGGGAATCCGCGCATCACCGCGGCGGACGCCGACGCGATCAAGCGGTATGGACCGCTGGTGCGCGCCGTCATGCTCGAATCCGAGGGATCCGGCGCGATCACCTATCGCGACAAGTCGATCGACTCAGCGGCGATCACGGGCGTGACCGAGCAATTCGCGGAGTTCTCGACGTTCAACGCCGAGCGCGGCCGCCTGATGAGCGCCTCGGAGGTCGCGCGTGCCCATCCCGTGGTGGTGATCGGCTGGGAAATCGCTGATCGGCTGTTCGGCGCCGTCGATCCGCTGGAGAAGACCCTTCAGATCGAAGGCGTCCATTTCCGCGTCGTCGGCGTCAGCGCCAAGCGCGGGACCTTCCTGGGCCGGTCGCAGGACGCGTTCGCGATCATCCCGCTCCGCCAGTTCCAGATGATTTTCGGCGCGCGCCGCCAGCTGTCACTCACCGTCAAGCCGCAGGACATCTCGCAGCTCGACCAGGCGATGGACGATGCGACGCTGGCGCTGCGAATCGCGCGGCGGCTCAGGCCCAGGCAGGCGGACAACTTCGGCCTGTTCACCTCCGAGACGTTCCTGTCGCTCTACCGCCAGGCCACGAACGGCATCTTTGCCGTGCTGGTGGGCGTCGTCGCGCTCTCGCTGGTGGTCGGCGGCATCGTCATCATGAACATCATGCTGATGGTCGTGACCGAACGGACGCGCGAGATCGGCCTGCGCAAGGCGCTGGGCGCGCGGCGTTCCGACATCATGGCGCAGATGCTCACCGAGTCGGTCGTGCTGTCGGTGCTTGGCGGCATGATCGGCGTCGCCCTGGGGGCGATTTTTGCCACGGTGGTGTCGCAGTTCACGCCGATCACCGCGTCGGTCGAGGTCTGGTCGGTCGCGCTCGGCATCGGCATCACCGCACTGGTGGGCTGTTCTTCGGCCTGTATCCGGCGGCACGGGCGGCGCGCTTGGATCCAATCGAAGCGCTCCGCAAAGAGTAATGATCCGTCTGATGGCCCGCGGACAGAGACAGCAGCGCCTGCGGCCATGCCGAGCCGAGCCACCTTCGCGCTTCGCGCTACGTGGCCAAGGGACGTCCGCTTGCCACATAGCTCGCGAGGTTTATCCGCGAGCGAAGGTGGGAGGCGAGGCATCAGCGTCAGTTCGCGCCGGGGGTGGGGCCCCGGCGCCAGTGGAAAAATGAGATCCAGCCTCCTCGGCGAAGTCGTCGTGATGGCGCTCGACACCGTGCGCAGCAACAAGATGCGCTCCGCGCTCACGGTGCTGGGTGTCGTCATCGGGATCACGTCGATCGTCGGGATGACGGCGATGATCCGCGGCTTCGACGAGTCGCTGCGCGATTCGGTCCGCGAGATCGGCCCGGACATCATCTTCGTCCAGCGCTTCGGCCCGGCCAGCATGACGAGCGGCGACATCTTCAACCAGCTGATGAAGCGGCCGAACCTGACGGTCTCCGATATGCGCGCGCTCGAAGAGGCGCCGACGATTCAGCTTGTCGACGTTCAGCTCGGCGCCGGCGGTTTTGGACCACCCACCCAGGAGCGTGTGTTCTACCGCGAGCGACGTACGCGCCCGATGATCGTCTTCGGGACGACCGAGAACTTCGCGGTCGGCACGAGCCTGGATCTGACGTTCGGCCGGTTCTTTACCGGCACGGAGGTTCAATATCGGAAGAATGTCGTCGTCCTCGGCCAGACGCCGTATCAGGCCCTGTTCGGCGAATCGGCGACCGATCCGATCGGAAAGCTCGTTCGCGTCGGCGCCCAGCGATACACCGTCGTCGGCGTGTTCGAGAAGCGTCCGGGCGTCGGCGGGTTCAACGCCGGACAGGACGATTTCGTCGTCATTCCTTATACGTCGTACCAGCGGCAGTTCGGTATCGGCGGGATGGTCGTCGGCCGTGGCCGCAACGTGACGGAGCTGATTCCCATCCAGATCGCCGCCGTGCCCCGGCCCGGGGTCGACCAGAAGGAGGCGATCGCCGACGTCCAGCGGATCATGCGCATCCGCCACGGCCTGCGCCTCGACGAACCCGACGATTTCGACATCATGACGCAGGACGCCATCCTGGAGTTGTGGGATTCGATCAGCCAGGCGACGTTTCTCGCCCTGATCGTGATCTCGTCGATCGCCCTGATGGTCGGCGGGATCGGCGTGATGGCGATCATGTCGATCTCGGTCACCGAGCGGACGCGCGAGATCGGCGTCCGGAAAGCGCTCGGCGCGCGGCGGGCCGAAATTCTGTTTCAGTTCCTGATGGAGGCGGCGTTCCTGACGTCGATGGGCGGCCTGCTCGGGATCGTGCTCGGCGCGGCGATCGGCTGGGTCGTGCACCTCGTGTCGGGCTTCCCGATCTCGCTGCCGTGGTGGTCGTTCGCGCTCGGCCTCGGCTTCTCGGCCTCGGTCGGGATCTTCTTCGGGATGTACCCGGCGTTCAAGGCGTCGCGGCTGGATCCTATCGAAGCCCTGCGCTACGAGTAGAACCTGTCCTGAGCGACGCCGCCGCGGGAGTCGAAGGAACCCCCGTATCCAGCGGCAGGCCTTCCATCGACAGGTACTCGTTCAGCTCCCGGGTCGCCGCGGCCAGGCGCGAGTTGCCGGTTTCTGCGTAGCAATCGCGGCGCAGCGCCAGGAAATCGCCGGCCCACGGGACGTTCGGCTCGAGGGCGCCGATCGCATCAGCGCACATCGCCTTGAAGTCGGCGTGGCTGGTCAGGAACGCGACCGCCACGCGGCGGCGATGGTCGGCGACCTTCACCGCAAATGGCTCCCGCAGCGCCTCGATCATCCGCCGCGCGAGCGCCGGGTTCGACGCGCCGAGCATCTGGGCGCGGCGCGACGCCCTTCTGCGTAAATTGCGGCAGCGCCCAGGGATCCCGGCGGAACGTCGCGAACGCCCGCTCGAGCGCGGCGGCGGCCCCCTCGGAGTCGCGCTGGGCGACCCGCAGTTCCGCGAGCATGACGTCGGCTTCGCCGGAATGAAATTCGCGGAGCTGCTCGATGGTGTGCATCGCTTCTGGAGCGGCCGCGGTCGCCTGGATGTCGGCCACCATCGCGATCTCGTTCTGATCGGCCGGGGCGCCGGACTGCTGCGCCCACGTGGCGCGGGCGGCCTCGAGGTTGTCCTCGCGGTAATAGTGAATCAGGGCGAGTTGGCGCGCGCGATCGGCCGGGCTCGCCTGCGGACTGATCTGGATGACGCCGCCCTCGGCGGCAATCTGGCTCACCCACGACGTCTCGACGGCCGCCCAGTCGATGCCCGCCGCATCGATCGGCGGACGGGTCGCGCCGACCGCGTGGGCCAGCGCGCGTATCTGCGAAACCATCTGGTAGTCCCGTCCCAGCGATCGCGCGAAGCCGAACTCCACGACGTTGCGATCGTCGGTGTTGATCTGGACGCCGGGCGCGGACGCGATCGCGCGGGCGAGCTGGTCGCCAGCCAGATAGCGGCCGAGGAATCCACTGAGCCCGGTCGACCGCCATGCCACGCGGAGGGCCGAGCGGTACGGCTCTTCCTGGATGCGCGCGGCAATTCGCGCCGGGTCGTAGACCGGCGCGCGCTTCGCCCCCACCAGCACGATGTCGCCGCCTCGGGTCTGCCAGGTTTCGACCGATGGAAACACCGACGCCATCGTCGCGTAGACCGTCCGGACGGCCGACGCGTCGACGCCATACGCCTGGAGCCACTGCAGGAACAGCCCGTCGTCGGTCAACCGGTCGCTGGCGGCGCGGTAGTACTCCTGCGTGAACAGGCTGGCGATACCCGCGCGAAACGGATTCGAGGGCTCGGACGCAATCAGATCGTAGGTCTGGTTCGCCGTCAGCAGCACCTCTCGCGCATCGCCGATGCGCACGTGCACCTTCGGGTTGTTGAGCACGTCCTGGTTCACCGCGTGGGATTGCCGCGCGACTTCGAGGACGATCGGCTCGAGCTCGACGACGTCGACGCGTTCCATCGAGGGAACGACCCCCAGCCAGCCGGCGGAGCTGCCGGTCCCGAGGCCGATCACCAGTGAATGCCGCGGGTTCGGATGGAGGATGCTGCCGATGAGGGCCAGCATGACCTGCGTGCCCGCATCCACGCGCGCGCTGCCGTCGGCCTTGCCGTTGACGACGAACGCGTAGCCGCCGCTGCCGACCGAGAGGGCGACGCTGCTCTCGAAGCCGTCGGCCTGCCATTCGACGAAGCTGCGCTGGGCGTGCATCCAGCCGCGGAGCTCCTGTGGCGAGGTGATCGTCGTGATGCCCGCCGTGCCGGAAGCGATGCCGCTGTGCCGCCAGACCGCGGTCGGACCAGTGGCCGTCAGCAGCAGGATCGTGACCCCGGCCAGCAGTGCCGGTGCGACGATTGGCTTCCACGCCGCTAGCGTCCGCCTTTAGGCGGACGTGTCGTCGAGGTCCGCTGAAGTCGGGCTGTACGCCGGACCCTACGCCGGACGCGACGATCGACAACACGGCCGCCGCGATGCCGAGCGCCACGAGGCAGAGCGCCGCGAATCGCCACGCACCGGGTGTCGACAGGAGCGGCAGGACGAGAAATCCACCGGCCAGCGATCCGGCAATCGCGCCGACCGTGTTCGCCGCGTAGGCCAGGCCGATTTGCCGACCGACGTGGTCGCGGCCCCGCCCGAAGAGCGCAATGAGCTGCGGAAACTGGTAGCCGGAAATGAGCGCCGCGGGCAACACGACGATCACGGCGACGATCGTCCAGCCGGCGACCAGCGCGCCGAACGCCGCCTGGCCCAGCGGCATCAGCACCAGCGCGAGCACGGCGATGCGATCGCCGAGCGCGAAGGCGAGCGCGATGGCGGCCGCCTCGAGCAGGCACGACGTGGCGAGCCCCGCCAGCGACGCCGGCCGGTTGACGCCGATCAGCGAGTACAGGAGGCCGCCGATGCCGATGCCGACGAGCGCCACCGCAAGGATCAGCCCGAAGGTGAACACCGATCCTCCGAGAAGCGGACCCAGCATCCGATACCAGACCAGCTCCATCAGGAAGAACGCGAACCCGACCACGCCCGACGCGACCAGCAGGAACCAGGTCGGGGCCTGCGGCGCCACTGGCGGCCGGGGCCGAGGCGGCTGTCTGCGGCTTCTGTGGCTTCTGGCTCAGCGGCGACTGACGTGCGATCGACCTGGCGCGCCAGGATGACGACAATACCGTTGAGTGCGGCGGCGAGCCAGAGCGTGTTGCGAGTGCCGAAGATCTCGAGCAGGTAGAAGGTCGATGCGACGCACCCCACCACCGCGCCGAGCGTGTTGAGGCCGTACAGCGCGGCAACGTCCTGCCGCCGGGCGTCGCTGCCACGGGTGACGCCGCGGGCGGCCGCGGGCAGCGTGCCGCCCATCACGACGGTCGGAACGGCGAGCACCACCGTGCTGAGCAGCAGGCGCAGGATCGTGCCTCCCGCCGTGCCGAGACGAGGCGTGCCGCCCATCGCGAAGTAAATCAAACTGAACGACGGCCAGGACGAGCGGCGTGAGCGCGGCCGACACCGCCACGATCGCTTCGAGCCGCGCGTAGTACAGGATGGGCCGCGGGTGACGGTCGACGCGCGGTCCGAGGATGAGGCCGCCAAGACCGAGTCCGCCCACGAAGATCGCCAGCACGGCGGCCGACGCCGCCGTCGACGCGCCGAAGATCAGCCGGAATTCACGCATCCAGGCCGTCTGGTAGATGAGCGCCGAGCACCCCGAGCCGAAGAGCAGCACCGCGACGCGCCACGCCTGAGCTCTGGGCGCAGCGCTCGCGGTCGAGTCGAGACTCGCGGTCGAGTCGAGCCTCGCTCGAGTCGAGAGTAGTCATTACCTCGGTCCTATCGGCCCGGAACGGGCCTGGCTATAGCCGCTGCCGCCTCCTTCGGAATATGATCCGCCTTTGGAGCGCACCAGTTGAAGGGGGCCCCAGGCTATGAAGGTTTACGACGCCGCCAGCATCCGGAATGTTGCCCTCGTCGGACACACGGGCTCGGGTAAGACGCAGCTTGCCGCCGCCATCCTGTCGACGGCGGGCATGGTGAACCGGTTCGGCAAGGTGGACGAAGGGACGACCGTCACCGATTTCGACGAAGAAGAGATTGCCCGCAAGCACACCTTGTCGGCCAGCCTCGCCTACGCGGAGTGGAACAAACACAAGATCAACATCATCGATACGCCGGGCATCGGCAACTTCCTGAGCGACGCGCGCGCGGCGCTTACCGTCGCTGACGCCGCGCTCGTAGTCGTCGATGCGGTCGCCGGCGTGATGGTGCAGACCGAAAAGGTCTGGGAGGCCGCCCAGGAGCTGGAGCTGCCGCGCATCGTCGTCCTGAACCGCATCGGATCGCGATCGGGCCAGCCTCGATCGATCGCTGCAGTCGCTGCGCGAGGCCTGCGGCCGGACGGTGATTCCCATCCAGCTGCCGATCGGCGAGGAAAAAGCGTTCAAGGGCGTCGTCGATCTCGTCAGCCGCAAGGCATATACGCTACCAAACCGACGAGAGCGGCAAGTTCACCGAGGGGCCCGTGCCCGCCGACATGGCCGCGGCGGTCGAGGCGGCGCGCGAGGCGCTGATCGAGATGGTCGCCGAGGCCGACGAGAAGCTGATGGAGACGTTCTTCGAGGCAGGAACGCTGACCGACGAAGAGCTCGTCGCCGGCTTGCGCGGCGCGGTCGCGGCAGCCAAGGTGTTCCCGCTGGCCTGCGTGTCGAGCCTGCTGAACGTCGGTGTCCAGCCGCTGCTCGACGCGATCGTCAGCTACGTGCCGTCACCAGCGGATCGGCCATTCAAGGCCATCGACAAAGGCGGCGCCGAACAGATCCGGAAGGCCGACGAGAAGGCACCGGTCTCGGCGTTCGTCTGGAAGACCGTCGCGGACCCGTTCGCCGGCCGGATCACGATGTTTCGGGTCGTGTCGGGTGTCCTCAAGTCCGACTCGACGGTCCACAACAAGACCAAAGACATCCCTGAGCGCCTCGGGCACCTGCAGCTCCAGCAAGGCAAGACACCAGCGACTGTGCCGGAAATCAAGGCGGGGGATCTCGGCGCCGTCGCGAAGCTCAAGGACACGCTCACGAACGACACCCTGGGCGACAAAACCGATCCGTTGACGTTCCCGCCGCTGAAGTTCCCCGAGCCGGTGCTGTCGTACGCGATCGAGCCGAAGAGCCGCGGCGACGAGGACAAGATCAGCACGTCGATGCACCGCCTGGAGGAAGAGGATCCGTCGATCAAGTACAGCCGCGATCCGCAGACCAAGGAGCTGCTGCTGTCGGGACAGGGCCAGCTGCACATCGAGGTGACGGTCGCGAAGCTGAAGCGCCGCTTCGGCGTCGACGTCAACCTGAAGCCGCCGCGGATCCCGTACCGCGAGACGATCAAGGCGTCGACCGAGGCGCACGGCCGCCACAAGAAGCAGACCGGCGGCCACGGCCAGTTCGGCGACTGCAAGATCAAGGTCGAGCCGCTCGCCCGCGGCGCCGACTTCGAGTTCGTCGACGACATCTTCGGCGGCTCCATCCCGCGCCAGTTCGTGCCGGCGGTCGAAAAGGGGATCCAGGATGCCCGAACGCGCGGTTATCTCGCCGGCTACCCGATGGTCGACTTCCGCGTGACGGTGTTCGACGGCTCGTACCACGACGTCGACTCGAACGAGCTGTCGTTCAAGCTCGCCGGCTCGCTCGCTTTCAAGGATGCGATGACGCGGGCGCGCCCGACGATTCTCGAGCCGATCATGAACGTCGAGGTCTACGCACCGTCAGACTACGCCGGCGATCTGATGGGCGATCTGAACGGCCGGCGCGGCCGGATCGGCGGCATGGACACGCGCGGCGGCACGACCGTCATCAAGGCGCAGGTGCCGATGTCCGAGATGCTGACCTACGAGCAGCACCTCACGTCGGCCACCGGCGGCCGCGGCTCGTACCACATGGAGTACTCGCACTACGACGAAGTGCCGACGCCGCTGCAGGCGAAGATCATCGCCGCCGCCAAGGCGGAGCGGGCCGGGGTGGAAGTGAGAAGAGGTGCTCAGGCGATCGAGAGATAGGGTGTTGAACAACGCGTAGCCGTCGACGAGAGCTGACGGTCCGTCTGCCCTGCGTCCTCGCCGCCGCTTCGCGTCATCGCCCCATAACCGGCCGAGCTCGGGATGCCGCGGATGGCCGGCGGCTGTCGGCGACCGCTCGACGTTCTCGGACTGAGGCGAGGGCGCCGTCTGACGGCCGATCGCAATCGCGGTTTTACCGGGGGGACAGCCCTGACACGAGCGGCCGGACGCTCGACGACATCCTCGCGTGGGACGACGGGCAGCTCGAGGCGGTGCACGACTACATCCAGTGGCTCTTTCCGCTCGACGAGCCCAGCCGGTTCAATCCGGACGCGCCGCTGCTGACGCCCGCCGACCGCGTCGCCTTTCTGCAGCCGCCGCTTGCGGCGAACCTGCGCCGCGCGCTCGACCGCATGCTGGCGGTTTTACGGATTCACGATTCGATCGCTTCCGCTCGGCGCTCCGCGTATCGTCCGATCGCGGCCAATGGGAGGACCGTTCACCGGAATGGCTGCAGCGCCGGCAACCATAACCTGCTTCGCCTGACGCGCATCATCCGGAGCCTGGCCCTGCTCGGCCAGACCGACCTGGCTCAAGGCCTGTACGTGGCGTTGAAACGGGAAGGAGAAGGTCGTGTGACGGCGGTAACACTTGGTTACTGGAAGGAGGCCACTGGACGCTGACGCGTAACCTTTGCGCCTCTGCGTCCTCGGTGGAGTAGCTATCCGCAGGTCTTGCCCGAATCCCTCCACCCCACGCTGAACTTGCCGGTGCGCTCCGGGATCGGCGGCCACGTCGCCTTGAACTGCCCCTTGTAGGTCCCGTCGCTGCCCGCGCGGCTCGAGCGTGACCGTTCCCGTTTCGGCCACGACGCATGCGCCGACAACCGGGCACGACACCATCTGGCCAGGACCGGCGGGATCCTTCGACACCGTGACTTCCTTGCCGGCGACGCTGTCTGGACTGCCCGGCAGGATCACCGCCAGCGACGGCCGCGGCGCGCTCGCGGGGAGCGCCGGGGGCACGACGCCCTTGCATCAGCACAAGCCGCACCGCCGGCTTGTTCGCCGCCGTGCACTCCACGAACGCGTAGCCGCCGTAGTTGGCCCCGCCGCCGCCGCCGAACTGCGGGAGGCCTCTGGGCGGAACCGGTCGGGATGGCGCAGAGCGCGAACAAGATCACAAGAAGTGCAACCCGCATCGCCGTGCTCCTCTGGAATTTACAATTTACAAGAAACAATGAGGAATGCCGGAGATTCTAGCCCGTAATTCCCCATTGTAAATTTCCAATTGTAAATTCCTAGCTGCCGCCCGCTTTCCGCGGCGTGGTCACCTTGCGCGACGCGCCCTTCGGGGCGGTCCGCTTGGGCGCCTTCTCTTCGGGCCCGCCCGGTTCTTCCTTCTTGCCGCGCAGCCGCTCGGCCGCCGCCCGCAGCCGGCCGCCGACGCCCTTGGCCTTCTTCGGCTGCTCGCCCTCGGTCTTCGTTCGCGTCGGCTTCGGCCTTGGCGCGCGGATTGAACTCGCTGCCGACGAGCTCGACCTGCGCGATTTCGGCGGCGTCGCCCCTGCGGAACCCGAGGCGCAGCAGGCGCGTGTAGCCGCCCGGCCGCGGCGAACCGCGGCGCGATCGTCTCGAACAGCTTGGTGACGACCTCGCGATCCTGCAGGTCGTGCATCACCAGGCGGCGGGCATGTGAAGACCTTGCCGTTCGTCGGCGCCGCCAGCACGCCGCGCTTGGCGATGGTGATCAGCCGCTCGACGAACGGCCGCAGCTCCTTCGCGCGCGGCACCGTCGTCGTCAGGTGCTCGTAGCGCAGCAGCGCGGTCGCCTGGTTCCGCAGCATCGCGATGCGATGCTCGGTGACGCGGCCCAGTTTTCGATGTGCGACTCGATGTCTCATGTCTTTATCTGGGCTCGGATGGGCAGGAGGCTGGAGGCTGGAGGCTGGAAACGTCCCAGCCGCCAGCCCCAGTCCCCAGCCTCCAGCCCTCTACTCCTGCGATGCCGCCGCCGGCTGATCGACGCGCATGCCGAGGCTCAGGCCCATCGTGTGCAGGATTTCCTTGATCTCGTTCAGGCTCTTGCGCCCGAAGTTCTTGGTCTTGAGCATCTCGCCTTCGGTCTTCTGCACCAGCTCGCGAATCGTCCGGATGTTCGCGTTCTTCAGGCAGTTGTACGACCGGACCGACAGCTCGAGCTCCTCGACCGACTTGTCGAGGTTCTCGTTGCCGACGCCGGCGCGCGGCTGATCGCCCGCCGCCTCGGCCTGCGGCTCGGCGCCCTCCTCGAGGTTGATGAAGATGTTCAGGTGATCGCGAATCAGCTTGGCCGCCAGCGACACGGCGTCGCGCGCGCTGATCGAGCCGTTGGTCCAGACGTCGACCGTCAGCTTGTCGTAGTCGGTCGTCTGTCCGAGGCGCGCCGCCTCGACCAGGTAGTTCACCTTCTTGATCGGCGAGTGGACCGAGTCGATCGGGATCCAGCCGATGCCGAGGTCCTCGTCGAAGTTCTTGTCGGCCGACACGTAGCCGCGGCCGCGCTTCATCCGCATCTCCATGTGGAGCTTGCCGCCCTCGGCGATGGTCGCGATGTGGGCGTCGGGCTCGAGGATCTCGACGTCGGCGTCGGCCTGGATGTCGCGGGCGCGCACTTCGCCGGCCTTGTCGACGCGCAGCATCAGCGTCTTGGTGTGATCGACGTGCAGCTTGAGCGGGATCTGCTTCAGGTTGAGGATGATGTCGGTCGCGTCCTCGACGACGCCGGGAATCGGCGAGAACTCGTGGAGCACGCCGTCGATCTTCACCGCGGTGATCGCCGCGCCTTCAATCGACGACAGCAGCACGCGCCGCAGCGCGTTGCCGATGGTCGTGCCGAAGCCGCGCTCGAACGGCTGCGCGTAGAACCGGCCGAACCGATCGGTGAGCGTCTCGCGCTCGAACTCCAGCCGCTTGGGTCGCTGAAAACCTTTCCAGAGCATGAGTGCCTTGTCCTTTCGCTACGGGCCCGCAGACGGGCCTCCAGACCTGCAAGTGACCGCCGACCTCACGCCGCAGGTCTGTGTAAGGCTGCGGATCGGCGGCTAGCGACGTGACGCGAATCGGCTGAAGTTCGAATTTGACAAGTCCAATTACCAACTTCGTATTCCAATTTCAGATTCCTACTTCGAATACAACTCGACGATCAGCTGTTCCTGCACCGGCAGGTTGATCTGCTCGCGCGTCGGCATCGAGACGATGCGGCCGGTGATCGAGTTCGCGTCGAACGAGAGCCAGCCGGGAATGCCGCGGCCCTTCACTTCCTCCATCGCGTGCTCGATCGTCGGGTTCTTCTGGGTCCGGCCGAGGACGGTGACGACGTCGCCCTGCTTCACCGAGTACGACGGGATGTCGACCTTCTTGCCGTTGACGAGGAAGTGCCCGTGGCGCACGAGCTGCCGCGCCTGCGGCCGCGACGTCGCCAGGCCGAGGCGGTAGACGACGTTGTCCAGCCGCCGCTCGAGCAGCTGCAGCAGCGTCTCGCCGGTGATGCCGCGCGTGCGCTCGGCCGCCTCGAAGTAGCCGCGGAACTGATCCTCGAGCACGCCGTAGATGCGCTTGACCTTCTGCTTCTCGCGCAGCTGCAGGCCGTAGCCGGCGAGCTTCGCCTTCCGCGTCTTGCCGTGCTGCCCGGGCGGGAAGTTGCGCTTCTCGATCGCGCACTTCTCCGTGTAGCAGCGCTCGCCCTTGAGGAACAGCTTCATCCCCTCGCGGCGGCACAGACGGCAGACCGGTCCGATATAACGAGCCATTTCACACCTCTCCTCCGCTTCGGCGGACGGCATCCGTTGTGCGGAATCGGCGTCACGTCGCGGATCGACTTCACTTCCAGCCCGACGGTCTGCAGCGCGCGGATCGCCGACTCGCGGCCGGAGCCCGGCCCCTTCACCCGCACGTCGAGCGAGCGCATGCCGACCGCCTTCGCCGCGTTGCCGGCGTTGAGCGCCGCCTGCGTCGCCGCGAACGGCGTGCCCTTGCGCGACCCCTTGAAGCCGATGCCGCCGGCGCTCGACCAGGCGACGACGTTGCCCTCGGTGTCGGTGATCGTCACCGTGGTGTTGTTGAACGACGCGTGGATGTGCGCCAGCCCGTGGTGGACGATGCGCTTCTCGCCGCGCTTCTTGAAGGTCTTCTTCCGCTTTCCGGCGGCGCCTTCTTTTTTCTCGGGTGTGGCGCCTTCGGCGGCCGCTTCAGCTCTTGGCCATAATGTTAAACCGTCTTCTTCTTCGCGATCGCGCCCTTGCGCGGGCCCTTGCGCGTCCGCGCGTTGGTGCGCGTCCGCTGGCCGCGCACCGGCAGCCCGCGGCGGTGGCGCATGCCGCGGTAGCAGCCGATTTCCATCAGCCGCTTGATGTTCATCGAGATCTCCTTGCGGAGATCGCCTTCGACGCCGCCCTGTTCCTCGATGACCCGGCTGATCTTCCGGACGTCGTCCTCGGACAGATCCTTGACGCGGACGTCGGGGCTGACGCCGGCATCCTTCAGGATGGTGTTCGAGCGCACGCGGCCGATGCCGTAGATGTAGGTGAGCCCGATCTCGACGCGCTTGGTGCGGGGAAGATCGACGCCTGCAATTCGTGCCATAGACTGAATCCTCGAAGTTCGGTCAGTTCGGCGAGTCTGGCGAGTCGGCGATTCAGTCACCTAGCACTCAGCTGACATCACGAACTCAGTCAGCTATCCCTGTCGCTGCTTGTGTTTCTGGTTCGGACAGATCACCCGCACCACGCCGCGGCGGCGGACGATCTTGCACTTGTCGCAAATCCGTCGAACCGATGCTCGCACCTTCATGACGACCTCGCTCAATCTAGGTGAGATCCGGTGAAGTCGGATCCTCAGGTCCTCAGCTTCTCATCTCAGCTTCTCCACGATCCGCCCGCGCCCGATGTCGACCGGCGACAGTTCGACCCGCACCCGGTCGCCGACCAGCACCCGGACGAAGTTGCGGTCGATCCGATCGGCGATATGCGCCGTCACCTGCCCGCCGCCGTCCAGCCTCACGCGATACAGCGCGCTGCGGCAGCTGCTCGGTCACCGTCTCCGGTTACGTCGGCGCCGCGAACCGGCACTTCTCTCGCCGTCAGAATCCACGGCTCGCCCGCCGTCACCGCCACCGTGTGCTCGAAGTGCGCCGACAGGCTGCGGTCGCGCGTCACCGCCGTCCAGCCGTCGGCCAGCACCTTCACCGCCGGCTTGCCGGCATTCACCATCGGCTCGATCGCCAGCACCATGCCTTCGGCCGAGCCGCGGTCCGCGTCCGGGCTCGCCGTAGTTCGGCACCTGCGGCTCCTCGTGCATCCGCTGGCCGATGCCGTGGCCGACGAACTCGCGCACCACCGAGAACCCGTACGCCTCGACGTGCTGCTGCACCGCGTGGCCGATGTCGGACATCCGGCCGCCCGGCCGCGCCCGCTCGATCGCCTTGTAGAGCGCCTCCTCGGTCACCCGCAGCAGCGTGCGCCGCCTCCTCCGACACGCGGCCGACCGGCAGCGTGATCGCGCTGTCGCCGAAGTAGCCGTTCAGCGACGCGCCGACGTCGATCGAGATGATGTCGCCCTCGTCCAGCACCCGCCGGCCGGAGGGAATCCCGTGAATCACCTCTTCGTTGATCGACGCGCAAATCGTCGCCGGGTAGCCGTGATACCCCTTGAACGCCGGCGTCGCGCCCGCGTCGGCGATCCGCTTCTCCGCCAGCGGCATCGAGATCCGCGGTCGTCACGCCCGGCGCGACCATCGCCGCCAGCTCCGTCAGCACCTCGCCGACCAGCCGCCCGGCCGCGCGCATCCGCTCGAGCTCCGCGGCCGAACGGCAGACAATCACCGCAGCCGTTCCCTGGCTCGCCGTTGGCGACCGCGTCGATCGCCGCCGCCAGCGCCGCCGCCACCCGATCGGGCGGCTGCGCGCCGTCGATCGACCGGAACGTCGGCCGCGCGCGGTAGTACTCGACGAGCGGCTCCGTCTTGCGGTGATACACCTTCAACCGCTCGCGCACGACCGCCTCGTTGTCGTCGGCGCGCTGCTCCAGCTGTCCGCCGCACCGCTGGCACGTCCCGCGTCGCCGCCGGCTCGCCTTCGCGCGTTCAGCGCCGCACGACTCGCAGATCAGCCGCGACGCCAGCCGCCGCACCAGCTCCGCCTTCGGGCACGGCGATGTCGACGACGATCAGCGGATCGCGCCCGGCCATGATCGCGTCGAGCGCCGCCGCCTGCGCGACCGTGCGCGGAAACCCGTCCAGGATGAACCCCGGCGGCGCATCCGGCCGATCGAGCCGCTCGCGCACGATCCCGATCATCACGTCGTCGCCCACCAGCTCGCCGCGGTCCATGATCGCCTTGGCCCGCAGCCCGATCGCGTGCCGGCCTGCACCGCCTCGCGCAGGATGTCGCCGGTCGAGATCTTCGGGATCCCGCGCTCGCTGCGCGAACCGCTCGGCCTGCGTTCCCTTCCCCGCGCCTGGCGGGCCCAGCATGATCAGATTCAGCGCCATAGCCTCTGCGCCCTGCGCCTCCGGTCAGTCGTTAGACCGTCTGCCGTCCGCGAATCCGCGTCTTCTTCATGAACCCGTCGTAGTGCCGCATGATCAGCTGCGACTCGACCTGCTGCACCGTGTCCATCGCCACGCCGACGACGATCAGCAGCGACGTGCCGCCGAAGAAGAACGTGACGCCCATGCCCTCGGTGATGAACCGCGGCAGCGCGGCATCGAGCCAGTCGCCGATGAACGGAATCGGCGCGACCCGGAACCCGCTGATCAGGAACGTGCGGCAGGATCGCGATGAGCGACAGGTAGATCGCGCCGGCCAGCGTGATGCGCGCCAGGATCGTGTCGATGTACTCGGCGGTCCGCTTGCCCGGGCGGATGCCCGGGCACGAACCCGCCGTACTTCCGCATGTTCTCCGCGACGTCATCCGGATTGAAGATGATCGCGGTGTAGAAGTACGCGAAGAAGATGATCCCGGCCACGTAGAGCAGGTTGTGCAGCGGCATGCCCGATGCCGAGCTGCGTGTTGCACCGCAGTCGGCGATCGGGCTGCCGGGGAACGCCTGGGCGATCGTCGCCGGGAACGCCAGGATCGACGACGCGAAGATCACCGGGATGACGCCGCCGGTGTTGACCTTCAGCGGAATGTGCGTGCTCGAGCCGCCGTACATCCGGCGCCCGACGACGCGCTTGGCGTACTGCACCGTGACCCGCCGGTGCCCGCGCTCGACGAAGATGATCGCGGCGATCACGAGCGACCATCATGACCAGCAGGATCAGGATCGGGATCAGCCCGATCTGGCCGGTGCGCATCTGATCGATCGTCTGGATCACCGCGCGCGGCAGGCCGACGACGATGCCCGCGTAGATGATGAGCGACATGCCGTTGCCGATGCCGCGCTCGGTGATCTGCTCGCCGAGCCACATGATGAAGCAGGTGCCGGTCGTCAGCGTGAGCACCGTCATCAGCCGGAACGCCAGCCCGGGTTGTAGACCAGCGGCAGCCCGCCCGCGATGTTGGTCTGGCGCTCGAGGAAGATCGCGATGCCGAGCGCCTGGACGACGCTCAGGAAGATCGTGCCGTAGCGCGTGTACTGCGTGATCTTGCGCCGCCCGAGCTCGCCTTCCTTCGACAGGCTTCTCGAGGTACGGCCAGACGACGGTCAGCAGCTGCAGGATGATCGACGCGCTGATGTACGGCATGATGCCGAGCGCGAAGATCGTCACCTTCGACAGGTTCCCGCCCGAGAACATGTCGTACAGGCCGAACATGTTGCTCTGCATCTGCCGCGCCAGCTCGGCGAGCGCCGCCATGTTCACGCCCGGGCGTCGTGAATGTGCGACCCGACGCGATAGACGGCGAGCATCGCCAGCGTGAACAGCACGCGGTTGCGCAGCTCCGAGACGGCGAAGATGTTCTTCAGGCTGTTCCATAAATCACGCGCAATCGCTTCAGTCGCGCCGCCCGCGGCGGCGATCTTCTCCGCCGCCTTGCCGCTGAACTTGTGCGCCCGGACCGTCAGCGCCTTGCCGACCTCGCCGCGCGCCAGCACCTTCACCGGCCGCGTGCCGCCGGCCGACCAGCCCGCGCTCGCGCAGCAGCTCCGGCGTCACGACGGTGCCGGCGTCGAACTTCGCCGCCGAGCGTGTCGAGGTTCACGACCTCGTACTCGACGCGGAACGGGTTGTGGAAGCCGCGCTTCGGCACGCGCCGGTGCAGCGGCATCTGGCCGCCCTCGAACCCGCGCTTGAACTTGAAGCCGGAGCGCGACTTCGCGCCCTTGTGGCCGCGCCCGGCGGTCTTGCCGTTGCCCGAGCCCTGGCCGCGGCCGATCCGCTTCTTCGGCGTGCTTCGCGCCCTTGGGCGGTCTTCAGATTGCTGAGAGTCTCATAACCTGTCATTCACCAATTCACTCGATCACCTCGACGAGGTGCCGCACCTTGTGGATCATGCCGCGCGTCGCCGGCGTGTCCTTCAGCTCCACGGTGTGGCGGATGCGGCGCAGGCCCAGGCTCCGCACGACGGTCGCCTGGTTCCGGTTGAACCCGATCGGGCTCTTGAGCAGCGTCACCTTGACGGTGCCGCCTTTCGAATCGGTGCGCTGGTTCGCCATAGTCTTCATTCGCGCCGGCGCGTTCCTACGCGCTCGCGCGCGTCAGCTCCGCGAGTTCCTTGCCGCGCATCCGGGCGATCGCCGCCGGATCCTTCAGCGAGTCGAGCCCGGCGATCGTCGCGCGCACGACGTTGTGCGGGTTGGCCGACCCGAGCGACTTCGTCAGGATGTTCGTGATCCCGGCCGCCTCCACCACCGCGCGCACCGCGCCGCCGGCGATGATGCCGGTGCCGTCGGGCGCCGGCTTCAGCAGCACGCTGCCCGCGCCGAAGTTGCCGACGATCGGGTGCGGAATCGTCGTGCCCTGCAGCGGCACGCGAATCAGGTTCTTCTTCGCCGCCTCGATGCCCTTCTTGATCGCCGACGGCACTTCCTTCGCCTTGCCGATGCCGAAGCCGACCACGCCGTGGCCGTCGCCGACGACGACCAGCGCGCTGAAGCTCAGGTTCTTGCCGCCCTTGACGACCTTGGTGACGCGGTTGATCGAGACGACGGTGTCCTTGATGTCGAGCTGCGCTCGGCGTCGATTCGCTCGCGTGTTCGCATGAGTCCTAGAACTCCAGTCCGCTTTGCGCGCGGCGTCGGCCACGGCGCGGATGCGCCCGTGATACAGGAACCCGCTGCGGTCGAACACGACGCGCTTGATGCCCTTTTCGATCGAGCGCTCGGCGATCGCCTTGCCGACCGCCTCGGCGCCCTTGAGGTTGCCGCCGCGCACGCCCTTGTCGAACGCGCCTTTCAGCGACGGCTCGACGCTCGACGCCGACGACCAGCGTCTGGCCGCTCAGGTCGTCGATCACCTGCGCGTAGATGTGCGACACGCTGCGGAACACGCTCAGGCGCGGCCGCTCGGTCGGTGCCGGCGATCCGCTTGCGCTGCCGCAGCTGGATGCGGCGGCGGCGATCGATCTTTGGTTTTGATCTCTCATGGCTTCAATTCTGACCGCTTCTGCCCGTGCCGAGCCCTACTTGGCGCCGGTCTTCCCGGCCTTCTTCTTCAGCACTTCGCCGGTGTAGCGGACGCCCTTCTGCTTGTAGGGATCCGGCTTGCGCAGGCGGCGGATGTTGGCGGCCACCTGGCCGACCAGCTGGCGATCGACGCCGGTCACGGTGATGTGCGTCTGCTTCTCGATCGCGACGTCGATGCCCGGCCGGGATGTCGAACACCACCGCGTGCGAGTAGCCGAGCGCGAAAATCACCTGCTTGCCCTTCACCTCGGCGCGGTAGCCGACGCCGACGATGTCGAGCTCGCTCTTGAAGCCGTCGGTGACGCCGGCCACGGCGTTCGCGACCAGGCTGCGCGCCAGGCCGTGGAACTTCCCGAGCTCCGGGTCGTCGGTCGCGCGCTTCGCGACCAGGTGGCCGTCGGCCAGCTCGAAGTTGATGCCGCTCGGGAACGCCTGCTTGCAGCTTGCCCTTTGGGCCCTGCACTTCGACGGCGCCGTCGAGCACCTTGACGGTGACGCCCTTGGGAATCGTGATCGGTTTCTTGCCGATTCGAGACATGTTCTGACTCCAGTAGGCTCGAGCTTCAGCTCGGCGCAGTTCAGCTGACGACCGTCATCTACCAAATGTTGCAGAGCACTTCGCCGCCGACGCCGGCCTTGACCGCTTCGCGGCCGGTCATCACGCCGCGCGACGTCGTCAGGATGCTCGTGCCGAGCCCGGCCAGCACTTCCGGCACGTCGTCGCGTGCCGAAGTAGACGCGGCGGCCGGGACGGCTGATGCGCTGGACGCCGGTGATCAGCTTCTCGCCGTGCGGGCCGTACTTCAGGAACAGCCGCAGCGTCTTGATCGGCGCCGGCTTGCCGTCGGCGCTCGTCGAGCAGCTTGAAGCCCTGGATGTAGCCTTCGTCCTGCAGGATCCGCGCGATGTCGGCCTTGATGCGCGACGCCGGCATATCGACGCGCGTGTGCTTGGCGGTCACGGCGTTGCGGATCCGCGTCAGCATGTCTGCGATTGGGTCGGTCATATCTCTTCCAACCTTGATTGGTGCAGTTGGCGAGTTCGTGAGTTGGTGAATCACTCACAGACTCGCCAACTCTCCAACTCCGAACTCACCAACTGCTCTTGGTCACCCCTGTGACGTCGCCTTCGAGCGCCAGCTTGCGGAAGCACAGGCGGCACAGCGCGAACTTGCGCATGTAGGCGCGCGGCCGGCCGCACAGGTGGCAGCGGTTGCGCAGCCGGACCTTGAACTTCGGCTTCTTCTGCTCTTTGGCGATCTTTGCTGTCGTTGCCATAGATTCTCTTCAGCCGTGTTCAGCTCTCGTCCGGCCTGCCGGAACGGCATGCCGATGAACTGCAGCAGCTTGCGCGCTTCCTCGTCGGTCTTCGCGGTGGTCACCACCGAGACGTTCATGCCGCGCGCCTTGTCGACCTTCATGTAGTCGATCTCGGGGAACAGCAGCTGGTCGCGCAGGCCGAGCGTGTAGTTGCCGCGGCCGTCGAAGCCGCGCGGCGAGACGCCCTTGAAGTCGCGGACGCGCGGCAGCGCGATGCTCATCAGCCGGTCGAGGAACTCCCACATCCGCTCGCCGCGCAGCGTGACCATCGTCGCCGATCGGCATGCCCTTGCGGACCTTGAACGCGGCGATCGACTTCTTCGCGCGGCGCGTCACCGGCTTCTGGCCGGTGATGCGCGCCAGCTCGTCGGCGCCGGTGTCGATGAGCTTGGCGTTCGACGTCGCCTCGCCGAGCCCCATGTTGACCACGACCTTCTCGATCCGCGGCACCGCCATGACGTTCTTGTAGCCGAACTCCTTCGTGCAGGGCCGGCGACGACTTCCTTCTGGTACTTCTCTTTCAGCCGGCTCATTTGTCGACGACCCCCTCGCACTTGCGGCAGATCCGGACCTTGCGGCCGTCGCCGAGAATCTTGTGGCCGATGCGCGTCTGCGCGCCGCACTCCGGGCACACCAGCTGCACGTTGCTGCGCGTGCAGCGACGCCTCGCGCTCGACGATGCCGCCCTTGATGTTCTTGCCGGGGTTCGGCTTCGTGTGGCGCTTGATCATGTTCACGCCCTCGACGATCAAGCCGGTTCTTGTCGGGCACGCACCTTCAGCACGCGGCCGCGCTTGCCGCGGTCCTTGCCGGTGACCACCAGGACGTTGTCGTTCTTCCGAATCGGCGTAGCTGACTCATGGCATCAGTCGGACGCATCATCCGAACTGATCGCACTAGAGCACCTCCGGAGCGAGCGAAATGATCTTCATGAACCGGCGCTCGCGCAGCTCGCGCGCGACCGGGCCGAACACGCGCGTGCCGATCGGCTCGTTGTTGTCGTTGATCAGCACGGCGGCGTTGCGATCGAAGCGGATGTAGCTGCCGTCGCGGCGCCGCTGCTCCTTGACGGTCCGCACGATCACCGCCTTGACGACCTGCCCCTTCTTCACGTTCGACTCCGGCGTCGCTTCCTTCACCGACGCGGTGACGATGTCGCCCAGCCGCGCGTAGCGGCCGGTCGAGCCGCCGATCGGGTTGATGATCGCGATCTTGCGCGCGCCGGAGTTGTCGGCGACGTCCAGGATCGATCGCATCTGAATCATGACTGTTCTCCAGGCCGGTCGGCGGTCGGCGGTCGGCGTTCGTCGAGCTGCCGACCCGACCGTCGAACGCCGAACGCCGACCTGCCGTCTACACTGCGCCGCCTGACGCACGACCCGCTTGAGCGCCCAGCGCTTGCGGCGGCTGAGCGGCCGCGTCTCGACGATCTCGACGGTGTCGCCCGGCTTCGCCTCGTTCTTCTCGTCGTGCACCATGAACTTCGACGTCCGCCGCTCGGTCTTGCCGTAGAGCCCGTGCCGCACCTGCCACTCGACGGCGACGACGATGCTCTTCTGCATCTTGTTGCTGACGACGACGCCGACTCTTTTCAGATTTCTGAGACTATTGTCTGATCCATCGGGCCTGATGCTCGGCCTTCTGCTTCTGCCTGCAGCACCGTCTTGATGCGCGCGAGATCGCGGCGCACGGTCGCGGATCTTTTCCGGCGATTCGAGCTGCCCCATCGACTTCTGGATCCGCATCCGGAACAGCTGGTCGGTGAGCTCGCGCTCCTGCGCGCCGAGCTCGTCGGCGCCGAGGTCGCGCAGTTCCGCGGCCTTCATAGCATCTTCTCCTGCGCGAAGCGGGTCGCGAACTTGGTCAGAATCGGCAGCTTCGCCGCCGCCAGCTTCATCGCCTCGCGCGCTTCCGTCTCGCTGACGCCTTCCATCTCGAACAGCACGCGGCCCGGCCGGACGACCGCCACCCACTGTTCGGGCGCGCCCTTGCCCTTGCCCATGCGCGTTTCCTGCGGCTTCTTGGTGATCGGCTTGTCGGGGAACACGCGCACCCAGATCTTGCCGCCGCGCTTGATGAAGCGGGTCATCGCCACGCGCGCCGCCTCGATCTGCCGATCGGTCAGCCAGCACGGCTCGAGCGCCTTGAGGCCGTAGTCGCCGAACGACACGTCGCCCCCGCGCCACGCCTTGCCGCGCATGCGGCCGCGCTGCTGTTTGCGGAACTTGACCTTCTTCGGCATCAACATCGATGCAATCCCTGTATCTGGTGATCGGGTAATCGAGTGATTGGGTGATTGATTGAGTAATCTGATCACCAACTTACCCGATCTACCCGATTCTCCAATTACTCGATTCACGCCGCGCGCCTGCGGCCGCCGCGGCGCCGCGCTCTCTGTACTCTTCTTCTCGGCCGCGCTGCGGCACCAGGCGCTCGCCCTTGTAGAGCCACACCTTGATGCCGATCTGGCCGTAGGTCGTGTTCGCTTCGGCGAAGCCGTAGTCGATGTCGGCGCGAAGCGTCTGCAGCGGCAGCTGGCCGTGCAGGTACCACTCCGACCGCGCGATCTCGGCGCCGTTCAAGCGGCCCGACACGCGCACCTTGATGCCGCGCGCGCCGAAACGCAGCGCCGACTCGACCGCCTTCCGCATCGCGCGCCGGAAGGCGACGCGCTTCTCGAGCTGCATCGCCACCGACTCGGAGATCAGCTGCGCGTCGAGCTCCGGCTTCTGGATTTCCTGGATGTTGATGAAGACCTCGCGGTTGGTCCGCTTCTGGATTTCCTGCTTCAGCTTGTCGACCTCGGTTCCCTTGCGCCCGATGATGATCCCGGGCGCGAGCGTGTAGATGTCGATCTTCAGCCTGTTGGCCGCGCGCTCGGTCTCGATCTTCGAGACGCCGGCGTGCGCGAACCGCTTCTTCAGGTTCTGGCGCAGCGCCAGATCCTCGTGCAGCAGCTTGGCGTAGTCGCGGTCCGAGTACCAGCGCGAGCGCCAGGTCTTGTTGAAGCCGAGCCGGAATCCGAACGGGTGAACCTTCTGGCCCACGGATTACTCCTTCGCCTTCTCTTGATTACTCCGGCGGCCCCTGCCCCCCGGAGCGCGCCCGGCCGATGCGGCCGGTTTCTTCGCGCGAGGACGCCGCGCGGCTGGCTTCCCTTCGCCGCCGCCCGCCGCCACCGGCACCACCTTTTCCGGACGTTCGGACACGGCGACGGTCAGGTGCGCGGTCCGCTTCAGCACGCGGAACGCGCGGCCCATCGGCGCCGGACGCACGCGCTTCTGCGACGGTCCCTGGTTCGCATAGCACGCGGAGACGAACAGCCGGTCCACGTCGCCGCTGAACCCTTCTCTCTGCTGCGCGTTGGCAATCGCCGACCGCAGGACCTTGGCGACGTCGCCGGCCACCGCCCTTCTTCGTGAAGCGAAGCGTCGCGAGGGCGCGGTTGACGTCCTTGCCGCGAATCAGATCGAGAACGAGGCCCGCTTTCTGGGCCGAGGTGCGCACGAAGCGTGCGGTGGCCTGCGCCTGAATCATCGCTCACTCCCTGCCGACGCCGGCTTGGCTCCGCCGCCGCTGCCGCCCGCGGGAGCCGTGCCGCCCGCTGCCGGCGCGCCAGGCGCGCCCGGCGCGGCCGCGAGCGCCGCCGCTTTCTCGGCGACCTTGGTCGTGTGCCCCTTGAACTGCCGCGTCGGCGCGAACTCGCCGAGCTTGTGGCCGACCATGTTCTCGGTGATGTAGACCGGGATGAACTTCCTGCCGTTGTGCACGGCCAGCGTGTGGCCGACCATCTCGGGCACGACCGTCGAGCGCCGCGACCACGTCTTGATGACCTTCTTCTCGGTGCCGCGGTTCATCACCTCGACCTTCTCGAGAAGCGGCGTGTCGACGAAGGGCCCTTTTTTCAGTGAACGTCCCATAAATCTGTCTCTCGCAGTCAGTGAGTTGACGAGTTGGTGAGTTGGTGAGTCACTCTCGAACGTCTCGAACTCTCCAATTCTCCAACTCTCTAACTCACCAACTTATTTGGGTCTCCGCTGCACGATGAACTGATCCGTCCGCTTGCGATTACGGGTCTTGTACCCCTTGGTCGGCAGGCCCCATGGCGACACCGGATGGCGGCCGCCGGAGGTCTTGCCTTCACCACCGCCGAGCGGATGGTCGACCGGGTTCATCGCGACGCCGCGCACGTGCGGGCGCTGCCCCATCCAGCGGCTGCGCCCCGCCTTGCCGATCGAGACATTCTCGTGATCGAGGTTGCCGACCTGGCCGATCGTGGCGTAGCACTCGATGTAGATCTTGCGGATCTCGCCCGACGGCATCTTCACCGACGCGTACTCGCCTTCCTTGGCCACGACCTGCACCGCGGAGCCGGCGCTGCGCGCGATCTGACCGCCCTTGCCCGGTTTCAGCTCGACGTTGTGGACCTGCGTGCCGAGCGGGATGTTCTTGAGCGGCAGGGCGTTGCCGGGCAGGATGTCGACGTTGTTGCCCGCGACGATCGTGTCGCCCACCTTCAGCCCGATCGGCTGGAGGATGTAGCGCTTCTCGCCGTCGGCGTAGGTCAGGAGCGCAATCCGCGCCGACCGGTTCGGGTCGTACTCGATGGTCGAGACCTTCGCCGGGATGTCGCGCTTGTCGCGCTTGAAGTCGATCAGCCGGTACATCCGCTTGTGGCCGCCGCCGCGCCACCACGAGGTGAGCTGGCCGCGGTTGTTCCGGCCGCCCGACTCGTGCAGCGGCTCGACCAGCGGCTTGTGCGGCTCGGTCGTCGTGATGTCGTCGAAGGTCTGAACCGTCTGGAACCGTGAGCCGGCGGAGGTCGGGTTGTACTTGCGGATAGGCATTTATGCGCCCTCCAGGAACTCGGGCATCTTCTGGCCCTCGCGCAGCTTCACGTACGCCTTCTTCCAGTCCGGCCGCTGTCCCGCGAACCGCCCCTGGCGCTTGATCTTGCCGTGCGTGATGCTCGTGCGAATGCTCGCCACTTTCGAGCCGAGCAGCTGCTCGATGGCGCGCTTGATCTCGATCTTGTTCGCGTCGGCGGCGACCTGGAAGACGAGCGTCCGCCCATCCTCCCGGAGAATGGACGTCTTCTCGGTGATCAGCGGCCGCCGAATTACGTCTGTTAGCTTCATGAAAACGCGTCCCTGAAATCTTGAATTCCTCCGTCAGGAGGCCAAAGCCTCCTGCAGCTTCTCGATCGCCGGCTTGGTGGCGACGACGTGCTCCGCGCTGACGATGTCGCGCGCCGTCACGCTGCTGCTCGCATGCAGCGCAACCCCCGGCAGGTTCCGGACCGACCGCGCGAAGTTGTCGTCGACGATCACGTCGATCAGGACCGCCTTGCCGGTGACGCCCAGCCGCGCCAGCAGCGCCGCGGCCGCCTTGGTCTTGTACTCGCCGGGCGCGAGGATGTCGACGACGACCACCTGGCCGTCGCGGAACTTCTGCGCCAGCGCCGCGCGCAGCGCGCCGCGCTCGACCTTCTTCGGCAGCTGGTAGCTGTAGCTGCGCGGCTGCGGCCCGAACACGGTGCCGCCCTTGCGCCAGAGCGGGTTGCGAATCTCGCCAACCCGTGCCCGGCCGGTGCCCTTCTGCCGCCACGGCTTCTTGCCGCTGCCGCTGACGTTCGCGCGGTTCTTGGTCTGGTGGGTGCCGCGGCGCTCCGCCGCATTCGACCGGACCACGGATTCCCAGACCAGGTCGCCCTTCACCAGCCCGCCGAACACTTCGTCGCGCACGGCGAAGGAGCCGACTTTCTTGTTCTCGTTGTTGACGACGTCAAGCTGCATGGGACTACTTCTTGCCCTTCTTCGGCTTCTCGACCTGCGCGACCTTGATGCGCTTCAACGCGGCGGCCTTGCGAATGAGCACGTAGGCGGTTGGCGCGCCCGGCACGCTGCCTTCGACGATCAGCAGGTGGTTGTCCGCGTCGACGCGCAGCACCTTCAGGTTGCTGGTCGTCACGCGCCCGCCGCCCATCCGCCCGGCGGCGCGCATCCCCTTGATCACGCGCGACGGGAACGACGACGCGCCAATCGATCCGGGCGCGCGGTGGAACATCGACCCATGCGTCGCCGCGCCGCCGGCGAAGTGGTGGCGTTTGACCACGCCCTGGAATCCCTTGCCGCGCCCTTTCCCGATCACGTCGACGCGCTCGCCGTCGGCGAAGATCGAGCACAGGACCTGGTCGCCGGCCTTCGGGGGTTCGGCGCCCGCCGCGACCTTCACTTCGCGCCGCACGCGCGTCGGCGGCACGTTCGCCTTCTTGTAATGCCCGGCGAGCGGCTTGCCGACCTTCGCCGGCTGCTCCTCGACGAGCCCGAGCTGCACCGCATCGTAGCCGTCGGTCTGCGCCGTCTTCGCCTGCACGACGACGCACGGGCCCGCCTTGAGGACCGTCGCCGGATGCACCGTGCCGTCGGCGTCGAACACCTGCGTCATGCCGACTTTCCTGCCGATGATTCCATTCACCATTTGTGTACCCGTAGGCGCGGACCTGCTCAGGTCCGCCGTCCGACGCCGGGCCTGAGAGGCCCGGCCTACTTGTGCTCTTTCCCGAACGCTTTGATCTCGACGTCGACGCCAGCCGGCAGATCGAGCTTCATCAGCGCGTCGACCGTCTGCGGCGTCGGCTCGAAGATGTCGATCAGCCGCTTGTGGGTCCGGATCTCGAACTGCTCGCGCGACTTCTTGTCGACGTGCGGCGAACGCAGCACGGTCCACTTGTTCTTCGCGGTCGGCAGGGGAATCGGCCCGGCCAGCCGCGCGCCGGTGCGCTTGGCGGTGTCGACGATCTCGCTCGTCGACTGGTCGAGGACGCGGTAGTCATACGCCTTCAGGCGGATGCGGATCTTGTCGCTGAATGCTGTTGCCATGTCTTTGAACTCATCGGGAGAGGAGGCTGGAGGCCCCCCCCTCTAGCCCCCTAGCCTCTAGTCTCTAGCCCCTGTCACTTTCCCTGCATGCGCGCGACGACTTCTTCGCTGACGTTTTGCGGCGCCGGCTCGTAGCGATCGAAATGCATCGAATAGGTGGCACGCCCCTGCGTGCGCGAGCGCAGGTCGGTGGCGTAGCCGAACATCTCGGACAGCGGCACCCGCGCGGAAATGATCTGCGTGCCGCCGCGATCTTCCTGCGACTGAATCTGGCCGCGGCGGCTCGACAGGTTGCCCATCACGTCGCCCATGTGCTCCTTGGGCACGACCACCTCGACGCGCATGATCGGCTCGAGCAGCACCGGCTTCGCCTTCTTCGCCGCGTCCTGGAACGCCATCGACCCGGCGATCTTGAACGCCATTTCCGACGAGTCGACGTCGTGGTACGACCCGTCGTACAGCTCGACCTTGACGTCGTCGATCGGATACCCGGCGAGGACACCGCGGGTGAGCGCTTCCTTGATCCCCTCGTCGACCGGCTTGATGAACTCTTTCGGAATCGCCCCTCCGACGATCTCGTTCTCGAACACGTAGCCGGTGCCGGGCTGACCGGGATAGAGATCGATCTTCACGTGGCCGTACTGGCCACGGCCGCCGGTCTGCTTCGCGTACTTCATCTCGCCGTCGGCCGCGCGGGTGAGCGTTTCCTTGTAGGCGACCTGCGGCTTGCCAACCGAGGCCTCGACGTTGAACTCGCGCTTCAACCGGTCGACGATGATCTCGAGGTGCAGCTCGCCCATGCCGCGGATGATGGTCTGGCCGGTCTGGGTGTCGGTGTTGACACGGAAGGTCGGATCCTCCGCCATCAGCTTCTGCAGACCGGTGCCGAGCTTTTCCTGGTCGGCCTTGGTCTTCGGCTCGATCGCCAGCGAGATGACCGGCTCCGGGAAGTCCATCGACTCGAGGACGACCGGCTTCTTCTCGTCGCAGATCGTGTCGCCGGTGCTGACGCTCCTGAGCCCGACCGCCGCGGCAATGTCGCCGGCGTAGACCTCCTTGATCTCCTCACGCTTGTTGGCGTGCATCTTCAGGAGGCGGCCGATGCGCTCGCTGCGCTGCTTGGTGGCGTTGTAGGCGGTGGCGCCCGAGTTGAGGACGCCCGAGTAGACGCGGATGAACGTGAGCTGACCGACGAACGGGTCGGTCATGATCTTGAACGCCAGCGCGGCGAACGGCGCGTCGTCCGACGCCGGCCGCTCGACCAGGGTCTCTTCCTTCTTGGTCGGATCGAGCCCGACGATCGCCGGCACTTCGACCGGCGACGGCAGGAAGTCGACCACCGCGTCGAGCAGCGGCTGCACGCCCTTGTTCTTGAAGGCCGATCCGCAGATCACCGGCACGAACGGCGCCTCGCCCTTGCTGTGGACGGAGCTGTTGACGCGCTTGCGGAGGGCGGCCTTGATTTCGTCTTCGGAGATGTCTTCGCCGTGGAGGTATTTCTCGAGGATCTTGTCGTCGGCCTCGCTGACCTTCTCGATCAGCTGCTCGCGATACTGCCTGGCTTCGTCGAGCATGTTCGCCGGGATTTCCTCGACGCTGTAATCGGCGCCCAGCGTCTCGTCCTTATAGATGATCGCCTTCATCCGGATCAGGTCGACCACGCCGGTGAACTTGTCTTCGGCGCCAATCGGCAGCTGGATGGCGACGGGATTGCCCTCGAGCTTGGAGATGATCTGGTCGAAGGTGCGCTTGAAGTTCGCGCCGATGCGGTCCATCTTGTTGACGAAACAGATCCGCGGGACGCGGTACTTGTCGGCCTGGCGCCAGACGGTTTCCGACTGCGGCTCGACGCCGGCGACCGAATCGAACACCGCCACGGCGCCGTCGAGGACGCGCAGCGAACGCTCCACTTCCGCCGTGAAATCGACGTGGCCAGGGGTGTCGATGATGTTGATGCGGTGCTCGCGCCAGAAGCAGGTGGTGGCGGCCGAGGTGATCGTGATGCCGCGCTCCTGTTCCTGCTCCATCCAGTCCATGACGGCCGTGCCTTCGTGGACCTCTCCTATCTTGTACGTAATCCCGGTGTAGAACAGGATCCGTTCCGTGGTCGTCGTCTTGCCGGCATCGATGTGCGCCATGATGCCGATGTTCCGAGTTTTATTCAGTGCGACTTGACGAGGCATTGCAACAACCTGAAGTTGGTGAGCTGGAGAGTTGGCGAGTTGGTGAGTCTAGGAATCACCAGCGCACTGCATCTCTTGCTCACTCAATCTCCAACTCTCCAACTCTCCAACTCACAAACTCACCACTACCACCGATAGTGAGCGAACGCTTTGTTCGCTTCCGCCATGCGGTGCGTGTCCTCGCGTTTCTTGACGGCGCCGCCGCGCAGGTTAGCCGCGTCGAGCAGCTCGTTGGCCAGCTTCTCCTGCATCGTCTTGCCGTCACCGCGCGCCGTCGCGTAGCCGACGATCCACCGGATGCTGAGCGACAGCCGGCGGTTCGGATTCACTTCGACCGGCACCTGGTAGTTCGAGCCGCCCACGCGGCGGGACTTCACCTCGAGGCTCGGCTTGACGTTGTCGATCGCCTTCTTGAAGACCTTCAGCGGATCGTCGCTGGTCTTTTCCTTGATGATGTCGAAGCTCTTGTAGAGGATGCGCTCGGCCGTGCTCCGCTTGCCGTCGCTCATCACGCAGCTGATGAACTTGCTGACAAGCGGGCTCTCGTACAGCGGATCCGCCGGAACCTCGCGCTTCGGAATCTCTCGTCTTCGTGGCATCGCGAATTCCTAATTCCTAATTCCTAATTCCATAGTCTTTACGCTTTCTTAGGCCGCTTGGCGCCGTACTTCGATCGCCCCTGCATCCGCCCCTGGACGCCAACCGCGTCGAGCGTGCCGCGCACGACGTGATACCGGACGCCCGGGAGGTCCTTGACGCGGCCGCCGCGAATCAGCACCAGCGAGTGCTCCTGGAGGTTGTGGCCAACGCCCGGGATGTAGGTGGTGACTTCGATGCCGTTGGTCAGTCGGACGCGCGCAACCTTGCGCAGCGCGGAGTTCGGCTTCTTGGGCGTCTGCGTAAAGACGCGCACGCAGACGCCCCGCTTCTGCGGGCTGTTCTGCAGCGCCGGGCTCTTCGTCTTGCTGACGATCTTCTCGCGGCCGGCGCGGACGAGCTGACTGATGGTCGGCATACAACTCCAGCAAATACGCGTCGACGCCACAGGAATCCTGCAGCGCGAATACTGTTTCAGGCCTGAAAGCCCGAGGGCTTGGCACCTGAAAACTCGACGACCCTAATTCGTGTTGGTCGCGGCGGATCGAGTGTTTCCGGGAGATCCGGAGACGCTATTCCTATGCGGTGAAGCTAGATAGGGTGTCCCAGCTTCAACAGAACCTGACGAATATAGCATGGGCCTTTCGGCAGGCGCAACCGTGCGCAGCGGATCACGACGCTCGCGCCACCGGCCGGGCCGGCCAGGCGCAGGCAACTTGCTAAGCTCAGCAGCAGTCCGCGTCCGGCTGGCGCCGGCCTCGTCTCAATCGAGATGGACCCCGTACTGGCCGACAACCGCCGTGCAATTGTCGCGACTGCCGCGCTTCAGTGCTTCTTGAACCAGCCTTTCGGCAATCGTTTGCGGGTGATCGCCGGCCGCCGACCAGTGCACCGAGCGCCCCGTCGTCGATCACGCCGTGCACGCCGTCGGTGACCAGGATCACCAGCTCGCCCGACGCAATCGGCTCCTCGGCGATGTGCACCTCGACTTGAGCCCGCGATCCGAGCACGTTGGTGAGCACGTTCCGGTTGAGCGCCCAGGAATCGTCCGTGGTGAGCAGGCGCAGCGTCCCGGCGACGAACACATACAGTCGGCTGTCGCCCACATGGGCGATCGCCAGCATGTTGCCGTGCACGAGCGCCGCCACGATCGTCGTCCCCATGCCGGACAGTTCGCGCCGCCCGGCGGCCGTGTCGAGGATCTTCCCGTTGGCGGCGTGGACGGCCGTCCGCAGCAGGTTGGCCGGCTCAGAAAGCGACGCGTCGAACCCGAACGGCCACTTCGGCGTGTGCGGCGACGTCCTGACGTAATCGGTGACGCAATCCACCGCAAGCCGC
>CAVVPE010000017.1:0-82563 GCA_963750035.1 uncultured Acidobacteriota bacterium | reverse complement strand
CCCGGCTGCGCGAGCCATCACCACCGTCCAGATTGCGCTCCGTTGGGGCATCCCGAGTGTGCGGCGTTAATCCGCAGCTTTCATGCTGTCCGGTTGGAACAGCACCCTTATACGCCAACATTATCCACGACGTTTCACCACCTGCCTTTCCATTGACTCCGATGGGTGGACACGATAGGCTCGCGCCGGATTCATTCATCTTTGTGGAGCGCGCCATGGTCCGAGTGAAGACGACGACGGTGAAATCCTGTGCCTACGGGGTGATGACGTCGCTGGCGCTGGCCGGTCTGCTGGCCGCATCGAGCACGTGGATTCACGCGCAGCAGCGCGGCGCCGCCGGAGGGGTGGCGATCGATGCCGACGACATCGGTGGAGTGGTCACCGGTCCGAAAGGGCCGGAGGCGGGCGTCTGGGTCGTCGCCGAGACGACCGATACGCCAACGCGATTCATCCGGACCGTCGTCACCGACGATCAGGGCCGTTACGTCGTGCCCGACCTGCCGCGCGGCAAGTACCAGGTGTTCGTGCGCGGCTACGGCCTTGTCGACTCGCCGAAGGTCGGCGCCGCGCCGGGCCAGCAGCTGAACCTCCGCGCGGTGCCGGCGCCCGATGCGCGCGCGGCCGCGCAGATCTATCCGGCGGCGTACTGGCTGAGCCTGATGGAGATTCCGAAAGGCGCGATGCCCGAGCGCGAGGTGCTTTCGGCTGTCAAGGAATGCTTGACGTGCCATCAGGTCGGCAACCAGGGGACGCGCGAGATCTCGAAGTCGCTCGGCTCGTTCGCGAGCTCGCGTGAGGCGTGGGATCACCGCGTGACCGTGGGCCCGATGGGCCTCCCGATGTCGGGCAGCTTCCAGCGATTCGGCGAGCAGCGCCGGATGTTTGCCGACTGGACCGACAAGATCGCCGCGGGTGCGGTGCCGACACAAGTGCCGCCGCGGCCTTCAGGCCTCGAGCGCAATGTCGTCGTCACGCTGTGGGATTGGGCAGTGCCGACCGGCGGGCGCTCAGACGGCGCCGCGTCCGACGACCGGATCGGGTCCAACAACGCGAACGGTCCGATCTGGGGCGTGATCCAGAGCGACGACCTGCTGGTGTCGGTCGATCCGGCAACGAACAGGGCCGAGCAGATCGTGATCCCGACGCAGCGGTCCGATGATCGGCGCCTACAAGGTGCCGTCGCCGAACTTCCCGGAACAGCCGATCTGGCAGCGGAAGTCGGATCCGCGCAGCGTCGCGATCGATCACGACGGGCGCGTGTGGCTGACCGGCCGCATCCGTGCCGCCGCCGACGCCCCGCCGTTCTGCAAGCCAGGATCGACGAACAAGTTCACGTCGTACTTCGCGAGTGCCGCGGCTCGGCGCACGGCAGGTGATGCTCTACGATCCGAAGACGAAGCAGTTCACGAACATCGATACCTGCTTCGACGCCGATCACAACCACTTTGCCGAGAACGCCGAGTCGACGCTGTATTTCGGGCAGAACAACACGCTCGGGTGGATCGACACGGCGGTCTTCGAGAAGACGAAGAACGCCGAAGCCTCGCAGGGCTGGTGCCCGGCCGTCATCGACACCACCGGCGACGGAAAGATTACGCAATGGACCGAGCCCGAGCAGCCGCCCGATCCCGCCAAGGATCGGCGCGTCACCTTCGGCTGCTACTCGGTCGGGTTGGACCCGAAGAACGGGAGTGCCTGGTGCGCCGGCATCGGACCGCGCGACAACAAGCTGGTTCGCATCGAACGCGGGCCGAGTCCGCCGCAAACGTGCAAGGCGGAAGTTTTCGAACCGCCGCCGGGCCACACGCCGGAGATCTTCCGCAGCGGCGGCGTCAGCATCGACAGCAATGGCGTCGCGTGGCTCAACTGGCGCGGGACCGACTACTTCACGTCCTTCGACCGCCGCAAGTGCAAGACGCTCAATGGTCCGCAGGCGACCGGCCAGCACTGCCCGGAGGGCTGGACCGTCCACATCAAGCGCGGCCCGACGTTCGCGAACACGACCGCGCCGAACACGCCCAACAACTCCGACCTCCTCTACCTGACGCACGTCGACAAGCACAACACGCTCGGCCTCGGGCCGGACGTGCCGGTCAGCGGCTCGGTCAACACCGACTCGCTGCTCGCCTTCGTGCCGCGCACGAACCAGTTCGTGCAGCTCACGGTGCCGTATCCGATGGGCTTCTTCGCGCGGTCGGCGCAGGGGCGCGTTGACGACGCCCGGACCGGTTGGAAGGGGCGCGGATTCTACTCTACGTACTCGAGCTATATCCCGTGGCACTACGAAGGGGGCAAAGGAACCAAGCCGAAGCTGGTGAAGTTCCAGGTGAGGCCGAATCCGCTCGCGAAATAGGACAGAAATGCAACCACGAAGACGCGAAGACCGAAGAATTACCTAGATCTTTTCGCGTCCTCGAGCCTTCGTGGTTGCATTTAGCGCCTAGCGCAGAATACCTAGCCGGTACAGCTGCTATCTGTGCGGATGAAGATCGATCCATCCGCGATCGCCATCGACGCAAGCGTGTCGCCGTCGAGCTGGTTCGCCGCCAGCTTGCGGAACGTCTTGCCCGGCGCGAGCACGGTGGCGACGCCTTCCTCGCTGAGAAAGTAGATCCTGCCGTCGGCGAACACCGGCGACGCCGAGTAGTTGCCGCCCAGCCGTTCGCGCCAGAGCGTCTCGCCGGTCCGGCCATCGAGACACGTCGCGATGCCTATGTCGCTGACGACGTAGAGCTCGTCGCCGACCGCGAGCGGTGAAGGCGTGTGCGGCGCCGAGCGCCGCAGCGTCCACGCCACGTGGGTCCGCGTGACGTCTCCGGTACCGTCCGGGCGAACGGCGATCAGCGAGGGTTCCTGGAAGCCCGTGGCGATGTAGACGAGGCCGTTGGCAAAGACCGGCCGCGGCACGTTCGAGAAGCCGTCCGCGTAGCCGACGCGCCAGATCTCGCGCCCCGTATCGGGATCGTAGGCGGCGGCGCGGTAGGCGCCGACGCTGACCAGCTGATCGCGGTCGCCGACGCGGATCACGAGCGGCGTCGAGTACGCCTGGTCGGCCGGCGTCCGGCGGTGCGTCTTCCATCGCTCGGCGCCGGTCCGCTTGTCGAGCGCGACCACGAACGCCGTATCGCTGCCGTCGCAGCTGAAGATCAGCAGATCCTTATACAAGGTCGGCGACCCGCCGTTGCCGTGCTGCGACTCGTAGGGGAACCGTTTCCGCCACACGACCTCGCCGCTGGAGGTGAGCGCCGCCGTCCCGTCGGCGCCGAAATGAACGTAGACGCGATCGCCTTCGACGATCGGCGTCGGCGAGGCGTGGGAATTCTTCGGATTGAGCAGATTGCGGCGCGGGAGGCGGAAGACCTCGGCGTCGACGACCTGACGCCCGGTCGCGGTATCGAAGGCGAGCGCCCGCAGCGATGTCCCGTTGCGGTCGACGACGGCTGTCGTGAGCCAGACGCGATCGCCGGCGACGACCGGCGAAGACCACCCGATCCCCGGGACCGCGGTCTTCCAGCGCACGTTCTGCGATTCGCTCCATTCGAGCGGCAGGCCGGTCTCGGCCGATACCCCCTGACCGGTCGGTCCCCGAAACTGCGGCCAGTCTTCGGCCGCCAGCACGTGGGCTGCCGTCAGAAGCGCCGATGCCAGCAGAATCACTCGCATTAGCAATCGTTTCCGAGCACCGAGCACCGAGCACCGAGTCCCCCGAGCCCCGAGGCTTTCCGTAACCTAGCACGACCGGCAGGCCGCCATCGATGTTACGCTGTGCCCCGACATTTACAAAGGCGGAGTGGACCATGCGCAAGCTCATCGTGCTCTTCCTGTTGCTCGGTGTGGTCGGCGTCTTCGTTCAGGGGCAGCAGAACGAGCCGCCCGACTGGGCGTACAACGTCGTCAACACGCCGGCCGGCGCGAAGCCGGCCCCCGACGACGGATCGCCGAAGAAGCTGCCGGGCAGCAGCGGCGCGTTCACGCTGCAGCAGATTCGCGACGGCTTCGGGCCAGCCGACTGGTATCCGGACGATCATCCGAAGATGCCGCCGGTCGTCGCGTCCGGCCGCAAGCCCGACGTGCGCGCGTGCAGCCTCTGTCATTACCCGAACGGAAAGGGGCGCCCGGAAAATGCCGGCATTGCCGGACTGCCGCGGAGCTACTTCCTGCAGACGATGGCCGACTTCCGGAGCGGCGATCGGAAGAGCGCCGACGCGCGCAAGGCGAACACGAACATCATGATCACCATCGCCAAGGCGATGACCGACGAGGAGCTCGCGGCGGCGGCGGACTACTTCGGCTCGATGAAGTGGACGCCGTGGATCAAGGTCGTCGAAGCCGACACGGTGCCGAAGACGCGGGTGCAGGGCGGCATGTTCCTCAAGCTCGAAGGCAACGCCACCGAGCCGATCGCCAACCGGATCATCGAGATGCCCGACGACGCCGAGCGGACCGAGGTGCTTCCGCGATCCGCGCTCGCGGATTCACCGCCTACGTGCCGCGCGGCAGCCTCGCGAAGGGCAAGGCGCTCGCGACGACGTGCGGCGTCTGCCACGGCGCCGACCTGAAGGGCCTCGGGCCTGTTCCCGGCCTCGCCGGCCGATCGCCGAGCTACGTCGTCCGCCAGCTGTTCGACATGCAGCAGGGCGCGCGCAAGGGCGTGTGGACCGAGCTGATGATGCCGGTGGTGAAGAACCTGACGAACGACGATCTGCTGGCGATCGCGGCGTACACGGCGTCGCTCGCGCCCTGAACGGATGCAACCACGAAGACGCGAAGACTCGACGAGGGCAACAGTATGAAGCACGTTACATGCTGGCTGGTCGCGGGCGCGCTTGCGGCGACAGTTCCCACGGATGCGGAAGAACGCGTCGATGCCGCAATCAACTGGAAGATTCGTCAGGAAGCCATCGATCGATCCGAGATCCTGCGGACGCTCCACTACCTGACCGACATGTACGGACCGCGACTCACCGGCTCGCCGAACCTCAAGGCCGCCAGCGACTGGTCCGTCAAGCAGATGCAAGCGTGGGGATTGGAGAACGTGCACCTGGAGCCCTGGAATTTCGGCCATCCGGGCTGGACCAACGAGCGCTTCTCGGGCCACATCGTTTCGCCGGTGAAGGACGCGCTCGTCGGCGAAGTGCTGGCGTGGACGCCGAGCACGAACGGTACAGTGACCGGGCGGGCGGTGCAGATCGAGTTGCCGACGCGGCCAACAAAGGAGCAGCTCACGGCCGCACTCGAAGCCCTGCGCACGGCGGTCAAGGGCAAGGTGGTCCTGGTCGGCAAGCCTCAATCAGTGTCGGTAACCTTCGATAAGCCGCCGCTTCGACGTGAGAGTCAGGATCTGCGGTCGACCTACGACCCCGTGAATCCGGCGCCGGCCCCGGCGCCGTCCCAGCAACCGACGACACCGGCACGTGAAGGCCCGTCGCCCCTCACAGCGAGACAGATTGCCGAACACGTCGATCAATTCCTCGTCGCTGCCGGCGCGCTCGTCAGGATCAACGACGCCGGACGCGACCATGGTCAGATTCGCGCGTTCGACAACCGGACGTTCGATCCAGCCAAGGCGGTCCCGACGGTCGTGCTCCGCAACGAAGACTATGGGCGAATCTCGCGCATCCTGGCCAACGGCACGCCCGTCGAGCTCGAGTTCACGATCGTCAACAAGCTCCACCCGGAGGGAACGACGGCCTATAACGTGGTCGGCGAGATTCCGGGCAGCGACAAAAAGGACGAGATCGTCATGCTGGGCGGTCACCTCGATTCGTGGCACGCGGCGACCGGCGCCACCGACAACGCGATTGGGGTCGCGACGATGCTGGAGGTGATGAGGATCCTGAAAGCGGTCGGCGCCCAGCCTCGCCGGACGATCCGTGTTGCTCTCTGGAGCGGTGAGGAACAGGGGCTGCTCGGATCGCTGGCCTACGTGAAGGAGCATTTCGGCACGGCCGAGAACCCTAAACCGGCGTTTTCGAAGTTCGGCGGCTACTTCAACATCGACTCGGGCACGGGCCGGGTGCGCGGCGCCACAGTGTTCGGGCCAGCGGAGGCCGCCACAATCCTGCGCGAGGCGCTCGCACCGTTCAATGACCTCGGAGTGGTCGGTGCAACGACGACGCGAAGTCGGCGCCAAGGCGGGTCGGATCACACCGCGTTCAACGCAGCGGGTTTACCCGGGATCGGGATGCAGCTGGATCCGATCGAGTACCAGACCTATACCTGGCACACGAACCTGGATACCTACGAGCGGATCGTCGTAGAGGACGCGCAGACCTCAGCGATCGTCGTCGCGGCTGCCGTTAACTACCTGGCGGCTCGCGACGCGCTGTTGCCGCGGCTGGGCAAGGAGCAGATGCCGGCGCCGGCCCCTGCGACGACAGCTGTGACAACGACCAGCGCGAATTAACAGTTCAGCGACTGTCCGGGCACACGTAGGGAACCCGCGCCAGGCGATAGCGTTCGACCTTCAGCTCGCTCTTGAGATGGAGCCGCAATTCGAGGACGTCGGCAGCCGCCTGCGTGACGTCTGCTTCGATGCGCGCTCCATCCTCCTCCCACGCGATCCGAGTGCTGTCAATCGCCGTCCAGCGCGCGAGGCGATAGGTCTCGCCGCAGGAGTCCATCAGGAGAGTCCCGTCCGTCAGGAAAACGCGGATCGTCCCGCGCGCGGCTGATGCGTCGGTCGACAGCCACGCCTTTCCGACGAAAGGCCTCTCCTGTCGCCCGCCGCAAGCGGAACAGCACATGATCGACAGAATGAGCCCGGTAAAGCTCAGGCGTCGCGCTTCGTCCATAAGTGTCGTGGTCCAGGATCCGCTAGCGGCGCCGGCGCTTTGATGGAGGGGCTGATTCGCCAACTGTCGCGATCATGACCTCCGTCGACTTGATGATCGCGATCGCATCGTTGCCGCGCTTCAACTTCAACGCGCGCACCGCGTCAGCGGTGATGACGGCCGTCAGCGACTGATCCCCGACTCGCAGTCGAACCTGCGCCAGCAGGCCGTCGACCCGGACCTCATCGACGAAACCGTGCAGCCGGTTGCGGGCGCTCAAGCCGCCCAACGCCTCGTCCGGATCGGCGGCGCGCAGCCGACGGCTGCTGTCCGGCTGCGCTTTCGCGAGCAGCCGCTCGATCTCGGCGTCGGAAACCCGGTGATGCCCGCCTTCGGTCCGCGTCGTGCGGACGTGGCCGGTGTGTACCCAGCGCTTGAGCGTCGAATAGGCGACGCCGAGACGCTCGGCGGCCGTCCGCACGGTTAGCAGGGCCATGGGAACTCCATCTGGCGCAATATGATATCAATATGCGCATCAAACCGGCTCATATTGATTTAAATACTCGTATACACTAGAACACGGCTTCGACCACGGGGAGGGCATGTGGGCAATCGATTCGTCCTGGCACTGGTGCTGACGGCATGGGCCGGCGCTCACGGCGCCTCGGCGACGCAGCCGGCCGCCGGTTCTGCGGCGCTGGTCGTCGACGGTGATGTCACGAAGCCGCTCTCGTTGACCTCGGCCGAATTGAAGGCGCTCCCGCGGACCAAGGTCGAGGTGAAAGCCGAGAACGGCACGATCAACGTGTACCAAGGTGTGCTCGCCGGCGAACTGCTGAAGATGGCCGGGTTGCCGCTCGGCCAGATGCGAGGCGGTGTTGTCGCCAGCTACGCGATTGCGAGCGCCGCCGATGGCTACCAGGCGGTTTTCGCGGTGGCCGAGCTCGATCCCGGATTCACCAGCAGCGACGTCATCGTCGCCGACGTCGTGGACGGCAAGCCGCTGTCGGAGCGCCAGGGTCCGCTGCGCCTGGTGGCGCCCAGAGACCTTCTGGGGTCGCGCTCGGTCCGCATGCTGCGGCGCATCCAGATCGTGCGGCTGCCGAAATAGGCGATGCGCTGGCTCCGCTCCCTGTTCCTGTGCCTGTGCTTGCTGGCCGTCAGTCCGCCAGGTCGGTCGACGGCTGCGTTCCAGGGTCCGCCAACGATTGCCGCGGCGTCCGACCTTCAATTCGCGCTCGAAGCGATTGCGCAGGCGTTCACCGCCGAGACCGGTGAGCGCGTCACGCTCGTGTTCGGCTCGTCGGGAAACCTCGCGCGGCAGGCGATGAACGGCGCGCCGTTCGAGCTGTTCCTGTCCGCGGACGAAGCATTCGTGGACCTGCTGGCTGATGCCGGCTACGCCCGAGATCGCGGAATGCTCTACGCCATCGGGCGCATCGTGCTGTTCGCACCGCGCGGATCCCCGCTGGTTGTCGACGAGCAGATGAACGGCCTGCGCGCGCTGATGGAACGCGGCAGCGGAATTCGCTTTGCAATCGCCAATCCGGAACATGCACCCTATGGACGCGCCGCCGAGGCGGCGCTCCGCGCACGAGGCCTGTGGGACAGGCTTCAGCCGGCGCTCGTGCTTGGCGAAAACATCTCCCAGACCGCGCAGTTTGCGACAGCCGGTGGCGCCGCGGGCGGAATCCTCGCCTACTCGCTCGTGCTCGCGCCCGCGTTGCAAGGGCGCGGCACCTACGCGCTGATCCCGGAATCGCTGACTATCCGCCGCTCCGCCAGCGCATGGTGCTGCTGAAGCGCGCCGGCCCGGTGACGCAGCGGTTCTACCAGCTACCTTCAGAGGCCCGCGGCACGCGCGCTGCTTCGAACAGCACGGGTTCGCGCTTCCCAGAATAGACGCCGATGGACTGGACGGCCCTTGGCGTCTCGCTGTGGCTCGGCGTCGGCACGATCGCGTTGCTCGCTCCCGCTCGGCATCTGGTTCGGCCGCCTGCTGGCCGTCCGCGAGTTTCGCGGCAAGCTGTTCGTCGAGGCGCTCGTCACCGTTCCGCTCGTGCTGCCGCCGACGCGTGCTCGGGTTCTACCTGCTCGTCACCTTCGGCGCGCCGCTCGCCGCTCGGCGAGGCATTCCAGGCGCTGGTCGGTCACATCGCTGCCGTTCTCCTTCGAGGGCCTGCTGCTCGCTTCCGCTGATCGCCAACGTGCCGTTCGTCGTTCAGCCGATCCAGCGCGGCTTCGAAGCGATTCCGGCGGACGTCCGCGACGCCGCCGTCGTGCTGCGGCCTGACGCCGTGGCAGCGGTTCCTGCGCATCGAGCTGCCGCTGGCCTGGCCGAGCATCCTGACCGCGGCCATCCTGACGTTCGCGCACACGCTCGGCGAGTTCGGCGTCGTGCTGATGGTCGGCGGCAACCTGCCGGGCGAGACGCGCACGCTGAGCGTCGCGATCTACGACCGCATGCAGGCGTTCGACGACCGGAGCGCCGGCGTGATGGCGGCCACGCTCCTCGTCGATCGCCGTCGCCACGCTCATGGCGACGACGGCGTTGTCGCGCCGGGTTGGTGCGCGGCGTGTCTGACCGCCGCCTGTCGGTCAGCCTGAAGCAGCCACGGCCCGATTCCCCTCGACGTCGAGTTCGCCTGCGACGCCGGCGAGGTGCTCGCCATTTTCGGGCCATCCGGCAGCGGCAAGACGACGATCCTGCGCAGCCATCGCCGGGCTCTACCGGCCCGCGCACGCGTCGGTCCGATCGGGCGGCGATCACCTGGACCGACACGGCGAGCCGGCACGTTCGTGCCGCCGCATCGCCGCGCGGTCGGCTTCGTGTTCCAGGAGTACGCGCTCTTCCCGCATCTGACGGCCGCAGGGAACGTCGATCGACGGCGCTCGGGCATCGTGCCGCGCGCCGAGCGGCGCTCGCGCGCGCGGAGCAGCTGCTCAGATCGCGTCCAGCCTGCAGGACAAGGCGCATCGCCGGCCGCAGCGAACTGTCCGGCGGCGAGCGTCAGCGCGTGGCGCTCGCCCGGGCGCTGGCCCGTGAGCCGGCCGTCCTGCTTCTCGACGAACCGTTTGCCGCCGTCGATCGCCAGGTGCGGCGGAGCGCTTCAGGACGAAATCGACGCGCTGCGCCGGACGCTCGACATCCCGCTGATCCTCGTCACCCACGATTTCGACGACGTGGTGCGGCTGGCCACGCACGTCCTGATTCTCGAGCACGGCCAGGGCGTGGCGCACGGGCCGGTGACGACGCTCATGAGCCGCCCGGACCTCGCCTGGCTGCGCGAGGCCGTCGGCCTTGGCAGCGTGTTCGAGGCCACCGTCTGCGAGCGATATCGCCGATCGCGGACTGTGCGAGCTGTCGTTCGACGGCGGCATGCTGCTGGCAGCCGAGCGCCCGCTCCCGACCGGCACGGCGGTCCGCGTCCGCATCCCGGCCCGCGAGGTGATCCTCGCGACGCGAGCGCCCGAGGGGCTGAGCCTGCACAACGTCCTGTGCGGCACCGTGTCGGCGCTTCACGCCGATCCCGGCTTCGACCACGTCATCGTCCAGGTCGCCGTCGGCCGCGTGCTGCTGCTGGCCGAGGTGACGCGAGGACGCGGTCGACCGGCTGGGTATCGCCGTCGGCAGCGCCGGTCTACGCCCTGGTCAAGTCGGTGTCGATCGACGTGCTCACGGTCGAGACGCCGATCGATCGCGCATCGAGCTCCGGCAAGCTCTGGTCGCCTCGAGCATCGTCGCCACGCGTAACTGGACAGGTTGAGTCGAATTAATCGATTTGATACCATCTCAATCCGATCTAGAGTTTGGCTGTGCATCCCGCATGTGGAGTAGCGCTCATCGCTGATGCTGACGCGGCCGCGAACGGCCAATGCCGCGCTGAAATGCACGGCTGGAACGAGCGGAGATGAGTGGACCGGACGGCGCGTATGACTCGAAGGGGATCGCTTTCAATCTGCCTTGTCGTCGCGTGCGCGTGCTGCGTCGGCGCGTCGCCCGCATATGCCCAGACGGCTGCCGGCGAGATCACCGGCATGGTGAAGGATCAGGCCGGGGCAGCCGTTCCCGGCGCGACCATTACGGTCACTGAAACACGGACGAATCGTCAGCGAGTGGCCGTGTCCACCGACGATGGCGTCTACACGGCCCCGAGCCTGGCGCCTGGCGAATACCGCCTCGATGTCGAGCTCGCCGGCTTCAAACCCGTGCGCCGCGAGGGCATTCGCCTGTCAACCGGCGAAAAAGCGCGCATCGATTTCGATCTCAGCGTCGGAGACATTCGAGAACAGGTGACGGTCGTCGCAGACGCGCCGATCGTGCGAGCGGAGACCGCGAGCCTCGGGACCGTCGTCGAGAACGAGCAGGTCGTGCAGCTGCCGCTGAACGGCCGCCTGTTCATCATGCTCGCGGCCATTGCTCCGGGCGTCGCGCTGCCGCCGAATTCCGTCCTGCCGCGCATCAACGGCGGGAGACCGCGAACGAACGAGTATCTCTTCGACGGCATCTCCGTGCTGCAGCCCGAGCCGGGGCAGCTCGCGTACTATCCGATCATCGACGCCATCCAGGAGTTCAAGATCGAGAGCAACAGCCCGGCGGCCGAGTTCGGGCGGTTCAATGGCGGCGTGGTCAATCTCACGACGAAATCGGGCACCAATGCCTTTCACGGCAACGTGTTCGAATTTTTTCGCAACGAGCATCTGAACGCCAGGAACTACTTCCAGACGAGCAATCCGGTGAAACCGGACTATCGGCGGAATCAGTACGGCGGCATGTTCGGCGGCCCCCTTGTGAAGGACCGGACGTTCTTCTTTGTCGATTATCAGGGTCAGCGACAGAGCATCGGCCGCACGGTGACCTCGAACGTGCCCACGCTCGCCGAACGTTCAGGTGTCTTCCGCCAGAACATCTACGATCCGGCGACGACGGTGGGGAATACGCGTCAGCAGTTTCCGAACAACACGATTCCGAGAAGCGCCATGGATCCGGTCGCGCTGTCGCTTCTCGAGCGCTACCCGCTCCCGACAAACACCGCCACCGCGAACAACTACAGCCGGACGGCCAACGAAATCGACGATCAGGATCAGGGCGATGTGCGCATCGATCACAAGTTTGCGACCGGCCGGGATCAGGCGTTCGGACGGTTGACGTACTTCCGTGGTCACGCCGAACCGGTGACCGCCTTTCCGGACGGGAGCGGGACCATCCTGGCCGGCAGCGTGGCCGTCGGTCCGCAGGATACGACGTCGTGGGCGTTTGCTTCGAACTATCAACACACCTTCTCGACCAACCTGCTGAACGAACTGCGCATCGGAGATACACGGCGAGCCGTCCAGCGGAGCGCGGTGTCGTTGTCTTCGCCTGCGGGAGCCGCGCTCAACATTCCCGGCATCCCGTCGAATGCGCAATTTCCCAACACGATGCCGACCTTCGCACCGAACGGCTACCAGCAGCTCGGATCCCCGAATAACACGGCCTCGGACTTCAGCACCAGCGTCACGCAGATCGCCGATTCGCTCACCTGGCTGAAAGGCCGCCACACCATGAAGATGGGGCTCGACTGGCGATGGGAGCGGCTCAACGTGATCCAACCCCCATGGCCGACGGGATCGTTTGCCTTCAGCACCGTCGGCAGCGATCTACCCGGGGTCGCGAACACCGGCAACGCGTTTGCGAGCTTCCTGCTCGGACAGGTGCAGACCTTTGCCATCGACCTCCAGCAGACGGACATTCAGGAACGCGCGCACTTTCAGGAGTACTTCATCCAGGACGACTGGAAGGTGTCCGAGCGCCTCACGATCAATGCGGGGCTGCGATACACGCTCAATTTCCCGTCCACGGAGATCAACGGTCAAACCGCTGTATTCAATTTACAGACGCGGCAGCTCGACTATCCGGGTACGGAGCCGGTACGGCCGCTCAAGAAGGACAACTTCGGCCCGCGCATTGGCGCCGTCTACCGCCTGACGGACAAGACCATCGTCAGCTCGGGGTACGGGAAGGTCTGGATCGAGATGGCGGGGATCACGACGCCTTTCACGACGCCGAACTTTCCGTTTCTGCAGGACCGTGTCGCAGCGAACGCTCGACAACATCGCACCGGCCTTCGTGCTGGCGAACGGGACCGACCGTCACACCAGTCGGTCCGACGCCAACCGCCGGCCTCGGACAAGGCGTGTTCACCGTTGACGGGACGCTCGGGTCGGGCTACGCGCAACAGTGGAACGTGTCGGTCCAGCGCGAGTTGACGGCGAACACGGCCATCGAAGTCTCCTACCTCGGATCGAAGATTACGAACATCGGGATCCCGGACAGCAACATCAATCAGTTGACGGAGGAACAACTGAAACTCGGGCCCACGCTCCTCGAGAGGGTCCCCAACCCATTTTTCGGGATCATTCCCCGCTCGTCCTCGATCGGCGACCCGACGATCACGAGGGCGCAGCTCATGAAACCCTATCCGGACTACACCGCGGTCAGCTTTTATCGGAACAATGTCGGCACGACGAACTACCAGGGTCTCGCGTTCAGCATTCGTCAGCGAATGTCGGGCGGCCTGACCTACTCGGCCGCCTACACCCGTTCGAAGCTGACCGACATCGCCTCGTCGGTGTTCGACGCGTCCATTCTGACTGGACCGCTGACGAACGCCGCCGTCGCCGACAGTCACAATCTGGAGCGCGACCGCGACTACTCGACCGGAGACATTCCGCACTACTTCGCCGCCTCGGTCGTGTGGGATCTTCCGGTGGGCGAGGGCCGTGCCAAGCACCCCACTGGCGTGGTCGGCGCACTGGTGAACGATTGGAGCGTCGCGACCTTCATGACCATGCAGTCCGGGGTGCCGGTCGCGGTGACGCAGGCGAACTCGCTCGGCTATGCCGGCTTCACGACCCAGCGCCCGAATCTCGTCGGCGATCCGACACTGCCCGCTGACGAGCGGACACCCGCTCGCTGGTTCAACACGGCCGCGTTCGCAACGGCCAATCAGTTCACGATCGGATCCGCCTCTCGCAATCCGGTGCGGGGGCCGTCGTACCACGACGTTGATCTCGCGGTGATGCGTCGCGTCGGGCGTCGGCGGTGAGCGCGCGATCGAGCTGCGTTTGGAGGTGTTCAACCTGCTGAACACCGCGAATTTCGGCGCACCGGCGGCGCAGCTCGGACCGGCCAGCTTCGGGACGATCACGACGGCGCTCGATCCACGTGTCGTGCAACTCGCGGCGAAGTTCTGGTTCTGACGGGGGCGTGACTACACAGCCGTAGTGCAGGCCTTCAGGCCGGCCGAAGAAGCGCAAAGCAAGCGCGGGAACGCGAAACCACGAAAGCTGGGTAGTCCGGGTCTCATGTTCTGCATGTTCGGCGCGTGGTTTGAGAGGTCAGCGTTGTCACGGTGGCTTCGGCGACGGCGGGCCGTGCGCTCAACACGTCGATGATCGAGGCGGCGATCGCGAACAGCACCGGCCCGAGCACGATGCCGAGGACGCCGAACAGGCGGAGGCCGCCGAGCAGCGCGAAGAACATCACCAGCTCGCTGAGGCCGACCCGGCCGCCGACCAGTTTCGGCCGCAGGAAGTTGTCGACCGCGCTGACCGCCAAGCCCCACGCGGCGAGCACGGCTGCCGCCGGCCAGCGTCCCTGGAGGATCAAGTACACGACGCCGGGCACCCAGACGCCGGCCGCTCCCACCATCGGCAGGACGCTCGTCAGCACCGTGACCATTCCCCAGAGCGCCGCGGACGGGATGCCGAGAAGCCAGAACATGCCGCCGATGAGCGCGCCCTGGATCAGCGCGATCACCACGATGCCGAACACGCCTCCATGGATCGCATCGCGGATCCGCGCAGCAGCGCCTCGCTCTGCGCTCGCTCGAAAGGGAGCAATTCGGGGATCCTGGCGACCATCCGGTCGCCGTCGCGAAACAGCAGGAACATCGCGAAGATGATGAAGACGAACGAGATGACCGCCCCGGTCACGCTGGCGGCGATCGCCACCGTGTAACCCGCCACGGCGCCGGCCACGCGCGCTGGCGTTCTGCGTGCCCCAGTCCACCACCGCTTTCGCGTCGAGACCCAGCCGTCCGGTCACCCATTCATAGGCTCGACCCACGGGGGTGGCCATGAAGGCGTTCTGATCCGCGAATGTCTTCTGGAGCGAGTTCCCCAGCGCCAGCAGTTGGTCGATGGCCACGCCAACGACGAACAGCAGCGGAATAAGGAAGGCGACGACGACCACGGCGCTGCAGAGGAGTGCGCTCAATGCCGGCCGTTTCAGCCGCTGCTGCAGATCGCGATAAAGAGGGTGGAACGTGATGGCCAGCACCGACGCCCACGCAATGACGTTCAGGAACGGCCCCAGAATCCGCAGGCACAGGTACACGACGAAGGCGGTCGCGCCCAGGAAGACCGTCCACTTGAGCGCGCGCTGGGTCGGTGTCGACGGAAGCGTGGGAGGCGTCAGGCATGGCGCCTGGGACGGCGCGGGATGGTCGTCCCGCGCCGCCCGAGATGGATGGAAACGAAGTGGTGCTATTTGCCGCGAGCCGGGGGCGGCGGCAGCGTCCCGCCTTCGGCCAGCGTCTTCATGTTCTGCAGGAACCGCGTAAACGTCGGCGACCCGCCCGACCTTGTTCTTCTCGCGCGCCGCGTCGTCGGCCAGCATCGAGTTGTCGTACACCAGCGTGTAGTAGAGCTTCGTGGTCGTCGGCGACTCCGCCCGTGCCTCGAGGGTGCCGTGATACATGTCGTACGGACGTCCCGCCCGGACCGGCTGCGTGTAGGTGTACGAGTACTGGGTCTTCGCCACCATGATTTCGGTGGCGACCGAGCGAACAGCGCCGACGTCACCCTCCTTGCCGGAGAGCATCGTGCATCCGCCCGGAATCTGCGCCCATTCCCCGATCCCGCAGTATGCGCCGATCCGCTTCCACACTTCGGCGACCGGCTTGTTCACCGTGATCTCCAGATCGACGGTGGTGTAGGTCGGTTTCTCCACGACGATGTTGGCGTTCGGATTGGCCGGCGGCGCCGGCGGCTGTTGTGCGGTGGCCGTGGCCGCCAGGCCCGCGACGATCAGGGCGCAGATGGCCGAAGTACGACTGAGTTCGTTACGCATCAATTCCTCCAGAGGGTGCTGCTGACAGCGGTTTTCGGCGCTCATCTTGGCACAAGCGGAGCCGCGCGCCAACCGGCAGGCGCGGATCGGCCGTGTGGAGGCCCGAGCGAGTCGAGGGGCCCTGGCCTGAGCGCAGTCGAAGGCCCTTCGAAGTCGGGGCGCGCCACGGTCCAGCTTCGGGCGATGGCTTCGATAAGATCGAGTCCCGGCACCGACCGATGACGGACACACACTGCACAACTACGACCTAATCCTCACGCTCACCGGCGGGCTCGCCGCGGCGCTGTTCCTGGGCTACATCACCCACCGAATTGGCCTGTCGCCGCTCGTGGGCTACCTGCTTGCCGGTACGCTGGTCGGACCCCACACCCCGGGCTTCGTGGCCGACGCGTCGCTGGCCGAGCAGTTGGCCGAAATCGGCGTCATCCTGCTGATGTTCGGCGTCGGCCTTCAATTCCATGTCGAAGAACTGATTGCCGTCCGCCGCGTCGCCATCCCCGGAGCGGTCGTGCAGAGCGGGGTCGCCACGGCGCTCGGCGCCGTGATCGCCCGTACCGCGGGATGGGACTGGTCGGCCGGGCTGATCTTCGGCATGGCGCTGTCGGTCGCGAGCACGGTCGTCCTGGTGCGCGTCCTCGCCGACAACAACGACCTGCACACGCAGGCCGGGCACATCGCCGTCGGCTGGCTCGTCGTCGAGGATCTCTTCACCGTGCTCGCGCTGGTGCTGTTGCCGGCGCTCGTTCGGCTCGACGGGTCCGCAGACCTCCTTGTGGACCGCCCTTGGCTGGACCGCGGTCAAGGTGTCCGGCCTCGTGGCATTCACCGCATTCGTCGGCACGCGGCTGATCCCGCGCATCCTGGACTACATCGAGCGGACGCGATCCCGGGAGCTGTTCACGCTGACCGTGCTGGTGGTCGCGCTGGGGATCGCCGTCGGCTCGGCGTTGATCTTCAGCGTCTCGATGGCGCTGGGGGCTTTCCTGGCGGGAATGGTCGTTGGCCGATCCGAGTACAGCCTTCGGGCGGCATCCGAAGCGCTGCCGATGCGCGACGCGTTCGCCGTGCTCTTCTTCGTGTCGGTCGGGATGCTGCTGGATCCGGCTGTCCTGTGGCAAGCCCCGATCCTGGTTGCCGGCGCGCTGATCGTCGTCCTGGTCGGGAAGCCTCTGGCCGCGCTGCTCATTGTCTGGGCCATGGGTTATCCACTGAGGGCCGTGCTCACCGTCGCGATCGCACTGTCGCAAATCGGCGAGTTCTCGTTCATCCTGGCCGCGCTTGGGAGGGAACTCGGCGTGCTGCCCGCCGCGGCGACCAACGTCATCGTGGCGGCGGCGATCGTTTCGATCGTGCTGAATCCGGTGCTGTATCGAGCGATTGGACCGATCGAACGGTGGATCGGCGCGAAGCCATCCTGGCGCCGTCTGCTGGATCGCACTCCGCGGCTGGGAATCGACGCCTCACATGGGATGAGCCGGCCGGCGGACCCGGATCATCGGGCGGTCGTGATCGGTTACGGGCCGACGGGGCGAGCGGTCGTGGACCTCCTGCGCGACAATCGAATCGAACCGACCGTGATCGAGCTCAGCATGGACAACATTCGCGCGCTGCGGGAGCGCGGCATCGAGGCCGTCTACGGGGACGCCACGCGGCCGGAAGCGCTCGCCGCTGCCGGTGTCACGACCTCGGGGAGCCTGATCCTCGGATCGGCGGGAATGGCGAATGCGACCGAGGTCATTCGCGCGGCCCGCGAGATGAATCCGAAGCTGCGCGTCCTGGCCAGAGCTTCCTACTTGCGGGAAGTCCCGGGCCTCAAGGGCGCAGGCGCCGATGCGGTGTACTCGGGCGAGGGGGAAGTGGCGCTGGCGTTCGTCGAAGACATTCTCGATTCGCTTGGCGCGACCCCCGAGCAGATCGAGCGGGAGCGCGACCGCGCGCATCGCGTGTTTTCGGGCACCTAGTCACGATGAATCTCAGCCGCAATTAGGAATGCAGTAGGACGCTCAGGTTCAGCGTCAGCGCCTAGCCGCCCAATCCATTTGCTCAATTCGCGCAGCCACAGCACCGAGCTCGCCACGGCGGCACAGAACAGCCAGTCGGATCCGCTCAGCGCGACGGTGCCGAACGCGCGCTGGAGGAATGGGACGTACACGACCGCCACCTGCAGCGCGACCGACGCGCCGATCGCGCCCCATAACCACCCGTTGGTGAACAGCCCGGCGAACGCGCTGGTTTCGTCGGATCGCGCGTTGAGCACGTTGAACAGCTGAAAGAGCATCAGGGTCGTGAACGCCATCGTCTGGGCGTAGGACAGCGTGCCGGCACCGTCGACGAAGCCGCCGGGAAGCGACGCGTCGAGCACGTAGAGGGTTCCGGCGGCCATGACGATCCCGACCAGCGCGATGCCGCGCCACATGCGCGGCGTGAGCACGCCTTCGCCTGCCGGGCGCGGCGGCTGATGCATCAGCCCCTCGTCGGCGGGATCGACGCCCAGCGCGAGCGCCGGCGCGCCGTCGGTCACGAGGTTGATCCACAGGATCTGTGTCGCCAGCAGCGGCAGCACCAACGCCTCGCCTTCGCTCTTCAGGCCAATCTGCCGCGACAGCAGCACGCCGAAGAACATCGTCATCACTTCGCCGATGTTCGACGACAGCAGGTATCGCAGGAACTTGCGGATGTTCGCGAAGATCGCCCGGCCCTCTTCGACAGCGGCGACAATCGTCGCGAAGTTGTCGTCGGCCAGCACCATGTCTGCTGCCTCCTTGGAGACGTCGGTGCCGGTGATGCCCATCGCAATCCCGATGTCCGCCGTCTTCAGGGCCGGGGCGTCGTTGACGCCGTCGCCGGTCATCGCGACGACCGCTCCCGACTGGCGCAGCGCGTTGACGATGCGCAGCTTGTGCTCGGGGTTGACCCGCGCGTAGACCGCCACTTCCGCGACCGTCCGGGCGCGAGCCTCGTCCGGGATCTTCTCGAGCTCCGCGCCGGTGAGTGCCCGGCCATCCGCGCTGATGCCGAGCTCGCGGGCGATGACGGCGGCCGTGCGCGGGTGATCGCCGGTGATCATCAGCGGCCGGATGCCGGCGCCCTTCGCGCGCGCGACGGCGTCGCGCGCCTCGGTCCGCGGCGGATCGATCATGCCGATCAGGCCGGCAAAGACGAGATCCTGCTCGAGCCGATCGTCGGCTTCGGCGGGCGAGTTCTCCGGCAGCCATCTCGCGGCCACGCCAAGCGTCCGCAGCGCCTCGCCCGCGAGCGCCTCGTTCGCCTGGAGGATCTCGGCGCGCCGCTCGTCGGTCAGCAGCCGCCGGCCGTCGTCCACGGCCTCGCACGTGCACCGCGCCAGCAGCACGTCTGGAGCGCCCTTCGTGAATAGCACGGCGCGGTCCTGCTGCTCGGTGTGGCGGTGGACCGTGCTCATCAGCTTCCGTTCCGACGAGAACGGGACCTCGCCGATGCGCGGCAGGCGCGTGATCGAGCGTTTCGGTGCTGAGGCCCGCCTTGCGCGCGGCCACCAGCAGCGCACCCTCGGTCGGGTCGCCCTGGATGGTCCACCGTCCGTCCTGTTGCTGCACGGTCGCGTTGTTCGCGCGATCGGCGGCTGCGAGTGCGCGTTCGAGCTCCACGCGAAGCGCGCCGTCGATCGGCCCGCCGCCTTCCCGCTCGACGGCGCCCTCCGGCGCGTATCCGGATCCCTGGAGCGTGACGCGCCCGCTCGCGGTCACCACGATGCGAACCGTCATCTCATTCCTCGTGAGCGTGCCGGTCTTGTCCGACGCGATGACGGTCGCGGATCCGAGCGTTTCCACGGCGGCCAGGTGCCTGACGATGGCGTTGCGGCGCGCCATCCGCTGGACGCCAATCGACAGCACCGCCGTGACGACCGCCGGCAGCCCCTCGGGCACCGCCGCCACGGCGAGGGCGACCCCGAGAATCAGGACGTCGAACAGTGCCGACGCTCCGCGGACGTCTTCGACGAGGACGATCGTCGCAATCATCACGACGGCGATCGCCACGACGACGATGCCCAGGACCTTGCCGGTGCGATCCAGCTCGCGCTGCAGCGGCGTGGCCTCGTCGGCCGTCTCTTCCAGCAGTCCCGCGATGCGCCCCATTTCGGTCTGCATCCCGGTCGCCGTCACAACCGCCTTGCCGTGCCCGTAGGTGGCCGCGGTGCCGCTGAACAGCATGTTGTGGCGGTCGCCCAGTGCGACGTCGCCCTCGATCGGCCGCGTGTCCTTGGCCACCGGCAGGCTTTCGCCGGTCAGCGCCGCCTCGGCCGTCTGCAGCGCCGCCGATTCGATCAGCCGTGCGTCGGCAGGGATCGTGTCGCCTTCCGCGATGAGAATGAGATCCCCGGGCACGAGATCCGTGGCCGTGACGCTGCGCCGCTCGCCGCCGCGCACCACCGTGGCATGGGCCGCGGACATCGCGCGAAGCGCCGCGACGGCCGCTTCGGCGCGCGCCTCCTGGAGGTAGCCGATCGTCGCGTTCAGCAGCACGACGGCGAAGATGGCGATCGCTTCGTAAGGGAGGGCGGCGTCGCGTTCGACGACCCAGAGCGCGAGCGAGATGGCTGTGGCGACGAGCAGCAGGATGACGAGGACGTCCTCGAACTGCGCGAGGAAACGGCGCCATCCAGGAACGGGCGCCTCGGCCGCGAGCTCGTTGCGGCCGAAGCGTTCGAGGCGAGCCGACGCTTCGGCGTCCTCGAGCCCGCGACGGCCGTCGGTCCGGAGCGCCGCGATCACCTCCCCGGCGGGCTGCCGGTACGCAATACTCGAGTCGGGTGTCTCGCTCGCGGCAGTCGATGCACGGTCAGCGTTACCAGGTTCGACCATGGCGGTGACCCTCGCCATGGTACTCGCCGGGCCTTGTAGTGCGGGCCTTCAGGCCCGCACTATCCAGAAACACCTTTAACCGTTCCAACTCCTCGTCGAGCGCGCGCGTGAATTGCCGATCGCGCGGCCGACGGCCGACGTATCCGAAGCTGGCTCTGACAGCCCCCTTCACGATCGAGACGTTGCCCCACCCGATGACGCGGTCGCGCCAGAGCAGCGGCAGCGCGTAGTAGCCCAGCTTGCGTTTGGCAGCAGGCGTGTACGCCTCGAAGCGGTAGGCCCAGCCCCAGAGCAGCTCGAACCGCCGGCGATCCCAGACGACGGGGTCGAATGGCGCCAGGAGAAAGACGTCGTCGGCGGCAGAGGGAGGAATGACCTCGTCTGCCGGCCAGTACCAGTCGACGCCGTCGACCTTCTGGTGGGCGAGCCGCACGCGCGCGCGCCGCAGCGCCTGCTTGAGGCCGCTCTTCCACTGCGGGGCGGCGTAGCGCAGCCGTGCGACCAGCATCGCCAGGCTGGGCGCCGGCACCGGCGCATACTTGCGGACCGCGACGTCGACCAGGCGCATCCAGCCGCGCCTCGCGCTCGGCCTTGTCCGCCGCCGGCGCACTCGTCGGGCGGGCCTCGTAGACGCGGATGCCCGCGTCGCGCCGGACGACGCGAATCAGGCCGCGGTAGTGCATCCGCTCGAGTAAGAAAGTGGACGCGTTCGATGACCCGCCCCAGTAGTTCGTGACGCGGCCGTGGGCGAACTGCGCGTCGACCTCGCGCGGGTGCACCGTGCCGCGCGTCCGCACGAAGTCGAGGATCGCCTGTTCACGCTTGCCGCCGCGACGTGTCAGGCTGCGCGGGTGCATGAGCCGGGACACTTCGCGCGTCACGAAACCGTAGTTGATGAAGACATCCTCTTCGATGCCGAGCGTGTGGTAGAGGCGTTCGAGGTCGCCGGCGCGATATCCGGCGACGCGGTGCCGCAGAGTCAGGTCCTGCGCGCGGGCGGGCGCGCGAATCGGGTCGGCCTGCACGAAGCCGAGCGTGTCCAGGGCGCGCGCAAGCGTGGTCGCCGGAAAGAGACTGCGGGCGACGGCGAAGCGACGGAGGTCGGCGAGGGTGAGTGTCAAATGTCGTGCGGTCTTCAGGCCGCCAGGTCTATTTTGCTGCAGGGCTGAGGCGCACGACCTTCCCGGTCAGGGTGTGCTCGCCGATCGACACGTACAGCTCCCGATCCGCAACCGTCAGGCTGAAGGCGACGCGACGTTCGAGGCGCGCGACCAGCGCGGCGATCAGCGCGCGGTCGATCGCGTAAAGCTCCAACGACGCCGCGCGATGAATCCTTTCGCCGGCCAGCCCCTTCAGGAACTGCGTCGGGTCCTTGTGGGTGTAGACGACGACCCGCCGGGCGGCCTTCGACGCCTTGTGCAGCCGCGCCGCGTCGGGCGCGCCGATCTCGATCCATGTCCCGATCGCGCCGGTGAGATCGCGAACGGCGATTGCCGGCTCATCGGGACTCGACACGCCCCGCGAGAAACCGATGCCCTCGGTGAACTCGAGCAGGTACGCGAGCAGGCGGCCCACCAGATACTCATCAGATTCCGACGGGTGACGCGCCAGACGCAGGGCGAGCGACTCGTACACGGCGCGGTCGCTGTCGGCGAGCTCGACGTCGAAGTTGTAAATGGTTGCGTTCAGCGCCATCAGTCCCGCCCCAGGCATCCGCCTGACCCTAACCTGCCGGACCCCATGATAGGCGGCCGCGCATCGAGGTGCTGCGTGCGATCATGGAAGCCGCATGTCACAGAATCAGAGGTATCGTCCCGGCGGGTCGATCGAGGACTACTGCCGTGCGTGCAAGACCGACCGCATTCACACGGTGGTGGTCGTGGATCCGGAGGGCGCGCCGCTCCGGGTGGCGTGCGGCTACTGCCGCAGCGAGCACAATTTCCGCCGCGGACCGAGGATCGTCGTCGCCGGCGGTCCGGCTCCCGTCGCAACCTCCCGCCCCCGCGTGCAGGCTGCGTCGCCCGAGCCCTTTCCGATCGTGAGCGACCGAGAGAGGAGTTCATCCGCGATGACCCCCGACTCACATGATCTCGAGCTGCTGCTTCGACGCATCATCCGCGAAGAAGCCGGCGTCACGCCGGTCGTGCCCGCCGAGAAATGGCGCGGCGGCACGCTGGTGCTCCGCCCTGGCGTCGAAGGCCTGCAGGAGAAGAGCTGGCCGATCGAGACCTTCTTCCACAAGATCGTCATGGTGCGCAATCGCCTGCGCACGCTCGAGCAGCAGGTGAACGCGTCCGACCTCGGGGACGATGTGAAGGTGAAGCTCCAGGCTTATGTGAGCGGCTGCTACGGCTCGCTGACCAGCTTCAACGTGCTGTTCGCAAACGACGCCGAGCAGTTCAAGGGAAGCGGCGGCGAGGACAAGTAGTCCGCCTCGCGCCGAGTCCGAGGAACACCGCCGCGGCCGCTGCCTTGACGCTGCTCCCCCGCGCCAGTAGTATGCCGGCCCTCATGCGCCCGGTGGCCGCCGCGGCTTGCCTCGTTCTGACGGCGCTGCTCGTGTCACAGGCCGCCTGTCAATCGCGCGACCGGCTGCCGGCGGCGCTCACCGACGACGAGTTCTGGACCCTCATCGAGGGGTTGTCGGAGCCGGCCGGCGACTTCGCGCGCCCTGACAATCTGGTGTCGAACGAGACCCATTTCGCCGAGATGGTGCGCCTGCTCCGCCCGCGCGGCGGGGTCTACATCGGCGTCGGTCCCGAACAGAACTTCAGCTACGTCGCGGAAATCCAGCCGGCGATGGCGTTTGTCGTCGACATTCGCCGCGAGAACCGGGACTTGCACCTTTTGTACAAGGCGCTCTTCGAGCTGTCGGTCGACCGCGCGGATTTCGTGTCCCGCCTGTTCTCGCGCCAGGCAACGCGCCCGCTCGACGCCGGTTCCTCCGTTGAGGATCTCTTCGCGGCGTTGGAAGGTTCTGCGCCAGATTCGGTGCTCCACGACACGAACCGGTCGCTGGTTCATCAGCGGCTGGAGGATCACCATCGATTTCCTCTATCGTCCGAGGACCTGGACTCGATTGACGCGGCTCTCGAGGCGTTCTACTCCGACGGCCCCGAGATCCATTACGGCCGATCGCGTCCCGACAGCACTTTCCCTTCGTACCGTGCGTTGATGACCAAGGCCGACATCATGGGGCAGACCCGCAGCTTTCTCGCCTCGGCAGAGCGGTTCGCGTTGGTCAAGGCGCTCCACGAAAGGAATCTCATCGTGCCGGTCGTCGGCAACTTTGGCGCAACGCACGCTCTCCGGGGCATCTCCGATTACGTCCGCGGGCGGGGCGCGACGGTCAGCGCGTTCTACGGCTCGAACGTGCAGGTCTACCTGTCGAACGCCCAGACCTCCACGTTCTGCGAGACGCTCGCCGGCCTTCCCCACACGTCTGGAAGCTGGTTCATTGGCAACAAGGGCATGCAGCAGTTCCCGGCAAAGCTGAAGGAGTGCTGACAGGCGGACCTTCGAGGCCCGCCCTACGACAGAGGTCCGCCCTACGATAGAGGTCCGCCCTACGATGCCGGCTCGTTCAGCACCGTGAAGATCGCGGCTGAATCCTGTTTCGCCCCGCCCCGTTTCTGGAGAGCCGCGAGAACATCGGCGGCCGCGGCGCTGGCCGGCAGGCGCAGGCCAAGCGATGCCGCGAGCTCGAGGACGATCTGGATGTCTTTGTGATGCAGTCGCGATTCGACTTTGCCGTCGAAGTCGCGCGCGATCATTTTCGGCGCCTGCACCTCGAGCATGCGGCTGGCGCCGAATCCGGCCATCAACACGTCTTTCACTTTGATCGGATCGACGCCGGCGCGCTCCGCCAGGAGCATCGCCTCCGCGGCGCCGAGCTGGTTGACGATCGTGCAGATCTGGTTGCACGCCTTGGCGACCTGGCCGGCACCGTTCGGACCGATGTGCACGATCGTTGCCGCATAACACGAGAGCACGGCCCTGGCCTGACTCAAGGCTGAATCGCGCCCGCCCACCATGACGGCGAGCGTTCCCGCTCGGGCCGCCGCCGCACCGCCCGAGACCGGTGCATCGAGCATCTCGATGCCGCGCACCGACAGCGCCGTGGCGATCAGCCGCGCCGTGTCGGGCGCAATCGTGCTGTGGTCGATCGCCAGCGCGCCCGGGCGGGAGCCGTACAGGACGCCGTTCTCGCCGAGCATCACCTCTTCGACCGCCCGGCCGTCGGTCACCATGGTCAAGGTGATGTCGCTGTTCGCGGCGACGTCGGCCGGCGATGTCCCGGCGGCCGCGCCAGCCGCGACGAGCGGCGTCATCGCCTCCGGCCGTCGCGCCCATACCGTGAGCCGATAGCCGTGCTTCAGCAGGCTGCTCGCCATCGGCACGCCCATCGTGCCGAGCCCGACGAATCCGAGCGCTGGTGTCGCCAATCAGCGTCTCTTCGTCAGAGCCGCGGCACGCTCCTCGGTTCGCGCGCCGCGCAGGATTCCAGCCATCGCGTAATTGCCCTCGTGGCAGGCGTATTCGAAGACCGAGATCGCGTCGGTCTGTCGCCGCATCGGCCGCGCCGCCGTCCATGGCTGCGTGAACGTCTTCGGATCGTCGATCGTGAACTCGTAGTCGAGGTTGTTCGCGTCACGCAGTCGGTAACGTTCGATCAGTCGCAGGGTGTCGCGCGACCCCTGGAAGCTGGTTCTCGGATCGAAGTTGGTGGTTTCGACGACGAGGGTGTCGCCGTCCCAGCGGCCGCGCGAGTCGCCCAGCCACTGCATCGTGCCCTGCGGCAGGTGTGGCCGGCCGTCCAGCGGGATGATGCGCGGCTCGTGGATCAACTCCTGGAACACGACGACGAAGCCGGGCGACTGAAAGATCTGGTAGTTGCTGCTGTACCAACTGCCGATGCCGTTCCAGCCACGCGAGACGCACCGCGTCCAGAGGCTGAGATCCGTGTAGCTGTCGGCGGGTCCGCGCTTGCTTCGTTCAGCGCGCTCGGCCGCCAGCCGCGCTTGCGCTTCGGCCGTAAATGGCGGAACGCGGCCATCAGGCGGATCGGTGATGAGCGATGTCCGTGTCAGCGCCTTGCCCTCGTCGCGCCAGAACGCGTTGTACGTCCCCGGATCGCCGGCGCGCGGCGCCTCGTCGAAGCTCCGGCGTTCGGCCTGCTCGAACGTCTCGGCTTCCTCCTCGGTGATCGTGTCCTTGCCGGCGAGCGGACCGGTCGTCGGACGCTGCAGCGGCGTCGACGTCTGGTTGTTCCACTGGCCCTGAATGTCGGGATCGCCCCAAGCGGTCCGTGGCGCGGTCCAGCCGCGCATTGTTCGCAGGCGACGATCCTCCACAAGCCGCAATAGCCGCGCTAGCGACGTGATCAAAGAAGCGATCGGCCAGTTGAGCATCTCGCATGATTCGAGCTCCTGCCAACTTTTTTCACTGGCGGCGGGGCCCCACCCCCGCCGCGAACTTACGCCGATGCCTCGCCTCGCATAAAAAACGTGTTGCTCGGCTCGGCATGGCCGCGGGCGCTTTTCCAATGGCGCTGCGCTGTCGCCGCATCTCCCCTACCCGCCTTTACCCGCCCTCCCTGCCTTACCTGCCCTTGACGAGATGGCCGTACATCAACTCCTCGGCGAACTCGACGCACTTGTACTCCACGAGCTGGGCGTTCTGCTCGAGCCGTCGATACAACGGCATGCTGATTTTCCACGGACGCGTGTAGAGCTGCGGGTCCTCGATCGTCGCTTCGTACTGCAGGACGTCACGGCTGACAGGTGTGTACCGCTCGACGACATGCAGCGAGGCGGTCTGGTAGTTGCCGGCGCGGTCGAACCAGCTCTCGCCGTTGAAGGCGGTGACGTCGATGACCAGCGTGTCTCCCTCCCACCGGCCGCGCGACCAGCCCATCCACGTGTCGACCGGGCTTTCGACCGTCGTGTTCATGCGGACGATTCGGCTCGCGCTGGCGAACTCGTACGTGATCAGGATGTCGCTCGACCCTCCGCCCTGGACGATTTGAAATGGGTAGGGCATGTAGGTCGCGCGCGGTACGCCCGGGAGGTAGCACTTGATCTCGGGATCGGCCGTCAGCCAGTTCGCGGCGTTCTGCTCCCGCTTCGCTCGCGCTTCCGGCTTGTACGGGATCTCGTTGCCCTCGACGACACCGAGACCGCCCGGGACGCTGAACGCGGCGCCCAACGCCGTCATCGGGCCTTGCCGCGCCTGGTGCGTCAGGAGATCCCAGTTGGCCGTGTTGTTGGCCTGCCAGATACCACTCAGGTTCACGTGGCCGTCGCGCAGTCGCGGGACGCCCTGCGCCAGTGCCCTGAGCGCGGGTCATCGTCGACAAAGCCGCGAGCGCCGCGACGACCACGATGCCGACCAAGAGCGCCGCGCGCCGAACGTTCAGCGAGTTCCGCATGTGACGCCTCCGACGCATCTTCGGCGGACCTAAAGGTCCGCACTACCGAATAGACCTGAAGGTCCGCACTACTTCACGATTCTGAATTTCTGCAGCCGGCTGCCGGGCGCGACTTCCGGCCCGTAGATGTTCCCCTTTGAATCGATCGCGATCGTGTGAAGGTTCTGGAACTGGCCGGGCCCGGCCCCGCGACTGCCGAACGCGCCGACCGGCTGAAGGGACTTGCGCTCGAGAATCGTGATCTCGCCTTTGGCGAAGTCGGGGCAATAGAGAAACCGCTGCTGGGCGTCAGGCGAGAAGGCCACCGTCCCGCACGAGTTATTGGAAGACGTACGGTTCACGAACCCCTGGGTGACGTACTTGCCGTCCAGCGAGAACACCTGGATGCGCCGATTGCCGCGGTCGGCCACATACACGAGACCGTCGTTCGACACCTTGGTGCCGTGTACGATGCCGTACTGATCCGGACCTGATCCGTCGGCGTCGGCTGGAGGCGCGGGTGTAGCCGGTGCGCCGCCGGCAGCCGCCGGCGGTGGATCGAGCGGCGTCTTTCCGAACGCGCCCCACGCGCGTTTGAACACCCCGGTCTCGGCATCGATGACCCAGACGCGCCGGTTGCCGTAGCCGTCGGCGATGAACGCTTCGTTGGTTTTGGGGTAGACGAACACTTCCGCCGATTGATGCGGGTTCTTCGTGTCCTTGTTCCCGCCGCTGACATCCCGGCCGCCGATCTGCTGGATGAATTTTCCCGAGGTCGTGAACTTCAGAATCATGTCGTCGTTGCGCGTCGACACGTTCGTCCCGGCCCGCGGATTGATGCCGGTAATCCAGACGCGATCGTTGGCATCGACAAAAATGCCGTGCTCGGTGTCCGGCCAGTCGTAGCCGTTGCCGGGCCCGCCCCACGCCTGGACGAACTTGCCGTCAGGGTCGAACTCGATGACCGCGGGTGCCGCGTTCGCGCGCTGTTCGGCCGGAGCCGTGCGCGGCCGGTGCAACACCCACACATGGTCGCGGCGATCGACGGCAACCCAGGTCGGGACGCCGATGATCCAGTTGTTCGGAAGTCTGGGAGGCCACGAGGGATCGACCTCGTATCGCGGAACCCCCGCGGCGTTGTTCTGGGCCGACACCGCGCCGTGCCAGGCGTCGACCGACCAAAGCGCGGCCACGAGCAGCGCGCCGATCAAGCGGTTCCGATGTCTCACGTCCCCTCCGGTTCGCAGCGTGTTGTAAACCCGAACCAGGCCTCTGTCAACGTGTTGGGCAACGGGAATGCTTGACAAGAGCGGCCAAAGGGGTGAGCTTCATGCGATCAGGGAGGCTGATGTGAAGAACAGCCGGGTGCTGGCCATGGTCGCGCTAGGCGCCGTCTGCCTTGGCTCCCACGGGGGCGCACAGGGCCGCGAACAAATCGTCGAGTGGCCTCACTACGGTGGCGACGCCGGGCACGGCAAGTACTCGACGGCCTCGGACATCACGGCCGGAAACGCCGGCGACCTCGAGCTGGCGTGGACCTGGCAGACCATCGACCGGCCGATGCCCCAGTACAACCTGCGGCCATCCGGATTCGAGACGACGCCGATCATGATCGACGACGTCCTGTATGCCAGCACATCCTTCCATCAGGTCGTCGCGCTGAACGCAGAAACGGGCGCCCAGCTCTGGGTGTTCGATCCGCGCACCTACGAAGAGGGACCTCCGCTGAGCAACACCGGGTTGAACAGCCGCGGCGTGGCGTTCTGGCGCGGCGACGCCGGCGAAGCCCGGATCTTCATCGCCGGCCGCCAGCGGCTCTTCGCCATCGATGCGAAGAGCGGCAAGCCGGTCGCGACCTTTGCCGGCAGCGGCGCGGCGGCGCTGAACGCGAACCTCGGGCGCGACGTGCCGCGTCTTCACACGCAGGCGACCTCGCCGCCGATTGTCTACAGGAACCTGGTGATCGTCGGCACCGGCGTGCCGGATCGGCTGCAGTATCGCGGCGATCCGCCGGGCACGGTTCAAGCCTTCGACGTGCGTACCGGCAACCGCGTCTGGGTGTTCTTCACCATTCCGCAGTCGGCCAAGGACTTCGGGGCGGACACCTGGGGCAACGAGTCGTGGAAGACGGCCGGCCATGCGAATGTCTGGGCGCCGATGTCGCTCGACGAGGCGCGTGGGCTGCTGTACTTGCCGACGTCGACGCCGAGCGGCGACTACTGGGGCGGCTGGCGGCCGGGCGCGAACCTGTTCGCCGAGTCGCTCGTGTGCCTCGACGCGCTCACCGGTCAGCGGCGCTGGCATTTTCAGGCGATCCATCACGGGTTGTGGGATTACGACTTCGCGTCGGCGCCGACGCTCGCGACCACGACCGTGAACGGGACGAGAGTCGACGTCGTCGCGCAAGTCTCGAAGCAGGGATTCACCTACGTGTTCGATCGGGTGACCGGGCAACCGATCTGGCCGATCGAGGAGCGGCCGGTCGACACGACCACTGACGTCCCCAGTGAGCGCGTCTTCCCGACGCAGCCGTTTCCGACCCGGCCGCCTCCGCTCGTGCCGCAGGGGATCTCGCTGGAAGATGCCAACGATCTCACGCCGGAGATCAAGCGTCTCGCCGAGGAGCAGCTGAAACGCTTTCGTCTCGGGCCGCTCTACACGCCGCCCAGCTCTCAAAGGCACGATCCAGCGTCCATCGCAGAACGGCGCGGCGAACTGGGGCGGCGCGGCATTTGATCCCGAGAGCGGATGGCTGTTCGTCAAGGTGGTGGATAGCTACCACGTCAGCACGCTCTGCAAGAACGACCTGCAGGATCCGTACGTCACCTGGGAGTACAGCAACTACTGCGGGCAGTACGGGCTCTTCACCTCCCGGGCGCCACAGGGTCCGGGAGCGCCGGCACAGCCTGTCTCGCCGGCGCCTGGTCGAGCGCCCGACACCGTTAATTACAGCGGCGCCGCGCTGGGCGGCATTCCCCTGACGAAGCCGCCGTATGCGTACCTCGTGGCCGTCGATCTCAACAAGGGCGACATCGCATGGAGGGTGCCGTTCGGCGAGGGCAGCCAGGCCATCCGCCAGCATCCGCTGCTCAAAGGCGTGACGTTGCCCGAGCGTCTCGGGACGACCGGCAATTTCGGCGGGATCGTGACGCGCGGCGGAGTGGTGCTCATCGGCGGCGGCGATCCGTATCTCTATGCGTTCGACAAGTCGACCGGCCGTGAAATCGCGCGCGTCGCGACGCCGTTCCGGACCAGTGCCAACCCGATGACCTATCGGACGCGCGCGGGCCGCCAGTTCGTCGTGATCGCGACCGGGGCCGGCACCGACGGCACGCTAGCCGCGTTCGCGCTGAAGAGCGGACGCCCGCCCGTGGGACGGCAATGAGATGACACGACGACGCTCCCGGGTGCGCGCGCTCATCGTCGCGGTCGCCGTGTCGGCGTCGCTGGCCGGGACGGCGTTTGCGCAGTGGGGGCGCCGCTCGGGCGACGTACGACGGCCGCTTCACGTTCGTCCGGCTGCGCTGGACCACGGGCACCTTCGCGTCGCTGCCGAGAGGATCCGGCGTCAACTTCTGGCTGCACGAATTTCCGCTCGCCGAGCAGAACCTGATGGCGATGGTCGACAGCCTCACGGGCATCGACGCCAGAGACGACGGCAGCCTGAATCTGGCGCTCGACGACTCGCAGTTGTTCAAGTACCCCGTCGCCTGGTTATGGGAGCCGGGCTTCTGGGTGATGACGGACAAGCAGGCCGATCGGCTGCGCGAATACCTTCAGAAGGGCGGGTTCATCGTCTTCAACGACTTCGAGCTGGAACAGTGGGACAACTTCGAGGCCCAGTCACGGCGGATCATTCCCCACGCGCGCTGGGTGCGGCTCGATCGCGCACACCCGATCTTCAACGTCTTCTTCCGCGTCCAGGATCCGGAATTTCCGCATCCGGCCGTGCATCACTTGTACGGACTGCCGGCGCAGTACTTCGGCCTCTTCGAAGAGAACGATCCGAGCCGCCGCCTCATGGCGATCGCGAACTACAACACGAATCTGGCCGAGTATTGGCAGATGGCGGGAGCAGGGCTTCTTTCCGATCGATCAGGGGAACGAGGCCTTCAAGCTCGGGATCAATTACATCGTCTACGCGCTGACGCACTGAACCTGCAGCTCGCGCTCGGCGGCCAGCCAGTCGTCGAAATCGCGTCCGTGTCCGGCACCGCGCTGCAGGAACAGCTCGTAGGCGCGCGTGGCGATATCCGCCTGTGTGGGCGCCGCGGGGACGGAAGATTTGGTGCGAGGTGCGGCGGCGCGCCGCACGGGCGACTTTCCGGTCTTCGGACTCTTCGGCATTTCCACCTCTCCATCAATGCGAGCTCAGAGCTCGCTGCTCGTGCCGCCGGCCGCCGGCACGTAGGCCTTCGTCACGTAGTCGACGATCATTCGAGCGGCGCTGAAGCGCCATCCCAACATGCGGATGGCGCGTTTCATCCGTGCAATCCACTGCCGCGGCAGACCATCGGCATCGCGATCATAGTACAGAGGAATCACCTCGTCACGCAGCACGCGCATCAGCGCGTCGGCGTCGCGCGCGTCGTGCAGCTCCGGCGACGTGTGGCTTTCGCCCATGCCGATGGCGAACCCGTTCAACCCGTCGTACGCCTCCGCCCACCAGCCATCGAGCACGGAAAGGTTCAACCCCCCGTTCAGCACGACTTTCTGGCCGCTCGTGCCGCACGCTTCGAGCGGGCGCCTCGGGCAGTTCAGCCAGACGTCGACGCCCTGCACGAGGTGGCGGCCGATGTTGATGTCGTAATCCTCGAGGAAGACGATCTTCGCGAGAAAGCGCGGGTCGTGGGTCAGGCGTGCAATTTCCTGCAGGACGGTCTTGCCGGGTCCGTCGAGCGGGTGCGACTTGCCCGCGAAGACGAACTGAATCGGCATCTGAGCGTTGTTGACGAGCGCGGCCAGCTGCTCGATGTCGCGCAGCACGAGGTTGGCTCGCTTGTAAGTGGCGAATCGTCGCGCGAAACCGATGGTCAACGCGTCGAAGCTGAGCGCGCGATGGAGCTGCGTGACCAGGTCGGTGGACTCCGAGCGTCTTGCGGCCTGACGTGACGCGAGCAGCCGCGCCACCTCGATCAGCTGTTTCTTCAGCGTCAGGTGCGTTTCCCACAGCTCGCCGTCGTCGATTGCATCCACCCGGTCCCAGAACTCCGGTTCGCCCGCGCGGGCTGGCCAGGTGGGACCGAGGTGACGGTCGTAGACCTGGCGCATTTGCGGCGCCAGCCAGGTGTGGACGTGCACGCCGTTGGTGATGTGCCCGATCTGGGCCCGGCTGTGCGGCCGGGCGAGCGTCCGCCACATCGCCCGCGAGACGCGGCCGTGCAGCGACGACACGGCGTTGGCCCGGCTGCTCATCTTGAGCGCCAGCACCGTCATGCAGAAGCCTTCGTTCTCGTCGGATGGGTTCGTGCGGCCAAGGGCCATGAGGTCGTGCTCGGACAGCCCGAGCGCGTCGCGCAACGGACCGAGATGCTCTTCGACGAGCGCCGCCGAGAACCAGTCGTGGCCGGCGGGCACGGGCGTATGCGTGGTGAACACCACCTCGCTGGCCACGCGCTCCATGGCGTCGGCGACGTCAATGCCTTCGATCGTCATGCGGCGGCGCGTCCGCTCGAGCGCCGCGAACGCACTGTGGCCCTCGTTCAAGTGCAGGACGCCTGGCAGGATGCCGAGCGCGTCGAGTGCCCGCACGCCGCCGACGCCGAGGAGCAGTTCCTGCCGGATCCGGACCCGCTCGTCGCCGCCGTAGAGCCGTGCGGTGAGCTGGCGATCCTCGGGCCGGTTGCCTTCGACATCGGAATCGAGCAGGAGCAGCGCATTGCGTCCGACCGCCACTTTCCAGACGCGCGCGACGATCGCGCCGGTCCTCGTCTCGATTGACACCATGACGTGCCGGCCGCCGACTTCTGCCGGCCGAATCGGGAGCACGCGGTGCTCGAGATCCAGGTAGTCCTCGTGCTGCCACCCGGCGTGATCGAGGCGTTGGCGGAAGTACCCCTGGTCGTAGCACAGCCCGATGCCGACCAGCGGCACGCCAAGATCGGATGCCGCCTTGATGTGATCGCCGGCCAGGATGCCGAGGCCGCCCGAGTAGATCGGCAGCGACTCGTGCAGGCCGAACTCGGCCGAGAAGTACGCGACCGGCCGCGCGCCGAGGACGCCGGCATGCCGGCCGCCCCACGTGTGGCGCGAGCCGAGATACTCCTGCATCCGCCGGTAGGCGTTGTTGATGCGGCTGTGCAGCGCGAGCTGCGACGCGCGCTCCTCCAGGTGCTCGATCGGCATCTGTTCGAGCAGGGCGACCGGGTTGTGGCCGATCTCCCGCCACGACACCGGATCGAGCTCGCGGAAGAGGGCGGTGGTATCCGCGTCCCAGCTCCACCACAGATTCTCGGACAGCGCCTTCAGGCGCTGATGGGCGGGCGCGACGAACTGGCCGAGCGTCCGCGCTTCGGTGACGGTCGGCGCCAGCTGCATCCCGGCCGTCATGAGCCTCCGCACGTCGTCATCGCTGAAGACGCGCGGCTCGGTCGTCTGGACGACCAGCACGCCCTGCAGCAGACCGCGATCCATGACGGGCACACCGAGGAACGATCGGTAGGGATCCTCGCCGGCGTCCGGGAAGTACTTGAATCGAGGATGTGTGGCCGCGTCAGCGACGCATTGCGGCGCCAGCTGCTCGGCGACAAGGCCGGCGAGTCCTTCCGACAACCGCATGCGGATCCGGCCGACGCTTTCCTGGCGGAGGCCAATCGTCGCCGCGAGGACGAGATTCGCCCGGTCGGGCTCGAGCAGGTAGACGGAGCAGACGTCGGTGCCGAAGCGCCGCTGAATCAGGTGAACGAGGTTCGACAGTGTTTCGGCCGCGTTCCCTCGCTGCGAAACGAGCCGGCCGATCTCCTCGAGCGTCCAGAGCAGCGTGTCGTTGTGAGTCGCTGGCGGCGACGGCACGGCTGAGGCAACGAGCAAGAACGCTGCCTCATCGGCAGCGAGAATCGGGCCGGAATCGAATTGCCGGCGCCTGTTCAGGGCGTCAATTTTGTCTGGACGTCCCTCGGGTCCTACAGGATTGTCGAGAGGATTCGCCCAACCTGGAAGCATTCGCTTCGTCGCCGTGGCGTGTCTCTTGCTCGACGCCCGGCGGGCCGTCCCGCCGCGTTCGCCGGGGCTTGCCGAATCCCTCACGCCGTGACAAATTCGTCCCTTCATCGTGTGAACCCGACAGTTGTGTCGACTTCAGATGATCAGCCGACCCTGAAAGGTCGGACTACAGCGATCTGTTTGCCGCCTACGGCCGGCACCGCGCCTACGACGAGATGTTCGGACGCTCGGGCGAGGTGCGGGCGCATTGTCTGCCGCTTTACGAAGAACTGCGAGGCGCCTCGCCAGGGCAGCTCGGCGAGCTGCAGCTCGAGGCCGACAAGGCGTTTCTCACCCAGGGCATCACGTTCACGGTCTACGGCGACGAGCAGGGCACCGAGCGGATCTTCCCCTTCGACCTGGTCCCTCGCCTGATCACGGCGCCGGAATGGCAGACGCTCGAGCGCGGCCTGACCCAGCGGCTCACGGCCATCAACCTGTTCCTGAAGGACGTGTACCACGACGGACGGATCCTCGCGGAGGGAGTGATCCCGCGCGAGCTGGTCCAGAGCTGCCGCCATTTCCGGCGCGAGATGCGCGGTGTGCCGGTGCAGGGCGGCATTTATGTGTCCGTGGCCGGCACCGATCTCGTTCGCGGCGAGGATGGCCGCTTCGTCGTCCTCGAAGACAACCTGCGCGTGCCGAGCGGCGTGTCCTACATGCTCGCGAACCGCGACGTGACCAAGCGGGTCATGCCGGCGCTGTTCGATCGGTATCACGTCCGTCCGATCGCCCAGTACGGGCAGCTGCTCCTGGCGACGCTTCGCGCCCTGGCGCCGCCCGCCTCGCCGGAGCCGACCTTCGTCGTGTTGACACCGGGGGTCGGCAACTCCGCGTACTTCGAGCATGCGTTCCTCGCCCGCGAGATGGGCATCGCGCTGGTCGAGGGGCGCGACCTGCTCGTGCATGACAACGTCGTCTACATGCGCACCACGGCGGGACTGCGCCGCGTGGACGTGATCTACCGCCGCGTCGACGACGACTTTCTCGATCCGCTGGCGTTTCGGGCGGACTCGCACCTCGGCGTCGCCGGCCTGCTGAATGCGTACCGCGCCGGCAACGTGTCGATTGCCAACGCCATCGGCACCGGGCTCGCCGACGACAAGGCGGTCTACGCGTACATCCCGGCCATCATCCGCTTCTATCTCAGCGAGGAGCCGATCCTCTCGAACGTCGAAACGTTCCTCTTGTCGGATCCTGCCGACCGTCAGTACGTCCTCGAGCATCTCGACGAGCTGGTGGTCAAGGCCGTGGGTGAGTCGGGCGGGTATGGGATGCTCATCGGTCCTCATAGCACGGCGACGGAGCGCGAGGAGTTCCGCGCGAAGATCCTTGCCGACCCGCGCAACTTCATCGCCCAGCCGACGCTGGCGCTCTCGCACTCGCCATGCTTCGTCGACGGCCGGGTCGAGCCACGGCACGTCGACCTTCGGCCGTACGTCCTGTTCGGCACGAGCGTGTCGATCGTGCCGGGCGGACTGACGCGCGTGGCGCTCCGCAAGGGATCGCTGGTCGTGAACTCCTCGCAGGGCGGCGGCAGCAAGGACACCTGGGTCCTCGAGGAATAGGCCATGTTGCTGTCGCGCGTCGCCGACTCGCTCTACTGGATCAGCCGCTATCTCGAGCGGGCGGAGCACACCGCGCGGCTGATCGACGTCCGGCTCGATCTCGGCCTCGACCGGCGCCGCGGCCAGGATGGGTGGGAGTTCGATCGGTTGTACGCGGCGCTGCGGCTGGCGCCGCCCGACGACGTCGCCGCGCTCGGCCCGGCGGCGCTCGTCGATTCCCTGATGTTCGACCTGTCGAACGGCGCCTCGGTCCTCTCGTGCGTGATCGCGGCGCGCGAGAACGCGCGGCAGGTCCGCGAGGAGATCAGCTCGGAGATGTGGGAGCAGGTGAACGCGCTCTTCCTGCGCATCAAGCAGGCGCACCGCGAGCGGACCGCGCTGGCCCGGCCGCATTACCTGTCGCGCGCGGTGATCGAAGGCGTCCACCTGTTCCAAGGGGAGACCGATGCCACGATGGGCCATGGCGAGGGCTGGCAGTTTCTTCAGGTGGGCCGCTACATCGAGCGAGCCGGCACGACGGCGGCGCTGGTGAATCGGCACGTGCAGGCCGGTGCGGCGGCGGGCGCTGGCCCGACCGAATGGCTGGGCCTGCTGCGCTCGTGCGCCGCGCTCGAGGCCTACTGCCGCTGCTACACCGCCGATTTGCGGCCGCGCCGCATCGTCGAGTTCCTGCTGCTGAACGTCGAATTCCCGCGCTCGGTGAGGTTTGCCGCCGCGCGGGTCGAGTCGGCGCTGCGCACGATCGGGCAACTCACCGGCCGCCGCGCCGGGGGCCGGGCCGAGCGGCTCGCCGGCCGCCTGCATGCGTCTCTCGACTACGGCCAGGTGGACGAGATCCTCGACGATCCACACGAGTATCTCGACGGCATCACGCGCCACGCCGCGCAGATTCACTCGGCGATTTACCAGACCTACGTCATGTATCCGATCGAATCGGCGCTGCCGGCCTGACGCCATGTTCTACACGATCCGCCACGTCACACGGTTTACCTACGAGATGCCCATCACCGAAAGCGTGATGGAGGCGCGGATGCAGCCGCGCAGCGAGGGGGCGCAGCGCTGCGTGCGCTTCGGCTTGAGCACGACGCCGGCCGCGCGCGTCCGGATGTACTCCGACCCGGAAGGCAACATCGTCCATCACTTCAATATCCCGGGTCGGCACACGCGGCTGACCGTGACGGCCGAGGCGCTCGTCGAGTGCGCGCCGGTGGTCGAGCCGCCCGACGACCTGGGAGCGGACGCGTGGCCGCACCTCGATCGGCTGACGGCCTCCGGCGAATTCTGGGAACTCCTGCACGACAGCCCGTTCGCGCGCCAGACGCCGCTCCTCGACCCGTTCGCACGGGAGATCGGCCTCGCGCGCGGCCACGATCCACTGGCCGCGGTGCGGCGCATGATGTCCGAGATCCACGCGCGCTTCGAATACAGTCCGCGCGCGACGCGCGTCGACTCGCCGATCGACGAGGCGCTCGACGCACGACGCGGCGTCTGCCAGGACTTCGCGCACATCATGATTGCGCTCGTCCGCCAGCTGGGGATGCCGTGCCGCTACGTGAGCGGCTACCTCTTCCAACAGAGCGACCGCGAGGTGCGTTCGACCGACGGCGCCACGCACGCCTGGGTCGAGGCGCTCATGCCCGGCCTCGGCTGGATCGGCTTCGATCCCACCAACAACATCCTCGCGGGTGATCACCACATCCGCGTGGCGATCGGCCGCGATTACGCGGACGTCCCGCCGACGCGCGGCGTGTTCAAGGGATTGAGCGCCGTGCGCAGCGAGCTGGCCGTGGCGGTCGCCGTCGGCGCGGCGCAGCCGGCCCTCCCCGGCGACGTGCCGGCATTTGTGCCGTGGATGTCGCAGGAAGCGATGGGCGCGCGGACGCACGACGAGGACAGCCAGCAGCAGTGAGACGGATCTGCCACTTCGTGTGCAGATCTGCAACGAATCGGCAGGAAATCGCCCCGTTTCCGGCCCGTTCCCGTTGGTCCAGCCTTTGCCCCCGGACTGTCGTGCGCCGCCTCGTCGGATCGCTGGCCGTTGGTCTGTTCGTCGTGCCAATTGGTGTAACCGTGCTCGTGGCCGCCGCCACCCTCGGCGGACCGCTTCCCGGTCCACTGCCGCTCTTTCCGGCCGACAACTGGTGGAACGCCGACATCTCGGCCGCACCGCTCGATCCGAACTCCAGCGCCTACATCAGCTTCATCAACAACGGCTCGGTGAGCCGCGTCCATCCCGACTTTGGCGGCGACGTGTCGCCGGGCAGCGTGCAGAACTATGGGATGCCGTACGTCGTCGTCGACGGGACGACGCCAAAGAAGTCGGTCATCTTTCAGTACTCGAGCGAGAGCGACGGCGTGAACCACACGACCGGCGCCAGCTTTCCGTTCTACCCGATTCCCGACCAGGCGATCACGCTGCCCCACTGGGTCGAGGGCGGCGAGCCCGGCAATGTTGATCTGCGATCGTCGAGCGATCGCCACCTGCTCATCGTCGACCGCGACAATCGGCATCTGTACGAGCTGTACAACGTTTTCTATGACGGCGCGCAGTGGCGGGGCGGCTCTGGGGCGTTCTTCGATCTCGCCTCGAATGCGCGGCGGCCGGACGGATGGACATCCGCAGACGCCGCGGGACTCGCGATTCTTCCGGGGCTCGTCCGGTATGACGAAGTGTTCGGCGCCGGCGAGATCAGGCACGCCTTCCGCGTGACCGTGCGCGCCACCAACGGGTACGTGTACCCGGCATCGCACCGCGCCGGCTCACAGGTCGGGCGCGCTGCCGATGGGCGCCCGCCTGCGGCTCAAGGCGAGCCGCGATCTCTCGGGCTTCGCACCGGAGATCCAGAAGATCTTTCGAGCGATGCAGCGCTACGGCCTCATCGTCGCGGACAACGGATCGGATCTCTACGTCACGGGTACTTACGACACGCGGTGGAACAACAGCGTGCTGAACCCGGCGTTTCACGCACTGAACGCGAACGACTTCGAGGTCGTGCGACTCGGCATCATCCCGCCGCCGGTTCCCGGCCCGCCCCTGAATCTTCGTATCGTTCCCTAGAGATCTCACGGAGGTGGCGGAGGGAACGGATTGACAACGGGCAACGGAGCAACGGAGAAGGAACGGAGAAGACATCATTAGTTTTGAACTCGTTCCCCGTGTCTTGCCTCCGTTGCTTCGATTCGCCGTTGTTAGATCCGTTCCCGCAGTCCCCGAACGTCGAACGACCCATCGCGTAGCTCGATCAAAATCGAACGCCGACGCCAATACGAACTTCGTTCATGTCCAGCGCCTGTCCGGTCGACAGCGCGTTCACCCAGCTGTCCGAGAAGATGCGTCGGTAGCGATAGCCGATATCGGTGACGAACGCGCCCCCGGAAAAAGTGATGCCGCCGCCAACCGTCGCGATCGGAGACGTGCCGTCGAGGAACTGGAGCGCCGCATTCGTCAATGCATCGGCGGTTCCAGAACCGAGTCCGGTGATCCGAGTCTGCAGACGCGCGATCCCCGCCTGCGTCTCGAGATAGGGCCTGACGCCGGACCCTGACGTCGAGATGCGCACGCCGCCCTGTCCGTACCAGGCAGACGTCCGGAAGCCAAGGTCGCCAGGAATGAGGCCGAGGGCCAGGTCGATCGTTGGCGACAGGAGGTTGCCGATCCGTCCGCCCTCGACGACCACCTGAAGACTCGGCGTGAGCTCAGAGGTGACGACGCCGCCGAACGAGGCATCGTTCGAGGCGAAGCCGCCCAGGGGCATGCCGCCGAAGCCTTGAATGGAACTGCGCGGCTGCGCGAAGGCCGGAGAAGCGAGACACACGAAAGCCACCGCACCGATTGGGAGGACCGCTGTGAGGCGCATCGGGAATCCCCATGGGCGCGCTGGCGGTCCCTCACAGGGGCAAAGCACGTACCGTTCGATGCCCAGAGATTTGCAGGAAAACTTGCAATCTCGCGTGCGAGCGTCCTCTTTCGGAACGTCAGGTGTGCGGCGGCGACGACAGGCGGGCGGTCATGCGCGCTTTTACAGGCGGACCTAAGAGGTCCGCCCTACACTCCGACTACTGACTACCGACCACCGACTCTCCGGATGAGCTGATACAAGAGCCACCCGGCCGGCCCGAACATGAAGGTGAGCGCCAGGCAGGGGATCACAAGGAGGTGCGGGATGCGGCGCTCGATCGAATCCCGGACTTCCCACACGCCGACGAGCAGGTCGAACGCAAGATAGTGCGTCCACCCGGCGAGCAGCAGCCATCGGTTCGCAAACAGCGACGCGACGCCGTCGAGCGACGAGAAGCCGCCCTCGCTTCCGCCCCAGGCGCTCGCGATCATGGCGATGTATGCGACGGCGAAGAACGCCGGGACCGCGGCGCCGGCAATCGTCCTCGTCACGAGCGGGCGGCGAGGGACGATTGCCAGCAGCAGCCAGGACACCAGCGACACCATGTTGAGGACGGGAAAGAGTTGTTCTGGCGACATGGCGGCCTCAGTAGACGAACGCCGCGCGCGGCAGCGATTCGGATCGCGCCGCCACATAGACGGCCGCCGCTGTCGCGCCGAGCCACACGAGCATCATGGCGTCGGGCTGCAGGATCGACTGCCCGCGAAGCGCCTGCCAGAGCAGGAGCGCGAACAGGGCGGTGTAGCTCGACGCGGCGGCGATCACGAGGCGGACGCGGCGCGGGGAGGCGAAGACGAGCGTGAAGAGCCCGAGTGCCTGGACGGCGTGCAAGCCCACGAAGTGCGGCACGCGAAGGTCGCCGTGTGCGACGCTCCATCCCGTTCCGGGCAAGCCGGCGCCGCCGTCCGGTGCGCCGACCGTGTGCGCTCCCGCGACCGGCATGCCGCGGCCCGCTCTTGCCTCGGCAAGCTGCGCCGCCGTCGGCCGGACCATGAGCCCACCGGTCGAGGCGCCAATGATCGTCAACGTCATCCCGAGACGCAGCGCCCAGCCGAGCGCTCGGTCGGCGAAGCGCTCCCGCCACAATGCCACGGCGACGGTGATGCTGACCGCGGTCTGCACGAAAATGGCAGCGCCCATCAGGCCGAACAGGGCCGCGTCGAACGGCGTCCCGACATTGAAGTGGCTGGTGGTCCCGCGCCAGGCCTGCAGTGCGATCGCGGCCACCTCCGTCACGAGCACCACCGCCGTCGTCCAACTCACGATCCGCCTCGTCTTTCGCCACGAGCCGAGGTACCGGAACAGCCACGCGAGCGTCAGGCTGTAGATGGCGATCGAGGCGCCGAACTTGGCCGGCTTGAGCCAGGCCGGCGCGCCGCCGATGGTGCGTGGGTCGACCCACAGGCCGACCAGCGCGGCGCCGAGCGCGGCGAGCATCAGCAGGCCGACGAAGGTCAGCGGTCGGTCGGTATGCCAGAGGTCGCGGACGAGTCCGAAAAGGCGCCGGGTTGTGCGGAGCATTGTCCCCTCCTCGAATGTTGTCATCGTCAACATCAGGGTAATTCGACATGTTGACAATGTCAACACCACGTTCGTACCATACGCGGCGTGCCTGAGAAACGTTCCCGGCGCAAACGGCCGAGCCGCTATCACCACGGCGATCTGCGCCGCGCCCTGGTCGAAGAGGCGCTGCGCACGATCCAGGCGGACGGCGTTGGCGGCCTCACGCTCCGCGGCGTCGGGCAGACGCTCGGCGTGTCGCGAACGGCGCTCTACCGCCATTTTGCCGACAAGGCGGCGCTCCTGTCCGAGGTGGCGCGTGAGGGCTTCAGGACGCTGCGCCTCGAAACGATCGAGGCCTGGGAGCGCGGCGGACGGGGATGGGCCGGCTTCGAGGCGATGGGAGCGGCCTACGTGCGCTTCGCCGTGGCCAATCCCTCGCACTACCGCGTCATGTTCGGCGGGTTCGTTGTCGCCAGCCCGAACGCGGACGTGGCCCGGGAAGGATCAGGGGCGTTCCAGGCGCTCGTGGACGCGATTGTGTGGCTTCAACAGGAAGGGTTGATGCGCCCCGACGACCCGCAGCAGCTCGCGCGCTTCGTGTGGGCGCTGGTCCACGGCGTCTCGATGCTCATCATCGACGGCCTGCTCGGGGCGCAGGCGGACGGGGACACGTTCGCACGCTTTGCTCTCATGAGCGTGCGCACGGGTGCGTTGCATCACGACAGTAATTAACAGAGCTCTCATTTCTTAGGAGCCGCTTTGTACACCGCGTCCGTGACCGGCTCGAGCCACTTCACGTCGCCTTCGTAAATCGTGAGCTGCACCACGTCCTGGTCGGGTGCGGCGCCGTGCCAGTGCTCGACGCCCGCCTTCGTGTACCAGGGCTGGCCGGGACCCATCTCGAGCAGCGGTCCGCCGCGCTCCTGGGTTCGGCTCTTGCCTTCCTCGACCATCAGGAGCTGGCCGTGGGTGTGGGTGTGCCAGTTCGAACGGCTTCCGGCCGGGAACTTCAGGCGCAGCGTGCGGACGGCTTTGGCGTCCATCTGCGTCGGGTTGCCGCCGACAAAGTTGCTCTGCTGCGCGGCGATTCCCGCCATCCAGACGAGCAGGCCCCCCGCGACGATCGACCCCATGACCGCGGTGCGCGACGGCGTATGACGGATCCGAATCATCTGGAGATCCTCCGCTCAGGCGGCAGTATACTCGCGGCCGATGGCTCCGCCGAAATCGTCAGGCGTCGCCGCTCGTCCTGGGATCCATGCGTCTACTGGTGACCTTGGGCCGCTCTACGGCCGCAGGCAGCGGATGCCCGCGCCGGCGCGGCGATGTACGGCGAACGCTGCGCCGTCTGCCATGGCGGCGACGCGCGCGGCGCGATCGGTCCATCGCTGGTCACCCTCTGGGCGTCCGGGGCGACCGACGATCGCGTGCTCCGGACGATTCGTCAGGGTGTGCCCGGCAGTGCGATGCCGCCGTCGATGGCGCCCGACGAAGAGCTGCGCGCGATTGTCGAGTTCCTGAAGTCGCTGGCGCCGCCGCGGCGGGAGCGGCGCACCTGGCGGCCGCGGCGGCGCGCCTCCCCAGGCCGCTGTGACGCTCGTCACGCGCGACGGCCGGCGGATTAGCGGCGCGCGGCGGGGTGAAGACGCGTTTTCCATTCAGATCGAGGACACACAGGGGCGGCTGCAGGGGTTTCTCAAGGACGGCCTGCAGGAGATCGTGCGCGACGATGGGCCGGCCGCGCGGGCCGATGCCGCGCATCCAGCGGTGACCTCCCGCGACATCCTCGCCGGGCTCGCGGATCCGACGCGGTGGCTGACCTTCTCGGGCGATTACTCGGGGCGCCGCCACAGTCCCCTCACGCAGATTACGCCGGCCAACGTCCACCGCCTCGCGCGCCCAGTGGACGTTTCAATCGGGCACGACGACCCGCGGCCGCGGTTTCGAGGCGACGGCGCTCGCGCTCGACGGTGTGTTGTACGTGACCGGCTCGAACAACTTCGCGTGGGCGCTCGACGCCCGCACCGGACGGCCGTTCTGGCAGTACCGGCGCGAGCTTCCGCCCGATCTCACCTACGGCGCGTCCGCGCCGGTCAATCGTGGCTTCGCGATCCTCGGCGATCGGCTGTTCATGGTGACGCTCGACGCGCACCTCCTCGCTTTCGATCGCAGGAGCGGCGCGATCCTGTGGGACACGGTGCTCGCCGACTACAAGATTGGTTACTCCGCCACGATGGCGCCGCTCGTGATGCGACGACAAGGTGATCGTCGGCATCTCGGGCGGAGAATATCCGACGCGCGGATTTCTCGACGCGTACGACCCGCAGACCGGCGCGCGCATCTGGCGCTTCTACACCGTGCCCGCCCCGGGAGAGCCAGGCAGCGAGACGTGGCCCGCCTCGTCCGAGGTCCTCGCGCGCGGCGGCGGCGGAACGTGGATGACTGGCAGTTACGATCCCGAGCTGAACCTTCTGTACTGGGGCACCGGCAATCCGAATCCTGATTACTGGGGCGCCAGCCGTCTCGGCGACAACCTGTATACGAACTCGCTCGTCGCGATCGATGCCGACACCGGCCGCCTGAAGTGGCACTACCAGTTCACGCCGCACGACACGCACGACTGGGACTCGAATCACGTGCCCGTCGTCGCCGATCTCACGATCGGCGGCGCCGCTCGCAAGGTGGTCATGGTCGCGAATCGCAACGGGTTCTTCTATGTCCTCGATCGCGCCACCGGTCAGCTGATTCTCGGCAAACCCTTCACCGACACGACGTGGGCTCGCGAGATCGGCCGGGACGGCCGTCCGATCGTGCTGAACGATGGCAGCAAGGGTTGTCTGCCGGATCAATGGGGCGGGACGAACTTCAACCCGCCGTCCTTCGATCCCTCGCTCCAGTTGTTCCTCGTCACCGCGCGCGAGACCTGCGCGACCTACGCGACGCAGGAGCCGAAGTTCGTCCCTGGCCAGGCGTCGATGGGAGGGGCCGTGCGCGTCGACCGCGAACGGCCCAACTACGCGGCGCTGCGCGCGATCGACGCGACGACCGGCGAACGCCGCTGGGAGTTCCGCTACGCCTCGCCCGCCATGTCGGGCGTGCTCTCGACCGCTTCAGGGCTGGTCTTCACCGGCGACAACGAGGGCAACTTCATGGCCTTCGACACGCGCACCGGCCGCAACCTCTGGCGTTACCAGACCGGCAACGGGATCTGGGGTGCGGCGCCGATGACGTTCGAGGTCGACGGCCGCCAGCACGTCCTTATTCCCGCCGGAACGACGCTGGTGGCCTTCGCTCTGCCAGGGAGGCGGGCGTAGGTGCGCTGTGCCGTTTCAGGCGCGCGGGATCCGAGGGGCGAAGCCCCGGTAAGGCAAGTCCCCGTATTCGTTGACGTTACCTGAGGGTTGGCGTAGGCTCTGAAATCGACTTGAGGGAGGATTGCGATGAGGATCGCTCCGCTCGTTCCCATCGTTGGGTTCGCTTTGGTGATGTCGACGTCGCCGGCCGCACAGAACGGATCGCCGGGCGAGGTCACCTTCGCCAAAGACGTCGCTCCCATCCTGCAGCGCAGCTGCCAGCACTGCCACAACTCGAGCGGCGTCGCGCCGATGCCGTTGACCACGTATGAAGAGGTCCGCCCGTGGTCGCGGGCAATCAAGACGCGCACCGGCCTCGGCGCGCGCGCCGGGGTCATGCCGCCGTGGTTCGTCGAGAAGAACATCGGCATCCAGAAATTCAAGGAAGATCCGTCGCTCAGCGACGAAGAGATCGCCACGATCGCGAAGTGGGTCGACGCGGGCGCCCCGCGCGGTAATCCCGCCGACATGCCGCCGCCGCGCGACTTCGCGAACAAGGACAAATGGGCGATTGGCGAACCAGACCTGGTGTTGCGCTCGCCGCAAATCGTCGTGCCGGCGGCCGGCCCGGACAAGTGGGGATCGCTCGGAATGGTCCCGACCGGGCTCACCGAGGATCGCCATGTCTCCGCGATCGAAGTGCGCGAAATCAACGACATCCCGAAGAGCGGGCCGACCAATACCGTGGGCGGCCGCTACGTCTGGCACCACATGACCTATTCGAGCGAGGTGCCGGGCGCGTCTGCCGATAGTGCCGGCGGCACCGCGGAAGCCGGCGGCAGCAATGGCGGGACGAGCTGGCCGATTCACGAAGTCGGTCGCAATCCCGACGTCTTCCCGCCCGAAGCCGGCCGGCTCCTGGCAGCAAACTCGTCGCTCAACCTGAGCGCGTACCACCTGCACTCGAACGGCCGCGAGACGAAGGCGCAGCTCGAGTTCGGCTTCAAGTTCTTTCCGAAAGGGTACCAGCCGAAGTACCGCCGCTCGAGCCTGCGGCTCGGCAACGGCATCGACATGGACGTGAAGCCGAATACGCCCAACCAGGAACTGCACGCCTACGCCGTCCTGCAGGAGCACACCAAGATCATCGCGTTCGAGCCGCACCTGCATGCGCCGGGCGTCCGTATGTGCCTCGAAGCGATCTGGGGCCAGAACATCATCACGCTCAACTGCGTCGGCTACGACCACAACTGGGTCAAGCAGTACGTCTACGAGGACGATGCGGCGCCGCTCCTGCCGAAGGGCACGATCGTTCACCTGATCGGATTCCTCGATACGACACCGGCCAACAAGAACCCGGCGGATCCCCGTAACTGGGCGGGCGGCGGCCGGCGTTCGATCGCCAACATGTTCATCGACCTCGGCTACTCCGTCGCGCTCACCGAGGAGCAGTTCCAGGAGGAGATGGAGAAGCGGCGTCAGAACATGAAGACCCGGAATCAGTTCGACATCGGCTGTCCGCTCTGCTGGGCGCCCGCACTGCCCAAGACGGAGACGAACACTGGAGCCCAGGCGAACCAACAGTAAGTTGGAGAGTGAAGGAGTTGGAGAAACTCACGAACTTTCTCCTTGTGGCGATCGCGCTGACCCTTCTCGTTGAGACGGTCAGCGCGCAGACGCGGTACATGTACCTGAGCGGCGAGAGCATCGCGCCGGCCTACGAGGGCTGGTGGCCGAACCCTGACGGCTCGTTCACGATGTTCTTCGGCTACATGAACTCCAACTGGGAAGAGGAGTTCGACGTGCCGATTGGTCCCGCGAACGGCTTCGAGCCGGGGGACGCGGATCAGGGCCAGCCGACACACTTCTACCCGAGGCGCAACCCGTTCCTCTTCACCGTCCGCGTCCCGAAGGACTTCGGGACGAAAGAGCTGATCTGGACGCTGACGACCCACGGCAAGACGCTCAAGGCCTATGCGTCGCTGAAGAGCGACTATCAGATCGATCCGCAGACGATCTCGACTGAAGTGGGAGGCGACGGCGGCAGCCTCCGGGACGAACTGCGCGGCAATGTCCCTCCCGAGCTGAAAGTCGAAGGGGAGAAGCGGCGCACGGTCAAGGTCGGCGAGCCGCTGTCCCTGGCAGTGTTCGCAAAAGATCCCGACAACGTTCCCGCGCGGCGCGCCGGGCGCGGTGGAGCCGCGGCGACCGCCGCCGCCGTCTACCGTCCGCCGCAGACGTCGGTGATGTCCAGCCCGGCGGGCCTCCGATTTTCGTGGATCGTCTATCGCGGCAAGGCGTCGACCGTGACGTTCAGTCCCGAGCAGATGAAAACCTGGACCGATTCGCGCGCCTACGCCAACTCGCCGTGGTCGCCGCCGTACATCCTTCCCGAGGTGCCGCCGGACAACCGGTGGCTGGCGTCCGCCACGTTCGCGGAGCCGGGCACCTACGTCCTGCGCGGCGTCGCCAGCGACGGATCGTTGTTCACGTACGACAACATCACCGTGACCGTTACGCAGTGATTCTCAATATCAACCCACGCCGACCCTGCCCGCCTTCGCCAAGGCTACGGCGGGTCCACCGAAGCTCGCGCAAACTCGAGCGAGCGAAGGTGGAAAAGGGTCGGCCTACACCGAGTAGGGTCGACCTACAGGAGTCGTGATCATGTCGATGCTCAAGTTAACCGTGTCTGCTGTCGCGGCTGTCGCGATCGTCGGCGCCACCCTGGCGGCGCAGGCGCCCGCGGTCGCGACGCCGCCAGCGTCAACTCCTGCGTCGGCAGTCACCCTGGCGAATCGCTACCAGGTGACGCCCGGACGTCACGTATCTCACTGCGAGCAACGGCTTCGAGGTGAAGCTGGACGTGTACCGCCGCCGCGATGTGCAAACGCCCCAGCCGACGCTCGTCTTCTATCATGGCGGCGGATGGGTGGCCGGCTCGAAGGATTCCGCGCTCATGTCGTTCATGCCCTGGATCGAGATGGGGTGGAACGTCGTCAACGTCGGCTATCGCCTGCTCCGCGTCGCCGGCGCGCCAGCCGCGGTCGAGGACGCGCAGTGCGCGCTCCGCTACATCGCCGCGCCCGCGCAGGCGAAGCAGTTCAACATCGATACGTCGCGGATCATCGTCACTGGCGAGTCGGCTGGAGGCCACCTCGCGCTCGTCGCCGGCATGATCCCGGCGTCGGCCGGCTTCACGAGCATCTGCTCGGGCGGCGGGTTCACCGGCTTCGAGGCCGCGGTGCCGCCGGTCGCGGCGATCCTCAATTGGTACGGCATCACCGATCTCAACGACATGCTCGCCGGCGCGAACGCGCGGTCGTATGCCGTCCAGTGGATCGGCGCCGTGCCCAACCGGAACGACCTCGCGAAGAGCATGTCGCCGCTCACCTACGTGCGCGCCGGCCTGCCGCCGATCCTGTCGATTCACGGCGACGCCGATCCGATCGTCCCCTACACCCACGCGACGCGCCTGCACGAAGCGCTCGCGAAGGCCGGGGTGAACAATGAGCTGTTCACCGTCGCCAAGGGCGGTCACGGCAATTTCAACGCGGAGCAGCGCACGCAGATCTACGCAAAGATCCGCGAGTTCCTGACGCGCATCCGTTTGAGCTGATTACAGATCGCGACGCCGTCGCCGATTTCTGAAATCGGCTTGCGGCCGACCGCCGCCAATATCGTCCGTTTTGCGGTGATTTTCTGGCACACCTCTTGAGGAAGGGGAGGTGTGCTGATCGTCGCGCTCATCGTTGTCGCCCTCGTTGTCTTCCGCTTGATGAAGCCCGACGAGCGCGAGCGGACCCAGCGAAGGCCGTCGAGTTCTACCATCAGGTTCAAGCCGCGAGGGCGAACATCCGGCCTTGCGAACCCCTTCGAACCAACCTGCGCGAGCGGACCAGTCGGGTGTTGGTCACGCCGGCGATCGGCGCCGCGCTGGTCCTGACGTTCGTGACAGGCAGCGCCGATGCCCTCGCCAACCTCGGCCCGCAGACGACGGCCGGCCAATGGTGGCGGCTGGTGACCGCCGGGTTCGTGCCGCCGGGGTTCATCGGCCTCATCGCGATTCTCGTCGGCTTCGTGCAGCCGGCGCTTCTCCTCGAGCGGCTCGTCGGTCACAGCGCTTTTGCGGCCGTGTACGTCGCGGCGGCTGCGACCGGTGGTGTGGCGCAGCTTGCGACGAACCCTGTGGGTATGAATTTCGGCGCGACTCCCGCGCTGTGCGGCCTGTACGGTCTGCTGGCCGTGGTGATCGCCATGGGCGCCGTCCGGCCGTCGCCGGTGACGATCCCGTTCCTGGCCGTCAAGCGCATGGCTCCCGGCATGGGGCTGTTTCTGCTCTATGGCATCGTCAGCGGGCAGTATGGCGGCGCCGCGAGCGTTGGCTTCATCACCGGATTGGGATGCGGAGCGGTGCTGGCATTCCGTATCGGTGAGCGAAAGCCCCCGGTCCCCCACATCGCCGCGGCGCTGTCGGCGACCGCCATCATCACCATCGCGGTCGCGTTCTCGATCGGCAGCATCATCGACGCGCGCCCGGAGATCGCGGCCGTCATCGAGCTGGAACGCCGCACGGCGGACGCCTACAACGCGGCGGTCGAGAAGTTCCGCCAGGGGCGCATCAAAACCGACGCGCTCGTGACGCTGATCGAGCAGACGATCGTGCCCGAGTTGCAGGCCGCGGAGAAACGCGTGACGGCGCTCGACAGTGTCCCGGAGGAGCAACAGCCGCTGGTCACCCACGCCGAGGAGTTCCTGCGGCTGCGGAGCGAAAGCTGGCGGCTCCGGTCGGAAGGACTCAAGACGACGAACATGCTGCGCCTGCGCCAGGCGGAACGAACCGAGCGCGCATCGCTTGGCGCCCTCGAACAGATCAAGCCCAAGACCGACGCGGCCCAGACCGACGCGGCCAAGGCCGACGACGAGAACAAGGCCGACGACGAGACCAAGGCCGACGCGGCCAAGACCAACGCGGCCAAGACCAATGCGGCCAAGACCAAGACCGCCGCGCGTCCAGCCCGCTGATCCAGAATAAGGGCCAGGATGGCCCGTGACTGAAGGCGTCGACCCCGACGGCGACGTCGCCGACGGCGTCGAGCGGCGTCTCGATCCGCGGCACATTTCCCATCAGCAGAGAGTCGGCTGGATCGCTCGCGGCGTTTCTGACCGGCGTGTCGTTCCTGGCCGCGCTCGTGTTCTGGGCTAATACCGGGTTTTCGCTGATCGGCCTGGCCGCGGCTGCCGGGGGCTGGCTCGTGTTCAGCGGCCTGCTGGCGTGGCATGCGCAGGCGTGGCCCGAGATCGCCTACCGGCATGCCTCCTACAAGGTGGACGGCCAGGGAATCGAGATCCGCCGCGGCGTCTTCTGGCGCACGATCATCAACATCCCGCGCTCGCGCGTCCAGCACACCGACGTTTCGCAGGGGCCGCTCGAGCGCACCCACGAGCTCGGCACGCTGGTCGTCTACACGGCTGGAACCGACCACGCCCGCGTCGATCTGCCCGGCCTGGCCCACGCGCGCGCGCTCCGGATTCGCGACACACCTCCTGCCGAGGGAGGAAAGCGATGCCGTCTGAGGAACGGCTCCACCCGGTCTCCATCCTGTTCTCGTTCGGGAGGAGCCTCAAGGCGTTTGCGCTGCCCGGCCTCGTCGGCCTGGTGATCGCCGCGCGGCGGCCCGGTCCGAACGTCGACGCGTGGATGATGCTGTTTCTCATCCCCGCGGCGGTCGTGGCGATCGTCCGGTATCTGTCGTTTCGCTTGCGTTACGAAGGAACCGAGCTGGTGATCCGTTCCGGCCTCATCTTCCGGAACGAGCGCCACATCCCGTATGCGCGCATCCAGAACCTGGATGCGGTCCAGAACGTGTTTCATCGCCTGCTGCGCGTGATCGAAGTGCGCGTCGAAACCGGTGCGGGTTCGGAACCCGAGGCGACGATCAGCGTGCTGCCGGCGGCGGCGCTCGACGAGATGCGCCGCCGCGTCTTCGGGCGCGAAGTCCCCGCCGAGCAGGAGCCGCTTCAGGGCGAGCGCATCCTGCTCGAGATGCCGCTCGGCGAGCTGCTGCTCCACGGCTTCCTCGTCAATCGCGGAATGGTCGTGATCGGCGCCATCTACGGCCTTCTGTGGCAGCTCGACGTGCTCGATCGCCTGTGGGGTCCGATCGTCGGCGAACAAGTCGTCGAGGAAGGGATGATCCGCGAGCTCATCGAGGGGATCGCCCGCGGCGCGGGGAGTGTCGCTGAACCAGGTCGCCGTGGCGGCAGCCGCGGTGATGGGCTTCCTGATCGTGGTGCGGATTGCGTCGATGTGCTGGGCCGCCGTGCGGCTCTACGGATTCCAACTGACCGCGGTCGGCGAAGATCTTCGAATCGAGTACGGCCTGTTGACTCGCTTCACGGCCACGATTCCGGTCCGGCGGATTCAGTCGGTGACGATCACGGAAGGGCCGCTGTACCGCCTGCTCGATCGCGTGTCGGTCCGGGTCGAAACGGCTGGCGGACGCGCCGGTCAGGACAGCGCCGGGAATGCCCGCGAGTGGCTCGCGCCGCTGATTCGCCGCGCGGGGCTCGTACCGCTGATGGCCGAAGTGATGGGCGACGATCTCGCGGACGGGAAGTCGTTGATGGATTGGATGCCCGTTCATCCGCGGGCGTTCCGGCGCGCCGTAAAGAGCCGGGTGTTCCTGGCGATCGTCATCGCCCTGGCCGCGGCCGCCGTCGTCGGCTGGCCCGGACTGCTCGTGGCCGGAGTGACCATTCCGTGGAGCATGCTGGCTGCGCGCCGTCATGTCGAACACCTGGGCTGGACGGCCGCTGGCAACCTGGTCGCGTTCAAGAGCGGGTGGCTCTGGCGCAGCGTGACGATCGCGCGGGTGTCGCGCATCCAGGCGGTGACGCTTGTCGAATCGCCGTTCGATCGCCGCGCCTCGATGGCGCGCGTCCGGGTCGACACGGCCGGCGCGAACGAACGCTCGCATCGGATCGACATCCCGTACCTTGCGCGCGACCACGCCGCGGCACTGCAGCTCAGGCTGGCGGCGCACGCCGCCGACACGCAATTCCATTGGTAGCCCGAACGGATATAATCCCGTCCCTATTGGGTTGGTTGAGTTGAGGCGTTGGAGAGTTGGTGAATTCACGAACTCTCCAACTCTCCAACTCACGAACTCTCCACTGTTGAGGAGGTCAGGAATGTCGCTGTTTCGCCGCGTGAAATACGTTGCCTTCGCTGCCGTCGTGTCGGGTGGCGGATGGGTCGCTTACGCCCAGAGCACCGCGACCCCGACCAATGACGCACCGAACCCGTTTCAGACCATCGAAGGGCACTTCAAGCTGCCGGAAGGGCGGACGTGGGGTTCGACGAGCGCGGTCGACATCGCGCGCGACGGGCGATCCATCTGGGTGGCCGAACGCTGCGGCACGAACAGCTGCGTCGCCGAGCCGACGACGGGGAAGATGTCGCCGCTGGATACGGTGCTCCTGTTCGACGAGTCCGGCAAGCTCGTCAGAAGCTTTGGCGCCGGCATGATGGCGTTCCCGCACGGCATCCACGTCGATCGCGACGGCAACGTCTGGGTGACCGACGGTAACGGCAACGCGCCGCAAGCCGCGCGCGGCGCCGGTGGCGGCCGCGGAGCGGGGGCGGGTGCGGGCGCCGGCGCGGGCGGCGGCGCGGCGGCTGGCGGCGGTGCGGCCGGTGGCGGGGCTGCTGCTGGCGGCGGGGCTGCCGGCGCAGGGGCGGCGGCGGGCGGCGCGGCGCAGGCTGGCGGCCGCGGCCCGGCGCCGACCGCGCCTCCACCAGGAGCGACAGTCGGACATCAGGTCTTCAAGTTCAGCCCCGAAGGGCAAGTGCTCTTGACGATCGGCAAGGCGGGCGGCGCGACCGGTCCGGATCAGTGCTGCTGGCAGCCGAACGACGTCATCACCAACGAGAAGGGCGAGATCTTCATTTCCGAGGGGCACGGCGCGAATCCGAACGATCGCGTCCTCGTCTACAGCCCCGATGGGAAGACCATCCTGCGTCAATTCGGAAAACGCGGTGCGGGACCCGGGGAGTTCAATCAACCGCACGCCCTCGCGTTCGATGCGCAAGGCCGTCTCTTCGTCGGTGACCGCGGGAACAACCGCGTGCAGATCTTCGATCAGGTCGGGTAAGTTCATCGCCGACTGGCCGCAGTTCAGCCGGCCGAGCGGTCTCTTCATCGATCGCAACGGCATGCTGTACTCGGCGGACTCGGAATCGGGCTCGGTGAATCCAGCGCATGGCGCATGGAAGCGCGGGCTCCGATGGGGCAGCGTCAAGGATGGCAAGATCATCGGGTTCATTCCGGATCCGTCCGGTGAAGGCGTGACGTTTGCGGAGAAGGACGGCAAGCCCGTCCTGACCCGCGCCGACGGTACAGCAGGCCCGGCCGGCACGCTTGCCGCGGAAGGCGTGGCGGTCGACGCCGCGGGCAACATCTACGGCGCCGAAGTCGGCCCGCGGAAGGTGCAGAAGTACGTGAGAAAGAAGTGAGCTGAACGAGGAGCTCAGAATCAGGAGTGGAACTGTTTGAGTTCTCAGTTCCTCAGTTCCTCAGCTTCAAGGAGTTGTTCCATGCCTCGACGCATCGTCGCGGTTGCCGCGGCTGCCGTCCTCGCGATGTCCGGGTGGCGGGCGTTCGCGCAGGCCAAGGTCGAGCCGGTCAACGATCGGCCCAACCCCTACGTCGTCGTCGAGAACTTCTTCAAGCTGCCGGCCGGGCGCCAGTGGGGCGCGACGAGCGCGATCGACATCGACAAGGACGGCACATCGATCTGGGTGGCCGAGCGGTGCGGCGGCAACAGCTCGTGCGTGTCGAACGCCGGTCGACCCGATCCTGAAATTCGATGCGAAGGGGAACCTCGTCACGAGTTTCGGCAAAGGGATGATCGTGTCGCCGCACGGCATCCACGTCGATCGTGACGGCAACATCTGGGTCACTGATTACCAGGACGATTCAGGGAATGGCGGCCGCGGAGCGCTGAGCGGTTCGGAACCGCCGGCCGGTGCGCGCGGCCGCGGCGACGCGGCGGGACGAGGCGGCGCGGCAGCGCGTGGCGCAGATGGGGCAGCCGGGCGCGGGGCAGCGCGCGGCGACGCACAGGCCGCACGCGGTGCCGCGGCGGCGCAGCCGATTCCACGCCCGGGCGCGACCAAGGGACACCAGGTCCACAAGTTCAGCCCGACCGGCAAACCGCTGATGACGATCGGCAAGCCGGGCGGCGCGGACGCCCCCGACTGCTGCTGGCAGCCGAATGACGTGATCACGAATCAGAAGGGCGAGATCTTCGTCGCCATGGTTCACGGCGCCGGCGGCAGGATCATGAAGTTCACGCCCGAGGGCAAATTCATCAAGTCATGGGGCGAGCGCCGGTTCCGGTCCGGGTCAGTTCAGCACGCCGCACAGCCTGGCGTTCGATTCGAAGGGCCGCCTGTTCGTGGCCGATCGCGGCAACGTGCGGCTCCAGATTTTCGATCAGGAAGGAAAGTTCCTCGAGGAGTGGAAGCAGTTCAGCCGGATCAGCGGGATCTACATCACGCCCGATGACACGCTCTACGCCGCCGATTCGGAATCGAGCGCGACGTCGAATCCCGGCTGGCTGCGCGGCATCCGCATCGGCAGCGCGCGCGACGGCAAGGTCCAGTACCTCATCCCCGATCCCGCGGGCCCCGGCGCCGCCAGCGGCGGCACCAGCGCCGCGGAAGGCGTCGCCGTCGATCGCGCCGGCAATGTTTACGGTGCGGAGGTTGGACCGACGGACGTAAAGCGATACGTCAAGAAATAGGAAGTGCTTGGACCGGAACAGCACTCTAGGGTGCTTGGCGTGAAGGACACGCTAGGGTGCTTCCTCGTCAAATGCGCTGTAGGGTGCTTCGCGTCAAAAACTCTGTAGGGTGCTTCTCCGTGAAGAGCACCGTAGGGTGCATTAAGCACGGTCGGCGAAGCCGCAGCACCCTACAGCGTCAGCCAGTAAGCACGGTCATCGAAGTCGTAGCACCCTACAGCGAAGTCAGTAAGCACCTTCGCGAAAGTCCCGTTACCACCGACAGGCCGTCGGCCACTGCTCGCAAGGCGCGACCGCGTTCGTTCTCGTGTACACGAGCGTCGTCTCTGCCCCCGCGCTGACGATCCTGACCGTGAGCGTTTTGCTGTCTGCGCTGAGCGAGAAGTGCTCCGTCGCTCCGTCGCGTTCGAGCAGCAGCCCTTTCGTGCTCACCTGATACAGCTTCGCGAGCGCTCTCGTTGATGTCGCTGCCGACGACCGCCGTCCCATTCGCGGCCTGCGCGACGTAGAGCGTCGGCGGCGCGCCGCCCGCGCCGAGGCCGGTCAAGCCCGCCCCTTTGGTGATCTGGCTGGCGTCGCGATTCAATCGCCACGTTCCCGAGTGATCGGGGGCCTGGGCGACCAAGCCCACACTCAGAGCAACGAAGAGTCCCACTCCAAGAGCCCAAGCGTGCGCAGCCTCTGCGCTCGGCGTCTCCGCGCTCGGCGCCTCTGCGTCCTTTGCTTCCTCTGCGTCCTCGTAATGTCATTTCATTCCCAGATCCAGCGCCACGATCTTTTCACGATCGCGCGCGTACAGAGTCGTGCCGGCCAATGTCGGGACCGTCCAGGCCACCGTGTCGAACAGCTTCACCTGGGAGAGCACGGTCGCGCCTTCGGGCGTCAACCGCGTGAGAGCCAGGTCGCCGTCCTCGTCCAGGATGATCGCCTTGCCGTCGGCATGGATGAGCGTCGCCTGCGCGAACCCGCGATTCTGCCACGCCGGCTGGCCGGTCTTGAGGTTGATCGCGGTCAGGAACGCCGGGCCCATGTCGCCGCTCGTGCCGTACACGTGATCGCCGATGCGGATCGCATTCAGGAACATGAAGCGCACGCGGCCGTTGAACCACAGCTCCTCGACGGTGGTCGACTCGCCCTTCGACGCCAGCCGGACCGCGCGGCTGCCGGCGCGATACCCGGACGACATGAACAACACGTTGTCGTTGCCGAAGAGCGGCAGGCTGAAATTGAAGTCGTTCCCGGGGTCGTGCGGGTGGGCCCAGAGCACGCGGCCGTTGTCCGGATCGACGCCCGTCATGTGACTGCCGGCGAAGACGACGAGCTGCTCGCGGCCATTCAGCGTGATCAGGATCGGCGATGCGCCGGAGATCAGGTAGTCGCCGTTCTTCCAGACGACCGCGCCGTCGCTCTGCCGAAACGCCATCAGCGACTGCCCGGGCCCGCCGACCATCGTGATGACCGTGTCCTTGTAGGCGATGGGACTGCTGGCATGCCCCGACTTCACCACCGGCCGGATGAGCAGCGGCGGCGCGCCGAACTCGGCGACCAGATCGTGCGACCAGAGGACCTTGCCGGTCCGCTTGTCGAACGCGTGGAACTGCAGGTTCGTGCCCGACGTGAAGAGCCGCTCGCCGACGATGAGCGGCGTCGCGTGCGGGCCGGCGCCGCGGCTGAAGTCGGCGATCCGCGACGGGTACTTGTATTCCCAGAGCGTCTTGCCGGTGGCCGCATCCATCGAGACGACGACCTCTTCCGGCTGCCACGGGCCGCGGCGCGGCTCGCCGACGCGGTACATCGTGTAAAGACGTCCCTCGTCGACGAGGATGCTCGAGTGGCCGTTGCCGAGCGGCCGGCTCCAGACCACCGGCGGTCCCGAGGCCGGCCACGCCTCAGCGAGCCGCGGGCCGTTGGTGACCACGAAATTGCGGTTCGGCCCGCCCCACTGCAGCCACGACGCAGACGGGGCCGGGGCCGCCACTGGTTCCTGCCGACCCTGAGAGGGTCGGCCTACACCGATCTGCAGCTCGGCGACCAGGTTCTGAGCGCCGTACAACTTGGTCAGCGATTCGACGATCGCCGCGCTGTGAACCGCGATCGCGCGCGCCCCGTTGGCTTCGTCGACGTACGCGTACCGGTTCGCGAGCTTCTGCTGGTTGCTGTCGAAGTTGATGCCGACGATTTCGGCGTTGCGGTTGACGATCGGGCTTCCGGAATTACCGCCGACGGTATCGGCGGTGTACACGAAATTGAACGGCGTCGCGAGGTTCAGCGTCGCCTGTCCCTTGCGCCAGCGTTCCGCGAGATCGTAGGGCGGCTTGTTGCCGAAGCTCTCGGCGCGGTCGAACAGTCCGAAGAACGTCGTCTTCCACGGGACGAGCGTCGCATCCTCTTCGTAGCCGAGCGCCCGGCCGAAGCCGAGGCGCAGCGTGGAGTTGGCGTCGGGGTAGACGGTGCGTCCGTAGCACCTCGAAACGCGCGTTGGCAATCTGCTGGCCGGCGGCCGCCTCGACGCTGCGGATCCTGTCGTCGCGCCAGTCGAGCACCTCGCGCACGACCGGGTCGACGCGACGGGCCAGCGCAAGCAGCGGATCCGCGGACGCGCGGATCGCCGCGGCGCCGCCATCGAGCAGGGCCTTGCGCGCGGCGACGTCGAGCAGACGCGTGCCGGCGATCGCCTCATGCGCCACATCTCGCGCCGGCCGTCCTTGCAGCGCCGCCTTGACGAACGGATCGTCAGGCCCCAGCGTGCGTCGCGCCGCCTCGAGCCAGCCGCCGAGGACGGCTTCCTCGAGGTCCGGATAGAGCGGAGCGTCGGACAGGAGCGACGCCCGCGCGGCGTTGCCGTCGGGACCATCGACGTAGCGCACCAGCGACAGCGCGTGGCTCGCCGCGGTCGACGGCGTCAGCGTCGAGAACGAGATGCGCGGCGCCATGCGCGGCAATTCGGCGTACGCCGCGTCGATCCGCGGCCAGGCATCGCCGTACGCCTTCAGCCATTTCGGGTTGGCCGCGACCGCCGCTCGCAGCGCCTGCTCTTCCTGCGCCTTTTTCTCCAGGATTCGCGCGCTCTCGATGCCTTTCTGCTGGCCCTCCAGCCGCTTGAGCGAGTTCTCGAGCGAGCGGATCGCCGCATTCGCGCGGCGCGCCGCTTCGCCGCCGGTCTGCGCATAGGCGGCAAGCGTGTCGCGGCGGGCCGTCCACACCTGCTTCTGCAGCGGGTTGCCGACGTCGCGCTGATAGCGAATCTGGGTCGCGGTCAGCAGCCGATCTGTCGTGCCCGGATATCCGGCGAGCACGAGGAATTCGCCTTCGGTCACGCCGCGGGCCGACCATCGGAGGTAGTGCTCGGTACGCGCGGGCTGGCCGTTTTCGTACGCCCGCAGGAACGTGACGTCGAGGTCGTGGCGAGGAAAGGTGAAATTGTCGTAGTCGCCGCCGAAGTAGGCCATCTGTTCTTCGGGCGCGAACACGAGGCGGACGTCGGTGAAGCGTTTGTAGCGGTACAGCCAGTACTCCCCGCCGTTGTAGAGGGCGACGACATCCGACCGGAGGCCGGTCTGATCCCGCGACTCGCGCTCGATTGCGGTCATCGCCGCGCGGCGCGCCGTGGCGGCCGCGGCATCGCTCGCGCCCGACGTCACCGCGCCGTGCACGCGCGCGGTCACGTTCTCGTACGAGACCAGCACGTCCGCCGTGAGGTCGGGACATTTCAGCTCTTCGGCGCGCGTTCGAGCGTAAAAGCCCGACCTGACGAAGTCGCGCGACGCCGTCGACAGCTTCTGAACCACCCCCGCTGCGACATGCTGGTTGGTCAGGATGAGCCCGTCGGGCGAGACGAACGACGCCGTCCCCGAGGTGCCGGGTTCCACGAGCCGCACCACTGAAAGGCGAAGGTGGTCGAGCCAGGCCGCCTCCGGCTCGAACCCGTAGCGCTCTTTCCAGGCAGCGCGCGGCGGATTGTCGAAGGTCCACATGCCTTCGTCGGCGCCGGGCCGTGCGGCGCCGCACAGCAGCAGCGCCACCAGGGCGGCGCTGCGCCATCGGGCGAGTATGAAAGATGAAGTCTTGATCACAGGCCGGTAGGATACCCGACCGGCGCGGCGGGAATCGAGCGGCGCGCTACCGCCTGTCAAGCGCCGCCGGTTCCCTCGTGACGAGACGGCGCACTTCAGAGACGAGGACGGCGCCATCGAGCGGCTTCAGCAGCACGTGATCCGCTCCGGCCTCGATGACCCGATCCGGATACTGCCGGTCGTCGTAGCCCGTGACGGCGAGCACCCGGACCGCGCGCGTTCGCGGATCGGCGCGCAGCTTGCGGCACAGTTCGATCCCGTCGAGCCCCGGAACGGCGATATCGGTGAGCACCAGATCGGGCAGCGTTTCGATCGCCTTGGCAAAGGCCTGGAAGCCGTTGTGCGCCTCGAGCGTGTCGAAGCCGCTGGCCGCGAGAACACCCATATAGAAGTGGCGCGTCTCGGGATCGTCCTCGACGACCAGCACGCGCGGCGACGGAGGCGCCGCGTCCGGTGCCCAACCGGCAAGCCCTTCGGGCATGTGCAGGGCATCCTATGGTGTGCGGATGCCGCCCGCAAGCTGGGCAGTATCCGGCGGGCCGCCGGTCGCGCGGCCGCGCCTGGCAGCACCCGATCCGGCGAAGGGCAGCCCGCAGCCGATCCAGATCCACGGGTTTTGGAATGAACGCCCGCGCCCCCAGCTCACGCGCCTGCGCCGCGCCCTCGACGGTTCCCGACAGCGACGACGACGGGAATCCACGCGAGCGAGCGATCCCGGAGCTGCGCTGCACGGAAATGCGCGCCGTCCATCTGCGGCAGCGTCAGGTCGAGGACGATGATGCAGGTGTCTGCCGTGGATCGAAGGTGGACGAGCGCATCGCGTCCGTTGGCGGCGGTCGCGACGGCGTACCCGTCCGCGTTGAGCGCGAGGCGCACCAGTTCCTGCGAGTCCGGGTCGTCGTCCACGAACAGCACCGCACAGCGGTGGGCGACGTCAGGCATGACGCGCCTCACGAAGCCTGGCCGCCGCGAGCCGTTCGATCATCAACGCAAGCTCTAAAGGATCGATCGGTTTCGTCACGTGCATCTGGTAGCCCGCCTTCAACGCGCGCCGGCGATCGTCGGCGCGTGCGAGAGCGCTCAGAGCGGCAGCCGGCGTCAGCCGTCCAGCTCGTTCGTCCATGGCCCTGATCTGGCGGATCAGTTCCAGGCCGTCCTCGTCCGGCATCACGAGATCGCTGACGATCACGTCCGGCCGATCCCGGCGGAAGCGCTCGCGCGCTTCGTGCGCGGAGGCCGCGGTGCGCACGACGGCCCCATAGTGTTCGAGGCTCGTGCGCACGAGCTCGCGATCATCATCGTTGTCGTCGACGACGAGAATTGACAGGCCGCGGAGGATCGGCATCGGTTCGACGGGCGCGGTCTCGTCGGGGACGCCCGTCTGTGCCGCGCGTATCGGCATGCGGACCTCGAACTCGGCTCCTCGATCCGGGCCGGCGCTTCGAGCCGTGATCGTGCCCCCGTGCCGTTCGACGAGATGGCGCGCGATGGCCAGGCCGAGACCGAGCCCGCTGTACGGCCGCGTGCTGCCCGTTTCGCCCTGGCGAAACTGCTCGAACAGCCGCTGTGCCGTTTCAGGCGGAAACCCCACGCCCGTATCGCGGACGGCAATCCTCAGTGCGTCCCCTGTCGATTCGGCGCTGACGGTGACGCGGCCACCTGCCGGCGTGAACTTGACGGCGTTCGAGACCAGATGCCAGACGATCTGGTGCAGGCGGTTGGGATCGATCGAGACGGCGCCCAGCTTCGGGTCGAGGTGTGTCTCGATGACGACGCGCTTCAGTTCGGCTGACTGCCTGACCGTATCGATCGCTCCTTCGATGATCGGCTGGACCATCGTCGGCCGCGGCGCGACGAGCAGCCTGCCCTCGACGATTCGCGAGACATCGAGCAGGTTTTCGATGAGGTGCGACTGCGCCCAGCCGGCGCGCTCGATCGCGGCGACCGCCCGAGACGTCTGCGGCTTCGTTCAACTTGCCGCTCGGCGAGAAGCCGCGCCCAGCCCAGGATGGAGTTCAAGGGCGTACGCAGCTCGTGGGACAGGGTCGCGAGAAACTCGTCCTTGACCCGGTTCGCCTCTTCCGCGCGCCGCGACTGCTCGTCGGCCCTGGCCAGGAGCGCCTCGTAGCGGTGCGACAGCTTCCCGATCCGGACGCGAAGGCCCGCGGCGACGGCGAGCGCCGCGCCAATGGCGACCAGCGGCGTGGCCACCATCCGACTCAGCGCTGCACGTCCGGGCCTCGGCATGACTTTTCGTGGTGCAATCTGGCCGCCCGAATTCGAGGTCCCTTTCGACCGGGTTGGCTCAACTCTTGAAGCGCAGGAGGCGCGTATGGCTGGGATGGTGGTGCGCGTGGCGGCGGTGGGAGACCTGCACTGTGCCCGGACGTCTCAGGGTGCGTTCCAGGCCTTGTTTTCGCGCATTGCCGAATCGGCAGAGGTGCTGGTCCTGGCCGGCGACCTGACCGACTACGGCCTTCCGGAGGAAGCGCGCGTCCTGGCGAAGGAACTGGCGGCGGTGCGGCTGCCCACGGCGGCCGTGCTCGGCAATCACGATTTCGAGTCGGACAAGCAGGACGAGATACGCCAGATTCTGACCGACGCGGGCGTCACGGTGCTCGACGGCGATGCCTGCGAGCTGCATGGGGTCGGCATTGCCGGCGTGAAGGGATTCGGCGGTGGCTTCGGCCAGCGCGCGCTGGGTCCGTGGGGCGAACCGATGATCAAGCAGTTCGTCCACGAAGCGGTCAACGAAGCGCTGAAGCTCGAAGCGGCGCTGGCGCGGCTCCGCACCGAACGGCTCGTGGCGCTGTTGCACTACGCGCCGGTGCAGCAGACGGTCGACGGCGAGCCGCTCGAGATCTATCCGTTCGTGGGTTCGAGCCGCCTCGAGGAGCCGATCGGCCGCTACCCGGTGTCGTTCGTCGTGCACGGCCACGCGCATCGTGGTCAGCTCGAAGGGCGCACGAAGTCGGGCGTCCCGGTCTACAACGTGTCGATGCCGCTCCTGACCCGCTTGTTCCCCGACCGTCCAGCGTTTCGTGTCTTCGAAGTACCCGTACCCGAAGCCGCGTCGGCAACGCCGTTCAATCGGGGACGCCGCGCCTCCGACGCAGTGGCTTCCTGAGGTCGTGATGGAAACCTCGACTGCACGAGCGATCAACGATCCGGCCGCCGAGTTCTACATCGACGCCCTGCGCAAGCTCCAGGCGACGAACATCCCGTTCCTCGTCGGCGGCGCGTTCGCGTTCTCGCACTACTCGCACGTGCCGCGCGAGACGAAGGACATCGACGTGTTCGTCAAGCCGGACGACTGTCCGCGGGTCCTGGCCGCCTTCGCGGAGCTCGGCTACGAGACCGAGGTGCCGTTCCCGCACTGGCTGGGCAAGATTCACAACCGCGACTACTTCATGGACGTGATCTTCAGCTCGGGGAACGGCGTCGCGCGCGTCGACGACCTGTGGTTCGACCACGCGACCCGGACCAACGTGCTCGGCCTGATCGTGCGGCTGTGCCCCGCTGAAGAGATGATCTGGTCCAAGGCGTTCATCCAGGAGCGCGAACGGTTCGACGGCGCCGAAGTGCTTCACCTGCTGCGGGAGACCGGCCCCTCGCTCGACTGGCCGCGGCTGCTGATGCGTTTCGGCGACTACTGGCGCGTGCTGCTCAGCCACCTGATCCTGTTCGGGTTCGTCTATCCGGACAAGCGGGGGAACATCCCGGCGTGGGTGAATGACGAACTGCTCCGCCGGTTGTCGGTGAGCCGGCCGAATCTGCAGAATGACGTCTGTTATGGGACGCTGTTGTCCCGCGAGCAGTACCTGCACGACATCGAACGGTTCAAGTACCGGGACGGCCGCGAAGAACCGGAGGGCCCGATGTCGCGCGAACAAATCGAGATCTGGACGGCCGCGATTCCGGGCAAGGACGGGGGCATCCTAGGCCGAATTCAGCCGTGCCTCGTCGACAGCGCCCGAACCCTCGGCGCACGATTTCAGTCGTCACGCCAAAGACCATGTGCGCGGCGAGCGCGCGCGCGTGGCGCTCGGGGGGACGTTCGGTCGTCGGCCCCGACAGGCGGAGGAGTGGTAAGGCGGTTTCGTCCACGGTGGCCCAGACCGCGGTTCCGAAGGCCGCTCCGCCCATCTGGCGCGTCGCCGGCGAGATTTCGTAGAACGCGCCGTACAGGCCGCCCATTGCCGCGCCAAACGCGTAATGCCGGTTCGAGTTCTGCTTCTCGACGAAGTGACTCATCGCCCAGGTGCCGGCCAGTCCGCCAATCGCCCCGGCGATTGCCCCCTTCGCCACGCGCGTTGTGTTCATGTTCATCTCACCTGCTCGCGACTGCACCAACTCACCAACTCACGCGACTCGCTAACTCTACTGCTGGCGCTCGAGGAGCCACGCCAGCGTGCCAATCAGCTTCTCCCAAATCGGACGGCGCCGCCAGTCGGCAAACGTCACCTGGCGTGACTTCTGCGCGTCAGCCTCGAAGTCGCGCGTCAGCCGCGCCGCGGTCGCCGGGCAACAGATCGCCACGTTCATCTCGTCGTTGTGCTCGAACGATCGATTGTCGAGGTTCGTCGACCCGATCACCGACCACAAGTCGTCGACGATCATCGTCTTGACGTGGGTCATGCCCGGCTGGTACTCGAGGATGCGCATGCCGGCCTTGACGAGCGTTCCGTACGAGCGCCGGCTCGCGAGCCGCAGGAACCGCTGGTCGGTCACCGGCCCCGGGACGATCGCGGTGATGGAGACCCCTCGCGCCAGCACGCGTTGGAGCGCGCGGCGGAAGGCCTTGTCCGGCAGAAAATACGGCGTGCTGATGCGCACCGACCGTTCGGCGCCTTCGATGAGGGTCTGAAACAGCACACGCGAAGCGGTGGCGCGATCGGCGGGCGAGCTCTTGACCACGAACGCCCCGCTCCGGCCGACCTCGGGCAGATCCTTGTACACGTCCTCGCCGCTCAGGATGGCACCGCAGCACTCGAGATAGTTCTCGGCCGCGATGCCCTGGATGGCGGTCACGACCGGACCTTCGATGCGCGCCATCATGTCGCGCCAGATCGGCTTTCCGCCGAGCGGCTTCATCCACCAGTCGGCGATGCCGGCGCCGCCGACGAACGCGACTTCGCCGTCGATGACCAGCAGTTCGCGGTGGGTCCGGTTGTTCAGCCTTGCGAGGCGGTACCACTTCAGCCGTTGATACGGCTCCACGCGGCAGCCGGAGGGACGCAGCCGGCCGGCGATGTTCCGGTAGTTGCCAAGGCTCCCGACGGCATCCATGACCAGCGTCACCCGGACGCCGGCGCGCGCCCGCTCGGCGAGCGCCTCCACGAATCGGTCGGCGACCTCCCCGCGCTTGAACATGTAGACCTCCATGTTCACCGTCTCGCGGGCGCCGCGGATCGCGTCGAGCATCGCGGGATAGAACGCCGGTCCGTCGGTCATGCACGTCGATCGTGTTGCCGCGCTTGTAGGCCCCCTGGCAGGCCGCCTCGATCATGCGAATGAAGTGGTCGCTCGACAAGTCGATCGGCGCGTCGAGCTTGTACGGGATATGAGGAGCGAACAGCAGCACCAGGACGAACCACACGAGGAACGCGGCACCGATGTAGGTGAGGTACTCCATGGGCGCTGTCAGCCTACCGGAACGAGCAGGGCGACCGGAAACTGCCCGAACACCGCCGACGCGTCGAGCCACACCGCGCCGTCGGCGCGCGGCTCGACGCGAGCGCCCGTGATCGCGTCGCGGAACGCCGGCGGCCGGCCGTTGTCCGGGGGCAGTATGACGCGCGTGTCGCCCCAGACCTCGGCGCCGATCGGCGGCGTCGACCGCTCGCCGAGCATGCCGGCGACCAGCCGTGGCACGCAGGTGATCGCCGTCCCCTGCTGGTGCCGCCGGGCGAACGCGAACAGATGCTCGCGGCGTTCGCCCTCGACGGACAGCGGCACGTAATCGCCGCGCTCGAAGACGCCGCCGAGCGACGCACGCTGGTGGAGCGCGCGAATCATGACGAACATCTTGAGGCGGCCGTCGATTCGCTGCTCGAGGAGCCGGGCGGGCGGCACGTCCCGGGTGTCCTGGAGAACCCGCTGCCGCAGGGCGTAGTCGACCGGCCGGCGATTGTCCGGATCGACCAGCGAGAGATCCCACAACTCCGTGCCCTGGTAGAAGTCCGGGACTCCTGGCGCCGTGATCTTGATGAGGAGCTGGGCGAGGCTGTTGTAGATGCCGAGTTCGGCGACGCGGGCCTGAAACGGCAGGAACGCCTGGAGGAATGGCCGGCGCGGGTCGAGAATGTCGTCGACGAATCGAAGCACCGCGGCTTCGTACGGCTCATTGGGATTGATCCAGCTCGTATGTCGTTTCGCCTCGCGCGTCGCCTTCAGCATGTATTGCTTGAGCCGCTCCGGGAAGGCGGCCTGACTCTCCGACGTAAACGGCCACGCGCCGACGAGCGTCTGGTAGAGGAGGTACTCGTCGTTGGCGGCGGGTGCCTCGACCCCTTCGACGACGGTTCGGAAGCGGCGGTTGAGCGTGCGCCACCTGGTCACCGCGTCCTTCCACGCCCCGGGGATTTCCGACAGGACGCTCAGGCGGGCGCGAACGTCCTCGCCGCGCTTCGTGTCGTGCGTCGACGTCGACGACAGCGCCGAGGGCCACTGCCGCTGCCGTTCGCACATCCACGCGTGCACGGCGGTGGCAGTGAGACCGAATCGCGTCGGATCGGCGCCCACCTCGTTCAGCGAGACCAGCCGGTTGTAGAGATAGAACGCCGTGTCCTCGATGCCTTTGGCGGCGACCGGGCTCGTGATCTGCTGGAACTTGCCGATGAACCGCGCGCGCTCCTCGCACTCCTCGGGACTGGCGGCCAGCGTCTGCTTGAGCAGGACGCGCTGGATGAAGTCGAAGACCCTCGAGGTTGAGCCGGACGCGCGCTGGTTGGCCGATCGAACGGCCCGGGCGATGTGCCGATGGTCGTGTGGATTGGGGTCGCCCTCAGCCGTGATGTAGGTCCGGTACACGGGGAAGCACGCAATCAGCTCCTTGATCGCGGCGATCAGGCTGTAGAGGGTGAAGTCGCGATAATGACGGTTCCGCTCCGATAGCCGGTTCAACTGGTGGCCCGATCGAGTTGATGTCGCCAGACATCGTGGCGTGGACGATCTGTTTGCGGCTGTGATACGCGATATCGTCGAACGACAGCCGCGAACGGGGCGCGCGAAGAAACCGGCTGTAGATTTCGTCCATCGCGCGCTCGTGGCGGCCGTCCACGAACAGGTTGTTGACGACCGCTCCGAGTTCATACCCGGTCGTTCCGTGCACCGGCCAGTCCGAGGGGAGCTGCTCGTCGGGCCCGAGAATCTTCTCGACCACCAGGTAGACGGCGCGATTGGGTGTCCCCGCGGCGTCGACCGACTCGGCGGCGCGAGCCTGCAAGCGGCGCAGGTAGTCAGCCGGCGCGAAGAGACCGTCGACGTGATCGATCCGCAGACCTGTCGGTGCGCCGCGCGCCAGCAGCTCGAGGACGAACTTGTGAACCTCGTCGAAGACCACCGGGTCTTCGACTCGCAACGCGACGAGTTGATTGACGTCGAAGAACCGCCGGTAGTTGATCTCTTCCGATGCGACGTGCCAGTCCGACAGCCGGTACGACTGCTCGTCGAGCAGTGCGTCGAGGCGATCGAACGATCGGGGCTGCCCCCGGGTGCCATTGAAGGCGGTCAGCGCGCGATTGATGGCTTCAGGAAGCCCGTCGCTCACGGCGGCGAGCGCGGCGAGGCGCCGCTTGACGATCTCCTTTTCCCGGGCGCGAACGACAATCGCATCCGGATCGCTGGTGGCGCGCGGCGGCAGATTGCCCGCCGCGGTCATGATGCTCCGCAGCTCGTCCTTGTCGGCGTCGCCGCCTGGCCACTCCGACAACGCGGCCTCGAGGATGCGCGGATACGTGTCCGGCGCAAGCGGCAGCCAGTCGTCGCCGTAGCGCACGACGAATGCGCCGTCGCGGAACTCGAGGGTGAGCTGCTGGTTTTCGAGCACCGAGCCGTAGTAATCGCCGAGGATCGGCAGGAGCACCTTGTCAGCCAGCTCGTCCTTGATCGGCTTCCATTCGATGTCGAAGAAGCGCGCGTAGCGCGAGCTCGGTCCGTTCTCGAGGACGTCCATCCACCACGGGTTGGCTGACCGCGCAATGCCCATGTGGTTCGGCACGACGTCGAGGATGTGCCCCATGCCGGCCTGGCGCAGCGCGCCGACCCACGACCAGTACTCTTCATCCGTCCCGATCTCCGGATTGAGCATGGTCGGATCGGCGATGTCGTAGCCGTGGCCGCTGCCAGGGACAGCGCGCAGGTAAGACGAGGCGTAGCAGTCGCTGATCCCGAGCGCTTCCAGGTAGCCGACGATATTGCGGGCGTCGCGAAACGTGAAGCTCGCGTTGAACTGCAGACGGTACGTCGCGATCGGAATGCGAGGGGAGACAGGCGTGACGGCGGTCACCTCTGCTGCGGCTGCAAGCCCAGCGCCACGGCTTGCCTCGCCGTAGCTCGGGCACCGAGCGAAGGCTGGGCTAGCTCAAACACCTGCTTTTTCCTGAGCTGGCAGCATACTTGCGTTCATTCAGCGTGAATGAAGTTCTTCGTCACGCTTGCGTGGGTTCTATTCATCCTGGGCGGAACTTTACTCGCTCAACCACCTTCAGGAGACGCAAGCGCCGCCCAGTTCGACACGACCGAAGCGCCGCCCCAATCGACGCAGATCGAACAGCTTTACGACGCACTCTACCGGCTGCCGCTCGCCGCCGGCCTGGCGTCGGTGCTGGCACTGCGGCCGCGCCGGCGCGGCACGCCGCCCCGGCAACCGTCGGTCATTCAAACACAGATCATCCTGTCGATTGTCGGCGCGGTCGTCATGCTCGTCGTCGGGACGAGCCTCGCGCGCGCATTCGGGATCGTCGGCGCGGCCGGGCTGGTCCGGTACCGCGCCAAGATCGCAGATCCGAAGGATGCCGGCGTGATGTTGTCGACGCTCGCGATCGGGCTGGCGTCCGGCGTCGGCATCTGGATGCTGGCGGCATTTACCACCGGCTTCGTCCTGGTCGTCCTGTGGATCATCGAATCGTTCGAGAAGGCGCGCGCGGCGTTCGACCTCAAAGTCGAGGCGAAGGATCCGGCGGCCCTCCGCCCGCGCATCGAGGAGCTGTTCGCCAGGCACCACCTCGAGTTCTCGATGCGGACGGTCTCGAACGAGGAAGTCGTCTACGAAGTGCAGCTGCCGATTGACAAGAAAACCGACCGGCTCTCGAACCAGATTCTCCAGATCGATCCGGAGAATGCGACCGGCGTGGAGTGGAAGAAGAAAGAGAAAAAATAAACTACCGGTAGTTGCCGAACTGCAGGGCGACGCCGAAGTCGTGATCGCGCAGCGCGCGGATCGCCTCCTGCAGATCGTCCTTGGACGGCGAGGTGACGCGCACCTGGTCGCCCTGGATCGCCGCCTGCACCTTCTTCAGCTTCTTGTCCTTCAGGTACTTCACGATTTCGCGCGCCGCCTCGATCGGGATGCCTTCCTGGATCGTGAACACGCGGCGCACAGTACCGCCGCTGGCCGGCTCGGACTCTCCGCCCTTGAAGTTCTTGATCGGCACGCCGCGCCGGACGAGGCGCGTCTGCACGATCTCCCAGAGCGCGTTCATCTTGAACTCGTCGTCGGACAGAAGCGTCAGCGTCTTCTCAGTGGCGTTCAGGGTGATCTCGGACTTGGAGCCCTTGAAGTCGTATCGCTGTCCGACTTCCTTGCGGGCCTGGTTGAGGGCGTTGTCGACTTCTTGAAAGTCGATCGGTGACGTGACGTCGAACGACGCGTTCGCGGGCATGGCTCAATTGTACCTACGACTCGTTGAGGCTCCTACGCTTCGCCGTATGGCGCGTGCGCGCTTCCTCGACCGAATGCGATTTGGTGATGTCGGCCTCTGCCCCGGCGAGCCGCGCCAGTTCCTCGTAATGCCGCTCCAGCGTCCGGAGCTCGCTCTCCGTCAACGCCTCGATGTCGACGACGCGGTTGCTCGCGCCCTTGACGGCGGCGACGAGCTCGTTCAGCTTGATGTGAATGGCGAGCGCGTCCTTGTTCTGCGTGCGCTGGATCAGGAAGACCATCAGAAACGTGACGACGGTGGTGCCTGTGTTGATCACGAGCTGCCACGTATCCGAATAGTCGAACATCGGGCCGAGCGCCGCCCAGACGACGACCACGCCCACGGCCGCCAGGAATGCCGGCGTACTGCCGCTGCGGCGGGTCACCGCTTCGGAAAAGCGCTCCAGGGACGCGCTGGCCGAACGCTTCGCGTTGCTGGTCATCCGTCCTCCTCCGATTCAACGTAACATGGGCGCCATGGCGGAGCCGGTCAGGTCGGTCGAGGTCGTCCGGGTCCACGGCGCCGCGCGGACCGAGGAGGCCGACCGTGCCGCGGTCGAAGAGCCGCTCGAGATCCGGCTGCACGGGCGGCCGTTCGCGGTCGTGATGCGCACGCCGGGCGAGGATCGCGAGCTGACCGCCGGGTTTCTCTTGTCGGAAAGTGTCATCGCCGGTCCGGATGATCTCGGCACGATGGCCTACTGCCAGGATGCGCAGAACGTCCTGAACGTCACGCTCGCCGGCCAGGCCGAACACCGGCTCGACGAGGTGCTGTCCTCCCGTCGGCAGGTGACGATGAACTCTTCGTGCGGCCTGTGCGGGAGGCTGACGATCGAGTCGCTGATGGTGGAGCGGCCGACCATCGGCGGCACCTTCACCATCTCTCCCGCCGCGCTGGCGGCATTTCCCGGGCGGCTTCGCTCGGCGCAGCGGCTGTTCGACGAGACCGGGGGCTGCACGCGGCCGGGTTGTTCACCGCTGACGGCCAGCTGGAGGCCGTTGCCGAAGATGTCGGCCGCCACAACGCCGTGGACAAGGTCGTTGGCCGGATGATTCTTGCCGAGGCGCTGCCAATCGCCGACCGCGTCCTGTGCGTCAGCGGGCGGGCGTCGTTCGAGATCGTGCAGAAGGCGTATCTCGCCGGCATTCCCGCCGTGGCATCGGTCTCTGCGCCATCGAGCCTGGCGATTGATCTCGCACGCGATGCCGGGCTGACGCTGGTCGGCTTCGTCCGCGGCTCGACGTTCAACGTCTACTCGCACCCGGAGCGAATCTCATGAGACGGGCCGCAGTCGTGATCGCGCTGGCGCTGATGATCGCGCCGGCGGCCTCGCTCGAGGCGCAGCGCTCTCTTGATGATGCGTTTCGAGTGTTCTGGAACGCGACGGATGCCGTCGCAGGCCGCCGCCGCTGCCGAAGCCATCACGCGGCTGGCCCCGGGCTTCGACGACGCCTTTCAGCGGCTGCGCCGCGGGCGTACCTATTCGGCAGACGTCGCGAAAGGCGTCGTTCGTGCGAGCCATGAGACGGGAGGCCGCACCTTCCCCTATTCGATCGAAGTGCCGCAGGCGTACGACCCGGCTCGCCGCTACCAGGTCCGCTTCCAGCTGCATGGCGGCGTCGGCCGGCCCGAAGCCGCGCTTCGGGGCTCGGGGTCGATTGGCGCGCTGGCCGGGGCAGAGCAAATTTACGTGATGCCGACCGCGTGGGATGAGGCGCCGTGGTGGGACAGCAAACAGCTCGAGAACCTGCGCCTCGTCCTGGACCGCGTGAAGCGCACCTACAACGTCGACGAGAATCGCGTCGTCGTTTCCGGCGTCTCCGATGGCGGGACCGGCGCGTACTACATCGGGATGCGCGACACGACGCCCTACGCGAGCTTCCTGCCGTTGAATGGCTTCATCATGATCCTCGCCAACCCGTCGGTGGGGATTCGCGAGCAGCTCTTCCCAAACAACCTGCGCAACAAGCCGTTCTTCGTCGTCAACGGCGGCCGCGATCAGTTGTATCCCACCAGTCTCGTCGACCCGCTCATCCGTCACCTGCAGAACGGCGGAGTGGCGCTCACCTACCGGCCGCAACCCGAGGGCCAGCACAACACCGCGTGGTGGCCTGACGTCAAGGACGTCTTCGAACAGTTCGTTCGCGAACATCCGCGCGATCCGTACCCGGCGAAGCTGACCTGGGAAACGGAGGGAGCCGATAGCGCCCCGGCCCGAGCGGAGTCGAGCGCTCTGGCCCGAGCGGAGTCGAGGGCACATTGGGTTCGCATCGACCGGCTGCGGCCGCGCGGCGCCGAAGAGCCGCTGGCCGACTTGAACGAGATCACCTCTCGCACGTCGCCAAATTTCGGCGTGCGGGCAACCGGCATGCGGATCACGGCGGTGATGAAAGGCTCCAACGCGGAGGCGCTGGGACTGCTGCCCGGCGACGTCGTCGAGAGCCTCAACGGGCGCGTGATTCCGGACGGCGTGCCGCTCCTCGACCTCCTCGAGACGGTCGACGCGGGCACCAGGATTGTGTTGAAAGTCAGGCGCGATGCCTCGTCGCTCGAGCTGGCCGGCGTCTTTCAGCCTCAGAGCATCGCCAACACGGTATCGCTCTTTCCACAGGCCGCGAGGCTCGGGCCGAGTCGATCTGGTTCGCGACGGCAACACTGTTCGCGCGACGACGCGAGGCGTCGCCGCGTTCACGCTGCTGCTCTCGCCCGACGTCTTCGACTTCGCGAAGCCCGTGGTCGTCGTCGCCGACGGCCGCACGGTGTTCGAAGGTCTCGTGAAGAAAGACGTCGAAACGCTGATGCGGTGGGCGGCGCGCGACAACGACCGAACCATGCTGTTCGGCGCCGAGATCGCTGTCTCAGTTCCCTGACGTCACGGTCTGGCGAATCGCTGCCTCCTGCTCGCGCGTGAACGCGGGGATGGCGGTCGCCTGCATGTCGAGCCCTGCCGACATGATGCCCGTCGCCGAGTGGCTGTTCTCGGGCAGCACGAGATGGCCGACTTCGTGCGCGATGACCCGGCCGAGCACGGAGCCGAGATCGCGCTGGTGCCCGCGCCACGGCGGTGACGCGGTGCGAGAAGATGTAGGCCCGTCCGCAGGCCTTCGCGGCCTGGCCGAGCACGTTCGTCCCCACGCCGTCAGCCGCGATTTTCTGTTCGCTCATCTCGCGCGACAGCAGGAGCACTTTCAAATGAAGGGCCCCTTCAACGTTCGGCCCCTGCTCGCGGCCGTGCCGCCAGACTGTCCGAATGCCAGCCGCGGCGAAGATCTGGCGGGCGATCGTTTACGGCCGCATTCAGGTCGCCTGGGAGGAGGTTGGCGAAGTCGTCGACGTGGAGAACGATCGTTGCCCGTTCCGGAGCATCGGCGGCGGTTGCCGCACGAGCCGTCAGGAGTGCGGCGGAAACCGCCAGGGCCGTCGTCACCTTTCGCAGCGTCTTCGCCATTGACCTCCCTCCCGTTCATAGAGGCGGGAAAGGCGGCAAAAACCTTGAACGCGGCGAAAAACGGCCTAAGATGGGCCATTCCAAACGATCCTGGCAGTGTGACCGGCCTCCTGCTCGCGTGGCGCGGGGGCGACGAAGCCGCCCTCGAGCAGCTGGTACCGCTCGTGCACGAGGAGCTGCGTCGCATCGCGCGGGGCTGTATGCGCGGCGAGCGGACGGGGCACAGCCTTCAGGCCACGGCGCTCGTCAACGAGGCCTACCTGCGTCTCATCGGCGCGCAGCAAGTCGACTGGCAGAACCGTGTCCACTTTCTGGCGGTCTCGGCCCGCTTGATGCGCCGCATCCTGGTCGACTTTGCGAGGTCGAAGAATTACCAGAAGCGGGGCGGCGGCGCCCAGGCCGTCACGCTGGACGAAGCGCTGATCGTCGCTGAACCGGGCAAGGATCTGGTGGCGCTCGACGAAGCGCTCGACGCGCTCGCGAAGATGGACGAACGCAAGGCCAAGGTGGTCGAGATGCGCTTCTTTGGCGGGTTGACCGTCGAGGAAACCGCGACCGCGCTCGGCGTTTCGCCCGATACGGTCATGCGCGACTGGCGCCTCGCCAAAGCGTGGCTTCTGCGCGAGCTCCGGGGCGGGAGTTCGGGGAAGTCCTGACTGCCACTACGGCGTGGTGGCGGCTCGTGGATAGGTTGCTTGGAAACCGAGCGCGCCGGCGATGAAGCCAGCTTCGATGAGCCATGCCGCCATCGGGTGGGCAGCCGGCGGCATGCCGTCGATCTCCTCGATCAGCATGCCGCGCGGGGCGTCGGCGCCGCTCCGGGCGCGATCGATGAGGACGTGCGCGACGGCGCGGCCGGCGCGTGATCGCTGAGGTTCAGTCTCGGGAAGCCACGTCAACAGCTGCCGGTCGCCGCGACCGAGATACGCGGCCAGCGTGCCGTCGACGAGGATCACCGACGCGCCGACCGTGCGCGTGAAGCCGCGCGGTACATCAGGGCCTGACGCCGGCACCTTGAGGGCCGTGCCGTACGGATTGGCTGGGTCGGTGGCCGCCAGCACCACGACTTCCGGCTCGTCGTCGAGCGTCCGCAGCGAGCGCAGCAGATCGAGCGCGCCCGGCAGCGCGAACTGCGTGGCGCCGAGGCCGGCGACGAAATAACCGCGGCGGATCCGGCCGTGTTCCTCCATCGCCTTCAGCACGGGATAGACGGTGCCGAAGCCGCCGGGCAGGTTCTCGCTGCCTGCGGCCTCGCGCGTCAGGACGCCGTGCCGGGCGAGCAGCTGCTGCGCCGCGGCGGTCGCCCAGCCGCGTCGTGCTGCTTTTCGACTCGGCGCGGCGAACCAGGCTCCATCGACCCTCGGCCGCGGGCGGCACCAGTCGCCGCGAGCGGAACACGGGTGCGGCTGGGCGCTTGACACGCCGGCGCGGCGCTCGCGCCGCGGTGAACGCGCGCAGCGCGTGGAACGTGTCGTTCGTGATGAGGCCGTGCCAGACGAGATTCCAGAGCGCATCGACCGTTTCGGCCGGGTATCCGCCGCCGGCCGCCTCGTGCAGCGGTCCGAAGAACGACGCGCCGTGAGCGTCGAGGTACTCGAGGATCGCGGCGGCCGTCGTGTCTCGCGTTCTCGTAGCGTCCGGCTTCAGCCGGACGTCGTCAGGAGGCAAGAGCTTCGCAACGTGATCGGCGAGATACAGCGCGATCCGGCCGTCGCGCTCGCCGAGCGGCTCGACGCCGACCCAGACCACCTCGCCGGCCGCGATGACCGCGTCGAGATCGGCCGGGTCGTACGCGTCGAGGCGCGCCGGGAGAATCTCGGTCTCGAGGATCGACGCCGGCAATCGGCGCGCCCTGCAGCTGTTCGATCGACGTCGAGCAGCGCGTCGGCGCCGCGCCGGCGCTTGACGATGCCCTGCCAGGTGGTGGCGAATCGGCCGAGCACCGGCTGATCGACCGGCTCGACCTCGTGCCGCAGCTTCGCGAGCGAGCGGCGCCGGATCATGCGCAGCACGCCGGGATCGGTCCATTCGCGCCGCGTGCCGCCAGGCCGGAACTCGCCTTCGAGGAGCCGCGCTCTCGGTCGGCGAGCCGCACGAGGATCGCCTCGGCGGCGGCAGCGACGCCAGGCCGTAGCGCGCTCGCGAAGTCGGCGGCCGTGAACGGCGCGTGCGTGCGCGCGTAGCGCAGCGCGAGATCGCCGAGCGGATCGCGGACGGGATCGAGCAGCGATTCGGGAATGCCCGGCGGCAGCGGCACGCCGAGGGCGTCGCGGTAACGCGCGGCATCCTCGACCGCGATGTAGCGGACATCGCCGGCGATCCGGACGCTCAACGCGCGCCGCGCCGCTGACGAGCGCGTCGACGCTCGCGGCCACATCGGCTGATCGCGGCACGCGCGGCGATCTCGTCGTGCGCTGAGATCGCCGAGCGACAGCAGCATGTCGTGCACGCCGTCGGCGCTCTTGGCCCGGTACTGCGGGGTCGAGCCGCTGCAGCTGGCGCTCGATCGGCGTCGATCGCGTCGGCGTCGAGCAGCTCGCGCAGCTCGGCGTCGCCGAGCAGCTCGCGCAGCTGCGCCTGATCGACGGCGAGCGCCTGGGCGCGCCGTTCGGCCAGCGGCGCGTCGCCGTCGTAGAGGAAGCTCGCGACGTAGCTGAAGAGCAGCGACGCGGCAAACGGCGACGGCTTGCTCGGAGTCGACCGTGACGACGCGGATCTTCCGGCTGCGGATGTCGGCGAGCGTCGCGACGAGCGCCGGCATGTCGAAGAAGTCGCGCAGGCACTCGCGATAGGTTTCGAGCAGCACCGGAAACGATCCGTAGCGCGACGCGACGGCGAGCAGATCGGCGGCGCGCTTGCGCTGCTGCCACAGCGGCGCGCGCATGCCCGGGCGGCGCTTCGGCAGCAGCAGCGAGCGCGCGGCGTTCTCGCGGAACTTCGCGGCGAAGAGCGCCGTCGCGCCGAGCTGCCGGACGACGAGCGCCTGCGACTTCGTCGGGATCGGGCAGCAGCAGCCGCGGATCCGGGCGGCTGGTCCACGTCCGGAAACCTCACGACGAACCCGTCGTCTCCCCACAGCGTTTCGACGTCGATGCCGGTCTCCTCGCGGATCTTCGCGGCGGCCGCCATCGCCCACGGCGCGTGGATGCGTCCGCCGCGCGGCGACAGCACGCAGACGCGCCAGTCGCCGAGCTCGTCGCGGACGCGCTCGACGACGATCGTCGCCGCGTCGGGCACGGCGCGCGCGGCCGCCATCTGATCGCGGAGGTACTGCAGCAGGTTCTCGGCGGCGCGCGCATCGAGATCGTGCTCGCGCGTCAGCCGATCGATGGCCGCCGGCTGGCGGCAGGCGCAGCAGATCGCGCATCAGCCGGCCGATCGCGAGCCCGAGCTCGAGCGGCCGCCCGGCGCGATCGCCTTTCCAGAACGGCATCTTGCCGGGCTCGCCCGGCGCCGGCGAGACGAGCACGCGGTCGTGGGTGATCTCCTCGATCCGCCACGACGAGGCGCCGAGCACGAACGTTTCGCCGACGCGGCTCTCGAAGACCATCTCCTCGTCGAGCTCGCCGACGCGCGCGGCGCCCGGGCCGGCGCCGAGCAGGAAGACGCCGTACAGGCCGCGATCGGGAATCGTGCCGCCGTTGGCGATCGCCACGCGCTTGGCGCCTTCGCGCGCGACGACGGTGCCGGCGACGCGGTCCCAGGTGACGCGCGGGCGCAGCTCGGCGAACTCGTCGGACGGATAGCGGCCCGACAGCATGTCGAGCACGCCTTCGAACACCGTGCGGCTCAGCTCGGCGAACGGCGCCGCGCGGCGGATCGTCGCGAACAGCTCGTCGACGTCCCACGTCGTCCATCGACGTCATCGCCACGATCTGCTGGGCGACGATGTCGAGCGGATTGCGCGGATAGCGGGTCGCCTCGACGGCGCCGTCGTGCATCGCCCTGGCGACCGCGGCGCAGGCGACGAGGTCGCCGCGGAACTTCGGAAAGATGACGCCTTCGCTGACCGCGTCGATCTGGTGGCCGCCGCGGCCGATGCGCTGCAGGCCGCTGGCGACCGACGGCGGCGCCTCGATCTGCACGACGAGATCGATCGCGCCCATGTCGATGCCGAGCTCGAGCGACGAGGTGGCGACCAGCGCGCGCAGCGCGCCGGCCTTCAGCAGATCCTCGATCTCGACGCGCTGCGGCGCGCGCGATCGAGCCGTGGTGCGAGCGCACCAGCGTCTCGCCGGCGAGCTCGTTGAGCGCGCCGGCCAGCCGCTCGGCGAGCCGGCGGCTGTTGACGAAGATCAGCGTCGACCGGTGCGCGCGAATCAGCTCGAGCAGCCGCGGATGGATCGCCGACCAGATCGACGGCCGCGTATCGCCGACCGACGCCGGGCCGCTCGGGATGTCGTCCGCGGTCGTCAGCCTGGCCATGTCCTCGACCGGCACTTCGATCGTCAGCTTCAGCGCCTTCTTCGCGCCGGCGTCGACGATGGTGACCGGGCGGTAGCGGACGGCGCCGCGGTGCGCCGCGAATTCGTCGTCGATCTCGCCGTCGACCGTCGCCTCGTCGAGCTCGCGCGACGCTGCCGACTTCGGCCGCGACTGGGCGACTGTCGGGCCCGGCGACTGTCGGCTGACGACTCGCGCCCCGCCCAGAAACCGCGCCACCTCGTCGAGCGGCCGCTGGGTCGCCGACAGGCCGATGCGCTGCGGCGGCTGCTCGCAGCGCGCCGCGAGCCGCTCGAGCGACAGCGCGAGGTGCGCGCCGCGCTTGGTCGGCACCAGCGCGTGGATCTCGTCGATGATGATCGTGTCGACGCAGCGCAGCGCCTCGCGGGCGTTCGAGGTCAGCAGCAGGTAGAGCGATTCGGGCGTCGTGATCAGGATGTCGGCCGGCTCGCGCTGAAAGCGCGCGCGCTCGGACTGCGGCGTGTCGCCGGTGCGGATCGCGATCGCCGGCGTCGACGTAGGTGTCGCCGCGTCGCGTCGGCGACGCGCGCGATGCCGGCGAGCGGCGCGCGCAGGTTGCGCTCGACGTCGACCGCCAGCGCCTTGAGCGGCGAGACGTAGAGCGACGCGGCACCGCTCGGGCGCTTCGGCGGCGCCGGCGTGAACATCAGCCGATCGAGGCACCAGAGAAACGCCGTCGAGCGTCTTGCCGCTGCCGGTCGGCGCGAGGATCAGCGTCGATTCGCCGCGCGCGATCGCCGGCCAGCCGAGCGCCTGCGGCGGCGTCGGCGCGTCGAACGCCGCGGTGAACCACGCGCGCACGGCGGGATGAAACGGCGCGAGCGGATCAGTGATTCGAACGGGATCGCGTCACCTCGGTCGCATCTTATAATGTGACCAGGCACTCGTTCATCTGGACCGCGAGGGACTCATGGGTGATGCTGGCGAAGGATTGATCGACGCGGATGCACGAATTCAGGAACGGATGGAAGAGCTCGAGCGCGAGCGCGCGCAGCACGCACGGCAAACCGGCATGCGCGATCCGGAGCAGGTGCGCGCGCTCGAGTCGCTGCGGCTCGCGCGCACCGAGCTCGAGGCGCAGCTCGCCGCGACGACCCACGAGCGGCGGCGCGCGCAGATCGCGCAGGCGATCGAGGAAATCGATCGCCGGATGGCCGAGGTGAGTGGCGCAGGCGGCTCGATGAGCGCCGTTCACCGGTACCACGACGGCACCAAGCACCACTTCAACCGCTTCGCCCGGTCGCTCGGCTATCTCGACTGGGCGTCGCAGCCGCATCCGTTTCGACGTTACGCCGGCGCGCCGAGTTCCGCTCTTTCCGCGGCCCGATGCCGCCGCGCCGTCGACGCCGCGCGCGGCGCGTCGCCGAGCGCCATCGTGCGGCGATCGTGCCTGCGTCGCATTCGCTCGGTCTGTCGGCCTGGAAGCAGTTCCGCGACTCGCGCTGGTCGCTGCGCGTCAACCCGTCGAGCGGCAACCTCCATCCCACCGAGGCGTACGTCGTGTGCGGTCCTGGGCACGGCCTCGCGCCGTCGCCGGCCGTCTATCACTACGCGGCCGACCGCCACGCGCTCGAGCAGCGCTGCGCGTTCGATGCGCGACGGCGTGGCGCGCGGTCTGCGCAGGACGACGGACGTCGTGCTCGTGGCGCTGACGTCGATTCACTGGCGCGAGGCGTGGAAGTACGGCGAGCGCGCGTTCCGCTACTGCCAGCACGACCTCGGACACGCGATCGCCGCGGTCGGCGATCGCCGCCGGATCGACTGGATGGCGCGCGGCGCATGCTGCCCGACTGGTCGCACGCAGCGATCGCGGCGCTCGCCGGCCTCGATCGCGACGAGGACTTCGTCGAGGCCGAGCGCGAGGAGCCGGGTGCCTGCTCGCCATCGCGCGCGGCGCCGTGCCGCCGTGGCATCGTGGCGCGACGAGCGCCTCGTCCGTGGCCGTCGCCGGCGGCCGCTGGCACGGCCGCGCGAGCCAGTTGAGCGAGGACCACGTCCAGTGGACGTTCATCGACGAGGTCGCCGCAGGCGACGCGCGATCCCGGCGCACGATCGATTGCCCAATCGCATCGACTGCCCGATCATCAGCGCCTGCGGCCATGCGAGCCCGAGCCCATGCCGCACTTCGGCGAGCATCGCCACAGCTCGCGCCGCGGATGGGCTCCCGCGCCAGTGCAGTCGGCAGAGCGCTCGGATCCGATCCTGCAGCGCCGCAGCGCGGTGGCGTTCGACGGCCACTCGTCGATCGACCCGGAACGTTCCTCGACGATGCTCTCCGCTGCCATGCCCGACGCCGGCGTGCCCTTGGACGCGCTCTGGTGGACGCCTCGCATCCATCTCGCGCTCTTCGTCCATCGCGTGACGGGCGTCGAGCCGGGCTTGTACATGCTGGTCCGCGACGACGTCGGCGCTCGACGCGCTGCGGGCCGCCGCCGAGCGCGAGTTCCTCTGGGAGCGCACGGACGACAAGCTGCCGCTGTTTCTGCTGGCGCGCGGCGACTGCCGGCGTCTCGCCGCCGCGTGAGCTGCGATCAGGACATCGCCGCCGACGGATTCTTCAGCCTCGGCATGCTCGCGCGACTTCGACGCCAGCCTCGACGAGTTCGGTCCTTCGTTCTACCGCCATCTGTTCTGGGAGAGCGGCGTCGTCGGGCAGATGCTCTATCTGGAGGCCGAAGCGGCGGGTGCGCGCGCGACCGGCATCGGCTGCTTCTACGACGATCCGGTGCACGACGTGCTCGGCCTCAGCGGACCACGCGTTTCAAAGCCTGTATCACTTCACGGTCGGCATGCCGGTGGAGGATGCGCGGCTGACGACCGAGCCCGGGTATGCGTGGGAACGCGCGCGGCCCGGCGCCACCTCGACTGCCTGAGCGTGGTGGACGGCCGGGTGCCGATGCGTTAGCATGATGCTGGGCTTGGGAAATTGTTCACAAGCTCAGCGCCACGCGGCTCACGACCGAACTCTCCCCATGCAGGGCTGGCTCTCCATCCTGATCATGATCGCGCTCGGCGCCGGCTTCGCGCTGGTCTCGGTCCTGCTTTCGAACGTCCTCGGTCCGCGCAAGCCCACGCCCGAAAAGCTCGCGCCCTACGAGTGCGGCATGCCGCCGGTCGGCGACGCGCGCGAGCGGCAGTCGGTGAAGTTCTATCTCGTCGCGATGATCTTCCTGCTGTTCGACATCGAGGTCGCCTTCCTCTACCCGTGGGCGATGGCGCTCCGCGATCTCGGCTGGACCGGCTTCGTGCAGGTCGTCCTGTTCATGCCTGCTGCTGCTCTTCGGCTACATCTATGTCTGGCGCAAGGGCGCGCTCGACTGGGGAAACGAAAAGGTCGATGGGTCTCGAATCTGAAATTCCCGTCCTGACGACGACGGTCGAGAAGATGGTGCAGTGGGCGCGGCGCTCGTCCATCTGGCCGGTCACGTTCGGCCTCGCGTGCTGCGCGATCGAGATGATGGCGATGAGCTGCTCGCGCTACGACATCGCGCGGTTCGGCGCCGAGGTGTTCCGCGGCAGCCCGCGGCAGTCCGACCTGATGATCGTCGCCGGCCGGCTGTCGCGGAAGATGGCGCCGGCGCTGCGCCGCATCTACGACCAGATGCCCGAGCCGAAGTGGGTGATCTCGATGGGCGCGTGCGCGTCGATCGGCGGCGTCTTCGACAACTACGCGCTCGTGCAGGGCGTCGACCAGGTCGTGCCGGTCGACGTCTACGTCCCCGGCTGCCCGCCGCGCCCGGAGTCGCTCATCTACGGCATCGTGCAGCTGCAGCGGAAGATCGCGCAGCAGAAGCTCGCGTAGCCATCGCCATGGCACCGCCACGCGACCGCGCTCGTCGCCCTGCTGCAGGAGGTCGTTCCCGGCGCCGGCGCTCGAAGCTGCGCCCACGCATCGATTTGCAGGAGACCTTCTACGTCTCGAAGGAGCATGCGCTCGAGGTGCTGCGCGCGCTCCGCGACCGCCCGGATCTGCGGTTTACGTTCCTCGCCGAGCTCACGGCGGCCGATTTCTGGCCGCGCGAGCCGCGGTTCGAGCTGGTCTACATGCTGGTCTCGATCGAGCATCGGCGCCGGGTGCGCCTCAAGGTGCGGCTCCATGCCGATCAGGCGCGGATCGCGACCGCCAGCGGACTCTGGCCTGGCGCCAACTGGCTCGAGCGCGAAGTCTGGGATCTGTTCGGCATCGAGTTCGACGGCCATCCGGATCCGCGGCGGCTGCTGATGCCCGAGGACTGGGAGGGGTATCCGCTGCGCAAGGACTACCCGGTCCAGATCTCGATGAAGCCGCGGACCACCGAGCCGACGCAGGTCAGCGAAGAGGAGTTCCGCGCGAACATCGCAAGGGATCGTCTTGCGCGACACTGAGCGCCTCGATGCGGTGCTCGGCGAGACGATCGCGCTGCACGAGCGCGTTCGGCGGGGCGAGGTTCAGCCGATCGTCGCGGCCGCGGCGGCGATTGTCGCGGCGCTGAACGGTGGCGGCAAGCTGCTCGTCTTCGGCAATGGCGGCAGCGCCGCCGACGCGCAGCACGTGGCCGCCGAGCTGGTGGGCCGCTTTCAGCGCGAGCGCGCCGCGCTGGCCGCCATCGCGCTGACGACCGACACCAGCGTGCTGACCAGCGTCGCCAACGACTACGCGTTCGATCGGGTGTTCGCGCGGCAGATCGAGGCGCTCGGCAAGGCCGGGCGACGCGGTGCTGGCGATCAGCACCAGCGGCGGGTCGGCCAACGTGGTCACGGCGCTCGCCGCGGCGCGGCGTCTCGGCCTGCGGACGATCGCGCTGACCGGCCGCGACGGCGGCGAGGTCGGGCCGTGCCGCCGAGATCCACGTCAACGTGCCGTCCGCGTCGACGGCTCGTGTCCAGGAGGTCCATCGCACGCTGTTGCACGTGATGTGCGAGCTGGTGGAAGACGCATTCTGCGGACAGTGATCAGATGCCGGACCTGCGCACCGAAACGATGACCGTCAACATGGGGCCCCAGCACCCCAGCACGCACGGCGTGCTGCGGCTGGTGCTGGAGCTCGATGGCGAGACGGTCCTGTCGGCGTCGCCGACGATCGGATACCTGCACACCGGCATCGAGAAGACCGCCGAGCAGAAGAAGTGGCAGCAGGTGATCCCGCTCGTCGAGCGGATGGACTACCTCAGCGCGCAGTCCAACAGCATGGCGTTCTGCCTGTCGGTCGAGAAGCTGCTCGGCATCGAGGTGCCCGAGCGGGTGCAGAACATCCGGCTGCTCCTCGCCGAGCTGCAGCGCATCAACAGCCATCTCGTCTGGCTGGGCACGCACGGGATGGAAGTGGGGGCCGTCTCGGTGATGCTGTACTGCTTCCGCGAGCGGGAGCTGCTGCTCAACCTCAACGAGATGATCGCCGGCTTCCGGATGTTCCCGAGCTACATGCGGGTCGGCGGTCTGCGCGAGGATCTGCCGCGCGGCTTTCACGAGGCGGTGAAGGCGTTCCTCGATCGCTTTCCGGCGAAGCTCGACGAGTACGAGGATCTGCTGACGAAGAACGAGATCTACCTGAAGCGGACGCGTGGCGTCGGCCGCATCTCCGGGGAAGACGCGCTCGCCTACGGCCTGGTCGGGCCGATCGCGCGCGCGTCGGGCATCGCCTACGACGTCCGGAAGGCGTTCCCGTACCTCGGCTACGACACGTTCGACTTCGCCGTGCCGACGCGCACCGACGGCGACGTCTACGCGCGCTACCAGGTCCGCGTCGCGGAGATGCGCGAGAGCGTCAAGATCTGCTGGCAGGCGCTGGAGCGGATTTCACCAACCGGCGCCGTACGCGATCGACGACTCCGCGCATCACGCCGCCGCCGAAGGATCGCGTCTACACCGAGATGGAGGCGCTCATCCAGCACTTCCTGGTCTACTCGCAGGGCTTCACCGTGCCGGCGGGCGAGGCCTACGTGCCGGTCGAAGGGCCGCGCGGCGAGCATGGCTTCTACGTCGTGGCCGACGGCACGAATCGGCCGTGGCGCGTCAAGTCGCGCGCGCCGTCGCTGCTCGCGTGCCAGGCGCTGGAGAAGATGATCGTCGGCGGGCTGATCGCGGACGTCATCGCCGTGATCGGCTCGATTGACGTCGTGATGGGGGACGTGGACCGGTGAGCTTCCATCCGAAGATGTCGTACGGCGCCGCGTTCCACAAGTCGGCGCGGACGCTGGCCGATCCGGGCCCGGCGTTCGAGTACACCGCCGAGAACCGCGCGCGCTTCGATCAGATCGTGCTGCG
>CAVVPE010000016.1:0-97857 GCA_963750035.1 uncultured Acidobacteriota bacterium | reverse complement strand
CGGCCCCCGATCCACGCGCCGGTCATCAACGCGACGCCACCAGTTCCCCGATGACGCCGACATAGTTGGGGTGTCGCATGAACCGATAGGGCCCCGAGACGACGAGGCGCCTGCGCACGACGATGACCCGGAACGTCCACGCCTGGCGGAGCGACAGGATCGCCCACCACTTCAGCGCTTTGGCCAGCGCAAAGACGACCACGCCAATCGCCACCGCCGAAACGGGCGCGCCGCCACGCACCGCGCCTTCGGCAATCATCGCGAGAAAGGCCCCTGGATAGGCCGCCTGCATGATTGGATAGACGTCGCGGAGGGGTTCGATGCCGCCGGCCGCGCGTTGCGCGCGCTCGTTGCGGGCCGCGCGCCGCGCTTCGATCGCCATGGGGACAAAGACGGCGAGGAGCAGCGCGGACGTCACGCAGCCTGGATGTCTTCCGCCTGGGCAATCAGGCGGCGCACGATGCCGGGAGCGATGCGGGCGCCGGCCGCAGCGGCGTGCACGCCGGCAGGCGACGCCACCAGCGAACGCAGCGCCTGTTGAAGCGCCACTTCGGGGCAAACTCGCGGCGCCTCGGCAGCGAGCCGCGCATGCACGCCGGTCCAGCCATCCGTCAGGGCCTCGAGCGCGGCAGCCGCGGCGAGCTCCGCGCCGCGGATCGGCGAATCGCAACCCGTCGCCGGTCATTGGTCGATGAACCCGGCGGCGTCGCCGGCGAGCAGCAGCCCGGCTATGTCCCCCGCGCGACGTCGACCGCGAGCGGCCCGAGCAAGATCGGGTGCCGTATCGGAGAGCGGCCGTCGAACCGGTGCCGCAGACGGGTTCCGCGGCGATTGCGTTGCGTAGCAGACCGGGCGGATCGCCGAAATGGCAATCCCTCGACTGCGCTGGGACAGGTCACCGCCCGACCACGGCAGCACCAGGCAGACGTTGCTGACGCCTTCCCCCGATCGGCGCCACGCCGATGTAGCGGCCACGGCGGATGTGCATCTCGCCGCACGTCGAGCGGATCGGATCCTCGAAGTAGGCGCCGATCGCCCAGCGCTTCGGCCGCGGCGGGTGCCGCGCGAGGCGCAGACCGAATGCAACCGTGGACCGCCGGCCGTCCGCGGCAATCACGACCTTCGCGTGGAGCTGATGGCGGCCGGCGCTCCCGGTGACGCCGCGCACGATTGGCGCCGAATCTGGACCGTCGACAATCGCCTCACGGACCGCGAAGCCGTCGAACGCCGCCCCCGCCGCGATCGCCTGCTCCAGCAGGATGGCGTCGAACTCGCGCCGGCTGATCGCGAGGCCGCGCTGGTCGCCCGGATACGTCCCTCGACCGAGACGCCGCCTTCGCCGGTGACGATCATTCCGTCGATCGGCAGCCCCCGCGGCTCGACGCCGCCGGCGAGGCCGAGACGGCGAAGGATCGCGAGCGTGCCCGGGTTGATCGTATCGCCGCACAACTTGTCACGCGGAAACGCCGCGCGGTCGAGGAGGCGGACACGCACGCCGGCGCGAGCGAGGACGATGGCGGCGACCGCGCCGGCCGGGCCGGCGCCGACTATGAGGTACATCATCCATGTATGCGATCGAGAAAATTTAAGATTTCAGATTTCAGATTTAAGATTGGCGAACCAAGAGTGGATTTCGATCACCCCAACTCTCGCGCGCAGCGCCGGACCAATCTGAAATCTGAAATCTGAAATCACTCTTGTCCAAATTAGCCGTAGACCAAACAGGGGTTGAGCGCGCCGCGTATGATGGCGATGGAGTGTCGAAGCTTCATCACATCACCGTGGAGGCCAACCCCTGTGACGAGATTCTGCAGCATCTTCAATCAGTTGCTCCAGCTTTTTCCGCGCGCGGAGTTTCAGAAGGCCGTGATCGACACGCGGGCGGAGCGGCACGCGCGCGGCTTTGCGTGCTGGGACCAATTCGTCGCCATGCTGTTCGCGCAACTGGGTCGCGCGCATTCGCTGCGCGAGATCTGTGGCGGCTTGGCGAGTTGCGAGGGCAAGCTGGCGCATCTCGGCGCGACCGCCCCGAGCCGGTCGACACTCGCGTACGCCAATGCGCACCGGCCGTGGCCGCTCTATCAAGCGGTGTTCTACCAAGTCCTGGCCCGGTGTCGGGAGGTGACCGGATCGAAACCGTTTCGGTTTAAGAATCCGTTGCTGAGTCTCGATATGACCGTCATCGACCTGTGTGCCGAGATGTTTCCGTGGGCGGTGTTTCGCCGCACCAAAGGCGCGGTGAAACTCCACTTCACCCTCGATCATGATGGCTATCTGCCGACGATGCTGGTGATCACCGACGGCAAGCATCACGAGGGCCCCATCGCGCGGCAGCAGACGTTCGCGCCCGGGACCATCCTGGTGTTTGATAAGGGGTACATCGACTTCGCGTGGTTCGCCGAGCTGACCGCGGCGGGCGTGTTCTTCGTGACCCGGCTGAAGCGTCAGGCGGATTACACCATCGTCGAGCGCCGCCCCCCGCCACAGGACCGGGGCATTGCGTGCGATCAGATCATTCGGTTCCGCGGCCCGCTGACGCGGACGAAATATCCTGGCCAACTGCGGCGGGTCGTCTATCGGCCGTCGGAAGGCGACCGCCTCGAGTTCCTGACCAACCACCTGACGCTGGGCGCCTCGACCGTGGCCCAGATCTACAAGGACCGGTGGCAGATTGAGCTGTTTTTCAAAGCGCTGAAGCAGAACTTGCGCGTGAAGACGTTTGTGGGCACTTCCGCCAACGCCCTGCACATTCAGATCTGGACGGCGCTCATCGCGCTGCTCGTGCTCAAGTATCTGCAGCTGAAAGCGCGCTTCGGGTGGTCGCTCTCGAATCTGGTGGCGCTGCTCCGCATGAACCTCCTGGTCTATCGCGATCTGTGGGAGTGGCTCAATGAGCCGTTTACGGGCCCGCCGCCGCTCGCTGAACCGGTCCAAGGCGCGCTGGCGTTCAGTTAATTCGGACAGCATCACGGGAGGTGTCGTTTGAGCAGACGTCAACTACGCCGTCTTTCCCGCGGAAAACGCGGCGCGCTCAACAGCAACCGCGGCTAATTTGGACAGCACTGATTTGAAATCTTAAATTTCTCTGTCAGGGAACCCTTCCTATCACCACGGAGCTGAATTCTTCGACCCGAACCCCAGGCAGTTGCAGAGCGCCGCGTCGACTGCGGCCCGGCGTCCTTCATTCGGTATGAAGTCGAGATCGCACGCCGGGTCCGCGTCGCGCTGATTGATCGTCGGCGGCAGGAATCCGCGCTGACATGCGCCAGCGCGGCGGTCACGATGCCGGCCGCGCCGCTCGCGCCCTGCGGATGGCCGATCATCGACTTCACCGACGAGCCGGCGAGCCGGTCGGCGTGATCGCCGAACACCTGGCGGACGCACCGCGACTCGACGGCGTCGTTCAGCACCGTCGACGTGCCGTGATAGCTGACGTAGCCGATCGCCTCCGGGCGCGCGCCCGAGCGCGTCGAGCGCCAGCGCCATGGCGCGGACGATCTCTTCGCCGTCGGGCGCCATCTGCACGCGGTGATAGGCATCGCAGGTCGACGCATAGCCGTCGATCGACGGCGTAGACCCTCGCGCCGCGCGCCCGCGCGCGGTCCTCGCGCTCCAGCACCACCATCCACGCGCCTTCGCCGAGCACGAAGCCGTCGCGGCCCTTGTCGAACGGCCGCGACGCCTCCGCCGGCCGCTCGTTGTACGCCATCGATACCGCCCTCATGCGCGAGAACCCGAAGATCATCCCGGGCGTCACGCACGCGTCGGCGCCGCCCGACACGATGCACGTCCGCCTCACCCGACCGGAGCAGCGCCGCCGCATAGCCGATCGCGTCGGTCGAGCTCGTGCAGCCGCACGAGAGCACGTGGCTGATCGCCGCGCAGCCGCAGCGAGATGGAGATCTCGCTCGACACCATGCCGACGATCGAGACCGGAATCGCGTAGGGCGTGACCTTCTTGCCGCGCTCGACGAAGAAATCGTAGTACTGCCGCTCGCCGACGTCGATGCCGCCGCCGCCGCTGCCGATGACCACGCCGGCGTTCGGCTCGCCGATGCGCAGGCCGGCATCGCGCCCACGCCTCGCGCGCGGCGATCACGCCGATCAGCGCGGCGCGCGAGTAGCGCTTCGGGTCGGCGCGATAAGCCGCGATCCCAGATGTCGTCGCCGTCGAGCGCCGGCGACGTCGTCGATCGTGACGGCCGCGACCGGCGCCGCGACGCGGCAGGCGAACTCGGACGCATCGAAGTCGGTGATCGCGCGCGTTCCGCTGCAGCCACGGCTGACGTGCTCCCAGAACCGCTCGCGGCCGACGCCGAACGGCGACACGACGCCGATGCCGGTGATGACGATCCGCGGAGTCGCCGGATGACGCATAGCGCGTATACTATGGAATCTGCCGTGCCGAATCGATGCAGATGGCCACTCGAAAATCTGAGCGCGATTCGTGTGGGTCGGCGGTGCCATGTTCGTCGGCTCGCTCACGGCCTCTGTGCGCTGTCTTACGCTGGTCGGTCGATCGTCGCGCCCCGCGCCCGCGGCTGGCCGCCGGTCATGGCGAACATCATTCTGTTCAGCCTGTTCGCCGTGCATCACAGCGTGTTCGCGCGCGATCGGGTGAAGCAGGCGGTGGCGCGCTCATTCCCCGCGTCTGCTGCGTTCGTTCTATGTGTGGATTGCGAGCACGCTGCTGGTAGTGGTCTGCGGTTGTGGCAGCCGATCGGCGGCGTCCTGTATGACGGCCCACGGAGCGCGCGCCGTGGCACACGCGGCCGTTCAGCTTGCAGGCGCGTGGCTCATCGCACGTCAGTCGGCAGAATCGACGCGCTCGAGCTGGCAGGTATCCGCCCGGCCCGGCCGCGCGGTGCTCTGCAGGTTGGCGGCCCGTACCGCCTCGTACGTCATCCGCTCTACCTTGGATGGATGCTGGCGGTCTTCGGCGCCGCCGCGGATGACCGGCGATCGGCTCGCATTCGCGTTGATCACGTCGACGTATCTGGTGATCGCCATCCCGTGGGAGGAGCACTCGCTGACGCGCAGCTTCGGCGACGAGTACGTGCGATACAAGGTGACGGTGCCGCTGGCGTCTGATCCCGTTCATCTATTGAAGCGCGAATCCCTCGCGTCTCGCCCGCGTCACACGGGCGTCCGGCGGATTGATCCCCGTCCGGATGAAGACCATGAGTGCGCGACGGGATGTCGAACTTCTTCCCGCACGTCTTGCAGGTCACCGAATCGTCGACGCGAATCATGTAATCGCGCAGCTTCGCAAACAGCGCGCGGTCGCGCTCGTCGGCGCCCGGCGGGATCCGATCCTTGCGGGTCCTGACCACCCAGCGCATCTGATAATCGTTGGTGCGTCTGCAACGCGGACACGTCAGCCGGTCCGTCCGCGTTTCGTTCTGTTGTTGAAGAAGTCCCGCCTCATCAAGCGCCACGGGACATCATATCAGGGCGGGATGGGCAGGATGGGCAGGATATGCGATGCGGATAGGCGGGATGGGCCGGACCTGCCCCGTCCTATCTCGCCTTTCCTTCCTCCCGCCTATCCTGCCCCTCGTTCCTGTCCCGCCCTTCCCGCCTATCCCGCCATCCTGCCACCTGTCCCAACGCAGCAGCCGGTTTGACCCGCCGTTCTATGGCATGCGATGCTCACTTTCGGCTTGGTCCCGTTTCAGACGGGCGCTGCCGTTGATGTTCGGGCTTTCGACTTAAGCCGAAACCCGTTACCCGTCTGAGACAGATCCTGAATGGACGTATGCCGACCGAACCCACACGCGACTATCCGAGCGAGCTCCCCGTCGCTCGCCGCTTCGCGACACCGTCGTCTTTCCGCTGACGCTGCAGCCGCTCGCCATCTAGCGGCCGATGTCGATCGACGCGGTGAATCGCGCGCTGGCGGGCGATCGGCCTGTTGTTCCTGACGCTGCAGACCACGACAGGCGACGAGCCCGAGCCCGACAGCTGACGAAGATCGGCACCATCGCCGCCATCCGGCAGATGGCCAAGATGCCCAACGGCGGCATCCACGTCATCGTCGAAGGCCTGACGCGCGCGCGGGCGGAGGTCGTCACGCGCACCGGTCAGATCGCTGCGCGCCACGGTGCAGCCGGCGCCGGAGCAAGTCGAGCGGTCGCTCGAGGTCGACGCCTACGTGCGGCGCATGCAGGAGCTCATCGACCGCGCGCTGTCGGTGACGAGCGGGCTGTCGCAGGAGCTGCGCAGCCTGGTCGCCGGCATCGACGACCCGCTGCGGCTCGCCTACCTGCTCTCGAGCCTGCTCGACATGAAAGCCGAGGAGAAGCAGCAGATCCTCGAGAGCACGACGTCCTGTCCAAGCTCCAGGCCGTGGCGACGGCGCTGAACCGCGAAATCGCGCTGCTCGAGCTCAAGGGCAAGATCGAGTCCGCCGCGCAGCAGGAGATGACCGACGCGCAGCGGCAGTACTTCCTGCGCCAGCAGCTGAAGGCGATCCAGGACGAGCTCGGCGAAGGCGAGAAGCCGGAGGCGCAGGAACTTCGCGGCCGGCTGGCGGCGGCGAAGCTGCCGGAATCGGTCCACAGGTCGCCGCGCGCGAAGTCGATCGGCTCGAGCGGATGACGCCCGCCTCGCCCGAATACCAGATGATCCGCACCTACATCGACTGGGTGCTCGACGTGCCCTGGTCGACGACCACCGAGGATCGCCTCGACCCGATCGCGGCGCGGCAGGTGCTCGACGAGGATCACTACGATCTCGACAAGGTCAAGGAACGCATCGTCGAGTACCTTGCGGTGCAGAAGCTGAAGGCACGGCAGACCGGCACGCTCTCGATCAAGGGCCCGATCCTCTGCTTCGTCGGGCCGCCCGGCGTCGGCAAGACGTCGCTCGGCCAGTCGATTGCGCGCGCGATGAACCGCAAGTTCGTGCGCATCTCGCTCGGCGGCGTGCGCGACGAAGCGGAGATCCGCGGCCATCGCCGCACCTACATCGGCGCGATTCCGGGCCGCATCGTCCAGGCGCTGCAAGCAGGCCGGCGCCATGAATCCGGTGTTCATGCTCGACGAGATCGACAAGATCAGCGCCGGATTTCAGGGCGATCCGGCGGCGGCGCTGCTCGAAGTGCTCGACCCGGCGCAGAACCATTCGTTCCGCGATCACTATCTCGAGATCAACATCGATCTCTCGCGCGTGCTGTTCATCGCCACGGCCAACCAGCTCGGCACCATCCATCCGGCGCTGCTCGATCGCATGGAGATCATCTCGCTCGCCGGCTACAGCGAGGAGGAGAAGCTGCACATCGCGCGGCGCTATCTCGTCCCGCGGCAGCTCGAGGAGCACGGCCTCACGCCGCGCGCGTCGTGTTCGACGATGGCGCGATCCGGCGCATCATCGCGCGAGTACACGCGCGAAGCGGGCGTGCGAAGCCTCGAGCGGCAGATCGGCGCCGTCGCGCGGAAGATCGCCGCGCGGATCGCGACAGGGCCGGATGAGAAGGGGGCGGATGGCGACGTCCGCGTGCACGCCACCGACCTGCCGGACTACCTGGGCCCGCCGCGCTTCAAGGACGACGTGGCCTTTCGCGTGTCGCGGCCGGGTGTCGCGACCGGCGTGGCATGGACGGAAACGGGCGGCGACGTGCTGTTCGTCGAGGCGAGCCTGCTGCCGGCCGGCCATCACAACCTGATCCTGACGGGACAGCTCGGGAACGTCATGCAGGAATCGGCGCGCGCGGCGGTCAGCCACATCCGCGCCGCGGCGGGCTCGCTGGGCGTCTCGCCCGAGTTCCTCGACACGCACGATCTGCACGTCCACGTTCCGGCCGGCGCGATTCCCAAGGACGGACCGTCGGCCGGCGTCACCATGGCGACCGCCATCGTGTCGGCGCTGCGCAATCAGACGGTGCGCGAGGACGTCGCGATGACCGGCGAAATCACGCTGAGCGGACTGGTGCTGCCGGTCGGCGGCATCCGCGAGAAGGCGCTGGCGGCGCGGCGTCACGGCATGTCCACGTTCATCCTGCCAGAGCGGAACGAGCCCGACCTTGCCGAGCTGCCGGCCGAAGTCAAGGACGGAATGCGGTTTGTCCCGGTCGAGACCCTCGAGGAAGCGCTGAAGGTTGCGCTGCCGCCGCCGATAAACAAGTAGGGATTTTCCCCTACGGACGAATGCGCCTTCTCGCAGGGACCGTCACTGCGTTGCTCGCCGTTGCCGGTCTTGGCGAACAGGCGCCGGAGGCGGGCGCGATTGCCGGACGCGTCACGCTCACGACCGCGGTCCGCGGCGTGCCGCTGGCGTCCAACGTCTACCAGACGCGTGCCGTCGGCCGCCACGAGCCGGGGTCAACCCCAGAAATTCGTACGCCTTCGGTTACACCAAGATCGCTGGCGAGGTGCTGCGCAACCGGCTGCAGTCCCACAGCGGGGCCGAGACCGCGTACGCATGGTTCATTCAAGGCATCCACACCGTCACGCCGCGCGTCTTCGTGGCCGCACGCCAGGAGGGCACGTCGGCACCGCCATTGAGAACCGGCCCCAGTCCCCGGGACCGTACGACCTTTCACACCACCGAAGCGACCGTCGGCTACCGAATCATCCCCGACCTGACCGGGCGCGGCAGCTACATGGCCAGAAAGGCGTTCACACGCAACACCTGGGATCATCAAGTCGGCGTTTCCCTGGTGTTGGCGCGGCGCTGGAGGTAATGAAGAATACGGGTAATTCAGAGTAAGATTCGCGTAATCGGGAACTTGAAGAGACAATTACCCCGATCTCCACCTTAGATTAAATCCCAATTTACCCAATGACCATCGTTTGGTACGTTTCGTCCCACGGCTTCGGTCACGCCTCACGCGACGCCCAGGTCATCAACGCGATCAGCCGGAGTCGGCCGGACGTGCGCATCGCCGTGCGAACGCTGGTACCCGCCTCGTTCGTCGAACAATCGGTCACGGCGCGAGTCGAGCTCCAGCCGGCAGAAACCGACACCGGTGTGGCGCAGATCGACAGCCTGCACATCGACGAAAGCGCCACGGCGCGGCAAGCGGCGGTGTTTCACGAGGACTTCAACGCGCGCGCGGAGGCAGAGGCGGAAGTCCTGCGCCAGATGCGAGCCACGGTGGTTGTCGCCGACATCCCGCCGCTGGCGTGCGCGGCCGCCGATCGAGCCGGCGTTCCGTCGGTGGTGCTTGGCAACTTCACGTGGGACTGGATCTATGCCGCCTATCCACAATTCGAGACGATCGCCCCGGGCGTCGTCGAGACGATCGGCGCGTCGTATGCGCGGGCGGCGCAGGCGCTGCGGCTGCCGCTGCACGGCGGCTTCGAGACGGTGCGGACGATCGTCCGCGATATCCCGTTCATCGCGCGCAGGTCGCGCCGCGGCCGCGACGAGGCGCGCCGCGCGCTTGGGCTCGGTCTGACGGATACGGTCGTGCTGGCGTCGTTCGGCGGACACAACCTCGGACTGGATTACGGCGCGATCGCACGAGGCAACCCATTCCGTCTGCTGCTGACCGACTATGAATACCCGGGCGATGCCGGCGTGGGCAACCTGATACGCGTCGCGAGGCGGCATCTGGCCGACCGTGGGTTGAAGTACCGAGGATCTGATTGCGGCGGCCGATGCGGTGGTCGGCAAACCTGGTTACGGCATCGTGTCCGAGTGCATTGCCAACGGCGCGGCGTTCCTCTATGCGCTGCGCGGTCGATTCGCCGAGCAGGACGTCTTCGAGCGTGAGATGCCTGGCCTTCTCCGTTGCCGCAGGATTGAGAAGGACGATCTGCTGACGGGCAACTGGCGCGAACACGTCGAGGCGCTGCTGGCGCAGCCGCCCGCGCCGACCGTGCCGCCGGTCAACGGCGCCGAAGAAGCCGCGATGGCCATCCTCGACCTGCTGTAGTGCGGACCTTGTAGTGCGGACCTTTAGGTCCGCCGGAGGAAGCGGGCCTGAAGGCCCGCACTACCTGATCGAACCGGTACAACCGCGACTCGCTGCCTTCCCATGGCGCCTTCGTCACCAGCTCGACGTCGCGCCGGGCGTCCAGTCCCGCGATCACTTCGGCAAACTTCTTCGGATCGTAAAAGGCGCCGTGGACCCCGATGTACTCAACGCCACGCTGGCGCAGATACGCAATCGACCTTTCTGACGGAAAGTCCTTCTCCTCCGCGACCAGACGGTCGTAGCTGGGCGGCAGCCAGCCGCTCTGGCCGTTGACCAGATTCTGCCAGTGGAAGGTCGAGAAATAGAGATAGACTGAACTCCGTGAAGGGATTATTCGACGTGTTCAACCATCGGGAACTCGGCGAGGACGGACGGGGGGTGACCAGCGAACGATCCGTAGATCGGCGGCGGTTCGAGCCACGGTCGGACGAGCTCCAAGCTGGGCAGCGCTTCGTAGGAAATCACCGCAAGCATCGCCGCGCAGAGCACCGGCCGCGCCTTTCCCGCCCGGCTCAACAGGCGGGCCGCGCCAAATGCCGCCAACACGCCCAGTGACAGTCCTGCGAGCACGCTGTAGCGGGCGGGCACCCGGATGTTGGCGAACGGCGGCACGTTCTCGTACAGGAGCCGGAACAGGGACCGGTTGAAGCCAAACGAGACCTCGACGCGAAAACGCGAGCGCCAGCGCGTACGCAATGCGCGTGACCGAGAGCGGCGGCCAGAGCGCGACGCCGGCCAGCACAACCGGCGCAATCCGAGGAAACAACGAACGCTCCGGCTTGGCACCCTCCGACAGCCATCCGTACGGTGCCGCTTCGATAATCGGCCTTGAGGTAATCAGGCCCCTCGGCGCTGTAGAAACCGACGACCGGAATCGGCCGGTCGCCCATCTCCGGCCGCGTCTGCAGGAAAACGGCAAACACGGGAGCGAACATCACGCCCGCCACGACCGCACCCGCGGCAAGCGCTCGAAGCGGCCGCAACGGGCGGCCGCGTGCCAGCCAGAGACACGTGCCGACGACGAACGTGAACGGAATCAGGAACGTGCCGTAGTACAGCGCCGACAGCCACTGTGCACCGAAAGCAGCGCCGGTTGCGAGCCCGTCGCGCATCCGGCCCGAGGCGAGCGTGCGATGAAGCCCCCAGAGCACGACCGGCATCCACATCGTCATCTGCAGCTCGAGGTGAGCGAAGTGCTCGACTCGGTACGGGTGCATCGCGAAAATCGCCGCGGCAATCCACGCCGCATCCCTCCGGCCGGTCAGCGCCCGGGCAAGGTAATAGATGCGCGACGCCTGAGAAGACGCCGCCCGACAGGAACACGATGTTGTAGGCGACCAGCCGGTGCAATCCGATCGCCTCGAGCGGGGCGAACAGGAGTGCGGGCATCAAGACCGGATCTGAGAAGGTCAGCGTGCGCGGCTCGGGGTAGAACTGGTTCCCGTTGAAGATATTGAACGGGTTCCGCACGAACTCGTGCGTCACCCACATCAGACGCCAGACCGAAAACAGCGGGTCGCCAGGGTCGGAGACGGCGTAAGGCTGCGCCACCTGCGGCCAGGTGGCCAGCGCGATGAAGCCGCAGCATCCGGCCGTCACGAGCAGGAATTCGCCAATCCGCTGCCACCACGAGACGGGCGCCGGCTCGAACAGGCGATGCTCGTCCAACGGCAGCGGGGGCCGTGGCCGAAAGAGTCGCGTCAACAACGGCGACGGCTGGCGGACGAAATACAACCGGATCGCCGCGATGATGCAGCCGAAGAGAAACGGTCGGCCGGCGAAACGGACCGACAGCCGCGTCTCCTCGGTGAACCAGATGACGAAGCCGCCGGTGATCGCGACGGTCAGCGCCAGCACGAACAGCGCCGTGGCGACGGCGTCGGCGACGAGCGCCCACCGGGGAAGCGCGCCGGCTGAAGCTACGCGAGGCACGGGGTATAGTATTCGCGCATCCGCCGGCTGCCGCGCCCTTCATGACGCAAAAACGAGGTCGAGCTCACCAACCCGCTCTTGAGCGTCGTCATGCCGGTCTTCAACGAGCGCGAGACGATCGGCGAAATCGTCGCGGAGTGCTCGCCGTCCCGCTGCGCGTCGAGTTGATCGTGGTCGACGACGGATCGCGCGACGGCACGCCGGAGATCCTTCAGGAGCTGCAGCAGCAGCATGGGTTCAAGCTCGTCCTGCAGCCGAAAAACGAAGGCAAGGGCGCGGCGCTCCGCCGCGGCTTCACCGAAGCCTCCGGCGATATCATCGCCATCCAGGACGCCGACCTCGAGTACTCGCCGGAGGAATTCCCGTCGCTCATCGAACCGATCTGCCAGGGGTATGCCGACGTCGTCTACGGGTCGCGGTTCCTCGGCCGTCATCGCGCGTTCATGTTCTCCCACTACATGGGCAACCGCCTGCTGACGCTGGTCACCAACGTCCTCTATGACACGATGCTCTCGGACATGGAGACCTGCTACAAGGTGATGCGCGCCGAAGTGCTGCGCGGGATGGTGCTGCGCTCCCGGCGGTTCGAGATCGAGCCGGAGCTGACCGCGAAGATTTTCAAGCGCGGCTATCGCGTCTGCGAAATGCCGATTACCTACTACGGCCGTTCCTACCATGAGGGCAAGAAGATCACCTGGCGCGACGGGCTGAGCGCTCTTTGGACGCTGATCAAGTATCGGTTCACGGATTGACCGGCGATCACGAGATTTCAGATTTCAGATTTCAGATTTGGCGAGCTAACGCGCGAGAGGCAGTTTGCAATCTATCTCTTAATCTTAAATCTTAAATCTGAATTCTTAAATTTCAGTTCCCAGTGCCCCGGCCGTAGGCGCCGCCGTTCGCCCGCGACCGGATCGCGAGAATTTCGCGCAGCATCCGGACGCTGTCGCGGGCGACCGAGAGCCGCGACTCGCTCCGGTAGTGCCACTCGATCGGCACCTCGACGATCCGCAGCCCGTTAGCGCGCGCGATGGCGAGCATCTCGACGTCGAACGCCCAGCCGTCCACGGTCGCGTGCGGCAGGATGGCCTGCACGGCCTTTGCCGTGAACATCTTGAAGCCGCACTGCGAGTCTTCGATGCCCGGCAGCACCAGTCGCTGCACGAACAGGTTGAACAACCGGCCGACCAGGTGCCGCGATCGCGGTTCGCCGACGCGCCGTGCGGCGACGCCTTCGCGCGTGCCAATCGCCACGTCGTAGTCGTCCAGGAGCGGCGGCAGAAAGCTCTTCAGCTCCGAGATCGGCATCGACAGATCCGCGTCGCACATGAACCGGTACCAGCAATTCGACGCTTGGAGGCCTGCCTTGACGGCGCCACCCTTGCCGCGGTGGGGTTCGCGCTGCACGACGAGGCGCGGCTCTTCGGAAGCGAACGTCTCGGCAATGCTGGCGGTCGCATCGGTCGACCCGTCGTCGACGACACGGATCTCCCAGTCCCAGGACCGCTGCTGCAGATGCTCGCACAGGGTTTGGAGTGTCTCCGGCAATCCGCGCCGCCTCGTTGTAGGCGGGAACGACGATTGAGACGCTGATCGGAACGGGTGGCATCGGTCACCGGCTCACGGACGCACTGGCGCATGCCGCGTAGGTCGGCGGGAGGAGTGACCACCATACCTTCGCCGACGTCAACTGCGTTGTTGGACGATGCGGGCCGCGGCAAGCGGACGAGGGCCGGGAGTTCCCGGTTGGGCGCGTACCCCCACGGTTGAATCCGGTCGAAGTAATAGAAGACGGAGTGGCTGATCGTCTCCACCGGCTCGGTGACCCGCAGCCCGCGCGCGGCGCCGCTCCCGGCCTGTACCGCGCTGATACACGAGCTGACCGATCGCCTGGGATGCGCGCCCGCGCCGAGGAGCGCGAGTGAGTCGCGATAGCCCTGCACTGGAAGCAGGCCGCCGACCAGCAACACCAGCAGCCAGTGCCGAAATCGTCGGGGCGGCATCAGGAGCACCCCGAACACGAACGCCCAGAGCGCCGGGCGCAGCACGCCGGCGCTCGCCAGCTCGGTCGTTCCGACCATGAACTCGATACGTCCGAACACGACGCCACCTGCGGCAGCCGCGAAGGTGACGGCAAGCGCCAGCAAGAGCACAACACGCACGGCACGGTGCTGGACGAAGCGCGTCAGTCGAGGCGCTCCCGCTGCCGCGCGTGCGTACGCCCGATCCAGCGCACGGTCGAATGACGCCCATCCGATGGCCGGCACGAGAGCGGCAAAGTACGCGCCCATCAAGGCAAGGGCCGGCAGGAACGGAAACGCATAGTGGTAGAGCTTGGAAGTGACCGCCGAGATTACTGCGAGCGGCAGCACCAGCCAGATGACCAGCACGAGGAACGATGGCGCATAGCGCCGTGCCGTCCATGCGGCCACAAGTGCGAACCCGGCCGTGATCAGCACCAGTGCACCGGATTCCCAGAAAGCGAACATCTGGCCGAGATAGTAGTGCCATGGGTGCAGATGCCCGGGATCGAGCGACGACGTGAACCGCTGGTAGACGTGCATGCCCAGGATCGTCTGCCAGAAGGCGCCGCCGAAGCGGACCGTCGCGAACACGAACCACGGCGCGATCAGCACGACCGCAATGACGGCGGCAACCGCCCACGTCCGCCAGCCGCGCGCCAACGCCCTCCGATGCTGCGGGACCACCAACGCGGTGAGCCCGAGAATCATCGGCAGAAAGAGAGCGGCGACGAACTTCGTCATGAATCCCAGGACGAAATACAGAGCGACAGCCCAGACGTGCTTCTTGTCGTTCGTCGTTCGAACGCCCGAACGTTCGTCTTCGGTCGTGCGAACGTCGAACGGCGCGATCCATCGAAGGTAGTGGTAGATTCCGCCGCAGTACGCGAGGACGACCGCGCTGTCCATCGTGTTGCTGCGGAGGCCGTGGTTGAAGACGAGCGGCGCGTGGGCGAACAGCAGGAGGACGGCGACGAACCCGCACACCGGGTTCAGGAACCAGGTGCCGATCAAGAAGACGTAGACGAACGAGGCGGCGCCGAAGACCGCATCCCAGAACCGCATGCCGAACTCGTCTGGCGGCAGCCAGCCGAGCCCGCATCGGCAGCGCGACCATCCAGAACTTGAGCGGCGGCTTTTCAAGGAAGGGGGCGTCCCCGTGCGGAATCGCTCCGCGGCACGAGCCAGTCACCCGTTGCCACCATGCGGTCGACCGCGAACGAATAGATGGCCTCGTCGTTGTCGAGATCGGGTGTGCCCAGGTCGACGAACAGCGGCAGGCAGAAACAGACGAGAACGGCGGCAAGCCAGCGGACACCAGGCCGATGCGGGTTGACCGCGCTTAGTCCTTGACGCAAGTGACGAGCGACCAGATCCTCGGGACGTTCACCTTTTCGATCGAGATCGGCTTCGAGCTCGGCCTGCGCGAGGAACGCCGGGCAGGTCGAGATCCGACTTGAACCCGATGTGCACGGTGAACGGCGAGATGGCGCGCTCGATCCAGGCCAGGAGCGCGATTCGGGCTGCGGAAATGGTTCAGGATGATGATGCGGCCGCCCGGACGGCAGACGCGGCGCATCTCGCGCGCGACCGCGACCGGATCGGGCACGACGCTGATGACATACGGCGCGTAGACGATGTCGAAGGTGTCGTCGGCGAACTTCAGGTTGGCGGCGTCCATCTCCAGCAGCCGCACGTTCCGGATGCCCTTGCGCGCAGACGCGCTCGCGCGCCTTCTCCAGCATCGAGCTCGACAGATCGATGCCGGTGACCGAACAGTCGCGCGGATACAGGCAGCGCGTTGATGCCGGTGCCGACGCCGACTTCGAGCACGCGATCGCCGGGCTTGATGTCCATCCGCTGAATCGCCTGCACGCGGCCGGGGTGCAGCGTCGGACCGAACGTGAAGTCGTAGACCGAGGCGAGCTTCTCGTAGACCCGCGCGACGAAGTCGTTCTCGACCGCCGTCACCGACAACGCGCGGGTCGCCGCGTCGGACCCGAGAATCTCTTCGTCGTCGGTCGGGCGCGTCGGGTCAAATAAGGCCATTCAGTGCCTCAGCAGATGTGTCGACAAGTCAACGGTTTACGGGCGTTCAATGGGCCGTCAGGCCGAAATCGGCCGCGTCGACTATACCCCCGAATTTCACCGAAGTCCATCAAGCACGGCCAGCGCCGCCTCGATATTGCCGGAGGCGGTCGAGATCTGCACCCCCTGCACGCTGCCCCGCAGCGCAGGCGGCAATCTCCCGCGCGATCGCGATCCCCTCGGCTGCCGCCGCCGTCGAGGCCGTCCGCGCGCCGCATCCGCTCCATCAGCGTCGTCCGGCACGCGCATCGCCCGGCACCTCGTTGGCCATGAACTCGGCGTTGCGCACGCTCTCGAACGGAAAGATGCCGGCGACGACCGGCAGCCGCGCGGCCTCGATGCGCTTCAGGAAGCGCTCGAACGCGGCCACGTCGAAGATCGGCCGCGTCACGACGAACTCGGCACCCGCCTCGACCTTGTAGTCGAACCGTCGCAGCTCCTCGTCGAGGTTCGACGCGGCGGGATTCACCGACACGCCGATGTGAAACGCCGTCGGCGCGCCGATCGCCTGGCCGCCGACGTCGCAGCCGTGATTCAGGCGCGACACGACGTTCGTCAGGCCGATCGAGTCGACGTCGAACACGGCGGTGGCGTCCGGATAGTCGCCGACGCGCCCGGGATCGCCGGTGATGAGCATCAGGTTGCGCAGGCCCATCGCGTGCGCGCCGAGCAGGTCGGACTGGATGCCGAGCAGGTTGCGATCGCGGCAGGAGTAGTGGAGCAGCGTCTCGATGCCCGCCTGCTGCTCGATCAGCACCGCCAGCGACAGCGCGCTGAGGCGCGCGCCGGCGCGCTGGCCGTCGGGAATGTTGACGACGTCGACGCCGTAGCGCTTGCAGCTCGCGCGCCCGCTGCGATCGCCGGCTCGGCCTCGAAGCCGCGCGGCGGCACCAGCTCCACCGCGACGACGAACGCGCCGCGCGTCATGCTGCCTGCGCCAGGCGCGACTTCTGCGTCGCGCGGCACCGGCGGCGCCGCGATCGGCGGCGACCGCGCCGACCGTCGCCTTCGGCGACGCGCCGCCGGCTGCCGCCGGACGGCGCCTGGCCCGCGCGACCGCCATCTTGATCTGCCGGATGTGCTCGGGCGTCGTGCCGCAGCAGCCGCCGACGACGCGCACGTTGTGCAGGATGAAGCGGCGCGCGTACGACGCCATGTATTCCGGCGAGCACAGGTAGATGTTGCGCCCTTCGACGTCGCGCGGCTTGCCGGCGTTGGGCTGCGCCGACAGCCGCAGCCGCGTGACGGCCGCCATCCGCTCGATCGTGTCGAGCATCGGCGCCGGACCGACCGCGCAGTTGACGCCGATCACGGTCGCGCCGCGCCGCTCGAGCTCGGGCGCGAACCGCTCGGGCGGCGTCCCGTCCAGCGTGTTGCCGTCCTCCTCGGTCGTCATCTGCGCGACGATCGGCAGATCGGAGACGCGGCGCGCACGGCGTCGATCGCCGCGCCGATCTCGTTCAGGTCGCGGAACGTCTCGAGGACGAACAGATCGACGCCGCCCTCGACGCAGCGCCTGCGCCTGCTCGCGGAAGTACTCGCGCGCCTCGTCGACGCCGGTCTTGCCCCACGGCTCGATGCGGATGCCGAGCGGGCCGATCGAGCCGGCGACGTAGGCGCGCTCGCCGGCCGCGCGCGCGCGCGATCCGCGCCCCCTGCACGTTGATCGCGTGCAGCCTGTCGGCCAGGCCGAACGACCCGAGCTTGATCCGGTTCGCGCCGAACGTGTTGGTCTCGATGATGTCGGCGCCCGGCGCGGACGTACTCCTGGTGCACTTCCGCGCACCAGCTCGGGCTGCGTGACAGTTCAGCGCGTCGAAGCTCTTGTTGATGAACACGCCCTTCGCGTACAGCATCGTCCCCATCGCGCCGTCGCAGACGAGGACGCGCTGCTCGAGAGCTTCGATGAATGGCTGCATCGGGTAATCGGTGAATTGGTCATCGAGTCGTCGAGTTATCGGTCAGATTGGCGAATTGAACAATCCATGCCTCCGATCACTCAGATTACCAGATTCTCCAATTCATCGAACTGTCATGTGTCCAGCCGCTCGCATTTGAATGTCTGCGCGTCGATGAGCAGGTACGACTTGGTCACGACGTCGAGGCCGATCGAGCGGACGCCCTGCCGGATCGAGTCGGTGAACTCGTGGTGATGGCCGAACAGGTGCAGCCGCGGCCGCATCGCGGCGAGCACTTCGTTGAGCACCGTCTTGCCGGCATCGATGCGGCGGCCGGCCGGATAGAACGGCCGCGGCGCCTCGTGCGTCAGGAACAGATCGATGCTCCGGCAGGCGCCTTGCACGCCAGCACCTCGTCGCGCACGAAGTGGCGGCGCTTGTCGTCGCGGCTCTTGCCCAGCTTGAGCGACGCGCCGGCGCTTCGGCGGCCGCGCGACGGCGGCAGCGCGGCGGCCGGCGTGTGGTACCAGCTCGGCGCGAACGTCCCGCCGAGCGCGGCGACGCGCCACGGCCCGACCAGGTGCGGGCCGCCGTTGGGCAGGTAGTGCAGCGTCGCCGCCGGCGGCCGGCCGGCGATCGACGCCGGCGATCACGTCGAAATCCTCGTTGTTGCCCTTGATCCAGTAGAGCGGCGCGACCGGCGTGAAGTACTCGCCGTCGTTGCTCGCCACGTCGCCGACCTGCACCCACAGCGGCACGTCGGGATGCCGCGCCATGATCGTCGTGCACGGTGTCGAAGGCGCCGTGGATGTCGCCGAGCGCGCCGATCTGCATCGTCGTGGGACTGGGGGCTGGAGGCTGGGGACTCGAGGCGGGGTCCGCTCCAAGGTCCTAGCGCATCCCTAATTCCCAGCCTCTAGCCGCTAGCCTCTGGCCTCAGCAGCGGCGGCGAAGCCGCCGGGACCAGCAGGTCCTCCTTGTCCCAGACGAAGTCGTCCTTGCTGTAGACGGCGAGCTCGTAGTCCTTGCCCATGAAGATCGCGCCGACCGGACAGGCTTCTTCGCAGTAGCCGCAGAAGATGCAGCGGGTCTTGTGGATCTGATACACGGACGCGTAGCGCGGGCCGGCCTGGACGGTGCCGTCGTTTTCGGCCGCCTCGAGGTAGATCGCGTCGGCCGGGCACGCCACCGAGCACAGCCCGCAGGCGACGCACTTCTCGAGCCCGTTCTCGTCGCGCATCAGCACCTGCTTGCCGCGCCACTTCGGGAACATCGGCATCTTCTGTTCCGGGTAGTTGACGGTGATCGGCTTCCGGAAGAGATGCTTGAGCGTGGTCGCAAACCCGATGACGAACGGACGAATCACAGCCATTGCCCTTCAGTTTACCCGGCCCGATAGGGCATGAAAAGGAGTGCGCCGCCATCTTCGTGCGGCTGCCTAGCAGGCTGTTGGCGCCGATAGTCCCGTAGCGGATTGCCAGGAAGCCTGCCACGCCGGTTTCACCCAGGATCCGGCTAGCACTGTTAGATCAGCTAAATCAATGCAGGGCCCGGCCTTCTCGTCCGAGCAGGTGCTGCTGACGACGCTCGTCGTCAAGCTCGCGGCCATGGCCGCCCTGGCCACGATGCTCGTCCGCTACCGGCGCTTCCGGCACATCCTGATCTTCGAGCGGCGCGGCTGGCCCGACCGTCTCATCTTCGCGCTGTTCCTCGGCATCCCGCTCGCCGCCGGCGTCGTGGCGCGCCTGCTGCTCAATTACCAGCGCCGCCGACCTGACCCTCGAAGGGGTCGTTCCTCGCCGGGCTGATCGCCGGTCCCTACGCCGGCGCGACGGTCGGGGCGATGGTCGGCGTCCCACCGCTGTTCAACGGCGAGATCATCGCCCTGCCCTTCGCCGTCGGCTGCGGCTTCGCCGGCGGCGGCCTGCGCGAGCTGTGCCCGAAGGAAGCGATCTGGCACTTCTCGCCGTTCGTCTTCACGAGGCTCCATCGCCGCGCTGTGGCAGATGATCCGGCGCTTCCAGGTCGACTGGCAGGTCGTGCTGCTGCTCGCGCCGGTCGGTCTCGAGCTGCTCCGCCAGGTCCTCGGCGCTGCGCTGGAGCGAGAACAGCCGGCTGTTCTACCTGGGGCCGCCCGCGGGAGGAGCCAGCTGGCTGTGGACGCTTCTCCTGGTGCTGCTCGCGACCGTCCTGTGCGTCGCGACGCCCATCAAGATCTGGAACAACGCCGCGCATCGAGCACCGCCTGCAGGAGCAGGAAAAGCTGCTGCTCGCCGCGAAGATCGAGGCGCTCGCGAGCCAGATCAATCCGCACTTCCTCTTCAACACGCTCGCCTCGATCTCGTCGCTGATCCGCACGCAGCCCGATACCGCGCGGATGCTGATCATCGAAGCTCTCCGGCCTGCTCCGCCGCCTGATGCGGAGCACGGATCATTTCGTCACGCTGCGCGAGGAGCTGGAATCGATCGACGAGTACCTCGACATCGAGGTCATCCGCTTCGGACCGCAGCTGAGAGTCGACAAGCAGATCAGCGCCGACACGCTCGACGTCATCGTGCCGAGCATGATTCTGCAGCCGCTGGTCGAGAACTCGATCAAGCACGGCCTGGCGCGCAAGGTCGGCGGCGGGCGGATTACGATCAGGACGATGCTGCGAGACGGCCACACCGTCATCGAGGTGCACGACGATGGTCTCGGGATGAGCGAAGAGCGGCTGGAGCGCGCGCTTCGACGGCGGCATCGGACTCAGCAACGTCAACGAGCGGCTGCGCACGATTTACGGCGCCAGCTACCAGCTGAAGCTGACGAGCGAGCCAGGACGCGGCACCTGCGCCAGCGTGGAGATTCCGGAGCTCGCCGTGCCGGAACGGGTGACGGCGTAACGCCGGGTCATGGATCTGCAGACGGTCGTCGTCGACGACGAGCAGCTGGCGCGGGATGAGCTGGGCTATCTGCTCGGCCAGGTCGGCGGCGTCGAAGTCATCGGCCAGGCGGGCAACGGGGTCGAAGCGCTGGAAACGATCGACCGGCTGCAGCCGGATCTGGTGTTTCTGGACGTCCAGATGCCCGGGCTGACCGGATTCGAGGTGGCGCGCCGGATGCTCGACACCGGCCCGGCGTCCCATATCATTTTCGTCACGGCCTACGATCAGCACGCGATCGAGGCGTTCGAGGTCAACGCGGTCGACTACCTGCTGAAGCCGGTCGACCCGTCGCGGCTCGAGATCGCGCTGCAACGCGCGCGGCGCCGCATTGCCGTCGATCGAGGCGGATGCCGTGACGCCGCGCGGCCGTGCGCGGGCATCAGCAACCAGCAGCTGGAGCAGATCGTCCAGCTCGTCACCGAACGGCAAAGCCGGCGCGAGCGGCTGGCGATCAAGGTCGGCGAGCGCTTCCTGCTCGTGCAGGCCGAGGACATCATCTACGCGTCGCTGGCGGACGAGAGCATCACGGTCGTCACGAACCAGCACGTCGGCACGTCGAACTACCGGACGCTCGACGAGCTGCAGGCGCGGCTCGACCCGAGCGTCTTCTGGCGCGTGCACCGCTCGCACCTGGTGAACATCAACAAGATCAAGGAGATCGTCCCTTGGTTCAGCCGGAACTACATCCTGAGGATGAAGGACGACGAAGTCGACGGAAATCCCGGTGAGCCGCACGCAGACGCGGCGGCTCCGGGAGTACCTGAAGCTCTAGAGGCGTCGCCCGACAGGCCCGACCTGGTCGATCCCAACGCCGAGCTGCTGCGCCAGGCCGAGGCTGAAGCGGCAGCGCTCCGGCTGCCGCCGGACACCGCGGCCTTGTCGGCCGCAAGCGCCGGACGCCGTCGTGGCCGCAGGGCCGGCCGCGTCGGGCGGGATTCGCCTGGCGCAGGTCCAGGAAGAGCTCGTGGCGTGGGTCAAGACGCATGTCTCTCGGCCGCCGTCTACGCGGTGCTGATCGTGACGTTCGGCTTCCAGGTCGCGCGCGTCGAAGGCCAGAGCATGGCGCCGACGCTCGAGGACCAGGATCGCCTGATCGTCAACAAGCTCGTCTACCGGCATCGGCGCGCCGCGCCGCGGCGACATCGTGATGCTCTACTACCCGCTCAACCCCGACAAGTCGTTCGTCAAGCGCGTCATCGCCGAAGAAGGCGACACCGTGCGGATCATCGACGGCCGCGTCTACGTCAACGACGTCCCGATGCAGGACGACTACGTCCCGGCCGAGTACCGCAGCCACGACGACTGGGGCCCGCAGGTGATCCCGGACGGCTACTACTTCGTGATGGGCGACCACCGCAACAACAGCTCCGACAGCCGCCACTGGGGCATGGTGCCGAAACGCTACATCATCGGCAAGGTGCAGCTGCGCTGGTGGCCGGTTCCGGCGGCGCGGGTGTTTTAGAGCTCGGGACTCGGGACTCGAGGCTCGGGACTCGGAATAGCACTTGTGAACGACGCCGATCGAGCCCCGAGCCCCGAGACTCGAGTCCCCGGTCGAGCGTTTCGCCGCCGTCAGCCGCGTCCTTCTTCAAGTCCTCTTCCTCAACCTCGCCGTCGCCATCGCGAAGATCGCGTTCGGCTACGCGAGCGGCGCGATCAGCATTCTTTCCGACGGCTTTCACTCGCTGACCGACGCCGCCTCCAATCTCGTCGGCCTCGTCGGCGTGCGCGCGGCGCAGCGGCCGCCGGACGAGGATCATCCGTACGGCCATCGCAAGTACGAGACCGTCGCGGCCGCCGGCGTCACCCTCGTCCTGCTGCTCGTCGTCCTCGAGATCCTGCGCAACGCGTTCAACCACCTCACCGGCCGACGCGCACCGCCCGAGATCTCGAGCGCGAGCTTCCTGATCATGATCGTCACGGTCGCGATCAACCTGTGGGTCGTCCGCTACGAATCGCGCGAGGCGCGGCGGCTGAGCAGCGAAGTGCTGCTGGCCGACGCGCTGCAGACGCGCGGCGACGTGTGGACCTCGCTGGCGGTCATCGCGGCGCTGGCCGGCGCCCGCCTGGGGTGGCCGATCCTCGACCCGCTCGCGGCGCTCGTCGTCTCGGGGTTCATCGGTTACGCCGGCGTGCAGATCGCGGCCACGACGACGAAGATCCTGAGCGATCGGATCGTCATCTCCGAGGCGGATCTCGAGGCCGTCGTGATGAGCGTTCCCGGCGTGATCGGCTGCCATCACATCCGCACGCGCGGCTCGGCCGATCACGTGTTCCTCGACCTCCACGTCTGGCTGCCGCCGGACACGCCGCTCGTCGACGCCCACGCGCTTTCGCACGTCGTCAAGGATCGACTGATGGCGAACTACCCGCAGATCGCCGACGCGATCATCCATATCGAGCCGCCGCCCGCGAACGCGGGCGAGGTCAGGCAGCGTAAGGCAGGTGGGGCGGGCAGGTGCAATCGTTCGCCGATCAGTTCGACCGAATTCGTCCGCAGGAAAGAGCGCGAGGCGATCGAGGCGCAGCCTGCCGCCGTACAACACGGTGCTCGATGCGCGGCCGGCCGATGCGCTCGCGATCGGCAACGACTGGACGCGTCGCCTCTTCGACGGCGACTTCTACGTGTCACCCCCACCAGACTCGGGGCGGCCGGCGTGCAGCCTCGTCTTCGTCCAGTCGGCCGACGGCAACACCGGCGCGGCGAACCCCTCGCACCTCGGCGGCGGCGAAACCGACAAGCACCTGATCTACGAGGGCCTGTCCCGGGTCGCGGCCGACGCGGTGATGGCCGGCGCCGGAACGGCGCGCGGCGGACGGATGATCTTCTCGGTGTGGCACCCCGAGCTCGTGCGGCTTCGCGCGTCGCTCGGACTGCCGCGCCACCCGATCCAGATCGTCGCCACGCTGCGCGGCATCGACGTCGAGCACGAGATGCTCTTCAACGTGCCGGAGATTCGCGTCGTCGTCCTCACCGTGCGAGCGTGCGAGACGTCGATCGGCAAGGCGCTGTCCTCGCGGCCGTGGATCACCCCAGTCGTCATGGACGAGCCGAGGGAGCTTCCCCACGCGTTTGTTCGGCTTCGGGAGATGGGCCTGGAACGGATTTCCTGCATCGGCGGCCGCACGCTGGCGACGCAGCTGCTCGATGCGAGCCTGGTACAGGACGTCTACCTGACGACGTCGGCACGGAGCGGAGGCGAGCCGAATACGCCGATGTACCCAAAGCCGCTGAATGCGGAGCTCGTCGTGAGAAAGATGGGGACGGGTGTCGAAACCGGCGTCGTGTTCGAACATGTGAGGATCACGTCCGGCTAAAGCCGGACGCTACGAGCCGGACGCTACGTACCCAGCAGGAATTCCTTCATGAACATCACCGTCGCGTAGAACTGGAAGTCGACGTTCGACTTCTTCGCGAAGCCATGCCCTTCGTCGGCCGCCATCAGGTACCAGACGGGCGTGCCGTTCTTCTTCACCCGGGCAACCATCTGCTCGGACTCTGTCCGCGGCACGCGGGGATCGTTGCCTCCCTGGACGACGAACAGCGGCTTGGTGATCCGGTGCGCATTGTTCAGCGGCGCCGTGCGATCGAAGAATTCGGCCATCTCGGGCTGCCGCTCGTCGCCGTATTCGACGCGGCGGAGATCGCGGCGGTAGCTCTCGGTATTTTTCAGGAACGTGTTGTAGTTCGAGATGCCGACGACGTCGAGCGTGCAGCGGATGCGGTCGTCGTAGTTGGTCGCGGCGGCGAGCGCCATGTAGCCGCCGTAGCTGCCGCCGGTCACCATTACGCGGCCGGCGTCGAGCTCGGGCTGCCGGGCGATCCAGTCGAGGAGCGCGCCGATGTCACGGACCGAATCCTCGCGCTTCATCCCGTTGTCGAGGCCGACGAACGTCTTGCCGTAGCCGGTGGATCCGCGGACGTTCGGATAGACGAGCGCCACGCCAAGCTCGTTGAGGAAGTAGTTGCTGCGCCCGATGAAGCCCGGGCGGGTCTGGCCTTCCGGGCCTCCGTGAATGTTGATGAGCACCGGCCGTTTCCCGGTGAAGCGCGCCGGCGGCCGATAGTAGAAGCCGCTGATCTCCCGATTGTCGAAGCTGGTCCACTTGGCAAGCTGGGGTTCGACCAGGTCCGACGCGACCAGCCCGCCAAGCTCGCTCTCGGTCCACCTGCTGACCTGATTATTCCGCGGCGTCACCGAGTACACGTCCGACGCGGATCGAGCCGACGCGACGGTGAACGCCAGCTCATTGCCCGCCGGGTGCCAGAGGAGGCCTCCGATCACGCCGGTCGGAACACCGGCGAGCAGCCGGGCCTCTCGCGTGCCGGTGTCGAGGAGCCGCAGGCGCGAAATGCCGGCCTCGTTGGTGACGAAGGCCAGCGTCCGCCCATCGGGCGACAGCTCGATGTTCTCGACGTCCCAGTTGATGTCAGGCGTCAGGGTCGTGAGCGCCTTCGTGGACAGGTCGAGGTACGCGAGGCGCAGGAACTCGCTCGACTTGTCGGTGGTCAGAAACACGCCGCGCCCATCCCGTGAGAAGACCGCCAGCCCGTACCAGACGCGCTCGCCGGACGGTGTCAGCGGCGTGCGCTGCCCGGTGGCGACATCGACCAGCCACAGGTGGGATTGCTCGACGGAGATCTCTTCGACTATCAGCAGCGTGCGATCGTCGGCGGACCAGTCCAGGACGTCCCACCCACCCCCTGTCACCTGAAGCACGCGGCGGTCGGTACCCGGATCGGCCGGATCCATGACGTGGACGTCCCGATCGGCTCCGTTCCGGCGGGTCGTCGTGTACGCAAGTCGACTGCCCTGATGGCTCCAGACGCCGATGCTGTTCTGCGATCGGCCGCCGTCGGTGATGAGCGTGATGCGGCCGTCGTGGATGTCATAACGATAGAGCTGACCGAACTCGTCGCCACCGCTGTCGCGGCGGAAGACGAAATACCGGCCTTCGCCAGGCTGGTAGCGAGCGCTCGTGATGGGCTCGTCCGCGAACGTCAGCTGCGTCCGGGCGCCACCCGGCATCTTCACCACGTGCAGCTGCGGCGCGTTGCCGAATCGCGTGGAAATCAGCAGCTCGCGTCGCGTGGGATGCCAGTCGACCAGGTTGGCCGCGCGATACTCCGTGTAGCGGCGCACGTCGGCGGCGATCGCGGCGGGAATCGCCGGGACGCCGTCCGCCACCAGGTTTGGCGTGGGCGTGATCACTGGCGCCTGCGCACGAAGCGGCGGCATGAGCAGCGCAAGCGCGAAGAGAATCAGGATTGATCGGCGCATATCGTTATCGGGACTTGGACACCAGCTTGATCTCGAACAGCCGGGGCCACCACTTGCCGGTGACGAAGAGACGATCGCCGGCAGCGTCGTAGGCGATGCCGTTCAGGACGTCGGCGTTCGCGCGGTCGCGCGCCGGCAGCAGTCCGCGAAGATCGATCCACCCGGTGACGCGGCCGGTCGCCGGATCGATGCGCGCGACGTAGTCGGTCATCCAGATGTTCGCGAAGATCTCGCCCTTCACCCACTCGAGCTCGTTCAGGTTCTTGACCGGCGTTCCCGCGGCAGTCACCGGCAGCCGCCTGACTTCCTTCAGCGTCGACGGATCGAGCAGCCGCAGCCGGTCGCTGCCGTCGCTCATGACGAGGTGCGTGCCGTTGTCGGTCAGCCCCCATCCCTCGCCCTGATACTTGAACGTGCGCTTCGGCGCGAACGTCTGGCGGTCGTAGACGAAACCAATCTCGGTCTTGTAGGTGAGCTGCACGAGCTCGTCCTTCCGGACGACGATGCCCTCGCCGAAATACTGCTCCGGCAGATCGCGCTTCTGGAGCACTTCGCCGGTGTCCAGCCGCACCTTGCGAATCGACGAAGCGCCGTGGTTCCCGGTGCCCTCATACAGGAATCCATCGACCCATTGGAGGCCCTGCGTGAACGCGGCGGGATCGTGCGGATAGGAACGAACCACCGTGTAGGTGAACACCGGCAGCGACGCGCCGGCGGGCTGCGAGGGCACGAAACCAGCCGCGCGATAAGGACCAATCATCGCCGCAAGCAGCGCGAACCCCAGGCCGAACCTGAGGGCACAATCCGATTATCGCAGGCTGACCGATTTTTGGCTGCCTGCCAACTTTTTTCACTGGCGCCGGGGCCCCACCCCCGGCGCGAACTTACGCTGATGCCTCGCCTCGGATAAAAGACGTGTTCCTCGGGCTCGGCATGGCCGCAGGCGCTGCTGCTTGGATATCCAGCCATGCACGTTTGGCCCGCCGTCTAATAGCCGGCCGCTTTATCGACGACGTTGATGAGCGGCTCGCCCTTCTCGAAACGGCGCAGGTTTTCCGCGAAGAGCCCGACGAGCGGCGTCCAGTAGTCCTCCATCGCGCCCGACAGGTGAGGCGTGACGATCACGTTCGGCAGGTCCCAGTACGGGCTGTCGGGAGGGAGGGGCTCCCGCCTGAAGACGTCCAGCGCGGCGCCGCCCAGCCGTCCATCACGAAGCGCTTCGATCAGGGCATCGTCGTCCACGAGCTGGCCACGGCCGATGTTGATGAGCCACGCGCCCCGCTTGACGTGTGCGAGCGCGTCGCGGTCGATGAGCAGCCGCGTTTCCGCGGTCAGCGCGGCCGACAACACGACGACATCGCTCGACGACAGCAGCTCCGTGCAGGCGCTCGGACGGAAGCACGGCGTCGATGCCGGCGGGCGGCGGCCCGCTGGCGTGTTTGCGGGTTGCGATCACACGCATGCCAAGGCCAGCCGCGAGACGCGCCACCTCGGTGCCAATCGACCCGAGGCCGACGATGCCAAGCTGCCTGCCGTGCAGCGTGCGGATCGTGCCAGCCGTCTCGATCTCGTCGAGCGCCCACGTGCGCTCGGACTGACGCTTGAGGACGAGCGGCAGCTGACGGGCGAGGGCGAGCGCCATCATGATCACGTGCTCGGCGATGGCGCGTGCCCGCACGCCGCGGGCGCTGGTCAGGATGATGGCGCTCGCCGCCAGCTCGCTCGAGAGCATGTGCGCGATGCCAGCCGCCGGCGCCTGCACCCACCGCAGGCGCGCCAGCGAGGGGATGAGGTCTTTGTCGAGAAAGGCCGCGAAGGCGGCGTCGGATTCGACGAGCACCCGCCGCAGCGTCTCGCGATCCCAGGCTTCGAGGAAGGTGTGCTGCGGAAAGTCGCGCCTGAGCGCCTCGACGTAGCGGCGCGGCAGGATCCACGCGGCCGACGGACTGATAACGCCGAGGGCGATGTTCAATGAACCTGAAATTTCAGATTTACGATTTCAGATTTAAGATTGCCAGCTGATGATCGCGCCAATCTGAAATCTGAAAATCGTGAAATCTTAAATCTGAAATCTGAAATCTTAAATTTCCAGGATCTCTCCGGTACTCGCCGCTCTTCCCGCCGGTCTTCTTCATCAGCCTGATGTCGCCGATCACCATCGCCTTGTCGACCGCCTTGATCATGTCGTAGACGGTGAGGGCGGCGACCGCCACCGCGGTCAGGGCTTCCATCTCGACGCCGGTTTGCGCGGTCGTGCGGACGCGAGCCTCGATGTCGTAGCCGCGCGGCGTCGGCATCAGGTCCACCTGCACGCCGGCAATCGGCAGCGGATGGCAGAGCGGGATCAGTGAGGAGGTCTGCTTGGCGGCCATGATGCCGGCGAGCCGCGCGGCCTGAAGCGGATCGCCCTTCTTGACGGCACCGCTCCGGATCTGAGCACGGGCTTCCGCCGACATTGTGATCGATCCCCGCGCGATCGCCTCGCGAACGGTGACCGGCTTGTCGCCGACGTCCACCATCTTGACGCGCCCTTGGGCGTCCACGTGCGAAAGCTTGGCCATCTTTTTTCCACTGGCGGCTGGGGCCCCCCCCGCGCGAACTTACGTGATGCTCGCCCGATCACTGTCCTCGGCTCGCATGGCCGCAGGCCTTTCCACGCGGGGGCCCCACCTCGCCGCGACTTACGCTGATGCCTCGCTCGAGCTCGCGAGCATGGCACGCAGGCGCTGCCGACCAGGCGCGTCCGCTGCGGCTATCGTGTCTTCGCCAGTTCTCGCCCCTCGCCAGATAGAAACGACAGGCTCTCGAGCGACACCGTCAGGTCGACGCTCTTCAGCTTCACGTCGGGCGGCACCTGCAGCGTCCCGGGAGAGAAGTTCAACACGGCCTTGATGCCGGACGCAATCACCATATCGACCACGCGCTGCGCCGATGCGGCGGGCACCGCGATGACGGCGATGCTGATGCCGTCGCGGCGCGCAAGCTTCTTCAGGTCGTGGATGTCGTGAATCGGCACGCCGCTGCGCGACTGTTGGCCGACCTTGGCGCTCAGGTTGTCGAACAGCGCGCTGATTTGGAAGCCCTCCTGGCGGAACCCCGGGTAATCGGCGAGCGCGAGGCCGAGATTCCCGGCGCCGATGATCGCCACGCGCAGCTTCCGATCGAGGCCGAGGATCTGCCGCAGGTGCCGCTTGAGGTCGCGGACGTAGTAGCCCACGCCGCGGACCCCGAACTCGCCGAAGTACGCGAGATCCTTCCGAATCTGGGCGGCGTTGAGGTGGAACTGGTCCGCCAGCGCCTGCGAGGAGATCGTCCTGACGCCGGCGCCCTCGAGCAGGTTGAGGCAGCGCAGATACACAGACAGGCGATTGGTGGTGAGCTCGGAGACCTGATCGAGGCTCTGCTTGGCCTTCGGCGACTTCGGCGGCGCTTTGTTCGGACCTTTCACAAGCGAGAAGCAGATTGTAACAAATCCGCCCGGTCTGAACGGCTCCCCTGCGGGCGCCGACAGGGTCCATCGGCTGAGGCGCAAGTGCTAATATCCGGGCCCATGTCGACACCGACGGTCGCCGCGAGGCCGACGCCCGCGTCCACCTTCAAGCCGTACGTGCCGTCTACCCAGTCGCCGGCTGAGCTCACGCTGAAGGCCGTCGTGATCGGCGCGCTGTTCGGCCTGCTGTTTGGCGCATCGACGGTCTACCTCGGGCTCCGGGCGGGACTCACCGTCAGCGCCTCGATTCCCATCGCCGTGCTTGCGATTTCGGTCCTCAAGCGCCTCGGCGGATCGACGATTCTCGAAAACAACATCGTGCAGACGATCGGGTCGGCCGGCGAATCGGTGGCGGGCGGCGTCGTGTTCACCATCCCCGCCCTGATCTTTCTCACGCCGAACGGTCCCGAATACTTCAACTACTTCCAGATCACGGTGCTCACCTTTGCCGGCGGCATCCTCGGCGTGTTGATGATGGTGCCGCTGCGGCGGGCGTTGATCGTGAAGGAGCACGGCGTCCTCCCCTACCCGGAAGGGACGGCCTGCGCCGAGGTGCTGGTCGCCGGCGAGCGCGGCGGGAAGCTGGCCACGCTCGTGTTCAGCGGGCTTGGCGTCGGCGCACTGTGGAAGGCGCTGTCGTGGGTGTTCAATATCTTCAGGACGGAAGTCGGCTACACCGCGCCGCGCACCAGCCAGTTTCCGAACGCGTCGCTCAACGTCGACATCTCGCCCGAATACCTGGGCGTCGGCTACGTGATCGGTCCGAGGATTGCCGGCACCATGTTCGCCGGCGGTGTGCTGTCGTGGCTCGTGCTGCTGCCGCTCCTGTCGATTCTCGGCCAGTACATCACGGAGCCCTTCCCGCCGATCCATCCGAACTTCGCCGTCAACCCGGCCACTGGCCGGCCGTTCCTCATCTCGGAGATGGCCCCGGGACAGATCTGGAGCGCGTACATCCGGTACATCGGCGCCGGAGCGGTCCTGGCGGCCGGCCTGATTACGCTAGCGCGCACGATTCCGACGATCGTGCGGTCGGCCAAGGACAGCCTCAAGGATCTCGGCGGTCGCGTGGCGGGAGCGTCGCTGCGCACCGAGCGCGAGATTCCGATGAGCGTCGTGCTCATCGGTTCGCTGCTGGTCGCCCTGTTCCTGGCGATCGCGCCGCGCATGCCGCTCCAGGGAAACGTCCTCGCGGCCATCCTGATTGTGATCTTCGGGTTCTTCTTCGCGGTCGTCTCGTCCCGCATTACCGGCCTGATCGGATCGTCGTCCAATCCGATCTCGGGCATGACGATCGCCACCCTGATCCTCACCTGTCTGCTGTTCGTCGCGCTCGGTTGGACGGGCGACGCCTACGGCCCGGTCGCCCTCTGCGTCGGCGCCGTCGTCTGCATCGCAGCCGCCAACGCGGGCAACACCTCACAGGATCTCAAGACCGGCTACATCGTCGGCGCCACGCCGCTCTATCAGCAGATCGGGTTGATTGTCGGCGTCATCGTGTCGGCGTTCGCGATCGGCCTCACGACGCTGTATCTCCATCGGGTGTTCACCATCGGGTCGGCGGCGATTGCGGCGCCCCAGGCGACGCTCATGGCGACGATCATCAAGGGACTCCTCAGCCAGAACCTGCCCTGGGGACTGGTGCTCGTCGGCGTGTTCCTGGCCGTGACCCTGGAGCTGTGCGGCATCCACTCGCTCTCGTTCGCGGTCGGCGCCTATCTGCCGATTGCGACGACCGCGCCGATTTTCGCGGGCGGGCTGGTGCGCTGGTGGGTCGAGAGCAAGAGCGGCGTCAAGGAAGAATCGGAGCTCGGCGCCGGGACGCTGTTCAGCTCCGGGTTGATTGCCGGCGGATCGATCTGCGGGATCCTGTTCGCGGTGCTGGTGGGCACCGAGACGATCGGTCCCTTCCAGGCGATCGGCAACCTCGTCCCGTGGCTTCACGACGAGGGCACCATCGCTCAACTCGGGAGCGGCCTCCTGTTCTTCGCGCTTGCGGTCGTGACGGCCCGCGCAGCGAGAAAGCGTCTTTCGTAGGCCGGGCCCCATCGGTGTGGCCATGGCCGAGCCCGGCGAACGGCGGACCTGATTGATGAAACGTCTGGTAGTCCTGGGCGTCCTCCTGGCAACTACTGTCGCTGCGCAGGCGCCGCAGCGGCGGACGACCAACATCGCCGCGCTGCTGGCGCATCCGGGTTTCTATCACTTCCATCCCGTCGTCCTCGTGGGCAAGCTCGAACTTCGCAATTCGGGCGAGATGCGGCTGGTCGACGATGCCGGTTCGGTTCGGGTGATTTTCAAGGGATCGATCCCGGACGAGCCCGCCGAAGTCCGCGGGGAATTCTGGGACCTCGGCCGGATGAACGCGGACGACCCGCGTCTCGCCAGCTACGACCTCCGCGCGACCTTCCAAATCGATCCCGATGGCGGATGGCCGAAGCCCGGCCAGATTGGGGTCATCCTGGCAGGCGCGGTGGCCCCTGCTGCGCCGCCTCTCGCGCCTTCAGTACGGAACCTCGTCCTGTATCCGGACCGCTTCGTGAACCAGAAGGTGACCATCACCGGCCAGTTCGGCGGCCGGAACCTTCTCGGCGACCTGCCGGATGCGCCCGGTCGCAGCCGCTACGACTTCGTGGTGCGCTCGTCCGACGCCGCACTCTGGGTGGTCAACCTCCGCCCGCGCGGCCGCGACTTCGAGCTGGACCTCGGCGCCCGGATCGACACGGGCCGCTGGGTCGAGGTGAACGGTATCGTGCAGCAGTGGCGAGGACTGACGCTGCTGGACGCAACCGCCGGCAGCATCAGGCTGACGAAGCCCCCGGCCGAGACGACCGCCGAGTCCACGATTCGCGTGCCCTCCGGCCCGCCACCCGAGGTCGTGTTCAGCGCGCCGATCGAGGGAGAAACGGAGGTCTCGTCGCGGACGAACGTGCGCATCCAGTTCTCGCGCGACATCAACCCGGCGACGTTCAAGGGCCGGATTGCCGTCCGCTATGGCCCGACGCCCCCGGGCGTGACCGAGACCGCACCGCCGCCGCTCGAATTCACGACCCAGTACCTCCCCGGCACGCGCGTGCTCGAGATCCGGTTCGTCCAGCCCCTCGAGCTCTTCCGCGGCGTGCAAGTCGATCTCGTGGACGGCATCATCGGGACCGATCAGCAGACGCTCAGGCCTTGGACGCTGAAATTCGAAACGGGCAGATAACGCACTTCGCGGTAGGGTGCTCGGCGCTATCGCTGTAGGGTGCTCGGCGCTATCGCTGTAGGGTGCTCGGCGCTATCGCCGTAGGGTGCTCGCGCTAGGCTCGTGCTGGAGCGCTCTACGCGTAAGTGCGAGCACCCTACTGCGTCAGTTGAAGCACTCTACGAGCGTCAGTTCGAAGCACTCTACAGCGTGAGTTCGAAGCACCCTACAGCGTGAGTTCAAAGCACCCTACAGCGTCAGTTCAAAGCACCTCACCCTTACGGAACTATCCGGAACCCCACGAGTTTCCGTTCCGATCCCGTGATCATCTCGAGAATGTAGTCGCCCGGCGCGAGCGGCGCCAGCGACACGCGCGCCGTCTGCCACCGCGATCCGTCGGGATCGTCGCGGACGGCCGCCGTGACCGGCAACGGCAGCGGCTGGCCGTTGCGGCCGAGCAGGCGCGCCTGCGCCGGCTCGCCTTCCCCCGCCGGCATGTCCACGCCGAGTTGATCTGTCCGCCGGAAGCGGACGTCAGCCGTGCGCACTTCCCGGTTGCCGGTCGTCGCGCCCCTGCGAACGAGGATCGCATCGCTCGCGAGCGGTGCGGCGCGGACGAGCACGACGAGCGACGCATTGGTCGGTCCGAGGTCGAGCCCGCGGCCGCGCGCGCGCACGTTGACCGTGTATTCGCCAGGAGTGATCCCACCCGGTGGAGTGAACGCCGCTGAGAAATGTCGCGTCCCCGCCGCGACCTGCACCTTTTGCGCCTCGATCGTTTCGCCGCCTTTCCCGACGAGCATGACGTCCACGTCAGCCCCGGCCTTCCAGACTGGCGCGACGCTCACCTCGCCTACGGCCCACACACCCGCGGTCCCGCCCGGCCGCCAGCCGGAGACCGCCTGCAGGTACAGCGTGCGCTCGCGCACCTGCGAATTGAGCGGCGCGAGCGCGGCCTCGACGGCCTTCGATTCGAGAAACGCCGGATCGAGCGCCGACGCGGTATTCGCCTTCGCGCGGTTCGCTGCCGCGGCGACCTCCGCGGCGCTCGGCGCCAGGTAGCCGCGCCGTGCACGCACCTGCACGCCCGGCCGCTTCACCCGGACCCGAATCGCATGGAAGCGGCCATCCATCTTTCGCGTCGAGTAGTACCCGAGGAGGTAGGACGACGAGAGATCGTCGACGATCCGCTTGAACCCGCGTTCGAGATCGTTGGTCTGGACGATCGCCATCCCGTCGGTGTCGGCCGCCAGCGCACGCAGTGATTCGAGTCGTGCGACCAGGCGCGCCCGATCGACGCTCGGCGGCACGAGGCGGCGGCGGCGGTCCGCCGGCGCCGAGCTTCATGATCGGCTCGTCGAACGACGGCGAGGCCGCGCGGATCGAGCGGATAAAAAGTGGCGTTGGCGCGGTTCGCTTCCTCGCTGATGTCGCGCAACTGCTGGGCGTTGTCGATCCGGGCGAGGGCCATGCGATCGCGATCGCAGATGGCGCGATCGGCGGTTCCCGGAGGCGAGTCTTGTCGTCAGTCGTGATCCGGCCGGTGCGCGGGTCGATGCCCACGGGAGGCAGGCCATCCGGCGGACGGCGGCCCTTGAGGACGCGCTGCAGGCTATCGTTCGGCCGAAACAACCGCCAGCCGTTGGAGATGGTCAGGATCGCCTTGCGCTCCTCGCGCGCGCCACGCAGGGAGCGGACGACGTCCTGAAGGGCGTCGAGCACCAGCTTCTCGCGGCGGCGCTCGATCATCTCTTCGGCGATCTCGGGTTCCGAGCCGAAACACATGCGATATTCGATCGTCCTGGGGATCGCGCGGAATCAGTTGATCGCGCTCGCCCCAGATCCAGTACTTCTCCAGCATGCCGCGCGTCGTCGTCGTCTTGCGCGCGAACGAGAGATCGCGCGCCGACATCTCCGGCGTCATGACGGCGAAGAGATCCTCCGGCCCCAGGAACCGGTCGAGCGCGTCGACGAGCGTGTCGCGCATCGTGCGCGAGCCGGCCACGTCGACGTGGTAGTAGTCGAGGAAGATGCACGAAGACGCGGGCCCGCGGATTCTCGAGCATCGCCCGCGATTCGGCGACGCTGGTCGGCTCGCGCCTGGTTTCCTGCGGCACGTTCCCGGCCACCATCACGTGCTCGAACGCGTCGATGGTCTGCGGGGCGCCTTCTTCGAGAACCTCGAAATCGTCCTTCTGGAGGTCGGTGACGGGCGCGCCGTTCGATGTCGGGTAGACGTCGACGCGGACGTAATTGGCCTCGGTGCGGAAGGTTGGCTGTTGGGGTTCCTGGGCGCGCGGCCGCCGGAGTCCGGCTTTAGCCGGACCAGTCGACGAGGGCGATCAAGAACCGAAGCAAGCCGGACGAGCACGCATGGGCATCCCCAGCCGGCAGGCGACTTCCGCGAGTCTACACCGGTCCCATCGCCAGGAGCGCCGCGATTCTCGTGACGGACGCGCGTGATGATCTTGTCACGCTGATCGGGCATCCGGGCGCCGGCCGTCTCGACCGGACGGCCGACCCGAATGCGTGACCGTCACCGGCCGGATGATCCAGCTGCCACGGCGCATCGCGGCGCGGCCGCCCTGGACCGCGACCGGCACGATCGGCGCCTGCGCCTTGATCGCCATGACGAAGCCGCCCTTCTTGAACGGGAGCAGCTCGTCTGTGCGGCTGCGGGTGCCTTCCGGAAAGATCAGAAACGAATTGCCCGATCGGATCGAGGCCGCCCCCGCTTCGATCGAGCGCAACGCGGCTTCCTTGTTCCGGCGATCGACCGGAATGAATCCACCCATGCGGAACGCGCGCGCGAGGATGGGGATCTGATCGATCTCGTGCTTGTAGAGGATGTGCATCCGCGGATGGAGCGCATCGAACAGGATCGGCGGATCGACGTTGCTCTGATGGTTCGCGCAGTACACGGCGGCGCGATCGAGCGGCAGATGCTCGCGTCCAACGACCTTGAAGCGAATGCCGGTAAGGGCGAGCCCGAGGCGGACCCCGCCGTGCCCGAAGATGTACAGCAGGCTCTTCCACCGGAACGCGATGGCGAGGACCATCCCAATCGGGCCGGTGACGAGCACGTACAGCGAGACGAGAAGATAGGTCGCTGCCGAACGGAACGCCGCGATGATCACGGACAGCGAATCATAAAGGAAAAGCCCGCTGACCGGCTTTCGCCGGCCAGCGGGCTTGTGCGGATACCGGCGGACCTCGAGGTCCGCCCTGACGAGTGCGTCGACCTGACGCCTACGACGCGCGAGCCGCGCGCCGCGCGGGCGCCGCGCACCTGGGCGCGCGGGGCGGCCTTGGCGACTTTCGCCCGGGCCGCTGAGCGCGCCTTCGTCAGGAAGCAGCGCTCCAGCGCGCGATCGACACGGCCCTCGATCGCGGCCGCGGTCTCGCGCATCACCTCGGAGACCTCCGAGATGATCAGGAACTTCGCGCGGTCGAGCATGCGCTTCTCGCGGAACGAGAGGCTCTTCGACTTGGCGAGGAACGTCAGGCTCTTGAGCACGTCCGCCACGTCGTAGATCGATCCGCTGCGCATCTTGTCCGAGTTGTCCTTGAAACGCCCTTTCCAGTTCTGATGGTTGTCGATCTTGCCGTCGCCGAGCAGCCCGAACAGCCGCTCGACCTCGTCGTCGCTGATGGCTCGACGCAGGCCTACGCCGTCGACGTTGCTCACCGGGACGAGCACGGTCGTCTCGTTGGCCACGATCCGAAGATGGTAGAAGCCACAGGTCGTGCCGAGGATCGTCTTCTCCTCGATCCGCTCGACGATGCCGAGACCATGGTTCGGGTAAATGACCTTGTCGCCGACTTGAAATGTCACGGTTCCCCCTAAAAGGCAGCGCTCAGTATGGAAGGCCGAAAACGTGCCAGCAGTCCAATAAGTATAGCCCACGCGAGAGGTCGAACACAACGACAAACGGCCCGAAAACGGGGCTTTTCGGGCCATTTCGGGGGTTGCACGGGCGGCCGGCCGCGCCGCCGGTCACCCCGCGCCGCGCCGGGTTAACTCACTCGTACGCATGGGGTTCCGACCTAATCCGAGGCCGGCTGGGCGCCGCGCGTCAAGGTGACGAACCAGCTTTCACAGTCGTCGCGGCCACCCCCGCCCAGGGAGACATCGAGCCTAAGCCCGGCTGTTTCCCAGGTCTGTCTGGCGCGGTTCGAAGCTACCTCGACATTAAACGGACTCAACAGGTTCTGCTGGTGACGAATGCTCGCGGTGGTCGTCCTGCACGCCTCGGAAAAGCGCGAACTCGTGATACGGGCCGAGGTGCAACTCGAACGGCCCGATTCCGGGAAGGTTGTTGTCGTATATACGCTCGGAGTACTTACCGTCCAGCTCGCGGCACGACTGCCAGTTCCCCTCGAGCAAGGACCGCGTCCGATCACCTGTCGACACGAATTGTGCGAAAGCGGGGGCTGCAAGCGCTGTCAGCGCCCCGATCGTCAGCCACGAGATCAATCGCTGTGCGGAAGCGCCACGCGCCATCGAGAAACCTCCGCCGTCTTGGGGTTGCAAGCCAGCGGCCGACGAACTGATATATTCATGAGTCAATGTCTCTGACGGCTGAGCAAACATCCGCCCTCTCGAAGCTCGCAATGGCCAACGCCCCGGTAGCGCTGGCGTTCGTTTCGACACTACCCGAGGGTGTGAACCGCATTGGCAACGCGCTGCCTGCCTCCTGCAGCTACTGGAAGGAGGCCGCCGCTGGACGGACGTTTGCCACGGCCGCAGACGATCACACGAGCTGCCCGGTGGGTGCCTACACGCATGGCGTGGCGCTGTCGCGGGAGGAAGCCACCGAACTCCAGACGGTCATCGGCATGATGACCGAGCTGAAATACATCAAGAAGGAAGAGATCCCCCTGATTCCGCATCGCAGCGAGCCGATGCGATTCGCTGTGTACTCGCCGCTGGCGGGCGCCACGTTCGATCCGGATGCGATCATCTTCCGCGGCAACCCGCGGCAGATCATGCTCCTGACCGAGGCCGCTCGCGCCGCAAGTGTGTTCGACACGGCCAGCGTGATGGGTCGTCCCGCCTGCGCGATGGTGCCCCAGGCTATGAGCGCACAGGCCGGCGTCGCGAGTGTCGGCTGCATCGGCAATCGCGTGTACACGGGACTCGACGACAACGAGCTGTACTTGACGGTGCCAGGAGCGGCTGTGGGCCGCGTGCTCGACTGTCTGGAGACGGTTCTCGCAGCGAACGCCGCCCTCGAGCAGTTTCACAGAACTGGAGCAATTGGGTAATCGGGTAATCGAGTAATCGATTGATCAATTACCCGATCAATTACCCAATTACCAGAAGCTCTCAGAACCATTACTAGATTACTTGCGTCGCGAGCGAGGGGGGGGGGGAGAGCGTGTCGGGGAGTCCGAGGGGCGAAGCCCCTCGGGTAGGCTATTGAAGCGCCAGGTCCGGCCAGTCGCGCGGGCGCGCGCGATCATAGGCGGGCCTGATGGCGGGAGCACCGAGCTTTCGCAGAAGATCACCTGTCGAGGACTGCAGAATCTGATAGGTCCCGCCCCCGAAGAACTGCAGCGCGAGCTCTGACAACCACAGTGGCGTCTCGCCGAGCTTGTTCCTGACGTCCATCCGCGCACCGTTCTCGACGAGGAACTGGACCACCGAGTCGACGCCGCAGGTAGGCCGCGTAGTGCAGCGCGGTATTTCCCATCTCATCGGCCGCGTTGACGTCCGCGCCGGTCTTGAGGGCCAGCCTGGCCGCCTCCAGGAGCGGCGCCTGTTTCAGCGAGTTCTCACCGAGATTCCGGCCGGCGCCAGCGGCCGCCATGAGCGGAGTGGATCGGACCGCGGTCGTGAGCGTGGGATCGGCGCCGGCGTCGAGCAGCGCCTGCATGACCGCGGCATCTCCGGCCATTGCCGCCAGGAAGAACGGCGTCGCGCCGGCGAGCTCCGGCAGCTGCGGGTTCTTGGTCGCGCCGGCCCGCGGCGGTGCCGTCTTCATCCGGAGGTTGGGATCCGCGCCGTGCTTCAGGAGGGCCTTGACGAGCTCGAGCTTCCCCTCGCGAAGTCCCGGGAGCACGTTCCACTCGTCGTTGCCGTCCCGCAGGATCGTGAAATCGGCCGTCGTCAGCGTCGTTTCCCAGGAGCCGGCGGCCCAGTGCAACGGCGAGTAACCGCCGTCGGCGGCGTTGGCGTTGGCGCCGCGCTCGAGCAGGAGCAGCGCCACCGGGACATGGCCCCTGACGGTCGCAAAGCCGAGCGCGCTCAACCCTTCGTCGGCCGTGTCGTCGACGTTGGCGCCGGCATCCAGCAGGAGACGAGTCGATTCGACGTCGCCGACGCGCGCCGCGAACACGAGCGCGGTCAATCCAGCCGCCGCCGCCCCGGATGCGCGCATGCCAGGCTTGCGATTGGGTGCGTTCACCGCCGTGCGGGCGTGCACGTCCGCGCCGTACTCGGTGAGCAGGCGGACGATTGCCGGGTGGCGTTCCGAAGCCGCCCACATCAGCGCGGTCTGCTGCCGTCGAGGCTTCTTTCGCATTCACGTCCGCGCCGCGCATCAAGGAGGCGTCGGACCACGTCTGCATTGCCCGTCCAGGACGCGACCATCAACGGGGTCTCGCGGCCCTGGGCGGTCGCGTTGGGGTCGGCGCCTCCGGCCAGCAGCGCCTCGACGACCGGCGTGCTGCCGTTCGTGCAGGCCAGCAGCAGTGGGGTGACGCCGAGCTCGTTGGCGGCCTGCACGTCGGCGCCCGCGCGCAGCAGCCGCTCGACCATGCCGCGATCGTTCTGGTGCGCCGCCCAGTGCAGCGCGGTCGCGCCGTCCCCCTGCCGGCCGTTGACGTCGACGCCCTGCTTCAGGAGCGATTCGACCGCCGCTTGATCGCCACGCCTGACCGCATCGATCAACCGCTGATCGGAGCGCGGCATACACGAGCGCCGGACGCGATCCAGACGATTGCCGATACGAGAAGCGCGCAGTCGCTCGCTCTCATCGCAATCACATGCGACCTAGATGCTCAGAGAGCGAAGCGACCCGGTGCTGTCGCCGACCGCCTCGACCGGCACGCCGACCTTGTTCAGCATAGTCACGTAGAGGTTAGGAAGCTCGCTGCCCTTCTTGAACCGGATGTGGCGGCCCGACGGCAGCGTGCCCGCGGCGCCGCCGGCCAGGACGAGCGGCAGCTCGCGCGGATCGTGCTCGTTGCTGTTCCCCATGCCGCTGCCGAAGAACACCATCGAATGATCGAGCAGCGATCCGTCGCCGTCCTGCACGGCCTTCAGCTTCTCGAGGTAGTAGGCGACGAGCGTCGAATGGTAGACATTGATCTTGCCCAGCCCGGTGATTTTTTCCGGATTGTTGCCGTGGTGCGAGATGGCGTGGAACCCCTCGGAGACGCCGACCTCGCGATACGCGCGGCCGCTCAGCTCGCGGGCGAGCATGAAGGTCGAGACGCGCGTCAGGTCGGCCTGAAACGCCAGCACCTGCAGGTCGAAGAGCATCTTGACGTGCGCCTCGAACGTGTCGGGCACGCCGGCGGGCTGCTCGAGGAGCGGCAGCTCGCGCGCGCTCTGCTCCTCTGCCTTCTGGATGCCGCGCTCGACTTCGCGAATCGACTCGAGATACGCCTCGATCTTGCTGCGATCGGCGCCGCCCACGCTCCCGCTCAGGCTCCTGGCGCGCTCGGTAATCGCGTCCAGCACGCTCGCCCGTTCGCGCAGCCGCGCAACGCGGGCCGCCGGATTGGTGCTGCCGCTGTCGCCGAACATCCGCTCGAACAGGATGCGCGGGTTGTTTTCCATGGGCAGCGGCTCGGTCGGGGTGCGCCACGAGATCGTGTTCGTGTACACGCAGCTGAAACCGGTATCACAGGTCCCGCCGAACTCCGGCGCGTCGACCGCGATCTCGAGCGACGCGAGCTGTGTGTCGCGGCCAAGATGACGAGCCGCAATCTGGTCGATGGAAGTGCCCGCCTGGAAGTCGGCGCCAATCGTCGGCCGCGCGTGGACGCCCGTGAGGAACGCCGGCGCGACGCGGCCATGCCCGCCGCGCGGCTCGCCTTCGCGCGCCATCGCCACCGAGTTGTCGATGCCCGTCAGGACGAGCATCTGATCGCGGAATGGTGTGAGCGGCTGGAGGATGGGCGTGGGCTCGTACGAGGCGCCCTCGTCTTTCGGCGCGAAGTGCCCGAGGGCCGCGCCGTTGCCGGTGTAGATGATGCTGAGCCTGGACGTGGCGCGGGAGGCCGTTCTGGCGACCGCGGTGAACGCCGGCACCATGCTGTCGAGAAACGGCAGCGCAATCGCGGCGCCGAGGCCGCGCAGCACCGTCCGCCGCGGAATCGCGATCCGTTCGATGATCGATTCATGTCTCCCCGCAGTCGCGTTCGCATCTGGAACGGCGTCGCTCTTCGCGATCCCCAGAATGATGGACGACCACCGGTAATCGGCGGCCGCCGCGTCCCGCACGATTCTGCGTACCGCCGCCTTGTCGTACGGCTCGACGCCCCGGCCGGTCGCATAGGTCATGAGCTTTTCGGTCACGGTCCTGACGAACTCGCCCTGGCGCGGACCCAGCATGAGATCGCGCAAGCCGCGCGGGCCGTCGATCGGCCGGCCGTCCGGCATCGCGCCTGTTGAGTCGACCGGCAGGCCGCCGTCCATCGTGCGCCACCGGCCGATCGCGTCGTACTGCTCGAGCGCAAACCCCAGCGGATCCATCACGGCGTGGCAGCTCGCGCAGGCGGGATTGCGGCGATGCTGCTCCATCCGCTCGCGCATCGAGCGGGACTGCTCCCCGCGGGCCGTCTCGGGCAGATCGGGGACGTCGGGCGGCGGCGCCGGCGGCTCGAATCCGAGCAGGTTCTCCAACAGCCACTTGCCGCGGACGACCGGCGACGTCCGGTTGGGAAAGGACGTCACGGTCATGATGCTCGCCTGGCCCAACAGCCCGGTCCGGCGCTCCTCGGGAACCGCGACTCGCCGGAAGTGACTCCCGTACACGTTCGGAATGCCGTAGTGGCGCGCCAGCCGCTCGTTGACGAACGTGTAGTCGGCCGACAGCAGCTCGGTCACGCTGCGGTCGTCTCGCAGCTGGCTGTCCAGGAACAGCTCGGTCTCGCGCGCCATCGCCTGACGCAGGTTGTCGTCCCAGTCCGGGAACTCGAAGAGGTCGGGCGCGACCATCCGCAGGTTCCGGAGGTACAGCCACTGCGCGCCGAAGCTGGCGACGAGCGCCCGCGCGCGCTCGTCACGGAGCATCCGGCGGACCTGCGCCTCGAACACCGGGGGATTCTTCAGCCGGCCTTCCTCGGCCAGCTTCAGCAGCTCGTCGTCGGGGATGCTGCTCCACAGGAAGAACGACAGCCGGGAAGCCAGCGCAATGTCGTTCAAGCGGTACGGTCCCGTGGCCGATGGCGGATCGATCTCGCTGCGATACAGGAAGTCGAACTCGACGAGCAGCCGTTCGAGCGCGGCCCGGACACCACCGTCGAAATCGCGGCCGTCGCGGCGCGCAGTGCGGTAGGTGGCAACGAGCGGCTCGACGTCGCGGCCGTCGACCGGCCGCCGGTACGCACGCCGTGCGAGCGTCCCGAGAATCCGCGACGCGCACGCCGCCTCGTCGTCCGCCTTCGCCGGGCGGCACGTGAAGATCGCGCGACGGCTCGGCGTGTCGCCAACCGACGTCGCGCCAAACGGCCCGTTGATCTCGACGTTGTCCACGCGCAGGTACTGCCGGGCGCCGAAGGTCGTGGCGAAGACGCCGCTGTTGCCCCAGGGGAAAAACGCCGGGAAGCGGCCCTCGGCGGCGAGCATCCGCTTGAGCAGCACCACACCGAGCGTGTGCGCGCCGGCCGGCGCTCGCACCCGAACCTCGACGCCTCCCGAGTCGGCGGTGTCGCCCGAGGCCCGTCCCCGCGGTGTGCCCTCGGCAGCCTTCACTCCATCCAGCCGTATCTCGAATCGGTCCGCCGCCGTCGAGGGACCGTCGAACCGCAGCTTCAACACGTACTCGCCGTCGAGCGGAAACGTGTGCCGGATGGCCGCACCGCCACGCGAGCCGAACGGCAGGTCCTCGCTCATGCGCTCTTCCTGGAGGAGCATCTTGCCGAAGGCGTACGTGACGACTTCAGGAGAAGCGGTCGGATCGCCAACCGCCAGCCTGCTGATCCGGCGCGCTGCCGACAAGTACGCGTCCAACCGTGCCGGCGAAATCGACAGCACGTCCGACACGTTGTCGAACCCATACGCCGCATCGTCCGCCGGCAGCAACCGCGAGACGTCGAGCTCGAGCGCGAGCAGGTCGCGTATCGCGTTCTGGTACTCGGTGCGGTTCAGACGATGAAACGCTGCTGGCCGCCCGGGATTCGGCGACCCGGCGGCGGCACGATCGAGCTCGGTCTCGAGCCAGGTGACGAACGTCGTGCGCGCAGCCTCGTCCGGCTGCGGACGTCCGACCGGGGGCATGGCGCCAGCGCGCAGCTTCGCGACGACCTTCTCCCAGACCGCGACCTGTGCGCCGACGTCGGAGAGATTCAGTGTGTCGAGCGAGAGGCCGGCCGTCTTGAGCCGCTGGTTGTGACAGGACGTGCAGTGCCGCGCGAGGAAGCCCCGGTGGCTGGCCGTGTCAACGCCTGGGGCCTGAACAGGCTGCGCTGTGCGGCTACCTGCGAAGAGGCACCGACCACCGCAAGCAAACTGGCCAGAACGACGACTCTGCCGTGCATCGGCCCCCTTCTGCGTCCGGTCATTGTCGCATAGGGGCATTGAGAATTGGGGTGATCGGGTCATCGGGTAATTGGGTATTGGAATCGCGTAATTGATGTGCGCAAACGCGATTACGCGATTACCCAATTACTCGATTACCCGATTACAGGTATGTCGTGGTGCCTGAGGAGGGAATCGAACCCGCACGCCGGCCATGGGTGCTCCCCCTTGTTGGCTGGTGTGCCATTTGGTACATCTCCCGGAGTGCTCGACCGTTATCCTGACCGAGCTTTCCTGAGCGCTCAGCCGGTCCGCCACGCCATCAAAGCAAGAACCCCGGTCATGAAGACGAGGTCTGGACCGATGACTACCCTCAAACAGCTCGACGCAAAGTTGCAGGCGCAAGCGTTGGAGGTCGCCAACCTGCGCGCGGCTCTCGACGTGCAGTTCCAGCGCATCGCGCAGATGCAAGCCGAGCTGGACGTCATGCCGACGGCGCGTGAACGTCGCAAGTCCATCCGTCTCCGGTTGCAGCCACCGTCTTCGAACGGCAACGGCCATCTGTTGGTCCTTCAAGAGCACGCGCAACGCCGGGGACGGTAGTGAAAAGTGGGGCGCAGCCGGCGGGCCGACGTCAGGCAACGGGACCGCGGCGCGGGCGGCATGTTCCTGTTCAAGGAGTTTTGGTGCCTGAGGAGGGAATCGAACCCACACGCCGGGTGACCGGCGGGAGATTTTGAGTCTCCTGCGTCTGCCAGTTCCGCCACTCAGGCAACCGAACGCCAGTATAGCCACAGGGTGCGCAGGGTTCACATGGTTCACGACGGACGCGAGGTGTACGCCCCCGCGCAGCTCGCGCACCTCTAAGCCCAGACGTATCAATACGCTACGCACCAAACTCAGCTTGTTTAGGTCGTGACAATCGGCTCGGACGCGCGCATACTGGCGGCGTTTCCCACAGTGCCTAACAACAGCGACGCCACGGCGGGAGTTCTCGTCCGAACGTTCTGGACGTTGGGCGACTTCAGATGTGTCCTCGTACGCGAAGATGGCCGCTTCTCGGTGCAGGTGTTCATCAACGAGCGCCCGTTCCTCACGGAACCATCCAAGGATACGGCGGAAGCGATGGAGCAGGCCGAAGCGCTGTTCATCGTCTTCAGCGGCGCGCACAGCACCCTACAGCGAAGCTGAGAGCACCCTACAGCGTAGTTCCAGAGCAGACTTTATCGATTGAAGTGCGGCCGCACGGCGCGGCGTGCGGCGTCGAGTTCCGGACAGAGCCGTTCCACGATCTGCCGCCGGCGTTCGGCATCGAATTGAGCGGCATCCAGTGCCTCACCCAACTGTCGAATCCGATCCAGCCGCGCCGCCAGCTCGGGGAAATCGACGCGCGCCAGCTGCTGCACGGCATCGTTGATGTCGAACGAGAGCGTCGAACGAGTGATCCTTCCCTCCTGCACTTCCAGCAGTTCTCGAAGCTTCAACGACGTCCTCGCCTGGCTCGGCCTGAACAGGTACACGCCGAAATCCAGATCGCCCAGATGCGTGCCGTGGCTGACCAGGTCGACGTCGAACAGCGTCTCGGACCGCGATTGAACGCGTTCGACGTCGATGACGGCGTCGGGAAATGCGTTCACCCATGCGTATGCGAAGTGAAGATAGCCCTCGCGTCCCTGACGCGGCTGCCCCAACGGGATGTGCTCGAGCACGGCGTTCGCGGCGAACAGGTTCGCCGCGTCACGAAAGCGGCGTTGGTTGAAGCAGGCATAGTAGGCGTCGATCGTCGCGAGCGCTGTCGCGCCGGGCGGGTTGACTGCTGAGTCTCCTGGGGGCCGCGGGTCCTTCATGGGCCTAAGAATCCGAGCGAGGGAACGCGTCAGATCTATCGGTCGGAGCACGCTATGCCGATGTCAGACGAACGCCGACATCGTGCCGCGCGCACGATCGACTGACCATATCACGTCAGCCGGACATCGCCCTTGAACACGATCCACACCAGCGCGATGTCCAGGACCGCAATGTACGGCGGAACGGCGAGTCCGCCATAGGCCCAGAGCCGCGGCAGGCCAAGTACCCGGCTGCCCACAGGACCACAAAGGTCACGGTCGACCTTCGACTCAGCTCACCGTAAAACACGCCGAGCGCCAGAAGGACCCAGAACGCGAACTGTGCGATCCACCGGCAACGGCGGGAGCACCAACCATCGGTCGGCATCATCATCTATGATTCCGCCTCGATGCCCAACGGCCTCTTTACCCCCTTCCGCATCGGACGACTGGAGCTCCGCAACCGCATCATCGTCTCGCCGATGTGCCAGTACTCGGCAGACGAGGGCCGCGCCACCGACTGGCACGTGATCCACCTTGGCCATCTCGCGCTCTCGGGCGCGGCGCTGCTGACGGTTGAAGCCACGGCGGTCGAGCCGGATGGACGGATTTCGGTTCGCGACCTCGGCCTGTGGTCGGACGACACCGAGGCGGCGCTCGCGCGAACGCTCGAGAGCGTCCGGCAGTGGTCGGACATCCCCATCGCGATTCAACTGGCGCACGCCGGACGCAAGGCTTCGACGCGTGTGCCGTGGGAAGGTTCGACGCAGGTTCCTCCGCATGCCCCGGGCGGGTGGCAGCCGGTTGCACCGTCGCCCATCCCGTTCCTTCCCACCGACCATCCGCCGGCTGCGCTCGATCGCGACGGCCTTCGCCGCATCCGCGAAGCGTTTGCCGCGGCGGCATCGCGTGCAGGCCGGCTGGGCTTCGATGCCGTGCAGCTCCACAGCGCGCATGGCTACCTCCTGCACGAATTCCTGTCGCCGCTGTCGAATCACCGCGACGACGAATACGGGGGCAGCCTCGAGAACCGGATGCGCTTCCCGCTTGAAGTGTTCGACGCGGTGCGCGGCGCGTTCCCGGCTGAGCGGCCTGTGACCGCGCGCGTCTCAGGCACCGACTGGGCGCCCGGTGGTTGGGACATCGAGCAGACGGTCGCGTTCGCGCAAGCGCTCGAGCGCCATGGATGCAGCGCGATTGATGCATCGAGCGGCGGCCTGACGCCCGCGCAGCAGATTCCCATCGGGCCCAATTACCAGGTGCCGCTGGCCCGCTCGCTGAAGGCCGCGACCACGCTCGCGGTGGTGGCCGTCGGCCTCATCACCGAGTTCGAACAGGCCGAAGCCATCATCACCACGGGTGACGCCGATTTCATCGCCCTCGCACGCGCGATGCTCTTCAACCCGCGCTGGCCGTGGCACGCGGCCGCCCATTTCGGGGCCAGCGTCAGCGCCCCCAACCAGTACCTGCGCGCCCAACCCTCCCGCCTGCGCAACCTGTTCAACGCCGGCAGTCCGAAATAGCCGCTCGGACATTTGCACACGGCGGCGTAGGACCGACACCGACGTCGAAAATCTGAAGCCTTCAGGACTGCAACGGCGTGCGCCGTTTGTGCACATGAAATCGTCTTTTTCCGCCCGAAACCGACGGCTGTCGAGACTATAACTCATTGCCTAATAAGCTATTAGGTCACTACCAGCAACCGCGGCATACCCGTTGCCCTATATGGAACACCGGAGGGAATCGGGATGTTTGACGTAAAGCAGCTCTATATCGGCGGCGCGGTGCTGGCGCTGGCCGAGATTGTCACCGTCGTCATCATGGTCGCCACTCGATAACAGAGGGGGATTGATGCCGTTCGCCACCAACGATCAGCAGGAGTCGCTCGATTATCGGCCGCGCGTCGACTGTGTCGTGTGCAACGGGACTGGCTGGGTGTGCGAAAAGCACCCCACCACGATCTGCCCGCGCGATTGTCGCGGTCCAGAAATGCCCTGTGAGGCTCCGGGCTGTCTGTCGGATTTCTTTCGAAGCCAGGGCCTCGAATAGCTGACCACCACCACCCCGACGGGTCCGCCGTCGCCTCGCAGCACTCAGGCGAGCGACGGCGGATCCCCGCCTTCGCTCCCGCCTTCGCTCGCTGCATCGCTTTCGAGCTTCGGCGAGGCAAGCTGCATTTGAGACAAGCTTCGCGCGGCAGGCCCTGCCTCGCTCGCTGCTGCTCAGCTCGAGCTTCGGCGCGGCAGGCCGCCTGGAAGATTTTCCCAGTCCGCTCAGTGGATGCCCGTGGTGTATCTTGGCTCAATCCCACCAGGAGCCAGAGCCATGACCACGACCACGGATTGGGCCTCTCTCATGACGACGCTGGGCCGCGAGTTCGCGAAGCGGTCGGCGGAGCACGACCACGACGACTCGTTCGTCGCTGAAAACTACGCCGCGCTGCGCGAGTGCGGGGCGTTCGCGGCCGGCGTGCCCGCGGAGCTCGGTGGCGGCGGCGCGACGCATGGCGAGCTGTGCGGGATGATCCGCGAGCTGGCGCGGCACTGCGGCTCGACGGCGCTGGCCTTCTCGATGCACACGCACCTGGTCGGGACGCTCGCGTATCTCTGGCGGTCCGGCAACAAGGCCCCCGAGCCGATGCTGCGGCGCGTCGCGGCCGAAAACCTGATCCTGATTTCGAGCGGCGGCTCGGACTGGCTCAACGGATCCGGCCGGCTCGAAAAGGTTGACGGCGGCTACCGGCTGACCGGGCGGAAGATTTTCTCGAGCGGCGTGCCGTCCGGCGACATCCTGATGACGACCGGCGTTTACGACGACCCCGAGAGCGGACCGACCGTGTTCCACTTTCCGCTGCCGCTCAAGGCGGAAGGGGTGAAGATCCTCGACACCTGGCGGACGCTCGGCATGCGCGGCACCGGATCGCACGACGTCGAGATCACGAACGCGTTCCTGCCCGACGCGGTCATGCAGGGCGTGCGGCGGCCGGTCGGGAAATGGCATCCCTTCATGCACGCGGTGGCGCTGGCGGCCCTGCCGATCTTCAACGCGGCGTATCTGGGGGTTGCCGAGAAGGCCCGGGAGATCGCGCTGGGCCTCGCCGCGCGCCGCAAGGACGATCCGCTCACCGCGGTGACCGCCGGCGAGCTCGAGAACCAGATCGTCACCGCGCAGATCGCGCACGAAGCGATGGTGTCGCTGACGGCGACCGCGAAGCCCGGACCGGAGACGACGAGCGCGATGATGTGCCGCCGGACGATCTTCGGCAACGCGATCCTCCGCGCCGGCGAGAAGGCGCTCGAGCTCGGCGGCGGCGCGGGCTTCTACCGATCGGCCGGACTCGAGCGGTGCTTCCGCGACCTGCAGGGCGTCCGCTACCATCCGCTGCCCGAGAAAGGACAGACGTACCTGACGGGACGAGCCCTGCTCGGCCTGCCGTTCGACGCGTGACGAACGCCGGCGGCCACTGAGAGAAGCGAGAAGGCGCCCATGCATCCCTGGCACGATTGCTACCTCGATGAACAGTCGGTGCAGCGTGGATTTCCCGTCGTCATCGAGGTTCCGAAAGGCAGCAAGAACAAGTACCGAGCTCGACAAGGAGACCGGACTGCTCCGCCTCGATCGCGTGCTGTTCAGCGCGGTGCATTACCCGGCCAACTACGGCTTCATCCCCCGGACGTTCTGCGACGACGGCGATCCGCTCGATGCGCTGGTGCTCGGTCAGGAGCCGCTTCACCCGCTGACGGTGGTCGAGTCGCGCGCCATCGGCGTGATGCGGATGCGCGACGAGAAAGGCATCGACGACAAGATCGTGGCCGTCAGCGTCCGCGATCCGGCGTTCAGCGACTACACGTCGCACGAGCAGCTGCCGGCGCACCTGCTGCGCGAGATGCGGCGGTTCTTCGAGGACTACAAGGTGCTGGAACGGAAGCAGGTCCTCGTCGAAGACCTGCTCGGGCCTGACGATGCGCTGCGGATCATCGGCGATGCGTTAGAGCTGTATCGGAGGCTGAGGCGCGGCGAGCTGAAGACGGCGCACGCGGGCTGACGTCCCGGAAAGGCAACCACGAAGAAGTCGCGAAGACACGAAGAAGAAGACAAGCACGGAAACACGAAAGCACGAAAACTGAAAGTGGCAGTTTGAGACGGTTATGCGATCGATTGCGCTCGTCACGATGGCAGCAGTGGCCTCGTGGCTTCCCGCCCTCGCCGCGACAAAAGTCGACCCGGTCGTGGCACTTAGGTGCGATTAACATTTGAAACAATCTTCTTTCGTGTTTTCGTGTTTCCGTGCTTGTCTTTTCTTCGAGTCTTCGCGTCTTCGCGGTTGCACTTTCGTGAGACGAAGCAATGATGAAGCTCCTCACCACTGCGATCGCCGCCACTGCACTCCTCGCCATCACCGCGTGGCGCACAACAGCGCGGCGGCCGGCGCGTGCGCCGCGGCCCGGCGTCGACTGGCCGGCCTTCCGCGGCATCGACGCCAATGGTGTCGTCACGGAAGGACGGCCGGCGCCGACCACGTTCACACCTGCGTCCGCCGCCTGGCGGACGAAGATCCCGGGCCTCGGCAACTCGAGCCCGATTGTCTGGGGTGATCTCCTGTGCGTGACGACGGCGATCAGCGAGAAGGACAACTCGTTCAAGCCCGGACTCTACGGCAACATCGAACCCGTCAACGACAGCAGCCCGCACGAGTGGAAAGTCATTTGCCTGGACAAACGGACCGGCGCCACGCGCTGGGAGCAGACGGTGCACAAGGGCGTCCCCGCCGTGAAGCGGCACCCGAAGAGCACACAGGCGAACGCCACGCTGGCGACTGACGGCACCCACCTGGCAGCGTTCTTCGGGTCGGAAGGGCTGCATGTCTACGACCTCGCCGGCAAGCGGCTCTGGAGCAAGAACTTCGGCGTCCTCGACTCCGGATTCTTCGAGGCACCGGAAGCCCAGTGGGGATTCGCCGCCTCGCCGATCATTCACAACGGCGTCGTGATCGTTCTGGCCGACGTGCAGAAGAACTCGTTCCTCGCGGCATTCGACGTCGCCACCGGCAAGGAACTCTGGCGCGTGGCGCGCAGTGATGTGCCGACCTGGGGAACGCCGGCGATCGTCGACGCCGGCGGCCGCACGCAGGTCGTCGTCAACGGGTGGAAGCACACCGGCGGCTACGACTTCGAAACCGGCCGCGAGCTCTGGAAGCTGACCGGCGGCGGCGACATCCCGACACCGACACCGGTTGTCGGGCACGGCTTGATCTTCATCACGAGCGCGCACGGGAACGAATCGCCGGTGCACGCCATTCGCCCGACCGCCACGGGCGACATCTCACTCAAGGGCGACGAGACCAGCAACGCGGGCGTCGCGTGGAGCGTGCCGCGCGCCGGCTCGTACATGGCGACGCCGCTCCTGTACGGCGACTACCTCTACGTCATGCGATGGAACGGCATCCTGGGCGCGTACGAAGCGCGCACCGGCACGCGCGCCTATCAGCAGCGTCTCGGCCAGGGCGCGACGGCGTTCACGGCGTCGCCGGTCGCCAGCGGCGGACACATCTATTTCGCGACCGAGGATGGCGAGGTCTACGTGATCAAGGCGGGTCCGACCTTCGAGCTGGTCGCGACGAACAAGCTCGACGCGGCGATGCTGGCGACGCCGGCGATCTCGGACGGCCGGCTGTTCATCCGCACGAAGGACGAGATCCTCGCGTTCGGCATGTAAACGAGCCGAATAGAAAGAAAAACATTGATTTCGTGTCAAGTTTCATACCTTTCGAACCATGAATGTGGCGGCCGCTTCGACAGGAAGGCCGCCACGCCCTCCTCGAAATCCCGCGACCGCACGCAGTCGAGGAAGGCCTGTTTTTCGGCGGCCAATTGACGCTCGAGCGCGGGAAGATCACGCCCGACGATCAGGCCCTTCGCATGGGCGACGGCGGGCATGGCGCCGCGGGCGATTGCTGCCGCCCACTGCGCCGTCTCGCGCTCCAGGTCGGCGGCCGGGACCACGCGGTTCACGAAGCCGAGACGAAGCGCGTCGGCCGCTGAGTACGTCCCACCCGAGAGAAAAATCTCCAGCGCCTTGCTCGAGCCGACGAGCCTCGGCAGGAAGAACGTGCCTCCGCCGTCGGGCGAGGTGCCAAGCCGAAGGTACGCCGGCGTGAACGTGGCCGTGTCTGCCGCAATCCGGAAATCGGCGCCAAGGGCCAGCGAGAACCCGCCTCCAGCCGCCGCCCCGTGCACGCTGGCGATCACTGGTGCCGGCAGCCGCTGCAGCCCAATCGTCGCGGCATGAAAGTGATCGATGAGCTCGCTGATCGTGGCAGCGGCCGCCTCGCGATCACCGCTGAATAGCTTGATGTCGCCTCCGGCGACGAAGGCGGCACCCGCACCTCGCAGCACCACGGCCCGCACATCGTCGCGCGACGCCAGCCCCTCGATCACCTCGCGAAGGGCCCGCGCCATCGCCAGGTCGATCGCGTTCAATCGCTCCGGCCGGTTGAAAGTGACGAACGCGACCCGCCCGTCAATCTGCAGCAGGATGGTGTCGGTCATGGCGGATATATGATGGCGCCGAAGGTGGTCCCATGCGAGTGACTGTTCTGCTCGTCGCCATCCTGAGCCAAGCCCAACCCCCAAGCGGGCAAGGTGTGGACCCAGGAAGAAATGTTCCGGCGCAACGTCGGCACGCGCGAGGAACAGATGACGCCGTTCACGCCTCACAAGGTGATTGGCAACATCTACTACGTCGGCACGCGCAGCCTCGCTTCGTATCTCTTCACGACGCCTGAAGGCCACATTCTGATCAACACCAACTACGAGGCCGGCGTGCCTGGCTTGAAGGACTCGGTCGAGAAGCTGGGCTTCAAGTTCAGCGACATCAAGATCATCCTGGGCAGCCACGCGCACGGCGACCACATGGAGGGCGACGCCCTCGTCAAGGCGATGACCGGCGCCCAGGTGATGGCGATGGCCGAGGACGTCCCGGCCCTCGAGCGCATGCAGCCCGGAGGAAAGCCGCACCCCATCGATCGGATCCTTCACGACGGTGACCGCGTCCTATTGGGTGGCACGACGCTCGTCGCGCGGCTGACGCCCGGCCACACCAAGGGCTGCACGACCTGGACCACGAGCGTTCAGGAAGACGGCCGCGAGCGAAGCGTCGTGATCATCGGCAGCATGGGGAGCAACCCGGGATTCCAGTTCGTCAACAACAAGGAAAACCCCACCATCGCGGACGAATACAAGCAGGGCTTCCGCGTCCTGCGATCGCTGAAGCCCGACGTGCCGCTCGCCTCACACCCGGCGATGTACGACATGGCGGCGAAGTTCGCCCGCCTCGGCAAGGGTCCGAACCCGTTCATCGACCCGGCCGGCTACACGGTGGAGCTGGACGCCGTCGAAGGGCTGTTCCTCCAGGTGCTCGCCGCTCAACAGAAGGCCGCGGAAGGGAACCGCTGAAGGAGAGGTCTATGTCAGTCCGCCCGGTGAAGAACGTCCGCGAGACCAAGGCCACCATCGAAGGCGCTGGCGTCAGGCTCCAACGCGCGTTCGGGTTCGGCGATACGACGGAATTCGATCCGTTCCTGCTCTTCGACGACTTCCGCAACGAGAACCCCGAGGACTTTCTCGCCGGGTTTCCGTGGCATCCGCACCGCGGCATCGAAACGATCACGTACGTGCTTGCCGGAAGCGTCGCGCACGGCGACAGCCTGGGGAATCGCGGCAGCCTCGGCGCCGGCGACGTCCAGTGGATGACGGCGGGCAGCGGCATCATGCACCAGGAGATGCCGCAGGGCGATGCGCAGGGCCGCATGCATGGGTTCCAGCTCTGGGCCAATCTCCCGGCGTCGCTGAAGATGACGCGGCCCCGCTACCAGGACATCGGCGCTGCCGACATCCCCGAGATCGTCGACGACGACGGGACGACCGTGCGGGTGGTGTGCGGCGAATTCTGGGGCAAACGGGGACCGGTCGAGGGCGTGGCCGCCGATCCGCGGTACCTCGACGTCTTCGTGCCGCCGGGGAAACGCAAACGGCTGGCAGTCGAGAGCTCACGCCATGCGTTCGCGTACGTCTTTGCAGGCTCGGGCACGTTTCGCGACGCGTCGGATCCCCGGCCGGTCAGGAACGAGATCGGGCCGTCCGACGTCGTCAATCGATCGCTGGTGCTCTTCGACAGCGGCGACGAAATCAGCGTCGAGGCCGGCGACCAGGGCATCCGCTTCCTGCTCATCTCGGGCAAGCCGATCGAGGAGCCGGTGGCGTGGTACGGACCCATCGTGATGAATACCAAGACGGAGCTGCAGCAGGCGATCTCCGACCTGCGGGACGGAACCTTCATCAAGTGAAACGAGCTCAGGCGTGCGGACCTTTAGGTCCGCCTGCCCTAGTTCGACTCTGTCAGATCTCTTGGCGGGCTGAAACTGCCCGTTCGCGACCCGTCTGACGCGCGCCAAATCGTCACAACTCGCGCACATCATGTAATAGTCGTCCTCCTCGTGCGTCAAGGTAGGTGAGGCGGACGAGGTGCCCACAGCCAGCGCGCAAATCGACGAACTGCCGATCCCCATGACTTCCACGACCCCGCGGGCGGGGTTTGCCGGGCTGTACGAGCGCCACTACGAGACCGTCTTCCGAGCGGCCCTGCGCGTCACCGGGAATCCGGCCGACGCCGAGGACGTCCTGCAGACCGTCTTCCTGCGCGTGTTGGCCCGGGGGGAGACGATGCCCCTGCCGGCCGCCTACTTCAGGCGCGCAGCCGTCAACGCGGCCGTCGACGTGCTGCGCCGCCGGGAGCTTCGTGGGGAATCGGTTTACGACGATCAGGCGCCGCACGTTGCTGTCCAGCCGCCTTTGCTGCTGAAGGAGCGGCTTCGGCGCGCCATCGCCGCCTTGGACAGCGAGGACGCAAGCCTGTTCCTGCTGCGTCACGTCGAGGGGTTGTCGATCGAAGAGCTGGCCGGGATGTTCAAGATGGAGAAGAACAACGTGGCCGTCAGGCTCCACCGGATCCGGCACAGGCTGCAAGCCGAAATGGAACGCTAGAAGCTATGTCTCGAGAATCAGCTGACCATCGCGAGCGAGCGCGCGAGCGAGCCACGCGACCGGCCTGTCCACCGTAGCTTTAGCGGAGGCGGAGCGCGCCGGCGAAGCGGCGCGCGAGAGAGCGTGTAGGGGAGTCCGAGGGGCGAAGCCCCTCGGATAAGGAGGTCGGGATGTCCGAAGACTTTCTGGAAAAAGCACTCCAGGAGATGAAAGACGAAGACGTGGACTCCGGCACGCTCGAGGCCGCGCGGGCGCGCGTCTGGAAGAACGTGACGAACGCCGGCAGCGCCACCTGTGCGGAGTTCCGGCAGGACTTCCCCGCGTATCTGGTAAATGAGCTGCGCGGCAGCCGCCGAATCCTCGTGGAAGATCATCTCAGCCGCTGCACCGGCTGTCGCGCCCGGATCGCCGAATTGAGGGGCGAGAGGCCGATCGTCGCCATGCCACGCGGCTTGCCCCGCCGTAGCCTTGGCGAAGGCGGGTCTTCCTCCCGCTGGGTGCAGTGGAGAGCCCTGGCCGCGGCGGCCGCACTACTGTTCGCGGTCCTCTATCTCGGACGCGACGCCATCGACGGCATGATGGCTCCCGGCGGCCCGCGGGCCACGGTCGTTTCCGCTGACGGCGGCCTGTACCGCGTGCCCGTGGGCGCTCTCGAAACAGACGCGGCCATCGGCGAACACGAGTCGGTCCGCACGGGCCCGGGAGCCCACGCGGTGTTGCGGCTCGCCGACGGATTGATGGTGGATGTCAACGAGCGAACGGAGCTGTTCGTGACCGCCGCCTGGAGCGGCCAGGCCATTCACCTCCAGCGCGGTGACATCATCGTCAAGGCCGCCAAACAGCGCCGGGGCCGCCTTCGAGTTCTGACCCGCGATTCCATCGCCTTGGTGAAGGGAACGGTCTTCGCGGTGTCCGCTGGCATGGGCGGCTCGGTGGTCTCGGTGGTCGAGGGATCGGTGGCGGTGAACCAGCCTGGCAGGGAACTGCTCCTCAGCCCGGGCGAGCAGGCCGCGTCCATGCCCGCACTGGCGACTTCGGTCGCGCAAGCCGTCTCGTGGAGCCCTGAGGTGGAGTCGTACCTGGAGCTGCTCGGATCGCTGGTGAAGATCGAACGCGAGCTGGCGAATTTCCCCGCCGAGCTGAGGACCAACTCGGCCCTGCTCTCGTATCTACCTGCAGGCGCTGTTGTCTACGGCACGGTCCCGAATCCGGGCGTCACGATCGGCCGGGCCCTTTTCCTCGCTGAGGAGCAGGCGTCCCAGAACGCGACGTTCGGAGCCTGGTGGAATTCCGAGACAGGACGGCTGTTGAGGGAGATGACGGACCGCGTCCAGTCGGTGAGCCCGCTGCTCGGCGAGGAGATCGTCTCCTGCGCCAGCATCGTCGGGGACGACGAGCCTGTGCCGATGGTGATGGCACGGGTGCAGTCCGGCAGCCGGGCGAAGCTCGCGAGCGCCCTGGAAGGGCTTTTCGCCGCGACGGGCGATTCTGCCGCGTCGTATTCGGTTTCCGACGAGCTGATGGTCGTTTCAGACTCGCCGTCGCACCTGGCGTGGGCCCTCGCTCATCTGGGGCAGGGCGCCGGCTCCCCGTTTGCGGCAGCCATCGGGGAGCGGTACCGGCGCGGCGTGGGCTGGCTGATCGGGATGGATGCGCCTCCATTGGTCACGATGGCGTCCAAAGACGACGCCCCCCCGATTGAGCTCGCCGGCATGATCGGGATGAAGTATCTCTTCCTCGAGCAGCGTGCTCCTGCGGGTGCAGTAGAGAACGAGGTCACGTTCGCGTTCCAGGGCGCACGAACCGGAATGGGGTCGTGGCTGGCTGACGCCGGCTCCGGAGGCGCGGCGGAGTATCTACCCTCCGATGCCCTCGTCGCCGGCTACGTTTCGACGCGCGAGCCCTGGCAGCTGTTCGAGGAGTTCACCGCGCTGATGATCAAGTCGGAGCCGGACTTCGAGAGCGGCCTGGCCAGCATGGACGAGAAGCTCGGCGTCGGTTTCGTCCAGAACCTGACCGCAGCATTGGGAACTGAAGCGGCCTTGGCGCTGACGGGACTCTCTACCAGCGGCCCGACGTGGGTCATGGCGAGCGTGGCGTACAATCCGGCGGTCATCGACAGTTCCCTCCAGAAGCTGGTGGAAACGTTCAATGCGGAGCTCGGGCCCGACGAGCAGGGCAAGCGGATCGTGTTGGAGCAGGAGAGCGCCGGCGGACGGACCTGGATCACGATGAAACCGGGAGGACTTCCGCTCGGTATCACCTGGACGTACGACCGGGGCTACATGGTCGCGGCCTCCGATCGCGCGTCTGCGGAGCGTGCCATCGCCACGCGGAACGGCGGCTTCCCGCTCGTCTGGTCCCCGGAGTTTCTCGGCCAGCTCCCATGGTCTGCCGGACTCCACCCGTCCGCCTTCGCCTGGCTGAACGCGAAGGGGGCACTCGGCATCCTGTCGACGCTGACCCAAAACGCAGCGCTCGGCGAGCTCGTGGCGGGGCGCGATCCGATTCTCGTCGTGTTCGATGGAAGGCCGGACCAGATCCACGGAGCGAGCCGAACTCGTATCTCCGGATTGATCATGGACGTGATGCTGTTCGAGAGCCTGGGCAGGGCAACCCAGGGCGGCGCCGTCTCGCCGTAGCTTTAGCCAGAGTTTACTAAGCGCACTTTCGTGTCTTCGAATCTCACGAAGATAATAGAATTTTCGTTCTTCGGTATTCCGGTGCTTCTGCTACGGTAAATTCGAGGAGTGCATACCACAGCGGTCGTCGAAATCGAGAACCTGAAGGTGAAGCTGGGACGGCGGGAGATCCTCCACGGGATCACCTGCCGTCTCGGCGTTTCGGGCACGGGAAAGGCGGTGGGGTTGCTCGGCCCCAACGGGGCGGGCAAGTCCACGCTGATCCTGACCCTGCTCGGGTTTCTCCGGCCCAGCGCCGGACGCGCCCGCATCCTCGGCTTGGACTGCCGCCGCAACATGGGTGAGGCCCGGTCGAGAATCGGCTACATGCCGGAGAACGATTCATTCGTCGGCGAGATGACCGCGGTGACCTTCCTGCGTCAGATGGCCGAGCTGTCGGGCCTGCCGCAGAAAGCCGCGCTCGAGAAAGCGCACGAGGTCCTGTTCCATGTGGGGCTTGGGGAGTCGCGCTACCGCGAGCTGCGTACCTACTCGTACGGGATGAAGCAGATGGCCAAGCTCGCCCAGGCCATCGTCCACGGTCCGGAGCTGGTCGTGCTGGACGAGCCGACCAACGGGCTCGATCCGGCTGCCCGACGACGGATGCTCAAGCTCGTGATCGACATGAAGAAGGAGCAGGGAATGAACGTCCTCGTCTGCTCCCACTTGCTGCGCGACATCGAGCAGGTGTGCGACGAGGCCGTGATCCTGAAGGACGGCGCGATCGTGCACCACTGCAACCTCGAAGAAGAGCGGCGATCGAACAGGTCCTTCGTCGAGCTCGAGGTGACGGGCGACGATCGGAACCTCGGGACGTCCCTGCCGGAGATCGGCGCCGAGGGCGTGTCCGAAGGCGGCGGGCGCTGGCGTATCGTCCTGCCGGCGGGGGCCGAGGTCGAAGCCATCTGGGGGCTCGCGGCGCGGCAGAACCTGCTGGTGAGAAAGCTCACGCACCGCCGGGATACGTTGGAAGAGATCTTCCTCAAAGCCATGGGCCATCTGGCGCACACGCCCGGGGAAGGGGATAGCGCGCGGCGCTCGACGATCAGCGCGCACGCGGGACGCGGACGGGATGGCGGTTTACAAGCGGGGATATCGGCGATACGCGGGACCCCTCACGGGGCGCTGGACGCGGTTCCTGGTCCTTCCCCGCTACGCCTGGCGGAACCTCTATCAGCAGCGGCTGGTCCTCCTGCTCACGACGGTGTCGTTCGTCTGGCCCCTCTTGTGCGCCGCCTTCGTCTATCTCACCAATCACGTGGAGCTACTCCAGGGACTCGACCGGGAGTTTCTCGACTTCATCCGGATTGACGGCAGGTTCTTCTCGATTTTCATGTACGTCCAGGGAGGTTTCGCCGTCTTCCTCGCGGCGCTGGCCGGGCCCGGCCTGGTTGCTCCGGATCTGGCGAACAACGCGCTCCCGCTGTACTTCAGCCGACCCCTCACGCGCTGGAGCTACGCGCTGGCGCGGCTGACCGTGATCGTCGGCATGCTGTCGGTCGTCACGTGGATTCCGGGCCTCCTCCTGTTCGGGCTGCAGGTCGCCCTGGCCGGCGGCTGGTGGTTCCTGGCGAACTGGACGCTGGGTGCCGGCGTGGTGGCCGGGTTCCTTCTCTGGCTGCTGGTCCTCGGCCTGGTTGCGATGGCCACCTCCGCCTATGTGAAGTGGAGGGTCGTGGCCGGGGCGGTCAGCCTCGCCGTCTTCTTCATCCTGAGCGGCGTGTCCGAGATGATCGACCTGGTCTTTCGCGTGACGTGGGGACACGTCCTGGATCCGGCCTGGGCGGTCAACCGGGTGTGGTCCACGCTCCTGGGCGTGGATCCACTCGACGGCCCGGGGGCCGGCGCGTCGCTGTTGGCGCTGGCCGTGTTCGTTCTCCTGCTCGTCGTGGTGATCGAACGCAAGCTGCGGCCGGTGGAGGTGGTGCGATGAGCGCCACGCGAGCGAGCGCAGCGACGCGAGCCGCCGGAGCGGAGCGGGGCCATGGGGCCCCCGCGAGCGACGGCGTGGGGGGTCCGCGGGGCGCAGCCCCCCGGAGTAATTTTTGACGAGGTCTCGAAGTTTTACGGCGAGGTGCTCGGCGTGAACCGCGTCACACTGAACATCCCGCCTGGGATCACGAGCCTGGTCGGCCCGAACGGCTCGGGCAAGACGACGCTGATGAACCTGATGACCGGCCTGATCTTCCCCGACCACGGCCGCATCCTGATGCGCGGGATCTCGCCGCGCGATCCCGAAGCGCTGATGCGAGTAACGGGGTACGCCACGCAGTACGACACGGCGCCGCGTTGGGCCACTGGCTTCACCTTCATCACCACCGGGCTCCTTCTTTTCGGATACGCGCGATCGGAGGCGGAGGAAAGGGCGTGGAAGGCGCTCGAGCGCCTCCAGCTGACCGACGCCGCGAACCGCAAGGTCGCGGCGTATTCCAAGGGCATGCGACAGCGGGTGCGGCTGGCGCAGGCCATCGCGCACGATCCCGACGTGCTGGTGCTGGACGAGCCGCTGAACGGCCTCGATCCGCTGGTTCGCGCGGCGACGATCGACATGTTCCGGGGCTGGGCTGCCGAGGGAAAGCACGTCATCATCTCCAGCCACGTGCTGCAGGAGGTCGATCTGATCAGCGATCAGGTCGTGCTGATCGCCAACGGGATGATCGTCGCCGAGGGAAAAATCCGCAAAGTGCGCGACGAAATCCAGGAGCATCCCAGCCAGTACATCGTCCGGTGCCGCGATGGCGACGCATCCGGCGTGGCGGCGCTGCTGTTCGGCGAGGACCACATCACCGAGATCAAGCTGAACGATGATCGGCTCGGCCTGTTAGTCATGACTCGGGACCGCGAGCAGTTCGCGCGCGCGCTCGGGCGGATCGCGCTCGACGGCCACCGGATCGAGAGCGTGGTGCCTGCCGACGAGAACGTCGACGCGTTGTACGAGTATTTGATCGGCGGTGAGTCGTGACCGCGCGTTCCAGGACCCTGCAGGCGTGGACAATCGCAAAGATCGAGTTATGGCGTGTCTTCTTCGCCAGGCGCTCTTTCTGGGTCTACGGATTGGCGCTCCTGCCATCGCTGATCTTCTTCGGGCACGGTGTCGACGTGAAGCTCCGGACCGAGCGCCTGGCCCGGCGCGGCCTGACCGCCCCGGCCCTGTTGGACAGCCTGCAGGAGGGAGAATCGGCCGACGGCGTGAAACAGCGGCTGGGAAAACCGGCCGAGGAACGCTGGTCCACGCGGAGCCGCCGCGTCCGACAGCGCACCGGGAATGCCGGGGCCACAACCCACCTCATCGAGCCGACGGCCGATGCGCGCTTCGTCCGCTTGAATGTCGTCCGGCCTTCCTACAGCGGGGAGCCGGTGGCGAGGATTTACGAGTTCGAGGTCTACGGGCCGGACGGCCAGGTGAACCTCGCGCTCCAGCGTCCCGCGACTGGAAGTTTGCCGTGCAGCCAGGATCAGGGGCCGGAGAAGGCCGTGAACGGCAGCGTAGCGGGAGGCCAGGCTGACGGGTGGTGCGCTCGGGACTTTCCCTGGTTCCTGCAGGTGGATCTGGGAACCAGTCGTCCGGTGACGCGCTTCATCGTGAAGCACGCCAGTGCGGGAGGCGAAGACGAGGAGTCCGATACCCGCGAGTTCAACATCCAGCTGAGTGACGACGGAAAGACCTTCACGACGGTCGCTTCGTCGACGGGCGGCGGGTTCGTCGACGAGCGGACGGAGTATCGCGAGATCATCTATTTCGACGGAAGGCGGAGCGCGCGGCTCCTGTTCGTCGACGGCATCCTGCAGGGCAGGAACATCCGCCGCCTGCTCGACTTCGAAGAGGACCGGGCGATCTTCGCGGCGATCTTCCAGTACTTCTACCTGCGGCTCGCGATCTTCTTCGGCTGTCTGGGCATCTTCATGTATCTCTTCCGCGGGGAGATGAGCAACCGGACGCTCCACTTCTGGTTTCTCGCGCCGGCGCGGCGCGACGTGCTGCTCGCGGGCAAGTATGCCGCGGGGTTGATCGCGTCGGCCGCGATCTTCGGCGGCGGCGCCCTGCTCGCGCTCGCGGCCATGCTCTGGCCGCACGATCCGGTTGACGTGCAGGCGTTCTGGAATGCCGGCGGCATGGGACACGTGCTCTGGTACGCGGCGGCTGCCGTGCTCGGCTGCGTGGGCTACGGGAGCGTCTTTCTTGCGGTCGGACTGTACATCCGCAATCCCATCATCCCGGCGGCCGTGCTGCTCGCCTGGGAAGGGATCAACGGCATCCTTCCGCACGTGCTTCAGCGGATGAGCATCCTGTACTACCTGCAGTCCCTATGTCCTGTCCCTGCGCCGATGGACACCGACGCCCCGGTGCTGATCCGGTTGCTGGCGGCGCCCGCCGCTCCCGCCTCGCGTCCAGGAGCGATTCTCGGGTTGCTGCTCCTGACCGCGTTCGTCCTCTGGATCGGCGGTGTCGCCGTCCGGCGCATGCAGATCTCCTACGGCACCGAAACGTGATCTCCCCAGCGACGTGTGGTTAGCGGAGGTGGCGGAGGGAACGAATCAACAACGGAGCAACGAAGCAACGGAGGACGAACGGAGAAAATAACATCTTCTCCGTTATTTCTCCGTTACTCCGGTGCTCCGTTGTTAATCCGTTCCCTCTGCCCGCTCCGTGCCCGTCACGCGCGCCAGGATCTCGTACGAGCGCAGACGCGCCGCGTGATCGTAGATCTGCGACGCGACGATCAGCTCGTCGGCGGCTGTTCTTGCGACGAACACCTCCACGCCGCGCCGCACCGTCTCGGGCGATCCGACCGCTGAACACGCGAGCGCCTGCTCCAGCATCGCGCGCTCGGCCGGCGCCATGCGATCGCCGAAGCCAGCCACCGGCGGCGGGAGCTGCGCTGGCTCACCGCGCCGCAAATTGAGGAACGCCTGCTGGATCGACGTGAAGAGGTGCATCGCTTCTTCGTCGCTGTCGGCGGCGATGACGTTGAAGCCGAGCATCACATACGGACGATCGAGGTGCTCCGACGGGGTGAACTCGCGGCGATACAGCGCGATCGCTTCCGTCAACTGCGCCGGCGCGAAGTGCGAGGCGAACGCATACGGCAGCCCGAGAGCTGCCGCGAGCGACGCCCCGAACAGGCTCGAGCCGAGGATCCACACCGGCACGCGAAGTCCTTCGCCCGGCACGGCGCGGACGTCGGAGCGCGACTTCTCGTGGGCGGACTTGTCGTAGGGCGACCCTTTTAGGGTCGCCGTCGCCGATTCCGACGCCGGCTGGAAGTAGTGCATCACCTCGAGCACGTCTTGCGGAAACGCTTCAGCTGCGTCGCCGGCGTGATGGCGCCGGAGCGCGCGCGCGGTGAGCGGATCCGTGCCAGGCGCGCGCCCGAGGGCGAGATCGATCCGGCCCGGAAAGAGCGACTCGAGCGTGCCGAACTGCTCAGCGACGACGAGCGGTGAGTGGTTCGGCAGCATGATGCCACCGGCGCCCACACGAATCCGGGTCGTAGCGGCGGCTACATGCGCAATGACGATCGCCGTCGCCGCACTGGCCACACCCGGCATGCCGTGGTGTTCTGCAAGCCAGAACCGACGATAGCCCCACGCCTCGACGTGCTGTGCGAGATCGCGCGAGTGGCGAAACGCCTGAGCCGCATCGCCGCCCTGCACGATCGGCGCGAGGTCCAGGACCGACAGAGGAATCATCCTTGCACGCTCGCTCCACATTCTAAGTGCACACCGCAGTTCGATCAGGTGCTCCCGCACCAGCGTGTGCCAAGGAGGAGCGAGCCATGGGACTCCGTGACAGGTACGCGTACGCCGTGCAGACCGCGAAGGACATGCGAATGCAGGGATCCGCCGAGGAGCGTGACGGCAAACTGTATTTCAAGGGGACAACCCAGACGCAGGCCGAGGCGAACAAGATCTGGGACGCGATCAAGACGATCCCGGAGTGGCCGAACGAGATCATCGCCGACATCCAGGCGGTGGGCGGTGGCGCTCAGGTCGTGGAGAAAACCTACACGGTCAAGGCCGGCGACACCCTGAGCAAGATCGCCCAGCAGCAGCTGGGCGATGCGAACGCCTACATGGTCATCTTCGAGGCCAACCGTAATCTGTTGAAGGACCCCGACAAAATTCAACCGGGACAGGTGCTGAGGATCCCGCAGTCGGCACATAAATAGACGAGGACGTAGAGGAAAATAGACGAGGACGCAGAGGAAGCAGAGGACGCAGAGGACGCAGAGGCGCAGAGGCAAGAGGGTGTCAGCTCGCGCGCTGCGACTGGCGAGGGGCGTCCACGGCCTGCAGGGCGGCTTTGAGTTGGCGGCGTCTGAAGATCCGGCTGCACTGGCCGCCGCTGCGGAACACGGCAGTGGCTTTCGGCTCGATCGACGCCAGCACCTGGCGCAGCTCGGGCGTCGATGCGTCGACCACCGGCTGCTCGGATCCGGCGAGCGCCTGCAGCTCGCGCATCACGGCCGCCGTGCGCGGCTCCGACCAGACCACGAGATACGACAGGTCGTGGATTGCGCCGCTCCCGGAGCGGCGCAGCAGGATCAGCTCAGGAGCGATGATCACCGCGCCCGAGTGCTCGCCACGAAGATCCAGCAGCGAGAACTGACCGAAAGGAAGCGCGGCCATGTGGGAACGCGCATTCTACGCGGTCGGGCCGGGGTGACAAGATGAGTTTTGGTATCTGATGAGTTCTTTACCGGACTTCATCGGCCGGCGACGATCCGCGCCCCGGTCGATGAACCGTCGGTAGTCCGAATACTCCTGCGTCATGCGATTACGGCGGGTCACCGCCCCGCGCCACTCTGTCGTGGTTTCAACCAGGCGCGGCAAGGTCAGCGTCTCCTCGGGGTCTTCGAACTTCACCTGCGCGATAGCGGATCGAGGAATCGTAACGCTCGAGCGACATGTGCAGTCACGCCGTTCCGCCGCGCGATCTTCGTCTGATGTGCGGGAAATCGAAAAATCGCGTGAGGTGCTCGTCGATGCCGCAGCACCTCGAACGTCGCCGCATCGATCCAGATCCGCCCGCGCGTCAGCGCCCGGAACGGTGACGCGCACGCAGTCGTCGGTCCAGCACGACCTCCGGCGTTTCCTTGGAAACGTAGCGGAAATCGATGGTCAGCGCCGCGCGGTTGTCGAGACGCGCCGGCCCGCCCGGCGAGAATTCGTAGTCGCCGCGCTTCTGCGGCAGCAGCATCGACAAGGCGTCGGTCGAGACGCTTTCCGGATCCGTGCATTGCGGCTCGTCGCGCGGCCGAGGCGGGCGGCCGTTGACCGTCAGCAGCTGCCGAAGCACCTTCGCTTCGGTCGGCGACGAACCGTCCGCCGTCGGGTCCCACGCGAGCGCGCAGCTCGTAGACGAGTCGCCGGGCAAAGCCATCGGGACGGAAGTCGGACCTCAGCTGCTGGAAACGGACCGTTTCCGTGGAGGTCACGGTCCGCGCGCCGCGAATAAAACTCCTCCACGCGAGCGCTGACCCGGGCCAGCAGCGGCTCGAGACGCGCCGTCGGCGGCGGCCTGGCTGAGCCGCCACGACGCGCGACGGCGGCAACCAGGACGACGGCGCAGGCAGGCCCAGCGCGCGCATCGGCTCAAGATGCCCGTTTCCGGCACGGAGTTCAAGCGGTTCGCCGGTTTTCTGTCAAGATCAGTCCCATGCGATTTTCACGCCGGATTGTCCTCGTCGGCGTCGTGCTGCTGGCAATTGTCCTGCTGCCCGCGGCCGTGACCTTCTATACCGACTGGCTCTGGTTCGTCGAAACCGGTTACCAGCAGGTCTTCCTCGGCACTCTGAAGGCGCAGAGCCAGCTCGGCGCCGCCGCGATGGGGTTGGCCTTCGTGGCGTTGTTTGCCAACGTGATGGTCGCGCTGCGCACGCTCGCGCCGCGCGACTGGGTGCTCGTCACGCGCGAAGGGCCGATCTCGATCTCGCTGGATCGCCGCCGGGTGCAGCCGGCCGCGACCGCCCTCGCCGGCGTGGTCGCGGTCCTCTTCGGCCTGTGGGCGTCGAGCCAGTGGCAGGCCTGGCTGATGTTCCAGCACGCGCAGCCTTTCGACGAGCTCGATCCCATCCTCGGCTACGACATCGGCGTTCTACGTCTTCCGCCTGCGCGTTTCTCGAGCTGGCGCGCGGCTTCCTGCTGGCCCTGGTCGTCGCGTCGGCGCTGGCCGCTGGCGCGATCTACTCACTGGCGGGAGCGCTCGAACTGGAACCGCGGCGCTCGCATCGGCCGGCCGGCGCGGCGCCACCTCGCCGCGCTCGCCGCGTGCGTCTTCCTCCTGCTCGCGTTCGGCGCGTACCTCGACGTTCCCGAGCTGCTCGTCCGGCCGGCCGGCATCGTCCACGGCGTCGCGAACGTCGACGCGGCCGTCAGGATTCCCGCCCTTCGCGTGCTGATGGTGGCGGCGCTCGCCGGCGCCGGCCTCGCGCTGTTCCAGGCGACGAACGTGCGGCTGTGGCCGATCGGGGTCGCGGCACTGCTGTACCTCGCCGTGGCGATCGGCGGATCGGCAGCGGCCGGGCGTGATGCAGCGGTTCGTGATCGCGCCGAACGAGCAGGCGCGCGAAACGCCCTACATCGAGCACAACATCGCCGCCACGCGAAAGGCATTTGCGGTGGACCGCGTCGAGGAGCGCGAGGTGTCGGGCGACTCGCTGCTGACCCGCGCCGACATCGACGCGAACGCGGAGACGCTCGGGAACGTCAGGCTCTGGGATCACCAGCCGCTGTTGCAGACGTTCGCGCAGATCCAGGAGATCCGCACCTACTACGACTTCGTGTCGGTCCACAACGACCGCTACCGGATCGACGGGCAATACCGGCAGATCATGCTGTCGGCGCGGGAGCTGAACTCCGACAGCCTCCCCAACCGCAACTGGATCAACGAGCGGCTCACCTTCACGCACGGCTACGGCGTGACGCTCGGCCCGGTCAACCAGGTCACGCCCGAGGGCCTGCCGGTGCTGTTCATCAAGGACCTGCCGCCCCAGTCGACGGTGGACCTGAAAATCGACGAGCCGTCGATCTACTACGGCCAGCTCTCGAACGATCACGTGTTCGTCAAGACGCGCGCTCGCGAATTTCACTATCCGAGAGGCGAAGACAACGTCTACACGTCCTACGAGGGCACGGGCGGCGTGCCGATGTCGAGCCTCTTGCGCCGCGTCCTGTTCAGCATCCGGTTCCGATCCTTCAAGACGCTCCTCAGCGACGACATCACCAGCGAGAGCCGCGTGATGTTCTACCGCCGGCTGTCGCAGCGCGTCGGCCGCATCGCGCCGTTCCTGCGCTACGACCCGGATCCGTATCTCGTCATCTCCAACGGACGCCTCGTCTGGGTGCAGGACGGCTACACGGTGTCGGGCCGCTATCCCTACTCGACGCCGGCCGCTGAACGGCATCAACTACATCAGAAACTCGGTGAAGGCGACGGTCGACGCTTTCCACGGCACGGTTCGCTTCTACCTGATCGACGACGCCGATCCTGATCGCGCTGACACTCCGCAGCGCGTTCCCGGACCTGTTCGTCCCGCTCTCCGACATGCCCGAGGACATGCGGACCCGGCTCAGATATCCCGAAGGGATCTTCTCGATGCAGGCAGCGGTGTACGCCACCTACCACATGACGAACCCGTCGGTGTTCTACAACAAGGAAGATCTCTGGGAGGTGCCGGCGATCGACGGCGAGGCGCGGCCGCAGCTGATGCAGCCGTACTACACGGTGATGCGGCTGCCGGGCGAGCGCCAGGCGGAATTCATCCAGATGCTGCCGTTCACGCCCGCACGCAAGGACAACCTGGCGTCGTGGATGGTGGCGCGCAGCGACGGAGAGCACTACGGCCGGATGCTGGTCTTCCAGTTTCCGAAGCAGAAGGTCGTCTTCGGTCCGCGGCAGGTGGTCGCGCGCATCAACCAGGATCAGGTGATCTCGCCGCAGATCACGCTGTGGAACCAGCAGGGATCGGAGGTCCTCCAGGGGACGCTGCTCGTCATCCCGATCGAGGAGTCGCTGATTTACATCCGCCCGCTCTACCTGCGCTGCCGCCGGCGGCCGCATCCCCGAGCTGAAGCGCGTCATCGTCGCGTACCAGAATCACATCGTGATGGACGAGACGCTCGACGTCGCGCTCAACCGGCTGTTCCCGAAGGGAGGCGGGCCTTCTACCCCGGCGCCGACACCAGCCTGCCGGCGCATCGCCCACGCCGGCGGCCCCGCCTTCGCCGGAGAGCAGCGACGAACTGTCCACCCGCGCGATGGATCACTACCGCCGCGCGCTCCAGGCGCAGCGAGAGGGTAACTGGGCGCAGTACGGCGAGGAGATCAAGCGGCTCGGCGAGGTGCTCGAGGCCATGCGCTCCCGAAGATAACGGAGATTTCGGAGATCACGGACAATGCAACACGGAGGACGGAGACACGGAGAAACGCACGGAGGCGGCGACGCTGCGGCGCGACCGCCCCGCAAAGCGGGGCGCTGGTGACGAAAGGGCGCGTGAAAATACAGAATCGCATGGCTGCATTTTGTCGGCTCTTTCGTCGTCTGCATGCGGCCGGCTCCGCCGGCCGCGGTCGCGCGCTGTCTTCTCCGTGTCGTGCTCCGTGTGCTTCGCCTCGTCTGACCGTGTTCTACGTCCTCTGTGGCCCGTCCGTGTCCATCCGATGAGCTTCACGAGCCTTCCGATTCAGCGCGGGCGAATGTCGAAGGCGGCCATCTCGCGAAGATTACGGACCAGCAGCCGGCCGTTCGCGACGACCGGGTGATTCCAGGTCTTGCCTTCAATCGCTGAGAAGCGCGCCACCTCTTCGTGCCGTTGGGGCGTCGCCTTGACCAGCACGACCTCTCCGCTTTCGGTCAACACGATGAGATGGTCGCCGGCGATGAGCGGCTGACCGTACCCGTACCGGCCGCCCTTCCATTTCAGCTCCCCGGTCGCCGCGTCGACGCACGCCAGGATCGACTCGTCCAGACCGTACAGATAGCCTTCGTGCAGCAGCGGAGCTGGTGAACTTGTTCTTCATCCGCGAGTTTTCCCAGACGGTGCGTGTCGTGAAGCGGTCGCCGTCGCGGCGGACCTCGAACACGGCGGCGCCCTGGCCGTAGCTCGCGGACAGGAACACGCGATCGCCGCCGAGGAGCACCGGCTGCGCCACGTTGATGCCCTGGCCGGTAGGCCATGAGTACGCCCACAGCTCCGTTCCGTCAGCGGGATCCAGGCCGGACGCCCGCGTAGCGCTGACGATCAGGACCTGCCGGACGCCCGCGAGCGTGACGAGCATCGGCGACACGTACGCCTGCCGGTCGTCGAGCGCCCGCCAGATCACGTCACCGGTGGCCTTGTTGTAGGCCACCACCGATCGCCCGCGGCTGCCACCAGGGAGAACAATCACCTTGTCATCGACAATGAGCGGCGATGCCGACATGCCCCACTCGAGATTGGAGGCCTCGTTGTCGTCGAGGATGTTACGGCGCCAGACGACGGTCCCGGTGGCGGCGTCGATGCAGCGGAACTCACCGAGTGCGCCAAGGGCGTACAGACGGCCGTCGTGATACGTCGGCGTCGCGCGCGGCCCGTCGCCGCCCATCGTCTCCACGAACTCACCGTCCCATGCGTTGGTCCAGAGCTCGCGGCCGGTGTCGACGTCGTACGCGGCGACCACTTCCTGCCGCCGTCGCTGCTCGATGGTGAAGGCCCTGCCGCCGGCGACGACGAACGAGGCGTAGCCGAGACCAATCGGTTGCTTCCACAGCTGACGGAGTCCCGAGGACGGCCAGTCGGTCAGGATAGCTTCCGCGCTTCGGCCATCACGCGCGGGCCCGCGGAAGTCCGGCCAGACGGCCATCGGCGCGCGCGGCGCGGGCGCGGGTTCGCGGATCGATTCGCCGGCTTCCGGCGCAGACGGCGGCGCAGCGGACGTGACTGGAGCCGTCTTCCTGGACACCGAGCGCTCCGCGCGAGGCGTCCCGTCGCGGATTGCTGCGGAGCGCCCGTGCGCTGGCGGGCGCGGTCGGCTTCGAGCGCGTCGTAATCGGGAGCGCTCGAGACGAAACGCGGGAACATGCCGCTGCCATCCAGCGCGATGCGAAATCCGGCCGCGTAGAGCGCGACGGCGATCGCCGCGACGATCGAGACGACGACGACGGCCTTTCTCAGCACTCGCGCAGTATACCGCCGCTCACCGAGTGATATCTTGTGCGGGCATGATCTCGTACGCGCTCGTCGTCGCCGGCGTGCTGATCCTGATGCGCATGCTCGCGGTGTCGAGCCGGAGCGGCGCGCTGATGCTCGCCGCGGTGCTGGCCCTCGGCGGCGGCCTGGCGATGCTGTCGCCACCGAGGCCAGTGGGCGATTCGCGCGACCACGTCGCCATGGCGACCGCGATCGCGCACGGGTCGCCGCTGCTGCCCGCCAGCGATGTGCGGCGCTCCTGGTTCTACGCGCTGACCGCGGCTCCCCTGGTTCGCGCCGCGGAAACGATTGGACGTGATCCGCGCTCCGGCTTCACGGCGCTGAATCTCCTGCTGCTGGCGGGCGCCGCCGTGGTGCTCGTGAAGCGCGTCTCCACGGTGGCGGCGGTGCTGCTCGCCGCCGGCCCGATCCTGTGGTGGATCGACAAGCCGCATCCCGAAGTGTTCACGTTCGGGCTGATTGCCGTTGCGATTGCCTCCATCGGCAGGGCGCCGTGGCTGACGATTCTCGCGCTGGGCCTGGCGTCGGCGCAGGAACCGGTGATCGTCCCCGCCCTCGTCGCCGCCTTGATTTTCGCGGCGCTTCCCACCGGCTTCGTGAACCGGCGCGTCTGGATCGCCGCCGGGGCCGCCGTGGCGCTCGTGGCGGTGAACCCTGCGTATCAGTACGCGCGATTCGGCGGCAGCATCACCGCGATGGTTCGCGGCAACCCGCACCTGCCGCTGGCTCGCGAGCTCCTCTCGACCCCGTTCGATCCGAACATCGGCATCTTCGTGCATGCGCCGCTCGTCACCGCGGCCATGGTGCTGGCGCTCGTGCTCGCGCTGGTCCGCGCGCCCCGGCAGGTGGTCACGCTGACGCACGGCACGGTGCTGTTGATGGGCGCGCTCTTCGTGCTGATGTTCACGCAGATGCTGAACGTGAACAGCGGCGGAACGCCTGGACCGTCCAGGTACGGCCTGTGGCTGCTGCCAGTGGCGATCCCGGTGCTCGAGGCGGCGCCGCCGGCCGCCGCGTTGAGAATCCTGACCGCCGCGTCGGTCGTCTGGTGCACGATCTTCTTTGCGCCCTCCCGGCCGGAGAACTACCTGCAGCCGACCCGGCTGGCCGCGATGCTCTGGCAGCGGTGGCCCGCCGCGGACAATCCGCTGGTCGAGATTTTTTCCGAGCGCGTCTCAGGGTCCCAGCCGGCGCCGGAGCCGCCGCTCGCCACTCCCGGCTGCGAGAAGGTGCTCATCCTCGGACGCGGAAGCGGCAGCCCCACCGGCGTGGCCCGGCCGGTGTGAGCCCCATACCGCGCCGCCGTTCTGCCGCGAGGTGGGCGTGCTCTGCTACGCCAATCGCTCGGGCGGCGACTATGCGTACTCGCGGCTGCCTGTTCTGTGGTCGCGCTCGCCCGCCGACGCGATGCCGCGACGGGGACACGCCGATCCGATGGCCGTCGCAACCGAGAACGCGGCACCCTTCGCGGCCGTCGGCCTCGGCGCGGGATGGTCGTACCGCAGAAGAGCTGCCCGACCGGGATATCCGCTGGCAGTGGATGAACGAATCAGGCCGAGATGGGTATCGAAACTTATGAGGCCGTCCGTAGTACGGCTGCGGGTCGACACGCGGTCGCACAGCCGCCCGCGGCGGCTGCGGATCAGCATGCCGGCCGGCGAGATCGCCACCTGGATCGTGACGCCGACGAGGGCGACCTTCGAAACGGGAACGTTCGAGCTGCCGGCGGCCCGACGATCGTCAGGTTCGACAGCCTCGATGGCGCGGACACAGGAGAAGGCGATGATCCGCGCCGTCTCAGCGTCGCGGTGTTCGGCATCCGCGTGTTTACGGCGCCTGAAACCCTACCGCCTCACCGCCACCACCTCGTCGTCGGTCCGGATGAACAGGCGTCCTTCCGAGACGGCCGGCGACGCGAGGACGCGGCCCTCGACGCGGTTCCGCGCGATGACCTGGGGGGCGCGCCCGGCCTTGAGCACGAGGGTCTCTCCGCTCTCGCCGAACAGGTAAATCCGCCCGTCGCCCGCAATCGGCGAGGCCGTGTAGATGCCGCCGAGCCGCTCGCGCCAGACACGCTCGCCGGTCTTCGCGTCCACGCAGGTCACCACGCCGACATCGCCGGCCATGTAGATCAATCCGTCGTAATACACGATCGACGAGATATAGGGCGCACCGGTCGGCACGTGCCACACGACGTGGGTCTTGGAGATATCGCCGCGACCGCCCGGCCGGATCGCCGCGTACGGACCGCTGCGGTAGCCGCGCGAGAGATAGATGACGCCGTCATGATGCATCGCGACCGGGATCGGAAACTGGTTCGGTTCGTTGAAGTGCCAGAGGGCCCGGCCGGTCGCCGGGTCGTAGGCCTCGATGCCGACGCTCGAGTTCACGACGAGCTCCGAGCCCTGGGCGGCGGGCACGATGACCGGGGTGCTGTACGAGGTCGTCCCGCGTGGCCGATCGGTCTTCCAGAGCTGCTTACCCGTGGCGGCATCGAGCGCGAGCAGATACGACGGAAGGACCGTGGTAACAGACGAGGATGAGCGTGTTCTGGTGGATCACCGGCGAGCTGCCGTTGCCCCAGTTGATGTCCCATTCGCCGAACTCCTTGCCCAGGTGCCGCGTCCAGACAGCGCGTCCGGCCATGTCGACCGCCACCACCTGGCCGGTCCCGAATACGGCGTATACGCGCTGCCCATCGGTGACCGGGCTGGCGCTGGCAAGGTTGTGCTTGTCGTGCACGGCGGCAACGACCCGTCTGCTTTTGTCTCGTGGGTCCAGACCCGGCGGCCGTCGGCGGCGCTCAACGCCTCGATGACGAACTGCACCCGGTTCCGCGGGCGGCAGCCGTCAACGAGCGTTCCGCGTCCGAGCGGTCGGCGCCCTGGCCCAGACGCGGACCGACAGAGCTCGCGCCCGACCCGACCTGAGCGGTCACGAAGACCTGACCGCCCCACACCACCGGCGACGACACACCCGCGCCGCTCAGCCGCGTCCGCCACGCGACGTTCGTCTTATCGCTCCACGTCTCGGGCAGCTGCGTTTCGCTGGATACGCCCGTGCTGCGCGGGCCGCGCCAGCTGGGCCAGTTTTCGGCCGACGCGATGTCGGCCATGCCTGTGATGGCACCCACCATCGTCAACGCGCGAAGAATGATGACCATGGGCGGATTGTAACCGAGCGCTACGGAGAGACGGAGATCGCGGAGAAATGCACACACGGAGGCACGAAGTCACGGAGACGACACGGAGAAGACCTGCGAGTATGCGACCGCCCCGCGCAGCCGGCCGCTCACGCAACCGTCAGGTATTCTCTCACATGCGGTCTCTCCGCGTCTCCGCGTCTCCGTGGTTGCATTTCTCCGTGGCCTCCGTCAGCTCCGCGACCAACTGTATCACCAATGCAGCATCCAGCCCTCGCGCTCGAGCTCTGATCGCCTGGCGGTGGCGTCAGCGAGCGCCTCGCTGCGCGTGGGCCAGCGGCGGCGGTACGAAACCTCGCCGTTGTAGAGGAACGCCACCTCCACACCTGCCTCTCCGTCGTCGGTGAGCTGCGCGTCGACGACGAGGTTCTGTTTTCTCAGGCGCCACAGGCGATGCATGGGATGTGGGATACTCGGATTTTCCCATGTCCCTCGAAGCCTTTCATCCGATTACGGCCGAGTGGTTCGCTGAAACGCTCGGCGAGCCGACGATCGCGCAGCGCCGCGGCTGGGCGGCGATCCGTGAGGGGCGTCACACGCTGATTGCGGCCCCGACCGGTTCGGGCAAGACGCTCGCCGCGTTTCTGATCGCTCTCGACGACCTGCTGAAGGACGCGCTGGCCGCACCGCTCGCCGACGCCGTCCGCGTCGTCTACGTCTCGCCGCTGAAGGCGCTGAGCGCCGACATCCACAAGAACCTCGCGGAGCCGCGCCGCGGCCTGCGGCGCGGCGCCGAGGCGCGCGGCTTGAGCGCGCCGGCGATCACGGCCGCGGTGCGGACCGGCGACACGCCGCAGCACGAGCGCGCGTCGATGCTGCGGACGCCGCCGCACATCCTGGTCACGACGCCCGAGTCGCTGTATCTCCTGCTCACCGCCGAACGCAGCCGCGAGATGCTGCGCACCGTCCGGACGGTGATCGTCGACGAAATCCACGCGGTGATCGGCGGCCGCCGCGGCGCGCACCTCGCGCTGTCGCTCGAGCGGCTGCAGCAGGCCGCCGGGCAGCCGCTTCAGCGAATCGGCCTGTCGGCGACGCAGAAGCCGATCGAGGAGGTCGCGCGATTTCTCGTCGGCACGCCGGCCGACGACGGTCGAGATCGTCGACGAGGGCCACCGGCGCGAGATGGACCTCGGCCTCGAGCTGCCGAAGTCGGCGCTCGAAGCGGTCATGTCGCACGAGGTGTGGGAGGAGTACTACGAGCGGCTGACCGACCTCATCCGGGCGCATCGCACGACGCTCGTGTTCGTCAACACGCGCCGGATGGCGGAACGGGTCGCGCGGCACCTGAGCGACCGGCTCGGCGCCGATGCGGTCACGGCGCACCACGGCAGCCTGTCGAAGGAGAAGCGCCTCGACGCCGAGGCGCGGCTCAAGGGCGGGACACTCAAGGCGCTCGTCGCGACGGCGTCGCTCGAGCTCGGCATCGACATCGGACACGTCGATCTGGTCTGCCAGATCGGATCGCCGCATCGAATCGCCACCGTCCTTCAGCGCGTCGGCCGGTCCGGCCACACGATCACCGGCACGCCGAAGGGCCGCGTGTTCCCGGTGTCGCGCGACGATCTCGTCGAATGCGCGGCCCTGCTTGCGCGCCGATCCGCGCCGGCGAGCTCGATCGCATCGTCTCGCACGACGCGCCGCTCGACGTGCTGACGCAGCAGGTCGTCGCCGAGGCTGGCGTGCCGCGACTACAGCGAGGACGAGCTGTTTGCGCTGGTCCGGCGGGCGTGGCCGTACCGCGATCTCGCCGCGCGCCGACTTCGACGCCGTGGTCGCGATGGCAGCCGACGGGTTCGCGACCAGGCGCGGCCGCCGCGCCGCGCTCATCCATCGCGACGAGGTGAACGCGCCGGCTGCGCAGCCGCCGGCACGCGCGGCTGCTGGCGATCACGTCGGGCGGCGCCATTCCCGAAGTCGCCGATTACCGCGTCGTCCTCGAGCCCGACGACACGTTCATCGGCACGCTCAACGAGGACTTCGCGATCGAGAGCATGGCCGGCGATGTCTTCCAGCTCGGCAACCTGTCGTGGCGCGTCGCTCCAGGTCGGCGCGGGCGTCGTCCGCGTCGCCGACGCCAAGGGCGCGCCGCCGAACATTCCTTTCTGGCTCGGCGAGGCGCCCGGCAGGAGCGACGAGCTCTCGCGCGCCGTGAGCGACCTGCGCGCAGAGCGTCGATCGCTCTGCTCGACAGCGCGCTGACGATCAGCGTACCCGACACGCCGCGATCGAATGGCTCGCGCGCGAAGCCGGCATCGCCGGCCGACGCCGCCGAACAGACGATCGCCTATCTCGCCGAGGGCCGCGAGGCGCTCGGCGTGCTGCCGACGCAGGACACGCTCGTGCTCGAGCGCTTCTTCGACGAGTCGGGCGGCATGCAGCTCGTGCTGCACGCGCCGTTCGGCAGCCGCATCAACAAGGCGTGGGGGCTCGCGCTGCGCAAGCGCTTCTGCCGCCAGTTCAATTTCGAGCTGCAGGCGGCGGCGACGGAAGAAGGGCTGCTGCTGTCGCTCGGACCGCAGCACTCGTTTCCGCTGGCGGACGTCTTTCGGTATCTGCACCCGGCGACGGCGCGCGACGTCCTGGTCCAGGCGTTTCTCGACGCGCCGGTGTTCCAGACGCGGTGGCGCTGGAACACGACGATCTCGCTCGCCGTGCCGCGCAATCGCCACGGCAAGAAGGTGCCGCCGCAGCTGCAGCGGATGCTCGCGGACGATCTGATGGCCGCGGTCTTCCCTGACGCGGCGGCATGCCTCGAGAACATTCCAGGCGACCGCCAGATCCCGGATCATCCGCTCGTCAATCAGACGGTCCGCGATTGCCTGCAGGAGGCGATGGATTTCGACGGGCTGACCCGCGTCCTCGAACGGATCCACCGCGGCGAGCTGCGGCTCGTCGCGCGCGACACGCCCGAGCCGTCGCCGCTCTCGCACGAGATTCTCAACGCGCGGCCGTACGCGTTCCTCGACGATGCGCCGCTCGAAGAGCGGCGGGCGCAGGCGGTCTACACGCGGCGAGCCGGCGAGCCAGCCGCCTCCGAGCTCGGCGCGCTCGACGCCGCCGCGATCGAGCGCGTGCGCGAGCGAGCAGCAGCCGAGCCCGCGCGACGCCGACGAACTGCACGATGCGCTGCTGACGATCGGTTTCCTGACGCCCGCCGATGCCAGCGGCGATGCCCGGCCGAGCTGTTCGACACGCTGGCCGGCATCCGGCAGGGCGACGCTTAGTGCGACTCGGCGCCGGTCCGCCGTCGCGCGCCTGGTTTGCCGCCGAACGGCTGCCCGAACTGCTGGCGATCCACCCGGTACGCGGTGCTGCAGCCGCCCGTCACGGCTCCGCCGTCGCGCGCCGCACAGACCTGGACGCGCGAGGACGCCATCGTCGAGCTTCTCCGCGGCCGGCTGACGCTCGTCGGCCCCACGACGGCCGCGCGCGCTCGCCGGCGACCTCGGGATTTCGACCGCGGACGCCGACGCGCGCGCTGCTCGCGCTGGAGTCCGAGGGCGCCGTGCTTCGCGGGGACTTCGAAAATCCCGACCCGTGCCCCAGCCGGCCCACCCGCCCCGCCTGCCCGAGGTGCAGTGGTGCGATCGCGCGCTGCTGGCGCGCATCCACCGCTACACGCTGAACCGGCTGCGCGCCGAGATCGAGCCGGTTGATGCGGCCGACTTCATGCGCTTCCTGTTCGCGTGGCACCACCTCGACGCGAACGGCCGGCTCTCGGGCATCGACGGCCTGCGCGCGGTCGCGGCGCTCCTGGACGGCTTCGAGGCGCCGGCGGCGCGCGTGGGAGCGGACGATTCTGCCCGCCCGCATGGATCGGTACGACCCGGCGCTGCTCGACATGCTGTGCCTGACCGGCGAAGTCGGCTGGGCTCGACTCTCGCCGGCCGCGACCTCGGTAGGCGGGGCGACGCCAATCGCGATCTTCCTGCGCGAGCACGCCGCGCAGTGGCTGGCCCTCCGCGATGTGCCGAATGCGATGACGCCCGCTTTCAGCGGCTGCCGCTCGCGTGCTGGCGACACTCGAGGCGCGCGGCGCGATGTTCTTCCGGGATCTGGCGGCGGCTGCGGACCTGGACGACGAAGCATCGAGTGCGGCCATCGGAGAGCTGGTCGCCGCCGGGCGGTTGACCGCGGACGGCTTCGCCGGCCTTCGCGCGATCGCCGATCCGCGCAGCAGGGCCGGATCGCTCGCCGGCCGTGGACAGGGCGGACGAAGCGGCCGATGGAGCGCTGATCGCCCGAGGCCGAAACCGATGCGGGCCCGACGGCCGACGCCGCGATCGAGACGCAGGCCCGCGCGCTCCTCGCGCGCTACGGCGTGGTGTTCCGCCGCCTGGCCGCCCGCGAAGCGAATGCCGTTCCATGGCGCGCGCTCGCGCGCGCCTATCGCCGGCTGGAGGCGCGCGGAGAAATCCGCGGCGGCCGGTTCGTCACCGGCATGTCGGGCGAGCAATTCGCGCTGCCGGAAGCGGTAGAACGGCTGCGCGAGGTGCGGCGCACGCCGAAAGACGGCCGGCTCATCACGATCAGCGCCGCGGATCCGCTCAACCTCGCCGGCATCCTCGACAGCGGCGATCGCGTCCGCACCATCACGGCCCATCGCATCGTGTATCGCGACGGCATCGCGCTGGCGGCCCTGGAGGGCGATTACATGCGGCCACTGCGAATCATCGAACCCGAGGCCGCGGCTGACGTCGCCAGCGCGCTGGTCGGCCGGCGGATGCCGGCCGTGACGAGTGGGTATGTGGGGGCGTGAACCTACTGCAGTTCACGCTTCTCGGTTCTCGCTTCTCGGTTCGTGTTCAGGTTCGGTTCCGGGTTCGAAGTTCGAGGTTCGAAGTTCGGCGTTCGAGGTTCGGGTTCGCGTGAAGCCGCGAACCTCGAACCCTCGAACTCCGAACTTGAACTCAGAACCGAACTTGAACACGCACCGAGAACGGAGAACCGAGAAGCGTGAACTGCAGGTTCTAGTTCCGCTTCTACTTCACGTTCACCTTCACGTGGACGTTCGTCCAGCAGCACTGGAAGCCGCCGCCGCCTTCCCCGGACGAGTCGTTGGCCTGCACGCGGACGACGTATTCACCTGGCGCCGAAAACGTGGCGTGGCCGTCGCCTTGCCGCCGGCGGCGAAATCGGCCTTCGGCCTCGCTTCAGCGAACTTCACCTCGCCCGGTCCCCTGTGCTTGACGAGCGACGAGCGTCGCGGGCAGCGCATTGCCTCGGCCGCGGCCTTCCTCGGCCACCGTAGTCGCCTTGTCGCTGACCCACACCGGGAACGACAAGGGCTGCCCCACGGCCGCGCTCAATGTCGCCGCGAAGCCGCGCGGCGGACCGGTGAATTCCGGACCGCTCTCCTGGAGCTTCAGGATCGGCGGCGTATTGCCCATCGCGACGTCCTTGAACGGCTCGATCTGGTATTCGACGGTTGAGCGACAAGGGGATCTCGCGTCGTCTCGCCGTTCGCGGTGAGCGTCCACGTGACTTCTTGTTGCCGAAGTCCTTCGGCACGGTGATCGTGAACACCCCCCATCGCCGGCGCGGAAGGAAATGCGTGGGCTGACCGTAATCAGGACCGCCGGGCTCGATCCGGTTGTTCGGGCCGACCGGGATGTCGAGGATCTCGACGCGGTTCCGGTTGAAGTAGCCAATCAGCAGGGTGAAGGTGCCGTCGGGATTCGGATACCAGCCTTCGTAGGCGGCGGTGACGTTGGCGCCGCGTTCCTTGGTGGGCTGCAGCGGCAGCTGCTGCGCCGTGCCAGCCACGACCCAGCCGCCAGCCGCGACAATCGTCGGCAAGCGCGGCGACAATCGATCGATTCACATGCATGTTCGAATGTATTCCTTCCAGCCCGAACATTGTAGCCGTCCCGGAATGCGTGCGTCTATAATCCGCGCATGATGAAAGCCACGATCGCCGCCGTGGGACTCGCCGCCGTGTTCACGGGCGTCGTCGTCAGCGGGCAGCCGCAGAACGGGACGCAGGCGCCGACCGCGCCAGCGCCGCGCGGCGCGCCGGCGACCTACGTCAGCGCCGCCGATCTCGACGCGGCGCTGAAAAAGGCAATCGCCGCCAACCCCGACATGTCGACGGCACGGGTTGCCAACCACGATCAGTACCGCATCAACATCGTGCGGCGCGGCAAGCCTGCGGGCGCCATTGCGCACTCTGTGGGGACCGAGCTCCACTACATCGTGGAAGGAAGCGGCACGATCGTCACCGGCGGGACGATCGTCCGGCCGCCGGCCGGCGCGCCGCAGGGCACGCTGGCGAAGATCGAGGGCGGCGAGACGAGAAAAGTGAGCAAGGGCGACGCGATCCTCATCCCGGAGAACACGCCGCACTGGTACAGCGAGATCAACGGCGCGATCGCGTACCTCGAAGTCAGATTCTCGGTGCCAACGAAGTAGGATGCCGTTCGTCGTTCGGGCGTTCGTCGTTCGTCCGACGAACGTCGAACGAGGTGATTGCCAAGCGAACGACGAACGGCAGCGTCAGAACCTGACCAATCTGTTTATCTTCGCGACGACCGCTCTGTTCCGCACCCCTGGCGCGCCCCTTGAGAGGGTGTCGCGCTCGTCGGTGTAGACGAGGAAGAACTCGCTCCCCGGACGATACTCCCACCGGAAGCGCAGGTTGGTGCTGAACAGGCTGTCGTTCGACGAGGTACTGGACGAGGCCGCTGGCGAACATGCGCGGCGAGAAGGCGTAGTCGGTCCGCGCGCGAAGCACCTGGGTGGTGAAGCTCCCGTACGGCAGGTCGATGAAGTTGACGGAGATGGCAGGCTCGACCGAGAGCTGCTCGGTCACCGAGACGCGGGCAGCGCTGTAGCCAACCGCCGTGAGCGTGCCGTCGTAGAACCCGCCGTGCTGCAGCGTCAGCTCGCCGGAGACCCGCCGCTGGTTTCCCAACAGGTACCTGACCTGGGCGTCCGCGAAGTCGTAGCTGCCCGGCGGAACGAACACCCCCGGTGCGACCTGGAACGGGGCGATCAGCATCTCGTAATAGCTCGTCGCCTCGAACCCGATTTCGTCGCTCGTCTCGATCTCGATGTTGAAGCTGCCGCGCAGGTTGCGCGTTTCGAGCTGGCCGGCGCCGTTCTCCAGGTACTCGAAGTCGTCCCTGCCACCGGAACTGCCGCACCCAGTCGATGTTCTGCGGCCGTGGGCTGAAGCGCGCCGATCCGAAGCTGCGCGCGAAGTCGTCGCGGCGGACGAGCCCGACCTCCGGGTTGAAGTTGTCGCCGACCCTCAGGTACTCGGCGCGCGCGCCATACCGGTCGCCGTTGTAGTTGAACCGTCCCTGGTAACTGAGATCGTCGCTGTCGACGCCCGGTGTGGTCGTCTTCGCGAAATAGCCGTCCAACGACAGGTTCTCGTAGAAGCCGAACGCCGCGTCCGCGCCGTAGGTCTGGTTGGAGCCGAGGCCCGTCACCGAGTCCGACCGGTTCGTGAAGATCGCGCCGATGTTGCTGCGCCGCAGGATGTCGCGTTTGACGCGCACCACCGCAAAGTTGGTGACCGGCGTGGCCGAGACCTCTTCTTCGCCGGTCCGGATGTCGAGCAGCGCCGATGCTGAATTTGCCCACCCTGCCGGTCATGCGGCCGCCGACGTCGATCGGAATGACGCGGCCGCGATTGAGGCCGATGCGGCGGCTGTAAAACAGCGTCGGCGCGACGCTGTCCCCTCCGCCCCCGCCGCGTAGCCACGCCGCGGCCGAACTCGAAGATGCCGCGGCCTTCAAGGAAGAAATCGCGCTTCTCCGGCAAGCTCAACGCAAAGCGCGTCAGGTTGACCTGCTGCTCGTCGACTTCGACCTGCGCGAAGTCGGTGTTGTAGGTGAAGTCGGCGGTCAGGTTCGGCGTGATGCCGTACTTCAGGTCGCCGCCGAGGTCGGCATCTCCGTCGTTCGTGACGGGGGGAGACGCCAGGCGATCGGTCGTCGATCGGGCACTGGCGTACGGCTTGATCTCGATGTTCCTGCTGGCGGGCGGCACCTCGAGTCCGACCAGCGTCGCCGAGCCGGAGATGCGAAACCACGCCTGCGAGCCGCCGCTCGCGGGCGGCAGCACGGTCAGATGCGTCCACTCGTTCTTCCGGCGAATGCCGCGGCGGATCTGAATCCCCCAGGTCTGGGATCGGCCCGGCGCCGTAGCGGAGCGATTTGAACGGGATCGCGATTTCGACCGTCCATCCGCCTTCGAAGCGTCCGGTCCGCACGTCCCAGATCTGATTCCAGTCGCGGTTCGGATTTCCCTCATCCGTAAAGATTTGATCGGTGAGCGCGCCCAGTGGCGTCGTATAGAACACGAACGCGTTCCGCCGGTCGTGGTACGTGTCGAGGCTTACGCCGAAGTTGTCGTTGTCACGCAGCCGCTGCGAATCGCGCCGCATGTCGTTCGCGACCCACTGCTCGGGCGGCGCACTGTCCCAGCAGCGGCAGACCACATAGAAGTTGTCATCGTCGTACAGCACCCACGCCTCGGTCCGCTCGGTCGACGCCGCGCCCGGATCAGGAAGCGTTTGCACGAAGTCGCTGATGGCGGGTACCGTCTGGTAGACCTCTTCGTCCAGGCGGCCGTCGATGCGAAGCGGCGAAGCGACCCGTGTGGCCCGAACCACGGCCCCGGCCGCTTCGGTCCGCGAAAATACTTCGGACTGATCCTGCGAAGCGGCGGCCCGCACCAGAAGCAGCAGAATCCCGGCGAGCGCCAATCGGCGCGGTGTGATGCCGCCCATGAACCCAGGAATCCGGCGAATCGACTACTTGCGCCCGACGTCTGACCGCTCCGCGGCGGAGATCGTCTGATCGGCATCGACCTTCAGGATGTACCCCGCCTTCACGTTGCGCTCGGTCACGTCGCGCACCGCGGCGACGTACGCGGCATGTGTCGGGTACAGACTGGCGACCGTCGCCTGATCGAACGGCTCGTGCGACCCGTAGAGCCGGCAGAACCCGGCACCGGTATTCAACCCCGTGTTGGTGGCGGTCGGCACGGCGTGTTCCGCGAGCCGGATGCCGCCGAGCGCATTGCCGAACTTGTCGCGAGCGGCGACGGCAGGCGGCCCGACGGCCGTCGTCTCGATCGGCGGCGCCGCCGGCGGCGGCACGCCGTCCTTGACCCATCGCACCAGGTGATCGAAGGCCGCGTTCATCACGTGATAGAACGGCACGTGACTGTACGGCGGCCGCTCGCACCCGCCGGCGTTGCCTGATGCGAGACCACGTCCGGTGGCCACACCCCGGCCCGTCGTCGGCGTGTTCGGCACGTTCGCCCGGCCGCGCGAGTTTTCAGCGGCGGCCGCCGGCAGTGGCGGCGCGCTCGGACTGCCGTCTCTCGACGCCAGCTTCGACGACGACTCCCGGAACTGCACGTCGACGTGCGAGCTGCCGGCCACTTCCCAGCTCCGGTACTTGCTGGTATCAGGCTGTCGGTTTGCCGCCTGCTGGCCGAGCACGTCGGTTTCGGCGAGCAGCTTGAAGACCGGAATCGTCAGGTCGGTCCTGATGCGTCCGCCGCCGCCGTGCACGACGACGGCGTCGAACACAGCAGCGATCGGATGAACGCCGTTGACGTAGTTGGCGAGCCGGCCGGCTGATTGCGAGTGGCCAGTGGCGAAGATCCGCGCCGGCTTGAGGCCGCCGAGGACGTTGACGCGGCCCGGCGTACGAATCGCCTGCGCGGCCTGGGCGAAGACGTCGTACGACAGGTCGTCGTTCTGCACGGCGCCGGCGTGCGTGACGTCGAGCGTGCCGTAGCGCTTCGCGTTCCAGACCTTGAGCGCCTCGACGCCGACGCGCTGGGGCGTCACGCCGACCCACGCGTAGCCCGATCGAATGAAGTGCTCGTAGCTCTGGAACCAGTCGATGTCGAGATCGCGGCCAGCCGTGACGTTGTTCCATTCGACGACGACGGTGCCGTTGAACGCGCCGGCGGCTGCCGGTCTGCGCACGAGGATCCGCGTCTTGTACGGGTGTCCGGAATCGCGCACCGTCGCAGTCCCCTGACCTTGCATCGTGTAGCGAGTCGCGGTGCCCTCGATGAAGAACTCCTCTTCGACCCAGCCGCGGGCCTTCAGGTCCACGATGCTGGCGAAGAACGGATAGTCGTGAGAAGCATCGCCGACCGCCACGCTGGCAATCGGACCCGTGACCGTCGGCACGGACACTCCCGCCGCGTCGGTCCTGGTGGTCAGCGACGCCGCCAGAGCGGCCGCCGAGATGAGCGCGAAACCGATCCGGATCAAGGCTGGTTGATGCATAGCGCGCGCAGTGTAGCGCATCCTGGGCCTGGGCGCACGGAGGTGGCGGAGATCACGGAGAAATGCAACACACGGAGACGCGGAGCCGCGGAGAACGCACGGAGAAGACACCTGCGGCGTGCGACCGCGGCCGGCGCAGCCGGCCGCTGCCGAGGGTGGCAGGGCTCACGAAAATGCAAGCCGGTGAAAATCGTGTGGCTTGCATTTTCGTGAGCCCTGCCACCCTCGGCGCGCCCGCTTCGCGGGCGCGGTCGCATACCGCGGGTCTTCTCCGTGTCGTCTCCGTGTCTTCGTGCCTCCGTGTGTTGCATTTCTCCGCGTTCTCCGAAACCTCCGCCGGCCGGCAGGAATATACACTTGAGCGACGCCGTGACCTCTCTCGCGCAGCTTGGATGGTCGTCATTTTTTGAGGAACAGCCAGACGTGCGCTACCGCGGCGAGCTGCGTGTGGCGCGCATCGTCGAGCAGCAGCGCGGGCTGTACAGCGTCGACGGCGAGTTCGAGGGCCTTGCCGAGGTGAGCGGACGTCTGCGTCATGAGGCCCTCGCCGCCGCGGACCTGCCGGTCGTCGGCGATTGGGTGCTCGTGGCGTGTGGGGGTGACGGCGATCGTGGCCTCGTGCAGGCGCGCCTCGAGCGCCACAGCACCATCTCGCGCAAGGCCGCCGGCCGCGCGTCCGACGAGCAGGTGATTGCCGCCAACGTCGATACGCTGTTCGTCGTGACGGCGTTCGCCGGCGACCTGAATCCCCGCCGCCTCGAACGGTATCTGACCGCCGTGTGGGACGCCGGCGCGGTTCCCGTCGTCGTCCTGAACAAGTCGGACCTGGCCGACGACGCCGCGGCGACCCTGGCCGCCCTGCGGCATCGTCTCCCCTTCGTGGACGCCGTTGCCGTCAGCGCGCTCACCGACGAGGGGCTCGCGCCGCTCGATCCGTATCTGAATGTGGCCGCCACGGTCGCCCTCGTCGGCTCGTCGGGCGTCGGCAAGTCGACCATCATCAATCGCCTGATTGGCCGCGACCGTCAGCCGGTGAAGTCGGTCAGGGAAAGCGATGGCCGAGGCCGGCACACGACCACAGCGCGGCAGCTGATCGTCCTGCCCGGCGGCGGCCTGCTGATTGACACGCCCGGCATGCGCGAACTGCAGCCGTGGGCCGACGCTGAAGCGGTCGACGGCGCATTCGACGATATCGCGGCGGCGCCGCCGGCTGCCGGTTCGCCGACTGCACGCACACCACCGAACCGGACTGCGCCGTGCTCGCCCAGGTCGCCGCCGGCGGCATTCCCGCCGACCGCCTGGAGAACTATCGAAAGCTGCTGCGCGAGCTGGCGTTCGAGGAACGGAAACACGACAAGGCCGCCTCCGCCAACGTCAAGCGGCGCTGGAAGCAGATCCAGAAGGCGCAGAGGGACATGTACAAAAGCTGAGGAACGAGGACGTTCTCAGCTAAGCTTCGGTCCGGTTGTGAAATAATCGCGGGACGATTTCAGCCTGGGAGGCAGCGATGAGACGGTATCTGTTCGTCACCATGGTCGTCGTCCTGGTCGCGACGTCGATCGCGCTCGGACGGGGGCAGGCGCCCGGCGGAGCGCCGAAAGGCGTACCGGTTCGAGAAGATCGCGCGAGGGCGTGTTCTTCGCAACCGGCACCGGCATCATGACCACGATGAGCAACTCGATGGTCATCGTGAACAGCGACCATCTGATGCTGGTCGACACCAGCGTCACGCCGGCCGCGGCGCGCGCGCTGGTCGCGCAGATCAAGGAAGAGATCAGCCCACGGCCGATCAAGTACGTCTTCAACTCCCACTATCACTTCGACCACGCGCACGGGAACCAGATCTTCGGCGACGACGTGGAGATCATCGGCCACGAGTACATCCGCACGATGCACCTGTCCAACGTGCATGCAGCAGCGCACCAACAAGTCCTTCACCGACGTGCTGCCGAGCGCAGATCGCGCAGACATGAAGCAGCGGATTGCGAAGACCACCGACGCGAAGGAGCGGGCGCAGCTCGAGGCCGCGCATGCGCGTCACCGAGGCGCACGCGAAGGCGATCCAGGAAGTCGCGCCCAAGCCGCCGAACGTGACCTTCACCGACGTGATGACGCTTCACAAGGGCGGCCGCGAGGTGCAGGTGCACTTCCTCGGGCGCGGCCACACCGGCGGCGACACGATGGTCTTCCTGCCCGGCCGAGCGGATCGTGTTCACCGGCGACTTCTTCGAAGGACGCCCCGGCGGCGGCATCCTGTCGTATTTCGGCGACGCGTTCATCGACGAATGGCCGGCCAGCCTCGAACGCCTCAAGGCGCTCGAGTTCGACATCATCGTGCCCGGGCCACGGCGCGCCGCTCAAGGAGCGCCAGCAGATCACCGACTTCCAGAACTACATCCGCGACTTGTGGCGCCAGGCGCGAGCGCTCCGCCTGCAAGGCGTCACGGCGCAGCAGGCCGTCGAGAAGATCGATATGAGCAAGTTCGCGGCGCAGTACGGCCTCAAGAGTCCCAGGCCCGATCCGCGTGCCGTCCTGCGCGCCTACGAGATTCTGCAGATCCAAATGCCGATGTAGCCAACTGAGGAACTGAGGCAGCTGAGGCCAGGCCTGAGGCCTGAGGACCTGAGGACCAACTAGAACTCTTCAGCTCCTCAGTTCCTCAGCTTCCTCAGTTCCTCAGCTTCCGATCGGGTATTTGTGACCAAGACGCTTTCTCGTAACCGGCGGCAGTCAGGGCATCGGCGCGGCCGTCGTCGAACATGCGCGGCAGGCGGGGCATCAGGTCGTCTTCACTGGCCGCGACGACGCCCGCGTCCAGGACGTCGCGCGCAAGACCGGCGCGCACGGCGTCCGCGCGGATGTCGGCGTCCCCGACGACAATGCACGGACGCTCCAGGTGTGCCAGGAGCGCATGGGCGGCGTCGACGTGCTCGTCAACAACGCCGGCTACGCGTATCGGGCGGAGATTGGCAGCCTCGATCTCGAGGAGATGCGCCGCGAGTTCGACACCAACGTCTTCGGCCTCGTCGACATCACCAATCGGGTGGTGCCGCTGATGAAGGCGCAAGGCGCAGGTGACATCGTGAACATCGCGTCGACCTCCGGCATGAAAGGCGCCGCCGGAGGCACGGCGTACAGCGGGAGCAAGTGGGCGGTGCGCGGCATCAGCCAGTGCTGGCAGGCCGAGCTGCGGCCGCACGGCATCCGCGTCGTGTCGTTGTGCCCGTCGGAGGTGCAGACCGACTTCGGCGGGCGCACCGGCCGCAACAACCCGAACAAGCTCTACGCAGCCGACATCGCCGCCACGATTATGGCCGCGCTCGACATGCCGCGCCGAGCGCTCTGGCCGGAGCTGGCAGTCTTTGCGAACAACCCGTGGAAGGAAGATTGACGTTTCGGCAACGGCGGTGTGAAGAAAGTGCTAACCTGAATCAACTAGCCTGAATCGGGATGACGACCAGACGCCCGGGACACTTTCATGCGGTGAAGTTCTTCGAGTCCGGCAGCTCGCTCGGCCGCATCGCCGCCGAGTTCCTCGGCGAGGGCCTGGCGGCGCGCCAGCCGGCGATAGTCATCGCGACACCCGACCACCGGAAGAGTATTCTGGCCGAGCTTCGGGCGCGTCATTTCGACGTCGCGTCGATGGAGGCGCACCGGCGAGCTCAAGCTATTCGACGCCCACGCGATGCTCGGGTCGTTCATGGTCGGCGGCAGGCCCGACGCGAACCTGTTCCAGGCCATCGCGGCCCGCGCATCTCGATCAACCGTTTGGCGGCCGGCCGATCCGCGTCTACGGCGAGGGGGTCGATGTGCTCTGCAAGGCCGGGCTCGACGAGGCGGCCATCCGGCTCGAAATGCTCTGGAACAGGCTGGTGTCCACCCGCGACATCAAGACGCTGTGCGGCTACTCGGTCAGCAACTTCTACAAGGACACCAGCCTGCGCGCGATCTTCGACGAACATTCCCACGTCGTCTCGGACAAGGGCACGCTGGTTCACGCGCACCCGACCGTTCGATGGGGCGGCGCGCCGGCGTCACGACCGTCCTGAACGGCGTCCTGAAGTCCTGGTTCAGCGCGCCGCGGTCTGCGGTGGTTCGACGGCGGCGGCAATCGCCAGCGTCGCGTAGGCGGCTCCCGCCGCCGAAATCCACTGATCGCGTTGGTACGGATAGCCGCTCTCGAAGTACGGCTGGAACTCCAGCGACCGGCTCCTGACGTGCCACGTTCCGTCCGCCGCCTGCGTCGTCAGCAGGAACTTCAGGCCTGCCTGATACACCCGATGCGTCGACGGGTAATCCGGCCTCGTAGCAGCGCGAACAGCGCGAGGCCGGTCGCGTATGCATCGGACGGCAGCGTGGGCAGCTGCGAGAAGCCGCCGTCGCGCTGCTGGAGCGCCTGCAGATCGCGAGCGGCGCCGTCGATCGCCCGGCGATCCGCGCCCGACCACTTCAACCCGAGGACCTTGAAGGCATGCTCCTGCAGGCGCGTCGCCTTGGTGCCCAGGAGCCACTGGCGCGCCTTGGCGATTCTGGCCGTGGTGTCGACAACATCGCTCGGCGCACCGTACGCCTTCAACGCACGAACCATGAAGGCGGTTGGCGTGAATTCGTCGAACATCAACGGCGGCCGCGACGCACCTGGGCGGCCAAGACCCGCCTGACCGTTGTTGGTCAGGCAGGCCGCCGCCGCGCCAGTAGCCTTCTGGCTGCTGCTGACCCTTGATGTACTGGATCTGCGCGCGAACGCGTCCGTCAGCCGGCCGTTTCGCCAGATCGTCCTCGAACAGTTGGAAGGAGAGCGCATTGATCCCGGCGCCTCCGGCCACGGAATACTCGGCGTACCGCTCCATGGTCGCATCCGAGACTTCAGGCGGCAGCTGTTCGATCGGATCGCCGACCGCGATGCCGCGGCTCCGGGCAAATGTCTGCGCCGCGGCTGGCAGGGTCTGGTTGTGACACGAATTGCAGCCGCCCTTCTTGATGAAGGCTGGGCTCGTCTTGACGAGCAAATCCAGACTCTTCTGCGCCGCGGCGCTCAAGGCCTCACGCGACACCGAGTTCGTCGGCGCCGGTGACGCCCTGGCCGACGAGCAGCGCCGCAGCGACGCACAACACCATTCGCATCGTCATACATCCTCACCTACTGTCGCGAGACACTCGGGCGCTGGGCCGCAGCGGCCGTTCGCAGGATCCTGGTCACTTCCGTCTCGCCGCGCCGCGCAGCGAGACTGAGTGCGGTTTCACCCTCGGCGATCGCATGGGGATCGGCGCCCGCAGCGAGCAGGAGCCGGACAAGCTCCACCGCATCGCCGTCGAAGTGCGCAGCGAGCACGAGCGCCGTATAGCCGCGGTGATCGACGGCATTGACGTCCGCTCCGCGCTCGAGCAGCAGTTTCGCCGCCTGCGAGGTCTCCCCGCGCAGCGACGTCCATCAGCGCCGTCTCGCCAACCTTGGACCTGGCGCGAACATCCGCCCCTCTGGCGACGAGCAGCGAGACGACCGCCGCATCGCGCGTGAACAGGATCGGCGTCACGCCGGCACGCGTCGCCCGATTCGGATCGGCGCCATGATCGAGCAGCAGCCTGGTCGTTTCAGCGCTCGCGTTGACCGCCGGAAAAAGCGGCGTGGTGCCGGCCAAGGTCGCGGCATTGACGTCTGCACCCGCTTCGAGGAGGTGACGCATGGCAGGGGCACTGCCCGGCATCGTGGCCGCGGCGAACAACGGTGTGCGTCCCTCGACCGTCTTCGCATCGACGCTGGCCCCGTTCAGCAGCAGCAGCTTCACCTTCGCCGCGTCGGCCGCCGCCCAGTGCAGCGCCGTCGCCGCCCGCGAGTTCTTCGCGTTCACGTCCGCCCCAGCGTCGATCAGCGCCTGCATGATGGAGACGGTGCCGCTCGCGGCGCCGTGCATCAACAGCGACGACCCGGATCCGTCGGCCGCCTTCGCGAGAGTCTTATCGGCCGCAAGCAGCGTCTTCAGTCGCCCGAGATCATGATTGACAATCGCGTCGATCAGCGGCTGAACGGCCGGACTGGTTTCGCGTTCCACGGCTACTGTCTCAATCGCGCGGCCGGGCATCTCAGCGCCCGCGTTGATCCAGGTGCGGAGCGTCTCGATTTCGTGTTGAGGGATCGGACCGGTCGGCGGCATCTGGAGCCCGGCTTCAGAGCCGATCAGCCGCTTGATCAGCTTGCTCTCGGCTGCGTTGCCCGGCACGATGACCACGCCGTAGTCGCCGCCCCTGAGCGCGTACTGCCGGAGATCGAGCCGCAGGCCCGACTGCTGCTGGCGCGGCCCGTGACAGCCGAAGCAGCGTTCTGCGAGGATCGGGCGGACATCCCTGTCGTAATCAATCGCGGCGCGGCCTGAGCCTGCGCGAAGAGCAAAGACGGTCGGCGCGAGCAACACCGCGGCGAGCGCGAGAACGCGACCCATCAGGTACTCTCCCCGGGCTAGTGCAGAAACGATTCGTCCCGCTTCAGGATGAAGCCCGACAATATCACGGTCGCCAGAGCGACATCACGGTAACGCCAGAGCGACGAACTCCGCCGGGTGCTGCTGGCCACCGATGGCGAACACGATGTACTGCTTTCCCTGGTGCAGGTAGGTCATCGGCGCACCGGTCGCGCCAGCCTCGAGCTCGGTTTTCCACACCTGGGCCCCGGTTGCCTTGTCCAGTGCGCTGAACTGCCTGCCGCCGCCGTTTGGAGGCGTGCGCACCGTGATCTGATCGCCAACCGTCGCGAAGACCAGCGACTTGGTGACGATCACGGCCGAGCGCACCGGGTTGCCGAGCGGCCCTAACTTCAAATGCGCGATCGCCGGGTGATTCCTGGGACCGTCACCGTTTGGCACGATCCACGCGAGTTCGCCCCGATTCAGGTCGAGCGCCGTGACGCGACCGTACGGCGGCTTCATCAGCGGGAGCCCCTGCGGACCCTGGAACAGCTCGCGCGTCGAGGCGCGATAGCGCAGGTTCGTCTTGCCCTGATCGCCGGGTAGCAGGTTGGCCACGAACGGATTCGTCATCGACGGCACGTAGAGCATCCCGGTCTCGGGATCGAACGCGGCGCCTGTCCAGTCCGCGCCGCCGACCGATCCCGGCAGCTGGATTGTGCCCTTCTTGTCATCCGGCCCGGCTCCGGCAATCGAGGGCGGTGTGAAGATCGGTCCCGTGACGTACTTCTTCAGCATCTCCTTCGCTTCGGCCCTGAGCTCGGGCGTGAAGTCGATGAGATCGTCGTCGGTGATGCCCTGCCGATCGAACGGCGGCGGCTTCGTCGGCGTGGGCTGCGTGACCGCGGCCTTCTCGCCGGGAACAGTCGACGCGGGCGCGGGGCGCTCTTCAATCGGCCAGACCGGCTTGCCGGTGACCCGATCCAGCACGTAGGCGAACGATTGCTTCGTCACCTGGACGACCGCCTTGATTCGTTGGCCGTTCACGGTGATGTCGGCCAGGATCGGCGCCGCGGGGTTGTCGTAGTCGAAGAGATCGTGGTGCACGGTCTGGAAGTGCCAGAGCCGCTTGCCGGTCGCCGCGTCCAGGCACACGACCGACGAGCTGTACAGGTTGTTGCCGAGCCGGTGCCCGCCGTACATGTCGTTGGTGACGCTCGTCGTCGGCAGATACACGTAGCCGAGTTCGTCGTCCGCGCTCATCAGCGACCAGACGTTGCCAGCACCGGTGTAGCGACCACGATTCGTTTTCCCACGTTTCGCACGCCGGGCTCGCCCGCGCGCGGGATCGGGACTCCATGTCCACCGCAGCTTGCCGCTCCGCGCGTCGAACGCGCGCACGACGCCCGGCGCGCCCTCCATCTTCGACGCGGAATCCTGATTGACCATCGCGGAGCCGAGGACGACGACGTCGCGGACGACGAGCGGCGCCGCGTTCCAGGTCCACCCGCCCGCGAGCGGGCTGAGGCCGAGCGAGAGATCGATCCGGCCGCCCGTGCCGAACGACGGGATGACGTCGCCGGTCTTCGGGTCCAGCGCATAGAGGTACTGGTTGCGATAGGTGAGAATTCGATCGTTGCGGCCGCTGTCAGTCCAGTAGGCGACACCGCGGGCGCTGGCAGACCCGCGGAGCGGATCGTCGCCCGGCTTCTGGACCCAGATGGTCGCGCCGGTCTGCGGGTTGATCGCTTCGGCGAGGCCGAGGCCGTTCGAGGCGTACAGCACGCCGTCGACCATGATCGGCGTCGCGCGATAGTTGTTGTTCAGGCGCAACCCCGGATTCGCGGCGACGATGTCGGACGGCGCCTGCGGGCGGCGCCAGGCGACCTTCAACTGCGCGACGTTCGACCGGTTGATCTGATCGAGCGGCGAGTACTTGGTGCTGCCGTTGTCGGCGGAATAACGGCGCCATTGGCCGTCCTGGGTATCGCTCGACGCCGCCCGGAGCGCGACCAGCCCGAGGAGCGCTGCCGCCGCAATCGGTGCAATCCTGGCCATCGACCTGCCTCCAGCGAAAAACGTCAGTGTCTGTGTGATGGCGCGACCATCATAGCGCCCAGGTGAGGTCTGATGGCTGAAAGCAATTAGGAATTTGGGATCAGGAATTGCGCTGAGATTTCCTGTGTGGCGCCTGCCGCTGCTCTTGCGCACGCGGTTGCGCCGCCATCGCGCGTTTCGCGCGAGGCGACCGTTCGCGAACAGGCGCGACCGGTTCGGCCCAGCGTTCGGCGAGAAATAGCCGCGCCCAGGCTCGGACCGACTTCGGTACTCGCGGCCGACCTCGAACGCGTCGACGGCGATGCCATCCACGTCACGGACCGGCAGCGGTCGTGCATATCCGAATACGCATTCTGGGCTTGGGGAGCCTTCGAAGGCGTTTTACGCACCTTTGATGCCAGAACGAAATAGGACGGGAGGCTGGGGACTGGGAACTGCGGGTGGATTCTCGAGCCTCTAGCCTCTTAGCCTCCAGCCCCTCGTCCCCAGTCTTGGTCACCGTGTCGCCCACGCGAATCGTGCCCGGCTGCACGACCTTCGCGTTGATGCCGCGCAGGTTCAGCTCTCGCCCGACCGGCGAGTTCACGAACCTGTGCGCGTCAGCACCAAATCGCTCGACGAACTTGCCGCAGCCGGTGTGCGGCTGTTCTGTCACCTCGATCACCGCCGAACCGATCGCGAGCCGCGTGCCGGGCGGCAGGTTCGCGCCGCTCAGGTCGAGATCGATGACCAGCTGATCGCCGGCCAGCGGCCAGCGCGACCTGTCCTGCGCCACCAGGTGGACCGCGCGGGCGCCGATGATGTTCAACTGCATGTCGGGATGCGGCGAGCCGTCGGCGGTGCGCGTGCTGCGGCGGTGCCGCCAGGTGTCGCCGGCCAGCCCTTCGACGACGTTCAGCTCCGCTTCGTCCAGCACGTCTCGCGCGCCGATCTGCGGCCGCCGGACGATCATCGCGAGGACGCCGCGATCCTTCGGCGCGGCACGAACGTGGTCCAGGCCCGTCTTCGAGCTCGGAGTGACTGCGATGGGTCATGGGCGATCGATTATACGGCTGTAGACTTTTCAGCGTCCTTTCAGCAGAATAGCGTGTGGCTCATCGAGATCGAAGCGCGCTTCGTGACAAACACCGCAGCTCCGGCAGGCAGCGCGTCTGCACGTCGGCCGTGCACCTTCCCAAGGTGTATCGCACTCGCCGTCTACGATTACGCCGCAGGAACTCGGCCCGCGTGAGCGCAACAGTCGCCGGCTCCACGACGTCGGCTGGACGCTTGAAGCCATTCGCAGCTATCAGCGCCTCGGCGTCGCTTTCCTGTCGGACGCCGGGGTGAAACGGCTCGATCACGCCTGCAGCTTCGAAGAGCAGACGCGCGTGCTCGCGGATTCTGCACCCATTCCTCGTCAGGGTCGGGATTGCCCACTCGTGAAGGAATGCCTTCTAGCGCGGCAGGCGCGGAAACTGGCGGGGACCGAACAGCACGATCGCGAAGCACGAAAGACGGCGATCAGAACTTCGAGTGGGAAGCCTCGCATGCGACCCCCTTCCGTGTCATCAACAGGGCCGCGCCCGAGGCGTTCTCGATGCCGATGCTGGCGCACCCGGTTGCCGTGAGGCTGAAGGTGCCGGCGAATCGTGCTGCCGCCGATTGTCCCGCTGCCGCTTCCTGACGCCGTGCACGCCGGCACGCGTCGGCACGCTTCCGGGAGCCGCCGAGAAGCTCAGGCCGGCTTGATTGACGTCAACCGTCGCGGTGAAAGTGCCCGGGATCTCCGTCCCCACCGCAGGTTTCACCAGGCGGGCGGGACCCGAGGCGGTACTGCCTGATTGCGTCGCGGTCCACGTGAAGCGGACGGCCGTGCCGCTCATCGAGCTGCCAATCTGCCCGGTCCACGTGCCGGTGAAATCGGCCGGCGGCTCCGAAGGTGACGTCGAATCGTCACCACAGGCGGCGCAGACCAGGAGCGCGGTGAGGAGGACAGCGCGCGCAAACATCCCCGAACTATAGCGCGTTCAGACGCCTGCCACGAGATCGACGCGGCCGGTGCTGTCGCCGAGCGCGTCGAGCGGGACGCCCACCTTGTCGAGCAGCGTCAGCTGCAGGTTCGTGAGCGGCGTGTCCGGCGCGACGCGCACGTGACGGCCGCCCTTGATCGACCCCGCGCCGCCGCCGACCACCAGGACCGGCAGATTGTCGTGCGTATGCCGGTTGCTGTCGCTGATCCCGCAGCCGTAGAGCAGCGTCAGGTGATCGAGCAGCGTGCCGTCCCCATCCGGCGTCGCCTGGAGCTTCTCCAGGAAATAGGCGAGCTGCTGGACGTGATACGTGTTGATCTTCGCCAGCTTCTCCATCGACGCGGCGTTGCCCTGGTGGTGCGACAGCCCGTGATGCGGATCCGGGATGCCGATTTCGGTGTAGGTCCGCGGGCTCACTTCGCGCGACATCAGGAAGGTGATGACCCGGGTCATGTCGCACTGGAACGCCAGCACCTGGAGATCGAACATCAGCCGCGCATGCTCGGCAAACGTCGACGGGATGCCGCCGCTCGGCCGATCCATCGACGGCAGCTCGACGTCGATCTGTTCCTCGGCCTTCTGAATCCGCCGCTCGATGTCGCGAATGGCGTCGAGGTACTGCGTCAGCCTGCCGGTATCGGCCGGCCCGAGCCGCCGCCGCATCCGCTGCACTTCCTCGATGAGCGAGTCGAGGATGCTGCGATCGTCCTGGATCCGGGCGAGGCGCGCGGTCTTGGTGGTGTTGTCGCTGTCGCCGAACAGCCGCTCGAACACCGCGCGCGGCTGGTTCTCCATCGGCAGCGGCGTCGTCGGATTGCGCCACGAGAGCGTGTTGGCATAGGCGCAGCTGTAGCCGGCCTCACAGGCGCCGATCAACTCGTTTGAATCGAGGCACAGCTCCAGCGACGTGAGCTGTGTGTCCCTGCCGAGCGCCTGCGCGGCGAGCTGATCCATCGAGACGCCGGCACGAATGTCGGGGCCTTCGGTCTTCTTCGGGTGAACGCCGGTGAGGAACGTGGCCGACGCCCGCACGTGATCGCCGGTGCCCTCGCCGTCGGCGGGAAACGCCGGCCGGTTCGTCAACCCGGTGACGACGAGCAGGCGCTCACGGAAGGGCCGGAGCGGCTCGAGGGTCGGGGTGATTTCGAAGCTCGCGCCGTCGGCGGCGGGCGTCCACTTCTCCATCTGAATCCCGTTCGGCACGTAGGCGACGGCCAGCCGCCGCGTCCTTGTCGGAGCGGCCGCGCGCAGCGATCCGAGCGCCGGCACCATGCTGTCGAGCAGCGGCAGCGCGATGGCCGCGCCAACGCCGCGCAGGAACGTCCGCCGGGGCAGCGACATCTTGGTGATCAGCATCTGCACCCTCAATTAGCCGATTCGATGGACCGCATCTGGAACGGTACGCTCTTCGCGATGCCCAGGATCAAGGATGACCAGCGGTAGTCGTCGGCCGCGGCTTCCTTGACCATTTTACGGATCGCCGGGGCGTCATAGTACTCAGCGCCGCGTCCCGTTGCATACGTCAGCAGCTTGCTGGCGACGGTGAACACGAATTCCTCGCGCCTCGCCAGCAGCGCCTCGCGCAGCGATCCGGGGCCGTCGACCTTGGCGCCGTCGGCCAGCACGCCCGCGGGATCGATTGGCCGTCCCTCTTCATTGGCGCGCCAGCGGCCGATGCCGTCGAAGTTCTCGAGCGCGAAGCCGAGCGGATCCATCACCTTGTGGCAGGCCGCGCAGGTCGGGTTCGCTCGGTGCTGCTCCATCCGTTCACGGACCGAGCGCGGCGCGCGCCCGCCGCGTTCTCCTGCAGCGCCGGCACGTCGGGCGGCGGCGGAGGCGGCGGGGCGCCGAGCACGTTTTCGAGCAGCCACTTTCCTCGAAAGACCGGCGACGTGCGATTGGGATACGACGTCACCGTCAGCAGCCCGGCCTTGCCCAGCAGCCCTTTCCGGGCGTCGTCGGCCACGCTGATCCGGCGGAAGTGATTGCCGTACACGTTGGGGATGCCGTAATGCCGCGCCAGCCGCTCGTTGACGAACGTGTAGTCGGCGGTCAGGAGCTCGGGAATCCCGCGGTCGTCGCGGACCTGGCTGTCGAGGAACAACTGGATCTCGCGTTCCAGCGCTTGGCGGAGGTTCTCGTCGAACTCCGGAAACACGCTCGGGTCGGGCTGATGCAGCCGGATGTTGCGCACCCACAACCATTGGCCCGTGAAATTCGCGACGAGCGCCCGGGACCTCTGGTCGGCCAGCATGCGCCGGACCTGGCGCTCGAGGACCGGCGGCTGCCTCAACTCGCCGCGCGCCGCAGCGTCCAGCAGCTGATCGTCGGGGATGCTGCTCCACAGGAAGAACGACAGGCGCGAGGCGAGCTCGAGGTCGCTGATCGGATACGCCTGGCCTGGCCTCGCGCCGGCCGGATCCTGCTCGGTACGGAACAGGAAATCGGGGCTGACCAGGATCCGCCGCAGGGCCGCCTCGACGCCGGCGGTGAGCCCGCGGCCTGTTCCCCCGCGGCGGCGCGATAGAAGTTCATCAGCGGGTCGATGTCGCGATCGGTGACCGGCCGCCTGAAGGCGCGCCGGGCAATCGTCGACAGAATCTGCCGCGCGCACCGGTCGTTCGCGTCATGGCAGGTGAAAATCCGCTGCCGGCTCGGCGATTCACCTGGCCCGGTGACGTCGTACGGACCGCGCAACTCCACGCTGCCAATGGCCGGCGGCAGTGTGACGTCACCGGCGTACTCGTAGCTCGTCACCGCGTAAAACGGCCGGCGCATCCCTTCCGCCCGTGAGGCCTTCTTCACGAAGCTGACCGCGACGATCTTCGGACCGGCCGTCGCGGCGAATCGCACCTCGGTGCCGTCGATGCTGACATTGCGGCCGCCGCGGCCCGCGGCCTCCGGTCCGCCAACGGTGATCTCCTGTACCTTCGCGCCATCGAGCCGCACCTCCAGCGTGTGCGGCTCCGAGAGGCCGCGGACGCGGCCGTCGTAGGTGCGATCGAAGAAGATCTTGACGATGTAGTTCCCGTCGACCGGGAAGTAGTAGCGGATGGCGGCGCCGCCGCGCGAGCAGAACGGCAGGTCGTCGCTGACGCGATCGTCCTGCTTCAGGTACTTGTTGACCTCGAACGTATCGGTCGCGGGACGAATGTTAGGATCGCCAACCGCCAGGCGGCTGATCTTCAACGCCGCGGACAGATACCGTTCGGTCAACATCGGCGACACCGACAGGACGTCCGCGATATTGTCGAAGCCGAACCCTGAATCGTCGGGTGGCAGAAATGCCGCCGCATCGATCTCGAGGGCGAGCAGGTCGCGGATGGCGTTGCTGTACTCGGCGCGATTCAATCGATGAATCGCCGGCACACGTCCGGGACGCGGCCGTGACCCGCGCGGCCTCGTCAATCCGTGTTTCGAGCCACGTCGCGAGCGCATGATAGGTGGCGGCGTCTGGCCTCGCCGATCCCTGCGGCGGCATCGTCCCGCCGCGCAGCTTGCGGATGACCTTTTCCCACGCCGCGGCGTTGGCCGGCACGTCGGAGGCCTGAAGCGTGTCGAGCGCGAGGCCGGCCGTCCTGAGCCTGGAGTTATGGCAGCCGACGCAATATCGGTTGAATGCGGCGCGCGGGTCGTCCTGCTGCGCGAACGCTGTCCCTCCGGTCGAGGTCAGGAGGGCCGCCGCGAAAAGAATCGTTCGCATCAGAACCGGCCGATCGAGGCGGCGCTATTATAGGGCGCGTCAGGGGCTCCAGACATGCCGCACGTTGCGCGAACCGGCGCGATCTCTTCGGTCATAGGCTTCGTCGCGTGGTCGGCGCTGGCCGCCGCCGGCCCCTTCGACTTCGCTCAGGACAGGCCCTTCGACTTCGCTCAGGGCAGGCCCGATCGCCGTGTTGTCGAGGCGGCCAAGGCCAGAGATCTCGCGACCGTCCGCACGCTGATTGCACGCGCGCGCCGACGTCACGGTCCCCCAGGGCGACGGGGCGACCGCGCTCCATTGGGCGGCTCACTGGGACGATGCCGCCATCGCCGATGCGCTCATCGCTGCCGGCGCAAAGGTCAACGCCGCTGACGACCATGGCGTGACCCCGCTTGCTCTTGCGTGTCTGAACGGCAGCACCCCGATGGTCGAGCGCTTGCTGAGCGCCGGCGCGAACCCGATGTCGCATCCGTGGTCGGCGAGACGCCGCTGATGATTGCGGCGCACACGGGCAACGCCGCCGTCGTGACGCAGCTCCTGGCGTACGGCGCAGCGCCACGCGGCCGAGAACAGTCTCGGCCAGACCGCATTGATGCGCGCCGTCGTCGAGACTCATGTCGACGTGGTGCGGACGCTCCTCGCGGCGGGCGCCGACGCCAAAGCGAGATCGAAGAACCGATTCACACCGCTGCTGTTCGCCGCGCAGCAGGGCAACATCGAGATCGCACGGCTGCTGATTGCCGCGGGGGCGGATGTCAACGAATCGGCGCCCGACGGGATTGCCGGCGACACCAATGCAGGCCGCTCGTTCAAGCCTGATACAGAGGCGGCCGCCCTCCTTGTCGCCATCGACAGCCAGCACGAGGCAATGGCCAGGTTCCTCCTCGAGAGCGGCGCCAACCCAAACCATCTCGGGGCCGGCAGGACAGCGCTCCACTCCGCCGTCCAACAGGCGATGCCCGAGCTGGTCAGGGCGCTGCTCGCGCACGGCGCCGACCCGAACGCGCGACTGACTCGGCCCATGCCGTTCTTGTCGCGGC
>CAVVPE010000015.1:0-120985 GCA_963750035.1 uncultured Acidobacteriota bacterium | reverse complement strand
GCCAACCTGCGCGCGCACGTCCTCGAATTGTTTGCCGTCGACGTTCCGGAACAGGTGCGGCGGCTGTGCGTAAGTCACCCGCGACTGCACTTTTTCGATGTCGTCGCTCACGTGTCCGTTGGCCGCGAAGATATCCGGGTGGCCGTCGAGATCGTAGTCGAAGAAAAAGCAGCCGAAGGTCAGCGTCAACAGCGTCGCCCGGCCGATGGTCAGCCGCGGCGCATCGTCGATGAACAGCCCTTTCCCCTCGTTGTGATACAGGGCCATCATCTCGTTCGAGAAGTTGCCGACGATGACGCTCGGACGGCCGGAGCCGTCGTAGTCGGCTGCGTCGACGCCCATCCCGGCACGCGCGACGCCCTGCTGGCTGAAGGCGACGCCCGCGCCGACGGCCACGTCCTCGAACGTGCCGTTCTGCCGGTTCCTGTAGAGACGGTTCGGCTCGGTGTCATTCGCGACGAACAGGTCCATCCAGCCGTCGCCGTCGAAGTCGAGCATCGCAGCCCCGAGGCCTTTCGACGAGGTATCGAACACGCCGGCCTTGCGCGTGACGTTCTCGAACGTGCCGTCGCCGCGATTCCGATACAGCGAAGGGCTCTGCCCTTTGTAGGATTCGGGCGTGCAGTAGGTCTTGTTCTTGCCGTCGAGCGTGCAGTGGAGGTCGGTTGCCGCCGTCCACTGCACGTAGTTCGCCACGAACAGGTCGAGTTTCCCGTCCTTGTCGTAGTCGAACCACAGCGCGCTCGTCGAAAAGCCGCCGTCGGCAACGCCCGCCTGCTTCGTCACATCTGAGAAGCGGCCGCCTCCGAGGTTTCGAAAGAGTCGATTGCCGCCGAGCGCGGTCACGTACAGGTCCGCCCTGCCGTCGTTGTCGAAGTCGGCGGAGGTTCCGCCGATGCCATAGATCTCCACGTCGAGGCCGGACCCTCGCGTGACGTCGGTGAACACACCTTTGACGTTCCGATACAGCGCCGGCAGCGCCCGCTTCCCCGCCGGCGATGGGTTCAGGCTCTTCCCGTTCACCAGCAGCACGTCCTGCCAGCCGTCGGCGTCGATGTCGAAGAACACGACGCCCGACCCGATCGTTTCGGGCAGGTACTTCTTCCCGAACCCGCCGTGGCTGTGAACGAACGTGATGCCCGCCGCCGCGGTCGCGTCGACGAACGCGACGGGCCCGGCCGCAGAGATCGCGGCACTGGCGATCATCAGTCCACCCGCGGCCGTCAACAGATTCCAGACTCCCGATTCACGCATTCCTAATTCCACATTCCAAATTCCAAATTCCTAATTCCTAATTCTGATGCTCGTGTATCGCCTGCCGCTCGTTGTTGTCGTCCGGCGACTTCAGCCGGTACGGGCCGGTGATGGCCTGTGCGGTTTCGTCCGCCTTGAAGCGGGTATACAAGGTCCGTTCGCGCTCGGCGTTCGCGGAGTCGCCGGCACCCTGGTAAGCGAGCATCAGATTGTAATGGGCGTCGAGATCCTCGGGGTCGACGGCGAGCGCGCGTTTGAACGCCGCAATCGCTTCGTCGAAGCGGCGCTGATAGAAGTGAACGCGCCCGACCTCGTTCAGCACGACGCGATCACGCGGATACTGCTCGGCGGCGATGGCCAGGTGCTCGATCGCCTCGTCGTAGCGCCCCAACGTTTTCAGCGCCGTGCCGAGAAAGTAGTGCGCCTTCGCGAGGCGGGGCGACAGCTTCAGCGCCGCTTCGAGCAGCGGGATCGCGGCGTCGACGTCACCTTCCTGAATCCGGGTACGGGCCACGTTGACCGGGCCGTCGGCGTATGCCGGATCCATGGCCATCACTTTCTCGAATGCGGCCTGCGCCGATTTCAAATCGCCCTGCAGCAGCAGGCCAATCCCGTAATCGTTCCACCGTTCCCGCACCGACGCATCGAGCAGCGGCTGAACGGGCGGGTGGGGTGCGCGCTCGTCAATCACCGAAAGAGCCGCGTCGGCTTCGGCCATCACGGTGATCGGGATGTCGGGAATCGCCTTGATCTGTCCCGAGACCTTCGACGTGTCGCCCGTGAAGATCCATCGGCCATTGTCGTACGATCGGCTGACCGCGGGATTCGCGTCCGCCGGATCGCGCACGCCCGCGAACGCCCACTGCGTGTTCCACCAGGCGAACTTCCGGTAGTTGACCTTGGCGCGGAGGAAAATCTTCGCCCCTGCGTCCCTCGGGATGTCGAGGCGGAAATGCACCGTGTCGGCGGCGCCGGGCGGGATGAGACGCACGTACGCGACCGAGCGTGTCGCCCAGGCGTTGCGCTTGTTGATTGGGTTGCCGTGCTCGTCGAGCTGCCGGCTGCGATAGAAATGCGCGCCCGGATCGACCGGGCCCTTCCCCTCATCCGCGACCGCACCGCTGTGCAGCAGGACGCGGCCCTTGTCGTCGACGGCCTCGAGCTCCACCCAGACGTCGAAGGCGTCCACGGTCCCGCCGGGAAAGAAGTGACCCACTTTGCGTGTCCGCACGACGACCTCGACGCGGACCGATTCGCCGCGGCGCACAACCGCGTTAATTTTGTCCAGCGGCGCCAGGACCTCGGCCGCCGGGGCCACGGCACGGGCGCGGCCGGCGGCGAACGACGCCGACTCTTCACCAACGGCGAACGTGCTCGAGAGCTGAGGACCCTCGGCCGCTCCCGTCTGATCGGCTGACGCCGACCCTGAGAGGGTCGGCCTACCATCTGCCCCGCCGCGCACGATACCGAACACGTCGACGGAAATCTGTCCATCGCGCAGGAAATCCTGCACGACCTTCAGCTGCACCGGATCGCGGTTGACGTATGGCAGCGCCGTATTCGCGGCTGGAAAGCGGTGCGATCGAACCTTGCCGTTTTTCGCCGCTGGATCGTTCGAGTCGACGAGCGGCATGTGGCAGTCGGCGCAGCGCTGCGGCGCCGCCGGATAGTAGAACGATCGCGCACCCTGTCCCGACACGCCCGAGGCCTGCCAGTTGTCGTAGTCGTTGAAGCCTCGAATCCACCGGTAGCCGTTCACCGGCACGTCGAGGTGCACCTTGTGGCACGACGAGCAGAACTCGGCCGTCTGCTCGCGGTGAAACGGCTTCATGAAGGTCTCGCGGTGCGGGCGCGGCGCCATGAAGACGAGCTGATCGTGCACCCGGCGGAGCACCGGGTTCTCGCTCGCCGCCAGGTCGTGCAGCGGCGGGTATTCGATCGTGAAGTCGCCCTGCCCCATGGAACTGTGGACGCGGGTGATCGAGTGGCACGAGGTGCAGGCAAGACCGGCCTGGGCTTCAGGCGTGTCGATCTGTTCCTTGATTGGCCGGTCGAAGCGGCCGTTGAAGAACACGGCATGGTCGTGGCAACCGGCACACCACTTCGACGGTTTCGTGCCGATTACGTCCTGCATGTACTCGATCGACTTTCGGTACCACTGGTTGTTGAACGACGAGAAATGGTGTGCCGACGAATTCCACTGATCGTAGATGTCCTTGTGGCATCGCTCGCACGTCGCGGAGGTCATGAAGAAGTTCGCCGGGATGATCCCGTTGACGTTGGTGTTGGCCGACGAAGGGAAGAACGGGCTCGTCGGGCCGGCGCCTTCCTCCTCCATCCGGAGAGGGACCTCAGTGGGATTGACGATGCGGTGCGCGGCGAGCCAGCGATCGTGCTGAACCCGTCCGGCCACGACCAGCGCCAGGACGCCGACCAGCGTCATGGCGATTGCGGCACGGATCGTCGTCCCAGGAAAGCCGGACCCTACGCCGGAAGCGACACCGGACCTTGCACCGGACAGGACGAGCGAAATCAACAGGACGGCCGCGCCAGCCGCCGCCACGGCGACGTGCGCGTTGACGAGCGGGCGATAGGCGGTCGTCGCGCCGGTCACCAACAAGGCCAGGCCGAGCAGGAGTCCGACGCCGCAGATGACCAGGCCCACCCCACCCAGCCGGCCCGCCACGAACCGGCGGCGCGCCAGCGCCAGCACGATCGCCGCCGCCAGGCCGATGCCGACTAGCGGATGCAGCACGACCTGCGCGTAGTACCACAACGTCGGCTCTGAGAAGCTCGCCAGGTAGGCTGAATTGAGGAGCAGCAGCAGGAAGACGCCGACGATCACAAGCGACCACAGGCTGCTAGGGATGATTCGCACTCGCATCGCTCCGCCAACTCCGGAATGTACGTCACCGGCTGCCGCCCACGGAATAGTTGAAAACCATTACCTTAGCCGAGGGGCTTCGCCCCTCGGACTCCCCCACACGCTCTCTCGCGCGCCGCTACGCCGGCGCGCTTCCACCTCCGCTAAAGCTGCGGTGGACAGGCCGTTCGCGCCTGCCCACCATAGCAGCGGCGGCGTTCAACGCTGCGAAGGTGGGTGGCTCGCTCGCGCGCTCGCTCGCGACGCAGGTCAGCTGATTTGAGACCGCTTCTAGACACTATGGCCGGCCGACGCCCAACGCGTCGGCGACGCGATTGATGTAGTTGAACCAGGCGGCAATCAGCGTGATCTGCAGGATCCCGCGATCGTCGAAACCGGCTTCCCGCAGACAGGCGTGGTCCTCCCGGCTCACGCGGGTGGCATCGACGGTGAGCTTTGCCACGTAGTCGAGCAGGACCCGGTCGGCGGGCTCGAGGGGCGCGGTCCGGTAATCGCGCCGGATCGCTTCGACCAGCGCGGCATCGAGACTGACCTGACGCAGAAACTCTGCGTGCGACTCGATTCAATAGAAGCAGCGGTTCTTCACCGAGACGAGCGTCGCGATCATCTCGTGCTGCCGCCGCGTCAGCGGCAGATCGGCCGCCATCAGGGATCCGAACGTCGCGAACGCGTGCTCGAGCGCCTCCGGAATCAGGCTGTGTGACGCGACGATGCTGTCCGCCGCCACCTCGGGAATCGCGTTCGGCCGGGCGTACTCCGCCGGGTACATCGGCATGACCGCCAGGTAGGCGTCACGCAGCCGTCCATCGGCTTCGAGCGCCTGCGGCATCGGAATCGTCTTGATCCACGTCATCGTGTTCTACCCGAGGGGCTTCGCCCCTCGGACTCCCCTACACGCTCTCTCGCGCGCCGCTTCGCCGGCGCGCGCCGTTCGCGTGGCTCGCTCGCGCGGCTCGCTCGCGCGCCTTCGCCTGCGGGGGCAGGTAGCTGGCCTTGGGAGATAGCTTTTAGCGTCATCCCTGCGTCAGGGCAATAACGCGAAACGATTAACTGTCCGGAGGCATCAGCGCCGCGCCGGCGAAATACCCTGTCCCTCGGTGCACTCGTACGCCTGCCCGGTCGCGACGTTGACGAATTCCTCGGTCCGCCCGCTCGGCCACTGGACGACGACGCGATCGACACGGTCGCGGCGTCCCACGCCGAACGTCACGGGCAATTCCGACTGCGAGAGATAGCTGGAGCCGCTTTTCACGAGTCGCGACTGGGAGGTCCCGCCGTGGAAGATCCGGACCAAGCCGCCAATCCCGTCGCGATTGGACTTCGTGCCGATCAGCCGGATGCGGAGGCTGCGGTTGCCGCCGAGTTGATCGTTGCGGAACAATCGCGCCGCGCCGTTGTTGGACGTCATCAGCAGATCGAGATCGCCGTCGTTGTCGAAGTCGCCGTACGCAAGGCCGCGCCCGACTCGCGGCTCGACAAACGCCGATCCGGCCTCCGCCGCGCGATCGCGGAACGTGCCGTCGCCCTGGTTGTGAAACAGGTGCGGGGGCTGCGCGTAGCCCACGTTCCCCCTGATATTGCGGACGGTTTCGTCGATGTGCCCGTTCGCGACGACCAGATCGAGGTGCCCGTCGAGGTCGAGGTCGGCGAACACACATCCGAAGCCGAGCGTGTTGCGGGTGGCGCCGCCAATCCCGGCACGCACCGCGACATCGTCGTACGCCCCGGGCCCACCGGGGGACGATGCCGGCCGGTAGAACCCCACCATCTCGTTGTCGAAATTCGTGACGGCGACCGACGGCCGGCCGCTGCCCTCGAGGTCGGCCGCGTCCACGCCCATCCCGGCGCGCGCTTTGCCGTCGGCGCTGAACGCCAGCCCGGTCTTGACGGCGATCTCGGCGAACGTGCCGTCACGCTGGTTGCGATAGAGCTTGTTCGGCTGGGTATCGTTCGCGACGAAGAGATCGGGCCAGCCATCCTGATCGACGTCCAGCATGGCGACGCCGAGCGCCTTGGAGCTCGTGTCGAAGACGCCGCTCTTCGCGGTGACGTCCGTGAACGTGCCGTTGCCGTTGTTGCGGAACAGCCACGACGTCGTGCCGCGGTAGGCCTCGGGGGTGCAATAGGACTTGTTGCGGCCGTCGAGGCTGCAGAACACGTCTGCGTCCGCCGACCAGCGGACGTAGTTACAGACGAACAGATCGAGCAGGCCATCGCGATCGAAGTCCACCCAGGCCGCCGACGTGCTGAACGCCTGGCGCGCGTCGAGACCGCTTCCCTTCGTGACGTCGACGAATCCGCCCTTGCCGGTATTGCGGAACAGCCGGTTCTGACCGACGCAGGTCACCAGAAGATCGGGGAAGCCGTCGTTGTTCCAGTCGCCGACGGCCACGCCCATGCCGTACATCTCGAGATCGAGACCAGCGGCGCGCGTCACGTCCGTGAACGTGCCGTCGCGGTTGTTGCGATAGAGCGCGAGCGTCGACCGCTGCCGCACGCGTCCTGGCCAGTCCATGCCGTTGACGAGCAGGATGTCCTGCCATCCATCGGCGTCGTAGTCCAGGAAGGCACACCCGGCGCCGAGCGTTTCCGGCAGGAGCTTGCCGCCGTAGGCGCCGCTGTGGTGGGTGAATGCGACGCGCGCGATGGCGGTCACGTCCACCAGGCGAAACCCGAGCGGGTCTTTTCCCGTCTGCGCCCACGACGGCGAAGCCCTGGCCCGAGCGGAGTCGAGGGCCGCGGCGCCACAGAGGCCCGCGAGAAACGTCCGGCGATTCACGGAAGGTGCACCAGGCCGTTGCGGATCGCGTAGACGACGAGTTCCGCGGTCTTGTGGATGCCGAGCGTGTTCATGATGTTGGCACGATGGACCGCGACGGTGTTGACGCTCAGATTGAGCGCCGCGGCGATCTCGCGGTTGGACTTGCCGTCGCAGATCAGCTGCAGCACCTCCAGCTCGCGGGGCGTCAGCACAGAACTTCTGCCCCCCTGGCTCGAGGTCAGTCGCGGATCGAGCACCACCTCGCCTGACGCCGCGCGCTTGACGACGGCCGCCAGATCGAGCTCGATCGCGCTCTTCAGGACGTAGCCCCGCGCGCCCGCCTCGATGGCCTGCCGGACCAGGGCGTCCTCGGAGTGCATGCTCAGCACGACGACCGCCGTGTCCGGAGCGTCGCGAAGAATCGCCCGCGTGGCGGCGACGCCGTTCATGCCGGGCATCGCGTAGTCGATGAGCACGACCTGCGGACGGGTGGCCTTCGCGAGGCGAACGGCTTCGTCACCGTCGCTGGCCTCCGCGACAACGGCGACCGCGGGATCGTCCTCGAGCATCCGGCGGAATCCCCGGCGGACGAGCGGATGGTCGTCGGCGAGGAGTACGGTAATCCTCTCGTCAGTCATGGTGCCTTTCGACGTGCTCGCGAGCGCCTGACGCCGGAACGACGAGCCGGACCAGGGTCCCCCCGCCCGGCGGGCTGAAAATGGCGATCGACCCGCCGATGAGCGACGCACGTTCGCGCATGGTGACGACGCCGAGTCCGGCGGCGCCGGGATGACGCCGCGCGTCGAAGCCGCGGCCGCGATCCTCGACCTCGAGCGACAGCGAGGCCGGCTCGAACGTCAGCCGGACCCACGCCTGGTCGGACTCCGAGTGGCGCGCCACGTTGGTCAGCGCCTCCTGGAGCACACGGTAGACGTGAATCGCCACGCCGCCCGCCACCGGCCACGGCGTCCCGAGGCACTCATACGACACCGTCAGGCTGCCCTGCCGGCGCGTCGTCGACAAGTACCACTGAATCGTCTCCACCAGCCCCGCGTCGTTCAGGATCGACGGGTGCAGGGTCTGCGAGAGGCCGCGCACGTTATCGAGCGCGGCCTGGGCGATCGTGCCGATCTCGCGCAGGTCCGATTCGATCGGCGACCCGCGCGGCGCCTGCCGTACCGCCCGGCCGACCATCAATCCCAGCGCGGTCAGCACCTGCCCCAGATCGTCGTGAAGCTCGCGCGCGATTTCCCCGAGGGTCGACTCGCGCGTCGTGATCAACTGCTGGGCGACGTCGCGGCGGGCATCCGACAGCGCCGCCAGCTCGCCGAACAGGCGGCGGTTCGATCGGATCAGATAGAGGCTGGTGAGCAGGATCGTCGTCACCACTGCCGCGACCGACCAGTACACCTGGCGCTGGACATCGGCATAGATCGTTTGCACCCGCTCGGCGGTCGCCTCTTCGGCCTCGTTGTTCTGGACGAGCAGGCGCGCGACCGCCGTGGCCAGCGCGGCCTGCCGCGCCTGCAGCGAGAGCCGGACCTGCTCGCGGGCTTCGGGCTCGCGACCCTCGCGGGCCAGCGCGAAGATCCGGTCGGCGGCGTCCCAGAATTGACTCAGCGAGGCGCCGAGAAACTCGCGCTGCTCCGGCGTCCGCTGCGCCAGGGCGACCGTCTCCTGCCGGCGCAGCGCGTCGTCGAGATCGGTGCGGATCCGATCGAACTGCGCCTGCCAGGCCGTCAGCGGGTAGCCGTCGTCATTGTCCAGCATGTCGCGCATCGCCAGCCCGATCGAATTGAGATCGTTCTGGATGCGCAGGAGCTGCAGCGAGTCGCGGCGATGCCGGTCGGTGATGTCGGTCTGCAGGGCCCTCAGGCCGGAAATCTGGCGCGTGACGTAGACGCCGCTCACCACCACGGCGGCGAGGGTGATGAAGAGGCCGCCAGGAGGCCGGGCGTAGGCGATGGGCGGCGGAAGATGGACATGGTACCGAAGTAGCGTCGCGCGCGACGCGCGAGCGGCCACCCACCTTCGCAGCGTTGAACGCCGCCGCTGCTATGGTGGGCAGGCGCGAACGGCCTGTCCACCGCAGCTTAGCGGAGGTGGAAGCGCGCGACGCAGCGGCGCGCGAGAGAGCTGGGTCGGGGCAGCCCCTCGGGTAACTGGAGGCGCTTCAGGATATCGCGGGCGCGCTCGGCAAACTGCTCGTCCTCCACGACGCGCTCGGCGTATTGACGCGCCCCCTCCTTGTTGCCGAGATTGAAATTCGCGACGGCGATGTTGAACCAGGACGTCGCGAGCATACGGGCAGCGGCCTCGATTTGCGCCTCACGCCTCGCGATCTGACGCATCTTCCGGGCCGGATCCCAGTTCGATGCCTCGATGGAGCCGATCTCCTTCTTCAACCCCTCGCGCGCGCGGTCAATGCAGCCAGCGGCGCCCTCGAACACGGTCTTCGTCGCCGGCCAGTCGCGCAGCTCGGCGTGCACGATGCCGAGATAGTAGGCATTCTCGCAATCGTCCGGGGCCAGCTTTTGAGCCGCCGTAAAGCGTTCGACGGCGGCGGGCCGCTGCCAGCGGCGATAGGCGATGATGCCGCCCAGCTTCGACACCTCGGAGTTCACCCACAGCCGGTTGGCCTGCTCGATGGCAGTCCAGGCCATGTCGAGATCCTGGATCTGCGTGAAGTTCCAGGCACGCCAGTAGTAGACCTCTCCCGGAAAGATGCGCCCTCCCTCGGCGGCAAGAACGGCGTCGATGGCCGCGAACGCTTCCTTGGGGCGCCCGAGCAGGCTCAGCGCCTTGATCCGGCCGATCAACGCCTCGGGATGATCGGGGACGATCGCCAGCGTGCGATCGAAGTATTCGAGCGCGCGCTCGTTTTCCTCGAACGCCGCGTACACGTTGCCGAGCGCGGCAGTCACAGCCGGCCAGCGCGGCCGCCACTTGAACGCGATCCCGAACAGCCGCTCGGCCTCCTCAATCTGCGTTCCCATCTGCGCCACCTGAGCCAGCCAGTAGGTGATCTCCACGAATCGTGGTTCGCGATCGAGAAGCGCCTTGAGCGGCTCCGACTGCGTACCCAGGCACGTGGCGGTCCGATAGTCGACGATCGGTAGGTCGCGCATCAGGACGAGCGGCCCGAGCAGCGTCGAAAGCGATCGATCGTCCCGGCTGTCGCTGTGGGTGCAATAGAAGGCCAGCCAAAGGTAGGCCGCCAGCGGGTTGGCGTCCGCCCCGAGTCGCCGTTCCTCGACCAGCGCAGGAAACTTCGCACGCAACTCCTGCATCCGGCGCAGTCCGTCTGGCCCGGCTTGCCCGAGAAATCGCGCATCGCGGCGCGGTATCGATTCGACGCTGAACAGATGCGGGGCGAACGCCGCCAGGCGATCCTCGCGTGTCCCGATCAGGTCCCGCGCCCGCTGCAGATACCCGTCGTCGGCCATCCCGAGCTCACGCTGGCGCAGTTCCAAGAGGAGGGCAGCCTGGATCGCCCCGTCAGTGGCTGCCTCGGCGTCCACCGGCCGAAGGTTCGGGACCTGTCGAACGGCGTCGTATTCGGCAAGCGCTTCCTCGAGGCAGTCGAAGCAGCCAGTGCGCATCAGCCCGCCGGCTTTCGCCAGGCGGCCGCTCACGTCCGGCACCGGCGGCACGGCCGGCGACCGCGGTCTCGCGCAGGCGCTCGAGCAGCCAGCGTCGACCGGCAACGGCCATCAACGCCAGACGCATGGCCTGTTAGACACCATTACTCAATTACCCGATTACCCGATTACCCGATTCGCGGTTTAATCTACATCATGCCTCTCTTCGAGTTTGCCTGCCGCGACTGCGGCCATCGGTTCGAATACCTGACGCGGCAGGGTCAAGAGCCCACCTGTCCCGCCTGCCACGGTGAGGCGCTCGAAAAACAGCTGTCGGTCTTTGCCGTCAGCACCGGTCCGAATACGGATTCCCGGATCGCCAGCGGTCCTTGCGGGATCGTGCGGCGATCCGCGCGGCCCGGGCTCCTGTTCGATACATTAACCGCTTATTCTTTCTTGAATTTCGGGCGGTTCACGTGTAGTGTGCGCTCTCGATTATTCGGCGCGCTGCTCATAGCGTTCTCGGCTTTGTTTCCGCGGATAACCAAGGTCGGGCCGGTTCGGGAAGCATTCGAGGAGGTGTATGCCTAGCGCGAAGCGTGTCTGGTTTCGGTCTCGTCGTCACCTTCCTGATGGCCGCAGCGCCCGCCTGGGCGCAGGACGCCGGCATTGCCGGCGTCGCCCGCGACGCCTCAGGCGCCGTCCTGCCGGGCGTCACCGTCACCGCCACCAGCCCGGTCCTGATCGAACAAGCAGCGCGTCGCCGTCACCGACGGCGAGGGGCGCTTCGCCATCACGCAGCTGCGGCCCGGCATCTACAAGGTCACTTTCGCGCTGACCGGGTTCAATACGGTCGTGCGAGAAGGGATCGTCCTGAGCGCGGGATTCACCGCGAACGTGACCGCCGACATGCGTGTCGGCGGGATCGAAGAAACGGTAACGGTGACGGGCGCGAGCCCGGTGGTCGACGTCACGAACGTCCGCCGCCAGACCGTCGTCAGCAACGAGCTTCTCGAAGCCCTGCCGACGAGCACCAAGAGCGTCGGGCAGCTGGCCACGCTCACCACGGGGCTCACGGGCCTCGGCGACGTGGGCGGCACGTATCAGGTCGAACCCGGCCAGGACGTCGTGTCGGGCGGCGGCGCGTTCCACGGCAAGTCGGGGACGAAGGTGTCCTACGACGGCATGGGCATGGAGAACAGCTCAGGGAACAGCAGCTATCAGCTCAACTCGGCGTCGGTCGAAGAGATGGTCATGTCGACGAGCGGCATCTCGGCGGACACCAACGCCGACGGCCTCGTCGTGAACATCATCCCGAAAGAGGGGGGCAACCAGTTCCGCACCACCCTCTCCGGCCTGTATACGAACGACAGCCTCGAGAGCGCAGCAACCTCACCGACGAACTGCAAGCGCGGGCTGTCTCACCGCGTCGAACAAGACACTGAAGCTGTTCGACATGTCGGCCACCGTCGGCGGGCCGATCATGAAGGACCGGCTCTGGTTCTTCGTGGCGCCGCGCAGCTGGGGCATCGCACGCACGCCAGGCGGGCACGTACTGGAACAAGACGCAGGACGTCTTCCTGACGCCCCCGGAGCCGCGCGCAAGGTGGTGAAGTGGACGCCGTGGACGGATCGGCCCGAGGATGTCGACAGCGGCCGCCGCGAGTGGTACGACTCGATCCTGAGCCGGGTCACGTACCAGATGAACGCGAAGAACAAGTTCAGCGTCACCTACGACGAGCAGCGCGCCTGCAACTGCGGATCGGTGAGCGCCACGACCTCGCACGAGGCCTACATCTCGTCGTACCGCTTCGAGCCGAACCGGCTGTTCCAGGCGACGTGGAACTCGCCGATCACGAACCGGCTGCTCCTCGAAGCGGGCGGCGCCGCGACGATCTCGCAGTGGAACATGTACTACAACCCGGGCGTGAGCGAACGACATCGTCAACGTCTACGACTTCCTGCACCGGCCAGCAGTACGGCATCGCCGGCTGTCTATCTCGGGCACCCGAACAGCCGCGACCGGTACACCTACCGCGCATCGCTCTCGTACGTGACCGGCACGCACAATATCAAGACCGGGTTCCAGAACGAGCATGCTGAAAACGGACACGTACTGGCACGCGAACGGAAACACCAACTACTACTTCTTCGACGGCGTTCCGATTGGGCTCCTGCAGTACGCTATCCGTACCTCGCCACAGGCGCGCGGCAACTACGACCTGGGCATCTACGCGCAGGATCAGTGGGCGGTCACGAACAAGATGACGCTCACCCTCGGCCTGCGCTGGGATTACTTCAATAGCTCCGTGCCTGCGCAGACGGGAGGGTTCGCGGGGGAGCAGGACGGCTACTGGGCGGGTGTGCCGGCTGCGAACGAGTGGATCGCGCCGCGAACCTACGGCGAGGTCAAGAACGTCCCGAACTGGAAGGACTTCAACCCGCGGCTCGGGCATCGCGTACGATCTCTTCGGCAACGGGAAAACCGCGCTCAAGGCCACGCTCGGCCGCTACACGGCGAAGCTCGGCACCGAAATCGCCGAGACCGCCAACCCGTTCAACACCTCGGTCGAGCTCCACCTTCCGGAACTGGACCGACCTGAACGGCAATTTCGTGCCGGACTGCGATCTCGGAAATCCCAACGCGCAGCTCGTTCCCGGTGGCGATTTCTGCGGTGCGTTCGCCAACCAGCAACTTCGGCCAGAACAACCCCAGCGCGACGACGCTACGCGCCAGGCGTGCTCGAGGGCTACGGGAAGCGCGACCACAACTGGGACTTCACGACCGAAATCCAGCACGAGCTCGTCCAGGGTCTCGCGGTGACCGGCGGCTGGTATCACAACACGGGCGGCTACTATCGGTACGCGTTCGGCCAGCCGTTCAGCAGCAAGGAACGGGTGACCGACAACATCCTCGTCGGGCCCGGGGACTACGACGAGTTCTGCGTCACAGCCCCGTCCGATCCGAAGCTGCCGGGCGGCGGCGGCTATCCAGTGTGCGGCCTGTACAACATGACGCCAGACCAAGTTCGACGACAATCAGAGCATCGTCAAGGAGCACGGAGGAGTTCGGCAAGTTCACCAGCACGAACGACTTCCTCAACGTCACCATCGATGCCCGCCTCGCGCGCAACATCCGGCTCGGCGGCGGCGTTGACACCGGGCGGACGGTCCGCGATCGCTGCTTCGTCGTCGACAGCCCGCAGGAAATCCTGTACTGCAGGGTCGTCACGCCGTTCAACGGCCAGACGCAGTTCAAGCTGCACGGCGTCTTCCCGTTGCCGGCCGAGTTCGTGGCGAGCTTCGCGTTTCAGAACCTGTCCGGTCCGCAGCTCACCGCCAGCTACACCGCTCCAGGCCAGCCAGATCGATTGGGTGGAGCGGATCGTCCGCTGGCCGGTGGCGCGACCGACAGTTATCGAACATCCCGCTCGTTGAACCTGGCACGGAGTTCGGCAACCGCATCGCGCGGCTCGACCTCCGGCTGGGCTATATCTTCCGGATCAACAAGGTCCGGATCCAGGCGAACGTGGATGCCTACAACGCGCTGAACTCCAGCGCCATCCGTGCCTACAACCTCGTGTATGGCCCGGGGCGTACCTCAACCCGGTTCAGATTCTGGACGCCCGAATCATCCAGTTCGGCGCTCAGATCAGTTTCTGATAGGGAGAGACCGTGTCAATGACGCGGTCACTTCGTATTCATTGCTGCTGGCCCGCTCCTCTCGGCGAGGGGCGGGCCTTTTTGTTTGACGCGGTCATCGGATCGGCCGAGCGGCACGACGACACACTCGATATTCCGTTGCTTCCTCAGTTTCCTCAGTTTCCTCGCATACCTGTTCCCAGTTACCTCCCTCCACTGCATCCATTTTCCCGAACAACAGCCGTCTGCGGCTGCCGACGCGCCTTTGACACTTGAAAAACAACGCGACGGGGATGTAGTGTGCGCGACGGTAGTGAATTTCGTATTAGGCGTCTTGCATATCGGTTCGGGTCGCCCTCTTTCGCTTTTCGCACCAGTTCCGCTCGGGAGGAGGCCGGATGTCTCGATTCGTTCGCGCAGGTCCACATGTCGTCGGTTTGCTCGCGCTGCTGCTGAGCGCGGCGCCCGCATGGGCGCAGGATGCCGGCATCGCCGGCGTGGTGAAAGACACATCCGGCGCCGTCCTGCCCGGTGTGACCGTCACCGCCACGAGCCCGGTGCTGATCGAGCAGCAGCGCGTCGGCCGTGATCCGACGCCGAGGGCCGCTACACCATCACCCAGCTGCGTCCCGGCGAGTACAAGGTCACCTTCGCGCTCTCGGGCTTCTCGACAGTCGCCCGTGAAGGCATCCGCCTGGCCGCCGGTTTCACGGCCAACGTCGAAGCCGAGATGCGCGTCGGCAGTCTCGAGGAAACCATCACGGTGACCGGCGCGAGCCCGGTCGTCGACGTCACGAACGTCCGCCGCCAGACGGTGGTCACCAACGAGCTGCTCGAGGCGCTGCCGACCAGCACCAAGAGCATCGGCCAGCTGACGACGCTGACGACCGGCGTCACGGGTCTTGGCGACGTCGGCGGCACCTACCAGGTCGAGCCCGGCCAGGACGTCGTCTCGGGCGGCGGCCGGTTCCATGGCAAGGGCGGCACGAAGGTCTCCTACGACGGCATGGGGATGGAGAACAGCTCGGGCAACAACAGCTACCAGCTGAACGCCGCCTCGGTCGAGGAGATGGTCATGTCGACCAGCGGCATCTCCGCCGACACCAACGCCGACGGGATCGTCGTCAACATCGTGCCCAAGGAAGGCGGCAACAACTTCCGCACGAGCATCTCCGGCGTGTTCGCCAACTCGTCGATGGAGAGCACCAACCTGTCGCAGGAGCTGAAGGATCGCGGCCTGCTGACGGCGAACAAGACCATCAAGGTGTTTGACGAGTCGCTGAGCGTGGGCGGCCCGATCAAGCGCGACCACCTCTGGTTCTTCGTGGCGCCACGCTCCTGGGGCGTCATTCGCAGTCAGGCCGGCACCTACTGGAACAAGACGCAGAACGAGTTCCTGACGCCGGGCGATGCCCAGTGGAAGGTCGTCAAGTGGACCCCATGGGTCGACCGCCCCGAGGATCGTCTCAGCGGCCGCCTCGAGTGGTACGACTCGGTCTTGACGCGCATCACATGGCAGGCGTCGGCCAAGAACAAGTTCAACTTCACCTACGACGAACAGCGCGCGTGCAACTGCGGATCGGTGAGCGCCTCGCAGTCGCATGAGTACTACCTGTCGTCGTACCGGTTCGAGCCGAACCGGTTGCTGCAGGCGACCTGGAACTCGCCGATCACCAGCCGCCTGTTGCTCGAAGCGGGCTACTCGGCGACGATCTCGCAGTGGAACATGTTCTACCAGCCGGGCGTCGCGCCCGACATCATCAGCGTCGTCGACAGCGGGATCCCGCAGAGCTACGGGGCGGCCAACTCCTACCTCGGCTTCCCGAACTCGCGCGACCGGTTCACGCAGCGCGCGTCGCTGTCCTATGTCACCGGCACCCACAATTTCAAGACCGGGTTCCAGAACGAGCTGCCGCACAGCAAGGTGTACACCATGGCCAACGGCAACATGACCTACACCTTCATCAACGGCAACCCGCGGTCAATCACCCAGCGTGCCACGCCGTATCTCGCCGACTCGAAAACCAAGTACGACCTCGGCATCTACGCCCAGGATCAGTGGAACGTCAATTCGAAGATGACGGTGAACCTCGGGCTGCGCTGGGATGGCTTCAACGGCTATGTTCCGGAGCAACAAGCGGGCGTCGTCGGATTGACCGACGGGTGGGATGGCGCTCTCCAGACGAATCAGTGGCTCGGAGAACGCAAGTTCGACGCACGGTACAACATCCCGAACTGGAAGGACTGGAGCCCGCGGATGGGCATCTGGTACGACCTGTTCGGCAACGGCCGCACCGCGGTGAAGGCGCAGCTCGGAAGTACCTCTCCAAGCTCGGTACCGACCTCACCGAAGGCCTGAACCCGATTGCGACGTCGGTGGTGTCGACGACCCGTACCTGGACCGACACCGACAGAGACTACGTGCCGGACTGCGACCTCGGGAACTTCGCGGCCAACGGCGAATGCACGGCCATCGACAACAACAACTTCGGGAAGAACAACCCGAACGCGACCCGCTGGGATCCGGCAGTGTCTGGAAGGCTACGGCGACCGCGACGCCAACTGGGACTTCTCCACCGAAGTCCAGCACGAGCTAAGACCCGGGTTTGCGGTCACTGGCGGCTACTACTACAACAACGGCGGCTACACGCGCCAGGGCGGCAGCCGCAAGCGCGTGACTGACAACACGTTCGTCGGCCCTGAAGACTACGACCTGTACTGCGTCAAGGCACCGCTCGATTCGCGGCTGCCGAACGGCGGCGGCTACGACGTGTGCGGCAACGCCAACATCAAGCAGAACAAGTTCGGGCAGGTCTCGAACCTCGTCACCGCCAGGGAGCCGTTCGGCGAGTTCGAAAGCCGCAACGACTTCTTCAACGTCGCGATCGATGCGCGTCTCGCGCAGGGCATCCGGCTTGGCGGCGGCGTCGATACGGGCCGCTCGGTGGCAGGCAACTGCTTCATCGTCGACAGCCCCGGCGAATTGCAGAACTGCCGCGTGGTATCGCCGTTCCGAGGGCAGACCCAGTACAAGGCGCACGGCGTGTTCCCGCTGCCGGCGGATTTCGTGGCGAGCTTCGCGTATCAGAACCTCTCCGGACCGTCGTTCAACGCGAACTACATCGCCAGCAACGCGGAGATCTTCCCCTCGCTCGGCCGGTCGCTGTCCGGCGGTGCGACGACGGCCAATATCCCGCTGGTGGCGCCGCAGACGATGTTCGAGGATCGCATCGCGCGGCTCGACCTCCGGCTCTCGCACTCGTTCCACGATCCAGCGATTCCGGGTCCAGCTGAACCTGGACGCCTACAATGCATTGAACGCCAACTCGGTCCGTGCGCTAAGCAGCCAGTTCGGGTCTGGCGGCCAGGCCTCGTCGGCGTGGCAGCGGCCGTCGCAGATTCTGGATCCGCGGCTCTTTCAGGTTGGCGGACAGATTAGTTTCTGAGTTGGAGAGTTAGAGAGTTGAGGAATTAAGGGAGCTCGTCGTCGGCGAAGGGCCGACGGCTGGGCTCCTTTTTTTGTACAGAGCAAGATTTTCGGTCGCTCGGCGGACGACCGGTTCGAGATTGGCGGTGCGCGCGGCGGTGAGGACACTGCGTTGCGCGTCCACCGCTTGATCGAAGCGACCTACTTCGGCCAGGCCCATCGCCGCGGTCTCGGCGAGCTCGATCGTCTGCGGGCCTTTCATCAATTCATCGACAATCGCCATCGCGCGGCGGCCGTCGCGGAGCTGATCGTCCGGCGCCGCAGCCAGCAGCCGGGCCAGCGCGAGCTTGAACAGCGGCTGATCGGGAAAGCGCGCGGCCCCGTCGGCAAAGCTGTCGCGCGCCTCGCGGTAGCGGCGCAGGCGCACGAAGGCCATCCCGCGCCCGTAGAGCGCTTCTGACAGAGAGGGGTCGGCCTCGAGGGCCCGCGCGTACTCGGCGACCGCTTCGCCGGGACGTCCTGCGCGCGCCAGCGCTCCGGCCAGCTGCACGCGCGCCTGCACGTATCCGGGCTCGTGCTGAATCGCGCTCTGGAACCGCGCAATCGCCTCGTCGTACCTGCCCATGGCATCGTTCAGCAGAACGCCCAGGCTGAAGTGCGCACGTGCATGGGCCGGATCGCGGCGGATCACGTCCTCGAACTGCGCGGCCGGCGCCGGCCGCATCACCCATCTGCGCCAGCGCGGTGCCCAGCCGGTGGCGCAGCGAGACGTCGGCCGGATCGATCTCGAGCCCTTTGCGGAAGTTCTCGGCGGCCTGGGCCCACTGGCCGCGCATCGAGCGCCTGCCCGCCGCGCACGTTGTACGCCTCGGGGGTCTGAATCAGGGTGTCGATCTCGCCCATCAGCGGGTCGGGCGGACGCGGGTCGTCCTTTCCCTGCAGCTTGAGGTGAGCCTCCGCCTTCGCGACATCGCCGAGGCCGCGATACGCCATCGCGAGCGGGTAATGCGCCGCCGTCGCCCGCGGCTGGCGCGCGAGCGCCTGCTCGAGATACGTTGCGGCCGCCGGAGTATCACGCGCTGCGAGCGCTGCGCGTCCCGCCCCGAACAGCGCCGCGGGCGACCCCGAATCCCTGCCCAGCGCCTTCGCGAACAGCGGCGCGGCGGCGTCGGCGCGGCCTTCCGAGAGATGCATCTCTCCCAGCCAGACCAGGGCCGCGAAGTCGTCGGGGCGAAGCCGCAGCACCTGCTCGAACGACTCCATCGCCTTCTGCAGCGGGCCGCGGACGCGATAGACGTGCCCGAGGTAGTACGGCCATCGAGGATCGGCTGGAGCGAGCGCCTGCGCGTTGCGCAGGCACGGCTCTGCCCGCTCGAGGTCGGTCGCCGCCATCAGCAGCTTGCCGGTCTCGCCGTATTCGCGCGCGAGATCCTGATCGCTCGCCCGATTCGACAGCGCCGCCTGCAGCGCCGCATGGCGCGCCTTGCATCTGCGAGCGTGCCGGACCTTCCAGCGTCGAGACGTCGGGAAGACTGACCGGCTGCAGGCCGCGGCCGGGGCTCGACAGTGACGCCTGCTCCGCGGAACCGCAGGCGGTCAGCAATAATGTCGAGGCGAGAATCACGCCACGAAAACACGAAAACTGAAACGCCACGAAAACACGAAAACACGAAAGAAAACCAATTCTGTTTTGTTTCGCGATTTCGTGGCTGCAGTTTCATGTGTCAGTGGTGCCGAACCCCGATGCAGCCAAGAATACAGGACGCCGCTGAGCGCGGCTCAGCCGCGGACGACCTCGCCGTGTGGAATGTTCTCGAGAGCGAGGTTGTTCAGGACTGCAATCGTCGAGGCGGCCCTGTTCAGCGTGTAGAAGTGCAGGCCCGGCGCGCCCTCGCGCAGGAGCTCTTCGCACTGCCTCGTGGCGTATTCCATGCCGAACTCCGCCACCGCCCGATCATCGTCGCCGCGTCTCTCCAGCTCCTCCAGCAGCGGCTGCGGCATCGCCGCCCCGCACAGCGCGACGAACCGCTTGATCTGGGACGCGCTGAGAATCGGCAGGATTCCCGGGACGATCGGCACCGTGACGCCGCGTCTCGTCCAGGAACTCGCGGCACTCGAAATAATGGCCGTTCTTGAAGAAGAGCTGGGTGATGACGAAATCGGCTCCCTGATCGATCTTTGTCTGGAGCCTTTGCCAGTCCACGTATTTGCCTTCGCGGCAGGCGACGTGCCCCTCCGGAAACCCGGCGACGCCGATGGAAAAGGCGCCGGACGCGCGGATGTAGCCGAACCAGCTCGATACGAGGTACTCGAAACCGCCATTGGTCCGCGACGAACTCGCAGACGCCGCTCGGCGGGTCGCCCCGCAGCGCGAGGATGTTCTTGATCCCAAGCTCCCGTGCTCTGTTCCAGGATCGCGTCCGTCTCGTCGATCGTCGCGTTCACGCATGTGAGATGCGCCATCGCGGTGACGTGCTGCTCCCGCTGAATCCGGTCGACGATCGCGAGCGTCTTTTCGCGGGTGTTCCCCGCCGGCCCCGTACGTGACCGAGCAGAAATCCGGATGCAGCTCCCGCAAAGCGGGAATCGTCTTTTCGAGCAGGCGCGCGCTCCGCATCTTCCGACTTGGTGGGGAAGAACTCGAAAGAGATCACCGGACGGCGATCCACCCGCGCGCTGGTCGAAGATGTCGCGTATGAGCCGAATCAAGAGCGCTATGGTGGACCACGAAGCCCGAAGGACGCAAGGGTGCGAGGGCGGCGTGGTTCGGCCGTTACCGGGATTCGCCGCCCTGCCGGATCGTCGTCCAGCGGTCGATCGGCACGTCAGACTGCTCTTCCGTGGCTCCATCCGGCCAGGTGATGCGGATGCGGGTCACGCCGGCGGCGTCGCCAAGGCCGACGAGCACGCGCGGATCGTTGGCGGACGCGTAGCTGCCGTCGGCGTGCGCCCGGCGGTGGATCGTGACGCCGTCGGCCGCACGACCTCGACCCGCGCGCCGAGCATGTCGCGGCCGCGCGCGCCGCCGCCGACGAGCCGAAGGCCGAGCCAGTGGCGTCCGTTGGCGGCCTGATTGATGAGCAGCCGCGCCGGCGTGTGGATGTTGCTGATCACCACGTCGGTGTCGCCGTCGTTGTCGATGTCGCCGAACGCCGCGCCGCGGCTGACCTCCGGCACCGCGAACACGGCGCCGCCGCGCTTGGTGGCATCCTCGAACCGGCCGTCGCGGAGATTGTGGAACAGCTGTTTCGGTTCGTCGTACGGGAAGCGGGCATCGGGCGGACGGCCCTTGATGGCCTCAATCGCCCCGTTCACCGCGAGCAGGTCCAGCCAGCCATCGTTGTCGTAGTCGAACCAACTCGGTGCCGAAGCCGCTATGACCGAGGCTGAGAGGACCGAGCCCCGATTTCGCGCTCAGGTCCTCGAACATCCCCGCGCCGTTGTTGACGTAAAGGTTGTTCCCCTCCGACGGCAGCTCGGTCATGTAGAGATCGTCGTCGCCGTCGTTGTCGAAATCGCCCGCATCCACGCCCATGCTCGCCTCGGCCTTGCCGTCGCCAGTCAGCGCGGCGCCGGCGAGCAGCGCCTGGTTGCGGAAAGTACCGTTGCGCTGGTTCATCCACAGCAGGTTCTCGGCGCCGTCGTTCGCCACGTAAATGTCCATCCAGCCGTCCCGGTCGAAGTCGGCCGCGACGACGCCGAGTGCCGGCCCCCAGCGTCCGCCGGCAAGCGCCTTCGCGGTGACGTCCTCGAACGTGCCGTTGCCGCGGTTGTGATACAGCCGATCCGGCTGCGCGACGTACACCTTTGGCGTGCAGTAGTCGCGGCGGCCGGTGAGGCCGGTGCACGGCTTGTCGGCCGCGATGTCCCACTGCACGTAGTTGCCGACATAGAGGTCGAGCCATCCGTCGCGGTCGTAGTCGAAGAATGAGGCCGAGACGCTCCAGCCCGGATCGTCGGCGCCGCTGGCCCGCGAGACATCCGAAAAGGTGCCGTCGCAGTTGTTGTGGAACAGCTGATTCGGGCCGAGGTTCGTGAGATACAGATCGACGCACCCATCGTTGTCGACATCGCCTGCGGCCACTCCCATGCCGTAGCCGGCCGCCTCGATGCCGCTGGCGGCGGTGACGTCGGTGAACCGCAGCGATCCCGCGCCGCCAGAGGCCGAGAGGTCGTTGCGGAACAAGCGCCCCTTCAGCGGCAGCGCGTCCTTCGCCGGTGCAACCTGCGCCTCGCCGAGCGGACGGCTCTCGGGCAGCATGCGCCCCTGTGCGAAGTAGACGTCGAGGTCGCCGTCGTTGTCGTAGTCGACGAGCGCGACGCCGCCCGGGAGCATCTCGGGGAAGTAGTACTGGCCCGACATGCCGTTGAAGTACGTGAAGGTAAGACCCGTCTCGGCGGCGCGATCAACGAACCCATCACTCGCACCGACGGACGCAGACGTGTGACCGGATTCAGCCGGCGGACTGCCTGTGCCGCACGCAGCAAGGAGAACCGCGGTCAGGCATGCAGCCAACTTTTTTCCAATGGCGGCGGGGTCCCACCCCCGCCGCGTACTTACGATGATGCTCGCCCTCGGATTCGCTCGTCCTCGGGCTCGCATGGCCTCAGGCGCTGGCGCTGGCGCTGGCCTATTCATCGCGACCTTCCAGGTCGATAGACCGATCGGCCCATCGCCATGTCGCTGCTGTTGCGAAACCTCAGCCAAATCAACGCGATCCTGCTGGTCTTTGTCACCCCGATCATGGTGCGGTTCTGGATCGAAGGAGTGGTCTGGCGGCTGGAACGGGGGCGACAAATGCTTGGTTTCTCGCTCATGCACGCGGGGGCCGGCTGGATGACGCTGCCATTGATCCTCTCATTCCTGGCGATCTTTCTCTATGGGCTGTGGGTCGCCGCGATCATGCTGCTCTGGCCATTCCAGCAGCACGCGCCAGGATGGCCAAACCCCACCATGCGCTGCTCGGCGGCGCCACCGTGTTCTTCTTCTTCGAGATCGCAGAATTCCTGCAGCGTGACATCAGCAACGGGTTCGTATTGTTTGGCGCCGTGGGGATGGTTGCTCTTGCGGGCGTGGTGACCTGGCTCATATATGCCGGAGTTCGCCGACGGACAGCGGTCTGAAGGCATCGGCGGCCCTAAGAGGGCCGCCCTACACTACTTCTCCATCCCCAGCGCCCAGCGGATGCCGCCGGTGACGTGTGCCTGGAAGACCGGATCGACGGCCCAGATGTCATCGCGATGGCCGAACGAGGTGTAGAACACCCGGCCCTTGCCGTAGTCGCGCACCCACGACTGCGGGTAATCGATGCCGCGCTTCATCGAGGTGCCTTCGAGGTTGGTGCGTTCGGTGTCGACGCTCAGCAGCACCTTGTGCCGCTGCCGCGAGAAGGCGACCGGGATCTTGTTCTTGAACAGGGTATCGACGTCCTCCCCCGGCACTTTCGGATCGCCGAAGATGTAGAACTCGTCCCACACCGGCCAGCTCGGGCCGAGCATGCGCGTCGCCGGGTGCGTCTGATCTTCGACCTTCAGCACGACGATCCTCCGCTGCGCGGAGTTGGTCAGCGACCGGACGAAATAGCCGCCGAGCATCTCGCCGAACGCCGGGTAGTCGTAGAAGGTCAGCGACGAACAGTGCGTGCCGATGAACCCCTTCCCGCTCTTCACGAAGTCCAGCAGCATCTCCTTCTGTGCGACCGTGAACGGCAGGTTGCCGTTGGTCATCATCATGATGCCGTCGAACTGGTTCAGGTACTCGCGGGTGAGGAACGAGAAGTCGAGCTTGTCCGCGTCGTACTTGTAGCCTTCGACCGTCGTGACCGCGAACCCGTTGCGGGTGCCCATTTCCTTCACCGCCTGCTCCGCCGGCCCCAGGCTCGTGTGCTTGTACAGCCCGGCGTGCGTGAGGAAGAGCAGCTTGTGCGTCGCCGGCGGCGGCGGTGGCGGCGTCCCCGCGCCCGCGGCCGGCCGGCTGCTGTTGCTGCGACGCACTCGCCGTCATGTCGAGTGCCAGCGACGACCGCCAACGCCATGATCGTTTCATGCCGATCCTCCAGGCGGCCTATAGGTCCGCACTACAGGTCGCGACTATGGCAGCGCGAAGGCGACCAGTTCGGGGACCGGACTGGCCGCCGACCGTCAGGGCGATGTACTGCTTGCCGTCCGATCATGTAGGTCATCGGCGTGCCGATCGCGACGCCGGGCAGGTCGATCGACGCGATCTCGCTTGCCGGTCGCCTTGTCGCGCGCGACGAGCCTGCGGCCCGCCGTTCGTGCCGCCGCGCGTGAGCGCGCCGATGAGCAGCGTCTTCGTCAGGAGCGGCCCGCTCATCGAGCTGTCGCCGCCGAGCGGCGGCAGGTTGAGCCCCTTCAGCATCGGGTGCTCGCGGCGCAGCGCCGTCGCCGAGCGGCATCATCCAGGCGTGATCGCCGGTGTTCATGTTGATCGCCGTCATGCGCGAGTACGGCGGCTTGAAGCAGCGGCAGCCCCTGCGGCATCTGCGGGCCCGCCGCCGCGCGCCCTCCATGTATCGCAGGTTGCCCTTCTGATCCGGGCCGTCGGCGGCTCGAGCCGGAACACCGAGAACGTGTTGCGCGACTGGCACGTAGAGCATGCCGGTTTCGGGATCGACCGCCGCGCCCGACCAGTTCGCGCCGCCGCCGGCGCGCGGGGCTGGCCAGCGTGCCGCGGTTGCCGCCGGCTACCGCCAGCGACGGCGGCGTGTACAGCGGCCCATCCGGAATCCCTCGACCGCCTTCGCGCGCCATCGCGCGGATCTCGGGCGTGAAGTTCGACGAGGCTGTCCTCGGTGAAGCCCTGGTACTCGAACGGCGCCGGCTTGGTCGGAAACGGCTGCGTCTTCGCGGCGCGCTCGCCCGGCACGTCCGACGGCGGAACCGGCCGCTCTTCGATCGGCCAGATCGGCTGGCCGGTCACACGATCGAACGTGAACACGAATCCCTGCTTCGTGACCTGCGCGACCGCCTTGATGCGCTTCGCCGTTCACGGTGACGTCGAGCAGGTTCGGCGCGGCCGGCGGGTCGTAGTCCCACAGGCCGTGATGGACGAACTGGTAGTGCCAGACGCGCTTGCCGGTCTCGACGTCGAGGCAGACGCAGCGATTCGCCGAACAGGCCGTCGCCGAGCCGGTGGCCGCCGTAGTAGTCGGGCGCCGCCGTGTTGAGCGGCAGGTACACGTAGCCGAGCTCCTCGTCGGCGCTGTAGATCGTCCAGCCGCTGACCTTGCCGGTGTAGGACCACGAGTCGTCTTCCCAGGTGTCGTTGCCGAACTCGCCCGGGCGCGGCACGGTATGGAACGTCCATTTCAGCTTGCCGGTCCGCACGTCCCAGCCGCGCGTCCACCCGGGAATCTGTTCCTTGATGACGTTGAACGAGGAGATCGACGCCGGCACGATGACCGTGTCGCGCACGACGATCGGCGGCGACTGGACCGAGTAGGTCAGCGCGTTCAGCCAGTCGCGCGAGCCGCGCTTCGCGTGCGGCAGGCCCTGCATCAGGTCGACCTTGCCGCGCTCGCCGAAGCTCGGGACCGGCGCGCCGGTCTTCGCGTCGACGGCGAGCAGATAGCCGTCGCCCGTGCCCCAGAGCACCCGCTCCTCCTTGCCGTCGGTCCAGTACGCGACGCCGCGCTGGTTCCAGCGCGCGCTCATCGTCGTCGTGCCCGCCTCGTAGCTCTTCGGGTTGTAGACCCAGAGCGTCTCGCCGGTCTTCGCGTCGATCGGCCGCGCCGATCGACGACGGCGTGTTGAGGAACAGCCGCCCGCCGACCATCAGCGGGGTCGCCTTGAAGTTCTGGACGTACGGCGGCTGCCGATCGCGCCAGCGCTTCGGATCTTCCTGGTCGAGCTGCTCGAAAATGTCGCTGCGAGCTGCCCCACAGCTCGCCGCCGCCCGGCAGGGTGCGGCTGATGAACCCGTCGGCGGACTGCCAGCGCCACTGCAATTGCAGCTTGCCGAAGTTGCTCGGCGTCGATCTGCGTCAGCGGCGAGTACTTGGTGTTGCCGAGATCGCCGCCGTAGGCACGCCACTCCCCTTCGGCCCCGGCGCCCTGCTGACCGCGGAGCGGGCCGAGTCCGGCCGCGAGCATGAGACAAACGAAAACAATGATTGAACGCCGATGAGTCCGCATGACCCCTCCACGCCCGGTCTGATGGGTCGGGCCTTCAATGAATGGCTCAATGGCCGCCGTGCGGCCGGAGCTTAGCACGCGCCGCCCGCCGCCGGCAAATCACTTCCCGAGCATTCCCGCGAGGTGCCGCTCGAACAGCTGCACGACGCCGGCCCGGTTCAGATGGTCCGTGTCGAAGTACAGGGCCGGGTCGTCGATCGCTTCGGACAGATCGTGCAGCTCGGCGCCCGTCCTGGCGGCCGACGCCCGGACCGCGGCATCGAAATCCGCCTCGCCAGGAATGAGCGCGCGGGTCCGCGGGGGAAGCGGCGGCCGCAGCAGGATCACGCGCACACCGCGTGCGCGCGCGCCGGCGACCAGCGTTTCGAACTCCGTCAGGTACCGCCCCAGGTTGACGCGCGCCGCCTCGTCGATCGCCGGCGGATACAGGTACGCGATCCGCTGGCGATCAATCTGGTCGACAGGGCGGTACCTCCGGTCGAACCGGGCGGCTTCCGCCGGGCGATCGAGGCCGAATCGATCCGGATTGTTGATCTTCGAAAAGCCGCTGACGTAGTCGATCGCCACCATCACGGGCGCGCCGCTTCGCAGCAGGAGGCGCGCCAGCGCCGGATCGAACGGCGCCCGTTGAAACAGGCGGGCATCCTCGAGGCGGCGCTCGTTCCACTCGGGCGAGTAGAACGCGAACGAATCGACGACGTAGACGATCGCCGCGGTGCGGTGGCGGACGAAGAAGTAGTCGAGAAGGAGGCGGTTCACGACAACGCCGCCGCCAACGACCGAGAGATTCAGGATGCGCGAGCGGGTCATCTCCTCGAGCCGTCGGTTCATGTCGTCGAAGTCGAAGACCGCGGCGTGCGACGCGCCGAGAATCAGGACGTCATATTCGGCGGGCGTAGCGGTCCGCACCATGAAAAAGCGGTTGCGATCCCCATGGCGATACACAAGCCACTCGGCAACCGCGTACAGACCGATGTACAGGACGACACCGATCGCGACAAAGGCCGCGGCGTTGCGCAGAAATGCTTGAGACTCCCTCTGCGCTCTGCGCCTCTGCGTCCTCTGCACCCTCTGCGTCCTCGTCAGAACTGCATGTACACGAACTGCCTGAGGTTCCATGTGCCCAGCACGACGAGCGCGGCGAGAAGCGCGTAGTACACCGCCCAACGGAGCGCAATTGGCCGTTCACGGAGACGGTCCCACACCGGTCTGCCTTCGTCGGCGATTTCCACGATCACGAGCACGGCAATGGTCGCGATCGCGAGCAGGATCGCCGGATCCTGCAAGCGGACCCACAGCAGCCGCGGCAGCTGCGGAACCGCCCGGACCGTGCGCTCGAAGATCGTCGCGGCATCCGACAGCGAGGCGGCGCGGAAGAACACCCAGGTGACGAGCACCGCATGGAACGTGACGATCGCGCGCACCGCTCGAATGGCGGCTCGCGGTCGGTCGGCGGCTCGCTGCCGGCGGAACGCGGTCGAAGCGACCACGTAGAGGCCGTTCAGCCCGCCCCAGATGACGAACGTCCAGTTCGCCCCGTGCCACGCGCCGCTGAGCAGGAACACCGTCATCAGGTTCAACGCATGGCGCAGGCGCGACGTCCGGCTGCCGCCGAGCGGGATGTATACGTAATCGCGGAACCAGGTCGCGAGCGAGAGGTGCCAGCGGCGCGACCAGAACTCGGCAACCGACGCCCGAAAGATATGGTCGCCGGAAGTTCTCCATCAGATCGAAGCCCAGCACGCGAGCCGTGCCGATCGCGATGTCGGAATATCCGGAGAAGTCGCAATACAGCTGGAAGGCGAAGAAGTAGGTGGCGATGACGAGATCCGCCGGCGACGCGAAGTCGGGCTGCCGGTACGCTGTGTCGACGAACGCTGCCAGCCGATCCGCGATCACGACCTTCTTGAACAGGCCCCAGAGCATCAGCTGAAGGCCGGCCACCACGCGCATGCTGCTGAAGGCGACCGGATTCGCGAGCTGCTCGAGGAACGGCCGCGCCCTCTCGATCGGGCCGGCGAGCAGCTTCGGGAAGAATGCCAGGTACAGGAGGAGGCGGCCGAAATGCCGCTCGGCCGCCAGCTCGCGACGATACACGTCGACGAGGTAGCTGATCGCCGAAAGCGAGTAGAACGACAATCCCGCCGCACCGGCGAAACCGGCGCTCGGGAGAAGCTTCGCGGCCGCGAGGCCGCCGGCGATGGCCGCGATCGAGGCGCCGAGCACTGCCCGTCGCGGTATCTGCGGACGGGTCTGCAGGGCGGGCCTTTCAGGCCCGCCATCGATGAACAGGCTCGCGCCGTACGCCACGGCCGACACGGCGAACAGCAATCCGAGGTACTCGACTCTGAATGTGGCGTAGAAGAACAGGCTCGCCGCCATCAGCAGCAGCCAGCGATAACGATGCGGGACCAGGTAATAGGTCGGTACGAGAGCGGCGAAAAACGCGAGGAACCCGAACGAGTTGAACAGCACTTGTAAATCGTTAGATCCCGAGCCCCGAGCCCCCAGCCCCGAGCCTCCTTAATAGGACGTCCATGTGTCCAACAGTGCCTTTGGCAGCGTCGGCACCGGCCGGCCCGGGTGGAAATTCGCTCGCAGGTACGTGTACAGCGTCTTGAACTCTTCGTCGGTCAGCGACGTGACGCGGTCGCGGTGATCGATGCTGTTCCGCGTCCACGCATCGGCGTCCATCTGCAGCACGACGATCGGGACGAAGGTGTGGCAGTTCTGGCAGTTGTTCAGCACGAGATCGCGGCCCTCGCCGGGCGGGAAGATCTCGTCGATGTTGACCTTGGACGCGACCGTCTTGGCGTCGGGCTGCGGCGGCAGGGGCCGTCCGCGGCCTGATGGTTCCGAGCAGGCCGCAGCGGCGATGGCGGTCACCGTCAGGAGCACCTGGCACAGCCGCAGCCAGCACCGCCGCACCCAGCACCCAGCACCCTGCACCCGGCACCCGGCTAGAACGGCGTGCATCCGCCTTCGAGGAATCGCGGGGGTATTTTCGGCTCGGGTTTCGACGCGTTGAAGTTGGCCGCCAGGTACTCGAACATGGCGTGCATGTCGGCGCTGGTCACCTTGTCCTTGTGGCCCTCCTCGAGCGCCTTCCAGCGCTCGGGCGAACGCTGTCCGATCGCGGAGCACGCCAGGTTGTGGCAGCTGCCGCAGTTGTTCATCACCGCCTCGCGCTGCGCGCCGGCAGGAAAGATGTCGGCGACGGTCTTCGGCTCGGGTGCCGCAGCAGCCGGCGCGGCCGACGCCGCGGGCGCGGCACTGCTCGTCGTCGCCGCCGGCTTGTCGGTCCCGGGCGCCCCGCCTCGCTGCAGGCAAGGGTAGCCGAAACCAAGCAGCAACCGATGGCGACGGGGCGCCACCGCGCCGCGCTCGATGATGCCTCGCCTCGGATACCGGTCCTCGGCTCGGCATGGCCGCAGGCCTCTGCTGCCTCTCGTCGTCGTCATCAATCAACATACGTGTCATCTGGCAGATTCGGGTCTCGATTGGATTCGGCCAGTCAGCGAGAACACCGGCACGGTGATCTCGCGATCGGCCTTCGCCGCCGGGAATCCTTCCTCTGCCAGCCTTCGCAGCGCGTCGCTGACCTCGTCGTCGTAGAACTGTTCCAGGCACGCCTCGCAGACCAGCGCGGGAATGTCCTCGACGATCGCGACGCGATCGCCTTGCCAGATGGTGGTGCGGACGGTTGTGGCTGCAAGTGCGCCGCTACACCGCGGACACGGCGACCGCGGTGCAGCGGCTTGTGCATCCATGAAAGGCGACCGGCTACGCTCGCATCATCTGGACGGCGGCGTCGACGATCTTCGGCGCGTCTGGCCGCAGCCAACGCATCATCCCGGCGGCGCCCGGACCAGGCACGTCGGGGAACGCCAGCTTCTTGGCCTTCACGCCGGGCACCGCCTGCACCACCTCCGCGATCACGTGCGAGCCGTAGCCGCCGGTGTAGTGGCCGTGCTCGACGACGAGCAGCCGCCGCGTCTTGCGGACCGACGCGACGAGCGTGTCGACGTCGAGCGGCTTCAGCGTGCGCGGATCGATGAACTCGACGCTGATGCCGGCCTTCGCCAACTCCGGCAGCGCACGCTTGACGTCGACCGTCGCCGGCGCCCAGGCCACGATCGTCAATTCGCTGCCCTGCTGCCGCACGACCGCCTTGCCGAGCGGGACTTCATACGCATCGTCCGGCACGTCGGGCTGCTCGCCGCCCTTCACTTCGCTGTAGTCGAGGTAGACGACCGGATCGGGATCGCGAATCGACGCGATCATCAGCCCCTTGGCGTCGTAGGCGTTGCTCGGCGCGACCACCTTGACGCCGGGCAGCTGGGCGTAGAGCGCCTCCATCCCGACGTCGGTGTGCTGGCCGGCGCTGCCTTGGCTGCGGCCGGCGCCGTCCTGCCACAGCACGAACGGCATGCTCGCCTGCCCGCCGGTCATCGAGCGAATCTTGCCGGCCTGGTTCTGGATGTACTCGATGGCGTAAATCGGCGCCATCGACGGAATGCGTGCGACCGCCTTCGAGCCGGCGGCGGCGGCGCCGATCGCCACGCCGACGATCCACTGCTCGTCGATCGGCCACCCGCGGCCCGAGGTCCGGTGCTCGCCGAACTCCTTGGCCAGATCCAGCACTTCGCCGGTCGGCAGCGTCGCCGTCGGCGTCTGGTACTCGTAGAAGAACACCATGTCGGCGTTCGCGCGCATCTCCTGGGCGACCGCCTCGAGCTGCGCGTAGTTGTACGATTTTTTCGCCATGGCTCCTCCTACGTCGTCCTCGGCGCCGCGATGTCTGCGCCGGTTGAAGAACTGCGTCGCCTCGGCCGCGCCGTTGGCGTAGGTGTTGAGCACGCCGTCCTCAGGATTCGGGTCCGCGCTCTTGCGCGCGAACTCGATCGACGCCTCGACCGCGGCCTGCGCCTTGCGACTCGAGCGCGGAGAGCTCGGCCTCCGAGGCCAGCCCTTTCGCCAGCATCCAGTTCTTGAAGCGGACGTTCGGATCGCGCGACATCCACTGCTTCACTTCTTCGTCGGAGCGGTACGGGAGCCCCATCGCGGCATCCTGGTCGACGCGGCCGCCGGCGAAGCCGGCGTGGTCGTACCAGCGATAGGTCATCCCCTCGATCACCGTCGGGCCCTTGCCCGCGCGCGCCCACTCGACGGCGGCCTGCGTCGCGGCGTACACCGCCGTCACGTCGTTGCCGTCGACGAGATGATGCGGGATGTCGAGGCCCTTCGTGTACTCGGTGATGTACTTGGTCGGCACCGTGATCGCCATCGGGACGCCCATGTACTGGAAGTTGTTCTCGGCGACGAAGATCACCGGCAGCTTGAGGTTCGCGCAGCTGCGCACGGCGCTGAAGTAGTACGGCGAGGCCGACGCGCCGTCGCCGAAGAACGCGACGCCGACCTGCTTGGTGTTCCGCACGCGCGCGCGGATCGCGGCGCCGGCGGCCATGTAGTAGCTCGCGCCGACGATGCCGTTCATGCCCATGATGCCCTTGGACATGTCGGTGATGTGCATCGAGCCGCCGTAGCCCTTGTTGTAGCCGGTCGCCTTGAAGAAGATCTCGGCCGACATCTTGTTCAGGTCGCCGCCCTTGGCGATGAGATGCCCGTGGCCGCGGTGCGTGCTCGCGATGTAGTCGTCGTCGTTCAGCGCGCTGATCGCGCCGACGGCGATCGCTTCTTCGCCGACATAGGTGTGGAACGCGCCGTAGAGCCCGTCCTTCGCGCCGAGGAACAGGTCCTTCATCGCCGTTTCCCACTTGCGGCTGGCGGTCATCAGCTCGTACATCCGCAGCAGCTTTTCCTTGGGCAGCGCCGCGACCGCGTCCGCCGCCGCGCCGCGCGTCGGGATGTCGGACGGCGGCAGGAACTTCACCGCGTCGCCGGGCTGCCACGCCATGTTGCCGCCCGGGCCGTCCGTCGCCAGCGGAACCGACTTGTCGAACTTGCCGCCGGTGAGGCCGCTGGCGCTCACTGACTGGCCGAACGAGCTGCACCCGGTCGAGATGACCGTTGCAGTCGCACCCGCCGACCCCATCAACTTCAGCAGGGTGCGGCGATCGATCCGTGATGTCGTCGTTGCCATGCGATGACCCTCCCGCTTACCGCGACCCGGTTGTCGGTTTCACGGCTTGCTTTTCGTCCATGCGGGCACCCTTGAGAATCCCTTCCATCCCGTGGTTCCCCTCGTGACACGCGTACTCGTAGATCGGCTCGGCGCTGCGTGCCATCGGAATCTCCGCCGTCCACGGCCTGACCCACGTCGTCGGGTCCTCGACCGTGAAGCGGTAGAGCAGTGTATTCGGGCCGTCGAGCGTGAACCGCTCGGTCAGTTTGAGGTTCTCGCTCGAGCCGCCGAACGACGTCGGCCCCTTGAAGTTGATCGTCTCGACGACGAGCGTGTCGCCCTCCCACCGGCCGCGCGACTCGCCCATCCAGCGGGTGAGCTTCTGACGCGGACGGCCGTCGAGCGGGACGAGGCGCGCGTCGTGCACCATCTCGTTCAGGAGCATGACGTGGTCTTTGGTCTGCACGAGCTGCACGTTGTTGTTGTAGGCGCTTGGCGCCATCGGTGGGCCGGCGTTGAAACCGACGATGCACCGCTCGGCGAGCATCCGGTCCTCCGGCCCCTCGGCCGGCCGGCGCAGGCCGGCGAATTGCGAGGCCATCCGCTTCTGCGCTTCCGGCGTGTAGGCCGGCCGCTGACCGTCCGGCGGATCGACGATGAGCGACGTCCTGAGCGACGCCGTCGTCCCGAAATCCCACCAGAAGTCGTTGTAGGCGCGCTCGACATCGACCGCTCCGCCGCCGGCGCGCGTGTCCATGTTGCGGCGCGCGCGACTGTCTTCGGCGTACTTCTTCGCTTCGTCCGGTGTGAGGACCGCCTTGGTGCCGAATTCCTTCGGCCGCTCCATCGGCGTGAGCGTGGCGAAGCTCCAGGTGCCCTGGAAATCGGGCTTGCCATCCGGCGTCCGCGGGGCCCCGGATTGGGCCTGAACGGTCGCTCCCAGCGCGGCGAGCACGCCCAGCGCGAGGAGCGCAACTGATGAGGACAATGAGGTTTGCTTCATGCCGGGGTTAGCGTAAGCAGCTTGCCCCCGAAAGGCAATAACTGTTTGACGGTAGACCGACCCGCAAATGCTGTAGGGCGGGCCTCTTCAGGCCCGCCATGATGATGTTGCTGGCAAAATCGCGGCGGACCTAAGAGGTCCGCCCTACAAAGGGTCCGTCCTGCGACCCTATTTCCCCTGCAGCAGCTGGTCCGCCGTCGTGAAGCGCGGTTCGATGTCGACCGGCACAGCCGTCAGCTTGTCGAGGGCGGCTCTTACCGGCGGGCGGACGACGCCGAGACGGTCGCCCAGGGCCTTGGCCGCAGCGTAATTACCTTCGGCCTGCATCGTCATGATTTCGCGCGTGAGCCCGATCACGCCCTCCTTGATCTTCGCGGCGTCGACCGCGAAGGTGCCGTCGTCCCTGACGACGAAGCCGCCCTGGTCGAGGAGGTAGTTGAGCTGGATGGCGATGCCCTTGCCGTGCGCCTCGTTGACGCCGAACCGGATCGACCGGAACGCCGACGCGAGGAACGTCGTGTACATGGTCTGTTCCATCGACTTCGGCAGGACGCCCTTGTCGACGAGGTGCTGGAGGGCGAACAGGCCGGAGATGTCGGCCTTCGCTTCCTCGAGATAGCTCGAGGTCTCCTTCATCGCCTGGCGCACGGTGGTGGCCCGCGCCGTCGACGGTGATGCTGTGCGGGCCGAGGCCGTGCATCAGCTCGTGCATCAGGATGTGCGTGAAGAAGGCGTCGAACGCGACGTTGCCCTGGTCGGTCGGAGCGAGCACGACCTTCGAGATCGGCACGAGGACCTTGGCGAACTTGGCGTCCTGCACGTTCTTCAGCATCACGCGCTTGGCGCCCTTCTCCTTCAGCACGCGCTCGTCGTTTGGCAGATTGAAGGCCGCGGTCTGCACGCCGCGGTTGGCGTCGCCCGCGGTGAACACGACGTTGACAACGGTCAGCGGCGCAAGGCCGGCGAGCTTCGGATTGCGATACTTCGGGTCGATCGGCAGCACGTTCTCGATGCCCTGCAGCTCGCCGCCGAACCGCGTCAGCTTGTCCGACTCGACGTCGTCGCGAAGGGTGATGAACGATTCGAACGCCGCCTTGTAGTTGAAGAATTCGTCCTCGTAGACCTCGTACGGTCCGATCGTCGGCTCGATTGCGCCCTTGAGCTCCATCCACGCGACGTCGCTGTCGTAGTAATCGTTGGACAGAAACGCTTGCGCGCGCTTCGTGAGAAACGCCTTCAAGGTCGGCTCGGCCGACAGGTCGGCGGCCTCACGCAGCAGTGCGGCCGCGTGCGCCAGCTCGTTCTGATACTCGAGGCTGTACGGGACGAGGGTGAACTGACCGTTCGCCGCGCGCCGGACGACCGTGAAGAAGCCGGTCGCCCGAGCACGCTCCGCTTCGGGAAGCGACTGGATCCATTTCTCGATCTCCGCCTTGGTCGCGCCGACCGGATAGAAATTCGCGCCCTCCGGCTTGGGCGGCGCGCCGGGGACGAACGGCTCGTCGTGGTCGAGGCGCGACCACGGTCCTTTGTTGATCAGGAAGTAGTGCAGGCGTTCGCGGCCCGCGGGCGACTCGTCGCGCGCCAGGTCGACGAGCATGGCGGCGTTGCCGAACCAGACCTGCCGCAGGTAGATCCCGTCGAGCACGGTCGCGGCCTCGACGAGCTTCGCGAGCGCGCGCCGATCCGGCGCCGAGAGCTTCGACACGTCGGCGGCGATATCGGTCGGCGCGAACCGGGCGATCTTCGGGCCGAGATCCGACGGTTGAGACTGGGCGGACTGAGCGGTTTGCGTGGCCGGCACCGGCGACTCCTGAGAACGGCAGGCGGAGAGGCTCAGCAGAGCCAGCACGATCACACCGGACGCCGTCTGGAAAGGTGATCGGGTAAGCATCATTTCAACCACTAGAGGCTATCTCACAAACTAACGGCGGCGCGAGCGAGCGCGCGAGCGAGCCATCCACCTTCGCAGCGCTGAACGCCGCCGCTGCTACGGTGGGCAGGCGCGAACGGCTCGTCCACCGTAGCTTCAGCGAAGGTGGAAGCGCGCCGGCGCCAGCGGCGCGCGAGAGAGCGTGTTGGGGAGTCCGAGGGGCGGAGCCCCTCGGGTAAGACTAGTGTAAACCGGACGCACGCGCATGGCCGGTCGCCCACGCCTCGGCGAAGCGGATCCAGTCGGCTTCCGCGTCCTCGACCGATCGCCCGTAGATCTCGCGGAACCGGCGGGTGAACTCGCTCGAGCGCGCGTAATACAACTGGCGCAGCGGCACGTGTCCGTATGTGTCGATCAGGAACGCCAGGAATGACGCGCTGGCGTTGTACGCGGTTTGCGCATCGGACGTCGGCCACTCGCCGTCGTCCACGAGCGCCGACACCGCCGGTAGACGTCCGCGGTTGGCGTACGTCCAGCTGTACAGGAACTGGCGCCCCGCCTGGTGGTACAGCTCGGACAACACCGCCGACGCGAGCCCCTCGTTCATGAACGACGTGCCCGGGCGCCCCAGCGCGTTCCAGATGACCACATGGTTCGCTTCGTGCGCCAGCAGCCCCAGGAGGCCATCGTCGAGCGGCGGAACGCACACAGCGGCGAACGATTCAGTCGCCGGATAAGCGGTGCCGCTCCGATCGAACCTGACATCGCGTTCGGCTGCCGAGGCGAAGAGGAATCCCGAGATCCGGCCGCCGTACTCCGCACCCAGCATGCGCAGCGTGGTGTCGTACTGATCCTCGAGGACCTCGGCCAGAGAGCCGGCCTGCTCCGCGGCGAAGGATCCCGGTCGCGCATGCAGCGTGAACCGCGGGCTGTCGTGGCTGGTCCAGTTGCGGTCGGGCTCTGACGGTCCGAGGATCGCGTTGCACGCCGCGGCGAACACGGCACAGACAATTGTCAGGACAGCTGCCGGTCGCGCGTTACCGTGCATACTCCATCCCCACGGCCACGCGGCTGCGCCCGATGGCCCATGCCGGGCGCGTCCCGAGCAATCCCCCCGCTCTGCCGGTACGCGACGACAGCTGACACGCGGCCCGTCACCCGAATCAACCCGATCAGATCGAGATCGGTCAGCCAACCGGGCCCGATCTGCACGCTCTGCGCCAGCGGGTCGACGCTGTGACTGTGCGCGGCGCGCGCCAGCAGGGCGGCATTGGTCCACGCGGCCTCGAACTGCGCCGCGCGCCAGCGCCGCAACCGAGCTGCGGCCACGACACCGCCGCCGCCGCGAGTCAGCGTATCGGTAATGGAAATCGCGGGCGGGAACGAGCGGGACAGCCCCGTGCGATCCAGGATGGCCTCGACGCCGACGCCGAGGTCGAGGCCTCGGACGGCCACGTCCTGAAACGGGTAACGGCGGTACTCGTAGCGCGCTTCCAGGCTCGTCGCGTCGTCCTGCGGGGGCAGCGCGGCGGAGTCCAGGCTGGTCACGTAGGAGAACTCGCCTGCCGACGTGGCGGCGAACTCGACGCGGTGCAGGCGGTCGGGACGATTGCGACGGTAGCCGGCCACGAGCATCGGCCCACTACCCTCGCGCGCAACCGGGGACGCATCAACCGGAGGCCCCGTGCGGGCCACGTCGCGCAGCGACACATGCTGGACACCCGCAATTGCCGTCCACGTGCTGGTCGTGGACCCCAACGCCGGGGGAGCCTGCGCCGCGGCAGGACCGCCTTTCGCGACGACCGCCACCGCAATCAACGCCGCCAGGCGCAGAGCGAACCGGGAGCGTGGCATATCACCTTTGACGGGCGGTCACTGCTAAGAACGTGCCCATGAGCTGGCGACCAATCCTTCGGAAACGTGCGGTGGACCCAGATAGGGCCGCCTCCGCGTGACTCCCGACCACGAATGGAGACGCCGCGATGGTATGGCATCATGTCCGATGGGTGGAACAAACGGAGGTCGATGGTGAAACGAATCGCAAGAGTAGGGTTCTTCGTGGCGCTTCCCGCCGCGGTGCTGCTTGCCGGATTTTCAGCACGGGCGCAGGCGCCGGGACAGCAGGGCGGGCGCGGTGCCGCGCGCGGCGGCTTCGTGCTCGGCGCCGAGGCGATGCCGCGGCACGGCCGCGGAGCACCTCAGCAAGCTGAAGCTGCCGCGCCGGGTTTTCGATCGCCCTCTACGCCGACAACGTGCCGGGCGCGCGCTCGATGGCGCTCGGGCTCCGACGGGACGGTGTTCGTCGGCACGCGCGCGCAGACCGTGCACGCGGTGGTGGATCGCAACAAGGACTTCAAGGCCGACGAGGTGCTGACCGTGGCGAGCGGGCTGACGTCGCCCAACGGCGTCGCGTTCAAGGACGGCGCGCTGTACGTCGCGGAGAACAGCCGCATCTCGCGCTACGACGGCGTGCTCGACTTCGTCAAGGTCGCCGGAGGCGGCGGCCCGGCGCCGAAGCAGACGGTGCTCACCGACAAGCTGCCGCCCGATCGGATGCACGGCTGGAAATATCTGACGTTCGGACCCGACGGCCTGCTCTACAGCGCGATCGGCGCGCCGGGCAACATCCTGGATCGCGGCGATCCGTACGCGACGATCATCCGCATCAAACCGGAGCCGGGCGCGCAGTTCGAGATCTTCGCTCGCGGCGTCCGCAACACGGTCGGCTATACGTGGCATCCCGACACGCGCGAGCTGTGGTTCACCGACAACGGCCGCGACGCGCTCGGCGACGACACGCCGAACGACGAGCTGAACATCGCCGCCGAAGGCCGGCCTCCATTTCGGCTATCCGTACTGCCACCAGGGCGAGACCCTCGATCCGGAATTCGGCAAGGGGAAGAACTGCGCCGACTACGTCGCGCCGGCGCAGAACCTCGGACCGCACGTCGCCGGCCTCGGCCTCAAGTTCTACGCCGGAACGATGTTCCCGCAGGACTACCGGAAGCAGCTGTTCGATCGTGAATCACGGATCCTGGAACCGCTCGCCCCAGGTGAGCCATACCGGCTACCGCCTGATGCTCGCGAAGGTCCAGAACAACAAGGTCACGAGCTACGAGCCGTTCGTCGAAGGCTGGCTGCAGGCGGCGCCCGGTTCGGAGATCAAGCGGCAGGCGTGGGGACAGCCGGTGGACCTGCTGGAACTGCCGGACGGCTCGCTGCTGGTGTCGGACGACCGGGCGAACGTGATCTACCGAATCACCTACGGCGAGATAGAAAGCAGGCCACGAAGCACGAAAAAGACTAAAAGTTTTCGAGCTTACGTGTATTCGTGGCTTTCCTTTTCGAGGCTTCGCGCTTTCGTGGCTGGTCTTTCAGTGCACTCCGCGTGACATCTGCAGCGACGCCGGATCCGCGCCCAGGCGTCTGATCGCCTTTTCCCACATCTCATCCGGCGGCGTGTTGAAGATGAGATCGTGATCGACGTCGCTCATCAGCCACGCCGAGGCCTCGAGCTCCGACTCCAGCTGTCCCGGCCCCCAGCCCGAGTAGCCGACCATCAACCGCGCCCGCGGCGGCGGGTCCGGATCCAGCATCCGCCGCAGCAGCTGCGGGTGAGGTCGACAGGTAGAGCCCCTCGGCGATCGGCACGTCAATCGTCTCGTCCTCGCCGGCTACTCCTTCCACCAGGATCCAGCTGCGGTGCTGCTCGACCGGCCCGCCGACCCACACCTCCAGATCCTGGTCGGTCGTCACCGGCGGATCGAGATTCACGACGATGCGCCCGCTCGTGACGAGCGGCCGGTTGAGCACCAGCCCGAACGCGCCCTCCTCTTCGCTGTGCGTGCACAGCAGGACGACCGTCCGGTTGAAATTCGGATCCGTGAGCTGCGGCATCGACAGGAGCAGCGTGGGAGCGAGCGAACCAGCCATTTCTACGATGATAACGCTCTCAGCGACTCGATTCAGGAACTCAGGAACGAGTCGCTCAGCTTCCAGTGCCTGAGTTCTTCAGTTCCGACGTGGCTGGCGTTTTGATCCGCGATGCGGATGTTACGCCGCAGGCCCGCGGGCTTGGCGCGGCTCATCGCGCTGCCCTCGAGCGCGCGACTGCAGGGCTTCGTCGGGCATCCGGACGAGGTCGGCCAGCGACGGCACGATCCCAGACCGGGCCGCGGCTGCCATGCCGGATCAGCCGAGGTCGGCGCGGTCGCATTCCACGGGCACACCTCCTGGCAGATGTCGCACCCGTACACGTGCGAACCGATGCCGCCGGCGAGCGCTGGATCGATCGCGCCGCGATGCTCGATCGTCAGGTAGGAAATGCAGCGGTTCGAGTCGAGCACGCCGGGGGCGACCAGTGCCTGCGTCGGACACGCTTCGAGGCACAGCGTGCAGGTGCCGCACTGATCGAACGCCGGCTGGTCGGGTTCGAGCGGCAGGCTGCAGATGATCTCGCCGAGGAAGATCCACGATCCCAGCCCGGGATTGATGACGCAGGTGTTCTTCCCGATCCACCCGATGCCGGCGTGCCGCGCGTAGACGCGCTCCTGCACCGGCCCGGTGTCGACATACGCGCGGGCTTCGAACGGGTTCGGGGGATCGCTCGCGCATCCACTCGAGCAGCGCGTCGAGCCGCGATCCGATCACCTCGTGATAGTCGTCGCCCCAGGCGTAGCGCGCGACGTGAGCGCGCGAAGGATCCGCGCACTCGGTTGAATACGGACGATCGGTGTTGTAGACGGCGGCGACGACGATCGACGCTGCGCGCCGAAGGGAGGACCCGGCGCACGTCGGCGCGCCGTTCGGCCGATCGAGTGAGGTAGCCCATCGTCGCCGCCATAGCCGCGCGACAACCACTCGGAGAAAAACCCGAGCTCGGGAAGATCGGCCGCTGGCGCGATACCGCACGCGTCGAACCCCAGCTCGCGCGCCTTGGCCTTGATCTCGTCAGCCTTCAGAATTCCTGATTCCTGAATTCCAAATTACCGAATTACGAGCTCTTCCTGCCCACGAGCTGTCGCAACACGTAAGGAAGAATCCCGCCATGACGGAAGGCCACGAGCTCTTCGGGCGTGTCGATCCGCGCGACCGCCTGGAACTCGATGGGTGCGGCGTCGGACGCGTCCGCGCGCGCGCGTACGGTCACGATGCCGCCGGGCGTCAGGCCGTCGGCCACGCCAACGATGTCGAATTGCTCGCGGCCGGTAAGGCCCAGGCTCGCGGCGCTCTCGCCCGCGCGGAACTGCAGCGGCAGGACGCCCATGTTCACCAGGTTGCTGCGATGGATGCGCTCGAAGCTCTCGGCGATGACCGCCCGGACGCCGAGCAGCAAGGTCCCTTTCGCCGCCCAGTCGCGCGACGACCCCGACCCGTACTCCTTCCCGGCCAGGACGATCAAGCGGCACGCCGAGCATCCTTGTACTTCATCGCGGCGTCGTAAATCGTCATCACGTCGCCGCCCGGCTGGAACGTCGTCCAGCCGCCCTCGGTGCCGGGCGCCAGCTGGTTGCGCAGCCGGATGTTCGCAAACGTGCCGCGCATCATCACTTCGTGGTTGCCGCGCCGTGCGCCGTACGAATTGAAGTCGGCCGGCTGCACGCCGCGCGCGATCAGGTACTTGCCGGCCGGGCTGTCCTTCTTGATCGATCCGGCCGGCGAGATATGGTCGGTCGTGATGCTGTCGCCGAGCAGCGCCAGCGCCCGCGCGCCAGTGATGTTGGTCGGCGGCGTCGGCTCGAGCGTGAGACCTTCGAAGAACGGCGGGTTCCGGATGTAGGTCGAATCCGTCTTCCCAGGCGAACCGATCGCCGGTCGGCACGTTCAGCGACTGCCAGCGTGCGTCGCCGCTGAAGACGTCGGCGTACTGCTCCCGGAACATCTGCGCGTTGACGGCCCGCAGCATCGTCTCCTGGATCTCGCGCTCGGTCGGCCAGATGTCCCGCAGGTAGACCGGCGTGCCGTCGCTGCCGATTCCGAGCGGTTCGGTGGTCAAGTCCATCGTCATCCACCCGGCCAGCGCGTAGGCGACGACCAGCGGCGGCGACGCGAGGTAGTTGGCCCGGACCTGCTGCTGGATGCGGCCCTCGAAGTTGCGATTGCCGCTGAGCACCGAGGCGACCACCAGGCCGCGCGCCTCGACCTCGGCCGAGACATCGTCAGGGAGCGGGCCGCTGTTGCCGATGCAGGTCGTGCAGCCGTAGCCCACCAGGTTGAAGCCGAGCCGATCGAGGTAGTGGTCGAGCCCGGCCTGATGCAGGTATTCGGTGACGACCTTCGAGCCCGGGGCGAGGCTGGTCTTGACCCACGGCTTGCGCGACGAGGCCGCGCTCGACCGCCTTCTTCGCGAGCAGGCCGGCACCGATCATCACGCTCGGATTCGAGGTGTTGGTGCAGCTCGTGATCGCGGCAATCACGACGGCGCCGTGATCGAGCTGCGCGACCGCGGGCGGATCGACGACAGCCACCGCCGCACCCCTGGCCGACACGTCAGCCGACCCGCCGGCGACCGCGCCCTTTTTCGCGGAGGCGGCCTGCAGGCTCGGAAGCGCCGTGTTGAACCCGCTCTTCGCCTGCTTCAGCGACACACGATCCTGCGGCCGGCGCGGGCCGGCAAGGCTCGGCTCGACCGTGCCCGAGATCGAGCTCGATCGTCTCGGTGTAGGTCGGATCCGGGTCGCCCGCCGTCCGGAAGAGCCCCTGCGCCTTCGCGTACGCCTCGACCAGCTGCACCTGTGACTCGTCGCGGCCGGTGAGCCGAGGTAGTCGAGCGTCATCTCGTCGATTGGAAAGATCGCGATCGTCGCGCCGTACTCCGGGCACATGTTGCCGAGCGTTGCGCGATCGGCAATCGTCAGGTGCTCGAGCCCCGGTCCGAAGAACTCGACGAACTTGCCGACGACGCCGTGCTTGCGCAGCCGCTCGGTGATCGTCAGCACGAGATCGGTGGCCGTGGCGCCCTCGAGCATCGCGCCGGTCAGGCGGAAGCCGAGCACCGGCGGGATCAGCATCGAGATCGGCTGGCCGAGCATCGCGGCCTCCGCCTCGATCCCGCCGACGCCCCAGCCGACGACGCCGAGGCCGTTGATCATCGTGGTGTGCGAATCGGTACCGACGAGCGTGTCGGGATACGCGAGCGTCTGGCCGCCGCGATCCGACGTCATCACGACGCGCGCCAGGTATTCGAGGTTCACCTGGTGCACGATGCCGGTGTCGGGAGGCACGACGCGGAAATTGCTGAAGGCGTCCTGGCCCCAGCGCAGGAACGCGTAGCGCTCCTTGTTGCGCGAGAACTCGAGCTCGGCGTTCAGCTGGAAGGCGTTCGGCTGGCCGAAGTAGTCGACCTGGACCGAGTGATCGATCACGAGCTCCACCGGCTGCAGCGGATTGACACGAGCTGGATCGCCGCCGAGCCGCGCGATGCCGTCGCGCATCGCCGCGAGATCGACGACCGCCGGCACGCCGGTGAAGTCCTGCAGCAGCACGCGCGCGGGCGCGAACGAGATCTCGCGCTGGGCGGTGCTCTTGACGTCCCAGCGCGCGAGCGCCTCGATGTCGGCCGCCTTGACGAAGCGGCCGTCCTCGTGGCGCAGCAGATTCTCGAGCAGGATCTTCAGCGAATACGGCAGGCGGTCGATCTCGGGATAGCCCGCGTCGCGAAGCGCCTGCAAGCTGTAGTGCTGAACCGTCCGGCCGCCAGCGGTGAGATCCTTGCGCGTCTGAAAGGAATTCACGGTCGACATCTCGCCTCTCGAAAAAACCATCGTACTACAGCGGCCCGACCGTTTGCAGGCTTGCAGCGCGAGCGAGCGCAGCGAACGACCGACGCGCCGAGGCGCGCGGCGCCACGGCGCGTGAGCAGCGCCGGTCGTCGAGCGTGCGACGCCCGCTCGGTGACCAGACCTCACGAGACCGAAGCGCCGAGCGCGGGGCTGCGTGGACGCTGTCGTTGACGACGCCGCGCTGGAAGAGCGCGCGCGTCGAGCCGGAGGCCGGTCGAACCGAACAGGTCCACCCCGCCGCCCGCGAACCAGAGCGCGCCGGTGTCGACGAGAATCCGGTCCTCGTGCAGCGCGCGCAAGTAGCCTGCCCCGCCGGACAGAAACGGCGCGCCACGGGCGCCAAAGCGCCAGCGGGTGAGCTCCATCACGGCCGCACCCTCGAGCGTGAATTGTCGGATGCGCTCGGAGGCCGTGACGCTCCGCGGCGCCTTCCGCGTCCGAGTTGAGCGTCACGTTCAGATCGGACGCGCCGTACGATCCGGTCGCTTCCAGTCGAAGCGCGGGCGTCACCCGCACCCCGAATCGCGCTTCGAAGCCAAGCAGCGCATGCAGCGTGCTGTCGGCCGTGAACAACCGGAACTGCCCGCCTCCAGGGTTCGTCTCGTTCGCGTCGACGCGTCCGAGCGGCTCGGGCCCGACGAAGCGGAGCCCGCCACCCACCTCGTATCGGTCCCCGCTCGTTTGCGCAGACACCGTCCCGGTTGTCAGCAGGACGACGGCGGCGACCGAAATCCCGATCCAGCCCCTGTTCCCCAGCCTCCAGCCCCCAGCCCCCAGCCTCCGGCTCATTTCGGCAACACCTTGACCTCGACCGAACCGCTGTCGCCGCCGCGCGGAGCGACGATCAGCCTTGTCGTGAAAGACCACCCGGAAGTTGAGGTCGAGCGGCGAGTCCACCTCGAAGAAGCTATCCACGTCGGCGTCGTCGAGCGGTTCGACGCGCAGCACGTGCGGGCCTGGCGTCAGACCGGCGATCGAGAAGTTGCCGTTCGTCGTTCAGCGCGAAGTTGCCGACCAGGGCGCCGGTCGCCGGGTTGAAGGCGACGACGTGGGCGCCGAACACGCCGCGGCCGTTCTTGGTCACGCGGCCCGAGATGCTCCGGTGTCGTCGTCGAAGCCGCCGTCCGGATACAGGTCGGAGACTCCTGCGATGTCGTCGGGGCGAAGCGTACGATGCAGCACGTTGCCCGGCCCGAACGCCAGCGGAAACATCGCCGCTTCCGCCGCCAGCACACGTCCGGCCGCTGCCACTGACCTCGCGTTTCGCCGATCGCGGAATGGCCCAGGCCGTTCAAGTGACCGATCTCGTGGAGAGCGATCGTTTCGACATCGAAGCGGCCCGGCTCGCCCGCGGCCGACGTCGACCACGCGAACGCGGAGTTGAAGAAGATGTCGGCTTCGAGCAGCTCGCCGGTCAGGTCATCGATCAGCAGGCTCGTCGACGCCAGCACCCGATCGAGCTCGGGCCCCTGCACCGAGAGAAAGCCGATCGTCGTCCGTCCGTCGTCCTCGCCGGGGACGGCTGACGTGAACCCGCCAAACTGATACCGGATCGCGGCCGAAGGCACGGCTTCCCATGTGCCAAACGCGCGTCCGACGGCGTCGGCGAACGCCGTGGCACCGATCCCCGGGCCGCCGCGGTCGGTCACGAAGTAGCGAACCGGAAACTGCTGCCACTTCACCGTGACGACCCGCCCGTTCACTGGAAAGCCGAACTTGAGATACGCCGACGCAGGCCGCACCATCGAAAAGACTGCCGCGACGAAGAGCGCCGTGCACACCAGACGCCGCCGAGGACCACGTCACCAGAGGCTTCATTTCTGCGCCTCACGCAAGGACGCGCACCCGCCGCTCGAATTCGGCGAGCGCGAGAGGACGCCGGGAACAGATCGCCGCGGGTCACCCTTCGCGCCGCGCCCGACACCGGCATCACCGCGGGCGGCGTCACGACGAGACCGGCCGTCACTGCGGGCGATGCGGAAGACACCCTGGCTCAGGCCCAGGACGTACGGCATGGCAGGCGGTGCGGCGCCGAGGAACACGACGACCTGCTGCCCGGCATCGAACGACGGCGCCCCCACCACCAGGCTTCGATAGCGGCCGAGCCGTCCGCCGGGGACGCGGAACTGGACGATCGCGCCGAGGCCGCCCTTCAGCCAGACGTCCGCGCGCAGCGTGACGATCGTCTCGATCGGCCCGGTGATCGGCGAGTCCACCGGCTGTCGACGGCGACGATCGCGCCGCGGGCGATGGCATAGGCGCCGCGCGACAGATCGCCGAGGTCGGCCGGCAACAGCACGGTCGCGCTCGGCGCGGCGCCGGCGGCGACAGCAGCCATCAGCGAGCAGCACGAGTCATGGTTCGCATCGTCGAGATCACCTTCAAGATGGCCTCGGCGGCGCGGCGGCTCGCGCCCGGCCCGCCGAGCCGCTCGCGCACGCGCGCGAGACCCTCGCTGACCCGCCGGCGCGCGAGTGCCGTCGGTCAGCATCGACACCGCCTCGTCCGCCACCGCGTCGGGCGTGAACGCATCCTGAATCAGCTCGGGCACGATCCGCTCGCCGGCAATCAGGTTCACCATGCCGAACGTGTCGACCTTCACCAGCGGCCGGCCGAGCCGGTAGGTCAGCGGCGACAACCGATAGACGACCACCATCGGCGTGTCGTGAAGCGCCGCCTGCACGGTCGCCGTTCCCGACGCGGTGAGCGCGACGTCGGCCGACGCGAGCACGGCATCGGTCTCGCCGTCCACGATCGCACGCGACGGCAGTCCTCGCGCGACCGCGAACAGGTCGTCGTCGAGGTGCGGCGCCCGCGCGACGACGAACTGCGCGCCTGGCACACGAGCGCGGATCATGCCGGCCGCACGCGACGAGATCGGGCAGGATCCGCGCGCACCTCGTTCGGCCGGCTGCCGGGCAGCACGGCGACCGTCGGCGCGGCCGGGTCGAAGCCCGAGCCGGCGCAGAAACGTCGCCGGCGGCTGACGCGGCGGCGCGAGATCGACCAGCGGATGGCCGACGAACTCTACCGGCACGCCGCGCTTCCCGGTAGATCGTTCCTCGAACGGAAAGATCACCAGCACGCGGTCGGCGATCGCGCGGATCGTCTTCAGCCGTCCCGCCCGCCACGCCCAGATCTGCGGGCTGATGTAGTAGACGACCGGAATCCCGAGCTTGCTGGATGCGGCGCGCCAGCGGAAATTGAAGTCCGGGAAGTCGATGACGACGAGCGCGTCCGGCGGCTCGCGCCGCGCCTCGTCGACCAGCCGCCGCAGCGTCGCCAGCGACTTCGGGATCTTCGCGATCGCCTCGGTGAGCCCGGTGACCGCGAGGCCGCGGTAGTCGGCGATCAGCCGTCCGCCGGCAGCCGCGAACTGCGGGCCGCCCAAGCCCGACAGCGAGATTCCCGGCGAGAGGGTCCGCAGCTCGCGCGTGAGCGCGCCGGCGTAGAGGTCGCCGGACGGCTCGCCGCACGACAGCAGGAGACGGACGCTCAACTGGATGCTAGGGCCGCTTGAACAAGGCCTGATCGAGCCCGTCGTTGATTCGAAGCTCCACGACGCGTCGCTCGAGCACGGTGTGGCCGCCGCGACGCACCGTCGCGGAGAAGGCGATCTGCACGCCGTCGACCGGCCGGTAGTCGGCGAACAGCTCCTCGATCAGCGGATTGCCCGGGCCGCCGGCGACGTAGGTCTGCTTGGCGATCAGATGCGTCGCGGGATCGATGTAGAGCACCATCGGGTCGAGGTCGGTGCTCGACAGCTCGAGGGCGCGATGGAAGCGACCGTCCTCGTCTTGACGTCGGGAAGCAGGCGGACGCGCAGCGTGCCGTCGTACGCCGCCAGCAGCGCGGCGATGGTGTCGCGCCGGAGGCTGAGTCGCATGTCCGCGAGCGCCTGCTCGGGCACGTCGTGAACGCCGCGGGATCCTTCACCCAGGCGCGGGTGCCGTCGTAGACCTGCACCACGGTCGCATCGGGCAGCTTCGTCTCGACGCGCACGCGATTCGGGTACTCGAGGTAGGTCGTCGTCTCGACCGACACGGGCTCGTTCCCCCGGGCCTTCCCGCGCGCGGCCGGAGGCGTCGGCATCTCGGTGCGTGTGCGGGCGGTGATGCTCTTGATGCCGCGCAGCTTGTCGAGCCCGCCCTTGGCGGCGATGACCTTCTCGAGCAGCGCGCGCGCCTCGGGACCGGCCTGCGGGCGTGATCGCCGACGACTGCTGATTCGCGCGGGTGCCGCCTCAAGCGCCTCGCCGCAGCGCGCCTGGCGCCGATGCCTGCCGCGGACCTGCCCGGCCTGGCCGGCTGCCGCCGCCTGCCCGCACGCCCGCCCGTGCGCACCGCCCGCCCTCTTGAAGTCCGGCGTCGTCAGATCGAGGTTGGCCATCTCGATCGACCTCGAACGCGCCGAAGCCGAGGCGGCGGAGCTGCGGCATGAACGCCGCGGCGTTGCCGACCAGCACGATCGACAGCCGGTCGGGCCGCAGGTAGAAGCGCGCGACGCGCTCGACGTCGTCGACCGTGACCGCGTTGACGCGCTCGCGGAACGACTGCAGCTGCTCGACCGGCAGGCCGTAGAAGAGCACGTTCAGCACCTGCGTCGCGATCGCGTCCGGCGTCTCGATCGTCAGCGGGAAGCTGCCGGTCATGTACGCCTTGGCGTCCGCCAGCTCGCGCTCGCCGACCCGCTCGCGCTGCAGCCGCCAGAACTCGTCGACCATCAGCCGCAGCACTTCGCCGGTCGCCTCCGATCGCGTGTTGGTCGACGCCTCGAAGGCGCCGCTTTCCCGCAGCGTGTCCATGTCGGCCTGCGCGCCGTAGGTCAGCCCGCGCTCGGTCCGCAGCACCTGGTGCAGCCGGTTGGCGCCCTCGCCGCCGAGGATGCGCGATCGCGAGGTTGAGCGGCATGTAGTCGGGGTGGTTGCGCCGCACGCCGATGTGGCCGACGCGCACCTCGGTCTGCACCGCGTCGGGCTTGTTGACGATCGACGATGCGGCGCGTCGGATCGGGCGGCGTCATCGACGGCCTCGGCCGGGATCTCGCGCCGCTCCCAGTCGCCGAACACCTTCGTCACGCCGTCGAACGCCTCCTCGGCCGTGACGTCGCCGACGACCGCGAGGATGGCGTTGTTCGGCACGAAGTTGCGCCGGTGGAACGCGACCAGGTCGTCGCGGGTGATGCGCGGCGAGCGTCTCTGGCGTGCCGGTCTGCGGCATGCCGTACGGATGGAAGCCGTAGACCAGCCGGTGGAACACGGCGTCGGCGATGAACTCCGGGATCCTCGAAGGCTGACCTGCAGGCCCGACAGCATCTGCTGCCGCTGGCGCTCGATCTCGTCCGGCGCGAACGCCGGACGCCGCGCCATGTCGGACAGCATGCGCAGGCCGACCTCGAAGCTGTCCTTCATCACGACCATGTTGATGAAGCTCAGATCGGTGCCGGCGCCGGCGCCCATCGCGCCGCCGATGAAGTCGATGGCGTCGTTGAGCTCGTTCGGCCGACTGCGTCGTCGTGCCCTGCGTCAGCAGCGAGGCGGCGAGCTCGCGCCAGGCCGAGCTTGTCCTTCGGATCGAGCGCGCCGCCGGCGCGGACGATCATCCGCATGCTGACGACCGGCTGCTCGTGGTGCAGCACGGCGACGACCTGCAGCCCGTTCGGCAGCGTCTGGATCTGGTACGGCGGAAACTTCACGTCGCGCGCGGCAAGCGGCCGCGGCGGGCTCTCGGACGGCCAGGCGCGTCTGCGGCCGGCGCGCCGGACGCAGCGACCGCCAGGACGGCACAGCGACGCACGAAGCACGTGTCACCGGCCCGCCGTGGCGTCCGCCCCGGTCCGCCCGACGGCATCATGCGTCAGCACCAGGCGGTTCTCCGGCGTGAAATAGGTGCGCGCGACCCGCTGCACGTCTGCTCGGCCGTGATGTTCTGGAAGATGTCGAACTCGCCGTCCGCGGTCGTGATGTCGTTGTGGATCACCGCGGCGTGCGCGAGCTGCAGCGCCTTCTGCTGGTTCGACTCGCGGCTCGAGGATGTAGTCGCGCGCGAACTGGTTCTTCGTCCGCTGCAGCTCGCGATCGGTGATCGGCTCGCGCTTCAGTCGATCGAGCTCCGCGATGAGCGCGTTGATCGCGTCCTCGGGCTTGCGGCCCGGCTGGACGATCGCCACCGCGTAGAACAGGTTCGGATCCTCGATCAGGTTCGCGCCGCCGAACGCGGCGACCGCCAGCTGCTTGTCGTAGACCAGCTTCTGGTAGATCCGCGAGCTCTGGCCGTCGGACAGCACCTTCGACGGCGATGTGCAGCGGATACGAGTCGGGATGGCCGTCGTAGGTGATGTGATGCGCGACGACGACCGCCGGCAGCGGCCACGGCTGTTCGAGCGTGACGCGCCGCTCTTCGGTCTGCGGCGGCTCCTTCGGGATGTCGCGCGGCACCGGCGTTCGGCGCCTTCGGCACGCGGCCGAGGTACTGCTCGACCAGCTGCTTCGCCTGCGCCGTCTCGAAATCGCCGACGAGCGTCAGCGTCGCGTTCTCGGGGACGTAGTACGTCTGGTAGAAGTCGCGCACGTCGTCGATCGACGCCGCCTCGAGGTCGCGCATGCTGCCGATGGTCGGGTGCTTGTAGGGGTGCACCGTGAACGCCTGGTCGTAGATGATCTCGTTGAGCCGGCCGTACGGCTGGTTGTCCACGCGCATCCGCCGCTCTTCCTTCACGACCTCGCGCTCGTTCGTGAACGTGTCGCCTCGTCGATGCGGAGCGTCGCCATCCGATCGGCCTCGAGCCACAGCGCCAGCGGCAGTACTGCGCCGGCACCGTCTCCCAGAACACCGTCTCGTCGTCGGTGGTGTACGCGTTGCTCTGGCCGCCGACCGACGAGATGAGCGAGGTGTGCGCCTCGGGCTCGACGTTCTTCGAGCCCTTGAACATCAGGTGCTCGAAGAGGTGCGCGAACCCGGTGCGGCCGGGCTTCTCGTTCTTCGAGCCGACGTGATACCACAGCTGCAGGTGCACGATCGGCGTCGAGTGATCCTCGGAGAGGATCACCGTCAGGCCGTTCGGCAGTTTCGAGATGTCGTACTGCAGCTTGGGAGGCCGGACGGCGGCCGACGGATCGGAGACTGACGCCAGGATGATCAGGGCTGCAGCACCAAGCGAGGGGACGGCACGGGACATGACGTGATTCTAGCTTACGGCTTCCCAGGCCCCTCGATCGGATTACATTCCCGTCAGCCGAAAGCCGGCGAACGCCCACTGCCGGGTCAGCCGGTCGAGCGGATCGGCGTCGATCACCCGTTCGTAGCCGCCGAACAGGTCGAGGCGCCGCCGCGCCCTGCCGAGCCTGCACGCCGCCCTCGATGCGGCCGCCGCACTGCTGCCCGCGCCCGGCCACGTCTTCGTCGACGCCATAGGTCTCGCCGAAGCCGCGGCCATAGAAGCCGACGACGCGGCGTGATCGGCCGGCGGACCATGACGTCGACATTGCCCAGCCACGTGTAATCCACGCAGGCGCGCGCCACCACCGGTCCGATGTTGCCCGTGACGTCGATGGTGGCGCCTCGCCGCTCGAACCGTTTCAGCAGCCGGACGAGCCAGCGCGTTCATCGCGACCGGGTCGCGCTTCGGACGATCGCTCAGATGGCGCGACACGTGGTGGAACACGAGCGCAATCTCGTTCGATCCGCGCCGATACGACGCCGCGACCGAAAGGTAGTAGTTGCCCTGGTTCGGGATCGAACGGCCGGAACTCGTTGCCGAGGACCGCCTGGTAGTCGGCGACGAACGTCAGCCGGCCGTGACGTAGTCGACGAAGTCGAAGTCGCCGCCCCAGTGCGTGTCCCAGCTGAAATGCGGATCGTCGCCGCGACAGGCGCGTTCGCCGACGATGTGGAAGTCGAAGCGGGACATGAACTGCGGCGCTCGATGGCGGCTCGACCAGCGGCTCGACTGGGCGCGGGCGGATGCGGCGGCGGCGACAAGACTAGGCACGCGACGAGCGCTGCGTGCCAGCGATCCGACGGCGTGACGCATTCGGCGAGCTTCTCCTCGAGCTCCGCGATGCGCTGCTCGAGGTCCGCAACGCGCTTTCCGAAGCGCCGGCAGCTGGCGGAAGACGGCCGACGACTTCAGCCACTCGCGGTGGTCAATCGCCGGATAGCCCGAGACGTACCCGCCGGCGTCGACCGAGTTCGGGATGCCGGTCTGCGCCGTCGCCACGACGCCCTTGCCGAGCCGGACATGGTCGGCGACGCCGACCTGGCCCGCGAGCACCACGTCGTCTTCGATCACGCAGCTGCCGGCAATGCCGACCTGCGCGGCGAACAGCACGCGCCGGCCGATCGTCACGCCGTGGCCGATCTGCACGAGGTTGTCGATCTTCGTGCCGGCGCCGATGCGCGTCTCGCCGACCGCCGGCCGATCGATCGTCGTGTTGGCGCCGATCTCGACGTCGTCCTCGATGACGACGTCGGCGCGCTGCGGAATCTTCAAGTGGGTGCCGTCGGGCTGCCTGGCGAACCCGAAGCCGTCGCTGCCGAGCACCGCGCCGTCCTGCACGATCACGCGGTGGCCGACGACGACGCGCTCGCGGATCGAGACCTGCGAGTGGATGACGCAGTCGTCGCCGATCCGCGCGCCGGGGCCGATCACGACGTTGGGATAGATGATGGTCCGCGCGCCGATCGACGCGCCCGCGCCGATCGACACGAACGGGCCGATCGCGACGTCGGGACCGAGCGTCGCGTCGGGAGCGACCGAGCTGGTGCGATCGACGCCGTTCGGCGGCGCCGGCGCGTCGGTGAGCAGCCCGACGGCCTGCGCAAACGCGAGGTAGGGCTGCGCGGTAGCAGCAGCGACGTGGCGGCCGCCCGCGGCTTCTCGCCCGCGACCTGCTCGGTGACGATGACGGCCGAGGCCCGCGTCGTCGCGAGCTTCGACAGGTACTTCGGGTGGGCGATGAAGGTGAGGTCGCCCGGCTCCGCCCGCTCGATGCCGGCGACGCGGCGGATCTCGACCTCGCCGTCGCCTTCCAGCCGGCAGTTCAGCAGTCAGCAAGCTCTTGCAGCTTCAAAGCCGCACCAATCTTAAATCTGAAATCTGAAATCTGACATGTCACCTGCTACCCAGAGGGGACCGCCACGCGATCGAAGAACGCCGACAGCCGCGGCAGGTTGAGCCGCGCGGCGATCGCGGCCACGCGCGGCGCGCGCTCGGCGCGCGGCAGGTCCACGAGCGAGGCGAGTTCCGCGAGGTCTGCATCCGGCTCGAACGTCCACTGGATGACGTCCATCGCCTGCCGCGCCCCGCGCCACGACTGCAGGTGGCCGATGAAGCGGAAGGCAAAGTAATACGCGACGAGATTCGGACCCGGGACGAAGAAGAACACCACCGAGGATACGAACAGGACAACGTCGACGATGAGCCAGCGGAGGTGGTGCCGGCGGGCGTGCGCCATCGCCTTCTCCAGCTCGGCCCGGGCGCGCTCCACCGGGAGGGCCGCCGGGTACCGGAGCGTCGCCGACGTGCGGGTCCGCAGCGCCCAGAGCGTGCGCTGTTCGGCGATCGTCTCGGCGAGCCGGCAGACGACGGCGTCGCGCCAGCGCGCCAGCCGGCCGCGCGGGCGGCCGCGCCGCGCCGCTTCCACCAGCTCATGCCACTGGACGTTGACCGCGTGCGCCCACCGGCGGAACCGGCCGTCCTCCCGTCCTGGCGGCGCGCCCGGGTCCTCGCCCGCCTCCGAATAGAGCTCGAATCGATCGCGGCCGGCGGGCACCAGAAAGACGAGCATCAAGACGGCGCTACCTGGCGACTTTCTCGATGGGCCGAGGCTCCTCGAGCGTGACGGTGGGACGGCCAGCGGCTTCCCAGGCCCCGATGATCACCGAGGCGGTCGCGGTGATCGCTTCCGAGATTCGACGGTCGAGCACCGGCTTCACGGCCGTGAAGAACTTCTCGTAGTAGTCGTCGTCGTAGACCTCCTTGCCGGCAACCGCCGTCTTGTCCGCCTGCAGGAGTCCGTCCACGAGCTGATAGCTGTCGAGCAGCACGCCGAACGCGGTCTCGCGCGGATTCGTGATCGCCTTGGGCGCCGCGGGGGTGAGCGACAGGCGAGGCTGGAACCGCTCGACGAGGTCTGCTCGAAGCGCGCGTGGATGCCGCGCTGCCCCGTCAGCTGGCCGTCGTAGTTGTCGGTGGCGTGGAACGGCTGATGGGCGTCCTGGATGTAGTGGGACGCGACGCGGAAAACAGGATCACGTCGGTCGACCCGAAGGGCGTTGCCGGCGGAAGCCCTCGAACCCGCGCCGCAGCAGACCGAAGAATTCGGCCAGGCGCCACGGCAGCAGTCCGTTTCGTTCGAGCGTCGCGCGGCCGAACTTCTGGAGCGCCGCGCCGTACTCGCGCGGCAGCTCGTTGAACGGAAACGTGCCGTATTCGGGCACGCCGAAATCGAGGAAGTGGTGCGCGTTCTCCGGCCAGCCGGCCATGCGCCAGATGTCGGGATCGACGACCCGCACGACGATCTCGTCGCGATGCTTGACGAAGAACGGCTTCAGCTCCGGCGGCAGCAGATCGATCGCCCGCGTCATGATCAGCCGGTGCCCGACGAAGCCCCACGCGAACGCCGGCGCGGGCAGCAGCAGCAGCACGACGAACGCGGCGGCAAACCGAAGCGGCAATCGCATGTGACCTATATTAGCGTGCGGGCTACTGCCGGAGCGCGCGAGCCCCACTGTAGCAATGGACAACGTCACGCACACGCTTTTCGGCGCGACGCTGGCGCGGACGCCGCTCAGCCGAGCGGGCCGCGGCACGACCGCCGCCCTGATTCTCGCGTCCAACGCACCCGACATCGACATCGTCACGACGATGAACGGGGCGCTCAGCTATCTGGAATGGCACCGGGGTCCCACGCACGGCCCGCTCGGCGTCGTCGGGCTGAGTACACTCGTCGCGGGAATCGTCTGGGCCGGCAGCCGCCTGCTCGATCGCGATCGGTCGGCGACCCATGCCTCCTTCGGATCGCTCGCGCTCGTCTCGATCGTCGGCGTGCTCTGCCATGTGCTGATGGATCTGCCGACGTCGTACGGCACGCGCCTCCTCAGCCCGTTCGACTGGCACTGGTACGCCGTCGACCTGATGCCGATCATCGACATCTATCTGCTCGCGGCGCTCGCCGCGTGCTTCTGGTTCGGGACCCGGCTGGAATGGCGGCGGCGAAATGTCGTCATCGCGCTGACGCTGATGGCGCTCAACTACGGCGTTCGCATCGCGGCCCATCGCCAGGCGCTCGAGACGGCGCCGCGCATCTTCGGTCCCACCTTGCCCGAGCGCTGCGCATCGGCCGGCACGCAGGGGCCGTTCGTCGATCGCTGGCCGATTCACGAACCGCTCTCCGACGCGGAGGGCCGGTGCCTCCTCGAAATCGCCGCGCTGCCGACGTTCACTTCCCCGTTCCAGTGGAGGCTCGTGGCGCAGCTGTCGAACGCCTACGAAACGCGCGACGTCGACCTGATCGAGCTGGCACTGCGCCCACCGCCGGCGGCGGCGGAAGCGCCGTGGCGCCTCGTGCAGCGCGTTCCGAATCGCTGGACCCCGGCGGCGCTCCAGGCGGCCCGCTCGGAGACCGCCCGGATCTTCCTCGGCTTCTCGCGCTTCCCTGCCGCGCAGGCGGCCGCCGACTCGGAAGGCGATGCCATCGTGCGATGGACCGACGTTCGATTTACCGCGGCGGCACCGCGCACACCGGTTGACCGGCCCGCGGGCCGGGTTCTTCAGCGCGACAGTGGTCGTCGCGCCGAATGGCCGCATCGTGGACGAGCGTCTTGGCCGCTAGCCTTCGACTACGCTCAGGCCAGGGCCTTCGACGCGCCGGGCCCTCGCCCGAGCAGAGTCGAGGGCCCGCGCCTGGGCGCGCACATGTCGGTGGCGGGCGGCCTGCCGCGCGCCGTCGAACGCGGCGTTGCCCATGGCTGCGAGGCGATGCAGATCTTCGCCAAGAACGCCAGCCAATGGCGCGGGCGGCTGATCCCGCCCGACGAGATCCGCGCCTTCCGCCGCCTGGTCAAACAGACCGGCATCGCGCCGGTGGTGTCGCACGCCAGCTATCTGATCAACCTGGCGACGGCCGATCGCGCATTGCGCGCGCAATCGATTGCCGCCATGGGCGACGAAATTGATCGCGCCGAATCGCTGGGTCTGTTCGGCGTCGTGCTGCATCCTGGGTGCTATACGGACGGCAGCGAGGCGCACGGGCTCGCGCTGATCGCCGAAGCGCTCGACCTGTTGCTGCGCGAACGGCGGCGCGGGCGGACGATGGTGATCCTGGAGCACACGGCAGGCCAGGGAACGTCGCTCGGCGCGACGTTCGAGCAACTCGCGACCATCATCGGCTTGATGAAGGCGGAACGCCGCGTCGGCGTCTGCCTCGATACCTGCCATCTGCTCGCGTCCGGCTACGACATCTCGTCAACCGAGGGTTACGCCCGGACGTTCGAGGATTTCGGGCGCATTGTCGGCTTCGACCGGCTGAAGGTGTTCCACATGAACGACTCGAAGCGTCCGCTCGGCAGCCGCGTCGATCGCCACGCGCACATCGGCGAGGGCTGGGTCGGCCTCGAGGCATTCGGCCGGATCGTCAACGATCGCCGCTTTCAGGGTCTGCCGATGCTGCTCGAGACACCGAAGTCGGAAAGCCGGGCCACCGGCCCGATCGTGGCCGATCCACTCGACGTCAAGAACCTGAACACGCTGCGCGGCCTGATCAGCCCTCGCTGAAGACTTCGGCCTCGAACCGCCAGATGCGTGGCGGCGGATTTCCACGCGTCGAGCGGCAGGCCGGCCTTGTGACAGGTCTGCGAGAGGAAGGCTTCGGCATCCCACCCCCACTCGACCGCAACCTGGGGCAGGAGCAGGCCGCGATTCCAGCCGCGCTCGACGAGCAGGCCGTGGCGGCCGACCTCGACATCGCCGACGCTCGCGATCCGCTCGAGCGGTCCCAGGATCGACAACTCGATCTGAAGCTCCGTCATCTCCTCGGTTGTCACCGGGGCGAACCTCGGGTCGGTGCTGGCGGCCGCGATCGCGGAGCTGGGAACGGCGCGCGACAAGGGCTGGTCGGGCTCGATGTGCCCGATGCACCCACGAAGCGCGTCTCCCTTGTGCAGCGAGACGAACACGCCGGCACGACGCTCCATGATCGGCGACGGCTCCGCTGCGGGCGCCGGCAGGCCCGAGAGGTGCGCGACGATTGCATCGCGCGCGAGCTGCAGTAGACGCTGGCGTTCGGCCGTCGTCAATCATGGCAGTCTGCGATGCCGTTCGTCGTTCGGTCGGACCCTCGACGTGCGTCGTTCGAACGACGAACGAGGAGGATCGCCACCCGAACGACGAACGTCCGTGACGTACGTCATGTCCAATCGCCGCGGCGAGATACCCGACGACCGCGCTCTTGTCGCCGGACACGTCGCCCGAGTCGGCGTACTTGAGGACGACGGACGTATCGGCGCCGAGCTGCCGCGCGGCGCGCATGACGGCCACCGTCGGACCGCCGCCGCACGCGTGCTCGGGGCGGACGTCGAGCGCGAGCTGCAGGCCGTCGGCGTCGAGGCGGGCGACGTGGTCGATGACGACCGCGTCGAGGCGCGCCGCGGTGTCGGCATCCTGGTAGTGCGAAAGGTCGGTGCTGGCCACGAGCAGCGCGCGCCGGCCCTCCAGAACGGCGCCGAGCGCGTCGCCCAGCTCGCGCGCCGTGGCCGGCTTCTGCCAGCCCATGACGAGCGCCACGATCTTGACCCGAGGCGCGACCCGCAGCACGAACGGCAACTGCATCTCGAGCGAGTGTTCGCGCGCGTGAGCAGCCGGGTAGTCGCGGACAATCGCCGACGCCTGCATCAACGACTCGGTGCAGTCGCGATCGATCGGCGCCACGCCGAGCGGCGTCTCGAAGCCCGTTCCGCGAAACGCCGCCACCCCCTCGAAGCCGACAAAGTGCGAAGGCCCCACCAGGACGACGACGTCGATCGGCTGCTGTCGCAGCAGGCGGTACGCATAGGCGGCCACCGGGCCCGAGTACATCAACCCGGCGTGCGGCGCGACCAACGCGACCAGATGCTCGGGCGCGCGCGGCGCGTCCGCCGCATCGGCCAGGTACCGATCGACGGCCGCGCTCAGCGCGTCGGCGGATCCGGGATACCAGCTGCCGGCGACCGCTGCCTTGCGAACGCGCCTGCTCGACCATCCGTCAGAGCCGGTGAGATATGTTAGCTATCTGCGCGTATGTCCTCTTTCAGCCGCGAGCAGGTCGAAGCGATCGCGTCGCTCGCCCGGCTCGAGCTGGACGCATCAGAGCTCGACCTGTTCGGGCGGCAGCTCGGCGAGATCCTCGACTACGTCGATCAGTTGCAGCGGATCGACACGACTGGCGTGCCCCCGACTGCCAGTGTCGTCTCCGCCCACGCCGCCGACCGCGACGACGGGGTGCGACCGTCCCTGGATCGGCGAGACGCGATCGCCAACGCGCCCGACCCGGCGCGCGAGGCCGGCCTGTTCAGGGTGCCGCGGGTGATCGGCTAGGTGGCCGCCTCGGTCCGTGAGTGCCGCGACGCCGTCCGGAACGGCGATCGATCCGCGGTCGAGGTCTGCGAGTCTGCGTTCGCCGCCATCGACGCCTCCGACCCGCTGCTTCGTGCCTTCAACACCATCGTCAGGGATCAGGCGCTCGAACGTGCCGCGGCGCTCGACCGCGATCGCACGCGTTGGCGCGACCAGCCGCTGACCGGGGTCCCGGTTGCGCTCAAAGACAACATCTCGACGCGCGGCGTCCGGACGACGGCGTCGTCGAAGATCCTCGAGTCGTTCGTCCCGCCGTACAACGCCACCGTCGTGGAGAAGCTCGAAGCGGCCGGGGCGGTCATCGTCGGCAAGACCAACTGCGACGAGTTCGCGATGGGATCGTCGACCGAGAACTCTGCATTCGGCCCGACGCAGGAATCCGTGGGCGATCGATCGGATTCCGGGCGGGTCGAGCGGCGGCTCGGCGGTTGCCGTCGCCGCCGGGATGACACCGCTGGCGCTCGGATCCGACACCGGCGGATCGATCCGGCAGCCGGCGGCGCTTTGCGGAATCGTCGGCTTGAAGCCGACCTACGGGCGCGTCTCGCGTTACGGTCTCCTGGCATTTGCGTCGTCGCTCGATCAGATCGGGCCGCTGGCGGGATCGGTCGGCGACGCCGCGCTCGCGTTGTCGGTGATTGCCGGGCGTGGACGAGGCCGACGCCACCAGCGCGCCCGAACCGGTGCCCGACTTCACGAGCGGCGCTGACTGGCGACGTGCGCGGGGCGCGCATCGGCGTGCCGCGAGTTCTGATCGATGGCGAGGGCGTCGACCCGGAAGTGTCGAACGCCATCAAGGCCGCGCTCGACGTGCTCGTGGCTCGCGGCGCCAGCCTCGTCGATATCGACCTGCCGCATGCCGGAGCGGCGATTCCGGTGTACTACCTGATCGCCACGGCTGAAGCGAGCTCGAACCTGGCGCGATACGACGGCGTCCGGTACGGATACCGCGCCCTCGACTCCGCTCAGGACGGCCGACTGAGGGCGCGAGCGACCTACACCGCATGTACGCGCGGACGCGGGCGCGCGGATTCGGTCCCGAGGTCAAACGGCGAATCATGCTGGGCACGTACGTACTGAGCGCGGGCTACTACGACGCGTATTACCTGAAGGCACAGCAGGTCCGGACGCTCATCAAGGGCGACTACGATCGCGCTTTCGATCGTGTCGACGTCGTGGCGATGCCCACGAGCCCGACACCCGGCATTCAAGATCGGCGAGCGAGCATCCGATCCGCTGCAGATGTACCTGGCCGACGTCTTCACCGTGAGCGCGAACCTGGCCGGCCTGCCCGCGGTCAGCGTTCCCTGCGGGTTCACGTCGGGTCGGCTGCCGATCGGATTGCAGCTGACCGGGCGCGCGTTCGATGAAGCGACGCTCGTCAGGGTTGCCGACGCCTACGAACGCGACACCGCCTGGCGGTCGGAGCACCCGGAAATTCTCAAATCCTCACATCCTGAGATCCTGAAATCCTAGATCCGAGATCCTCAGATTCATGACCGACCCCGAATGGGCCACGTGGACGGACGAGCAGCTGCTCGCCACCCGCCTGTGCGACCTCAAGGTGTCGATCGCCGGGACTGAAGTCGAGCAGTACATCGCGCAGGTGAACGGCGAGCTCGAGACGCCGGGGCCTCGTCCGTCCGCACTACTGGCTGTCGGACGAGTGGTTCACGCCCGACGGAGTGCCGGGCGTCGCCATCCCGTACTATCTCGCCCACCCGCGGCTGGCGAAGCTCGAGCTCGCGCAGATGCTCGAGGTCGAAGGCGGCGATCGGGAGAGCTGCCTGAGGATTCTGCGGCACGAGGCGGGACACGCCATCGACAACGCGTACCAGATCCGGCGCCGCCCGACGCGCCGGCGCCTGTTCGGCATCCCGGACACGCCGTACCCGGAGTACTACACGCCGAAACCGTACAGCAAGAGCTTCGTGCAGCACCTCGATCACTGGTACGCGCAGAGCCATCCCGACGAGGATTTCGCGGAGACCTTCGCGGTCTGGCTCGATCCGTCGTCGATGTGGGCGACGCGCTATGCCGGGTGGCCGACGCTGCGCAAGCTCGAATACATGGATCGGCTGATGCGCGAACTGGCCCGCTCGCGCGCCAAGGTGAAGTCGAAGCGGGAAGTGGATCCGCTGCCACGGCTGCGCAAGACGCTCGCCGAGCACTACGGCAAGAAACGCGAGCACTACGGCCTCGACCACCCCGACTTCTACGAGAGCGACCTCCGCAACCTGTTTTCGGATTCGCCGGCCTACGCCAAAAACCTGCCGGCGGCGAGGTTCGTCCGGCGGATTCGCAAGGACGCCCGGGCGACGGTGGCCAGCTTCACCGACAGCTACCAGTACACGATCGATCAGCTGCTCGAAAAGATCATCGAGCGGTGCAAGGAATCTGAACCTCCGCCTCATCGACTCAGAGGAAGCGACCAAAACCGATTTTCTGGTGTTTCTGACCGTTCAGACGATGAACTATCTGCACAGCGGCAGGCACAGGGTGGCGCTATGAGCACCAAGCTGCGCGTGCTTGCTCTCATGCACCGGCATCTCGTGCCGCCCGATACGATCCCCGAGGGCACCGATCTGGTGTCGGCCCCGTGGCGCACCGAGTACGACGTCATGACGACGCTGAAGGCGATGGGCCACGAAGTACAGCCGCTCGCCGTCCACGACGACCTCGGCGACATCCGGCGCGCGTCGACGGAATGGAAGCCGCACATCGCGTTCAACCTGCTCGAAGGATTCGACGACATCACGATCTTCGACCAGAACGTCGTCAGCCACCTGGAGCTGCTGAAGCTGTCCTACACGGGCTGCAACCCGCGCGGGCTGCTCCTGTCGCGCGACAAGTCGCTGTCGAAGAAGCTGCTCGCCTATCACCGGATCCGGGTTCCCGAATTCGAAGTGATCCGCATGGGCCGGCCGGTGCGCCGCCCCAAGCGCCTGACGTTTCCCTTGATGGTGAAGTCGCTGACGCAGGAGGCGTCGATCGGCATCTCGCAGGCGTCGGTCGTCGAGACCGACGAGAAGCTCAAGGAGCGCGTCGCGTTCATCCACGAGAGCATCGGCACGGCCGCCATCGTCGAGCAGTACATCGAGGGCCGCGAACTCTACGTCGGGATCATCGGCAACCAGGCGCTGCAGGCGCTCCCGGTCTGGGAAATGTTCTTCACGAACATGCCCCCGGACGCGAGGCGCATCGCCACCGACCGCGTGAAGTGGAGCGTGAAGTACCAGAAGAAGTACGGCATCGACAGTGGACCGGCCAGGGATCTTCCCGACGCCGAATGCGAGAAGATCCAGCACACGTGCAAGCGCGCGTTCCGGGCGTTGGAGCTGAGCGGCTACGCGCGCATCGACCTGCGGCTCGATGAAGCGGGAAACGCGTGGGTGCTCGAGGCGAACCCGAACCCGCAGATTGCGAAGGGCGAAGATTTCGCCGATTCAGCCGAGAAGTCCGGGATCGGCTACGAGGCGCTCCTGCAGCGGATCATCAACCTCGGCCTGAGGTGGCAACCGGAAAGCGTGGCATGAACTCTGATCGGCGAGCGCTTCTCCAGCTAGCTCGGGCGCTTTGAGTTGATCGGCCGGGCCGCGCGGCGCGGTCGGCAGCAGGTAGCGCATCGGCTGGCGGGTGATGACTTCGTCGAGGCTTTTCACGACGCGGGCGTTGCCGCCGGCAGTCTGCTTGGTCTTCGCGAATCCGACCACGACGCAGAAGCCGATGAAGAGAACGAGCACGAAGACGGTGCTCGCGCCGAAGCCCTGGAGGAAGCCAAGCAGGAGGTTCTGGATATCCGTGACGTTCACGACTGCCCCGGCCCTTCCGCGCGGGCACCGCGCGGCGGCGGGACCTGGTACGGAACCAGTCCGCGGCGGACTTCCTCCATCGCCATGCGCTCGGGCTTCTTCATCACCGGCGCGCCGGGCTCCGCTTCGAAGCGTACGCGCGCGCCCCGGCGAAGCTGTTTGGCCCTGAGCGCGGCCACGTCGACAAACAAGAACCGGCTCTCGATCGGCGCCGCCGGCTCGGCCGGCACGAACGGCCCCGGTTCCTGGTCGATGAGTTCGTTCATGTCTTCCATCGCGTCTAAACGTTAGCACGTGGGCGGGAAGGCGGGAAGGGCCCCTCCCGCCCTTCCTGCCCTGACTACGCGGCCACGTCGACCTTGATCTGCCGCGGCCTGGCTTCCTCGCGCAGCGGCAGCCGCACGGTCAGCACTCCGTTCTTGTACTCGGCGCCGACCTTGGCGGTGTCAACCGTCTGAGGCAGCGAAAACGAGCGGCTGAACGTTCCATAGCGCCGCTCGATGCGGCTGAACGACTCCTCTTTCACCTCGCTCGAGAACTTCTTCTCGCCGCGGATCGTGAGGGTGCCGTTGTCGACCGTGATGTCGATGTCCTCCCGCGTCATGTCCGGCAGCTCGGCTTTCAGGACGACCTCGTGCTCGCCGTTCTGATAGATGTCGACCGCCGGCACCCAGGTGCCCGAGGTCAGCAGGCCGTCATCGCCGCGGCCGTAAGTGTCCGAGAACACGCGGTTGAGGCGGTCCTGCAGCTGCGCGAACTCACGAAACGGGTCACTCCAACGAACCAGAGTCATGGCTAGTCTCCTTACGATGTTGGGCAGGTAGTTAACGAGTCTCTGCGTACTCCGCGTCGACAACTTCCGCGTCCTTCACGTCCGCACCCTGCGCACCCGGCGCACCCTGCGCACCTTTGTACAGATGCTCCGCAATGGCGTGTGACGCCCGCTGGAGCTCGTCGATCGCCTTCTTGATGGCCGCAAGATCATCGCCCTGCGCCACCCGGCGGGCCTCCGCGATCGCCGCATCCACCTTCGAGAGCTCGCCGACCGGCAGCTTGTCACGGCTGTCGTTCACCGACTTCTCGACCTGATACGCCAGGGCGTCGGCCTGGTTTCGTGCATCGATCACTTCGCGGCGCGTCTGATCCTCAGCCTCGTGGCTCTGAGCGTCCTTCACCATCCGGTCGACTTCGTCCTTCGACAGGCCGCTCGAACCGCTGATGGTGATCTTCTGCTCCTTGCCGGTCGCCATGTCTTTGGCGCTCACCTTGACGATACCGTTGGCGTCGATATCGAACGCGACCTCGACCTGCGGCACGCCGCGAGGCGCCGGTGGCAGCCCGACGAGATGGAAGCGGCCCAGCGTGCGGTTGTCACGGGCGAACTGGCGCTCACCCTGGAGCACGTGGACCTCGACGCTCGTCTGGTTGTCGGTGGCCGTCGAGAAGATCTCGCTCTTGTGCATCGGAATCGTCGTATTCCGCCCAATCAGCGTCGTCATCACGCCGCCAAGCGTCTCGATGCCGAGCGAGAGCGGCGTGACGTCGAGCAGCAGCAGGTCCTTGACCTCGCCGGCCAGGACGCCGCCCTGCACCGCCGCGCCGACCGCCACGACTTCATCCGGGTTGACACCCTTGTGAGCGTCCTTGCCGAAGAACTCGCGCACGAGCTGCTGCACCTTCGGCATGCGCGTCGATCCGCCGACCAGCACGACCTCGTCGATCTTCCGCGGGTCGACACCCGCGTCGGCGAGCGCCTGCTTGACCGGCCCCATCGTCCGTTGGAGCAGATCGTCGACGAGCTGCTCGAGGCGCGCGCGCGTCAACTTGATCTGCAGGTGCTTCGGACCGGTCTCGTCCGCCGTGATGAACGGCAGGTTGATTTCCGTCTCGAGCGCGGTCGACAGCTCGATCTTCGCCTTCTCGGCGCCTTCCTTCAGGCGCTGGAGGGCCATGCGATCCTTCTTCAGGTCGATCCCTTCGCTCTTCTTGAATTCTGCCGCGAGCCACTCGATGATCCGATCGTCGAGGTCGTCGCCGCCGAGGTGCGTGTCGCCGTTGGTCGCTTTCACCTCGACAACCCCCTCACCCACCTCGAGGACCGAGATGTCGAACGTGCCGCCGCCGAAGTCGTACACGGCAATCGTCTCGTCCTTCTTCTTGTCGAGGCCGTAGGCCAGCGCGGCGGCGGTTGGCTCGTTGATGATGCGGAGGACGTTCAGACCGGCAATCTTGCCGGCGTCCTTCGTCGCCTGCCGCTGCGCGTCGTTGAAGTAGGCCGGCACGGTAATGACCGCGTCGGTCACCTTGTCACCGAGATAGTCCTCGGCCGCTTGTTTGAGCTTCTGGAGCACCATCGCCGAGATCTCGGGCGGCGAGGAGTTCTTGCCGCGCGATTCGATCCAGGCGTCGCCGTTCTGGGCGGCGGCCACCTTGTACGGGTACGCGCGACGTTTCCGAGGCAACCTCGCTGAACTGGCGGCCCATGAAGCGCTTGATCGAGAAGATGGTGTTTTCCGGGTTGGTGACGGCCTGCCGTTTCGCCACCTGGCCGACCAGCCGCTCGCCGTCCTTGGTGAACGCCACGACCGAGGGGGTAATGCGCCCGCCTTCCTGGTTGACGACGACAGTCGGCTGACCGCCCTCCATGACGGCAACCACCGAGTTGGTAGTGCCGAGGTCGATTCCAATCACTTTGCTCATCAGTTGAATCTCCCGTCCTTTGAGATGAACCAATGATAGGAGCACTATGAGTGCTTGTCAATCAGTAAATCTTATTCTTATTACACTCATATTATGGCTTCTTCTATCCGCAAGCAGGACCATAAGTTAGAGACCGGCGCCCAGACGGCCCGGTCTTGTTCTGTGCGATCATGCGGATATGCGATCCCGCGTGCAGGCTGTCGTCCTGCCTTCTGAAACGCTCGGCGAGTTTGTGGATGAGGTCCGGCAGATCTTCGCGGAGATCGGTCGCGGCTACAGCCTCGATACCCTGGCGGGCGAGTGCACTCCCCCGCTCGACGTCTTCGAGACCGACTCGTCGGTCGAGATTTCTGTCGACCTCCCGGGCGTCGACCGAGCGTCGCTTCGTATCGTGGTCCGGGGCACTGCCGTCCTGGTCGCCGGCGACAAGGCACCGCGCCGCGGGCGCGGCGACTCGAGTTTTCACCTCGTCGAGCGCGGATTCGGGCGCTTTGCCCGGATTATTCGGTTCTCGGCCCCGTGCGACGCGGGGCGAGGACGCGCCGTCCTCGAGAAGGGCGAGCTGCGAATCAGCCTGCCCAAGGTGGCCGAGCGCCGCGGTCGTGCGATTTTCATCGACGTGCAGAAACCCTGACGTGCGGATCCTGTTCATCGGCGATATCGTCGGCAAACCCGGGCGCGAGCTGATTCGGCGCGGGGTCGGGCCGCTTGTCGATCACCATCAGATCGATCTTGTGGTGGCCAATGCGGAAAATGCCGCCGCCGGATCCGGGATCACGCGCGAGATCGGCGACCAGATCCTCGGGTGGGGCGTCGACGTGATGACGTCTGGCAATCACATCTGGTCGAAGCGGGAAGCGATCGACTACATCGGGGCCGAGCCCCGGCTGCTTCGGCCGGCCAACTTTCCCGCCGGCGTCCCGGGCAACGGCAGCTATCTCGCTCGCTCTTCCGACGGACGAACGGCCGGCATCATCAACGTCATGGGCCGGGTCTTCATGCAGCAGCTCGACGACCCGTTTGCGATCGTCATGCGCGAAATCGAGGCGCTGCGGCAACGCGCGAAAGTCATCCTGGTCGACTTCCACGCGGAAGCGACATCCGAGAAGGCCGCGATGGGTTGGTATCTCGACGGCAAGGTCACTGCGGTCGTCGGCACGCACACCCACGTGCAGACCGCGGACGAACGGATTCTTCCCAAGGGAACGGCCTACCTCACCGACGTCGGCATGACCGGACCACACGACTCGATCATCGGCGTCGAGATCGAACCGGCCATCAAGCGGTTCCTGACCGGGTTGCCGAGCCGCTTCGAGCCGGCGATCGCGAACCCGCGCCTGAACGCGGTCATCGTCGACGCCGACGAAAAAACCGGGCACGCCGTGGACATCGAGCGGTTAAGCTACAGCCTCGACGAGCTTGAGCAGTTGACCAATGCCGGACCTGTTCGATCTTCCGTTTGAAGAGGAAGACAGTCGACAGTCGACAGTCGACAGTCAACAGTCATCCGTTGACAGTCAACAGTCATCCGCCGACAGTCGACAGTCGCCCTCCCGCCGCGTCTTCACGGTTACCGAGCTGACGATCACCGTTCGGGATCTCCTCGAGGAGCGGTTCTCGGAGATCTGGGTCGAGGGCGAACTGTCCAACTGCAAGACCTGGAACACCGGTCATCTGTTCTTCACGCTGAAGGACGACCGCACACAGATCAGGGGCGTGATCTTCCGATCGGCGCTCCGCTACCTGAAATTCAAACCGGCGGACGGGCTGCGGGTGGTCGCCCGTGGCCGGGTGTCCGTGTACGAGCCGAAGGGTGAGTATCAAATCATCTGCGAGCACCTGGAGCCGCAGGGCCTGGGCGCGCTCCAGCTCGCGTTTGAACAGCTGAAGAAACGCTTGCAGCAGGAAGGGCTCTTCGATGCCGCTCGCAAGCGGCCGCTGCCTGCCCTGCCGCGCAAGATCGGCGTCGTCACGTCGCTCGACGGCGCCGCCCTCCGCGACATCATCAAGGTCCTCAGCCGCCGCTACCGGAATCTCCACCTGGTCATCAGCCCGGCACGCGTGCAGGGCGAGGACGCGTCGCTCGAGATCGCGCGCAGTCTCCGCCAACTCGGCCGGGTTCCCGGCGTCGACGTCATCATCGTCGCGCGCGGCGGGGGATCCATCGAGGATCTCTGGGCCTTCAACGAGGAGATCGTCGCACGGGCGATCGCTGGGGCCGCCGTACCGGTCATCTCGGCCGTTGGACACGAAACCGACGTGACGATTGCCGACTTCGTCGCGGACGTGCGCGCGCCGACGCCATCGGCGGCCGCCGAGATCGTCGTCAAGGCCAAGGACGAGTTTGGTGCACGGATCGATCGGTTGGAGGCCCGGATGCGAGCGGCTGTCCACGGCCGCGTCCAGCGGCTTGGCCGCCGCGTGGATCTGCTGAACGCGCGACCGGCGTTCTCGGGAGTGCCCGCACGCGTCGCTTCGCGGGCCCGCCGCACGGCTGAAGCGACCCACGCGCTCGCTCGAGCAATCAGGCAGCGGGTAGCCGGACGCGCCAGGCGCCTGCAGACGCTGCAGCGCCAGCTGGATACCCTTGACCTCGGCCGCCGGCTGGCTTCGGTCCGGACGAAGCTGGTGTCCGGCAACGCCAGGCTCGCGAGCGCGATCGCCAACCGGCGTCACCGCGCCGACCGGCAGTTACGGGGCGCGGCCGCGCGCCTCGACTCCCTCAGTCCGCTCGCGGTGCTCGGCCGGGGCTACGCGGTATGCTGGAATGCCGATCGCACGCAGGTGATTCGCGATGCATCGACTGCGCAGCCGGGAGATAATGTCCGCGTGACACTCGCCCACGGCGAATTGCACTGCAATGTCCGGAACCAGACCAGCTAGAATCCGCTGCACCTCAGACCTCTGCACCTCAGACCTCTGCACCTCAGACCTCTGCGCCTCGCGCCTTTGCGTCCTCTGCTACCTCTGCGTCCTCATGAGTGATACATCTATCAAGGACTTCGAGGGCGCGATCGCCGAGCTCGAGTCGATCGTGAAGAAGCTCGAGGAGGGGGAGCTGCCGCTGGAGCAGTCGCTGGCGCTGTACGAACGCGGTGTCCAGCTCTCGCGCTTTTGTCACGCCCGCCTGGAGGATGCCGAGCGCCGGATCGAGATTCTGACCGACCGTGGCGAATTGAAGCCGGCACCCGCAGCGCTCGCTGCCGAAGAACCGGAACGGTGATCGCCGCCGCGGCCGATTTCCTTGCTCGGGCGCGCGCGCAAGTCGATCAAGCGCTCGAGCGCTATCTCCCAGGTCCACCTCACTGCCCTCCCCTGCTTGCGGAAGCGATGCGCTACAGCGTGTTCGCCGGCGGCAAGCGCCTCCGGCCGCTGTTGACCCTGGCGGCGGCTGATGCCGTCCGCGGCACTCGCCCCGATGATGACGCGCTTCCGGCCGCGTGCGCCGTCGAGCTGATTCACACCTATTCGCTCATTCACGACGACCTGCCGGCCATGGACAACGACACGCTGCGCCGCGGCCGGCCCACGCTGCACGTCGTCTACGGCGACGGGATCGCGATCCTTGCGGGAGACGGCCTCCAGGCCGAAGCGTTCGCGCTGCTGGCGCGTGAGCCCGCAACCGACGACGCGGTCGTGATCGCCAGAAAGTCGAAGGCCCTTCAGGCCATCGCGGAGGCGGCTGGCGCCATCGGGATGGTGGGCGGCCAGGCGCTCGATCTCCAGGCTGCCGGTCAGGTTCCCGGACACTCGCTGGCGCTCGATGCGGAGGGACTGAAGGCGATGCACCTGCGGAAGACCGGGGCGCTCATCCGGGCCGCCGCGGAAAGCGGAGCGATCATGGGCGGCGCCAGCCACGATCTGATCATGGCCGTTCGGTCATGGGGCACTCAGATCGGTCTCGCGTTCCAGATCGTCGACGACATCCTCGACGTCGAGGGCAGCTCGGAAGAACTTGGGAAGACCGCCGGCAAGGATGTGGCCGGGAACAAGCCGACCTATCCCTCGCTGTTCGGCCTCGATCGCTCTCGCGCGATGGCGGATGAGTGCGCCGCCCGCGCCAGCGGCATCCTGGCAAGCGCCGGACTGGCAGAGAGCCAGCTCGCCCGCATCGCCGACTGGGTTGATCACGTCGGAAGTCCTGAACGTCGGACAGCCGAAAGAAATGGTGAGTCAAGAAGCGTCTCGATTCCTGTGGTCGACCGGTCTCGCTGGTCTCCGACCCGCGAACGTGCACGAGCGCTGATTCTCGCAGGCCAGGTCAAAGTCAACGGCACCGTCGTCTCGAAGGCGGGGGCCCCGGTGGCCGACGATGCGCCCATTGAACTGCTGACGAAGGACCACCCGTACGTGGGCCGCGGCGGCATCAAACTGGCGCACGCGCTCGATGTCTTCGGGATCGACGTGACCGGGCGCATCGCGCTGGATGTCGGGGCGTCAACAGGCGGTTTCACTGATGTCCTGCTGCAGCGCGGCGCGTCCAGCGTGATCGCACTGGATGTGGGCCGCGGGCAGCTCGACTGGCGGCTGCGCAACGATCCGAAGGTCATCGTTCGCGAGGGCGTGAACGCACGCGCGCTGACTCGCGACGATGTTCCGCATCCGGTCGACCTGGCCACCATTGACGTGGCGTTCATCTCCCTCCGCCACATTTTTCCAGCGCTGCCGCCCGTGCTCGCGCCAGTCGCTGACGTCGTCGCGCTGGTGAAGCCGCAGTTCGAAGCGGGCCGCGACCAGGTCGGCAAGGGCGGGATCGTCAGCGATCCGGCGGTGCACGAAGCGGTGCTGGCGCACGTGACGGACGCCGCGGGCGCGGCCGGGTTTTCACGTCTCGCGATGACACCGTCGCCCATCACCGGCGCGGAAGGCAATCGCGAGTTCTTTCTCCATCTGCGCAGATCGAACTAACCGTCGACGCGACTGGACTACCATAGACCGCTTCATGGCCAAGCCGAACGATCTGCTGCCGCCGGTGCGCCGGGTGGCCATCCTCGCGAAGTCGCACCTGACGGCGGCCGCGCCGCATCTCGTCGAGATCGCCGGCTGGCTTCAGGCGCGGGGCGCCGAGGCGATTTTCGAGAACGAGACCGCCGCGCTCGCGCCGGCCGCGAACCTCCGCGCGGCCAGCAGAAAAGCGATCGCGGCCCACGCCGACATGGTGCTGGTCCTGGGCGGCGACGGCACGCTCCTCAGCATGGCCGACTGCCTCGGCGCGGAAGGCTCGCGGATTCCGATTCTCGGCGTGAACTTCGGCAGCCTCGGATTCCTCACAGAGGTCACGCTGCCCGAGCTGCACCCCTCGCTCGAAGCGGCACTCGACGGCCGGGCGCGGATCGAAGAACGGATGATGCTGCGCGCCGCGACGGCCCGGGCCGGGCAGCCGTTTGCGCAGCACGTCGCGCTGAACGACGTCGTCGTCACCAAGGGCGCGCGCTCGCGCATGATCGACCTGTCGGTGCACATCGGCGACGAGTTCGTCACCCGCGTCAAGGCCGATGGGCTCATCGTCGCGACGCCGACCGGCTCGACCGCGTACAACCTCGCGGCCGGCGGACCGATCGTCGCGCCAAGCATGGACGCGCTGATCCTCACGCCGATCGCCCCGCATACGCTGACGAACCGTCCGATCGTGATTCCCGCCGCCGCACCGGTCCGCGTCCAGCCGGTGATGGACAATCGCGACGAGGTGTTCGTGACATTCGACGGCCAGGACGGATTTCAACTGCAGGCCGGCGACGAGATCGAAGTGACGCGCTCCGAGACGCCGCTGCGCCTGATCAAACCTTCAACGCGCAGCTATTTCGAGGTACTGCGGACCAAGTTGAAATGGGGAGAACGGTGAACGTGAACTCTGAAATTTACAATTTACAATTGTGAATTGTAAATTACGGACTCACCGCTTCCACTCGCCGCTCTGCCTCAACTCTCTGAAGTACTGCACCTGCCATCGGTGGACGTTGCGGTTGTGCTCCTCGAGCGTGCGGGCGAACTCGTGCGAGCCGTCGTTGCGGCTGACGAAGTACACGAACTCGACGTCGGCCGGCGCAGCGGCTGCCTCGAGCGACCCTTTGCCGGGAGCGGCGATAGGACCCGGCGGCAAACCGGGATACCGATAGGTGTTATAAGGCGAGTCAAACAGCAGATCATCTCGGCGCAGGTTGCCGTTGTAACGGCCGGCACGCTGCAACGCGTAGATGACGGTCGGATCGCACTGCAGCCCCATGCCCATCCTGAGACGATTCGAGTAGACCGCCGCCACGAGCGGACGTTCCTCGGGCTTTGCCGTCTCCTTTTCGACGATCGACGCCAGCGTGACGAGTTGGCGGATGGTCAAGCCCCGGGCTTCGGCGGCCTTCCGCATCTCTGGCGTCAGCACCTGCTTGAACCGATCGACCATTGCGCGAACGACGCGGCTCGCATCGGCTCCGCGTGGCAGCGCATAGGTATCCGGAAACAGGTAGCCCTCGAGATCGCGCGCCGCCGAGTCGACGTCACCCACCAGCGACGCATCTGACGCCGCGGCGATGAACGACTTGCCCGGACCGAAGCCGTTCGTCTCGAAGACCTGCGCCATCTCGGCGATGGTGAGCCCCTCGCGGAAGGTCAGGTTGAGCAGGAACACGTCGCCGCGGGCGATCTTGTCCAGGACCTCGAGGGGCGTCATCTCGCGATCGAACCGGTAATCCCCTGCCTTCAGCCGGCGCGCCTGGCCGCTTCGCCACAACGCCACGCGATACGTAAGGGAGTCGCGAACGACCCCAGCGGCAATGAGCCGATCGCCAATCGCCCGGGAGCCGGCGCCGCTCGGGATCTCGACGAACGTTTCGGCGTCCGAATACCCGCGGAACGGCCGATTGAGGCGGCTGTAAGCGACGTAAGCGCCGGCGGCGCCGCCAAGCAGGATGAGAACGATTACGAAAATGAAGACCTTTTTCATATTCGTCGCCGCGAACGGTCAACCCGCACGCCTGTCCAGGTAGTCCTGCAGGATCACGGCCGCCGCCGCCGCGTCCAGCTGAGCCTTGCGTTTCCGCCAGTCGCGTTCGTGAAGCGCGAGCCGGCGCTCGGCTTCCCGGCTGGTCAGTCGTTCGTCTTCCTGGTGAACGGGAATCCTGATCCGCGTCCGCAAACGGTCGATGAACCTGGTCACCTCGAGCGTTTGATCCGTCGGTGAGCCGTCGAGCCGCGACGGCATGCCGACGACGACAGCATCCAGTCCGTCTGCCTCGGCAGCCAGCCGTTCGACTTCGCGCGCCACCCTCTCCACGGCCGATTCGCCTTCGATGGTCAGCGTGGTCAGTGGGCGCGCGAGCGTGCCGGACGGGTCGCTGATGGCAAGGCCGACGCGACGCCTTCCCATGTCGATGCCGAGGATCCTCACAGCCAGATGTTATAATTTTCCGCCTTCCCACACTCCGTGAAGCGCCTCTTTCTCGTTCTCCTGCTATCGGTTGCGGCCTCGAGCGGCGCGCAGCAGGACGACCGCGCCCGCACCGAGGCGCTGGCGCGGACGACGAGCGAGCGTCTGAAGGCGCTCAACCAGGAAGCGGATCGCCTCGCGTCGGAGGCGCGCACCCTGCTCGGCGACCTGCGTCGGCTCGAGCTCGAGCGGCAGATCAAGGACGAGGAATTCAGGCAGGCCAGGAGCGACGAAGAACGCGCCGCCGCCGAACTCACCACACTCAACCAGGAACTGTCGCGGCTCGAGTCGGAGGAGCAGGCCGACCTTCCAGGACTGCGCGCGCGCCTCACCGAGCTGTACAAACTCGGCCAGGGCGGGTACCTGCGGCTGTTTCTGTCCACCGCCGAAGTCCGCAGTATCGGTCAGACCTCCCGCATGGTCGCCGCCATTGCCAGGCGCGACAGGGATCGGATCGCGGTGCACCAGCGCCGCGTTGAGGAACTGAGGAATTCCCGGATTGCGCTCGAGGAACGGCGTACGCAGCTGGCCTCGTTACGTGTGACCGCGGAACGCGCCCGGGAAGCTGCAGCCGCGGCGCTGCAGAAGCACGAAGCACTCATTCGCGGACATCGATCGACGGCGCGACCTGAACGCTCAGTTGGCGGGCGAGTTGATGAGCACCCAGCAGCGCCTGCAGGCCACGCTACGCGACCTGCCTCGGCTTCTCCGTCGTCCCCCGGGACGCCGGCTGCTCCGCTCGCGTGCCGTTCGCGCGGCGGGAACTCGAGTGGCCGGCCGTTGGGCCCTTGCGTCACCGCTTTGGCCAGTCCGCGGCAGCCGCCGGCAGCTCGACCAACGGAATCGAGATTACGACCGTGGTGGGAACCCCGGTTCGGGTCGTCCACGAGGGCACGGTCGCGTTCGCCGATACCTTCGCCGGCTACGGCAAACTCGTCATCGTCGACCACGGCGCGCAGGCCTTCAGCCTTTACGGGCATTTGCTGGACATATCGGCGGCCCGCGGCGCGCGCCTGTCGCAGGGCGATCCTGTTGGAACGGCTGGTTTTGCTCTGCTTGGGATCCCCGGCTTGTACTTCGAGTTACGCGTCGACGGTCAGCCGGTCGATCCCTTACAATGGCTTAGAAAACGGTGAGGTGCCGGTGCTGGGTGCTGGGTGCCTCGGGGTCGATATCTCCGTTCCGTGCATGCGCACCTAGCACGCAGCACGAGGCACCAGGCACTTTATGAATCCACGTACCCGCCGTCTCATCCTGTGGCTCTCGGCCCCGGTCGTGGTCTTTGCGGTCCTCGGCGGGTTCCTCAGCAAGGCGACTGCGCGCGAAGACACGTACCAGCACCTGAAGATCTTCGACGACGTCGTCGAGCTGATCTCCGAGCAACTACGTCGAGAAGGTCGACGTGCGACAAGGTCATGCGCGGGCGCGATGACACGGCCTCGCCGACAGCCTCGATCCCGACAGCGCGTTCCTGACGCGCCGACCAGGTGAAGCAGGTCGAAGCGGGCGCCCCGCTGCCGGCCGGGCGATGTCGGTATCGATCTGACCCGGCAGTACTACCTGCGCGTCATCGCGGCACGCGACGGATCGCCGGCGGCCAAGGCCGGCCTGCGCACGGGCGACTACGTCCGCGTCATCGACGACACGCCGACGCGCGACATGTCGGTCTTCGAAGGGATGCGCGCGCTGCGCGGCGCGCCTGGCACGAAGGTGACGCTGACCGTCATGCGCGGCAGCGCCACCGATCCCCATGTCATCGAGCTGACCCGCGAAGCGTCCCGGCGCCCGACGTGACCGAGCCGCACGGCAGCGCCCGGCGTCGGCTATCTTCGGGTCGCGGCGATCGGCGCCGAAGACCGCGGACCAGGCGAAGTCGCAGGTCGGCCGATCTCACGAAGAGCGGCGCGTCGACACTCATCGTCGACGTCCGGCGCACCTCCGGCGGGATCGCTCGACGAGCGGCCTGGCGCTGGCGCGTCTCTTCGTCGGACAGCGGCACGCTCGCGATGCGTGAAGCCAAGGGCATGGCACGCGAAACGATTGCCGCGCGAGCCCCGGCGACGGCGCGATCACGCTGCCGACGATCGTCCTGATCGACACCGGCACGTCAGGCGCCGCGGAGCTGTTTGCCGCGCGCTGTCCGGCAACAAGCGCGCCGAGCTGATCGGCGAGCGACACCATCGGCCGCGCCGCGCCAGCAGACGCTGATCAAGCTGCCCGATGGCACGGCCTCTGGCTGACGACGACGCGCTACCTGACGCCCGACGGCAGCCCCTCCACGAAAAGGGTCTCGAACCCGACCGTGCCGGTCGACCGAGCCGGAAGTCGAGTTCGGCCAGACCGCCTCCGCCCGGCGATCCCATTCTCGAAAAGGCCCTCGAGCAGGCCGCGAGCGACACCGAAGACAAGGCCGCCGTGAGTCAGTACTGGTATACTGGCGTTCGTCTAACGCCTGTATTTTCAAGATGTAGGCGCGTAGCTCAGAGGTTAGAGCGCCTGCTTGACACGCAGGAGGTCGGTGGTTCGAGTCCACCCGTGCCTACCATCAGTCAGCCTCGTCCACGTATCGTTCGCATGAGCCAGGTCACCGTCACGCTTCCCGATGGATCCAGTCGGGACTGTGCCCGCGGGCACGCGCGTGCGCGACGTCGCGGAAGCGATCTCGCCGCGGCTCGCGAAGGCGGCGCTGGCCGGCGTCGTGGACGGCAAGCTCGTCGACCTGACGCTTCCCGCTCGAACGCGACGCCGTCGGTCCGCATCGTCACGGACCAGAGCCCGGAAGCGCTGCCCGCTCTACCGCCACAGCACGGCGCACCTGCTGGCGGCGGCGGTGACGAACCTCTTTCCCGGACGTGCAGTGCGGCATCGGTCCGGCGACCGACGAGGGCTTCTTCTACGACTTCGTCGTCCCGCGCCCGTTCGTGCCCGAGGATCTCGAGGCGATCGAGCAGAAGATGCGCGAGCTCGCCGGCGCAGGATCTGGTCTACGAGCGCCAGATGTGGCCGCGCGACGAGGCCAAGGCGTTCTTCGCCGGGCGCGGCGAGCCGCTCAAGGTGCAGCTGATCGACGAGAAGACCGAAGGCCAGCGCGAGGTCTCCTGCTACACCATCAAGGACAAGGAGACCTTCATCGACTTCTGCGTCGGCCCGCACGTGCCGTCGACCGGCCGGCTCAAGGCGTTCAAGCTGCTGACCACGTCGAACGCCTACTGGAAGGGCGACGCGCGCAACCAGCCGATGCAGCGCGTCTACGGCACGGCGTTCTTCTCCGACAAGGAGCTGAAGGCGCACCTCACGCAGATCGAGGAAGCGAAGAAGCGCGACCACCGGAAGCTCGGGACGCGAGCTCGGCCTCTTCACGTTCCACCCGTGGGCGCCGGGCGCCGCGTTCTGGCTGGACAAGGGCACGACGCTCTACAACACGCTCGCCAACTACATGCGCGAGCGTGCTGCTTCCCGGCCGGCTACGTCGAGGTGAAGACGCCGCTCATCTTCAACAAGGCGCTGTGGGAGACGTCCGGCCACTGGTCGCACTACCGCCAGAACATGTTCCTCATCGAGTCGCGAAGGCGAGGCAGATGGGCGTGAAGGCGATGAACTGCCCCGGCCACATGCTGGTGTTCGCAGCGAGGTCCGCAGCTACCGCGATCTGCCGCTCCGGCTCCACGAGCAGACGCCGCTGCACCGCAACGAGGCGTCCGGCGTGCTCTCGGGCCTGACCCGCGTCCGCCAGTTCTCGCAGGACGATGCGCACTGCTTCGTCACGCAGGAGCAGATCGGCGAGGAGGTCGAGCGGCTGCTGCGGCTGGTGCAGCGCGTCTACGGCGACTTCGGGCTGCCGTACGCAGGCGAAGCTGTCGACGCGGCCGGCCGAGTTCCTCGGCGAGATCGCGACCTGGGACTCGGCCGAGGCGCAGCTCAAGGCGGCGCTCGAGCAGGCCGGGCAGGCCTACACGCTCAACGAAGGCGACGGCGCGTTCTACGGGCCGAAGATCGACTTCGACGTCACCGACGCGATCGGCCGGAAGTGGCAGTGCGCGACGATCCAGCTCGACTACCAGATGCCGCAGCGGTTCGACCTGAAGTACATCGGCGCCGACAACGCCGAGCACCGGCCGGTCGTCATCCACCGGGCCATTTTCGGCAGCTTCGAGCGGTTCATCGCCATCCTGATCGAGCACTACGCCGGGGCGTTCCCGCTGTGGCTGGCGCCGGTGCAGGCGATCGTGCTGCCGATCGCCGACCGGCACCTCGACTACGCGGCCGGTCGTGCGCGACCGGTTGAAGGCGGCCGGCCTGCGGGTCGGAGCTCGACGAGCGGCAGGAAAAGATTGGATATAAGATTCGAGAGGCCCAGCTGCAGAAGGTCCCCTACATGCTCGTCGTCGGCGACCGGGAAGCGCCGACGGCACGGTGTCGGTGCGCACGCGGACGCGGCGGCGACCAGGGTCGCGAGCGCGGTCGCGCGATTCATCGAGGCGGCGCGCGCGACGAGATCGCGCGAAGCAGGCGGTCAGCAGACTCGCCGGCAGCGACGCGGCCGCTGGCGAACGACTGAAGCCTGAGCAATCGCAGGAGGTCGTTATCGCTTTCGACAGAGCACCTCGCCGCGACGACCGCGTGCGCGTCAACGAACGCATCCGCGTTCGCGAAATCCGCGTCATCGACGACACCGGGCAGCAGCTCGGCATCATGCCGCCGCCGCAGGCGCTGGCCATCGCCAAGCAGAAGGGCCTCGACCTGGTCGAGATCTCGCCGACGGCCGTGCCGCCGGTCTGCCGGATCATGGACTTCGGCAAGTACCAGTACCAGGAGCAGAAGCGCGCGCGCGAGGCGCGGAAGCACCAGAAGGTGATCGAGGTCAAGGAGATCAAGTTCCGGCCGAAGGTCGACGAGCACGACTACCAGTTCAAGAAGAAGCACATCGAGCGCTTCCTCGAAGACGGCGACAAGGTCAAGGCGACGATCTTCTTCCGCGGCCGCGAGATGGCGCACCCGGAGATCGGCCGGCGGATCCTCGAGCGGCTGGTCGAGGAGCTGGCGGAGGTCGCGGTCGCCGAGTCGATGCCGCGGCTGGAAGGCAACCAGATGCACACGATCCTGAGCCGGAAGCCCCAGAGCGGCGGCAGGCCGAAGCCGGCGGCGGCGCCAGCGAGCATACCGTCGCAGTAGCGAGCTCAGCGAACGAGGACGAAGAGACGCATGCCGAAGCTGAAGACACACCGCGGCGCCGCCAAGCGCTTCAAGCGGACCAAGAGCGGAAAGTTCCTGCGGGGCAAGGCGTTCAAGCAGCACATCCTGAGCAGCAAGACGACGAAGCGGAAGCGCGGGCTGCGCGGCACGACGACGGTCGCCGACGTCGACGCGCCGAAGCTCGCGCGGATGCTTCCGTATAAGTAGAGACTGGGGCTCGGGGCTCGGGGCTCGGAGGCTCAGACGAGCCGATAGCGTCCGGGCTAGCCTAAGCCGGACCTCGAGCTGAGGAGTTCGAAGATGCCGCGCGTGAAACGAGGAACAGTTCGCCGCGCCAAGCGCAAGAAGCTGCTCGGCCTGGCGAAGGGCTACTACGCCAACAAGAGCAAGCTGTATCGCGCCGCGAAAGAATCGGTCGACACGGCGCTCAAGTACGCGTTCGTCGGCCGGCGCCGCAAGAAGCGCGACTTCCGCCGGCTGTGGGTCGTCCGCATCAACGCCGCCGCGCGCGAGCACGGGCTCACCTACGGCCAGTTGATCAACGGCCTGAAGAACGCCGGCGTCACGCTCGATCGCAAGAGCCTGTCGGAGCTCGCCATCTCGAGCCCGGCGGCGTTCGCCACGCTCGCCGAGCAGGCCAAGGCGCGCGCCAAGACCGCGGCTACGCGCGTGAGCCGCCGCAGTCGACGAGTCGCGCGGTCGACGGTCGATCGCGACGCGAGGCCTCGAGCTGCAGACTACCGACTCGTCGACTGCCGACTGACGACCGTGACTCGACTGCCGACTGCCGATGTCCACATCTCTCCCGATCAGCGACTCGGTCGCTCGCGCAGATTGCCGCGTTCGACGCGGACCTGCGCGGCCGCGCAGTCGCCGCGCGACGCGCAGGCGGTCCGCGACCGGTATCTCGGCCGCAAGAACAGCGTCGTCGCGTCGTGGATGCAGCTGATCGCCAGCGCGCCGCCCGACCAGAAGAAGAGCATCGGCCGCTTCGCCAACGAGCTGAAGCAGGCGATCGAAGCGCGCTGGACCGACGTATCGAGACAGCGGCCGCGCGACCGCGCGCCCGGCCGGCGCGCGTCGACGTCACGCTGCCCGGCCGCCTGCCGCGCGCTCGGCCACCGCCATCCGCTGACGATCGTGCGCGATCGGATGGAAGGCGATCTTCACGCGCATGGGCTTCGCGATCGTCGAAGGGCCCGAGATCGAGGACGAGTGGCACTGCTTCGACGCGCTGAACATGCCGGCCGAGCATCCCGCGCGCGACATGCAGGACACGCTGTACCTCGCGACGCCGATCCAGGGCGAGACCGGCCGCGCCGACGACCTGCGGACGCTGCTGCGCACGCACACCTCGTCGATGCAGATCCGCTACATGCAGGCGCACCAGCCGCCGATCCGCATCGTCGTGCCCGGGCCGCGTCTACCGCCGCGACGATCTCGACCTGACGCACTCGCCGATGTTCAGCAGATGGAAGGCGCTGGTCGTCGGCGAGGGCATCTCGCTCGCGCGATCTGAAGGGCACGCTGCTCGCGTTCGCGCGCGAGATGTTCTCGCCGACGTCGCGCGTGCGGTTCCGCCCGAGCTTCTTCCCGTACACCGAGCCGAGCGCCGAAGTCGACATCAGCTGCTGGCAGTGCGACGGCGCCGGCTGCCCGATGTGCAAGCAGACCGGCTGGATCGAGATCGGCGGCTGCGGCATGGTGCACCCGGCGGTGTTCGAGGCGGTCGGCTACGACGCCGAGCGCTACACCGGCTTCGCCTGGGGCATCGGCATCGAGCGCGTCGCGATCCTGCGCCACCAGGTGCAGGACATCCGGCTGTTCTTCGAGAACGACCTGCGGTTCCTCGAGCAGTTCCCGTACTGAACGCCACGAATCAGCGGAAGTAGAATGGCTGATTCGAGCATCCATGCGACTTCTCGTTTCCTGGGTTCGTGACTTCGTCGACGTGACGGCGTCGGCCGAGGAGATCGCCGAGACGCTCGCGCTGCGCGGCTTCGAGGTCGCCGTCGATCGAGCCGCTCGGCGACGGCGACGCCGTCATCGACTTCGAGGTCACCGCCAACCGGCCCGACTGCCTGAGCGTGCTCGGCTTCGCGCGCGAGATCGCCACCGCCTACGACCTGCCGCTGCGCGCTGCCGTCGGCCGAGCCCGGCGCGCGCGTCGCGCTCGCGCCGGTCGCCGTCGGACGATCCGACCGGCTCGACGGTGACGATCGAGGACGCCGAGCTCTGCCCGCGCTACGCCGCGGCGGTCGCCGAGGTGCACGCCGACGACGTCGCCCGCGCTGGATGACCGACACGGCTGCAGGCCGCCGGCGTCCGGCCGATCAGCCCGTTCGTCGACATCACGAACTACGTGCTGATGGAGCTCGGCCATCCGATGCACGCCTTCGATCTGGCGACGCTCGCCGGGCAGCGAGCTGCGCATCCGGCGCGCGGCGGCCGGCGAGACGCATCACGACGCTCGACGGCGTCGACGCGGAAGCTCGAGCCGGACATGCTCGTCATCGCCGACGCGCGAGCGCGCGCAGGCGGTCGCCGGCGTCATGGGCGGCGCCGCCTCGGAGGTCTCGGCGGCGACGCAGGACGGTCGCGTTCGAGAGCGCGTACTTCAAGCCGGCGTCGGTCCGGCGGACCAGCAAGCGGCTCGGCCTGAAGACCGAAGCGTCGGCGCGGTTCGAGCGCGGCGCCGACATCAACGCGCCCGGTCGTCGCGCTTGCAGCGCGCGCGTCGCGCTGATGCGAGCAGATCGGCGCCGGCCGCGTCGTCGGCCCCGTCGTCGATCGCTATCCCGCGCCGCGCGGCCGCGAAGCGCTGCACGCTGCGGCGCGACCGGCTCGCGCTGGCTGCTCGGGCTGACGGTGCCCGACGCCGACGTCGAGCGGATCCTGCGCGGCCTCGGGCTTGACGGTCGCACCGACGCGCCGACGGCTGGGACGTCGTGGCGCCGACGTTCCGCGTCGATCTGCTGCGCGAGGTCGATCTCATCGAGGAAGTCGGCCGGCACTACGGCTTCGACAAGCTCGAGCCGACGTTCCCGCCGATGACCGCGGCGGCGCCGCGCGCCGGATCCCGCGCGTCGCGCGCGATCAGCTGCGTCCGGCGCGTGCTGACGGCGGCCGGGCTGTCCGAGGCGGTCACGTTCGGCTTCATCGAGGCGCGGGCGGCCGCGGCGTTCGCGCCGACGACGCGCCGAGCGACGCTCGTCGCGCGTCGCCAATCCGCTGTCGGCCAAGTTCGACACGCTGCGGCCGTCGCTGCTGCCGGGCCTGTCGACGCCGTCGCGCACAACCGCCGGCACGGCCGCCGCGATGTCGGCGCTGTTCGAGATCGGCGCCCGCTTCACGCGCCGCAGCGGCGAGACGCGCGGCGTCGGCGCTCGCGTGGACCGGAGCGGCGTCGCCGGAGCACTGGTCGGGCGGCGCGCCGCGAGGTCGACTTCTTCGACGTCAAGGGCGTCGTCGAGCAGCTGTGCGACGCGCTCGGCGTCGCCGTGCGCGTTCGAGCCGGCGACGGCGCCGTTTCTCGTCGCCGGGCAGGCGGCGGCCGTGCTCGCCGGCGATGCGACGGTCGGCGTCGTCGGCCAGCTGTCGCCGGCACGTCGCCGAGCGCGCGGCGCGCCGCGGCAGGACACGATCTTCGTCGCCGAGCTGGATCTCGATCGCGGCTGCGCGCGCGTCGCGCGCGCGCGCGACGATGCGGTCCGGCCGCTGCCGCGCCATCCGTCGGTCGTCCGCGATCTGTCGATCGTCGTCGCCGACACCTTGCCTGCGGAGATCATTCGTGGCACCATTCAGGCGGCCGGCCGACGGCGCGGCGCGGCGCCGCTCGTCGGCGATCGCGTTCTTCGATCGGTATCAAGGGCAAGGGCGTCGCCGAGGGTGCGGTCAGCCTGTCGGTGCGGCTGACGTTTCAGGCGCCGGATCGCACGCTGACCGACGCCGAGGTGCAGCAGAGCGTTCGACAGCGATTCTCGCGGCGCTCGTCGCGCGAGCACGGCGCGGTCAACGATAGACGAGTGATGATCAGACTATGGCGAAGACAGCGACCCGCAGCGTCGAGCTCGAACCGATCGATCGGCTCGAGGAGAAGCTGAAGCTGCTCGTCGGCATGGTCGAGCGGCATGAAGGCGCGAGCAGGCGCGCGCCGCCGAAGAAAACCAGCGGCTGGCGCGCGAGCTCGACGCGATGCGCGCGCGGCTGGCCGCGAGCGACATCGCTCGCGCGCCGAGCTGTCGGCGCTCAAGGAAGAGCGCGACGTCATCCGCACGCGCGTCGGCGAGATGCTCGAGCAGCTCGAAGCGCTCAATCTGTAGGCATCGACTGACGATGACTGACGCGACGGCCGCGTCATTCCCGTCGAGATCCACGGGCAGCGGTATCCGATCCGCAGCTCGCTGGAGCCGGAGTACGTCGCGCGGCTGGCCGCGTACGTCGACGAGAAGATGCGCGCCGCGGCCGACTCGACGCCGACCGGCGACTCGCTGCGCCTGGCGGTCCTCGCCGCGCTCAACATCGCCGACGAGCTGTTCCGCTGCCGCGACGCGACACCGCGACCGCGACGGCCAGCTCGCCGAGCGCGCCGGCGAGCTCGAACGCCTGCTCGATCGCGTGCTGATGGCGCTAGCGCTGCGAGCCGCGCAGCCTTGCACCGCACCTTGCACCCGGACTCCGACCTGACTAAGATCGCGATCGAGCGTTTGAGTTCCCTGCTTTGCGCGTGATGGCGGTAGGCTCGTTTGAGCCAACGTTTCATCCAAGTGAGTCGCGACGCCGCGTGGTGTGCATGCCTCTGTGCGAGGAAGCCTGAAGCGCGGCTTTTCTGAGCGGTTCCACCTGCTTACGCAGGTTCATCGACCTCCCCACACGGCAAAGCGGGGCCTTTCGTCTCCGCTTCCTTCCTGGCTCTTCGTCCGCGGGGTCGATCCCCGCGCGCGGCGCCGACCAGTAAGCCCGACGCGGGTCACCGGAAAGGACGTCACGCGTGTTGCCGATCGTCGGGTACCTGATCAACGTCCTGGTCACGCTCGTGACGGCGGCCGCCGTGTTCGCCGTCTGGGTCGCCAACCGCAAGCGCATTGCCGCCGAAACCGTCGGCCGCGCCGAGGAGCAGGCGCTCCGCATCGTCAAGGACGCCGAGCGCGACGCCGAAACCCGCAAGAAGGAAGCGCTGCTCGACGCCAAGGAAAAGGCGCACGAGCTCCTCACCGACGCCGAGCGCCAGGCGCGCCAGGAGCGCCAGCAGGCGCAGGCGCTCGAGCAGACGCTGATCCGCCGCGAAGTCGACGCTCACCGAGCGCCAGGTCGCCGATCGACCGCGCTCGAGAAGGACCTGCAGGCGCGCGAGCAGGCCGTCGCCGAGCGCGAGAAGCACGGCCGACGCCGCCGCCGCGAAGTACGAGCAGCTCGTCGCCCAGCAGCAGCACGAGCTCGAACGCGTCGCCAGCCTCACCGCCGACGAAGCCAAGGAGCTGCTGCTCAAGCAGATCGAGGGCGACGCGCGCCACGACGCCGCCAACCTGCTCAAGCGGCTCGACGCCGAGGCGCGCGAGACCGCCAGCGACCGCGCCAAGCAGTACATCACCGAGGCCATCCAGCGCTGCGCCGCCGAGCACGCCATCGAGACGACGGTCTCGGTCGTCGATCTGCCGAGCGACGACCTCAAGGGCCGCATCATCGGCCGCGAGGGCCGCAACATCCGCGCGCTCGAGCTCGCCACCGGCGTCGACCTGATCGTCGACGACACGCCCGGGCGCCATCATCCTCTCGGGCTTCGATCCCTACCGGCGCGAGATCGCGAAGAAGGCGATCGAGCGGCTGATCGCCGACGGCCGCATCCACCCGGCGCGCATCGAAGAGGTCGTCCAGAAGGTGAAGGACGAGACCGACGAGGCAGATGCGCAAGGAAGGCGGCGGCGGTCGCCTTCGAGCTCGGGCTGCACGATCTGCATCCCGGAGATCCTGCGGCTGATGGGCCGGCTGAAGTTCCGCACCAGCTACGGCCAGAACGTGCTGTCGCACTCGGCCGAAGTGGCGCGGCTCGCCGGCATCATGGCCAAGGAAGTCGGCCTCGACGCGCACGTGGCGGTCCGCGCCGCGTTCCTGCACGACATCGGCAAGGCGATCGATCGCGAGATGCAGGGCACGCACCTCGAGCTCGGCATCGACTTCCTGCGCAAGCACGGCGAGAGCGAAGCGGTCGTCATGGCGATGGCCGCGCACCACATGGACATCGACTGGCCGTCGCTCGAAGCGATGATCGTCCAGGCCGCCGACGCGATTTCCGCGGCCCGGCCCGGCGCGCGCCGCGACATCCTCGAGTCGTACGTCAAGCGGCTCGAGAAGCTCGAGGGCATCGCCGACTCGTTCAAGGGCGTGTCGAAGTCGTTCGCGCTCCAGGCCGGCCGCGAGATCCGCATCATGGTCGAGAGCGAGAAGATCTCCGACGAAGAAGCGATCTGGCTGTCGAAGGACATCGCCCGCCGCATCGAGAACGAGCTCGAGTATCCGGGCCAGATCAAGGTCACGGTCATCCGCGAAACGCGCGCGGTCGACTACGCCAAGTGACGGATGATGGTTGGGAGTCAGTCCCGAGCTGATGCGACCGTCTCCGACCTCACCGAACCGAGCTCATCGCGCGCATCCGGCGCGCTTCCGCCGGCGCCGACTGGCTCGTCGTCGGCATCGGCGACGATGCGGCGGTCGTCGAGCCGGAGCGGAACCGGCTCGAGGTCCTGACGCGTCGACGCGCATCGTCGAAGGCGTCCACTTCGATCGGCGCTTCACGCCGCCCGACGCCATCGGACATCGGGCGCTCGCGGTCAACCTGAGCGATCTCGCGGCGATGGGCGCCGCGCCGCGGCTGGCGCTGCTGTCGTTGGCGCTGCCGGCCGACGCTGCGCGCTGCGCCGACTTCGACGGCATCGTCGCGGCCTCGCCGCGCTCGCCGCGCGGCATCGGCGTGCACGTCGTCGGCGGCAACCTCACGCGGTCGCCCGGGCCCGCTGATGATCGACGTCACGCGTCGTCGGCACCGTCAAGCGCGCGGCAGGTGCTGACGCGCGGCGGCGCGCGGCCGGGCGACGAGATCTACGTGACGCGGCACGCTCGGCGCGGCGCGCGGCCGGACTGCGAGATGCTGCAGGCCGGCCGACCGGCGCCGGACGTCTCAGGTCCGCCGACGGATGCCGTGCATCGGCGCGCTATCTGTTTCCCGAGCCGCGCGTGCGCGCTCGGCCTGCTGCTCGGCGCGGAACCGCGCCGCGTCGGCGTGCATGGATCTCAGCGACGGGCTGGCCGACGGCGTGCGCCAGATCGCCGAAGCCAGCGGCGTCGGCGCCGTCGATCGAGGCCGAGGCCGCTGCCGATCGAGCCGGCGCGCGCGCCTGGTTCGACGCGCAGGGCAACGATCCGGTGACCGCGGCGCTGACCGGCGGCGACGACTACGAGCTGCTCTTCACGGTCCGCCCGCGGCTGCGCGGACGGCTGCGGCCGCGAGGCGCCACGGCAAGCGTGCCGCTCACGCGCATCGGCGTCTGCACCGCGGACCGCGCGCTCGTCCTGCGGCGCGACGTCCGGAATCGAGGAGCCGCTGCCAGGCGGGTTCAGCTCACTTTCGATGATTCATCTCACGCGCGCGCTCATCCGGCGCTGGCTGAGCGCGCTGCTGCACATCCACGACACGCCCGAGCGGACGGCGGCGGCATTCGCGCTCGGCGTGTTCTTCGGGTTCTCGCCGTTCCTCGGGCTGCACACGATCCTGGCGATCGCGCTGGCGTTCCTGCTGAATCTGAACCGCGTGGCGGTGCTGCTCGGCGTGTACTCGAACCTGCCGTGGATCATCGGCGCCGTACTACGCGTTCGACGACGATGCTCGGCGCGACCATCCTCCGGACTCGCCTGCCGCCCGGGTTCCGCGACCGGCTGGCCGACCTGTTCGAGCTGTCGGTTCTCCAGAGCGAGTTCTGGCGCGAGCTCGCCCGGCTGCTGATGCCGCTGCTCTGGCCGTTCACGGTCGGATCGACCATCGGCGCGGTCGTGCTGGCGGCAGCGGCCTATCCGCTGGCGCTCGCTTTCGTCGAGAGCCGCAAGCACTTACAGGAATCATCCACCACAAGCCGCAGAGCTGACTTGCAGATCTGAGAGCCGAATGAGCAGGCGATTCTGCGGCCTTGAGTTCTACAATTCCCTGAGCGCCGATGATCATCGCTGGCTCGTTCTGGCGGAAGGTGGTCGTGACGGCAGTCGCGGCGGTCGGCTTCGTGTCGCTCTACGAGGTGACGATGCTCGACTCGAAGGACGCGACGCTCGGCGGGACCGCCAGCGCGACGTCGGCATGCCGCCGCCGGCGCCGGGACGCGGCTGTCGCTTCACCGCGACCGCGTACTGCAAGGGTCTGACGACCGCCGCCGGCGTCGCCGTGCAGGCCGGCGTCGCCGCCGTCGGATCCGGCGCTGCTCCCGCTCGGGTCGGTCGTCGAGATCGACTCGCCGGACTCGCGCTACGACGGCATCTACATCGTCCTCGATACCGGGCCCGCGGTCCAGGGCCGCTGAGCTCGACATCTACATGTGGAGCTGCCACGAGGCGCTCGCGTTCGGCCGCCAGCCCGTTCGCCTCACCGTGCTCCGGCTCGGCTGGAACCCGCGCGCGACCGCGCCCGGCTTCATGGACCGGCTGTTCCGCCACCTGGAACAGCCGGATGCCGAATCCGACCCGCTGCCGTCGCGGCCGCTCCCGATCCAGCGCGACGAGCAGCTCGAGCAGGTCGACGCGACTCCGACCGAGCGCTCGACCGACGGTCGGCTCTGCCAGCGATTCGACGCCGGTCTCCGCTCCGTCCGACTCGGCTCGTTCTTGTACTGCAGCTCGAACAGCTTGAAGTAGATCCCGCGCGCGCCGAGCAGCTCCTGGTGCGTGCCCGACTCGCGCACCACGCCTTTGTGCAGCACCAGGATCTTGTCCATGTCCTGGATGGTCGACAGCCGGTGGGCGATGGCGATCGTCGTGCGGCCGGCCATCAGCGCGTCGCAGCGCGTCGCGGATCAGCAGCTCGGTCTCGGTGTCGACGCTCGACGTCGCCTCGTCGAGGATCGAGCACGCGCGGGTCGAACGCCAGCGCGCGCGCGAACGACAGCAGCTGCTTCTGGCCCGACCGACAGCGTCGCGCCCCGCTCGGCGACCGGCGCGCGCGTAGCCGTCCCGGCAGCCGCTCGATGAACGCGTCGGCGTGCACCGCCGCGCGCCGCGCGCTCGACGCGCTCGTCGTCGATCGCCGGTGTCGCCCAGCCGGATGTTGTCGGCAATCGTGCCCGAGAACAGGTGCACGTCCTGCAGCACCAGGCTGAACAGCCCGCGCAGGTCGGCGAGGTCGAGCTCGCGGATGTCGACGCCGTCGATCGTGATCCGGCCGCGCTGGACGTCGTAGAACCGCAGCAGCAGGTTGATCAGCGTCGTCTTGCCCGAGCCGGTCGCGCCGACGATGCCGACGCGCTCGCCCGGGCTTGACCTCGAACGACACGTCCTTGCAGCACCCAGTCCGCCTCGCCGGTCGTTGTAGGCGAACCACACGTGCTCGAAGACGATGTGCCCGCGCCGCTCGCCGACTCCGCGCGAGCTTCGGCGCGGCAGGCTGCTGCGGCGACGCGATCGCCACCGGCTCGTCGAGCAGCTTGAAGATCCGCTCCGACGACGCCATGGCCGACTGCAGGACGTTGAACTTCTCCGACATGTCGCTGATCGGCCGGAAGAAGCGCTGCGAGTACTGCAGGAACGCCACCAGCGCGCCGAGCGTCAGCGTGCCGCGCGATCACGCTCGCGCCGCCGTACCAGATGATCAGCGCCGACGCCAGCGCGCTAATCGCCTCGATCGCCGGATAGAACACCGCGTAGTAGAAGATCGACTCGATGTTCGCGTCGCGGTGCTTGCGGTCGATCTCGTCGAAGCGCTCGAAGTTCAGCCGCTCGCGCCGGAACAGCTGCACGGTCGACATCCCGGTGATGTTCTCCTGCAGGAACGCGTTGATCCGCGCGATCCAGCCGCGCACGACGCGGTACGACTCGCGGACGTTCCGGCGGAACCACTGCGTCACGAGCACGATCAGCGGCAGCACGGCGAACGCGACCAGCGCCAGCCGCCAGTTCATCCACAGCATCACGCCATGATGCCGACGAGCGTGAACACGTCGCCGAAGATCGTGACGACGCCCGACGTGAAGAGATCGTTCAGCACGTCGACGTCCGAGGTGACGCGCGTCATCAGCCGGCCGACCGGGTTGCGGTCGTAGTAGCGCAGGTCGAGCCGCTGCAGGTGCCCGTAGATGCGCCATCCGCAGGTCGAACATGATCCGCTGCCCGGTCAGCTGCATCGTCCAGGTCTGCACGTACTCGGCGGCGAACGCGACGACGAGGATCGCCGAAGTACAGCGCCGCGAGCCGCCCGAGGCCGTCGAGCTGGCCCGTCCGCGATGTAGCTGTCGATCGCCACCTTCATCAGGTAGGGCTGCGCCAGCGCCGCGCCCGCGCCGACGAGGATCGCCACGAACGCGACCAGCGACCTGCCGCCAGTACGGCCGCAGGTAGTCGAGCAGCCGCCGCATCAGCCGCGCGTCGTACGCCTTGCCGAGGATCTCGTCGTCGTGCGTGTCAGTGCGACGTCACGACGCCGCCAGCTCCTCCTCCAGCAGCTGCTTCCGGTGCAGCTCGGCGTAGAGCCCGTCGCGCCGCGATCAGCTCGTCGTGCGTGCCGCGCTCGACGATGCGGCCGCGTCGAGGACGAAGATCTGGTCGGCGTCGCGGACGGTCGAGATGCGGTGCGACACGATGATCGACGTCCGCTGCCGCATCACGCCGCGCAGCCGCGACAGGATCTCCTCTTCGGTGTAGGTGTCCACCGCCGACAGCGCGTCGTCGAGGATCAGGATGCGCGGATCGATGACGACCGCGCGCGCGATGGCCGTGCGCTGCTTCTGGCCGCCCGACAGCGTGATGCCCCGCTCGCCGACCATCGTGTCGTAGCCCTTCGGAAAGTCGGCGACGTCCTTGTCGAGCCGCGCGACCGCCGCCGCCTGCTCGATGCGCCGCCTGCGCTCCGTGTCCTCCCCCGCCTGCCCTCCTGCCCCTGCCGCCTCTGCCTGCCCTTCCCGCCGAATCGCATCGAGCCCGAACGCGACGTTGTCGCCAGCGTGTCGGAGAACAGAAACGGCTCCTGCGGCACGAACCCGATCGCCCCGCGCAGCACGGCGAGCGGCATCGCTCGGACGTCCGTCGCCGTCGACGAACACCGTGCCGGGCGGCGGATCGTGCAGCCGCGCGAGCAGGCTGATGAGCGTCGACTTCCCCGATCCGGTGACGCCGACGAGCGCGACGGTCTGCCCCGCTCGATGCGGGCCGACACGTGATCGCAGCACCGGCGTGCCGTTATAGCTGAACACGAGGTCCCGGAACTCGATCTCGCCGCGAATCGAGGCCGGCCAAGCGGACACGACGACGCCGTGCTGCTGAGCGCACGGCGCTGGCCGCCTGCGTCCTCGTCCGCGATGGCCGGCTCGGCGTCGAGCACTTCCAGCATCCGCTTCCAGCTCGCCATGCCGCGCTGGATCATGTTCGTGACCCAGCCGAACGCGATCATCGGCCACGCCAGCATCGTCAGGTAGGCGTTGAACGCGACGAACTCGCCGAGCGTGATGCGTCCGCGAATGACCTCGCGGCTGCCCAGCCAGAGCACGAGCATCGAGCCAAGCCCGAGGAAGAACGCCATGCTCGGGAAGAAGAAGCCCTGCAGCGCGATCAGGCGGCGGTTGCGGCGCAGGTATTCGTCGTTGGCGACGCGGAAGCGCTCCAGCTCGGCCTGCTTCCTGGCGATAGGCGCGCACCACGCGGACGCCCGACAGCGCCTCCTGGGCGACGGCGCTGACGTCGGACAGCTGCGCCTGGATCTCCTCGAACCGCTTGTGGATGGCGCTGCCGAAGTACTTCACCGACATCGACACGAACGGCAGCGGAATCAGCGACAAGAGCGTCAGCCGGGCGTCGATCGACATCATCAGCGCCAGCGCGACGACAAACCCGAGCAGCGTGTTCGCCGAGTACATGACCGCCGGGCCGACCATCATGCCGCACGGCGTTCAGGTCGTTGGTGGCCCGCGACATCAGGTCGCCGGTCCGGTGCGCCTGGAAATAGGCGAGCGGCAGCCGCTGGAGATGCGCGAAGAAGTCGTTGCGCATGTCGTACTCGATGTGCCGCGACGCGCCGATGAGAATCCGGCGCATCAGGAAGCGGAAGACGCCGCCGACCAGGCCGATGCCGAGCAGGGCCGAGCCGTACAGCGCCAGCTTCGCGCGGGTCACCCCCGCGGTCAGGTCGTCGATGGCGTGCTGCAGCACCCAGGGCGCGGTCAGCGCGATGCCGGTGGTTCCGACGACGCAGGCGAGCCCGAGGAGGAAGTCGCGCCGATAGGGCCGGACGATAGCCGAACAGACGCCGGAGAGGTGACACCAAACCGAGTATAACGATAGAATCCGCCCCATGCATGCTCTCTACCTCGTCATCCCCGCGCTGGGCATCATGGCCATCGCTTACCGCTATTACAGCGCGTTCATTGCGGCGAAGGTCATGGCGCTCGACGATTCGCGCGTCACGCCCAGCGCATTCGAAATACGACGGGCACAACTACTATCCGACCAGCCGCTGGGTCCTCTTCGGCCATCATTTCGCCGCCATCACCGGCGCCGGACCGCTCGTCGGGCCGACGCTGGCCGCGCAGTGCGGCTATGCGCCCGGATTCATCTGGCTGGTCGCCGGCTGCTGCCTCGCCGGCGCCGTGCACGACATGACGGTCCTCTGGGCCTCGACGCGCCGCGGCGGCCGGTCGCTCGCCGAGATCGCGCGCACCGAGATCGGCCCGGTGGCCGGCATCTGTGGCGCGATCGCCGTCCTCTTCATCGTCGTCATCGCCCTCGCCGGCCTCGGCATCATCGTCGTCAACGCGCTGGCCGAGAGCGCCTGGGGCACCTTCACCATCGGCATCACCATCCCGCTCGCCGTCTTCATGGGCTTCTACATGTTCAAGTGGCGGAAGGGGCAGATCAAGCAGGCGACCATCGGCGGCGTGATCGGCATGATCCTGTGCGTCGTCCTCGGCGAACGGGTCGCCGCTTCGTCGTTCGCATCGATGTTCGTGTTTTCGCACCACCAGCTCACGGCGCTGCTCGGCGTCTACGGCTTCGCCGCCTCGGTGCTGCCGGTCTGGATGCTGCTGACGCCGCGCGACTACCTCAGCACCTTCATGAAGATCGGCACGATCGGGCTGCTGGCGATCGGCGTCATCATCGTCAACCCGACGCTCCAGATGCCGGCCTTCTCGCAGTACGTCGGCGGCGGCGGTCCGATCTTCGCCGGCGCCGCTGTTCCCGTTCGTGTTCATCACGATCGCGTGCGGCGCGATTTCCGGCTTCCACGGCCTGATCGGCATCGGGCACGACGCCGAAGATGGTCGACAAGGAGAGCGACATCCGGCCGATCGGCTACGGCGCGATGCTCTGCGAAGGGCTCGTCGGCGTCATGGCGCTCGATCGCCGCGACGGCGCTTCACCCGGGCGACTACTACGCGATCAATACGACGCCGGCCGTCTACCAGACGCTCAAGGACACCACCGGCGCGCCGATGCAGCCGGTCAACCTTCCCGACCTGGAAAAGGCAGGTCGGCGAAACGGTCGTCGGCCGGACTGGCGGCGGCGTGTCGCTGGCCATCGGCATGGCGCGACATCTTCAGCCGTCTGCCCGGCATGCGCGGCCTGATGGCGTACTGGTATCACTTCGCCATCATGTTCGAGGCGCTGTTCATCCTGACGACGATCGACGCGGGGACGCGGGTGGCCCGCTTCGCCCTACAGGAATTCGTCGGACGGGCCTACAAGCCGTTCGCGCGCACCGACTGGCTGCCCGGCTCGTTGATCTCGACGACGTGATCTGCCTGGCGTGGGGCTACTTCATCTGGACCGGGCAGCATCGACACGATCTGGCCGATGTTCGGCGTCGCCAACCAGCTGCTCGCGGGCGTCGCGCTGGCGGTCGGCACGACGATCCTCATCAACATGGGACGGCCAAGTACGCGTGGGTGACCGTCATCCCGCTGGCGTTCGTCGCCGTGACGACGCTGACCGCCGGCTACATGAACGTGCGCGACAACTACTGGCCGCAGGCGATCGGCCCGAATCCGGCGCTCCACGTCCAGGGCTACGTCCGACGCATCTGCACGTCGATCATGATGGTGCTCGCGGTCGTGATGCTCGTCTCGGCCGGCTGGCGCTGCATGCAGGTGCTCAGCGGGCGGCAGCCGCAGCTCGAAGAAGCCCGCAGCTGACGTCCTACATTCGAATCTGAGGCGCCGATTTCAGGATTGCAGCCGGAATCGGCGCCTCGCCCACAGAATTTCACGGATCCGCGGAGGCACGACGGTTGCTGACGCGGATCCGTGCCGATTTCGAGACCGCTTGCCCTCACCCTCATCATCCTGATCCTCGTCGCCGGACCACCAATCCGGGCGGCTGAGAGCCAGGCCGTGGCATTCCGCAGGGAGTGGCAAGGCCGCACGGTGAGCGTCCAACGGACACTCATCACCATGGTGTACGACGAGCGGGGCCGTGTCGGGGCCACCTATCGCGGCAAGCGGGAGGGACTCACTGTCAATACACCGACGAAGGGGTATTACTATCTGTTCCCCGGACGCCAGTCGGTCGACGACCTGACCGATACCGACGCGGATCGCCTGGTCGATCTCGTGAAGACACGCTATCGCCGCGATCGAAACCTGGATTCGGATTCAATCCAGATGGTCACCCCGCTGCACCTCATTCAATACGTCAGGGGGATCGAGCTCGTCGTCCAGCGCGTCCAGATCGAACGATCCACGGTGCGCCTGGAGTTGTTCAAGACCGAGCCCGCGGACGAATTCGCGACCAGCCTGACCATCCAGTGGCCGACGCCGTTTTCCGGCGACTTCCATGAACGCGCCGAGCTCGAGCGCGTCATCCGGGGGTTCCTGAACCCCCGGCCGATTGTCCAGCCCTGAGCCTTCCTAGCCCTAAGCCCCTAGCCCTAAGCCTTTAAGCCCTCAGCTCTTAACCTTCGCCCTCTGCCCTGATCCGTGCTATCCTGACCGTGCCTCCCCAGCAGGCTTTGTCGCTCTCAGGCGCCCATCGACGAGCGACCGATTCGCTACTCTTTCCGGGGAACATTTGCACGTTTATGAAGAAGCCTTCTGTCCGGCTGTACTGCGTACTCGCATCGCTGCTCCTCACCGCCTCGCCGGCACTCGCCCAGTTCAAGCCCCAGTCGCTGAACGAGCTCGGGACCGGCGAGCGCTTTCACATCGAGGGATTCGCCGGGTTCTGGAGCCCCGCGGCAGACATGGTGATTTCGAGCGAGTCGCTGGGAATCCCCGGGTCCCGCATCGACTTCAAGCAGGATCTGCTCCTGCAGGATCACAAGATCCGCGACCTGCGCATCACGGGCAAGATCGCGCGGAAGCACAAGTTCCGCTTCCAGACCGTCCCGATCAACTACGAGAACGAAGGCGTGACGGTGAAGCGCGACATCGTCTTCAACGGCCAGCGCTATTCGGTCGGCGTGCCCGTGAACTGGGTCGCCCAGTGGCAGACCTACCGCTTTGGCTACGAGTACGACTTCCTGGTCAAGAACCGCGGGTTCGTCGGCTTCCTGGCCGAAGCCAAGTACACGGACGTCACCGCCAGGCTCGCCACGCCGTTCTTCTCGGAGTTCGCCCATGCGCAGGCGCCGATCCCATCGATCGGCGGGATCGGCCGGGTCTACATCGTGCCGAACGTCTCGATTACCGGCGAGTTGAGCGGATTCCTGCTGCCGGGAAGCATCAGGGAAGGCTATAGGGCCCACTACGCGGACCTCGACATCTTCGGAACGATCAACTTCAACAACTACGTCGGGGCCCAGGTCGGCTGGCGATCGCTGGACGTTGGCTACCTCGTCGAAGACGATCTCGGCAACTTCGGCGTCCGGGGAATGTATTTCGGGATCGTCGCGCGATACTGAATCTGGTACATTGAGTAACTGCCAAGGGCAATCGATGGATCGACTTGAACACTCGATGTCCTCGATGTCCTTCGCGTTTCCGATCCCGCGAGTGCACGCCCACCTGGACGAGTTTCTCAAGCCGCCGATCCGCCTCCGCGAGCGTCTCGTCCCGCTTGCAGAAACAGAACCGCAGCTTGGTGCGGCCCGCTTCGGGATTCCGGTAGAAGCTGCTGCCGGGCACGGCCGCCACGCCGACTTCCTTCACCAGGTACCGCGCGAACGTGACATCGTCTGAAAATCCGAACGCGCTGATGTCGGTCATGATGTAGTAGGCGCCGCCGGGCGGATAGCACGTGAACCGTCGGCGCTCGAGGATGTCGAGCAGGAGATCGCGACGGCGCTGGTACGCGGCCGCCAGCTGCTGATAGTACGCATCGGGAAGTCCCAGCGCGACGATCCCAGCCTCCTGGAGCGGCGCCGCCGCGCCCACCGTGAGAAAGTCGTGGACCTTGCGAATCGCACCGGTCAACGCCGGCGGTGAGATCGCCCAGCCCACCCGCCAGCCAGTGACGCTGTAGCTCTTCGACAGGCTGTTGATGGTCACCGTCCGGTCGGCCATCCCTTCGATGCCGGCGATCGGCACGTGCCGCCGGCCGTCGTAGATGATGTGCTCGTAGATCTCGTCGGAGATCGCGACGGCATCCCACTTGTGGCACAGCGCGGCGATGGTCTCGAGCTCGTCTCTTGAAAACACCTTGCCGGTCGGATTGTTCGGCGTGTTGAGGATGATCGCCTTGGTGCGGTCGTTGAAGGCGGCCGCGAGCTCGTCCGGGTCGAACGTCCAGCCTGGTTCGCGGAGCGTGACGTAGCGCGGCGTGGCTCCAGACAGGATCGCGTCCGGGCCGTAGTTCTCGTAGAAGGGCTCGAAGACCACGACCTCGTCGCCGGGATCGATGATCGCCATCATCGTGGCCATCATCGCTTCGGTCGCACCGCAGCACACGGTGACCTGCTGATCGGCATCCACAGGCGGCCCATACCACGTCGTGAACTGCCGCGCGATGGCCTCGCGGAACGCCCTGGTGCCCCAGGTGACGGCGTACTGATTGACATCGGCGCGGATCGCCGCCACGGCCGCTTCCTTGACCACTTCCGGCGCGCCGAAGTCCGGAAAACCCTGCGACAGGTTGACGCCGCCGTACTGCTGGTTGAGACGGGTCATCTCACGGATGACCGATTCCGTGAACTGTGTCGCCTTGCTGGAACCGGTCAGCTTTCCGGTCGGCATCCCGAATTCCTAATTCCTAATTCCTAATTCCAAATTACGAGGATCCGTACAACCGCCGGTAGTCCTCGGCCGTGCCGAGAATCCGCTTCACGTAATTCTGTGTCTCGGGATACGGGATATCGTCGATGAACTCCTCGCGATCCGTCAGCCCGGGACGCTCGTTGATCCAGCGCCGCACCGCGGTTTCGCCGGCGTTGTAGCTCGCCAGCGCGAGGTGGATGCCGCCGAATTCGCGGACCAGGTCGGCGAAGTACACCGTTCCCATCCTCACGTTGGCCTCGGGATCGGTCAGCAAGCGTGTCGAATACGGGATCTTCATCTTGCGCGCCAGCCGGCGGGCCGTGGGGGGCCACAGCTGCAGCAGCCCGTACGCGTTCGCATGCGACCGGATGCCCGGCACGAACGTCGACTCCTGGGCCATCAACGCGGCAATCAGGTACGGATCGAGGTTGTTCTGCTCGGAATGCTTGCGGATGAGATCCCAGTACGCGATCGGGAAGATATGCACGAGGATGTCGCGCGGCAGATCCTGGCCGCCGGCCGCCATGAACTGCGGATACGCGCGGCGCATCAGCGTAATCGAGCCCCGCAGCAGGTTGAACCGCTCGGTCGTGTTCGATTCCGTCAGCCCCTTCTTGCGGTTCACATAGGCAATGGTCGCCTGGATCGCCGGCGAATCGCCCCACGCCCGCTGCGCGTACCGAAGCTCGTTCAGCGCCTCCTCGTACCGATCGACTGACAGCAGCGCGCGAACCACCGGCTCGTTGGCCGGCGGCGGGAGCAGAGACGTGGGCTCGCCCAGCACACGCGGCGCCGGCGCGCGGCCATCGAGGCGCCTGAGGGCGAGGCGCCCGTAGTACGAGTTCATGTAGTCGGCGGCCGCGAGCATGTAACGCTCTTCGGCAAGGGCCGGCTCCTTCAGGCGATCGTGCGCGCGCCCGGCCCAGGTACAGCCACGCCGGTCGATAGTCGGAGCGTGGGAAATCCACCGCCGCGCGCTCGAAGAACCGCACGGTGTCGGCCGGCCGCTCCTGCCGGTAGGCGCGCCACCCCGCCTTCCACGCCGCCCGCTCGGCGTAGCTTCCGCTCGGGGTATTTCTCGTACAGCTCGCGGAAGACCGCGTCGGCCTCATCGTCCTGGTCGTCGACGATGTGCCGGGTGGCCTGGTTGTTGAGGGCCTCTTCAGCCCAGCTTTCGGTCGGGAACTCATCGACGATGCGGCGCACCGTCGTGAGAAATTCGGCCCGGTCGCCAAGGTCTCCCACCGCCAGCGCGTAGAAGAACAGCGCTTCGCCCTTGCGCGACCCTTTCGTCGTGTACCGGCTCGATCGCGTCGCGTGGGCGACTTGAAAGCGCTTCTGGTAGTAATCGCATTCGGCGAGCCGCAAATCGACGACCTCGCGGTCGTCACCGGCCGCGATCGGGCGAATCGTCTCGAACACCTTGCGCGCCTCGGGATACCGCCGCGCGCCGAACAACCGCTCGGCGCGTCCGAGCTCGAGCTTGTACCGTTGACTGCCGACAGTCAGCGGCTGAACGTTCGGCAGCGCGGCGTACTCGGTTTGCGCCAGCGGCGCGACGGACGACAGCGGGAAGTCGTACAGCACCCGGCCGAACGCCTCGGCGGCCTTCCGGTTGTCCCCGGCCGACTTCGCGGCGCCGCCGAGCCGCATCAGCACTTCTTCGGGGGCGGTCGTTCTCAGCGCCGCGAGACGCTCGTAGATCTCGACCGCGGCGTCGTAATCGTTCAACCCGCAGCGCATTCCGCCTCGGCGAGCGCCGCCGCCTCGGCCAGGTAGCCGATCGGACGGCGAGCGAGGAGCTGCTGAAAGCGGCTTCGCGCCTGGGCGAAGCGGCCGAGACGCAGTTCGGCAAGGCCGGCGTAGTACATCGCGTAGTCGCCGAACGGTCCCTCGGCGCTCGCGGCCCGCGTCAGCAGCGGCAACGCCTTGGCGTAGTCGACCTTGTCGGCCACTTTCATCGCGGCAAGAAAATCGGCCGAGCCGGACGAACCCGGCCCGGTCTTCGCTGGCACGAGCCAGAGGCGAGACAGGTCGCGCGGCAGCACCGGGTGGTTCGTCGGCGCGAGAATCGATGCCGCCTGCGCGCCCTCTTCCTGCAGCCGGGGCTCGGCATGAGATGCGATGGTGAGCATCCCGGCCAGCATCAGACCAAACAACATGCGCAGTCTCACAACAGCTCCTCGTCGCCCTCGGCGAGCGTTCGAACCAGCTCCTCCCGGAAGTAGTCGACGCCGGCGCGGACCTGCGCAGGCACGCGTTGCTCGTACAACGCACGGGATCGGGCGATTTCTCCGCCGAGCCGCGTCGCGAGATCGCGCTCGCGCCGGCCGGCCAGCACATCCGCCTCGTGATAGAGCTTGATCTCCGACACGAGGAGCCTGGCATAGCGGCGCGCCGCCGAATCCTCGTCTGGCGCCGGTGCCGTCGACGAGTCCGTTGCGCTCGACCGATTGTCGCTGAATCGGTGAGCAGCTGCGCGGCACGAATCGCCGTGATCCCCTCCAGGCAGCGCCCGGCGTGCCGCGCCATCATCTCGAGCGCTGGCCGCCAGGCGAAGCGCGCGGCGCGACCCTCCGTCCCTGTCACGTGCTGATCGGCGTAGAGCGCGGCGACGACCTGGCCGCCGACGAGAACGGGCGCCGCGATCATCTCGCAGCCCGGACCCACTTCCGCAAATCGCGGCGCGGCTCCGGGTGTGGAACTGTCGGTCGAGATCGCACCTTCGGTGCGGACGGCCTCACTGAGGATCCCGCCGTCTGCCAACGGCGCTTCGAACGCGCTGGCACGTTCGAAATCGGGACCGAATCCAATGAACCGCCATCCTCGGAGCTGGCCTTCGCGCACGAGTAAGACAGCGGCCCGGGTCGTCTCCCGCCCGGCGCAACTGGCGAGGGTATCGAGGATCTCCGAGAGCGAGCGCGAGCGATCGATGGCGCGCATCGCGTCGGCGAGGCGTTCTCCGGTGGCCTGATCGGCGGCATCGGCGTTGACGCCGGCGCCTTTGCCGGCCAGGAATCCTTCCTCCTTGCCGATCCGGTAGCCGTCGCTCTTCCCTGCCTCGTATCCTTCCTGCTGGCCCTGGTTGAAACCCTGCCGCCGGCCTTCGGCGAGGCCTTCCTCACGGCCCGCCATCATCCCCCGCTGCTCGGCGACGGCCTGGGCGTCGGTGATTGCTGCGGCGACCGACTCGTCGGCGACATCTTTCGCACGGCGGGCGGCTTCGTCGCGCTCGGCCTGCACGGCCGAGCTCAACTCGCGGGCGAGCGCGTCGAACGACCGTTTCAGGAGGTCATCAAACGGCATAGGTCCAATCAGTTCAGCTATTTGACCATGAATCAGCGGGAGCCGTACAATACCAATTACGATATCGCGCGACGACGCCGCGACCGACAGTCCTTCACGGGGGGCGATACGGCTTCGACGGGGGTGAAGACGCGCGGGATGCATGCCGAGCTCCATTGACTCGTTAATCCGATGGAACATCCGTTAACTGCGGATTCACAGTACGCTCTCGCTGCCTAATTAAGCAGTGAGCGTCTGCCCCGACCTCGCCTGGTGGTCGGGGGCCAGATGTCATTAAACAGGCTGGCGATCAGACGGCGGCGCGGCGTCTGATCGTGAGACATACCGCGTCTGGTGCCCGGCGGTTTTTCGCCGCTTCCTCACGCTGGGCACGAGAAATCAGAAGCGGACAAGCATGTAGAGTTCCGCGGGGACGTGCCTTCGGACGCGGGTTCGACTCCCGCCGCCTCCATTCGACTCACCTTCGGCTCGCCTCCGGCGAACCGAAGGTTCGCTCATGGCGAGGCCCTGTCAGGTCGAATGCCCTGAGCGAGGCCGCAGGCCGAGTCGAAGGGCTTCAAACAACCTTTCACACTTCGCGAGCCGAAAGGCTCGCTCAGCTGGCTGAGAACTGCCTGGGCGAGTCGAATGCGCGCAATCACGCATTACCCCGCCACGTTTCGCACCCACCACGATCTACTCTCGCGCGAGAACTACGTGTATATCCTGCGGTGCGTCGACGACTCCCTCTACATCGGACACACCGATGACCTTACGGACCGGATCAAGCGGCACAACGAGGGTCGCGCCAACTGTTGGTACACGATCAATCGACGGCCGGTTCGGCTCGATTACGTTGAGACGTTTCCGTCGCGGCGCGCCGCGGTTGAACGCGAGCGGCAACTCAAGCGGTGGAGCCGACGCAAAAAGGACGCATTGATTCGCGGCGACATGACAGCCCTGAAACGACTCTGACAATCCTGAATGGGAAAGTCGTCGAAATGGGTGTGCTTGAAGGGAACGACACCTCCGAAGCGGGTGCCGCGAGCGCCACAACACGCGGTCCGCGTCGATTGCGGGCGGCATCATCTCTTCCTTCTGGAGAAGACCGAACGACGAACGACGATCACCTTACGTCAACCGTCCACTGAATCGGATCAGGCCCAGATGCCAGAGTGCACCATGACCGTCACCAGAAAGCGCGCCTGGCGATCGGTCAACCCAAAGACGCTCAGGTCCGTTCCGCTCACTTTGGCCTCGTTCAATCCTTCGGCTTTGGAATTTCACCGGGGCAAAACGAACCAAGCCAGGTATCGTTCCAGCTCTTCCTGGATACGTCGAGCGGGCGAGGTGGATTGGAAGCTCTCACGCGACCTTCCGCGAACGCGCCGGCTTGACCACTAACTTCACGCCGACGCCAAGTCTCGCCAGCATATCGATCAATGCATCGGTACTGAACAAGTCGATGCGACCGCGCAGGAGATCACTGACCCGTGGTTGCGTCACTCGGAGGGTCTTCGCGGCCTCGGCCTGCTTAAGCCCTCTGGAGGTAACCGCCTTCTGAACCTGGATTAGCAGGTCGGCGCGGACCAGCAGATGTTCGGCCTCCTCCTTCGAGAACCCCAGGTCTCGAAAGACGTTGCCGGTGGACGGCGTCACTCTAATTGCGCTCTTTCTTGCCATGTTGCCGCCTCAACTCGCCCAATGCCCGAAATCGCTCTCTTCCGAGCTGCAGATCGTGAGCGGCGGTCTTGCGGGTCTCCTTCTCAAACGCGTGAAGCACATAAACAGCTTCAGGATGAGTTGCCAGGTAGAACACTCGGTGCGCCTCCGCGATCTGGATGCGAACCTCTCTGACTCCTGGCCCGATCGTCGACATCGGCTTCCAATCCGCGGGGTCGAGTCCTTGCTGCACTCGGCGCAACTGGAACCCGGTCAGTCGACGAGCCGCCGCGGGAAACCCGCGAACGTCACGGCGCGTGCTACCGAGCCAGATGAGCGGTTTGTCCGGCATCGGTCACATCCGACGAGCATACAAGTTTTTGTATGGTCGGTCCAGCTAGGATGGGCGAGGGCTGTCGTTTCGAGATGCCTCTACGGTGATTGCATTTGGGAGGGCCGGGAACAATCTAAGTCACGGCGCGTAGCACGGGCAGGTGTTCGACTCTCTCATGCCGCCTGGTAGGCACGAGCCAGAACCTCGGCGAAATCCTCGAACTTGGTCGGGGTCGTGTTCTCCGGCCGGCGTCCCTCGCGCGGCTTTATTTTCCCTTCGTTGAAGGCGCGCGCCATCTCTGCGTACAGGCCGGCCATGTTCTGAGAAATGCCCATCTGCACGAGCGACGGAGCGAAGTCTGCATAGGGGAACTGCACATACTGCAGATCCGGCTTGCCGATGTGAGCGCCGATGATGCGCGTCGCTTCCTCATACGTCAAATCGCGCGGGCCAAGCAACTCGCGGACAACCACTCCCGTCCAGTCGCGTGCCTTCAGCGCACGCACGGCCACGTCAGCGATGTCGCGCGTCGCGATCATGGGTATCTGCAGATCCGGCGCGACGGCACCGCCGTTGATCCCCTGGTGCTTGATCAGCCCAAGGACGGCGTAGAAGTTTTCAAAGAACGACGCTGGGCGAAGGATGAGCACGTTGACGTCCGGCAGCTTCCGCAGGCGTTCCTCCTGCGCGTGGAGCCCGGCAATCGGGCCAGTTCCCTCCGGCAGATCAGCGCCAACACTGCTCAAGAAAACAACGAACCGGACACCGCTGGTGCGAATGGCTGTCACAATCGCCTCGCCCTCCTGGTTCCACTTCTTGCGGAGGTCCGGCGACTCCGGATCCGGCGGCAAGAGCGTATAGACCGCATCCGCGCCACGGAATGCTCTGGTCAGGAATGCGGTGTCGGCCGCATCACCAGTGAGCACCTCCGCGCCTTCGCTCTCGAGACCGGCCAGTTTCTCAGCGGAACGTCCGAGGGCACGAATGTTTTCACCTTCCTGGAGGAGCCGCCCGCTGATTCACCGGCCGGTGTTTCCGCTCGCGCCCATAACCGTGATCATCGTTCACCTCACTTTGTAACGTTGGAGACCAGATTCCGGTTGGCGCGATTCCCGTTCGAGTCCTCCAACTTGCGACAACGGCGATGTTCTGATTCAGGCGAAACATGTTCGTCGGGTCTGTACGCCTGCTTGACGTTGGCAAGACGCTGGTAGTGATCGCCAAAGGCCGCCCGAACGAGCCGTTCGTTATCCTCTCCAGCTCCTGAGAAGTTCAGGTTTATCTTGCCCGACGAGAACCAGTGCATCGTTTCGAACACGTGACGCACCCAGACCACGTTCTGCTCCGTGTGCGCCGGTTCGGTCCAACTCCCGATGATTTCGAGGAGGAACGGCGCGAGCCTGCTTCCGACTGGCGTCTCATCCTTGTCGACGCGGGCCATCGCCCCGCCGAGAGCCCAGATGGCAAGCATTGACCGCTGAGAGGGTCTCGTTGCGCAACCACCCACGATTGCCTCAATGACGTCGTCGGTGAAGCGATCAAGGTAAATCGCCTTCCAATAATGAAGGTGCTCGCCCTTGCGGAAAAACGGATCGAACATCTGCTGGAGCGCACAATAGGGAATCGTCGCCGACATATCGAGGAGCGGCTCGTCGAACTCCCGGAGCGGCCGCAGGACCTCGTGGCCGCGTTCGGGTGCCCCGGCGTACGTTCCGCCGATGATCACTACCTCGCGGCCGTGAAGATGTTGAGGGAAGGCGGGCCCCGCCGGAATGCTCCAGAGCACCGCGGTAACGTTCACCTCATCTGGCGCGCTCGAGACGAAATCACGAAAGCGCCCGAGAATCGTTCGGGCCTTTTCCATCGGATACACGGGCCCGGCAAACGCCACCATCGGCCCGACCGGATGAAGACGAAATTCGAACGATGTCACGATTCCGAAATTGCCGCCGCCACCCTTGAGGGCCCAGAACAGATCCTGATGGGCAGTTGCAGAGACGTTCAATAAGCGCCCGTCGGCCGTCACGACGTCTGCGGACACCAGGTTGTCGCACGTCATGCCGAACGTCCGGCGGAACCAACCCTGCCCTCCTCCCAGAGCCAGGCCCGCAACACCAGTCGTCGATACGACTCCACCGACGGCAACGAGACCGAACGCCTGGGTTTCGCGGTCGACGTCTCCCCACGTCGCGCCAGCCTCGGCTCGCACAAGCCGGCGCTCGACATCGACGCGGATGCCTCTCATCGGAGACACATCGATCACGATGCCGCCATCGCAGGTCGCGAACCCGGCGACGTTGTGCGCCCCGCTACGCACCGCCACGATCAACTGGTGCTCTCGAGCGAACTGCACGGACCGCAGGACATCAGCCACCCCACTGCAACGAACGATGAGCGCCGGCCTCTTGTCTATCATCCTGTTGAAGACGCGACGCGCCTCATCGTAGTCGGCGCTGTCGGGCAGGATCGGCGGACGGCTCAGCCCTTCCGCGAGCCGATCAATCGCTTCACGGTCCAGGAACTTTTCCGCCCCCGAGAGTGTTCTTCCGGCGAGCGTGGTCATAGGTCTTCTCCATACTGATGGCGGTCTCATGATCTAATGCGCGAACCATCGGCAAACAGGATGACCGAAGTTCCAGGTTTCATGTCAGGTTGCGCCTTTCAGCAGCCTGCTAGAATGAGCGGCACAATTTTCGACTGCCATGTCGACAGCGTCATCGGGGCAGGTCACGCACTTACTTCGAGCCTGGAGCGACGGAGATCCGCAGGCGCTCGAGCACTTGCTCCCCCTCGTCGAGGCCGAGCTCCGGCGGCTCGCGCGCGGCTACATGGCCCGCGAGCGGCGTGAACACACTCTTCAGCCGACGGCGCTGATTAACGAAGCATTCATCCGGTTAGCCGGTGCGAAGAGCGTGCGGTGGCAGGACCGCGCCCATTTTTTTGGCATCTCCGCCAAGTTGATGCGCCGTGTGCTCGTGGATCACGCGCGAGCTCGCGGCTTTCAGAAACGCGGCGCCCGCGTCGAGAAAGTCTCGCTGGACGATGTGTCGATAGCGGTGCCCGAGCCGCCCGTGGACATCATCGCGCTGGACCTCGCGCTGGACGCCTTGGCCACAAGGGATGAGCGTATGAGCCGCGTGGTGGAGCTCCGCTTCTTCGGCGGGTTGACGATTCAGGAGACGGCGGAAGTGCTTCACGTGTCGCCCGATACCGTGAAGCGAGAATGGCGTCTGGCCAAGCTTTGGTTGCTCAGGCAGCTGGAGGCGCCCCCTCGGTGAATGAGGATCCCGCCCGCTGGCGACGGGTTAAGGATCTGTGTGACGCGGCGCTCGAGCGCGACGCGCCGCACCGCGACGCGTTTTTGAGGACGGCGTGCGGGGGCGACGATGAGCTCCGGCGAGAGGTCGAGTCGCTCCTCATCCGGGCAGATCGCGTCGACGAATTCCTGGGTGCGTCCACTCTGCAGGCAGTTGCGCATGCGATGGTGCCGGAATCACGTGGTTCGTTGATCGGCGGCCGGATCGGTGCCTATGAAGTCACCGAGTACATCGGCAGTGGCGGTATGGGGGAGGTGTACCGAGCCCGCGACACGAAACTGCATCGCGACGTCGCGCTCAAAGTCCTCCCCGAGATATTCCGGAAGGATCCGGAGCGCCTCGCCCGATTTCAACGTGAAGCCATCGTCCTCGCGTCGCTCAATCATCCCCACATTGGTGCGATCTACGGTTTCGAAGAATCGACCGATACTTCGGCGCTGGTGCTGGAACTGGTGGAAGGTCCCACGCTTGCGGACCGAATCGCGCAGGGTCCGATTTCCGCCGAGGAGGCGTGCTCGATTGCAAACCAGATTGCGACCGCGCTCGAAGAAGCCCACCAGCGCAGCATCGTGCATCGCGATCTCAAACCAGCCAATGTGAAGATCCGGCCAGACGGGACCGTCAAAGTTCTCGATTTTGGCCTCGCAAAGGCGACGGAACCTGATGGCCGAACTCAGTCCCGCACGACGACACCGCCGGGGCCCACGGGAGACGGTGTCATTCTCGGCACAACCAGTTACATGGCCCCCGAGCAGGCTCGGGGTCGCGTGGTCGACAAGCGAGCCGATATCTGGGCGTTCGGCTGCGTGTTGTGGGAAATGTTGACCGGCCAGGCCCCTTTTGCCGCGGAGACCGCCTCCGACACGATTTCCGCGATTCTGATGGCTGAGCCGACGTGGAAACACCTTCCAGCCGGCACGCCAGCCGGTATCCGGCGACTGTTGCGTCGATGTCTCCAGAAGGATCTTACGCAGCGCCTGCATGACATCGCCGACGCGCGGCTCGAGATCGACGAGACACGGGCCGGCATCGACACTGGCTCCGCGTTCATACAAGCCCCGCTCCCACGCGACGTCGAGTTCCGGCGCCTCACCGACTTCGTCGGAATGAAGGAATCGCCTGCTGTGTCGCCAGACGGAAAGATGGTCGCTTTCGTGACCCTTATCGATGGCAGGCGTCAGATCTGGATCCGCTTGCTGGCCGGCGGCGTACCGCTTCAGGTGACGCGCGATGACGGCGATCACTATGAGCCGCGATGGACTCCTGATGCGAGTACGCTGCTCTACTACTCACCGTCGGCCAGTCCCGCCGAGCATGGCGCGCTCTGGGAGATCGCCGCACTGGGCGGTCCGCCCAGACGTGTGGCGTCCGCCTTGGGCGGCGGCGACATCAGCCACGATGGCCGGCGGATCGCACTCTTTCAGGTGTCGGCCGAGCATATCGAGCTCGTCACGATGGCGCGAGACGGCTCGCAGCGCACATGCGTGGCACGAGTGTCACCGGAGTGTATCTATCGATCACCACGTTGGTCACCAGACGATCGCCTGCTGGCATTTCAGCGCGACATTCTCGCGTTCACCAACTTCCTCGAGATCGTGCCGGCCGAAGGCGGCGAGCCGCGTGAGGTTACGCGTGGCGCGTGGTTCCATGGCTTCGCGTGGCTACCGGATGGCTCCGGTCTCGTCTGCAGCTCGTCGCGTGGGAGCACCCTGCTGTATCCGCCCATATTCAATCTGCGAACCGTGAGCCACAACGGCCGCGACGATCGACAACTCACCTACGGCGATCAGTCGTTCGTTCAGCCGGATGCCCATCTGTCGGGCTGTCTCGTGGCGAGCCGCATTCGTAGTCAGTCGGACATCTGGAAGTTCGCAGTCGGTGGTACGCCGTCGGAGAATACGCGAGGACGGATGCGCGTCACGCACCAGACGGGCCAGGCCCAGACGCCGTCGGTTAGTCCGAACGGTGCCGAAATCGCCTACCTTTCAGACAATGGTGGTCACGGCAATCTGTGGATAGCGACGATGGATTCTTCCAGCACACGCCAGATTACGTTTGAGCGCGATCCGGCCGTGGGTGTCGGGGTGCCGATGTGGTCGCCGGCCGGCGACTGGATCGCGTTCGTCGTCGCACACGAATCGAGATCCGCGCTGTGGTTGATCCGGCCCGACGGCAGCGGGTTGCACGAGCTGGCGCACACCGGATGGGGCCCGTGCTGGGAGTCCGATGGCCGACACTTGATCTACACGACCGGCGAGGACGGCCCCGCTCGTCTCGAACGAATCGCCGTAGACGGAGGAGCGCCGGTCGTCGTGCAGACCGACGCCTCGACGCCCGCGGTTGCACCTGATGCAACGACCGTGTACTACGTTCACGGGCTGAGGCCGGAGCTACTCGGCCTCCTCGGCGACCTGGAGATTCGTTGCGGCCGCTTGGGAGGCGGTCCGTCGCGACCGCATCGGGCGGATCGCCGCCTCGCGTGTGCCCGTATCGGTTCGCTTGCTTCAGTTGTTTCTGTCGCCCGATGGCCAGTGGCTCGCCGTACCGCTGGTCGACGGCGCAACGTGCAACGTGTGGGCGCTTCCAACCGCCGGCGGTTCGATGAAACGGTTGACCGATTTTGGAGATCGCTCCAACGTCATCGCCCGCAGCGTGTCGTGGTCCGCGGACGGTCAGTCCCTCTTCGCCGCCGTCGCAGAAACCGAAACCGATATCGTGCTGTTCGATGGACTGATCAGGTGATGCGAAGGTCAATTAACTGGAGGCCGCGGGAACAACCTATCGCGAGGGCGGGACCGATGGTGCCGACATGTTCAATCGCGCACAACTCGAGGACGAGGAAGCATTAGGGCTCCGTCCCTTCCCCCTTCGACAGTGAGCGCGTCATACGGCGCCTCCCTACTAGCTTGTAGGTGTGTGAGGTGGTAGCTGGTAGCACGTGGATGGTTGTAGCGAATAGCTCGCAGTGCGCTTACCGCCCACCGTGCTACCACCTACTAGCCATCACCTACCAGCTACTTCAGCGCCCAGACGATGCAGCGTCGAGACGTAAAGGAAGGCACGTCTCGACGGGACTGGGCCGCGTCAACCGAGCGGTTGGTAGGGATCCGGGACGACCCGCTCTAACACCATCACGACTTCGAAAGGCCCCTTGAGTCCGCTGCCTTTGTTCGTGACGGTGAGCGTCTTTCCATCGGCGGACACCTCGTACCGTCCGGCCCCGAGCACCTGACCGTCCACCTCTGAACCGAGCTCGAGGGTTTGGGGATCCGGCCGGCTGCCGAACGTCATCGCGCCTGGAGGCACACCTGGGATCGGACGTCCGCTCAAGTCGAGCAGGGGGCGGCGACGTCCGTCCGCGATGATCGCCTGCGGGCGCTCGGCACACGCCTCACCGTTCACCACGCCGTATGCCACCATCAGGTACCCGGTGTCGGTGGGCTCGAACCGCAGATAGGCCTGCTGCGGCGCCGGCCGATCGACCTTCCACAGCGAGGGCTCGCTCTGCCTGGCGCGCCACGTACCTTCGAAGACATCATCTGCCATGGTTGCCTCCCTCAATCTGTCTGCCCACGTCGAGAAGTGTTCGCATGGCAGACGTAACGCGAGATCCCCAAACAGCCGAATCAACCCGACGACCCCCTGCTGCTGCCACACACGCGGCACGAGGTCTTCGCCGAGCTGCTCCAGTCCATCACCGCAGATCGCGCGGTACTGGTGAGGAAAGGCGCGCGCAATGCGCCGATAGGCGCGACAGCACCTCCTCATCACGAACGTGCTCATGATCGCGCCTCCTGTCGGCGTCTTGCATCGAGCACCCGCACCAGATCCTTAAGTCGCTGACTTTCCAGATCGAGCACCTGCCGGCCGAGCGGCGTGAGCTTGTAATACCGACGACGGGCATCGTCGAGCTCAGGCGCTGGACGCTCGCCGGACTCGGCGATCAGGCCCTTCTCGATCAGGCGTTTCAACGAGCCGTACAACGTTGCTGGCCACAGCCGCACCTTTCCGCCGCTCCGTTCCAGCACGTCCTGCATGATGCTGTAGCCATGCTGCTCGCCCTCGACCAGGCAGACGAGAATGTGGAACCAGTTGCTCTTGAGCGGCAGGAACGCGTCGGGCTTCGGTTTTGGCACGCCAACTGTATATCAAGTTATATATATATGCGTCAAGTACTAGGTGCTCGGTGGTCGGTGGTTCGTGGTCGGTATGGCAGCACGGTCAGCTGAGAGTCGCGCAGGGCCACCGGGTTCGATGCCTTCAACGCGGCCGTGCTAGATCAGGCCGCAGGTCGCCAAAGCTGCAGATAATGTTGGCTGCGAGCCCCCGCAACCAACCCCCTGCTCGCGAGTAACGCCGCGCGATCACCGATCGTTTGTCTTGCTGCGTTCGACGCTGGCCGAAGGTCTCGACGTCGATGGCGACGTTCACAAATCTCGTGTGATGGAGGCGGCGGGTTTTCAGAAAGCGTCCGATTCAGTACCCTGACGAGAAAGAGTTTGGAGGCGGCGGGAGTCGACCAGGTAAGGCGAGGCCGCAGGCCGAGCGCTGGACTAAGGTGCTCCGAACGCCGCTATCCGCTCGACAACCCAAAACATCGCGACCGCACCAATCGAATACGAGGGCACGGCTTCCGCCCATCGTGGCCATGTTTTCGGGATTTTCGTTGACAGGAACGACAGCCCGAGCACCGCGGTGACAAAGACCAACTGCCCAATCTCCACGCCCACATTGAAAAACAGCAGCGCCACGGGAATCGCTCTCGTTGGCAGGCCGACCTCCGCCAGCGCACCGGCGAAGCCGAACCCGTGCATCAGACCGAAGCTGAACGAAACCACCCAGGGCCACCGCGCGGTGAGTCCAGGTTGCCCGCGGCGGGCTTGTACGATTTCGCGCGCCACAAAGACGATGCTCAAGGCGATGCATGCCTCGACTGGGGGCTGGGAGACGTGGATCCAACCGAGCGCCGCCGCGGTCAGCGTCAGACTGTGTGTCATCGTAAAGGCCGACATCGTCACGACGATCCGTCGCCAGCCCTTGACCAGAAAAAGCATCGCCAGGATGTAGAGCAGATGGTCGATGCCGACCAGGATGTGGTGAACGCCGAGTCCGAGGTAGGTCCAGGCGACACCGGTGGCGTGTGCCTGCGGCTCGACGACAAACGCGGGCTGTTCCGGCAGGAGTCGCGCCACCTGGGTCGTGCCGTCGTCGCGTTCGACACGCGCCAGGACGTCGGTGACTGTGCCTGGCAACCCCTCGATCCGTACTGTGCCGTTGGCGAGGCCGCCGTGACGTCGAATGCTCCATCGTTCCACGAAGCCGCCGCCCGTGAAATTTCCGCGCGGCTCGGAAAGACTGACGGTGCCTTCCGGAAAGACAACGTGAATGGCCAGACGCAGCGTATCGCCCTGCGCCGGCACCTTCCACATCACGTCGTACGTCTCGGCGCTCGTCTGACGAAGCTCGAGGTAGGCCGGGCGGAACACGTCAGCGCGAGTCGTCGTCGCCCACGTCAGCATCAGCGCGACCGCGACCATCCATCGACGACACATCGTGGCCGCCCTACCTCCGTGCCGTCCGTAGGAGGTTGGCGTCCGCTTCGACACGGACCGTGTAGCGCCCCGCCAACATCTGATAGAACTGCTCTTTCCGCTTCGCGGTTTGTGCACGTGACCACTCACGTGTGACCACGTCGCGCGCGTCCGCCAGCGTCGCTCGGGTCGGTTCGCCGCGATAGGTGATGCGTACGAGATGGAGTCCGTAACTGGTGGTCAACGGACCCTGCCAGCCATCGCCGTCGATTGCCGCCAGCTGCCTGGCGAAGTCATTGCCGAACACCGCTTCGATGTCATGCGGCAACACCTCCGTCATGGTCGCCGGCAGCAGCGTGCGATCGCCGAGCATGCCTGGCTGCGTTCCCCGTGTCAGCGCCTGCCGGACGGTGCTGACGACCATGGTCAGGTCGTCGCCTCGGCGCCTGCCGGGATCGATGTAGATCTGCTGAAACGACACCCGGCCCGGAATGTCGAACTCCGTCTGATGCGCTGCGAGATACGCTTCCAGATCGCGGTCGCTCGGCTCGCTCGTCAGGGCATCTTCGCTGAGGAGGTCAGCCTTCTGCCGAATCCGGTTGCGGACGACCGGGTCGTCCCGATCGAGACCCAGGGCGAGGCCTTCCCGATAGAGCATCTCGTCGCGCACGTAGGCGTCAACTGCCGCACGCAGCTCTTCCTCGTAGGGCGGTCGTCCGCCGTGGCTCGCACTGAACTGTGCGGTGATCGAGGCGATTCGATCGGCCGTAATCACGATCTCGGACGCATCGGACGCCGGCGGGGCGATGAGGCGATAGGCGCCGAAGATCGCCGCTCCGAGCAACGCAAAGTGCAGGAGCGGCTCCCGGAGCAGCCGGCGGATCACGGTGTGTACCAGATGGGCGACGTGAACGCGCGCTCCTGCGTGGTCATCGGGATCTTCGGGTCGGGAATCTTCATCTTGAAATACGCGGCGTCGTAGGCGGTCCAGCGCGGCGTGGGAATCTCGAGCACGCGCGCGTAGTAGAACGCGCGCACCGACGGATCGAAATCTGGATCCTTCCACACGGTGATCAGTTCGGGGTCGCCAATCGTATTCGTCCAGGTGGCGGTCGCCACATCAACCGTGTTGCCCACCGGCGTGAGTTTCCCGTTCACGATCCGGCGACGATCGGCGTCACCCCACACGATGTCGTAGATCTTCTCCTGGGGCTTGCCGGACTTGTCGAGCCACCCCTTGATGATTTGAATGCGATCCAGGTTTCCGCTGGTCGCGTCCTTCAGCGCGGCCACCAGGAACGTCGGCGCTTTTCCGGCCGGGGCCGACTTCAAATCGCCGCCCATCGCCACGCCTTTGGTGTAGCCGACCGCGGCCGGCGTGCGTGAGATGTCGGCCTTCGTGAAATCGAAGCCCCCGAAGAAGCGGACGATGATCTGCGGACCGCTGGTCGCGTAGGTCTCGCGACGTTTCATCGCGTCCCACAACTCCTCGCGGGTATTGCCAGTCGCCCAGACACCGGTGTAACCGGCGGCGCTCATCTCCCAGCCCTTGACGATACGCCCCTCGAAGGCCATGGCGTTTTCGTTCCAGCGCTCGGCGTTCGGTTCGGCGGAGGGAAACTTGGCAAAGAAGTTGTCTTCTTCCGCGGCGACCAACCCGTTGTGCGTGTCGGTGCCACCGGCCATCCCGTATTTGAACGGATTGGCTCCAAGGTCCTGTTCGACCTTCAAGCCATTCTTCAAGGCCTCGCGCAGGTACCTGGTACTGAATCATGCCCGGCTTCTTCGGCGTCTGAGTCAGGTTGCCGCGATCCCAGAGCTCGTAGTTCACCGCGAACTCGTCGGTCGTCGAGAGCGACGGATGCGACTCGCTCTGCCCCTTCATCTGCAGCGCTTCGAAGAGCGGCTCCCATCGCTGACGGTCCTCGGCCCATTGCTTGGTCATCGCGTCGCCCGCGAATGTGGTAAGCGGGAACATGCGGCCGTTGGACAAGTTGCCGTTATGCGGAATCGCGAGCACCTTCCCTCCGGTCTTCTGTTCCCAGGCCGCCATCCATTTCCACAGGTCCTCGGGGTTTTCGCTCTGGAACGTCGTCATCGGCAGAACCTGCTCGGCCTTCGATTTGCCGTCCCGGTAAATCACGTTGCGATGCAGGTTGTCGCCGCCGCCGGCGTTGGACGTCCACTCGTAGGCGATAAACGCCGTGAACCGGCCGGGCTCGTTGTACTTCTCCTGAATCGCGATGTTCTTGTCCCAGACTGCCTTGGCGAACTTCGGGTCCATGATCAGCGGTGGCAGCTTCTTGGTGGACTGGGCCCCGATCAGTTCCATAACAGCCGCATTGGCATCTTTGCCGCCCTTGGCGAACAGGTCATGCCACCGCTTGATGGTGCCGTCCTGCATCATCTCGGCATTGCCCGCTTTGATCTCGGTGATGACGCCCATGCCGTCGGAGTGGTCGGTCACGGCGATCCAATCGAGCGGCTTGCCGAGCTTCACAGGTTGACCGCTGGTCGACACGACTTCTTCTCCGCGAGCGAACCGCACCGCCTCCTCGGGTCCGAGCGTCGTTCCGGTGCCTCCCGCATCCACCGACCAGGCCGTGTGAACGTGTTCGTCCCCAAAATAGACGCGCTCGGGATAGTTGCGACCGGCATAGGGGGAATAGCCCGGGGTCTTGTTGAACTTGCTCGGATCGGCCGGCTGGATTTCGCCGGTATCCGCGAGCGCCGTGCCCGCCAGCGTTGGCGGTGGACCGATGACTTCGGGCTGGCTCGGCGGTGATCCGGAACTCTGCGGCTGAGTGGGAGACCCGCTGCAGGCCGTTGCTGCGATCACGAGAGTGGCAGCGGTGATCAAACGCATGGAGGCCTCACAGAAGGAATCGGCGCTCAGAGACCAATGAAAGCGATAACACGATGGCGCCGGGATGACTGATCATCGCCACCTCAAAACTGGAACGCGAAGCCGAGCACGGGCCCCTGCGTCAACGCGTCGTACTTGAACTGCTCGTTGCCTTCACCTGTCGCGTAGTCCAAGTCCAGCCATCGATAGCCAAACTCCAACGACGCCGTCTCTGTCAGGTGGATACTCAGGTCCGGGAACACTTGCCATGTGAAATCCGAACCAGCACCGAACCCGCCGACCTCTGTGTAGAGCCTCAATTGCAGGCGTGGTCCTGTCGGAGTCTGGAGGTTCACGCCGACGATCGGATCCACCCAGGTCTTGTGCTGATTCGGTGTGATATCAGGCCCCGTGAACGTGAGCTCACCTTGCAGCGTATTCACGCGGAGGCCGAAGGTCAGTTCGGCGGCCGGACTGAGCCGACGTAACCCGTAGAACGCGAAAGCGCCCTGATTGAAGTCAACCTGTGTGTCGCCCACGGTCGTCCCGAGCGCCATCCAGACCAGGTCTGTGCCGAATCCCCAGTCGCCCTTGCGCGCGATCCCGATGCCCATCGCGCCGAACTGCAGGTTCGAGAAGATATCGGAGGCCGACACATCAATATCGACTTCGACGCCACGAACGGTCGTCGTGCCGCCCATCGCCGCGCCCATCAGGTAAGGTGCCACGAAAACGTTCCACTCATCGGGTGACTGTGCCGACGCCGGCGTGACGGACCCGGCTGCAACGACGGCAAGGGCTAGCCACACACAGACAGATCGCTTCACGCACAACCTCGAGCTGTCGGAAGGAACGTTTCATTGAAAGCAGTGGCAACGTTCAGCAAGCTGTGTACCGCGTTGATGTGCATGGACATCGGTCGTCCTGCGACAGTTGCCAGACCATTTGGGCGTTGATCCGGCGTCACAGGCCTGTGTGCGTCGGAAGGTGCGTCAACTCTGCATTCAACGTGTCGTGACTTGAGTCACAGCCGGCCGTGAGACAACCAGGCACCGATGTGCGGGGAGCGCGCCCACGCGCCGTCCAGACGCTTCTCGAGATGGGTCAAGCCTCGCGTGGTGCGAAGAATGCCGCCAGCAGTGCGATTGCCAGCAGGCCGTGCAGGACAGCCACACTTAGAGCGGCCAGGCCGCTCGGCAAAGGTGGGTAGGCCGCGATCAGGACTCCGCACGCGACCAGGTTGTAGGCGAGGAACGCACGGGCGACCCCCAGGCCCGCTCCGGTCGAAGGCGTTCGGCGCGCGAACCAGCAGGCGATGCCGAGCGCCAGCAAACCTCCTCCCCCTAATCGCGCGATGATTGGCCCTGCGCCAGCGAGCGGACCCCGGAGCAAGAGCTCGACGAGCGTCGACGGAGCGAGAAGCAAACCCAGACCCGCTGCAGCCTCTACCACCGCGCCTGCCGCCAACATGCGCCCGAGCAGGACGGATGTCGTCATGGACTTTCGAGGTCCGTCGGGCACCGATCACCGCGCAAGCGGACGGTGCCCGGAGTTCGCCACGACGACTGCGATGTTCTTGGCCTTGACGTCCAAATTGGTCTGCGCCGTGTAGCTGGTACCGTCGGCGAGTGCACCGAAGCGGACGTTGAGCGTCACCGCGTCTTCCTGTTTCTCGAGATACGTCTGCACGCTGAGCGCGGAGAGGAGAGCAACCTTGGCGTCCACGTCAATGGCCATCAGGTCTTTGGGTTGAACGTAGTTCCGGAACTCGACGCGCACGCCCGGTGGCTGCTGGCGCACCGCCATGTTGCCTGCGTCCTTAGCTTTCTGGATCTGCTCGGGGTTGGGAGGGACGTACAGGTGGATCAAGGCGGCGGACTTTTCCATGTACTCCGCCATCTCGTCCTTCTTGTTCTCCACGACCTTCTCTTTCAGGCGCCCGCCGCCACGGCCGCCCCTGCCACCGCCTTGCGCGGCCTGCTGTGCCGGCGGGTCGCCGAGCGGAAGCTTCGTCAGCTTTCCGTCGGCGCCGTAATAGACTCGTTGCTGCTTGCTTGACTTCTGCTCGCCCTTGAGGCTGATGGTCGTCGTTTCGACCCATTCGTACTGACGAAGACGTTTCTGGCTCTCGGCCAGGTTCTGTTTCAGCGCGGCGACCATCTGGTCGGGGGTTGGCGGAGCCTGGGCAACGGCCCGTGCCACCGGCAGCGACGCCAGGACCCCGATTGCGATCACTGCAAGCGCGACTGCGTGATTGATCTTCATGGTGAGGCTCGCGAGGCAAAGAGCGAGCCAGCATGGCCTGGCGATCTACGACGTGAAACGCTTGTCATTGGGCCCGGGCTCGAACAGCCTCACAACAGGCCGTGAGCGCCGCCACGGAGCGCGGGGTGGCCCCCAGATAACCCTAAAGGCTTCGTATCAAAACGTGCGCCTCATTCGGATCTTCAGGATGTTTTCCGGGGTGCCGAACTCCTCATCGATCGTGTTGCGCGACCGCGTCCAGATGTAGAGCACTCTGTACCGCCAGTTGAAGCTGCGGCGGTAGCCGAGGCCCGCGCGGATGCGTTGCCGGCTGGCGAAGCGCTCGTCAGGATCGTCGATCGGGATGAACCACTCCCAGTCGGCGATCAAGTACCGAACGCGATCGTCATCGAATCGGTCCTTGTTCAGCGCCACGAGAAGCTCGAGGCGATTGCGGAAGCGGACGGTCGAGTCCGACTCTGTGTCGCCGCAATAAAAGAAGTTCCGTGCTTCGACACGCACGAGGTCGCGCACGACGATGCGCTGGGTGCGTGAAAACAGATGGAAGCGCATGCCCAATCGGGGCGTCACCTCGATCGTGTCCACGTCGTCGGTCTGTTTCGTCGAGCCGATGCTCGTGTCGGCTACCATCGAGATCATTCTCGAGCGTGCTGCTCCACAACTGAGTTTCTCGCTAAGTTACCCGCTGCTCATTCCCGTGTTCTTCGGCATCTGGTGGAAACGGCGCCCGAGACCGCGAGCGCTCGTCGAGTTGCTGTGGGTTGTCGGCAGCGCGCTGATCGTGTGTGCGGTCGTCGTGATTCAGTTCTTTCGGATCCGAAATATCCCACCGGCGCGCGTGCCGCCACTCGCCAGCAGCACTTCGAGCATCACCGGCTGGTAGATGTGCGACATGCGCATCTGGCGGTCGAGAAAGTCGCGAAGGCGAGAGAAGGCGGTCATTGGCCCGGGGTAATTATGCCCTTCACAAACACGCGCCTAGAGAATCCCTCGCCCTCCAGAGCGGTTCAAGGTTGACTGGAGCAGCCGGGTCGGGTCTCTTCGAGGCTAACGGTCCTCAGACTCCGGCTTCATGACTTTCGTCAATCGCAGGAGTTTGCTTTGCGGGTTGGCGAGGTAGTTCTCGAAGAACGCCGCCCCATACTGTTCCAGGCCCTCCTCGCTGATGAACGGTTCGTGCCACTCGGGCGCGAAGCCCACTTCGACAGCGATGTCGTTGAGGAATTCGCGGTGCCAGCGTTGGAACTCGACCGTGATCTCGCGCTCCTTGGAGAAACCTCCCGGGTGGAAACGCATGAGACCGCCGTTGTCCGGTTCGGCCACGGAGAAGTAGTAGGCGAATTTGGTCCTCGAATCCTCCGGGTCCTGCCTCTCCAGGTCGAATTCCGGATTGGCGATCATGGTCACGAAACAGCCGTCGTCCTCCAGCGCGTTGTGGATCTTGCGCAGCACGGCCTCGATCTCGGTCCCGCCTTCGAGGTAGTGCAGCAGGTGGATGGCGGTCACCACATCGAAGCGCTGCTCCAACTCGAGTGAAACGACATCCGCCGCCAGGTACTCGATTCCCAGCGGTTCGCGCTCCTCGATACGCCGAGCCTTGGCGATCTGCTGTGGCGACAGGTCGACCCCCACCACCGGATCCGCTCCTGCTCGCCGGAACTTACGGGTGTAGAACCCGTCGCCGCAAGCCAGATCCAGCAGCGACTTGCCGCCAACATCGCCCAGAGCCCGAAAGATCACCGGGTCCTGACAGTGGCGGTGGTAGAGGGCCATCCGCGCCATGCCCTCTTCGTAGAGGCCTTGGGCCTGTACCTCGTCGTACTGGTCCTTGATCTCGTCGTGGGCCATGGCGTGCCTCCGCTCTCGTACCCACATTATCCAGTGGCCGTCTTCCTGGTGCAGGTACAAAACAAGTACAGCGGATCCGCCTGCGTCCGAAGGGCTGAAACGGACTCCGACCCAGGCGCTGACCGTCAGGAGCGCATCCTTCCAGCGTCTGAGCGTGTCCTTAGGACTCACGTCGCGCCTTCAGCACTCCAGCCTTGCGACTGCCATCGTGATCCTTGCGCGCAGCAACAGCATGTGGGCTATTGGCGCGGGCTTGGCGATCGCCGTCGTCTGGAACGGTCACAGTCTCTTCGTCTCTCATAGCATGCAGAGGGGGATGACGGTGTTGTGGTCTCTCCTGCAGACGGGCCACATGCGAGAGCTTGGGCCGACCCCGATTGTCCCGATGATGGTGTTACTCGGTGGGATCGCGCACTTCGTTCTCATCGGTGCCTGCCTGGCCGTTCTGTTCGATCGACGAATCGATGACAAGAAGCCGTGGAAGATGGTGGCCGGAGGTGTATCGGTCCTCGCGTATTTCGCCCTGATTATCATACGACGGCAGCCATCCTACGACTCCGTCCACGGCCCACCATTCGGCCATATCGCGGCCACCGTTCTCCTCGGGCTGCAGCTTGGAGCACCGGCCAGAGAAGGCGGTCGAGAGTTGCGACGACCGCGGCAGATCATGAAGGTCGGGCCGCCGCGTCGCCGCATGATGGCGCCGACAGATCAAGGGTCTGACCCGGCGCCATCGGAGCGAGCCGCCACCGGTCAGGCGAACGGCGTGGCGCGTGATCCGCACTCCCCGGGCACATCCGGTAAGGAGGAAGGACGGAAGAGTTTCGTCGGCCGCGGACAGATCATGAGGTCTGGCCGACGCGTCCGCCGCTGATGGCGCCGACACATCGAGGGTGCTGACCCGCGCTCATCGGAGCGGCGCGGCCCGCCGGTCCGGGTCGAACCTGGCTCTGAGCGCAGCTGATGCGACGTAGTTTCCGGTACGACGGGAGTGCGTCGCATGCCCGAACTGCGGCGGACGATTTCGCCTGTGGCGCTCATCGAGCACCACGAGGCTGTGCAGTGAATCCTTCGTCACCTCGGGCTATACGCCGGGATGCCGCCGCCGCAGCCGGCGCGCGCGACGCCCCAACGGTCGTCGGCGTGCGATCGACTGAGCCGAACCCAGTGCCCGAGATTGTCAGCGCGGCGTCCGTCGCGCCACGGTTGGCCTGCGTCCACACGTTCCCCCCCGTCGCGACGCGTCGCGCATCGATCCTGATCCGAACCCAGAGCCCGTGATCGTCAGCGCGGCGGCCGTCGCGAAGGGTGGCGTGTGTCCACACGTTCCCAGGGAGCACGGTCCTGGCCGTCAGGTCTTGTTCACTCGTGCGAGTCCTTGACGCGCCCACGCGTCAGCGCCATCATGTGCGCCGTCGGCCGGGAGTCATCCGTCGGCCGGGATTCATCTGCGGAATTGGCTATTCCCTTCGGGTTCGAGAGTCTCGGATAGCACGTTTGCCTGATGTTTGCTGGGCGCCGGATTATCGCGCTATGCTTTGCCGCTGCGGTTCTTGGTCATCTTCGAGTACCGGAGGGTTGATTCCGTGAGTAAGCAACATCGCTCGTTCCTTCTTGCTTCGCTCCTTCCAGCATTCCTGCTCGTCAGCGTATTCGCTGTCGTTCAGGCCCAGGAAGGAAGATCGCCGGCGGCCAGGCCGACGAACTGGTCCGATCCTGCCACCTGGCCGGGCCGGCAAGGTGCCCGTCGCAGGCGACAAGGTCACCATTGAAAAAGGCAAGGACGTGGTCCTCGACGTCAGTCCGCCGGCGCTGGGCAGTCTGACGATCGACGGCAAACTCAGCTTCGCCAACAACAGAGACCTTGAACTGACCACCGAGTGGATCATGTTGCACGGGGAACTGGAAATCGGCACCGAAGCCAGGCCCCATACACGCAAGGCGACAATTACCCTCACCAACAACGTCAAAGACGAAGATATCGGTGGAATGGGTGGAACGAATGACCGCAGTGACCGCGGGATCATGCTCATGGGCGGAACCCTGAACCTGCACGGTGATCGGACCAACACCTGGACCAAGCTGGCCAGCACGGCGAATGCAGGCAGCACCTCGATACAGGTCCTGAACGCCGCGGGCTGGCGGGTTGGCGACGAGATTGTCCTCGCGTCCACGGATTTCGATCCCAGGCAGGCAGAGCGGCGCACCATTTCCGCCATCAGCGGAAACACGATCACGCTCGACAGGAAACTGGACTACATGCACTTCGGCAAGATCACCTTCGACGTGGATCAACGGGGCGAAGTCGGTGTGCTGACGCGCAATATCAAGCTCCAGGCGTCGGCCGACGCGGAACAGTCGTTCTACGGCGGGCACGTGATGGCGATGGGCACGAGCAAGATGTTTGTCGAGGGCGTCGAGTTCAATCGAATGGGCCAGAACTTGACTCTTGCCCGGTATCCGATCCACTGGCATCTGGTCGGCGATGCCAAAGGGCAGTACATCAGGAACGCCGCGATCCACGACACCTACAACCGCTGTGTGACCGTGCATGGCACGAATTTCCTGCGCGTTGAGAACAACGTGACCTACAACACCGTGGGTCACTGCTTCTTCCTCGAAGACGGCATCGAGCACGGCAACGAGTTTGTTCACAACCTGGCGATCCAGACCAAGTGTCATACGTCCAAGCCGTGCGTCCCGACCAACCTCGCCGCGAGCGGCGAGCCCAGGATGGGAACGAATGGCCAGCAATCCAAGGATGTCCTGCTGCCCTCGGACAACACGGTGGCGAGTTTCTGGATCACCAATCCGGACAACACGTACCGCGACAACGTGGCCGCGGGTTCCGACTCGAACGGCTTCTGGATGTCATTGCCGGAGCACCCGAACGGTAAATTCGAAGGCACGGAGATCAGTGCGAAGACCTGGCCGCGTCGAACGCCATTCCGCGAGTTCAAGGGCAACGTCGCCCACTCCAACTACGACGCGTTCATGTTCGACCGAAACATTGCGGCCAATAACACGTTCGGTGTTACCGGCAGCTCGCATACCGGCCTTGAAAATCCCGCTGACCCGAACAGCAAGGCGTTGGAATCGGTCTTCGAGGATCTCACCGCCTACAAGAACCGGAATGGCGCCATCTGGGGCCGCGGTGAGATGCACGTATTCAGGAACGTGAAGCTGGCCGACAACGCGATCGGCTTTACGCACGCGTCTGGCGCATTCGGTCGGTACGCCTTTACGTCACAGGTCGTTGACTCGCTGTTCGTGGGCGAAACCGAGAACATCGGCAACCCCACGACTGACGCGGAAAAGGCGTACGGCCGCAGCGTGCCGAAGGTCGACCTGCCGGATTTCCCGATCCGCGGCTACGAGTACTACGATTACCGTCATGACGTGGTGAATACCACCTTCCGGAATTACGAGGACAACGCCACTCGCAAGACGGGAGCGATCTCTAACCTGATGTTCAGCAGCTTCGGGGTCAGCACCAATAACGCCTTCGAGCGCTTGAAATTCGTCAACGCCAAGCCGGTGTATTTCCCGCCGATGGCGAACAACAGGAAGTGGGCCAGCGATAATGGAGGCAGTACGTCCTATAAGACCGCGGCGTTCCGCGACAAGGACGGCTCGCTCGGCGCTCGGTCCCAACTCCTTCGTGATCATCCACGACGGCGTCAACGACAGCATCGCCGTCGACGCAGAAGCCTGTGAGATCAAGCCCACCTGGAACGCTGCCGTGTGCAAGGGCGATGTCGGGCGCCTGAGCTTTTGGCGGCGGCGGCGGCGGTCGTGGCGGCGGTGGTGGTCGAGCCGCCGGTCCTGGCCGCGGTGGACCTGGCGTACCTGCCGGTCCTGGCGCGCCGGGCGCACCGGTGCAGCTCCCGCTGCTGGCGCGGCTGCCGGTCCTGGCGCCGCCGGTCCAGGTGCCGGTCCTGGCGTAGCGGCAGGTCGTGGTGGACCTGGCGCACCTGCTGGTCCTGCGGCTGCCGGTCCTGGCGCACCTGGTGGTCGATTCGGCGCTCCTGCTGGACCTCCTCAGCCGCCAGTCGTTCTCAGCCGCAATGGCAAGGAGTTCACCGTAACCGGGGGCACCAACGTACGAGCCGGTACCGAGATCAAGGTGGCAACCGAAAGGCCGTCAGTGCCCCTCACCCTGACGGAAATGGATCGCGGCTCGTGGGTGATCTTCGAGCTGCCGGGATTCACCACCGCAGCCTCCGGTACGCCGCAGGACAGCCTGGATGCGCTGCGCCAGGCCAGCGCCACCTCGTACTACAAGGGCCAGGATTCGCTCTGGGTCAAGGTTGTCTCCAGCGGTGACGCCGGCAACGGCGCCCCTGGTGGTGGAACCAGCCTCCAGGTCAGCCGGTAAACTGGACCCTGCCGCATGAGCTAGAGCCCCCGGCTTGTGCCCGGGGGCTCTTTTTCTTCGTACAGCAATCAGCCAAGTCCGGCGCGCGTATTCATTTCGACGCGGTAGCCTTGATGAGCGCGCGGCGCGAAAGCGCACCAGCGGGAATCGGTCTGCGACGATCGTCGAATTCTCGAATGATTTTGAAAACTCGATGGGCTCAATCGGCGAGAAACGACAGAAAGCCACGGTGTAAGTACAAAACGGGTACACGAGAGTCCGCCGGCGTCAGCTCCGATTCGCATGTGTATCGTGAGACCGTTGGCTGCGTAACCGTTGTGCAGCGACCGGTGCCTTGTTGAAGGAGCACGCCTGGAAATCGATTCCGTCCACCCGCGCTAACGTCCGCCGGTTCCACCGCTGAGTCGATTGCTTCCACCACGCGGTCGCAGTAGTCTTTCGCTCTACAGCAGAGAGGAACCATCGCGTGCGCGACGAATCCTCACAACTCGTGCGGCTGTCAACGCGCGACGTTGCACCAGCGGACCGTCTGAGCTACGCAAGTTGGATCCTAGGCTCGGCCCTCGCACCCTCTGCGTTGTCCACCGGAACCCCGTCCGAATACGAATTGGACGTGACCGCGCTGGAGCTCCCATCGATCGCCATCGTTGCGCAGAGCGGGTCGCCGCAACGGGCCATTCGTGCTCGCCCGGAAATCCGTCGCACCTCTCAGCGCTACTTCTTTCTGGTGCTGGGACTCAGCGGTTCATGGCACGTCACGAATGTGACGCGCACCCGATTGGGCCCTGGCGACCTCGTGTTCTACGATTCGCGCTACCCGCTCGACTGCGACCTTCTGCTCCACTGGAGCGGCCTGAATTTGCAGCTGTCGGAACAGTTCGTGCGCAAATGGGTGCCCAATCCGATCGTGCTATCTGGGCAGCGCATTGGCGAGTCCCAGTGGGGACGCGTCCTGGCGAGTTTCGTCGCCCAGTTGTCACCTGAGTTCGTCGTTGAGGCTCCGCTGCCGCAGAGGGTGCTCATCGATCAACTCGGAGCGTTATTGGCCTTGACCGCCAGCGAGCTCAGCGGTCGTCGCGCCGCATCAACGCCGGCCGAGCGCTCGGTGCGTGACCACGTTTACGATCACATCAGGCAGCGCTGCGCCGATACATCCTTGCAGGCCGCCGACGTCGCGAGTTCGCTGAACATATCCAAGCGAAGCCTGCATCGCGCGCTGGCGGAGTGTGGCGACACGTTCGGGGCGATGCTGATCCACGCTCGCGTCGATCTCGCGGTGCGCATGCTTCAATCGCCGCTGTTCGATCGCGTGACGACAGCGGAAATCGGGCGGCGCGCCGGATTCTCGGATGCGTCCCACTTCGTGAAGGTCGTGCGAAGCCGCACCGGCCAGACGCCGCTGCAAATGCGCCGAGCCAGCCGCGGCACGCCGTTCGCACACTCATCAACGTCCGCTGATTAATTCCTTCGAATCGAGCCTCGATCCGTGTGGCTTCGGCGAGCAGTTGTGTGATCGGCCGCACGACATCGATCACCTCTCGTCGGGCCGAGTCTGACCTGAGGACTCTCGGGACCCGCTGGCATCCAGAGACAAGAACCGCCGAGTAACCTGGCACGCAGCAACCATCGGCAGGCTCCGCCACTTGCTATCTTCGCGCGGTGAACGCATCCCGAACAGATGAATCACCGCCGACCGGTGACACAAGGGAGCAGCATGATCTCCTCCGATGTGCAGTGAGCCCGAATATCGGGTGCGTGCTCGATGGTAGCGAGCACATCCGGCGGGTTGGCGCGACGTGACGTGGCGTGGACGTCACGTTGATGCCCGTGGGGTCATGCCGCGTGACTACGAGGCTCCGACCGTGGTGATCGTCCACGGCGCGTGGGTTGACGGGACGAGCTGGCGCGAAGTGATTGCCCTGTTGCATGTCCAGGGCGTGAGCGTCATCGCCGTACAGAATCCCCTGAGCGCA
>CAVVPE010000014.1:0-41948 GCA_963750035.1 uncultured Acidobacteriota bacterium | reverse complement strand
ATCTCGACATCGAGAAGGTCACGGATGGCGGGAGCGCCGCGCTCGAGCACGCTCTTGGCGACGCCGATCCCATCAAGGGACGGCCGCTCACGGTGAAACTGGGCAACCGCGATGGACCGGTCGTCATCACCTACAAGACACGGCCAACAGCTGCCGCGCTTCAGTGGCTCGCTCCCGAGCAGACGGCCGGCAAGCGGCAGCCCTACCTGTTCTCGCAGGGACAGGCGATTCTCACCAGGACGTGGATCCCCACGCAGGACAGCCCCGGCATCAGGCAGACCTACAGCGCGAAGATCACGGTTCCGGCGCCGCTTCGCGCCGTGATGAGCGCGGAGCACGTCAGCGAACCCGCCGCGGGGTCGAGCGGCGAGAGGACGTTCGAGTTCCGGTTGACGAATCCCGTGCCGCCGTACTTCATCGCGCTGGCGATCGGCGACATCGCGGACAAAGCGATCGGTCCGCGCACCGCCGTCTACACCGAGCCATCGGGTCTGGATCGAGCCGCCTCGGAGTTCGTCGATCTGGAGCGGATGGTCGAAGCCGCAGAACGGCTGGCTGGGCCTTATCGCTGGGGCCGCTACGACCTGCTCGTGCTTCCGCCGTCATTTCCATTCGGCGGGATGGAGAATCCGCGCCTGACGTTCGCCACGCCGACCGTCATCGCCGGAGATCGATCGCTCGTGTCGCTGGTCGCCCACGAGCTCGCGCATTCGTGGTCCGGCAACCTGGTGACGAACGCCACGTGGAGCGATTTCTGGCTGAACGAAGGCATCACCACGTACGTCGAAGCGCGGATCATGGAAGAGGTCTACGGCAAGGAGCGCGCCGACATGCTGCGCGTCCTCGGACGCCGCGATCTCGACGCCGGCGTCGCCGGTCTCGGCGGCCCATCGGCGCGCGACACGATCCTGCACATCGACCTGGCCGGACGGGATCCTGACGAGGGGGCGACCGACATTCCGTACCAGAAAGGCTCGCTGTTCCTGCAAACGATCGAGGCAGCGGTCGGCCGGGAGCGGTTCGACACCTTCCTGCGGTCGTATTTCGACCGGCACGCGTTCCAGTCGATCACGAGCGCGGTGTTTCTCGACGATGTGCGCAAGAACCTCGTGGCGGGCGACGCAGAGCTCGAACGGCGCCTGCAGCTCGACGAGTGGGTCTACAAGCCCGGCGTCCCGGCCAACGCCGTGGTTGTCACGTCACCCGCGCTGGATCGCGTCGAATCGCAGGCCAAGGCTTTCGCCGGCGGCGCGACCGCGAAGTCGCTGGGCGCCGCCAGCTGGAGCACGCAGGAGTGGCAGCACTTTCTTGAAAACCTGCCGGAAAAGCTGACTGCTTCGCAGTTGCAGGACCTCGATCGCGCCTATCGACTGACTGACAGCGGCAACAGCGAAATCCTGTTCTCGTGGCTGCGCATCGCCATCCGCAACAACTATCGGCCGGCGATGCCGGCGCTCGAGCGGTTCCTCACGAGCCAGGGCCGGCGGAAGTTCCTGCGGCCGCTCTACGAGGATCTGATGAAACAGGACTGGGGCCAGGCCGAAGCGCGCCGCATCTACGCCAAGGCACGCCCGACCTATCACACCGTCTCGACGTCCACGCTCGATCAGATCGTCAAATAACCCGAGGGGCTTCGCCCCTCGGACTCCCCCACACGCTCTCTCGCGCGCCGCTTTCGCCGGCGCGCTTCCACCTTCGCTAAAGCTACGGTGGACAGGCCGTTCGCGCCTGCCCACCGTAGCAGCGGCGGCGTTCAACGCTGCGAAGGTGGGTGGCTCGCTCGCGCGCTCGCTCGCGGCTATCTCTTTGCCGCCGCTTTCGCTTCGTCCGCGCGCGCGCCGGCCAGGATTCCGATCATCGAGATGTTGCCTTCGTGGCAGGCATATTCGTAAACCTGGCCATCGGTGCGCTTGAGCCGGATCATGAAGGTCCACGGCCTGGTCCAGGTCGCCGGATCCTCCACCGTGATCGCCCAATTGATGAAATCCGGGCTGACGCGCGTATAGCGCTCGATCAGCCGCACGTCCGGGGTCGAGCTGGCGAGCACCGGCCCGGCCCCGCCGCCGATCTGGAATCCATTGGCGTAGTTCGTCGTTTCGACGACGAGCGTGTCGCCCTCCCACCGGCCGCGAGACACGCCGTTCAACTGCCGCACGCCCTGCGGCGGCCGCGGACTACCGGCCATCGGCACCATCCGCACGTCGTGAATCATCTCCTGAAGAATGGCCACGGTCTCGGCCGACTGCACGATCTGAATGTAGCTGTTGTAGGCAGGGCGGATGCGCGGCACGCCGTAGGTGATGCAGCGCTCCGAGAGCGGTCGATCTTCCGGCCCGTCGGCAGGGCCGCGCGGGCCGCTCTCGGACCCCTCCACCGGCGCCCCTTGGCCGGCGCGGGCGACGCGCTCGCGGCCTGCGGCGGTCAGCGGCGGGAGCTGGCCGTCAGGCGGATCGACGATGAGCGACGTCCGGTTGTCCCACTCCCGCTCCGACATCCAGAACTGGTTGTAGTTGCCCGTGGTCGGGTCGTACGAGCTCTGATCGAACTTCCCGGAAGCCTTGGCGGCGAGAGCCAGCTGGACGATGTCGCCGAAGATCGCGTCGCCGCCGTCGCTGGCCTGGCGCGCCACGATCGCCTGCAGCTCCGCCACCTCGGCGTCGGTCAGGAACTCCTTGTTCTTCCATTGAGCCGGGCGCGCCATCGGCGTGACGCTGTTGTTGCCCCAGACGCCCTGCAGATCCGGCTTGCCGTCGACCGTCCGCGGCACCTTCCACCCCGCCGCGGCGCCGTAGGTCGTGATTTGCGACAATCCCGACTGCGCGGCAAGAGAGGCGACCAGCATCGTCGCCGTGATCATGAGCGAGACCGTCTGCTTCATGTCATTGCCTCGACTGAAGGGTGGCGTCAGCTCGCCACGACAGCAGTGTAAACCAGTCTTCAACTGCGCCCCTCGGACTCCCCCACGCTCTCTCGCGCGCCGCGGCGCGGCGCGCTCCGTTCGCGTGGCTCGCTCGCGCGCTCGCTCGCGGCGCAGGTTCAGCTGGTTTCGGATAGCTTCCGAACTAATGTCCCGGCCGCACCGGAAGGTGCACGCAGGCGGCTCGGCTCGGGCTCAAGGCCGATTCGCCTTCGAGCGTGCCTCGTCGACCACAGCTTTAGGAAGGTACACCGCCATGCCGCGTAGCCGCGGTCCTCGACCGCCAAGGTCGTAGGTGATCAGATTTCCCCGTTCGTCTTCCCATTCCGCGTGCCAGCTCGGTACGGTTCGTTGGCAACCGCCGGGTCCACATCTGCCGGTTCAGGTTTCCCTCCACCGCCATGCGCCCGCCATCCACCGACGAAGGATGTCGGCAGCTGCGGATTCAGGTAATGCGTGTGGCGCGGGCGCCAAACGGGAGCGGCAAAATGTTCCTAATCGGGAGCGGCAAAGTGATTGACGATGCGGCGCGACAGTTCCTCTCGATCGCCTTCGATCGTGAAAACGACATCGGCAGTGCCGTCGACGTAAATACTGCGCCCATTCCTTTTCATCACGGGCCTGGCCGAAGCTGTTTTCGAGGTTGGCCTCTCGTGGCAGCCATAAAAGGTCTGCCACAGTCGGGTCTGGACCGATCGAACAGCCGTGGCCCAGACACGATACGGCGAGACCGCCGACGACGACCAGACGCGCAACTTAGTTAGTAATGACAAGATCCCAGGTTGGCTTCGCACATCAACGCCAGGACGTGAGGGCCGGCCTCGCTAGTTGAACCCTGGCTTGGCTGGAACAGCCGCGGCAAGCTGTTTGACGACCTCGCCCGTGATATCGATTGACCGATCTGCCCGGAGAAGCATCTCGGCATCGGCGTTCAGGATCACGTCCAGCTTCTGATCCTTCGCCACCTGCTCGAGGATCGGCCTCACGCGCGACGAGGAACGCGTCCTCGATCTCGCGGCGGACCGCCAGGAACTCGGCCTGCGCATCCTGGATGAACCGGTCGACGTCCAGCCGGAACTTTTCGATCTCCCGCGTCTGCTGGACTCGTCCATCAGCGCTCAACATCCCGAGGCTCGCCTTCAGCGCTTCCTCGCGTTTGCGCAACTCGGTCGTGCGCGCCTCAACCTCCCGCCCCCGTTTCTCATCGAGGGCCTTGAGCCGAGCCAGGCCGGCCTTGCCATCGTCGGAGTCGGAGAACGCACGCTGCGGGCTGAAAAACGCGATCCGCAGCCCGGACAGTCCAAACGGCTCGCTGGGCTGGGTCTGGGCGAAGGCGGTTTCAGCTGACAGCGAGAACACTGCGATCAGGAGACCGACCAGCGTCTTCATGACACCTCCGCTCTCTCGCGTGATCGCGAGGTGCCGGTTTAGACGCATGACGCCTAGGAAAAGCTTCAAGACGATCGGGCGTTTTCTTAGCGGTTAAGCCACCCGGCTCTCTAACTTCAAATGTTCCGTCCTGGCAGAATGGCTGGATTGTGTGGCGCGGACGGCGTGTTCGGCGCCGGCGGCTCAGACGGTTCCGGTCTGGCAAACGGCCGCTCGGTCGACTCCGCCCACTCGCGGCATGTCCTGGCGGCCATTTCGTCGGTTTCATCGATCTGCCCTTGTACTCACCGTCCACCGTGCGCAGAAGCCGCTTCTGGGCGTCGTAGCAGCGAATCGTGACGCCGGTCGTCAAGGCAGTCTCGGCGTTTCGAAGGTAGACGATCACGACCGGCGTCCGACCATTGGGATCGAACTCCTTTGATTTCAGGTAGCGATCGTTGCCGAAGTGATAGACGGTCTTGAGGCCGCCGGTCTCGGAAGTCGTCGTCTCGGTAATGCCGCGCGTGCCGACCTTGTAGGCGACATCAATCGCCCACGTCCGCCCGTCGGGCCATCGAGTCAGCTGATGGACGCAGCGGCCGTCTTCGTCATACGAATTCTCGATATGCCAGCGCGGCTCATCGATCGTCAGCATCTCGCCGCGACTGTTGTAGGTGTACCTGCGAACGACACCGCTGGACTCGACAACCCGCGTCAGCCGTCCGCCGGGGTCATACTCGTAGCCAACTTCCTGCCCGTGGCTGCCCCGCGCCCGCGCGATCCGGCCCTGGTCGTCGTAGTGAAGCGCGATTTCAGCCTGTCCCGAGCGAATGGTTTGCAGCGCGTGCGTGCTCGGATCGCGAACATACTCGACCTTGAGGCCAGCAGGACTTCGCGCCTCGAGGATCGAACAGCGGTCGTTCCCCTTCGGTGAACAGGATCGGAAGATCGCCACGCTGCCGTCGAACCATCGCAGCGCCCACCGCGTGCCAGTCCAGCCGAGCCGCGACTTGTAGAACACCGTCGGCGAGTTGGTGTGTTCGAACATCGCGTTCCACACCGAAGTTCCCCACGTGGTTCGGGAATAGTCGATGACCGCGCGCGCGTCCAGGACGAGCGCCGCCCACTGAAATCGCTGTCCGTCGCCGACGAGATACCAATCGCCGTTGTGGGTGGCTCCTACGCCAAACGCTTGCGATTCACTGTCCTCGGAGCGATACGCGCGCTGGAGCACGACCGGCAGGTCGCCGCCGCGGACGATCAGATCTTGATCAGTGCGAATGTAAAGGCCGCTCGCGAAATCAATACCGCCCTTGTGGTGTGGCTCGAGCCATGGAAGCGTCACCGGCGTCTGCTGCTTCATCACCGGAAACGTGAGGAAGGCGCCTCCCGACGAGAGCGGCCCCCCGATGACGACCCCGCCGAACAGGAAGACGCCTACGACAAGGACGAATCTGCGGCGGCCGTTCTTCGCCATTCGGGCGGCTAAAGCAAAAGCGCCGCCCGCCACACGACCGCGCAATTTCGGGAAAGAAAGGACAGGCGCGGTGCCGGGGCGTCACGATTATGAAATCGTGGCGTCAATCGAGCCGCTCCTGTTGGTAGGGGCGACGTTCCCGGTGTCCCTTGCTGGCCGGCCGAAGTGGGAGCTACTCGGTCCGCGGAAGGTGAAGCGACATCAGGACGAGCGCACCCTCGACCTGCGTGAACCAGTGTGGCGTCTTCTCGGGCACCATCACCCAGTCGCCTTTCGCAAGCTTGCGCGAGGTCCCGCCTTCGATCGCCGTACCGGTCAGGTTCTCGGGATTGGTGCGGCGCTCGTCTTTCAACGTGCCTCCGGTGACCAGCGTCCCCGAGCCTTCGACGACGTAGAAGAGCTCGGCGTCCTTGTCGTGTGTCGACGCCGGCGCGTTGATGCCGGCCGCGCGATACTCGAGATTGCGTTGAACGGCCGCAGCCCGACGATCGGCTGGATGAAATTGGCCTGATCCGGCTTGCGCTCCTTCCGCGCGCGCTCGATCATCGCCGTCACGTCCCCGGCCGCCGCGAACAGCCGCGGAGCGGCAGGCGCGCCTGGCCGCCCGCCGGCGCCTGCGCCGAGGATGAATACGGAACGAATACTCCAATCAGTGCGACAATCGGCAGCCACCTGCGCATGCCACCTCCTCGTCGGTCCGGAGGCAGATTCTACGCGGTTTTTGCCCGAAGGAGCTTGCAATGAACACGGCCGTCCGTCTCGTCGCCGTCGCGGTGCTGCTCATCGTGCCGTCGATGGCTGCTCAAGAGGCACAGTTCGGGCTGTGGGGCGCCGCCGAGTTGACCAGGCGCGACACGGCGCTGTCGACGAAAGTCGGCGCCGATCACTCCGCTCGCGAGACGCTCGCCGACTACGGGCATCACCGGTTCCGGCTGCTGTATCGCGATGCCGACGGGGCGCCCGAGCAGCACGATGCGATCGTCGATGTCGTCTTCGTGAAGAGCGGCGAGGGAATGCTGCAGCTCGGGGGTGAAATGATCGGCCGCCGGGCGGGCAGCGGCGCCGGCGAATACGTCGGTACGCGGCTGGAGGGCGGAGCGCGCCATCCTCTCGGTGCGGGCGACGTCGTGCACATTCCCGCGGGCATCCCTCACAGCTTCCTGGTTCCCAAGGGCAAGCACATCACGTATGTGCTCGTGAAGTTCCCGGCCCGATGAAGCGCCTGCGGCCATGCCGAGCCGAGCCACGGCGCGCTTCGCGCTACGGTGGCCAAGGGACATCCGCTTGCCCACCGTAGCTCGCGAGGCTTCGTCGCGCGAGCGAAGGTGGGAGGCGAGGCATCAGCGTAAGTTCGCGGCGGGGGTGGGGCACCGCCGCCAGTGAGAACAAGTCGATGCCGGACTGGATCCCTGACGGGTGGCACAGCGTCAGCGTGCGAACGGTGCCGGCGGCGTGTCGCTCGAAGCGCCGGCCGAGGCGATCGACGCGCCATGATCAGGGATCCGGGCGGCAACGTCTGGCGAGTCGCAACGTCTCGAACGAAATCACGCTGACGGGAAATGCAACCACGAAGACTCGAAGACGCGAAGGAAAATCATGGGATTCCCTTCGAGTCTTCGCAGTCTTCGTGGCCTTGCAGTCTCGAGCCACGTCAGACCGCAGCGGCTTCCTGCGCCACCGCCAGGAACGCGTTTGCCGCATGTGACCGATGCGACTTGCGGCAGACGAGCATCAGCTGACGCTTGCGTGACACGCCGGCGACCGGCACGGCGACGAGGCGTCCGCTCGCGATCTCGGTGATTGCGCAGCGCCGCGGCAGCAGCGCGACGCCCAGCTTCAGCTCCACCGCGCGCTTGATCCCGTCGAGGCTGGGAAGCGCGATCACCATGTTCAGCTGGATGTGATGCTGCTCGAAGAGCCGCAGCACCCGCTCGCGCGCCGGCGACGGATCGTTGTGCGCGACGATCGGCTCCTGCGCCACGTCTTCCATCGTCACCTGCTTGCGCTTCGCGAGCGCATGCGTGGGCGGGACCAGCAGCACGAGCTCGTCGCTGCCGACGACGACCTCCAGCAGCCCGCTCTCGGCGGGACGGAACGTCAGCGCGCCGAAGTCGAGGCTGCCCTGCTGCACCTCGACCGCAATCTGGCGCGCCGGCACGCGCCGGACGTCGAGGGCGATGTCGGGAACGCGCTGCCGGAAGCGCGCCATCACCGGCAGGAGCGTGTGCACGGCCGCCTCGTTGGCGCCAATCAGTACGCGGCCCCGCCGCAGGTCGCGCAATTCGCGGATGGCCGACTCGCTTTCCTCCGCCAGCCGGATCAGCCGTTGCCCGTAGTTCTGCAGGACCTTGCCGGCGTCGGTGAGCGTGCCGCTCTTCGACGACCGGTCGAAGAGCTCTTCGCCGAGATCGACCTCGAGGCGGCGGACCGCCTGGCTGACGGCGGGCTGGGTGCGGTGGACCTTGGCCGCGGCGCGCGAGAAGCTGCGCTCTTCGGCAACCGTGAGAAAGATGCGCAGCGCGCTCAGGTCCATAAAATACCCTTATTATAACGTAATGATTATCACTTTGACTTCTAGGCGACCGGACCGCTACAACAGACTGTCATGAGCGATAGACCGACGCCCGTCATCGTGTTCGACACGACGCTCCGCGACGGCGAGCAGGCGCCCGGCTTCTCGATGGATGTGCCGTCGAAGCTGGCGCTGGCACGGGCGCTCGACGCGCTCGGCGTCGACATCATCGAGGCGGGATTCCCGATTGCCTCGCCGGCCGATTCGGAAGCCACGCGGCAGGTCGCGCTCGAAGTGCGCCGGCCGGTGATCGCCGGGCTGGCCCGCTGCCGCCGGGCCGACATCGAGGAAGCGGCGCGCGCGCTGAAGCCGGCCGAGCGGCCGCGGATTCACACGTTCCTGGCCACGTCCGATCTGCACCTCGAGCGCAAGCTGCGCATCTCGCGCGAGACGTGCCTCCAACAGATCGTCGACGGCGTCACGCTGGCGCGGACCTTCACCGACGACGTGGAGTTTTCGGCGGAGGATGCCACGCGCAGCGACCGCGACTTCCTGTGCCGCGTCGTCGAGGCCGCGATCCACGCCGGCGCGACCACGGTCAACCTGCCAGACACCGTCGGCTACGCGACGCCGGAAGACCTGCGCGAGTTCTTCGAGGACATCATCCGCCGCGTGCCGAATGCCGGCCGGGCGATTTTCAGCACGCACTGCCACGACGACCTCGGGCTCGCCGTGGCCAACAGCCTTGCCGCCATCCAGGGCGGCGTCCGCCAGGTGGAGTGCACCGTGAACGGCATCGGCGAGCGCGCCGGCAATGCGTCGCTCGAGGAAATCGTGATGGCCCTGCGCGTCCGCCAGGACCGCCTGCCGTACGACACGGCCATCGTGTCGGAGCGGCTGTTCGACACGAGCCAGCTCTTGTCGCGCGTCACCGAAGAGCCGGTCCAGGCCAACAAGGCGATCGTCGGCAGAAACGCCTTCGCGCACGAAGCCGGCATCCACCAGGACGGGATGCTGAAGGACACGCGGACCTACGAAATCATGCGCCCGCGCGACGTCGGCCAGACGGCCGAGCAGCTCGTTCTCGGCCGGCACTCTGGACGGCACGCCGTGCAGCGCCGCTGCGAGACGCTCGGCTTCGTGCTGACCACCGACGAGCTCGGCCTCGTCTACCACCAGGTCATCACGATGGGCGAACACCGCAAGTCGGTCGGCGACAACGACCTGAAGCGGATGATCGAGCGCATCCGTGGCGGCGCGGCGGCAGCCGCGGCGTCGGCGCGGTCGGCGACGATCGGCTGAGGGCGGTCGAACGCTGAGGCTGCAGTTCACGCTTCTGTTCAAGTTCTCCGTTCTGGGTTCGTGTTCAAGTTCGGTTCTGCGTTCCGAGTTCGATTCGGGTTCAAAGTGCGCGTTCGAGTTCGCGTACCGAAAGCGTCTGCAGCGTGACGAGCCGTCGAACCTGTGGACTTCCGCCGACCATGCGCTCGAGTATCTGGCGCGCGCCGACCAGATCCCGCATCGCACCGAAGGTGAACGCGCGCTTCTCGAATGGCTGCCGGATCGCGTCGATCGGTTTCTCGACCTCGGAAGCGGCGACGGCCGCCTGGCGGCGCTGATCAAGGCAGCGCACCCGGACGCGCAGCTGGTCGCCGCTCGACTTCTCGCCTCTCATGCTCCAGCGGCTGCAGGAGCGCTTCGCGCGCGACCCGTCGGCCACGATTCTCGAACACAGCCTCGACGATCCGCTCCCGGCTCTCGGCGCGTTCGACGCCGTGGTGTCCAGCTTTGCGATTCACCATGTGTCTCACGCACCGCAAACGGGCGCTGTACGGAGAAATCCTGACGCTGCTGGCTCCGGGCGGTGTCTTCTGCAACCTGGAGCACGTCGCATCTCCCACGCCCTCGCTTCACGTCGCGCTTCCTCGCGGAACTCGGCATCGGACCCGAGGACGAAGACGCGTCCAACCAGCTGCTCGACGTCGAGACGCAGCTGACATGGCTGCGGGAGCTCGGCTTCGAGGACGTCGACTGCGCCTGGAAGTGGATGGAACTGGCTTTACTGGTGGGAACCAAGCCGAACCCGGAACGTCGAACCGCAGAACCTAGAACGTAGCAACCGAACCTGAACACGAACTGAGAAGCGAGAACCGAGAAGCGTGAACTGCAGCGAATGACGCCTCAGAGCATCGTCCTGGCCGCGATTGCCGCCGTGCTGTGGGGCCTTTCCTTCATCGCGTCGGCGGTCGCCCTCGAGGCTCTCTCGCCCCCGCAGTTGACCGCGCTCCGGTTCATCATTGCGGCGTTCCCCGCCCTCGTCGTCGCCCGGCCGCCTGTGGCCTGGACGGCGCTCGTAGCGATTGGCTTGACGTTGTTCGCCGGCCAGTTCCTGCTGTTGTTCGTGGCGCTGGCGACGGGCCTGCCGCCCGGACTTGCGTCCGTCACGCAGCAGACACAGGTGTTGTTCTCGGTGGTTCTGGCGGCGATTTTTCTGGGCGACAAGCCGCACCGTATTTCGGTGTTCGGGATGCTGGTCGCATTCCTGGGACTTGGCCTGATAGCGCTCAGCGTCGGCCGAACCGGCCCGATTGCCGCGCTCGCGGTCGGCGTTGCGGCAGCATTCAGCTGGGCGATCGGCAATGTCCTGATAAAACGTCTCGGGCCGGTGCGGATGCTGCCGCTGGTGGCGTGGCTCAGCCTGATCCCCCCGCTGCCGGCACTCGTCGTCTCGTACTTCTATCCAGGTCCCGGATTCTTCACGGCGATTGCCGGCGCCGGATGGGCGAGCCTCGGCGCGGTCCTCTACCTGGGCCTCGCAGCGACGCTGATTGCCTACGCGATCTGGGGCCGGTTGCTGACAATGTATCCGACGTCGGTGGTCGCGCCCTTTACGCTGCTCGTACCAGTGATCGGCGTCACGGCGTCCGCCCTGCTCCTCGGCGAACGTTTCACCATGCTGCGCGCATCGGGAATGGGATTGATCCTTTGTGGAGTGGCAGTGGCTATCATCAGTCCGACGAAGATCACTCTGAAATGAAATCTTAAATCTGAAATCTTAAATCTTAAATTTCATGGAACTGCCTTCATGATTCCCCTGCGCGACGTCATCCCGTCGCGCTCCACGCCCTACATCACGGTCACGCTGATCGTGCTGAACGCGGTCGCGTGGCTGTACGAGCTGACGATTCCAGGCAACCTGCTGCCGGTGTTCCTGCAGTTGTACGGCGTCGTCCCCGCCGACTTCAGCACGCCGACGCTCGTCAGCTCGATGTTCCTCCACGGCAGCTGGATGCACTTCATCGGCAACATGTGGTACCTGTGGATCTTCGGCGACAACGTCGAGGACCGGATGGGCCATGGCCGCTTCATCGCGTTCTACCTGCTCTGCGGCATCGTGGCGGCGCTCGGGCACGTCGGCATGGATCCCGCGTCGACGCTGCCGACGATCGGCGCGAGCGGCGCAATTGCCGGCGTGATGGGGGCGTACTTCGTGCTCTACCCGCAGTCGCGCGTGCTCACCCTGGTGCCGCTCTTCTTCTTTATTTCGAAATCGTGGAACTGCCCGCGGTGCTGTTGCTCGGATTCTGGTTCGTGCTGCAGCTGTTCAGCGCCGGCGCCATCGCGGTGACGGCGAACAGCTCGAGCGGCGGCATTGCCTTCGTGGCCCACGTCGCCGGCTTCGTGACGGGCCTGGCGGGCGTCTTCGTCTTCCGCAAGCGACAGCGATCGAGCCAGTGGTGGGAGGAACAATGAACGAAATGCAACCACGAAGACTCGAAGACTCGAAGTAAAACCGTTGATCTCCTTCGCGGCTTCGAGCCTTCGCGTTGCATTTTTTTCTGATGGCGTATTGAAGGTGTCCACGCCGGCGGTAAAAGGGACCCAAACGTCCGCACGACTATTCGGCCCGCAGGGTGATCGCCGGGTCGACGCGCGCCGCGCGAAAAGCGGGAATCGCGCAGGCGGTGATCGCGACGCCGACCAGCGCGATCGGCGCGGCGGCCAGCGCGACGACGTCGAGCGGGCTGGTTTCGAAGAGCAGCGCGCGAATCAGCCGGCCAGCCGCGAATGCCGCCAGGAGGCCGACCCCGGCGCCGAAAAACGCGATTCGGGCGCCGTCACCGAGGACCAGCGCGACAATCCGCCGCGGGCCGGCACCAAGCGCGAGCCGGACGCCGATCTCGCGCGAGCGTTCCACGACGGTCGACGCCAGCAGTGCATAGAGGCCCACCACCGCCAGCAGCACGGTGAGCCACGCGAAGATCCCGAAGAGCGCGAGGTTGGCTTTCCACGGCATCTGATGAATCGCCACCAGGTCGGCCATTCGCGTGATCCCGATGACTCCCCGGGGGTTGATCGCGCGCAGCCGGTCGCGGATTTGAGGCACACTCGCGCCAGGCGCCGCCCTGACCATCACGTCACCCGCAGCAAACGGCGACTGCCGGTACGAAACGTAGACATCAAAGCGAGCCGATGCCAGCTCACGGTATCTGATGTCCGCGACCACACCAACGACGGTCGACCATTCGTCCAGCGCTGCAACCCGCAATCGCTTGCCGACCGCCGACTGGCCCGGCCATGCCCACCGTGCCAGCTTCTCGTTGACGACGACGACCGGCTGCGTCGTGTCTCGATCGCGATCGTCGAGAACGCGTCCTTCGATGAGCGGCGTGCCCATAGTCCGGAATACCCTGGCGTGATCGTCTCGAGGTTGACCCACGAATTGCGCTCGGCCGCGTCCGTCGATTGACCTTCGATGAGCCACGACGAATCGAGACCGATCGGTCCTTTGAGCGGCCGCCCGCCAGCCGCCCCGACAGATTCGACGCCGGGAATGGTTTCGAGCGCCGAGATAGCGCGGTCGTAGAAGCGATCGACGGCCTCGTTCGCCGCGCCCTCGAGTTCAGCTGGCGGATCGAGATCGACGGCGAGCAGGTTCTCAGAGCGAAATCCCAGATCGACCTGGCCAAGGCGCACGACGCTCTGGTAGAGCAGCCCGGTCAACGCCAGGACAACGACCGCGATCGCCATCTCCACGACGACGAGCAGACGCCTGGCCGGCCGGCTGAATCCGCCGGAGGCAAAGGTTCGCCCGGCCGTCCGCAACGCAGCATCGAGCCTGGCCGGGTCGAGGCTGACCGCCGGTGCGATCCAGCAGAGGATGGCCATAACCATGCCGACAGCGGCGGTAAACGCGGCGACGCGAGCGTTGACCGCCACTTCATCCAGGCGTGGAATGTCCTGCGGCACCCACGCGACGACGAGCGGCAGGCCGGCCTTCGCAATCGTCAGGGCGACAACCGACGCCGCCGCCACGAGGATCGCGCTTTCACAGAGCAGCTGGCGTCCAATCGCGGCCCGTGATGCGCCAAGCGCCATCCGCACGGCAAACTCGCGCCGGCGCTTCGTCGTTTGCACGATCATCAGGCCGGCCACGTTTGCGGCGGCGACGAGCAGCAGCAGCGCAACTGCTCCAATGAGCGCCCAGACCGCGCTGCGTGTCGGCCCAAGCAACTCGTCGACGAGGAATGTGACGCGAGGATAGAAGACCCCGCCCCGTCCATACTCGCCGGCCAGTTCACGAACGACCCGATCGAGATCAGCGTGCGCCGCCGCCAGGGTCGCACCCGGATTTAGTCGGCCGATCACGTGCAGCGCAGCGGCCTCCCGATTCGCTAGGAAGTCCGGCAGCTCGGGACGGCCGATGCCCGCCAGAGCGGGCACCAGGGCGCTCCAGGCGTCGGTCCCGAACGGGTAAGTGAAGCCGCGCGGCATCACGCCGACGATGGTGAAGGGACCGTCGTCCAGCGCAACCGCCCGGCCGACGATCGCCGGATCGCCGCCAAACTGCCGCTGCCACAGGCCGTGGCTGATAACGAGCACGCGCGGAGCGCCGCGTTGGTCGTCGCCCGCGGCGATCGTGCGCCCGAACGCCGCCTGAACGCCGAGCGTTGCGAAGAATCCGCCCGAGACCGCCCGGTGTGCGACGCTCACGGGCTCGCCGTCAACCAACGTGACCGGCCAATCGGATGAGCCCATCGCCGCCAGGCCGTCGAACGCGCGCGAGCGCGTCTGCCAGTCCCTGAAATTCAAGTAAGAAACCTCGGCGCGCACGTCGGTTTCACCGCTCGGGGACAAGCTCGACGTCTGCCAGAAACTCTCGCCCGCGATGACCAGCCGCTCGGGCTGGCGGAGCGGCAGCGGGCGGAACATCACCGAGTCGGCGAGGGAAAACAGCGTGACGTTCGCGCCAATGCCGAGTGCGAGCGTCGCGATCGCAGCCAGCGCAAACGGCCAGGCGATCCTCAGATGGCGCGCGGCGAGCCTGCAATCGTGAACGAATAGATTCATCGGGCCGGGAGCCGTATCCGTTGAACGTGATCCTACCGGAGGACGCCGAGGTTAATACGGTTTGGCCTTCTATGTCCTCAGCGTTGTCAGCGTTGACGGGACAGCGCCGCACATTTCAAATGGCAATTCATCCCCGACGGCGTTCGTGTTGACGCAGTTCTGGCGCGAAGCCGTTGGAGGTGGCCGTCTCAGGATCCACGGCCGCGCGAAAAGACTCAGGGAATCCGCGAGCTCACGGAGCTCGCGTCACGGGGTCCGCGGCGGTCCTCGCAGCGCGGCCCGGCCACCGGCCCATCTCCGCCAAGGCTTCGGCGAGGTCTCGCCGTAGCTCGCGTGATTCGAAGCGAGCGAAGGCGGAAATACGGATTCGCGACGGAACTGCGTCAACACAACTGTGTACTGACTGGCTCAAGACTTGGACCTGATCTGCCGTTCGAGCCGGGCGAGATCGACGAGCAGCGCTTCGAGCTCGCGCTCGTACTGATCAGGAGGCACGTTCGCCTTGTCGGCGCGCAGCAGCTCGATGCGCGACTGGATGTCGGCACGCTGCCGCAGCAACGCCGCGAGTTCGGCGTCGGCAGGGGTGGCGCCCGGATCATCGCGCTGCAGGAAGGTGACTCGAGCCAGGGCGCCGTCGGGGCCCTTCGACTGGCTCAGGGCGGGGCCCTCCTCCTCCGCTTCCCTGCCGATGCCGTCTCCGTTGTCATCGAGGATCGGCCGCTCCGTCGCGAGACGGCCTTGATCCTCGAACCAGCCCTTGACGCCGGCGCTGGCCGACTGGAACGCCTCCCAGATCGACACCTTGCCGTCACGATCGAGGTCGGCCTCTTCGGCAGCAAACGCCTCGATGAAGAACTGCGGAAAGATCGTCTCGTACTGCTGGGCGGCCGAGTCGGCGGCGGTGAGGACAATCCGGCCGCGGCCGGCGAGGGTCTCGAGGAACTCGAAGCTGCCGCTGCCGGCGTTCACGAAGACGACCCGCCCGGCGATCGGCTTGACGAGCGCGGCCCACTCGGCCGCCGTCAGGTCGGGACCGACCAGGTTGAACCTCGCGCCCTCGTCGCCCGACGTCCCGTGCCCGATCAGCAGCACGAGCAGCACATCGCCGTTCGCCACGCGCATCGCGAGGTCCTGGAACGCCGCCCGCACTTCGTCGCGCGTGGCGCGGCGGACCGGCGGCGCCGCCTCTTCGGCGAGAACCACGATGTGATCCCGCGGATACCCCAGCTTCGTCTCGAGCGTGGCAACGAAGGCGTCGCGCCACGCATCGTATTTCTTCGAGTACGGCGCTCCCCCCGACGCACCGGTCACGATGACCGCGTAGCGATCCGCAGCCGCGAGCGGCGACGCGATCAAGAGCAGGCAGGCGACGCCCGCACGAACCACTCTCATCGAAGCCCCCACCGGCGACGGAGGATCCACTCCGCGGACAGCAGCGCGACGACGAGGGCGAAGGTCCATGGCTCGTGCCAGAGGTCGCGCCGTTCCGGTTCGAGCGCGCGAGGCGCCGCCGAGCGCAGCAACGACGCCAGCCGGCCGGCGTCGCTGGCCGGGAGGTACTCGCCTCCCGATGCGTAGGCGAGGCGGCGGAGGAATGCCTCGTTCAACCGCGGATCCGCGAACTCGCGATCGGCGCCGCCGACGTGGAACCACGCGTCGATCTGGCCGAGCGATCGCGCTCCGCGGCGCGCCTCTCCCTGCACGCGGTACAGGCCGGCCACATCTGGTGTCACCTGGCCGGCGAAGCGGCCCGCCACCTCCGGGTCGCGGCGCAGCACGAGCGGCTGACTGCTGCCGCCCGGACCGGTCAAGGTGGCCGTCACACTGGCATCGCTCACGGGGACGAATGATGCGTCGCGCGCTTCAACCTCGATCTGCGCCGGACCGCCCGGTTCGGCTGCAGCCGGAACGACGATCGAAACGGGGTCGGGAGCCGGCGTCGCGAGCCATCGCGCCGCCTGACGCCAGAAGCGCTCGTACGTGCGATCGTCGGCGCGGGCCAGCATGCGCCAGCGCCACGACGCCTCACCCGCGAATACCATCGAGCGGCCCCGCCCGTAGCGCTGTACGGCGACCACCGGATACCGCGCACCGCTCGCGGCCATCGTCACCGCCAGGACCGTGGCGCCCGGCCGGGGGCCACCAACCGCGGCGCTCGCGGCAAGAGGCGGCAGCGCAACCCAGAGCTTGCGCGTCTCTTCCATGGTCTGGCCGATTCGCATCGCCGGATGCGATTCGCCTTCCGGGGTCAGCATGACGGCGTTCGCGCTGGGCGCTCCCTCCGCATCCGTCGCCGCGCGCGCCAGGCCGCCGCGGCGATCGTTGAGCTCGACCGGAAGCGCCTCCTCGAGCGGCGTGCCGAGCAGGCCGCGTTGCGCGAACGATCGGCCTCCCAGCGCGACCAGTCCGCCGCCTCGGACCGACACGAACTCCGCGGCCATGGTCAGCTGCGCCCGCGGAAAGAAGTCGCCTTCGACGTTGACGACGATCAGGGCGTCGTATCCGTAGAGTGCCTCGCGGCTCGCGGGAAAGCCCGACGTGAGCGCCGCGGCGCGGCCGCTGCCCGCCTGCACGAGGAAGGTGTGCTGCCCACTCTCGTTCTGGCCCTTCCGCACGATCGAATCGAACTCGAGGCCTGGATCCCTGGCGAGGGCGCGCGACAGGAAGCTGAACTCATAGCCGGGCGCTCCCGCGAACGCCAGCACCCGGCGCTTCCGGCCAATCGGGCTGACCAGCACCGATCGGCTGTTGTTCTCGACGACGGCTTCGCCGTCGGCCGGCGCGATCTCGGCGGTGTAGACCGTCGCGACGGCCGCTTCGGGCGAGACCGTGATCACCTGCTCGACGGGCGATCCATTCGCGGCGGGCGTCACGGTCCGCGACTCGAGCAGGCGGCCGTTTGCCAGGATCCGCAGCTGAAAGGGGGAACGGCCGTAGCCGCGGCTCAATGTCGACACGCGCAGGTCGATCGACGTCTGATCGATGCGAGGATCGCCTGCCGACAGCCCGACGACCTCGCGGTCGCTTGGTCCGTCCGCCGACCCGACGCCGATGGTGAACAGCGGCGCGCCTTGCGGCGTGAGCCTCTGCGCTCCCGGTGGTCGCGCCGTCGGAAATCAGCACGATGCCAGGCACCCGGCGCCCGCGATAGCGTTCGCGGATCGCATCGACCGCTTCCGCCAGATTGCTTCGCCTCCCGTCCGATCGGAAGTCGGCTGGCTGGGCGGCGGTCCACGAGTCGCCGACCGCATACACCTCGGGGGTGAACGCGCCCGCCAGCGACGGCGCGATCTCCTGCTCGAAGATGGCGGCGGCGCGCGCCAGCCGGGTCGCGCCGTCCGCGTCCGCGATGCGCATGCTGCGCGACACGTCGACGAGGACCGGGACGACGAGATCGCGATCGGCGACCGGCGGCAGCAGGATGACGGGGCGGCAGAGAAACAGCGCGACCAGGCCGAGCGCGACCGCCCGCAGCGCGGTCAGCGTCCAGCGCTGCGCGCCCGACAACGGCGCCAGCGGCCGGCGGTAGGACCAGAACGCGACCGCGGCAATCGCGGCCGCCACCAGTCCGACTGCCCACCAGGGAATTGGGGCCGCGAATTGCATCAGAAGAGAATTTGGAATCTACTCGGGCTTCTTCCGGCCGGCGAGCGACTTGAAGTAGCTGTCGACCTGCTGCTGGTACGCGGCGGGCGGTTCGTCGTCGACGCCCGCGGCGAGGCGGTCGCGGGTGTCGCGAGCCTGGAGCTTGCGGGACAGTTCCGACTCGGCGCGATCGAGCGCGAGCGTGACCTGCTTGCGCAGCTGCTCCCACTTCGCGAAGTCCTGCTTGAACGGCTCGGTGCCCGGCGCCGACATCACCATCCCCTGGCCTTCGAACGTGAAGCCGATGCCGCCGTTGCGCACCTCGGGGGCGACTTGGCTCAGCAGTTCGCGGGCTTCCTGCAGCCGGCGATTGTATTCGTCGCGCAGCCGGGCGGCGTCGCCGGTGTTACCGCGCCCGCTCTTTTCGGCGAGCTGTTCGACCTCGCGCGTCAGCTTGTCGATCTCGTCGCGCAAGTCCTGGGCGCGCGTCAGTTGATCGGCCATCTTCCTCGACGCCTCGTCGCCGGGCGTGACGGCGTCGCCGATACGGTCGGCGAGCCGGTCCAGCGCGCGCGCAATGTCTTCCTGGTCCCGCCGCGCTTGACCTGCATCTTTTGAATCACCGCCAGCCGCGCGCCGCATCTCGGAAGCCGACTGCTGCATCCGCTCCGGCAGGCGCTGGCGCTCGACCTCGCGCGAGGCGTCCCGGGCCGCGTTCCGCGTCTGCTCCGCCGCCGCGCGATCGTCGGCCCTCGACTCTGCTCGGGCCTGGGCCGGCCGCTGGCCGCGGCCTCCCTCAACCGGCGCGTTCGCCTGCTCCTGCAGCCCGTCCTGCAGCCGGCGCATGCGATCGGCGAGCCGCTCCTGCTCGCCCGCCAGCCGGCGGCGGGTATCCGCCCCAGGCTCTCCGCCGTCGGCTTTGCCCTGGGCTTTGCTCTGTTCTGCCGCGATCGCGCGCTGTTCGTCGGCAAGCTGCCTCGCCTCCAACTGCATGTCGCCCATTGCGCGCCTTCGTTCGTCGGGCTGGGCCCGCTGCAGCTGCTGCTGCAGTTCCTGGAGCTCCTGCAGCGCTCGCCCACCGCTCGCACTGGCCTGCCGAGGATCCTGCCGCCGCAGATCGCCGGCCGCGGCCTCCATCGCCCGCGACGCTTCGCGCAATCGCTCGGCAGCGCTCTGCTGACTCTGCCCGGCGCCTTGCTGGTTCCGCCCGGCACCCTGCTGGCTTTGCCCGGCACCCTGCTGGCTTTGCCCGGCGCTCTGCTGGTTCGACCGCTGCCCGCCCGGCTGGTTCTGCGGCTGGGCGCCTTGCTGGTTCTGGCGTCCCCCCTGCTGGTTCTGCCGCTCGAGCCGGCGCGCCATTTCTTCCGCGCGCTGCCGCAGTTCGTTCTGCTCGCGGGTCAGCTGCTCGAGCTCGCGCTTCAGCGCCTCAGGCGTCATCTGATCGCGGCGCCGCGCGAGCTCCTGCTGCCGGCGCAGCGCTTCGTCCTGCCGCCGCGCGAGCTCCCGGATGCTGTCGAGATCGCTGTCGCCGTTGTCGCGCTGCTCGGTCGTTGTCGGCGTTTCGTAATTCGTCTGCTGCTGGCGCGCGAGCTCCTTGTCGAACAGGTTCGACAGATCTTCCGACGCGCGGTTCTGGCCCCCGCCGCCGCCGGCCTGCTGGCGCATCACCTCGCGGCGCTTCACATCGGCCTGCGCGCGGAGGAGATGGTTGAGCGCTTCCATTTCAGGCGGCAGCGCATCCCCTGTCTTCAACCGGTCCAGCGACTCGACCGCTCGACCCATGGCGAGGGCCGCCGAGGTCATCGCGTCTTCCTCTGGCCCCGCGCCCGCAGGTGTCGCAGGGCGCGGCGGCTGGCTTCGGCGCGGATCGCGCATCGTCGAATCGCGGAACGAACTGGACGTCTGCTCGACGCGCGTCTTGAGTTCGCTCTCGGCGCGCCCCACCGCCCGGATGTCCTTCTCCGACTGCGCGCCGCTGGCGGCCTGCGACCGGCGATCGAGCTTCCAGGTGGCGACGATGATCTCCTTCTGGGCGGCCACGAGATCGTCGATCGACCGGTTGCTGCCGCCGGCGCCGACGCCGCCGGCCTGGCTGCGGGCGAGCGCGAACTCCTGCTCGAACGGCTTCACCTCGAGGAAGAAGATGTCGCTGCGCACCTCGCTCGGCCGCTTACCGCGGGCGACATCGCGCGCACGGACGTAGTACGACACGAAATCGCCGGGCCGGACGTCGAGGTCCTCGAGGTACAACGTGTGGCGGCCATTGACCGCGGTCCGGCCGGCATCGATCCGCAACGGGATCGCGCGCTCGGCGCCGCCGCGGATGGCATAAACGAGCTCCAGGCGATCGACGCCGTGATCGTCCTCGGCCTCAGCCTCGATTTCCACTTCTTCGAGACGCGTGACAGCCCGATCCCGCGCCGGGCGCACAACGTGCACGTCGGGCGGGCGATCTTCGAGCACGCGAATGAAATATTCAGTGTCGCCCGGGTTCTTCAGGCCTTCGCGGTCGGCGAGGGCGACGCGATAGGAACCGTCCTCGACGACTCTCAATTCATCCGACACCAGCGTTGGCGGCTCGGGCGTCAATGCGACCGCGCGTCCGTTTGCGAGCGTCATGCTGCCGGTCGCCGCCTCGCCGTCGGTGCGCACGCGAATCCGCACGTCGGTACCTGCTGGCGCGTAGATGTCGCCGGTATCCTCCTCGACGCGCGGGGCCATCCGCAGCGCAGCCGGATACGAGTACTCGACGTCGATCCGCGCCACGCGCGGCGCGCGGGCCACCCGCACCTCGAAGATCTCCGACCGAACAGCACCGGCGGCCACGCGGTACTTGAACGGCGCCTCAATGGAGTCGAACGCCAGCGAGAATGTTCCCGGCGCTCCCGAAGCCATCTCGGTGGGCGTCCAATCGGCCGGCTCTGCGCCGGCATTGACGTCGGCGCGCAACAACTGCGCGACCACCGGCGCGGAGTTGCCCGCGAGCCTTGCCTCGATCGTCAGCGGCGAACCCGAGGGCAGGCGGACGCTGCCGGGCGTGACCTGGAGGGCGACGCGCGAGGGAAACAGCCGGAGCGCCAACGCGTCGCCCGCCTCGCGAATCGTGGCGCGGCCGACAAACACGATGGCCGCAACGAGCAGCAGCGATAGCGTGGCCTGCAAACCAGCGCGCCGCAACGTCTCCGGCGGCACGATCGACGTCGGGATCGACGCCGGCGGCGCGCCGTGCGACGTCGTCGCTGAAAAGACGACTGATCGCCGTCGGCGGCCCGTGCTGACGAGGCCAGCTCCGCCGCGCTGACGAGCCGGTCTTCGAGCGATTCCTGGCGTTCTTCGACGAAGCGCGCGACGCGGGTGTCTGACGGTACGTCGCGGGCCGGCCAGAACGCCCAGGCGACGGCGGCAGCCGCCGCGAGCGCTGTCGCGGCGGCGACGGCGGCGAGCAGCAACGGCGCACGCGTCGTCCACGCGGCGGCGACGAGCGCCAACGCGAACACGCCTGCCAGCGCCAGGCTGGCGCGCGTCGCGGACTGCAGCAGCACCAGGCGGCGCCACCGCGCGCGCACGCGGTCGATCAGTTGCCGGACGGGATCGAAGCCAGACATCGTTCATCTCGTATCTGAGGAACTAAGGAGCTAGGACTGACGGCACAGTCCCTCATTCCGATCCTCAGTTCCTCAGTCCTACCCAGTCCTAGCTCGTCCGTGAACCCACAAAGCTCTCCACGACCAACATAGCAACCATCAGGCCCAACACGTACTGCCAAACGTGCTGGCGTTCCTCCTGCTGCTGCACGCCGCTGCCGGGTCGGTTGGCGGCGTCCTGCTTCACGCGCGTGACCGGCGCCTCGAACTCCGCCGGGGTCAGCCGTTCGGCCGCCGACTCGGCCGGATCGACGTTCACGGCAACGCGCGCCGTACCAGCATCCGCCACGGTAATGGACGCGAAACCCGGCACGGCCGGAACACCCGCCGGGACGTCGGCAACCAGGTAGTCGCCACGGCGCGGTCTCGAGCCTCCAAGATACCGGACCACCTCGTGGATGAACGGCACGAACGACGCGTGCAACGGAAAATCGTTCCAGGCGTTGTCGAGATCCGACGCGATGGCGACCAGGCGTCCGCGGCCGTGGGCGCAATCGACGATGGCCGGCTCGCCGGTGGAAAACCGTGCGAGCAAGTGGCAAGCGGACACTTCGATGCGGCCGATCCTCCGGAACGTCGCCAGGCCCAGGCCCGCGGTGCGGCCCGCGAACGGCTCGATGACCGGGTGGCGGACGTCGCCAGGCGCCAGCGAACGGGTCGCGTCTCGCGCGCCGGCCTCCGGCGGGGCGATGGACAGCGTTCCGGCGAACGTGCCCGACGCCACCTCTGGATCGAGCTGTGGCCCGATCGCCACCAGCGCTCCTCCGCCGCTCTGCACGTACCCGGCGATCGCTTCACGGCCGCGGCTCTCGAGGCCGCGCGTCGACAGGAGCACGACTGCCGCATAACGGTCGAGGGCCGCTCGATCCGACGCCGACAACCGCGACGTGGCCATGCCTTCGACTTCGTACGAAGCGCCGCTCCGGCCGGCGGCCCCAATCGCGCGACGCAGGTAGAACGCGTCGCGATCGAGATCGCCCGTGGTGGTGACGACGAGGACGGCCGGACGGCTGGCCGCTTCGAGCACCATGTGCCAGGCGTTGTCCCCGCTCGCTCCCATCGGATCGTCGACCGTGATGGTCGCGTCACGTCCCGGCACCGTGGGCAGAGCCGCTTCGGCTGTCTGGCCGGCGTCGACGGTCACCAGCGCTTCGCCCGCGGCCCGGCCATCCACCGTCAGTCGTACTCGGGCATCGCGCGCTTCGCCCGCGGCATTCCGCACCGCGGCAATCAGTCGATCGCCGGATGTCCGCGCGCCGACGACTGCAAAGTTCGGCGGAGGCGGACCGACGTCCGCCACCTCGAGCTCGACGCCTGCCGGCAGGCGGACGTCGTCGCCAGCCCTCCAGCCGCTGGCCTGGACATCCGTTATGACGAGCAGCGCCCCGCTGCGGCCTTCGAACAGATCGGCGGACGCATTGAGGGCTCCCCGGTAACGGGTGCCGCCGAAGCCCGGCGCGGCGGTGTCGACGGCTGATTGCACCAGCCCGCGATCCGCCGATGGCCGAGCGGCGACGACCGCGCTGTCGGCGAAGGTGACCAGCGCGACGAGATCCGTATCTGCGCCGGCGATCGCCGCCCTCGCCCGCTCGCGCGCCTTGTCGAACTGGCCCGGTGCCGACAGGCTCAACGACGTATCGAGCGCGACGACGGTCAGCGTGGCGGAGGCTGACGCGGCGCCCGACGAAAAGAACGGGCGCGCAAACGCGAGCGCGAGCAGGAGCAGCGCGGCGACGCGAAGCAGGAGCAGCAGCAGCTCGTTGAGGTGCCGGCGCCGGGTGTGCTCGACCGGCGCCCGGCGCAGCAACCTCACGGCCGAAAACCTGATGCGCGCCTCCGGCTCCCGCTTGAGCAGGTGCAGCACGATCGGCACCGCCGCCGCCGCCGCGCCGATCAAGAACAGCGGGGACAGGAATGACAGCATCAGCTACTCAGCACCTCGCACCCAGCACCCGAGTTACATTTTCCTCGCCCGCGTCGACAGATACGCCAGCAAGCCCATCTCGAGCGGCTGATCGGTCGACAGCTGGCAGTAGTCGATGCCGCATGCCCCCAGCTCGCGCCGGTACCGCTCGACGAGCGCGCCCATCGCCTCCAGATAATGCGCCCGCACCAGCGACGGCACGGCCATCACTTCCTCGTCGGTTTCGAGATCTTCGAAGCGGGTCGCCCGCTGAAACGGAAACTGGATCTCGTCGGGATCGAGCACGTGGAAGACGATGACGTCGGTGCCACGGAACTGGAAGTGCTTCAGGCCGCGCACGACACGCTCTGGCTCGTCGAGCAGATCGCTGATGAGCACCACCATCCCGCGCTTGGTCAACGAGTCGGCGAGCTGATGAAGCGGCCTCGCGACGTCGGTCTCGCGCCCGGGCTGCAGGCGATCGAGCGTGATGAGGAACGCCCGCAGGTGGCCGGGCCGCGCGCTGGCCGGCAGCATCGTCGTGATGCTGGTCGTCGAAGGCGGTGAGGCCCACGGCGTCGCGCTGCCGGTTCATCAGGTAGCCGAGCGACGCGGCCAGGCACTGCGCGTACTCGAACTTGGTGAGGCCATGGGAGCCGTAGGCCATCGAACCGCTCGCGTCCAGCACCACGTGGCAGTCGAGGTTGGTTTCCTCCTCGAACTTCTTCACGTAGTGCCGATCGCTGCGGGCGTAGACCTTCCAGTCGATGGTCGCGAGGTCGTCGCCGGGGATGTACTGCCGGTATTCGGCGAACTCGACGCTGAAGCCCTTGAACGGACTGCGGTGGAGTCCCGAGAGGAGCCCTTCGACGATCGTTCTCGCCTTGAGCTCGAGCGTGCCAAGCCGCGCCACGACCGCCGGGTCGAGGAACTGCCGCTCGCGCACGCCTGCGGCGCATCGCTTACATCCCGCTTTTCGGCAGGGGCACCGATTCGAGCAGCCGATCGACGATCGCGTCGGAATTGACGCGCTCCGACTCGGCGTAGAAGTTGGTGATGATGCGGTGGCGGAGAATCGGCTTGGCCAGCGCCTGGATGTCCTTGATCGACGCGTGATACCGGCCGTGCATCAGCGCGCGCGCCTTGGCGCCGCGGACGAGCGCCTGCGACGCGCGCAGGCCGGCTCCCCACTTCACCCACTTGTCCACGAACTCGGGCGCGCCCGGCCGGCCGGGACGCGACGCATCGGCGAGCCGCACCGCATAGCGCGCGACTTCCTCGGCGATGACCACCTGCCGCGTCAGCTCCTGGAACTGCAGGATGTCCGGCCCCGACAGGACGCGCGCCGGCGTCGGCATGCTCGTCGCCGGTCGTCTGCGTCACGACCCGCACCTCGTCGTCCTGCGAGAGGTACGAGATGACGATGTTGAACATGAAGCGATCGAGCTGCGCTTCGGGCAGCGGGTAAGTGCCCTCGAGCTCGATCGGGTTCTGCGTCGCGAGCACGAAGAACGGCTGCTCGAGTGGATAGGTCCGGCCGGCCGCGGTGACGTGATACTCCTGCATCGCTTCGAGCAGCGCGGCCTGCGTCTTCGGCGGCGTGCGGTTGATCTCGTCGGCCAGGATGATCTGCGCGAAGATCGGCCCCTTGACGAAGCGCAGGCGCCGGCCGCCCTCGCCCTCGTCGAGGATCTCGGTGCCGGTGATGTCCGACGGCATCAGGTCGGGCGTGAACTGGATGCGCTTGAAGTCGAGATCGAGGATGTCGGCGAGCGTCTTGATCAGGAGCGTCTTGGCGAGGCCGGGGACGCCGGTGATCAGGCAATGGCCGCCGGTGAACAGCGCGAGCAAGACCTGCTCGACGACCTCGTCCTGTCCGACGATCACCTTCCGCAGTTCGCCGAGGATCCGCTCGCGACCCTCGGCCACCCGTTCCGCGCTCGCGCTGACCGCGTCCATCGTTCTCCAAGCGCGGACCTAAAGGTCCGCACTACGAGCAGACAGTTGTACGTGCCGGCCTTTAGGCCGGCCGTAACACGCCTCAATGTGTCAGCGCGTAGACGATCTCGTTGATCATCATCCGGTACGCGAGCGAGGTGTACTTGATGTAGCCGGGGTACTCCTCGGCGTTCGACCACTCGACGCCGTCGCCCATGTCGGTGTTCCAGTTGATGAACAGCATCGGCCGGCCGTCGTTGTCGAAGATCGTCCGGAGCTTGGCGACGTAGCCGCCCTTCTCCCACGTGCGGCCGGCCATGAAGCTACCCAGGCCGGGCACCTGCGGGTAGCCGTCGAGGCGAGTAGAAGCAGGAGAAGACCGGGTGGTCGTTCGGGAAGTCGACGATCTCGCGGTCGGGGAAGACGCGCTTCATCTCCGCAGCCAGGTTGTCGAACTCGATCGGGCCGTGGAAGTCGTCGAACATCGCCGTGCCGCCGCGCAGCAGGAACTCGCGCAGGTTCGCCACGTCGGCGTCGGTCATCCTCAGGTTGCCGGGCTCGACGAAGTAAATCCAGGGATGCTCGAAGAGTCGCGGGTCGTCGAGCGACAGGACGATCGGCTCCTCAACCTGGATCGCCGTCGCGGTCTTCACGCGCCGCGACAGGTTCTGCTCGGCCGCCGGGGCGTCGATGTACCACGGTTCGCCGTAGAAGTCCTGCGGCTCGTTGGTGCCTTCGGTGTGGTAGTGGTACTTGATCCGGACGAACCGCCACTGCAGCCCGGCGAACCGCTCGTCTCCGGCGCCCGCCAGCTGTGCATCGGCGCTCGGCGGCAGGGCGGGAATCACACGCCAGCAGCGCGGCCACGAGCAATGGCGGCTCGACGAACGCCGAACGCTCGAACGTCGAACCGCACCGCTCATTCTGGATCTCCGCGATCGCCAGCAGCAAGTCCTGCGCGCGTTGGTAGCTGGGCGCGATCTCGAGCGCGGCGAGCACCTGCTTGCGCGCCTCGGCGCGCCGGCCGCTCTTCAGATAGCTCTCGGCGAGGTCGGTGTAGGCGCCCGCCTGATCGACCGGCTTCAGCGCCACGACGGCGGAGAACGCGCGGACCGCGGTGTCCCAGTCGCTTCGCTGCATCGCCAGGCGGCCGAGGGCCGCGTGGGCTTCGCCATCGAACGGATCGACCGCCGTAATCCGCTCGTACACGGGCTGCAGGCGCGCCGGATCGGCGACCTTCGCCTCCCTCATCAACTTGACGAGCTCGCGGGCCACCTCGACGTTGTCGAAATCGTGCGTCATCACCGCTTCGAGCGACGCAATCGCCCGCGGCAGATCCTTGCGTTCGATGGCAATCTGGGCGATTTGCAGGTGCGGATTCTCGTCGCCGGTCGCCATCGGCACCAGTTCGGCGGCGCGCTCGAACGCCTTGAGCGCCCCATCGAGGTCGTTGTACCGGCGCAGCGACGTGCCGAGCACCATGTGCACGGGGAAGCTGTCGGGATTCTTTTCCGCCAACGCCTGCAGCGCCTCGATCGGCATCTTGAACAGCTCGGCATCGCCGCTCGGCGGCTTGAGCGCCGCCCGCAGCGCGCCGAACCGTTCTTCCATCGCCTTGTCGAAGCTCGCCTGCAGGTCGTCGAAATCGACGTTCAAGGCGGCCTTCAACCCCGACTCGTCGTCCATGCCCTTGGCGTGAACGCTGACCAGCCGGCGCAGCCCTTCATGCCCGAAGCGTTCGACGATGTGTTTGACCACCAGCGACGCCTGGTAGTACCCGACGCCAATGAGCTGCGGACTCTGGAACGCGGCGTTCAGCTCCTTCAGCTTGATCGTCTCGCCGCGGTTCATCAGGTTCGCGAACATCAGGTCGCCGGCGCGGCCCCACCGGCCCGGCCGCTCGATGGTTTCCTCGAACTCCGAGATGCCCTCGCTCAACCACCGCGGCAGGCGCTGGTTCGACATCTGCAGCGTGATGACGTGCGCCAGCTCGTGCCACAGCGTCGCTTCCCACTGGAACTCGCCCGGCCGCGCGCGCGGCGAATCGAGCGTCACCACCCGCCCGAAGCAGGCGCCGAGCGCGCCGATCATCCCCGGCAGCCCCGCCGTGCGGACGGCGAAGTGATCGTGCTTCGGGAACATCTCGATGAGAATCGGCCCCTTCGGCGTGAACTGGTACCGCTTGCTCAGCGTGTCGAGGGCGCGGCGCGCGAGCGCCAGCGCCGGCGCCTGGAGCACAGGGGCGTCGGCCTTGTCGATACGCAGCACGATCTCTTGCTGCTCGGTGGTGATGAACGTGTCGAGCGTGTCCATCATCTCGAGCAGGTTGTAGGTGACGACGTCGTACGGGTTCAGCTTGAAAGACGTCTCGAGCGCGTTGCGGGCGCCACCCTCGTCGCCGGTGCGGAGCAGGTACATGCCGAGATCGGCGAGCGCCTGCTGGTAGCGCGGCGCGATGCCCAGCGCACGGCGCACCAGCGCGACCGCCTCGTCGAAACGGTAGGCGTGAGCGGTGTACTCGGCGGCGACGCGGTAGACCTCGGCGTGTCCCGGCGACATCGCCAGGACTTTTGCCACCTGCGCCTCGAACTCCGGCGTCTTGTCTTCGACGTAGGCGAGGGCCGCCAGCAGCGAGTGGGCATCGAGGCTCGACGGGTTCACCGAGAGCGCCTTCTGGATCAACTGGCGCGCTTCGTCGCGCTTGCCGGCGTCGGCGGCCTGTCCTGCCAGGAACAGGTGCGTCTCGACATGAGACGGGTTGACCTCGAGAATCTTGCGGGCCGTCGCGATCGCCGCGGGCGGGTTGTCGTTGGCGACGGCGCGTGTCAGGCCGAACATCGCCGGCACGTAGCGCGGATCCGCCTCCAGCGCCATCTGGAACGACTTCACCGCCTCGGTGTTGCACGTCTGGCACTGCCGCTCCAGGAAGAACTCGCCCCACGCGCGCGTTGATCGCCGCGTCGCGCGGCGCCGCGCTTGCGGCCGCTCGAAATGCGGCCTGCGCGTCCTCGAAGAGATTCAGGGCCTGCAGGGCGCGGGCGCCGCGGGCCATCTCGGCGGCATCGGAGGTGGAGAGCGCACGCGACGCCACCCGGTTCAGCACGTCGCGCGCCTCGGGACGGCTGAGCATCTGCTGGAGCAACCCAAGCTCGAGCGCCGCATCGCTCGACGGCGCGCGAGCCGCCGCCGGCTGGAGCGCCGCCATCGCCTCGTCGTAGCGGCCGCGGGCGATCATCGCCCGCGCGCGCACGGCGACGACCGCCGGATCCTGCGCGTCGAGCTGCGCGGTCAGCGTCGCGACCTCGTCGTAGCGTCCCTCGTTGATGGCGACGTTGGCCGCTGCGAGACCTGGCGGCAGCTTGCGCGACGACTGCGCGACGGCCGACGGGATCGTCAGCGCCAGCATCACGACGGCGATCGAGAGCGCCAGCGCCATCATCGGGCGGGACGGCCGCAGCAACCGGAAGAAGCGCATCATCCTGGCTCGTATTATATCTGCCGGGTTGGGTGCGTGGCCGGGCGTCGGGACCTCCTCGACGCGCCCGGGAGCCCGACGCCCGACGCCTGTCACTGTCACGCTCTGACGCGCCCGAGCTTTAGCTCGGGCTCTGGCTTCCCAACTGAATGGGTAATCGCCAGGGTTCTCGACGAGCCCCGCTCGAACCGGATTCGCGAGCACATACGCCACAACGGCTGACGTGTCTCCTTCCGAGCGAAGCACCCGGTCGTGGTAGCCCGCCTGCCATACGGAATGACCGATCACACGTTTGCCGTGGTAACCCGAGCGCTGCTTTGCACGCTGCATGAATTCCGGCAGCGAAGCCGCATCCGTCACTCCTTGTGCGACGAGATGCACGTGATCGGGCATGAAGCAGTACGCAATAACTTCAAAACCGCAGGCCTGCGCAGCGATCAGAATTTGCGTACGCACCACATGACAACGTCGCAGGCCGTGAACATCGGTCCGTGCAATCGTGAGGAAATATCGATATGGACCCGTATCGAAAAGCGCACGTGTTTCTGATCTGGATCCGCTTCACGAATGAGCGCACGATCGAGAATCCGGCCGTCGTGATCGGCCCCGCGATCCACGCGCCAGTCATCAACGCGACGCCGACCAGTTCTCCGATGACGCCGACATAGTTGGGGTGTCGCATGAACCGATAGGGCCCCGAGACGACGAGCGGCGCCTGCGGCACGACGATGACCCGGAACGTCCAGGCCTGGCCGAGCGTCAGGATCGCCCACCACTTCAGCGCCTTGGCGAACGCAAAGACGACTGCGCCGATCGCGAACGCTAATACGGGTGCGCCGCCACGCACGGCGCCTTCGACGATCATCGCGAGAAAGGCGCCCGGATAAGCAGCCTGCATGATCGGATAGACGTCGCCAGGGGGTTCGATGCCGCCGGAGGCGCGTTGCGCGCGCTCGTTGCGGGCCGCGCGCCGCGCTTCGATCGCCATGGGGACAAACACGACGGCGAGGAGCAGCGCGGACGTCACGCGGCCTGGATGTCTCCCGCCCGGACAATCATGCGTGCGCACGATGCCGGGAGCGATGCGGGCGCCGGCCGCAGCGGCGCGCACGCCGGCAGGCGACGCCACCAGCGCGCGCAGCGCCCGGTTGAAGCGCCACTTCGACGCGAACTCGCGGCGCCGCGCGGCAGCGAGCCGTGCGTGCACGCCGGTCCACCCATGCTGCAGCGCCTCGAGCGCAGCGGCCGCGGCCAGCTCGCCGCCGCGGACGGCGAACCGCAGTCCGTCGCCGGTCATCGGATCGATGAATCCGGCGGCGTCGCCGGCGAGCAGCAGCCCGTCGATGTCCTCGCCGCACGACGTCGACCGCGAGCGGACCGAGCACGATCGGCGTGCCGCGATCGGAGCGCGGCCGCCGAACCGGTCGCGCAGCGCGGGCTCCGCGCCGATCGCGTCGCGAAGCAGCACCCGGCGGATCGCGGAAATCGCAGGCCCTCGACGTCGCCCGGGCCAGGTCGCCGCCCGACCACGGCATCACCAGGCAGACGTTGCTCGACCCTCGCCGATCGGCGCCACGCCGATGTAGCGGCCGCGGCGGATGTGCATCTCGCCGAACGTCGAGCCGATCGGATCCTCGAAGTAGGCGCCGATCGCCCAGCGCTTCGGCCGGGGCGGGATGCCGCGCGAGCCGCAGACCGAACGCGAGCGTCGAATCGCCGGCCGTCCGCGGCAATCACGACCTTCGCGCGCAGCGATGTCGTCCGCCGGCCGGTCCCGACGACGCCGCGCACGGTTGGCGCCGCGGCCGGACCGTCGACGATGCGCGTCACGCACTGTGAAGCCGCTCGAACGCGGCCCCGGCGGCGATCGCCTGCTCCAGCAGGATCGCAGTCGAACTCGCGGCGGCTGATCGCGAGGCCGCGCTGGTCACCCGGGATACCGCGCTTCGACCGCGACGCCGCCTTCGCCGGTGACGATCATGCCGTCGATCGGCAGCCCCCGCGGCTCGATGCCGCCGGCGAGGCCGAGGCGGCGAAGGATCGCGAGCGTGCCCGGATTGATCGTGTCGCCGCACAGCTTGTCGCGCGGAAACGCCGCGCGGTCGAGCAGCCGCACGCGCACGCCAGCGCGGGCGAGCACGGTGGCGGCCACCGCGCCAGCGGGGCCAGCGCCCACGATCAGGACATCATCCATGAATGAACCGTGAAATTTAAGATCTGAGATTTCAGATTTAAGATCATTGAGCGCTTGGCGTGATTGGCGATCGAAATCCAATCCGATATCGCCAATCTGAAATCTCAAATCAGAAATCTCAAATTCCACCGTTCAGTCACTCTGCCGATCACCATCGCGCTGTTCTTCGACCCGAACCCAGGCAGTTGCACAGCGCCGCTTCGATCGATCGCCGGGACGGCCGCTGGTTCGGGATGAAGTCGAGATCGCATGCCGGGTCCGGATCGCGTCTGGTTGATCGTCGGCGGCAGGAAATCCGTGCTGCATGGCCAGCGCGGCGGTGACGATCCCGGCCGCGCCGCTGGCGCCCTGGGGATGGCCGATCATCGACTTGACCGACGAGCCGGCGAGCCGCTCGGCGTGGCCGGCCGAACACCTGCGCGCACGCGATCGCGATTCGACCGCGTCGTTCAGCACCGTCGACGTGCCGTGATAGCTGACGTAGCCGATTCCTCCTTGCCGCGTCCCGAGCGGTCGATCGCCTGCGTGATGGCGCGGACGATCTCCTCGCCGTCGGGCGCCATCTGCACGCGGTGATAGGCGTCGCAGGTCGACGCGTAGCCGTCGATCGACGCGTAGACCCTGGCGCCCCGCGCGCGCGCGCGGTCCTCGCGCTCGAGCACCACCATCCACGCGCCCTCGCCGAGCACGAAGCCGTCGCGGCCCTGTCGAACGGCCGCGACGCCGCCGCCGGCCGATCGTTGTAGGCGATCGACACGCGCGCGCATCCGCGAGAAGCCGAACATCATGCCGGGCGTCACGCACGCGTCGGCGCCGCCCGACAGGAGCACGTCCGCTTCGCCCGACCGCATGAGCGCGGCCGCGTAGCCGATGGCGTCGGTCGAGCTCGTGCAGCCGCACGACAGCACGTGGCTGATGCCGCGCAGCCGCAGCGAGATCGAGATCTCGCTCGACACCATCCCGACGATCGAGACCGGGATGGCGTAGGGCGTGACCTTGCGGCCGCGCTCGACGAAGAAATCGAGGTACTGCCGCTCGCCGACGTCGATGCCGCCGCCGCCGCTGCCGATGACGACGCCGGCCTCCGGCTCGCCGATGCGGCAGCCCGGCATCGACCCACGCTTCGCGCGCCGCGATCACGCCGACCAGCGCGGCGCGCGAATAGCGCTTCGGATCGGCGCGGTAGGCCGCATCCCAGATGTCGTCGCCGTCGATCGCCGGCACATCGTCGATCGTGACGCCCGTCACCGGCGCCGCGACGCGGCAGCGCGAACTCCGACGCGTCGAACTCGGCGATCGCCCGCGTGCCGCTGCAGCCGCGGCTGATGTGCTCCCAGAAGCGCTCGCGGCCGACGCCGAACGGCGACACGACGCCAATTCCGGAGATGACGACCCGCGGCTCTCCCGAGTGACGCATATGTGCCCTATGCTATGCGGCAATTCTGCCGTGCCGCCGAACAATCAGATTGCCAGCTCGACCAAATTCCTGGAGCGGGCGTTCGTGTGGATCGGTGGCGCCCTGTTCGTGGGATCGCTTACGGCCACCGTCGTCGTTTACGCGTTTGGTTGGTCGTCGTCGCGCCTCGGCAGGCCCATCCTGTGGCCGGCGCTCGCGGCCAACACCGCGTGGTTCCTCGTCTTCGCGCTGCACCACAGCCTGTTTGCGCGCGAACCCGTCAAGGCGTGGGTTGCACGCTACGTGCCCGATCGACTGCTGCGCTCGTTTTACGTATGGATCGCCAGCGCCCTCTGGTTCACGGTAGTCGCGGCCTGGCAGCCGCTGGGCGGGCTCGTGTTCGAACAGACCGGTGGCGCCGCGCGCATCGTGCACGCGGCCATTCAGCTGGCGGGCCTGTGGCTGATCGCGGCGTCGGTCGGCGTCATCGACCCGCTCGAACTGGCCGGCATCCGCTCCAGCACGCGGCCCGCGGGGCTGCAGGTGCGAGGCCCGTACCGCCTCGTCCGCCATCCGCTGTACTTCGGCTGGGTGCTGATGGTGTTCGGCGCGGCCACGATGACCTTCGATCGGCTGGTCTTTGCGGTGATGACGACGATCTATCTGATCGTCGCGATTCCGTGGGAAGAACGGTCGCTCGATCGCGTGTTTGGCGACGAGTATCACCGTTACAAGGCACGCGTCCGCTGGCGATTGATTCCGTACATTTACTAGCAGTCCCACTCGACCAACGCTTGGAGAGTGCCGTGAGCTACGAATCCCGGACGGGCGCAGTGCTATTCGCGCGAAGGTTGGACCAGGTCGCCGCCTTCTATGCAAACGTGCTCGGTCTCCGCGAAGCCAATCGCGATGACGATCACATCCTGCTCGAGTCGCCGGGATTCCAATTGGTCGTGCATCGGATCCCTGGCCACTCGACCACCACCATTGACGCTGCGGAGCCGCCGGCTCGCCGTGCCGGGGCGGCCTTCAAACCGGTCTTCTTCGTTCACAACCTCGCGAGTGTTTGTACCGTCGCGAGTGCATACGGCGGCGCCTTGGAACCGCAAGAGATGGAGTGGTCATTCGACGGTGTCGTGGTTTGCGATGCGGTAGACCCGGAGGGGAACGTGATTCAGTTCCGTGAGATAGGAGGGTCGGAGGAGGCGGAGGAGACGGGAGGAGACGGAGGGAACGGATTAACAACGGAGGAACGGAGCAACGGAGGACAAACGGAGAAGAACAGCTTAAGAGCCTCTCACAAAACCCCGGCCTGCTCGCTCATCAGGCGAGCGTCCTCGCTACTTCGTCGGCACGAGGCGCTCCAGCTCGTCGAAAAAGTTCTCGATTATGACCACCGTATCGACATTCGTCCACTCCGCTTCGCTCGCGAAGGCTCCGGCAATGCGATTGCCGTCGGGATGAAGGTCGAAGGAGCGCTGGCCCGGCCGCTGAAGTACGAGAACCGCGGATCCGCACCAAGGGCTGTGGCTTGTCTGGTTGAAAGGATCGCCCATCTGTCGAGTACGTGACGACCATCACTCGATTGGCTTTCGTCCGGTACAGGAGCTCAGGCCGAGTTCGCGACCACACCGGCATTAGCCCCCCGTCGGTTGAAATTGGCGTAACGGGACCAGGACCCGGGTATGGACGAACATACACATCGTTCCCAGACCCCTGATTCGACTGGTAGGCGATCCAATTTCCGTCCGGCGAGAACATCGGCTCGGATTCGTTGGATGTCGTCCCGAGAAAAACCTTTGGTTGCCCGATCTTCCATCCGGCTGATTCGTCGCCCTCGATCTCGAGGGTCATCAAATCACTGCTGGACGTTTCTGCCCTGATTTCGGTAAAAGCCAAGATCCGGCCTCTTGGATGCCATGACCCGGCGAACTGCACGTTATCGCTTTCGGCCAGCCGTTCCGGCTCGGCACTTGACCCGTCCGCGCGTATCCAGTGCAGGTTCAAGGTCTTGCTCCGATAGACGGTTGAATACACGATTCGGCTGCCGCTGGGTGTCCAAACCGGCTTCTGGTCCACTTCCGGGTTGAACGTCAGCTTCGTGACCGCATCGCGCGCGAGGTCGATCAACGAGATGTCCGCGAGGTTGTCAATGTCCACGGCCAAGTGACGGCCGTCTGGCGAGAAGCTCGGATTTCTCCATTCTGATGGTGCGGATCGAAGCAGCGACCTCATGCCTTTTCGATCGACCCACGTGATGGGTTGTGAGATGCCGGCCGCTTCTCCAGAAAAGTACACGAGCCTTCCCAGCCCTCCTGTCGTCGAGACCGCGTACTGCGCGCCGCCGGTACCCGAATTAGCCGCGATGCCCTCGACGATGCGGACCGGACGCCCGGTCACCGCGAGACGATCGGCGTCGAACGGCGCTGCGAACAGCGCGCCGTCCTGAATGAACACGAGGTGTCCACACGGCAGCACGCGCGCGTGATATCCGCCTCTGTGCACGATTTTGGGATTTCCAGTCGGCAGAGGCTGGACCACGATGTTTGCCGTGTCCAGCGAGTTCGGCGCCGAGTGTGCGGTATATACGATGGCCCGAGCGCCCGGAAGAATCTGGGGCCATCGGTGCGTGACTTCCCCGCCAACGAGCTTCGTGATCGCTTCCGCTGTGCCACCCCGCGCGGCCGAAACCCGCATCAGTGGCCCGTTGCTTACCCACAGGCATGTAAACAATGTTCCCGTCGTCACCCCACGCGCCGCCGCGGTCGTTCGACGCATCAGCGATGGCGCTCGCAGGGCCGCCGGCGAGGTCGAGCCACTTCAATTTGCCGTCTGCGAAGAACGCGATCGAGTGACCATCGTGCGAGAAGAACGGATCGCGAGCTCCATCTGTACCCGGTATTGGGGAGGCGATCAGTTGAGCCAGGCGTCTGGAATAGAGCTGTGTTGCCGTCCTGGTCTGACCGACGAACACGAGCAGCGAGCCGTCCGGGACAACGCGAGCGACGCGCCCGGCGCTCCGACCGTTGTCACGATCGAGACGTCGGCGCCGAGCTCCACACGGACTTGCATCGTCGCGGTGCGCGGCGCAGGCTGCCAGGGCTTCGCCCACGTGAGCACAACCAGCAATCCCGCCGCAAGAACGGCGCTCGTCACCCAAGGAACCACCGATAGGGCACGACTGCGAATTGATGTCGGAACTCCGCCCGACACTGTGTGACCGCCACGGGGGTGGGCAATTGCCTGCTCCAGCGCGATCCGCGCCTCGCCGATTGCCTGCAGACGGGCCCGGGATCCTTCGTCAGGCAGCGGCGCAGCAGATCGCGGATGAACGGCGGCGTCGCAGCTGGCAGGCTGGCGACGTCGGGCTCACGCTCAATGATCCGAGCGAGCGTTTCCTGCGCTGTTTCCCCGTCGTAGAGCGGCCTGCCGATGAGCATTTCGCAGGTCACCACGCCGAACGCCCAGATGTCGGCACGGCGGTCGACGGCTTTTCCCTTCGCCTGCTCTGGCGCCATGTACGCAGCCGTCCCGAGGATGATGCCTACCCCCGTCATGCCAATAGGACTGGTGAGCGTGGGGGAGTTCGTCAACGCGGCCGACGACGGCCCGACGCTCTCGGTCGTGAAGGCTTTCGCGAGGCCGAAATCGAGAATCTTGACCTGCCCGTCCGGCCGGAGCTTGATGTTGGCGGGTTTCAGATCGCGATGGATGATCCCTTGCTCGTGCGCGGCTTCCAGCGCCTCGGCGATCTGCCTCGCAATCGGCAGTGCCTCATCGACCGGTAGCGGGCCATGAGCGATTCGATCCGCGAGCGTCGGTCCTTCGACGAGTTCCATCACCAGGCGCCGTCATCGTCGCCCTTTTCGAGTCCGTGGACTGCTGATGTTCGGGTGGTTCAACGACGCCAGCATCCTGGCCTCCCGTTGGAATCGAGCCACTCGCTCACGGTCGTGCGCCATCGCATCCGGCAGCACTTTTTACCGCGACCGGCCGCTCAGGTTCGTGTCGGTAGCCAGATAGACCTCGCCCATCCCGCCCGCACCGATCTGTGCGGAGATTTCATATGGGCCGAGTCGATGACCAGGAGTTAGCGACACGCTAACCCGCTCGAATTATACGGGGATGCCGCTTAGGGAGGGGATTGGTAATGATCAACGCCGCAGGGTGGACGGATCGAGTTTTCAGAGGTTTTGTTACACGCTCTCTCTAAGGAAAAAACCAGCTCACGATGTTGTTAACGACTTGCCTGCCGGATTGATGAGCCGCTTCACACCATCCATCAGCCTCGGGACATTGAAGTTGATCAGCAGGCCGGCCGGCTTCCCGGTCACCCGCATGTAGGTGAGCACCTGGGCCTTGTACACGGGCGCCAAGACATCGACGGACTTCACTTCCACAACGACTCTGTCGTCGACGATGAGGTCGACGCGATAAGACGAGCGCAACCGCGTGCCCTTATACGTGATTGGCACTGTCAGCTGGCGCACGAACGCCAATCCTCGCGCTCGGAGCTCGTGCTCGAGGCACTCGATGTAAATCGACTCGAGCAGCCCGGGCCCGAGGATCCGATGAACCTCAATCGCGGCCGCCAAGATGAGGCCGGTGAGCTGGTTGAGGGAATCGTCGTTGAGCAACATGCCGCACGCCTGAGCAAGCCCTACACCGTTCAGCTTTGCTAGGGAAACTGTCGAATCGCCTCGTCGAGTACCGCAAAAGCTGCAGTCCGAGGACGCGCTCGGCGTGGCAATTTCTGCCGCGTCCTTATTCGGCCCTCTTTTTGCTTCTCTTCTCCTCCGCCTCCGCTTTTCTTCTCCGCACCTTCTGTATTTCTTCTCCGTTTCGTCTCCGTTGCCCCGTTTCTCCGTTGTTTATCCGTTCTCCTCCGCCACCTCCGTGACCTCTCCTCCGTCACCTCCGGTATCCTGAATGGACGTATGCCCGAACAGCCCCGTGACTATCCGTCCGAGCTTCCCGTCCTCGCGCTTCGTGACACCGTCGTCTTCCCGCTCACGCTTCAGCCGCTCGCGATCACCCGGCCGCTTTCGATCGAGTCGGTGAACCGCGCGCTCGCGGGCGACCGCCTGCTGTTCCTGTCGCTGCAGACCACCGAGGACGACGAGCCGAGCCGACCACCTGAACAAGATCGGCACGATTGCCGCCATCCGGCAGATGGCCAAGGTGCCCACCGGCGGCATCCACGTCATCGTCGAAGGCCTGATGCGGGCGCAGGTCGGAGCTCGTGACGCGCACCGGGCACGATCGCTGCGCGCGACGGTGTCGCCTGCTGCCGGAGCGAGCCGAGCGGACGCTCGAAGTCGACGCGTACGTGCGGCGGCTGCACGAGCTGATCGACCGCGCGCTGTCGGTGACGAGCGGGCTGTCGCAGGAGCTGCGCGGCATCGTCGCCGGCATCGACGATCCGCTGCGGCTCGCCTACCTGCTCGTCGAGCCTGCTCGACATGAAAGCCGAGGAGAAGCAGCAGATCCTCGAGAGCGACAGCCTGACTCGACAAGCTGCAGGCGGTCGCCACCGCGCTCAACCGCGAGATCGCGCTGCTCGAGCTGAAGGGCAAGATCGAGTCGGCCGCGCAGCAGGAGATGACCGACGCGCAGCGGCAGTACTTCCTGCGCCAGCAGCTCAAGGCGATCCAGGACGAGCTCGGCGAAGGCGAGAAGCCGGAAGCGCAGGAGCTGCGCAAGCGGATCGCGGAGGCGCAAGCTGCCCGAGCACGTCGCTCGCCGTCGCGCACGCGCGAGATCGATCGCCTCGAGCGGATGACGCCGGCGTCGCCCGAATACCAGATGATCCGCACCTACATCGACTGGGTGCTCGACGTGCCCGTGGTCGACGACCACCGAGGACCGCCTCGATCCGGTCGCGGCGCGGCAGGTGCTCGACGAAGATCACTACGACCTCGACAAGGTCAAGGAACGCATCGTCGAGTACCTGGCGGTGCAGAAGCTGAAGGCGCGGCAGACGCGGCGCGCTGTCGATCAAGGGCCCGATCCTCTGCTTCGTCGGGCCGCCGGGCGTCGGCAAGACGTCGCTCGGCCAGTCGATCGCGCGCGCGATGAACCGCAAGTTCGTGCGGATCTCGCTCGGCGGCGTGCGCGACGAAGCGGAAATCCGCGGCCATCGCCGCACCTACATCGGCGCCATTCCCGGCCGCATCGTCCAGGCGCTGAAGCAGGCCGGCGCGATGAACCCGGTGTTCATGCTCGACGAGATCGACAAGATCAGCGCCGGCTTCCAGGGCGATCCGGCGGCGGCGCTGCTCGAGGTGCTCGACCCGGCGCAGAACCACTCGTTCCGCGACCACTATCTCGAGATCAACATCGATCTCTCGCGCGTGCTGTTCATCGCCACGTCGAACCAGCTCGGCACGATCCATCCGGCGCTGCTCGATCGCATGGAGATCATCTCGCTCGCCGGCTACAGCGAGGAAGAGAAGCTGCACATCGCGCGGCGGTACCTCGTGCCGCGGCAGCTCGAGGAGCACGGTCTCGACGCCGACCAGGTCGACGTTCGAGGACGACGCGCTCCGGCGGATCATCGGCGAGTACACGCGCGAGGCGGGCGTCCGGAGCCTCGAGCGGCAGATCGGCGCGGTCGCGCGGAAGATCGCGGCGCGCGTCGCGGTCGCGCTGCCGCCGGCCACGCCGCCCGGCGACGACCGGCAAGCCGATGCGGCGCCAGCATCGGCCGACGGTCGTCGCAGCCAGCGAGTCTGCCCGATTACCTCGGCCCGCCGCGCTTCCATCACGAAGTCGCCGTTCCGCGTGTCGCGGCCCGGCGTCGCGACCGGCGTCGCGTGGACCGAAACCGGCGGCGACGTGCTGTTCGTCGAAGCGAGCCTGCTGCCGTCCGGCCACCACAACCTGATCCTCACCGGGCCAGCTCGGCAACGTGATGCAGGAGTCGGCGCGCGCCGCCGTCAGCCACATCCGCGCGTCGGCCGACGAGCTCGGCATCTCGCCGGAGTTCCTCGACACGCACGATCTGCACGTCCACGTGCCGGCCGGCGCGATTCCCAAGGACGGCCCGTCGGCCGGGCGTCACGATGGCCACCGCCATCGTGTCGGCGCTTCGCGAACCAGCCGGTGCGCGAGGACGTGGCGATGACCGGCGAGATCACGCTGAGCGGCCTGGTGCTGCCGGTCGGCGGCATCCGCGAAAAGGCGCTGGCGGCGCGGCGTCACGGCATCAAGACGTTCATCCTGCCGGCGCGCAACGAGGCCGACCTCGCCGAGCTGCCGGCCGAGGTGAAGAACGGCATGCGGTTCGTCCCGGTGGAGACACTGGAAGAAGTGCTCACGGTCGCGCTCCCGCCGCCGATAAGCAAGTGGGATTTCCCCTACGGACGAATGCGCCTGCTTGCCCCCACGCCCCAGGTCTGTACGATCTTTCAGACCACCGAAGCGACCGTCGGCTATCGGATCGTCCCCGACGTGACCGCGCGCGGCAGCTACATGGCGAGAAAGGCGTTCACTCGCAACACCTGGGATCATCAAGTGGGCGTCTCTCTGGTATGGGCGCGGCGCTGGCGGTAATCCAAGCATCCAAACGTCCCAACATCCTGCACGCCCGAAGCACCTGATACTGGAATTTAAGATTTAAGATCAGTGCTGTCCAAATTAGCCGTGGTCACCGTTGCGCGCGCCGCGTTTCGCGAGAGAAACGGTGGTGGTTGTGACGTGTTGGCCAAACTACACCTCGCTAGATGCTGTCCGAATTAACTGAACGTCAGCGCGCCTTGGACAGGGACAGCGAGCGGCGGTGGACGGGTGAACGGGTCGTCGAGCCACGCCCAGAGATCGCGATACACCAGGAGATTCATGCGGAGCAGGGCAACCAGGTTCGACAGCGACCAGCCGAAGCGCGCTTTCAGTTGCAGGGACTTCAAGACGAGCAGCGCGATGAGCGCCGTCCAGATTTGAATCTGCAAGGCATTGGCGGAGGTCCCGACAAACGTTTTCACCCGCAGATTTTGTTTCAGCGCCTTGAAAAACAGTTCGATCTGCCACCGGTCCTTGGAAATTTGCGCGATGGTGGACGCGCCGAGCGTCAGATGATTGGTCAGGAACTCGAGGCGCGTCCCCGTCGGGCGTGCGCACGACCACCCGCCGGAGCGGATCGGGATATTTCCGGCGCGTTACGGGGGCCCCGGAATCGAATCCGTCTGATCGCACAGGACGCCGCGGTGTTGGGCCGGCGCGTGGCGCTCGACGACGGTGTAGTCGGCATTCCGCTTCAGTCGCGTCACGAAGAACACCCTGCGCGGCCGTCAGCTCCGCCAACCAGGCGAAGTCGATCTACCCCTTGTCGACGACCACAATGGTGCCCGGCAGAAACTGCTGCTCCCGCGCCATCGGTCCCTCGCGGTGCTTGCCGTCTGTGATCACCAGGAAGGTCGGCAGATACCCGTCGTGATCGAGTGTGAAATGCAGCTTGACCGCACCTTTGTACGCCGAAACGCCGCCCACGGAAACATCTCCGTGCGCACAGGTCGATGACCGTCGCATCGAGACTGAGCAATTTGTTTTTGAACCGGAACGGCTTCGCGCCCGCGACCTCCCGACACCGCGCCAGGACCTGGTCGAACACGCGTTGATACAGCTGCCACGGGCGATGCGCATTGGCGTAGGCCAGCGTCGCGCGGCACGGGGCCTCGACCCCCAGATGCGCCAGCTTGCCCTCGGAACCCGCCGCGCGCTGATCGCCGACGTCGAGGGTGAGCCCGTGCGCTGCCGCTGCTATCAACGGCGCTGCTCGAGCTCGGCAGCGCCGCGACGGCCGACGCCGTCCTCGAGCACCTATGAGCAGACCGGCGGCGTGCACGGCGCGGTCGCACGGCTGGCCGAGCGCACCTACCAGCGGCTCGACGACGAACGCCGCGAGTTGGCCCGGCGGATCCTGCTGCGACTCGCGGGCGAGGGCGACGGCAAGGCCGCCGTACGGCGGCGCGTGCCCCTGGCAGAGCTCGACGCCGATCAGGACGAGCCCATCGCCGACGTCTTGGCCGCCCTCGCCGCCGATCGCCTGGTCACGATCGGCGACGGCGACGTCGAGGTTGCGCACGAGGCGCTCCTGCGCGAATGGCCACGCCTGCGCGGCTGGCTCGAAGAAGACGCACACGGCCGCCATCCGCAGCAATACGATGAATGAAGCACGACAGAAGAAGAAG
>CAVVPE010000013.1:0-49148 GCA_963750035.1 uncultured Acidobacteriota bacterium | reverse complement strand
GAATCGGCAGCGAGAGTCGGCCGATGGTGTTCAGCTTCATCGACATCTCCTATTCCGGAAGCAGCGCGAACGTCCAGATCGATCCGCCGGTGGGCACCTTGTCGGTCGTGTAGCGGCTCGCCAGTAAGCCGCCGCGTCCAGATGCGACCGTCACAAATTGCCGGCCCTTGTGCGTGTAGGTGATCGCCGTGGCATTGATGCTCGAGCCGGTCTTGAACTGCCAGAGCGTCTCGCCGGTTGCTTCGTCGAGCGCGACGAACTCGCCGGTCAGCTTGCCGGTGAACACCAGGCCGCCGCCGGTGACCAGCATCCCGGCCGCGCTCGGCAGATCCGGCAACGGCACCTCCCATTTCTTCTGGCCGGTCAGCGGATCGATGGCCACGAAATGACCGAGCACCTCGCCCGGCTTGAAAGTCGGCATCCTGCTGGTGACGCCGGTCGAGCTCGCGCCGATGACCTGCGGTTTCCCGGCGGGCGGCGCCAGCTTCTGGATGCGCGGCACGTTCCAGGTGCTCGCATAGACGAGCCCGGTGTTCGGATTGAATGCGATCGGCACGGCGTTGGTGCCGCGCGACGGAAAAATCTGGACCTCTTCGCCAGCGAGAAACCGGTTGTAGAGATCGGTGAGCACCGGCCGGCCGGTGGCGAGGTCGATGCGCGAGGCCCAATTCACCTGGACGTATGGATGCGCGGCGATCGAGCTTGCAGTTCGTCCGGTCCAGCACGTACAGGAAGCCGTTCTTGTTCGCCTGGATCATCACCTTCCGCAGCTGGCCGTCGATGCGGATATCGGCGAGGACGTTCTCGTCGGTGCCGTCGACGTCGTAGACGTCATTGGGCGTGTACTGGAAATAGCAGACGACTTCGCCGGTCTTCGGCCGGATCGCCAGCACGCTGGACGCGAACAGGCTGTCGAGCGCGCCCCGCGGCCTCGGATCGTACGGCTCCGCGTTGCCTGTTCCCCAATACACGAGATCGAGCTCCGGATCGTACGAGCCTGAGCGCCACGTCGGCGCACCGCCGTGCATCCAGGCGTCGTTGTCCTTCGGCCAGGTCTCCGAGCCAGGCTCGCCAGGCGACGGAATCGTGTAGCGGCGCCACAACTTCTTGCCGGTCTCGGGATCCCAGCCGTCGAGGAACCCGCGGGTGGTCGATTCGCCGCCGGCCATGCCGGAGATGAGCACCCCGTTGGCGACGATCGGCGCGCCGGTCGCGTAGTAGCCTTCCTTCGCGTCGGCGAACTTCTGGTTCCAGACCTGCTCGCCGGTCTTCATGTCGAGCGCGAGCACGTGGTTGTCGAACGTCACGCGGTACAGCTTGCCGTTGTAGATCGTTGCCGCCCCGCGCGTGATCGGCGCGCCCCGCGTGCCCGGCTCGAGCTCCACCGGCGTCCGCCAGATCTGCCGGCCCGTTTCCACGTCGAGCGCGAAGGTCCATTTGCCGTTGATCACGTACATCACGCCGTCGTAGATCGTCGGCGCGGCCAGCTCGCCCAGGTCGTTCATCACGCTGGTGCTCCAGATCGGCACCAGTCGCCTGATGTTGGTCTTGTTGATTTCGCGGAGCGGGCTGTAGCTCTTGCGGTCGTAGCCCAGGCTCTGCGTCAGCACGTGCTCGGTGTTCTTGCCGTCGCTGACGAGCTCCGCGGTGGACTGGGAGATTCCTGTGCCGGGCCACAGGCAGGCGAGCGTCGCGAGCAGCCACATCTTCTTCATGACCTGCCCCTCGGTGCGTGCGACAGTGTCGGCTAGGTAGCCGACCTTCAGGTAGGCCGACCCTTAGGGTCGGCATTATAGCGACAGCCGGTCAGGACCGCTCTCGCTGCGACCAGGTCGGGCCGTAGCGCTCGGGCACGTTCAGCGCGGTGAACACCCCCAGCGGCTCGGTCGAGTCGACGAGGGCGGCGGAACGTTCCTCCAGGGAAGCGACGGCGTCCGAACGATAGACGCGATGCTGCTCGTACACGAGCATCTCGCTCCAGGTACTCGATGACGATGTACCGCGATGGGAGGCTCTGATCGCGAAGAAAGGAACTACCCAGGTAGGATCGCGTCTGCCGATTGATCTGTGTCCACTCGCCGTCGACGCCGTATAACTGCTCGAATTCCTTCTCCTGCCCCGGCTTGACGTCGAACTGCCACATGATCGCGATCATAGAATCTGCTCTTCAGCACTTTGACATAGCACCCGGGCGGGTGCCACGATGCGCGCGTCGACGGCTGCAGCGCTCGGCCGGGACCTGGAGGTGTCGATGGAAGGCCTGACCCGCAGGATGTTCGTCGGCTCCATTCCGATGCTGCCATTCGCGGCACGGGCGGCCATTGCCGCGCAGGCCCAGCCCGAAAAACCCGCCTTTCCCATTATCGACACCCACATCCACATCTTCGACAAGACGCGGCCCGAAGGCGCCCCGTATCCGAGGGACATGCCCGGCGGGGGAGAACCGCCGCAGGGGATGATCGCCCTGCCGAATCGCTATAAGGCGATCGTCGTCCCCTTCGGCGTCGCCGGGGCAATCATCGTCGAAGCAAGCCCGCGCGTCGAGGACAACGACTGGCTGCTCGACATCAGCAAGGATCATCCGGTCATCGTCGGCCTCGTCGGCCGCATCGACCCGGGCGACCGCGCGTTTCCCACGCACCTGGAGCGCTCGTCAAGAATCGCCTGTTCATCGGCATCCGCCAGGGGCAGCTCCACCTGGGCCTGGAGAACGCCGAATACATCGCCAACCTGAAGCGGCTCGCGGACGCCGACTGCAGCCTCGACGTCGACACGCCCCGGCAAGGGATGACCGCGACCGAGGTGCTGGTCAAGGTGCTCGACAAAGTGCCGTCGCTCCGCCTGGTGATGGACCACCTTCCCGACGTCCGTTTTCCCGACGAGGCAGCCAAGGCCACGTACGTCCGCCACCTGCGCGAGCTGGGGAAGCGCCCGAACGTCTTCATCAAGCTCTCGGAGGTGGTTCGACGCTACGAGGGACGAGTCTCGACCGATCTCCACAACTACCGCGCCTGGCTCGACGAGCTCTGGGACATTTTCGGCGAAGACCGGATCATGTTCGGCAGCGACTGGCCCCAGAGCGAGGGGCTCGAATTCAATTCCTACCCGAACGTCTTCAATGTCGCGCGTGCCTACGTCACGGGCAAGAATCCGGCGGCAATGGAGAAGGTGTTCTGGAGGAACTCACGCAAGCCGTACCGGTGGGTGCAGCGCGAGCCGAGCCGCAACGGCAGGCGCTGAGCGTTAGCGAGCGCGGCCGCGAGTCAGGCGGACCTGAAGGTCCGCACTACGGCTGTCGTAGTGCAGGCCTTCAGGCCTGCCGTTGCGACGCCTGTACGCGCTACTTGCGCGCCGGTGCGTTCAGGGCCTTCAGATGGGCCACGACATCCGCGCCCGAGTTGGCCGGGTTCACCTTCTTGTCGATGTCGCGGATTTTGCCATCGGGACCGATGTAGAACGTCCAGCGATTGGCGACTTCGCCGAGCATGAACTTGCTGTAGTCCGCCAGGACGCCGTACTTGCGCGCCGTCTCACGGCTCGGATCGGCCAGGATCGGAAAGTCGGCGTTCTCCTTCTTGGCGAACGCGGTGTTGTCCTCGAGGGTATCGACGCTGATCATGAAGTACGCGACGTCGTATTCCCGAATCATGGGGCCGCTCTCACGGAGGGCCCGGCATTCGGCCGTTCAACCAGCGGTGAAGGCCTTGGGGAACCACGCGAGGACGACGAACTTGCCTTTGAGCTTGTCGAGCGAGTACGTCTGACCGTCGCTGGCCGGCAGGGTGAAGTCGGGAGCAGTATCTCCGACGTTCAACTCCGGCTGCCCGGGGACTGGCTGCTGAGTGCTCACTGCCGTCGAGAGTAGCGCAAGGGCGCCGCCGAGGACGACGACCGGCAGGAGCCGCGATAACGGTTTCATCCGACCCTCCGTGAAAAGCTACCCTAGCATACGTCCGGGGTCGGCCGTGCACCAATGCCTTTCACGCTGACAATTCTTGCCACGTTACTTCTTTATGCGTGGGTGCTCGAGCCGCGGGGCGTCCCGGTGGCGGCGCCCGCGGCGGTCATTGTCGTGAGCCGCCGTACTGAACAACGTCCGGTCTGGCGAGTGGGGACTCTCTCCCAGGGCGCTGCTGCCAGCGTTGCGGGCGACCGCGATGTTCACGCTCCCGGCCGTGCTGGGGGTGCTCGCTGCCGGAATGGCGATCGGCACGCTCCACGACCGGGCGGCGTTTCTCGGCAACCTTGCGGAGCTCGTGCCATGGGGCGGCGCGCAGCAGTGGCTCCTGCAGACGGTCGTGCTGCGCGAGGCGCGGCGCCTCCTGCCTCCCAGGGCCAGCATCGTCGTCGCCGCACTGCTGTTCGCGCTCGTTCACGTGCCCAACGTGTTCCTCATGTCGATGACGTTTGTCGGCGCGCTCGGCTGGTGCGCGATCTACTCCCGGTACCCGAACATCGTGCCGCTGGGGCTCTCGCACGCCGTCGCCACCCTTGCGCTCCTGTATGCGTTCGACGACGACATCACGGGCCGTTTGCGCATCGGGCAGGCGTACCTGAGGCTCCGCTCGTGATCCGGTTTGGGACTATAATCGCCACCTTTTCGATTTTTCAGCCGACCCTGAAAGGGTCGGCCTACAACCGCGAGTCGGAGGTACTCGTGACAGTTCCGGTCCGGCTGTCGATCAACGGCCGCACCTACCAGCGCGATGTCGAGCCGCGCAGCTGCTCGTGCACTTCATCCGCGAGCTCGGCGGGGCTCACCGGCACCAAGGTCGGCTGCGACACCAGCCAGTGCGGCGCCTGCACGGTGCTGCTCGACGGCGTCGCCGTGAAATCGTGCACCTGCCTGGCGGTCCAGGCCGACGGCACCTCGATCACGACCATCGAAGGGCTCGGCAGCGGGACGGCACGCTGCATCCGCTGCAGGAAGCCTTCTGGAACAAGCACGGACTGCAGTGCGGCTTCTGCACGCCGGGCATGATCCTGGCGGCGCACGAGCTGCTGCGCACGAACCCGAAGCCGACCGACGCCGAAATCCGCCACGGGCTCGAGGGCAACATGTGCCGGTGCACCGGCTATCAGAACATCGTGCGCGCCGTCCGCGAAGCGGCGGGCGCGATGGCGAGGCAGGTGAGCGATGGCGACGACCGAATCTTCGGATCGGGAATCCGCCGCCGCGAAGATCCGCGGCTCATCACCGGCGCGGCGACCTACACCGACGATTTCACGCTGCCGGGCATGGTGCACGCCGCGATGCTGCGCAGCCCGCACGCGCACGCGCGCATCACGCGCATCGACACCAGCAAGGCGAAGGCCGCGCCGGGCGTGGTCGCCGTCTACGCGGGCGCCGATATCGAGGCGCTGCAGCCGGCGCCGTGCGCGTGGCTGCTGCCGAACGCCAATCTCAAGGTCGCGACCTATCCCGTGCGCGGCGAAGGACACCGTCCGCTACGTCGGCGACATCGTCGCCGTTGTCGTCGCCGAAACCACCAACCAGGCCTACGATGCGCTCGAGCTGATCGACGTCGACTACGAGCCGCTGCCGTCGCGTGACCGATCCCGAGCAGGCCGTGAAGTCCGGCGCGCCGCAGCTGCACGCCGACGTGCCGAACAATCAGGCGTTTCACTGGACGGTCGCCGGCGGCGACGTCGACGCGGCGTTCAAGAACGCCGAGGTGGTGATCAAGGAGCGCATCGTCCAGCAGCGGCTGATCCCGAACGCGATGGAGCCGCGCGCGGCGCTGGCGAAGTGGTGCCGGCGCGTCGGCGAGCTGACGCTCTGGAACACGACGCAGAATCCGCACATCCTGCGGTTCCTCACCTCGGTCGTGACCGGCGTGCCCGAAGACAAGCTGCGCGTGATCGCGCCCGAAGTCGGCGGCGGGTTCGGCAGCAAGATCGCCGCGTATCCGGCCGACTTCCTCACCATGTTCTGCGCGATGCGCCTCAACCGCCCGGTCAAGTGGACCGAGACCCGCAGCGAGAACTACCAGGCGACGACGCACGGCCGCGATCACATCCAGGAAGTCGAGCTCGCGGCGACGAAGGACGGCAAGATCCTCGGGCTGCGCGCCACGTCGTGGTCGGCGATGGGCGCCTACCTGTCGACGGCGGCGCCCGGGCATCCCGACGATTCTTCACGGCCTGATGCTGTCGGGCGTCTACGACATTCCGGCGATCAAGGAAGACGTCTACGGCGTCTACACGAACACGACGCCGGTCGAGGCGTACCGCGGCGCCGGACGTCCCGAAGCGACGTTCATGATCGAGCGGATGGTCGACAAGCTCGCGCAGCAAGCTCGGGATCGATCCGGCCGACGTGCGGCTGAAGAACATGATTCCGCGCTTCGAGAACGGCCATGCCGTCGTCACCGGGCTGACCTACGACAGCGGCGACTATCCCGGCGGCCTGAAGAAGCTGCTGGACCACGTCAAGTACGCGCAGCTGCGGAAGGAGCAGGCCGAGGCGCGCAAGAAAGGCCGGCTGCGTCGGCATCGGCCTCGCGTCGTACGTCGAGATCTGCGGCCTCGGACCGTCGCAGGTGGCCGGCGCCATCGGCTTCCAGGGCGGACTGTGGGAAAGCGCGATCGTGCGCGTTCATCCGACCGGCAAGGTGCACGTGTTCATCGGCGCCTCGCCGCACGGCCAGGGCGAAGAGACGACGTTCGCGCAGATCGTCGCGAGCGAGATCGGCGTCGATGTCGACGACGTGAAGGTGTTCCACGGCGACACCGACGTCACGCCGATGGGCTGGGGCACCTACGGCAGCCGGACGACCGCCGTCGGCGGCGCGGCGCTGGTTCTCGCGACGCGCAAGGTGAAGGAGAAGGCCAAGGCGATGGCCGCGCACCTGCTCGAAGCCGCCGTCGAGGACATGGACTACGCGGACGGCAAGTTCTTCGTGAAGGGATCGCCCGGACAAGGCGAAGACGATCCAGGACATCGCGCTGATGGCCCACGTCGCCTGGAACATGCCGGCGGGCGTGGAGGCCGGGCTCGAGGCGTCGATGTTCTACGATCCGCCGAACTTCACCTACCCGTTCGGCTCGCACCTTGCGGTCGTCGAGATCGATCCGCGAGACCGGGCGAGGTCGCGCTGAAGCGCTACGTCGCGCTCGACGACTGCGGTCCGCAGATCAACCCGGTCATCGTCGAAGGACAGGTGCACGGCGGCGTCGTGCAGGGCATCGGCCAGGCGCTGTGGGAAGAGGCGGTGTACGACGCAGTCGGCCAGCTCGTGACCGGCTCGATGCTCGACTACGCGCTGCCGCGCGCCGACAAGCTGCCGGACATCGAGGTCCTCTCGACGTGTGACGCCGTCGCCGCACCATCCGCTCGGCCTGAAAGGCATCGGCGAGGCCGGCACGATCGCCTCGACCGTCGCCGTTTACAACGCCGTGATCGATGCGCTCGCGCCGCTCGGCGTCGAGACGCTGCAGATGCCGATGACGCCCGAGCGCGTCTGGCGGGCGATGAAGCAGCGGGACTAGGGGCTAGAGGCTCGGGACTGGCGAGACTCGGCCGGGCTCGCGAAGTCGAGCGAGCCGATCAGGAACGACGCAGGAGTCACGATGTACTCACCGCAGTTCGACTACTACCGCGCCAACTCGGTCGCCGAAGCGGGCACGCTGCTCAAGCAGCATCCCGGTGCGAAGCTGCTCGCCGGCGGCCACAGCCTGATCCCGCTGCTGAAGCTGCGGCTGGCGGCGCCGTCGGCGCTGATCGATATCGGCCGCATCGCGGAGCTGAAAGGGCGTCGAGGTCGAAGGGCGGCGTCGTGCGGATTGGCGCGCTGACGACGCACGCCGAGCTGGCGGCGTCGGCGGTCGTCCGCGAGCAGTGCCCGGCGCTGGCTGAAGCCGCGGGACACGTCGGCGATCCCGCCGTGCGCAATCGCGGCACGATCGGCGGCAACGTGGCCCATGCCGATCCCGCGTCGGATCTGCCGACGGTCCTGACGGCGCTCGGCGCGCGGTTCGTGGTCACGAGCGGGCGCGGACAGCAGACCGTTCGCGGTCGAGCAGTTCTTCACCGGCATGATGGCGACCGCCCTCGGCGAGCACGACCTGCTGACGGCGATCGAAGTGCCGGCGCAGGCCGCCGGGCAGGGCAGCGCGTACGTGAAGTTCGAGCATCCCGCCTCGCGGTACGCCGTCATCGGCGTCGCGGCGGTATTGGGCGTCAGCGGCGGGACGTGCAAGTCGGCGGCGATCGCGCTCGGCGGACTGGTCCCGCGGCCGACGCGCGCCGCCTCGGTCGAGCGCCGCCTGGTCGGACAGGCGCTTTCGGAGGCCACCATGGCCACCGCCGCAGCCGACGTCGCGGCCGATCTGGGTGCCGACATCGACAACCTCATTGGCGACCTCTACGCGTCGGCCGAGTACCGGAAGGCGGTGGCGCCCGTCTGGGTGAAGAGAGCGCTCGCCGCAGCGGCCGCCGCGCGGTCCGCTGACGATCACGTGATGCTGCGGTCGATCGACGAGCTGCAGGCGCTCCTCGAGCGGCAGCTTTACATCGCCGATCGCGGCCTGGCGACCTCGATCTTCCTCGCGCTCAAGCTGCAGCGTCCGCTCCTCCTCGAAGGCGAGGCTGGCGTCGGCAAGACCGAAGTCGCCAAGGTGCTCGCGGCGGCGTTCGACTCGCCGCTCATCCGCCTGCAGTGCTACGAAGGCCTCGACGTCAGCCACGCCGTGTACGAATGGAACTACGCGCGCCAGCTGCTCGAGATCCGGTTGATGGAGGCGTCGGGCGCCGTCGACCGCCAAGCCGCCGCGCGCGAGCTGTTCGACGCGCGATTCCTCATCAAGCGTCCGCTGCTGCAGGCGCTCTCGGGCGACGGCGCGCGCCGCCCGGTGCTGCTCATCGACGAGCTCGATCGCGCGGACGAGGAGTTCGAAGGCTTTCTGCTCGAGTTGCTGGCCGACTTACCAGATCACGATCCCCGAGCTCGGGACGATCCGCGCGGCCGCTCCGCCGATCGTCATCATCACGTCGAACCGGACGCGCGAGCTGCACGACGCCCTCAAGCGGCGTTGCCTCTACTTCTGGATCGACTACCCGACTTCGACAAGGAACTGCGGATCGTGACCGCGAAGGTGCCGCACGCGCCGCGCGCGGCTGGCCGAGCAGGTGACCGCGTTCGTCCAGGAGCTGCGCGAGGCCGAGCTCTACAAGCAGGCCGGGGTTTCGGAGACGCTCGACTGGGTGGCCGCGCTCGTCGCGCTCGACCGGACCGAGCTCGATCCGGCGGTCGATCGACGAGACGCTCGGCATCCTGCTCAAGAACCAGGAAGACATCCAGGCGGTCCGCGGCGAGAAGGGCGCGCGTCTCGAGGAGCTCGTCGGCCGAGGCAAAAACAAGCTGAGGAACTGCAGGAACTGTGGAACTGAGGAACGGTTTCTCAGTTCAGCTGAGCTCCTGAGTTCCTCAGTTCCTTAGCTTCTATTGATTGGATGAGCCTCCTCTTCCGGAACCTGGTTCGTTTCGGCCGGCTGCTCCACGCGGCGGGCCTCGACGTGCCGGCGGGGCGGATGATCGACGTCGCCAGCGCGCTCGATCACATCGACATCGGCCGCCGGTCCGACTTCTACTACGCGCTGCGCAGCCTGCTCGTCCATCGCCGCCAGGACCTGCCGATCTTCGACGAGATGTTCCGCGCCTTCTGGCGCGAGCCGCGGCATCGGCCGCCGCCGACCTGCGCGCGATGGGCCGCCAGCGATCGCTCGGCCGCCCCGACGTTGTCCTCGACGCGGCACCGGCGCCGGACAGAGGTGACGGACGATCGGCCCGCGCAATGACGACCTCCGCGCGGGGCAGATCGCCGCCACGAGCTACAGCGCGCAGGACGCCCTGCGAGCGAAAGACTTCGCCGAGTTCACCGACGACGAGCTGCGGGAGGCGCGCCGGATCGTGTCGGCGATGAAGTGGGATCTGGGGCGGCGGCGGACGTGGCGCCGCAGGCGGAACGAAGGGCGCGAGCCTGATCTGCGGCGGCTGGCCCGCGAGAACATGCGGTACGGCGCGCGAGCCGCTGCGCATTCCGACGCGCGGCCGCACGTCGAAGCCGCGGCCGCTCGTGATCATCGCCGACGTCAGCGGATCGATGGAGCGCTACGCGCGGATGCTGCTGCACTTCATCTACAGCGTCGCCGGCGGCGAACGGCGCGTGCGAGGCGTTCGTGTTCGCCACGCGCTTCACGCGCATCACCGGCGAGATCGCGCGGCACGGCGTCCGCGACGCGCGCCGATCGTCGCCCGGCACGTGCCGGACTGGGGCGGCGGGACGCGGATCGGCGAAGCGGTGCGCGCCTTCAACGTCCGCTGGGCGCGCCGCGTCGTCTCGCGCGGCGCGATCGTGCTCCTGATTTCAGATGGATGGGATCGCGGCGAACCGGACGTGCTCGCCCGCGAGATGGCGCGGCTGCGGCGCAGCTGCCGGCGGCTGATCTGGCTGAACCCGCTGCTCGGCGCGCCCGGCTACCAGCCGCTGACGCGCGGCATGCAGGCGGCGCTCGGCCACATCGACGATTTCCTGCCCGCGCACAACATCGACAGCCTCGAAGCGCTCGCGGCGCACCTCAATCGCGTATCTTTAAGGACGCGGGGCGGACCTAAGAGGTCCGCCCACCGAGCTGCCACTTGGCCCTGACATAGCACCGGCCGGAAGCCCTGCCGCCGGGCGTTGCGCTGCGAAGCGCTGCCAGGCTGGGCGACGACCATCGCCAGGTCGATCCCGCGCGCGGCGGCGAAATCGAGGGTGCGCGCAGCAAGGCGCGCTGCGCGCCGCGGCGGCGAGCCGCGGGAATGGTGCTGGCGCCGGCGAGCAGCGCCACGCCGTTGCTGATGTTCAGCGTCCCGGCCGCGATCGGCTCGCGTCCAGTTCGCGAGAAAGCAATGGACACCGCGTGCGCGAGTCATGACGGCGCCGAGGTCCTCGATGAACGTCCCAAGCTGCGCGGATTCAGAGCTCCACCCCTGCGCGGCCACCCGGTCCAGAGCCCGCTCTCGGCCTCCGCGGACTTCCCGCACGGTCACCGGCCGTCATCGCCCTGAGAAAGAGCGTCGTCGGCAGGACGAGCACCGTGGAGGCCCGATCGGCGCATACCCGCGGACGCTGAGCAGGTTCAGCGTTTCAGGCGGCGCGAACGCGCTCACTTCGTGGAACGTCGGGGCGTTGCGCTCGCTGAAGAACGCTTCAAGGCGATCGAGCTCGGCATCGCGAATACGATCGAAGATACCAAGGCCAAACGCTGGGTGAGCGGTGAAGCCACGCCGTCGAACATGGCGTAGACGCCGCCGATCTCAATCCACGCCGCGCCGACATGCGGATGCACGTCACGCCGGGCGTCCACGCACGCGGCATTCGCGCCGCCTTCCGCCCGTTCCAGCCGGCGGGCGAGCGCGAGATCGACGACGGAAAAGAAGCACTCATCGGATGTCAGTGGCCATACTAAGGACCAGAACGCTACCCTGAATTACGATATTTATGGCTATGAAACGGATCTCGATCCAAGACCTCAAAGCGCAGCTGCCTCGTGGTTGCACACGACCGGGGAGATCGCTTGATCTCGAGCGGGGAACGATTCGCGGCGCTTGGACCAGCTGCCGGTCTGACATGACGAAGCGTCTCGGTCGGCTACATCTTTGCGCTGCTTTTCGTAATCGGCACCAGCGTCTCCGCGCAGCCCGATTCAACGAACATCGGGAAGGCCGAGGCGGTGCTGAAGAATCTCCAGGACGGCAGGTATGCAGACGTCGTCAAGGAGTTCAATCCCGCAATGGAGAAGGCCATCCCGGAAGAGCGGCTCCGTGCCGTGTGGGAGATGCTGACCGCGCAGTTCGGTTCGGTCAAGAGCATCGACGAGCGGCGAAGCGGCGAGCTGAAAGGCTATCGGGCGGTGGAGTTGATCCTGGCCTTCGAAAAAGAACGGTCGTGCAGAGGGTCGTGTTCGACGGCGACGGCAAGATCGCCGGGCTGGCCTACCAGCCTGCGAGCATGGCGGTGCTGCCGGCCGCCAAGTGATGAGGCCGGCCATCGATCGGAAGCTCTCCTATTCCCCTACTCTCCGTCGATGCTGAACGCGAAGAACCGATTGCCCCCGCTGCCCTCGACGCCTGATCTCGCGTAGCCGGAACCCCAGTACACCGTCCCGTCGACAACGGCAGGCCCGGCGTTGACGGAGCTCAGCGCCGGGTATTGCCACAAGATCTCGCCGGTGGCGGCATCCAGCGCGAAAAACTGATCCTGATTCGCCAGCTTCGCCATCGAGGCCGCATACAGCACCCCGTTGGCGACTGAGACTGGCCCCAGATCCCACACGCCCACATTGACGAAGCCGGGGATCGTCTCGAGCTGCGGATCGGCGGTCTGCCAGATGATCTTTCCCGTCAACGGATCGAGCGCCGCCCACGATCCGCCCGTGGCGACCGTATTCGAGATCACACCGTTCTGGGTCAGCTTGTAGGGAATGTGGTGATGGTTGGTGATCGGTGCGTAGATGCGCTCGCCGTCGAAGGCGGTGCCCCAGTTCATCCCGCCCTGGTCGCCGCCAGGACCGATGAGCGTGTTCCAGATAAATGAGCCGGTTTGTGCGTCGAGGAGCGTGTAGACGCCGCTCTTGCCGCCGACGCCGACGACATCGCGCCAGTGTCCGTCCATCCTCAGGCGCATGACGTTGGCGCCCGAGCCGCCCAGATCCCACTTTTCAGTGTCGGCTTCGGGCGCGCACCACGTGACGACCGGCGGCTGGCTGCCGCACGCGCGCAGCCACGGATCGTGGCCCTGCACCCGATACGACCAGCGCGGTTCGCCCGTCTTCAGGTCGAACGCCACGACCGAACGCAGGAACGATCCGGGCTGCTCGCATCCCTCGAAGAAGCCGCCGTGGGCAGTCGTGACAGGCGCTGACGCTTGCCGGGATGGTGTACGGCTGCCCGAACGTGCCGTAGACGAGTCCCGCCGGCAGGCTCACCGCCGGCGGCGAGAACATCGTCGCGCCGGCGTAGCCGCCGGGCACGCCGCCGTTGTCCGGCAGCGAGTAGCTCCGCCACAGCAGGCGGCCGGTTTGCGCGTTCAGCGCGACGATCGCCCCGCGGAATATCGCGTTCGGGCCGCCCGCGCCGGAAGCGGACACGCCGGTGTAGATGGTGTCGCCCGCAAGCACCGGCGAGCCGGTCATGATGCCGCGAGAATCCGGGTGCACCTGCGTGATCCAGCGAAGCTCGCCGGTCTTGGCGTTGATGCCCAGCATGTTCGGCGCCCGCAGATCGCCGACCACCAGTGTGTTGCCGGCCACCGATGGGCTCGTCCGAGCAATGTCGCCGCTGATTCCGGTGTAGTCCGAGACGAGGCGCTTCCAAATCACTTCACCCGTCTCGGCGTCGAGGGCCCACAGCATCCCGCCGAAATCGCCGAAGTACACCACACCGTTGACGACCGCTGGCGTCGCCGATACGTCACCTGCGGTGGTCGCGACCCACTTCAGGGCGAGGCGATGGACGTTGTCGGGGCCGATGCGATGCTCGAGGGGCTGATTCCGGCTGTTGGTGGCGTCGTTGCCAATCATGCCCCAGCCGGGGCCGCCGCCGACGGTCGCGATTATGGGCGCGACGCCCGCGACCGTTGCGAGTAGCGCGACGATGAATGGCCGGCGAACCTGCCGCTGCAGCCTTGGAACCATGGCGACGCCCTCCCGTTTTCGGGAGAGGTTAACGCAAAGCGGCGACGGCGGGGGAGTGAATTCGCTGAGAATCGAAGCCAGACCATCGACTGCCTCAGCAGTCGATGGTCTGGCCTGAACTAGCAGTTACGCGATTGCCAATTACCCAATTACCAGATTACCCAATTACTCCGATTGCTCCTATTCCCCGATTCCCTAGAACTCCCACTGCGTGCCGAACCGGATCGTGCGGCCGGTGAGAATCGTCGCCGGGTTCATCCAGGTGCGCGTGGCCGGGTTGGCGCCGTAGGTCGTGTTGACGCTCGTCACCGTGCCGGCGTTCAGCACGTTGAAGATGTCCATGAAGCCCTGCGCCTGGAAGCGGCCGAACCGGAACGTCTTGCCGAGCGCGGGCGTTAATCTGGTTCATACGGTCGAGGAACAGCGTGTTCGGCTCGATCAGGTTCACGTTGATCTGCTGGGTGCCGCCCGACGTTGCCGTAAGATCGTGCGTCCCGCGATCGCAGATGTCACCGGATAGTTGGCGGAGACGCTGGTGCCGGGCGTTGAACTGAACGAACCGCTCGACCTGGATGTCCCACGGAATCGTGTAGGCCGCCGAGCCCTTGAACTGCGCGCGGAACGGCGGGACGTTGTCGCAGAACCGCTCGCTGTTCGGGTTGTCGCGTACGTCGCAGTTGAGCGTTTCGCTGCGCTCGGTCGTGACGCCGGCGAAGAAGAACCCGCGGCCGAACCGGGCATTCGCGCCGACGTCGAAGCCGTTGTAGATGTTGTTGTTCGACGTCGAGAAGGTCACGAGCGTGTCGGACGGCGTGCCCAGCTCGCTCTGATTGAGGCTGTACATCGTGATCGCTTCGCCGCCGCCGGTCGGGAAGCGCGAGTCGGCTCGGCCCGACGATGTTGAAGGGATTGTAGTCGCGTTGTCGGGCTGATGTTCAGGTTGTCGTTCACGCGCAGGTTGCCGAATCTCCGGCGATAGTAACCGGCGGTGACCGACACCTTCGGCATCAGCTCGTGCTGCACCGACACCGAGTACTCCCAGTTGTAGCCGCGCGTCGAGATCCGGGTCTGGCCGGTTTGATCCCGTCAACGTGCCGAAGTTCGATCGGCGGCCGGCCGCGACCTCGTTGTACTGGATGTTGCCGTTGGCGTCGAGAATCGTCCGGTTGCCATCGAGATCGGTCCAGGCGCGGGTGTCCGTGTCGCCGGCCATCGGATTGAAGTTCGCCGCGTAGCTCGCGGCTTCTGCGGCCATGTACTTGCTGACGTTCGCCTTCAACGCCGTCTTGCCGGTCCCGAACAGGTCGTAGGAACCAGCCAGGCGGATCGCCCAGTCGTTCCAGTTCGGGACATTCTCGATCGCCGCGAAGTCGCGGACGAACGGAACCCAGGGCGTCGGATCCGAGTAGTGCCTCGGCACCTCGGAGTTGAAGTGATCGAACCGGCCGCCGTAGTTGAGCGTGAGCCGCTTCATCGTCCAGGCGTCCTGGGCGTACAAGCCGAAGTCCGCGTTCACCTTCTGCACGACCGAGTACGGCGTGTTGCGCACGACCACCGAGAGGGGGTTGTTGTTGTTGAAGTTGAGCTGCTGAATCTCGCCGTGCGCGGACCGCGTCGTGGAGTTCGTGCCCCAGCCGAAGGTCATCCCGGTCTTGATGGCGTGCGTGCCCGTCACGTAGCGACGCCGACGCGGCCGTCCCGTAGTTGTCGGTCCAGCTGGTGTAGGGATTCGTCGTCGCCACGGTGAGTTTGCTGGTCGTCGATTCGAAATTCGGCAGGTCGATGGGGCCCGACGGCAGTCCTGATAGGCCACTCCGTACGGCAGCGTGTAGAGAGTAATCCCCGCGTCGAGCAGCAGCCGGACGTCGGCGTGCTCGTCCACTTCACCTGAGGCGTCCAGCCGCCGCCGAATGCCTGCTGTGCGGCTTCCGGCGAGATCGTGGTGCTGACGTTGTTGTAATCCTCGCCGTTGTACTGTCTGTCCAGATACAGACGGAACTTGTTGGCCTGCGTCGCCTGCCACGTGACCCTGGTGATGAAGCTGTAGTTGCCCTGCATCGGATGGGTGCCGCACCGGCGTGCCGTCGGCGAACACTGCGCCTGCCGCGAACCGCTCGTAGCCGTTGTACCGTGCCCGAGAGGTAGAACCAGAGGCGGTCGCGCATCGATCGGCCCGCCGAAGCTCGGGTTGATCTGGTATTCGTAGTTGATGCCCGGGCGGACTGGGTGATGAATTGCTTGACCTCTTCGGATCGGTTGTCGGCCTGCAGCGGCCCGGAGGCGCCCTGGGCGAAGAAGCTGCCCGCGAAGCGGTTCCCGCCGTCCTTCGGCGTGACGTTGATGCGCATGCCGCCGCTCGCCGATCTCCGCCGACTCGGCGCCGGTCGTGTAGGTGATCTCCTGCGCGGCCGCATCGTTCAGGTAGAACCCGCTGTACTGTCCCTGCCCGCACAGCGTGTTGATCCTCATGCCGTCGACGGCGAGCTGCGTGTCCTGGAACGACGAGCCATGAATGGTCATGGCGTACTGACCCAGGGTGATGAACGTGACCGACGACCCCGGGATGAGCGCCGCGCGCATCGGCAGGTTGCGCGCGGTCGTCGGAATCGCGTCGAGCACGTCGCGATCGAGGACGACCTGCGTCTGGTTGTTGATGACGTCGACGGTCGGCGATGCGCCGGTGACCGTCAGCGTTTCCTCGAGCGCGCCGATCTGCAGGTCGGCGTTCACCTGGGCGGCGAATGCGCCCTGGATCTGGATGTCCTGACGGACGACGGTTCGGAACCCGGTCAACGTGAACGTCACCTGTACATGCCCGGCGGCAGGTCGACGATCCGGTACTGGCCGGCGCCGTCAGTCACCGCGGTTCGCGTTTTCTCGATCAACGCAGGGCTCGATGCCTCGACAGTGACGCCCGGCATCATGGCGCCGGTCGTATCCTTCACAACCCCCGCGATTGACCCCTGTGCAGCGCTCTCGCTGGGCACGAGAAATACAGCCGCGAAGAGAACAGCCGCACAAAAAACGGCTCGACGCATATAAGACTCTCCCTTTCTGACATGTGGCCGGACGTGGCCCCGTTTGGGGCCGAGGCTGGCGAAGATACCAGCTTGGCCGTGCGCAAACAACACGGATCGAGCCCAAAGTCGAGCCGGAATTAGCGTCGATCCACCGTCGATCCAACGATTTGGGCGGACGGCCCGATTTGGGCGGAGTAGTCGCGCTTAGGGCACCCTTTTCACTCCCTCCGGCATCCCTAACCTGTGCAGGCCTGTGAATTGCGTACGTGACTGCGGGGGGTCCTGCATGGCCACAACCACACAAAACATTGCCTGGCAGCACGACTACGACGGCGCTCTGAAGGACGCACGGCAGAGCGGCAAACTGGTGCTGCTCGACTTCAGCGCCGCGCCGATGTGAAACGGCTGTGCTCGGCTGGATGCCGAGGTGTACACCGACGATCGGGTCAAGGATCTGATCGCCGAACGTTTCGTTCCCGTGCGCGTGCACGTGCGCGAAAACCGCGACGAGTATCAGCAGCTCAGTTCGCGATACGGCGTCCAATGGACTCCGACGATTCTTGTGGTCGATGCTGGCGGCGAGGAGCGCCATCGCATCGAAGGCTTCCTGCCCACCGGCGATTTTCTGAGCCAGGTCGAGCTCGGCGCGGCGCACGCGGCGTTCAAGCGCGGCGACCACGCGAAGGCCGAACAGCTCTTCCGCGAAGTGGCCAGCCGCTACGCCGATACCGATGCAGGCCCGGAGGCGCTGTACTGGGCCGGCGTGTCGAAATACCGCGCGACCAACGATCCCGCCGCGCTCAAGGAGACGGCCGCCGCGTTCACCGCGCGCTACACCGAATCAGCGTGGGCCAAGAAGGCGTCGGTCTGGCAATGAAGACTCCTAACGCGAACGACTGATCGTCTGCGGAAGGCCCGTAGATCGCCGGGACCTTCTGATCGAGAAGGCGCAGGTACACCGTGAGCTGCCCGCGATGATGCGCGAGGTGGTTCAGCGTGTCGCGAAGGACGATGTGGCGCGGCTGCTCCATGACGACCTGGCCGCCGGCGAGCAGCCGCCATTTCGTCGAATAGAGAAACTCGTCGTTCGTCTTCCGCAATGATTCGAGCGCCTGCGCGACGAGCTTGTCGTGCGTGGCCACGAGCATGTCTGTTGACGGCTGCTGGAATTGGCCCTGCCCCGGAGCCGGCGTCAGGTTCAGCTCTTCCTGCTCAATCACGAGCGACACCCACGACGGCATCGAGGCCACCAGCCCCGCCAGACGGCCGAAGGGCATCGACTTGGCGTGGGGCTTCCAGTCGTCGCGTCCGGTCGGCACCAGTTGCAGGGCGCCGTCGAGTGCGGGGCGCCTCCCGGTCAAGTTCGGCCACGAAAAGCTCTATAAAGGTCATATTGTTCCTCTCAATTGACGTATTAGGGATTGATATGCCCTAATAAGGCCCAGAGTCCTGACGCCATGCACTCGTACCTTTATACGGTAGACCAGGTCGCTGAGCGCCTGAACCTCCACGCCAAGACGGTGCGCCGCTACATCCGCGAGGGACGGCTGAAAGCGAAACGGATCGGGAAGGATTACCGCGTCACGCGCGCCGATCTCGACGCGTTCGCCGGCGCGACCGATCCCGATCCGGTCGTCCGCACGCGGCAGGTGACCGTCTCCAGCATCGTCGATGTCGACGCGATCAGCCCGGACGACAGCCAGCGCGTGACGACGATGCTCATGGCCGCGCTGAATTCGCGGAAAGGGGAGCCGGATTATCCGCGCGTCGACACCATCTATTACGAGGAGCGCGGCCGGCTGCGCGTGACGATCACCGCGAATGCCGACGCTCACGTGCGATCTGATCCGGATGATCGACACGTTGACGGGGCAGGCCTAAAGGCCTGCACTACAAGTGGTGCGGACCTTCAGGTCCGCCGAACGAGCCATGACTAGCATCTATAAATCCGATGCGGGCCGCCAGGCGATCCATGCGCTCTATCGCCGCGCGCTGCAGCAGTGGCCGATCCCCCACGCCGAACTGATCGTCCCTACGCGCCACGGCGATACGTTCGTCATCGCCTCCGGCGACGCGGCGGCGCCGGCGCTCGTGCTGCTGCACGGCTCAGGCGCCAACTCGAGTACCTGGATCCGCGAGATTGCGGCGCTGAGCCGCGATCACCGCGTGTATGCGGTCGACATGATTGGCGAACCGGGCTTCAGCGCCGAGGCGCGGCCGCCGCTCGCCTCGGACGCATACGCTGCGTGGCTCGACGACGTCTGGAACGCGCTCGGCATCACGCGCGCGAGCATCGCCGGTGTGTCGCTGGGCGGATGGCTGGCGATTGACTACGCGGTCCGGCGACCCGGCCGCGTTCGCTCGCTCTCGTTAATCTCGCCGTCCGGCATCGGCCGCCAGAACACGGCGCTGCTGATCAAGGCGGCGATCCTCCTGCAGCTTGGTGAGTGGGGAAGGCGCCGGGCGCTTCGCCTCGTCTCGGGATCGGACCGGGTACCGCCAGGAGTGGCGGAGTTCGTGGTCGCGATCTTCCGGCACTTCCGTCCGAGGATGGAGCGGCTTCCGCTGCGGACCGACGAGGAGCTCGCCGCTCTCGCGCTGCCCGTGCAACTGATCCTCGGCGCCACCGACCGCATGATCCGGTCGGCCGACACACGCGACCGGATGGAGCGCCTGGTCAAGGACCTGCATGTGACGTGGCTTGAAAACGAGGGCCACATGCTTGGCGGCCAGGCGGCGCGCGTGCTCGACTTTCTCCATGCGTTCGAGAGGTCCCGAGCCCAAAGCCTCGAGTCCCGAGCGGTATGATCGCGTCATGGCCACGCTTGGACTGATCGAGTACGAACACGCCTCACCTGAAGTCCGCGCCGTCTACGACGACATCATGGCGACGCGGAAGACCGACTGGATCAACAACTTCTGGAAGGCGCTGGCGCATGATCCGGCCACGCTGCGCCGGACGTGGCAGAGCGTCAAGGAAATCATGGCGCCGGGCGAGCTCGACGCGCTGACGAAGGAGATGGTGTACCTCGCTGTCAGCGCCACCAACCAGTGCGGGTACTGTATCGCCTCGCACACCGCCGCCGCGCGCAAGGCCGGCATGACCGACGGGATGCTGGCCGAGTTGATGGCGGTGGTCGGGATGGCCAACGAATCGAACCGTCTCGCCAGCGGATATCAAGTGGAAATCGACGAGCGGTTCAAGCTTTGAGCGGCACTCTAACGTCCCGGATCAACGCAGCCCCGCCCGCACGAAATTGTGATCGTGATCCATCCGGTTGTTGTGGCCTGACCGCGGACAAAGGAAGGCCTCTTTCGGCAGGCCGGCCGGCACCAGGAGGTGTCTTACTGTCTATGGTGCCTGTCAACCAGACCCGGAGGGTCACATGCGAGCCCCAGTCTTCATCGCCGCGCTTGCCGGATGGTGTCTTGCGTCGGGTGCCGCGCCGCTGCGCGCGCAAGCACCAACGCCGGACGGTTGGGTCGTTCTTCCCGTCGATGAGTACCGCACGCTCCGCGATCGAGCGCTCGGCGTCGTCCCGCCGTTGCCGCCGCCGCCGGTCGAAGCCACGCTCACACGCGTCGACTACGAGCTGCAAGTTGACGGCGAGTCGATCGCGGGGCGCGCGATCCTCACGGTGGACGTGCTGGCCGATGGCTGGGCGCGCGTGGCGATTCCCGCGGGCCTGATGGTCCGCGATGCACGCGTCGACGGACGGCCCGTTCCACTCGTCGAGGAAGGTGCTCCGCACCTGCTCTTGTCGCGGGCCGGGCGCGCGCTGGTGACGCTCGAGCTGGTCGTCCCGCTGGCCTCAGCCGCAGGGACTGAGTCGATCGCGCTGCCCTCGTCGACCGCCCCGACGACGCGGATTTCGCTCGTGCTCCCGCGGAGCGGCGTCGATCTCACTGTGTCGGGCGGTTTCATCGCGGAGAGAGTCGAGCAGCCCGACGAGAGCCGCTGGACGCTGTACGGCCTGCCGAACGAGAAGCTGGCGCTCTCCTGGAAGCGCCGTGTCGACGATCGCCGCGCCTCGCTTCCGCTGCGCATGCGCGCTCGCGTCTCGCAGTTCGTTGGCCTGGCGGAGGACACGTGCCAGGTGACCGCGTCCGTGCGCATCGAAATCGTACAGGGCAGCGCCCAGGACTTCACGATTCTTGTACCCGCCGGGCTCGTCATCAACCAGGTGAGCGGCGCGACCGTCGCGGATTGGCAGGCGGCCGACAGCACGCTCCGCGTCCGGCTTCTGGAACCGGTGTCATCCGAAGCGACGTTCGTCGTCCAGGCGGAAATGCGCTCGCCGCGCGACGGAGCGATTTCGATTCCCCTCGTGCGTGCGCCCGACGCGGAGCGCGAGAGCGGCGGCGTGGCAGTTGACGTGCTCGGTGCAGGAGAGATTGCCGACCGGCAGGCGAGAGGTCTCGAGCCCGCGGATCCGTCCGAGCTCGGTGATGTCGTCGCCGGCCGTGAATCGCCGTCGATGATTGGCTTCAGGCTGCGCCCGATGACTGGCGCCGATCCTCGGGGCCTGACGGTCACGGTCGTGCGGTACACACCGCAAGCCGTCCTCGTCGCGAACGTGGAGGAGGCCCGTTACCGCATCCTCGCTGCCGCCGATGGCCGGATGCTCGTCAAGGCGGAGTACGCGGTCCGCAACAACCAGAGAAGCTTCCTGAAGCTCTCGCTCCCCGCGGGAGCGACGGTGTGGAGTGCGGAAGTCGCCGGCAGGCCGATTCGTCCGGGGCTGGCGGAGGAAGGTTCGGTGCTGCTCCCGCTCGACAAGGGCCGCGTCGGTCAGGATGCGCCGACGTTCGTCGTCGAGGTCGTGTATCTGCAGCGCACCGAGGCATGGACCGACAGGGGACGTGCGGCGATCGAACTGCCGGCGCTCGATCTTCCGGTGTCACGAACGGGGCTCCGACTGTTCTATCCTCCACAGTTTCAGGTCGCGCTGCAGCCCGGCGTCGTTCCGCCCCGAGCAGGACCATGGGCCGTTCGCGGAAGCACTGCGCCGCGCCGGTGCCCGTCGCAACGTCGCCGCGTTCGCGTCGCCGCTCGAATTGCGCCGCCCCCGCCTGCCGCAGCGCGTGCGGCGATGCCGCCGAGCGCCGGCCTTCAGCGCCCTGGTCGATCGATTCCGCAGCGAGTCGGGCGAGCGGACCGTCGTGGGCATCCTTCCGGTCGACGTCAATGTTCCCGATTTCGGGCCGTCAGTATTCCTTGCCGCGGAGCTGACCGCGGAGTCGCGAGCGCCCTCGTTCGAGCTCGCTGTGAAACGCGCACGCGATTAGAACGCTATCTCAAGGGACAACTACGTCGCGGCGAGCGCGCGGACGCGAGACGTGTCGCAGGCGCGCGAGCGTCCGAGGGCGAAGCCCCTCGGGTAAGACGACGAATCTGGAGGATGTCATGACGCGGCACATCATTCTATTGACGGCGACGTTTCTGTGTGTGGTGAATGGCGCGGCGGCGCAGCCGCCGGTGCGGCCCGCCTCGGAGCCCTCGCGATCCGTGACCCTGTCGCTCGCCGAGTACAACCGCCTGATCGATCGCGCGACCCAAGCTGCCCCTGGCCCGATCCCACCCCCAGTCGCCGCCGTGCTCTCGACCGCCGAGCTCCGCGTACGAGTGGACGGCGTGACCGCGCGAGGTGCTTTCGCCCTCGCCGGTGACGTCCTGCGCCCTGGGCTGAACACAGTGAAGCTGCTCTCGGGTACGACGGTGCTCGGCGCGAGCGCCGCCGGCCGGCCGCTGCCGCTCGTCGTCGACGGGCGCGCGCACGCGGCGATCCTTCCGGGCCCGGGCCCGTTCGCGGTTGACCTCGAGTGGGGCGCACCGTTGGCGTTTCGTCCCGGGCGGGCGCAGTTCGCGCTGCCGGTGCCGGCGGCCGGTACCGCGCATGCGACGATCGACGTGCCCGGCGATCAGGCCGACGTGCACGTCTCGCCTGGATGGATCACGCGCCGATCGACGGCGAACGGCCGCACCATCGTCGAGGCGACGCTCGATCCCGGCGCGTCGACCGAAGTGTGGTGGTCGATGCGCGACAGCACGCCGGTGGCGGCCGCGCGCGAGGTCCGCACGCGTGGCCGACGTCATGACGCTCGCTGACGCTCGGCGAGTCGGACGTGCGGATGATCGCGCTCGTCGATCTCACAGTCGTGCAAGGCGAGACGCGCAGCCTCGAAGTCACTTTACCGGCCGGCTACGAGCTGACTGGTGTGTCAGGCAACTCGCTCGAGACGAGCGAAGTGCGCGACGGCACTATTGTCCTCACGCTCGCCGACCCCGCGCTGCGCCGGCATCAATTCCTCGTCACCCTTGAACGCGCGCACGCCGGCGGATCGTTCGAGCTCGATACGGGACTTGTCGCGGTTCAAGGCGTCCAGCGCGAGCGGGGAGAGGCGGCGATCGAAGGCACCGGGACGCTCGACCTCAGCATCGCCGAGCGGACGGGCATGCAGCGCGTCGACGTGCGCGAGCTGAACGCGTCGATGCGATCGCTCGCGCGCTCGCCGCTGCTGGCCGGCTTTCGCTATCAGCGCACGCCTTCGATCGCTCCCGGTCTGACGCTCGCGGTGGCGCGCTTCGCCGATGCCGGCGTCCTGGCGGCCGCGGTTGAGCGGGCCGAAGCGACGACGCTCGTGACGGCCGAAGGCCGCGCGCTGACCGAAGTGAAGCTTCATGTGCAGAACAGGGCGCAGCCGTTTCTCCGGGTGACGCTCCCGCACTGGCGCTTCAATCGCGTCGGTAGAGGTCGCGGGCCAGACGGCCAAGCCGGTGCTCGGCGACGACGGCACGCGCGTGCCGCTCCTGCGGCCCGGATTCCGTCCGCGCGGCACGTACCGAGGTCTCGTATGTGTACCTGCACGCCGGGGCGCCATTCGGCAAGAAGGGCGAAATCGAACTGAGCCTGCCGCGGATGGATATCCCCGTCGGCGTCGTCGATTGGGAGGTGTTCGTCCCGGGCAACTATTCCGTTCGTCATATCGACGGCAACGCGATCTCGCAGCGCGTTGTCCAACGCGCCCTTGTGCGTGAGGGCGAACAGGCACGCAAGGACGAGATGGCGCGGGTGCAGACCGGAAGCGTTGATGCCCTACAAAGGTCCGGGGGCGGGCAGGGTGCTGGATCCGGGACTGTGTCTGCGCGTTCAGCTTGGAGTCGGCGGAGGCGTAGCCGCGAGTGGTCGAATCGTCGTCGCGCCGGCCCCTGGCGATCGGCCGGGGAGCCTTCGCGGCCGCGTGGTGGACTCGAGCGGCACGGCCCTACCGGGTGTCACCGTGTTCGTCACCGCCGCCGACGGCCAGCGATCCGCTGTAACGCAGGCAGACGGGACGTTTTTGTTGACTGGCCTGCCGCCTGGTCAGCTGACGGTGTCGACCTCGCTGCCTGGCTTCGTGCCGCAGGCCACGACCTTCAGCAACTCGGGCGCGGCGCAGCGCGTGGACGTCGTCATGGCGGTCGGCGGACTTGGGGAAACCATCACCGTCACAGGCCAGACGCCCTGTGAGTTTCTCGCGACCTGAGCGCGTCGGAGAACATCGTCAACCTGCAGCGCCGGGCGGCCGGTGTGCTGCCGATCCCGATCGAGGTCCCGCGCGCCGGCACCTCGCATCGCTTCGCGCGTCCGCTCGTCGTGGATGATGAGACCACGGTGCGCCTGCGTTACGCGCGGCGATAGTGTCGGCCACGGAGATTGCGGAGGTCACGGATCAACACGGAGCCACGGAGACGCGAAGGACGCACGGAGAAAAGACTGCAGCGTACGACAGGCAGCCCGGCTCCGCCGGCGCGGTCGCACGCTGCAGTGTTTCTCCGTGCGTCCTCCGTGGCTTCGTGTCTCCGTGTTGAGCCGTGGCCTCCGTCCCTTCGTTTCTCTGGACGCTGACAGCGATCTGTGTTAAGAGTTCTCGTTTCCATCAAGGGGATTGGACAGCATGACGAGCAAGACGCTGACGTGCGTTGTCGCGGCATTGGTGATGAGCGGCCTGGCCTCCACTGCGCGCTCGCAGCAGCCGCGCGGCGCAGCGGTCGGTGTTCGAGCGCTACTCCGAGCCGATTGAGATCTACAAGACCGGGCTCGGCACCTTCACGCGGCCGATCTCGTCGTCAAACAAGGAAGCCCAGGCGTTCTTCAACCAGGGCTTCCAGATGATGTATGCGTTCGCCAAGCCGGAGGCGGTGCGGTCGTTCCGCGAAGCGTGGAAGCGCGACGCCAACTGCGCGATCTGCTACTGGGGCGAGGCGTGGGCGTGGGGCTCCTACCTCAACGCACCGATGACCGGGCAGGAGGCGCCGCACGCGTACGCGGCGGCGCAGAAAGCGATCTCGCTCAAGAGCCACGCCAATGAGAAAGAGCGCGCGTTCATCGACGCCATCGCCGTGCGCTACGTCGAGAAGTTCGACGCGGAGAAGCGCGTCGAGCAGGACAAGGCCTACGCCACCGCCATGCAGCGCGTGGCCGAGCGGTTTCCTGACGATCTCGACGCCGCGACGCTGTATGCGGATGCGCTGTTCCTGCTCGAGCCGCGGCGCGGCACGCGCGACGTGAACAGCCCGGCCGTGCAGCGGCTGCACCACGTCCTCGAACAGATCCTCGCGAAGGACGTCCATCATCCAGGCGCCTGCCACCTCTACGTCCACGCCACCGAGTCGACGGTCGTGCCGGAGCGGGCGGAGGCGTGCGCCGAGTTCCTCGGGCGGTCGATCCCGGGCGCGAGCCACATCAACCACATGCCCTCGCACACCTGGAACGAGGTGGGCCGATGGGGCGACTCGGTGCGCGCGAACATCGAGGCGTGGCATTCGGACCTGAAGGCGCGCGTCGGCGAAGGGTTCGCGATTTACCCCGAACACAACCTGCACATGCTGCTCTACGCGGCGTCGATGGATGGGCAGGGCGCGCTCGCGATCCAGGCGGGGAGGGACTACGCGAAGCTCACCGGCAACAGCTTCTATCACGTGCTGACGCTGGTCCGGTTCGGCCGGTTCGACGAAGTGCTGGAGGTGAAGAATCGGCCGTCGGACGAACTGCTCGGCGGGCTGTGGGACTTCGCGCAGGGCTATGCGCACCTGCGGCAGGGGGCGCCCGACTTCGCGAAGCTCTATCTCGCGCGCGTGACGAAGGCCGCCGAGACGTCGAAAGCGGCGTTCCGCGTGCACAGCGCGAAGAACCTGCTCGGCACGGTGGCCGGCATCCTCGAAGGCGAGATCCTCCGCACGGCCGGCGACCTGAACGCGGCGATCAAGGCCTTCGAGAAGGCGGTCGAGCTCGAGGATGCGCTGACCTACGACGAGCCGGAGCCGCTGCCGTTCGCCGCCCGCCATTGGCTGGGCGCGGCGCTCATCGAAGCGCAGCGCTATTCGGATGCCGAGCGCGTCTATCGCGAGGAGCTCGAGGACCATCCGCACAACGGGTGGTCGCTGCTCGGCCTGCAGAAAGCGCTCGCCGGCCGCGGCGTGAAATCGGAGGAAGTCGACGAGGATCTCGCCGCGAGCTGGTCGAGGGCCGATGCTTGGATTCAATCATCCAGGTACTGAGTCGCACGGAGATTGCGGAGGTCACGGAGAGGTGGAGCACACGGAGGCTTGACGCAGGACGCAGCACGGAGCGCACGTGACGAAGACGCGTGATGCAAACCCGCATTCAGCGGGCATTTGCACGCCCGTGTCTTCTCCGCGCGTCTCCGTGCTTCGTGTCTCCGTGTTTGCATTTCTCCGTGACCTCCGCCAACTCCGTGCGCGCAGGATTCGTCATCTCCCGATCAAACTCGTAAGACGCCGGACGCATTCGATCGCGTCTGGCACGCGATGTCTGTGGCGTCGCATCAGGCACAGCGCTTGCCCGTGGCGCGGCATGCGTCACGCGATCCGGTTCATCCTCTTTCTCATCGTTTCATCCGCGCTGCCGCTCTACGCGCAGTCGAACGTTGCCGAGCTGAACGAGGCCGGTTGGAAGGCGCTCCAGGCGGGCAACAACCGGCGAGCATTGACGCTGTTCAACGAGGCGCTGGTGATGCGGCCGAACGACCCGGTCGTGCTGACGGGCGCCGGCGCGGCGCTCCTGGCGGACGGCCGTCCCGCAGAGGCGATGACGCGGCTGAAGCAGGCGGTCAGCCTGGCGCCGGACCTCAAGGTCGCGTCAATTCTTCTGGCGCAAATCGCCTTCGACGAGGGCGATGCGGCGCTCGCCATCAAGACCATCGAGAACGCGCTCAAGCATTCACCTGGTGATCCGGTGCTGACCTCCAAGCTGGCGGAGTGGAAGCAGGATACGAAGGCGCACAGCGGCTTCCAGGAGGAGCGGTACGACCGGTTCCGGGTGATGTTCGAGGGCCACGCCGAGCAGGCGACCGCCTCGCAGGCCGTCGCGATCCTGAATCGCGCCTTCTGGCGGCATTGGCGAAAAGCTGGGGAGCCATCCATCCGGCACGATCGTGACGATTCTCTATACCGAGCAGCAGTTTCGCGACATTACCCGTGCGCCGGACTGGTCGGCCGGCCAGGTACCGACGGCCGGATTCGGATTCCGGTGGCCGGCGCCACGCAGAAGCCGCAGCTCTTCGAGCGCGTGCTCGTCCACGAGCTGACGCACGCGATGGTCGATGCCATCGGCGGACCCAGGGTGCCCTGCCTGGCTGAATGAAGGACTGGCGCAGCACTTCGAGGGCGCCGATACGGAAGCCGCTCGGCGGCGGCTGAAAGCGGTCGGCCGGACGATGCCGCTCCGCGCGCTCGAGCACGGGTTCGGAAAGTTCGATGCGCTTGCAGGCGCAGGTGGCGTACGACGAGAGCCTGCTGGCCGTCGGCGTCCTGCTCGATCGGCCGGGATTCGGATGGCCCGCGCTGTTCAGCCGGCTTGCCGGCGGGCAGACGTTCGCCGAGGCGATTCCCAACTTCGGGTTTTCCTACGAGGATCTCGAAGCGGCTTTCAAGAAGTAACGATGGCTGGACGGCGAGGCCCTATAATCGGCCCGCCATGACCATTTCAAGACGCGATCTTCTCGGTGCTCTTCCCGCGGTCGCGCTGCTGCCTCGTGCGCTGACGGCGCAGGCGCCGCGTCAACTGCGCGCCCGCGGCCTGCACAGCATGACGCTGGCCGTCACCGACGTGAAGCGCTCGCTCGAGTTCTACCAGGGCCTGTTCGGGATGCCGATCCAGGCTCGGCACGGCGACACGCCGCTGCTTCGCGTCGGTCCGGGCCCCAAATTCATGGCGCTGGCGCCCGCCGCAGGTGACGGCACGACGGGTGTGAGCCGGTTCGGCGTGGCGGTCGAAGACTTCAACGTCGATCGCATCGTCGCGCTCCTGGGTGAGCACGGCGTCACGCGCGCCGCCACATCGAATCCGGCTGCGGCCGGTCCGCTGAAAGTCCTGGTTGCGACGCGCGACGGGACGCCGGAGATCTTCGTGTCCGATCCGAGCGGCGTGATCTTCCAGCTGCAGGATCCCTGGTACTGCGGCGGCAGCGGACCGCTCGGGAGCACGTGTGGAGCGGCGCAGCCGTCACCGAAAAAAGGGCTGATCGCCGTCCAGGACTACAGCCACTTCACGGTCGCAGCCGCGAGCGCTGACGAGTCGAACAAGTTCTATCAGTCGCTCTTCGGCTTCGGGATCCAGGCGTATCAGGGCCCCACGGCACCGGTGCTTGGCGTTGGACCGGGCGTGCACTTCCTCATGTTCACCGGCGGCGGCGCCGCTCGGGGACGCGGCGGCGCTCCACCGCGCCCGCCTCGCGTCGATCACCCCTGCTTCGGGATGGAGAACTTCAACCCGGATGCGGTCGTGAAGATCCTGGAGGGCTACGGCATCAAGCCGCGCGGCACCAATCCGTCGACGCCGCTCGTCTGGTACATCAGCCAGCGGATGGAAAACCGGGGGGGAGCGCCAGGCACGGGCACGCCAGAGCTGTACTTCACGGATCCCGACAATATTGCGATCCAGATTCAGGATGTGAAGTACTGCGGCGGCGGCGGGTTCCTCGGGGACGTGTGTCCGGGTTAAGTGTTTTGATGGTACCAACATTGCTCAGACGCGGTAGCGGCTCCCTCAGAGCGTCAATTTGTGACGCAATGGACGACGGTCGACCTTAATAAGCGTATGGAGTTAGTGCATTCGAAGCAGTTGGAAGAGCGTCGGTCTGTCGAATCCGGTCCGCGACCTGAAATCGGGTCCCGACTGGACATCTCGTCGGGCATCGCGCTCATGCCGTGCAGTTCTACGAAAACGACACGTTCCTGATCGAATTGCTGAGCCGTTTCGTCGGCGCCTCGCTGGTGACTGGCGATTCGGCGATTGTCGTCGCCACGCCTCGCCATCGCGAGGCGCTGGCCGAACGCCTTCGAGCCCTCGGATTCGACCTCACCGTTCCGCTGAAGCAGAAGCGCTACCTGCCGTTCGACGCGGCGGAGACGCTCGCGCGGTTCATGAGGGGCAGCAGGCCCGATCCCGTGCGTGTTCAACGGGATGATGGGGCCGGTCATCGAAGACGCGAGAGAGGCGGCCAGAACCGGCCGCGGCCGGATCGTCGCCTTCGGCGAGATGGTGGCGCTGCTGTGGGCCGAGGGCAAGATCGAAGCCGCGCTCGAGCTGGAGGAGCTCTGGAACCGGCTTGCCGACGTCTACTCGTTCTCGCTGTGCTGCGCGTACCCGATGAGCGGCTTCCTCGGCAACCCGCACGCGGCCCCGTTCCTGAAGATCTGTGCGCAGCACACGCACGTCTTTCCCGCGGAACGCCGGCAATCGAACGCCTCGTACTGACCCGCCTGTCGCGTCGAGCCCGAGGCACGCAGCACCCAGCACCCCTAACGTTTGAGCGGTGTGACCGCGCCTTCCTCGATGCGCAGCACGAGCGTGTCCGCTCCCCAGGTGCCGGATTCGGCATTCCGCGACTGATCGGAGGCGACGAGCTCGACCGGGATGCGCTGGCCGATGACGAGTTCCACGGCCGTCGGCAGCGCAGTCGCCAAATGCCGACGCCGCCGTCACCCTTCCCTGAACATCGTCCACGACCACGATCCGCGCCGTGCCAGGCATCTCGCGCACGCCTGACCGCACCTGCTCGAGCACGCGCGTCGACAGGATGGCCTGCCGTTTCGTCGTCTGATGCCGCAGCCAGTGGATCGGCAGAAGGAGAAGCGGCAGCACGAATACTGCAGATAGGGCAAGGCGCCTGCGGGGCTCTGGAATGGATCGCCACAGCCAGGTGCCTGCGGCCATCCCGATGAGAGCCGATCCAATCGTCGGGAACACCACGTACAGACTCGATCGGACCGGCACCATGATCGTGACGGCAAACCCGAGGGCGAGCCACACCACACCTTTGGCTGCCGCCCGTCGCTCCACCTCGAGCGGGCTCGTTCTGGCCCGGGCGAACGCGATGAGGCCAAGAACGAGCACGGCGGCAGTGAACGTCATGGACCGATCGAGGTACGCGACCGCATTGGGGAGGAGGACGTCGGGAGAAACGCTCAGGCGATAGAAGGATGGCGCCGTCGACGGCGTGAAGGCATCGGTTCGCGCGCGCAGCGCCAGGTAGATGCCGAGCGCGGCGAACGACGGCCACGTGAGCCGGACGATGTTGGCGATCGGCTGTCGATCGATCCACAGCCAGAGCGCCAACACCACCGGCAGCATCACCGGCTCCTCTTTGCTCATGAGCGACGCGAGCGTCAGCCATCCAGCCCACAGGGAGCGGCCGCGAACCAGCGCGATCGCCGCGAACACCGCGAACAGCGTCGTCAAGAGCGACGTTCGGCCGCTGATCCAGACGAGCGCCGAGCTGATGCCATGGAAATTGAGGATCCAGAGGCCGGCGCCGAAAACGGCGGCAATTGGGGGCAGGCCGAGTGCCGTTCCCAGCCAGATGATGCCGGCCACGATCGCGAAGGCCATCGCCAGGTTCGTGATCGCATAGGCAACGGCGTTCATCCCGAAGAGCATTTCGTTGATGCCGAACGACAGCGCCACGATCGGCCGATAAAACCCCGGGGCGCCTTCAACCAGCAGCTTCCACGCGGTGCCCAGGCTGTCGATGCGGCTGAAGGCGATCCACCCGAAATCGTCGGCGACGAAGCCGCGTCCGATGCTCGGGACGTATGTCAGCAGGACGCACACGAGAAGCCAGAGCACAGCGATGACGACTGGACGACGCATGACCGACGGTGATGGTACAGCCTGCCTGCAGCTGAAGCGCACGTCCCAATCGGAGGCGCAAAGGCGGGACGTAGTAGGATGGCCGCAAGCCATCATGCGGCGAGCGCGTTGGGCGGCGTGGTCACTGCCGGTCGTTCGTCTCCCTGCCGCTTGCGGCGCAGGGCGGCGCCGACCTCGATGTCCTCGCGCGGATTCGCGACGAAGCCAACACCCGCTCGCAGATCATGCGCAGCGTGCACGTTTTTGCTGATGTCCACGGCCCGCGCCTGACTGGTTCGCCCGGCCTCAAGGCTGCCGGTGAGTGGGCGATTGCCACCATGCAGTCGTGGGGGCTCACCAACGCCCACCTCGAGCCGTGGAACTTCGGCAGGGACGGCTGGGTCAACGAGCGCTTCTCGGCTCACATCGTCAGTCCCGTCAAGGACTCGCTCGTCGGCGAGGTGCTGGCATGGACGCCCGGCACCAACGGCACCGTGACCGCGCAGGCGTTTCTCCTGCGCCTCCCCGAGCGGCCGACGACGGAGCAGCTGAACACCTATTTGAATAGCGTTCGCGATCAGGTCCGCGGCCGGATCGTGCTCGTCGATCCAATCATCGACGCCGCCGGTCGACATGGATCCGGAGCCGAAGCGCGAGGACGACGCCGAGATGCGCCGCCGGTTCGGTGCCGTCAAGCCGGAGGCCATCGAACGCCCGAGGAACCGGCGCGATCAGTCGACCGATCCTGCGCCGCCGCTGTCCAGCGCGCAGGTCAACCGCCGCATCGACGAGTTCCTCCTGGCAAACGGGGCGCGCCTCCGCGTCGACGATGCCCGCCTGCCGCACGGGCTGGTGACGGCATTCAACAATCCCACGTACGACGTCGGCGGCCGTCGTGCCGAGCGTCATCCTGCGGAACGAAGACTACGGTCGCATCGCGCGGTTGCTCGCGGACGGCACGCCCGTCGAGCTCGAGTTCACCATCGTCAATCGCACCTTCCCGGAAGGGCGCACGGCCTACAACGCGGTCGCGGAGATCGCCGGCACCGACAAGCAGGATGAGCTGGTGATGATCGGCGGTCACCTCGACTCGTGGCAATCCGCGACCGGGGCCACCGACAACGCCATCGGGTGCGCCGTGATGATGGAGGCCGCGCGAATCCTGCAGGCGATTGGCGTCCGGCCGCGCCGGACGATTCGCGTGGCGTTATGGAGCGGCGAGGAACAGGGGCTGCTCGGGTCGCAGGCGTACATCCAGCAGCATTTCGGCACGTTCGAAAATCCGAAGGCCGGCTTCGGCAAGCTGACGGCCTACCTGAACCTCGATCACGGCACCGGCCGGCCCAGGGGCGCCGTCGTCTTCGGTCCCGATTCGGCCGCCGCCGCCGTCCGCCAGATGCTCTCGCCGCTGGCGGATCTGGGCATCGTCGGCGCCGCCTCGACGCGGAGCCGTGCCTTCGGCACGACGGACCACACGGCGTTCAACAACGCGGGCCTGACCGGCATCGATTTCGAGCTGGATCCGATCGAGTACGACAGCCACACCCACCACACGAACCTGGATACCTACGAGCGCATCCTGGAGTCCGACGCGCGCGCCGCGGCGATTGTCGTCGCCTTTACGGCCTATCAGCTGGCGATGCGCGAGGAGATGCTGCCGCGATTCCAGCGCAGCGAGTTCCCGCCCGGCCAGTAGGCGCGGACCTCTCAGGTCCGCCGTGCAAGGCGGACCTTCCGGTCCGCCTGTCCGCCGCTCAAGCAGAGCTAATGGTCTGCACGACTTCTTCCGACTCCGTGCGAAAAGTTCTTCCGATCGAACCGAGAAGCTGCGTGAACGGCTTGGCTTACGGATCGTGGATCTGCGATACGGAATATTGGAGAGATTGCGGCCTCAGGCATTTTAACAATCTCGTCATTTTCGGCCTTTTTCCACCTTCCGAGGAGGGGCATGGAACCTGCTATTCTGCCTGCCACGTCGTTTTCGTCATCAATGCATTTATGGGAATCTTACGGAGGCATAGTGAGCATGTCGAAATGTGTAAGTCGCTTGCTGGCGGCAGCGTTCGTTGTGCTGCTGCCAACGCTCGCGTCGGCGCAGAGCAGCGCCATCGCGGGCGAAGTGAAGGACACGTCCGGGGCGGTGCTGCCAGGAGTGACGGTCGAAGTCACCAGCCCGGCCCTTATTGAAAGAGTCAGAACCGCCGTGACGGACGACGCTGGCCGCTACAGCATCGTCCAGCTCGTGTCCGGCGTTTACACCATCACATTCACGCTGCCCGGCTTCAGCACGGTTCGTCGCGAGAACATCGAGTTGACGGCCGACTTCACCGCGCCGGTCAACGCCGAGCTGAAGGTCGGCGCGATCGAAGAGACGATCACCGTCGCAGCCGAGATCGCCCATCGTCGACGTGCAGAGCATTACCAGCCGCACGGTCATGACGCGCGACATCCTCGACGCGATCCCGACGGGCCGCAACATCCAGGCGGTCGGGATCATGATTCCGGGCACGTCGCTGGCGGTCGGCGGCGGCGGCGCGCTGTCGCGCGACGTCGGCGGCTCCGGCAACCTGCAGCAGTCGCCGCTCCAGTACCGCGGCTCCGCCGACACCGTGCAGACGATCGAAGGCATCCGCCTGAACAACCTCTGCGCGCAGGGCGCCTACAGCGGCGTGTACTGGAACGACGGCAGCTTCCAGGAAATCAGCTACGTCACGGGCGCCGACTCGGCCGAAATGGGGCAGGGCGGCATCCGCGTCAACATGGTGCCCAAGGACGGCGGCAATACGTTCCGCGGCTCGATCGTCGCGAACATGACGAGGGACAACTGGGTGGCCGGCAACCTCGGCGACAACCTCGTCGGCGATCTCACCTACAACCCCAACAACCGGCTCGTGAACGTCGGCGAGGTCCAGAAGATCTGGGACGTCAACCCGTCGGTCGGCGGCCCGATCCTCCGCGACAAGGCTCTGGTTCACCGCCACGTACCGCCACTGGGGCAACGAGAAGACCGTTGCCGACAGCTTCTTCGATGCTCGATCCGTCGCCGCTCCGGTACTCGCCCGACACCTCGCGGGCCGGCATCGACGACGGGCACATCGTGAGCCGTGTCGGGGCGCATCGCGTGGCAGATCGGCGAGAAGGACAAGATCACGGCCTATCACGACGACCAGAACAAGTATCGGGATCACTGGGGCATCAGCGCGACTGATTCCGCCCGAGGCCTCGGCGATCCAGGTGACGCCGACCAGCTTCGTGAACGTCACGCGCTGGACGCGGACGCACACCAACCGGCTGCTGTTCGATGTCGGCTTCGGCATCTACGATCAGAACTACACCGAGCTCTATCAGCCCGAGCGTGCTCGACGGGTTCGCGACAAGGTCTGGAACTCGGACGCGATTCGCGCGCTCGAACGTCTACAGCCATCCTCGACGCGCATCGAGCAAGCGCTCAGAGCGCCTGGAACACCCCGGCCGACCACTTCTCGCTGCTTCGGACCTACTCGGCGTCCATGTCGTACGTGACCGGCTCGCACGCGTTCAAAGTCGGCACGGCGGTCAGCGAGGGCGACTGGCGCCTGCTCGAGGAGTTCACGGGCGACGTCTCCACGATCACCTACAACAGCGGCGCCCCGCAGTCGGTCACCCTGCGCCTGCCGACGGATCGCCGCAATCGATCAAGGCCGACGTGGGCATCTACGCCCAGGATCGGTGGACGATGGGGCGCGCGACGCTGAACCTCGGGCATGCGCTACGACTGGTTCCATGGGCGCGACCGGCGAGGGCGAAGTGCTGCCAAACCGGTACAACGCGGGCTCAATTCGAGCAAGTGCCCCGACGGCAACAACGACCTGGCGGCAGGGTGCGTTGGCAAAGTCCAGGACTGGAAAGACATCTCGCCGCGCGTCGGCCTCGCCTACGACCTGTCCGGCGACGGGCGCACGGCGCATCAAGGCCAGCGTCGGCCCGCTACGTGGCCGGCCAGCAGATCGCGAGTCGCCAACGCCAATAACCCGGTCGACCGCGCTCGGCCTGACCGAAACACGGACGTGGACCAACGACGCCGACCGCAACGGCTCGCCGTTCGACGCCAACGGCAATCTCCAGTTCAACGAACTCGGGCCGTCGCCGAGCAACACGTTCGGCCGGAACATCGTCGACGACGTCGTACAGACCCGGAGGTGCTGAACGGCTGGTTCGCGCGCGGCTACAACTGGGAGTACAGCTTCGCGCGCAGCACCTGCTGTTCGGCCGAACGTCGCTGAACGGCGGCTGGTTCCGGCGAATTTACGCCAACCAGACGTTCACCGACGACCTGCGGTACGGGCCCGGCCGACTACGACGGCCCGTTCTGCATCAACGCGCCGGCGAAGCTCAGAACCTGCCGTAGGCGGCGGTAACGTATCCGGTGTGCGGTCTCTACGACCTGAAGCCGTCGGTATTCGCCGAGCGGCGCCCGGAGAACAACCTCGTCCGCTTCGCCAAGGACTTCGGCGACGGCGAGACGAACATCTACTCCGGGTTCGACGTCAATATGGAGTCGCGGTTCGCCGAACGGCGCGTTCGCGCGATTCGGCGTCACCGCCGGCCGCCGGACGTTCGACGACTGCTACGAGCATCTTGCCGGACGACCCGAACGCAGCGAGCACTGTTCCCCGACGGCACGTCGTACTGCCACCGCGAGTACGGCTATCGGCCCGACATCAAGGCGCTCGGGTCGTACCCGCTTCCGGGCGGCGTCATGTTCAGCGCGACCTACCAGTTCACCCGCGGCGTGCAGACCGGCGGCGCCGGTCCAAGCCTCCTCGGCAACCTGGAGCGATGACCAACGCGATTCTTTCGGCGAATGGATCGACGCTCGGCCGCAACCTGAATGTGGGCTCGTGCGACCAAGTCCGTCCAGCTCTTCCGCGAAGGCCTCGAGCTACGGCGACCAGAACCTGCATCCAGCTCGATCTGCGCGCCGCCAAGCGCTTCACGGTCGGGCGCTACCGCTTCCAGTGTCGACTTCGACCTCTACAACGCCTTGAACAGCAACTGGCCGTACACCGTGAGCAACGCGTTCTCGACCTCGGCGACCGCGAGCGACCTGGCTCCGGCCGACGCGGGCGCTCGACGGCCGGATGTTCAAGATCGGCGGGCAGTTCGACTTCTAGTTCGTCGCTGGTGAGGGCGCGCCGAATGGCCCCGGCGCGCCCGCTTCCGTTTCCCTCCACGACGTAGTGCAGGCCTTTAGGCCTGCCATCCACAACAGACAAGCACGCGAAGCACGAAAGCACGAAAAAGAGTTCTAGGAGCTCTGGTTTCGTGTTTTCGTGTTTCCGTGCGCGTGCCTTTTGACACAATTGACTCCAGCTGCATGAAGCATCTCCGCCTTCCTGTCGCCGCGGTGCTGATCGCGCTGACGGCCGGCGTCGCCGCGCAGCAGGGCCACGCGATTCACCGCGTTCCCTCGGTGCCCGACGAGCTCCTGAACCGGCCGGTGCCGCTGCGGAACGGCATCGGGACGGCTCATGACGCCGTGGCGACGACCTCCAAGGAAGCGCAAGCGTTCTACGATCAGGGCCTCGCCTACCTGCATTCCTACGTCTGGATCGAAGCCGCGCGCTCCTTCAACCAGGCGCTGCGGATGATCCGGCGCTGGCGATCGCTCATGCCGGCCTCAGCGTCGCGCTCAGCGAGCTGAATGCGCCGGCGAAGGCGCAGGCAGCCCTCGAGCGCGCGCGGGCGTTGTCGCCAAAAGCATCGGACCACGACCGGGCGCACATCGAGGCCCGAGCGCTGCAGATGGCCGCCGAGGCGTCCCATCAGAACGCCGCGCTGGCCGCGTACCGCAACGCCCTCGACGCTGCACTTCAGAAGTTCCCGTCGGACGTCGAGCTCTGGCTCCTGCGTGGCGTCGCACAGTCAGCCGGATCCCGCGGACCGCGGACAGGGGAGCGTGCAGGCGTCCGTCCCGTTCTTCGAGAAAGCGCTCGCGCGTCGCGCCGAATCATTTCGCCGCGCAGCACTACCTGACGCACGCGCACGAGAACGGCCGCCGCGCCGGTGACGCGCTCCCATTCGCCGCGTCGTACGCGAAGGCTGCGCCCGCGGTGCCGCATGCGCTGCACATGCATGGACACGTGCTGCGCCAGCTTGGCCGCGTCGAGGAGGCGGTCGCGGCGTTCGAGTCGGCTCAGAAGGTCCAGACGGCCTACCTGCAGGCCGAGAAGATCCCGCCGGAGCTGGATTGGCACTACGAGCACAACGTCGACCTGCTGGCGGCGTCGTATCGCTACCTTGGGCGGATGCGCGAGGCCGAGGGGCTTCTCGGCACGGCGTTCGGCGTCCCTTCGTCGCTCGCGGTCCAGATGTTCAACAAGCGGGAGTGGCCCGAGCTGCTGATTTCGCGCGGGCGGACGAAAGAGGCGCTCGCCGCGGCCGGGGTGCTGGCGGCGCATCCGTCGCCGCTCGTCAGCGCCATCGGGCATGTCATGACTGGCCGGGCATATCTCGCCGCCGGTCAGTACAAGGAGGCCGCCGGCGCCGCCAATGCCGCGTTGAAGGCGCTGCGGGCCGCATCCGCGGGCCAGGCGCTGGTCGCGCCGGAGCTGGAGGTCCTCCAGGGCGAGTTCTTCCTGCGGACGGGTCAGCCCGAAAAAGGCCGTGCGATGCTCGACGAGGTCGTCCGGCGGCTGCGCGACGGCGGCGCAGGTCCCGACACCTGGGCCCAGACCTTGTTCATGATCGAATCGATTGCGCGAGCCGCCCGGCAGGCTGGCGACTGGGAGTTCGCTGGTTTCGCCGCCCGCCAGCTCGCCGCGCAGGACGGCCGCTACGCCGGCGCCCATTACGCTCTCGGCCTCGTCGCGGAGCATAATGGCGACACCCGCACCGCACAGACCGAGTTCGCGCTGGCCGAGAAAGCCTGGTCGAAGGCGGACGCCGACCTGCCGGAACTGCGGGACATCAGGAGCCGTAAGGGCAAATAGGGCGGGTAGGGCAGGTAGGGCAGGTAGGGCAGGTAGGGCAGGCAGAGCGCCTGCGGCCATGCGAGCCCGAGGACAAGTGGATCCGAGGGCGAGCATCAGCGTAAGTTCGCGCTGGGGGTGGGGCCCCAGCGCCATTGGGAAAAAGTCGGCAGCTCTCTCGCAAAAGGCAGGACTCAGATGACTCAGATCGAGATCGACTCTTGTGATGCGTTCTCGCTTGCTCGCGGTCGCCACGGTGGCCGCGCAGCAGAAGCTGAACATCACCGGCAAGTGGGTCTTCGAAGTGCAGACCGACGCCGGCACCGGCACGCCGACCGTCACCTTCAAGCAGGACGGCGAGAAGATCACCGGTCACTACTCGTCGATGACCCTGGGCGAAGCCGATCTCACCGGCACGCTGAAGGGCCAGGCGCTGACGTTCAACTTCCAGGCCGATCTTCAGGGCCAGGCGGTGCCGGTCACCTATACCGCCACCGTCGACAGCAACACCACGATGAAGGGGACCATCGACATCGGCGGCGCGGCGACAGGCACGTTCACGGGGAAAAAGCAATGACGTTCTACGTCTTCGTTCTACGTTCGGAGACGTAGAACGCGTCGTACGTAGAACGTAGAACGAAATCGGCAGCAATATGACCGCGAGGGTTGCCATGTCTCGACTATTCACCGCGATCGTACCGACGATGGCGCTTCCGGCTTTGGCTGCTGCCGACGTCTGGACCGACGCGAAGCACGGCACCGTCGACAACGCCGGCGTGAAGATCCACTACGCGACCATGGGATCGGGGCCGGTGGTGGTGATGATCCACGGCTTCCCCGACTTCTGGTATTCGTGGCGACACCAGATGGCCGCGCTGGCCGGCCGCTATCAGGTGGTCGCGATCGATCAGCGCGGCTACAACCTGAGCGACAAGCCGGCGGGGCAGGCGCAGTACGACATGTCGCTGCTCGTCGGCGACGTCAGGGCGGTCGTCCAGCAGCTCGCGAAAGGGCAGAGGGCGATCATTGTCGGGCACGACTGGGGCGGCATGGTGGCCTGGCGCTTCGCGATGCAGCACCCCGAGCTCACCGAGCGGCTGATCGTCCTGAACCTGCCGCACCCGCGCGGCCTGGCCCACGAGCTGACGCACCAACCCGCAGCAGCAGCAGAATTCGGCGTACGCGCGCCGCTTCCAGGAGCCGGACGCGGCGAAAACCCTGACCGCCGAGGGCCTCGCCAAGCGGGTGGCCGACGCGACCGACCGCCAGCGCTACATCGAGGCGTTCAAGCGGTCCGACTTCGAGGCGATGCTCAACTACTACAAGCAGAACTACCCGAAGTCGCCGTACACCGAAGACACCTCGCCGGTCGTCAAGGTGAAGGCGCCGGTGCTCCTGGTTCACGGCCTGAACGATACCGCCTTGCTGCCAGGTGCGCTGAACCGCACCTGGGAGTGGATCGACAACACGCTCACCCTCGTCACGATTCCCGGCGTCGGCCACTTCGTGCAGAACGACGCCCCCGACCTCGTGTCGTCGACGATGAGCTCGTGGCTTCAGCTTCCCCTGAAATAGAAGGACGTGACGGTCGAGCAGCTGATGAAAGAAGTCGAGGCGGCCGCGCGCCGCGATCGCCGCGAGCGCCTCGTCGCGGACGGCGCCGTGGCCTACCGCGATCCCGAGCTCTTCGCCGCCGTCGACGAGGTGCTCCGACGCGCCGTCGAGCGCGGCGAGCGCGCCGTCCTCCTGCCGGAACTGCTGCCCGACGACGAGCAGTGGCGTCTCGACACGAGCCTCCGGTTTTCCAGTCATCGACCGGTCATCGGCCCGGCGATCGTGTTCGTCAAGCAGCGGCTGCTGCTGCCGCTCGTACGCTGGCTGGTCGATTACAACCGCGACAACTTCCGGCGGCAGCAGCGGGTGAACCGGCTGCTGGCCGCCTGCATCGAGGAGCTCGCGCTCGAGAACGCGCGGCTCCGCCGCGAACTGAACCGCCGTTGAAGCTCGCGTGCGTGGTCCACCGCTTCGGCGCCGCGATCGCCGGAGGGTCCGAGGGGCACTGCCGCGCCGTGGCGCGGCGGCTGGCGGCCAACCACGACGTGACCGTCCTCACCACCTGCGCCGCGGATCACGTCAGCTGGCGCAACGAGTTTCCAGCAGGGGAGTCGCTCGACGACGGGGTTCGTGTGCGGCGATTCCGGGTCGCGCGCGAGCGCGCCCTGGACCGGTACGGCGAGATCACCGAGCGCGTGTTCGACGCGTCTGGCGAGCGTGGAAGAGGAAGAGGCGTGGTTCCGCGAAAACGGGCCCGATGCGCCGGAGCTGCTCGCCCACCTGCGGCAGCACGGCTCCGCCTACGACCGCGTGCTGTTCTGGGCCTTCCGCTACGCGTCGACCTACTTCGGCGTGGACGCGGTTCCGGCGGTGCGACCGGGTCGTCCTGGTTCCGACCGCGGAAAACGATCCGGTCATCAGGTTCACGGCGACGGGCCAGCTCTTCACCAGGCCGGCGGCTTCGTGTTCCTCACGCCCGAGGAGGCGGCGCTGGTGGCGGCGCACTGCCCGGCTCCGCTGGCGCCATCCTGCATCATCGGCACCGGTCTCGAAGCGGCGGCGCCTGCCCTGAGCGAAGTCGAAGGGCCGTTCCTGCTGTATCTCGGGCGGGTCGATCCGAACAAAGGCTGCGAGACGCTGCTGCGCCATTACATCCGTTGGAGCGAGCGTACCGACCTGCGCGTCCCGCTCGTTCTCGCCGGCCCGGCGAACATGCCGATTCCCGCGGCACCCGTCGATCAATTTCTCGGCTACGTCGACGATGCGCGGCGCGATGCGCTGCTGGCGTCGGCGTCGGCGCTGGTCGTGCCCTCGCCGTACGAGAGCCTCAGCATCGTCCTGCTGGAGGCGTGGAACCGCGGCACGCCGGCGCTCGTGAACGGCGACTGCGACGTCCTGCGCGGCCAGGCGCTGCGTTCCGACGGGGCGCTGTATTACCGCACCTACGACGAGTTCGTGCACGCCGTCGAGCAGTTGTTGCGGAATCCTGACGTCAGCCGGCAACTCGGGCAGAACGGCCTCGCCTACGTGGAGCGCGAGTACCGCTGGCCGGCGGTGATGGGGAAGCTGGAGCAGTTCCTCGCGAGTCTATGAAATGCAACCACGAAGACGCGAAGGCTCGAAGAAAACAGATCTTCTTCGCGTCTTCGAGTCTTCGTGGTTGCGTTCTCGGGCTCGACTTGTCGGTTACTCCACGCCGAACGCCAGCAGCACGTTGCCCGCGCGGCCGCCGAGCGAGCCGTAGCCGGAGTTGATGTAGACCATCCCGTTGGCGACCACCGGGCCAGGGCCGTTGATCGACGCGCCCTTCGCCTGCACGCCGTTGACGGTCTCGAACTCCTTGTTCGTGTCGAACTGCCAGATGATCGACCCGTCCTTGGTCGAGTAGCCGCGCACGCCGCCGTCGTTCGATCCGACGAACACCACGCCCGGGCATCACCGAGATCGCCGCGAGAATCGCCGGCGAGCAGCCGCGCACCGGCTCGCCGCACATCGTCGGCGGCGCGGGTGCCATCCAGACGCGCTGCCCGTTGTCGAGGCGGACGGCATGCAGCTCGCCGGCCTGTGGCCCGTTCATGTCGGCGACGGGGAAGTACGCGCGTTCGGCGTCTGCCGCCGATCCCCACTCCATGCCGCCGAGCGCGCTGCCTCGGCCGGCCCGGTACTGCCAGACGACCGCTCCCTGCTTATCGGGGTCGAGCGCCCAGCCGACACCCGATTTCTGACCGATGACGATGAGATCACGGCCGCCGACGGTGACGAGCATCGGCGAGTTGCCGAAGTCGAAATCGGGTCCGAGATTTTCGTTGGGCGGGCAGTTGGCGCCGCCGCGGCCGCCGCAGCCGACGACGAACACGTCCTGCGGCGTCACCTGGTTGGTCCACGCAATCTTGCCCGCGTCGAGCGTGAACGCCATCACCGCGTCGCTGGTCGGCTGCTGCGGCTCCGTGTACATGTTGCCGGTGGCGACGTACACGACGCGGCGTTTGGGATCCACGGTCGGCGCGCCCCAGATGGCGGCGCCCGCCGGCCCCCAGCGCTCTGATCCACCCGGGTTCTTGCCGATGGCCCGCGGCTCGCCCTCGATCGTGTGGGTCTTCCAGACGACCGCGCCCGTCCCCGCGTGCATCGCGACCAGGCTGCCCCGGAACGTGCAGCACTTGTAGCGCGGGATTGCCGCCCTGGCCCTCCTCGAGCGACGACACCGGCACGTAGAGCCGATCCTGGTAGAACGCCGGCGCGCCGATCACGTGGCTCGCGGGATGATCGTCGACCCGCCGCTGCCAGTAGAGGCTCCCGTCGGCGGGATTCACCGCGTAGACATTCGATCGATCGTCGCCGAAATACGCCGCCAGCCCGCCGCCGGGGCGCGGCGCGATGACGATCGGCGTGCGGACGCCGGCATTCGCCTGCAGCGCCCAGATCGTGCAGCCGGTCTTCGCGTCGAGCGCGTACACCAGTCCCGTTCCGGCTGCCGACGAAGATGCGGTTCGCCCGCGACGTTCGGCAGGTTGCGCGCGGTTGCGGAGTTGGGGAATCCGAACGCCCATTTCAGCTTCAGCTTCGGCACCTGGTCGGCCGTCAGGCCGGCGCGCTGCGCCGACTGGAACCGGGTGTTGTTGGGTTCAGGTCCCCATCCGCCCCATGCCACCGCCGCAGCCGACGCATCGAACGGCGGCGCCGCCGTGCAGCGCCCTTTGTCGGGCGTTTGTGCGACGCCGACGATGCGGCCGGCCAGGTATTCGGCGACGGCGCGCTTTTCGGCCGCGTTCAGTTCGCCGCCCTGCACCTGCATCGCGCCCGACGTCAGCGCCGTCACGATCGCTTCGGGCGTCCGCGCGCGAAGCTCCTCGACGGTCGGAATCCGCTGATCGTTGCTGGCGTGGCACGAGGTGCAGTGGTTCTCGAAGAGCGCACGCCCGTTCGGTTCGGCCGCGGGCTGTGCTTGCGCCGTCGCGGCAAGTAAGGCGAGAACTGGGATCATGTAATTAGGAATTTGGAATTAGGGATTTGGAATTCGTGAAAGTGAGGAATTGGGAATTACGAATTCCAAATTCGTAATTCCCAATTCCTAATTACGCGCGAGCGCGCGAAGCGCGCGAGCTCACTGTTGCTGTTGACTGGTGTTCACGCGCGGCGCCGGCTCGTCGGCGGTGCTGTAGTAGCCGATCAGCATCTCTTCCCAGGTCTGATCGCCCCAGCGCACTTCCTGCGACGGATCCGGGTTGTAGCGGTTCCCTCGCGAGTTGTCGTAGTGGGCGATGACCTTCAGGGTCGATCCCTTCGGCATGAACTTCGGCTCGGCAAGGCGATAGCTGGTCTGCCAGTTGAAGTCGTAGCGCGGCACCGAGAGGACGGTTTCCTCGCGGCCATCCGGCGTGATCAGCACGTACTTCACGTCCTTGCCGCGCACGTGCATGTGCGGGTAGACGTTGGTCAGGTACGTGTCCTTGTCGATCACCCGCTGCGCGGTGACCTCGAAGTTCGGATGGTTGGGCGGAATCACGAGCTGCGGGTTCGGGATCTGCCCGCCACCCTCGGCGCGCACCCTGGCCGGCGGCTCCTTGGCGAGGATCACGCCGATCTCGGTCTGATCCGTCACGCCCCGACCAATGGTCGTGTAGTGCATCTGCAGGACGATGTCGGCCCCGGCGGGAATCTTCCGCGCGACGCCCTCTTCCATCACCTGATACAGACGTCCGGGAACGAGGCCGCCGACGCCGCCGATGTCCTTGCGGCTCGGATCGCGCGCCAGCTTCGGCTTCGGATCGTCCGCCTTGCCGTCGTCCTCGACGAGGTCGCTGATGATGTGGTGGACGACGCGGCGGTCGGTCGGCTTCAGCTCGATGCCGCGGACCCAGATGTCTTCCTTCAGGTTGGTCGGCACGGTGACGTAGAGATACGGGACGGTGCCGTCGGCGGGAACTTGGATCGGCTCGGTCATCTTGAAGACCAGGTCCGGCTTGCCGATCGACCAGCCTTCCGTGAACTGCGGCGCCTTCGGCAGTTCAGCACGGTTGCCTTCCGGCGCGCCGGCGTCGACCCAGGCGGCGATGGTGTCGATCTCCGACTGCTTGAGGCTGACGTCGTTGGCGAACTTGCCGATCGCCGGATCGGCGCCCCACGGCGGCATCTCGCGTTTGACAACCTTCGTCTTGATCGCGCGCGCCCACGGCCGCGCGTCCTCGTAGGTCACCAGCGACATCGGCGCCATCGCCCCGGCCCGATGACATTCGACGCAGCTCTTGTACAGAATCGGCGCCACGTCCTTGGAGAACGTCGGCCCCGCTGCCCACGCCGCCGGCGCTGCCAACATCACGGCGCCGATGGTCACCGCCTGGAGTCTCAGTCGCATTAGTGCCTCCAAATGCTGGGGTACAGGATACGCGATCTTCGGGGGCTCGGGGCTGGGGATTGGGGGACTCGGAAGCGGACCTAAAGGTCCGCACTACAACAGCTGTAGTGCAGACCTTCAGGCCTGCCGTCTTCGTCCCTAGTCCCCAGTCCCCAGCCCCGAGCCCCGAGAAACTCCTACCAGTCGATCTGCGCCCCGAACTGGAACCGCCGGCTTGCCACGAGGTCGATCGGGTTGTACCACTGCGACCCGAAGGTCTCGTTCCTCGTGTAGATGGTCGACAGGTTCAGGATGTTGAATATCTCCGCGAACGCGCGAATCCGGGTCCGCTGCACGCGGAAGACGCGCGAGAAAGTCATGTCGTTCGTGTAGACGTAGTCGTAGAACAGCGCGTCCGGTTCGACGAGGTTGACGGGATGCTGCTGACGCCGCCGGTCAGCGGCGGCAGGCCCTGCGCCGCCAGCGTCGCGTTGTCGACGGTCCAGTCGGCGCCGATCGAGATGCCGGGCCGCGCCTGGAACGATCCGGCGAGCTGGACGTCGTACGGCAGCATGTATCCGGCCGACGCCTTGTAGAGGCTGCGGAACGGCGGCGTACCGGCTGCAGAACCGGAGGCTGTTCGGATTGCTCAGGTCCGCGCAGTTGTCCGCCGCTTCGCGCTCGGTCGTGATGCCGCCGAACGCGAACCCTCGCGGGAACCGCGCGTTGACGCTCACCTCGAAGCCGTTGTAGACGCGCGACCGGCCGTCTGAATTGATTCGGATTGCGTGTCGACGCGCCCGCTTGTTCGGATTCAGGTTGTAGAGCGTGATCAGCTCGCCGCCGCCGTTCGGGAGATTCGGGTGAGTCGGGCCGCGCACGGTGAACGGCGTGTAGTCGAGGATCGGGATCCACGGCGAGGTTCGGTTCGGCCGCGATGTTATAGAACTGGCGGCGGTAATAGCCGGCGGTCACCGACATGTTCCGGACCAGCTCGTGCTGGACCGAGATCGCTTCCTCCCAGTTGTTCCCGCGCTTGAAATCCGGATCGAGCTTCAGCGTCCCGGCCGGCGTACCGAAGGCGTTGTTGCGCGGCGGCCCGATCTCGTTCATCTGGATGTTGCCCGCGGCATCGATCACGGTGCCGTTCAAGTCGCGGTCGGTCCATGTGCGGGTGTCGGATTGGGCGCCGAGCGGGTTGAGGGTGGTGGTCGTGCCGAGCGCATTCGCGGCCAGGAACTTGCCAACGGACACCTTCAGCGCCGTACGGCCGGTGCCGAACAGATCATACGAGGCGCCCGCGCGGATCGACCAGTCCTGCCAGCAGGGCTGGCAGTCGGCTGCGGGGACGGTGCGCTCGGGAACGAACGGGTTGGCCGGCGCGAACTGATCCCTCCATCCGGCGTTGAACCAGTCGTATCGGAACCCGCCGAACAGCGAGAGGCTGCTTCATGGTCCAGCGATCCTGGACGAAGAATCCGGAGTCGGCGTTCAGCTCGTTCAGGCGTCGCACCGGGCGTGTTGCGGACGGTGACCGAAGTCGCCTGCGAGGCGAGCGGCCGGCTGCTGTTGAGCGACAGCGTGGAGATCGAGTCGTGATTGTCGATGTAGTTGCGATCGTCGCCCCACTCGAGGTTCATGCCCGCCTTGAAGTTGTGGGAGCCGGTCACGTACGAGACCTTCGGGATCACGTTCCAGACGGTGCTCAGGTAGTCCTGATATGGCGTGCCCGAGGCCACCGTGCGCCATCCGGTGAACGTGTCGTTGTGCAGGATGTCGTGGGGCCCGTTCTCCGGCTGGTACTCGAAGCGATAGCTCGCGACGCCAAACGACGCGCCCACTTCGACGAGCAGCCGGTTGGTGACCGTCGACGTCCACTTCAGGTCGCCGGACTGCTGCACCGGCGTGGGCAGCGCGTAGGCCGCTTCGGGCGCGACGCACGACACGCGGTTGCCGCTCGTGGCGGTGCAGCCGACGTCGTAGCGCTGCGTCCGGCCGTTCGAGTTGTAGTACGCGCCGCGCAACTTGTCGCGGCTGGTCAGCTGCGACGTCAGACGCAGCTGCCCGTTCGGCGCGACGCGGCTGTCGCGATTCACGCGATCGCCATTCGGGAGCCGCAGCGCGCTGGCCGTCCGGCAGGATCATCGCCGCGACGTAGCTGTCGTTCTGCGACAACCGGAACGCGGTGAAGAACCAGAGCCGGTTCTGCACGATCGGACCGCCCAGCGTGAAGTTGCTGTTCCACGATGTGCGCAGCGAGTCGCCCTCGCGGATGTACTGCGCTCAGATCGTCAGGGATGTTGTCGTTCTGCAGCGCCGGCGCTCGAGAAGAAATATCGGTAGCGCGCCCGAGAAGCGGTTGCCGCCTTCCTTCGGAATCGAATCCATGCGGACGCCGCCGAGCGCGGTTTCGGCCGACTGCGATCCGGCATCGAACACCAGCTCTTCCTGGCCGAGATCGTTGACGCCGGTGCCGTTCGCCTGGCTGCCCGTGCCGGTGAGGTTCTGACCGATGCGCATGCCGTCGAAGTAGATGCGCTGATCGGCCGATGCCGAGCCGTGCACCGACATCGTGCTCACGAACCCCTGGCTGTAGAAGTTCACGCCGGGCACGAGGCTCGCGCCGCCCTGCATCGAGCGCGTCGCCGGCAGCACCTCGAGGACTTCCTTGTTGATGGCGAACTGGTTCTGCGTGCTCTGCAGATCGACGACCGGCGAGGCGCCCGAGACGGTGATCGTCTCTTCGAGCGCGCCGACCTCGAGATCGGCGTTGACCGTCGCGGCGAAATTGCCCTGGAGCACGATGCCTTCGCGGCGCACGGTCCTGAAGCCGGGCAGAGTGAACGTGACGGCATACGTGCCCGGCCGCAGGCTGATGATGGCGAAGCGGCCCGCGCCGTCGGTCACCGCCGAGCGCACGCGCTCGATCAGCGCGTCGCTCGATGCTTCGACGGTGACGCCCGGCATCACCGCGCCCGAGGTGTCCTGGACCAGGCCGATGATGCTGGCGCCTTCCTGCGCCGCCGCGTCGCGTGAGAGGCCAACCAGCGCCGCACACGTCAACGCCACTGCCAACACGACTCGCCGCATGGATGCCTCCTCATTGATGCCGGTTGCTGCGAACGACAAACGTATGAGAGCAGGCGCGATCCGCGAACGATGAAGATGAAATTGTGTGATAGTTGACCTGCCGACTACGGAAGTCAACTAAGGATCCGCACGGGCCGGGGGCGCGGCAGAGTTCCGGTCCAAATCCTTGAACTACCTTGACATGGCGCGCGTTTGCTGTATATTTCGCTGCCGAGGCGGAGGTGTCTCTTACCATGCGAAACGCATTGCGGGGCGGATTGATCGCTTGTACTCTGGGTGTGGGGATTTTGGCGCTGGTCGCGCCGCTGGGCGGTCAGCAGGCGCCGGGCTACAAGGCGCCCCGTGCCGCGGACGGTCATCCCGACTTGAACGGGATCTGGCAGGCCTTGAACACGGCCAACTACGACATCGAGCCGCACGTCGCGCGGCCGGCGATGGCGTTGCGGCCGGGGCCCTACGGCCCGCTGCCGGCCAAGGAAGTGTTGTACTTCGGTGCCGTGGGTGCCGTGCCGGCCGGGATGGGGATCGTCGACGGAGGGCAGATTCCGTATAAGCCGGAAGCCCTGAAGATCAGAAACGAGAACCGCGAAAAATGGGTCGAGCGCGATCCCGAAATCAAGTGCTACCTGCCGGGCGTGCCGCGCGCGAACTACATGCCGTTCCCGTTCCAGATCTTCCAGAGCCAGAGCGCGTTCTTCATGGCGTACGAGTTCGCGGGCGCCGTGCGCAACGTCTATCTCAAGGATCCGGGCGAGGCGCCGGTCGATACGTGGATGGGGCAGTCGGTTGGACGGTGGGTCGGCGAAACCTTCGAGGTGACGGCGACCGGGTTCAACGGCCAGGCCTGGTTGGATCGTGCGGGCAACTTCGCCAGCGCCAAGCTGAAGGTCACCGAGCGCTACACGCGGACCGCGCCGGATCACCTGATGTACGAAGCGACGCTCGAGGATCCCGACACGTTCACGAAGCCGTGGAAGATCAGCTTCCCGCTGTATCGCCGGGTCGAGCGCGACGCGCAGTTGATGGAATTCAAGTGCGTCGAGTTCGTCGAGGAGTTGATGTACGGGCAGTGGCGCAAGACCCCGCTGCCGCGTTGAGCGTCGCGTCCGGCCTTCGCTGGGCGAGCGTAGGGTCCGGCTTTAGCCGGACCGAACGTAGGGTCCGGCTTTAGCCGGACCGTGCAATGTCCGGCACAGGCCGGGCTTGAAAGGCTGCTTTCATAATGCGTAGTTCTCTCTTCCGTCTCGCCGGCGCGGCGGTGATTGCCGCCGCGATTCCGGTGGCCCTCGCCGGGCAGCAAGCCAAGGCGAACACGCCGAAGACCCCGTGGGGGCATCCGGACCTGCAAGGGCTCTGGAACGCGGCGACCATGACGCCGCTGGAGCGGCCGGCGAATTTCGCCGGCCGTCTCACGATGACCGACGAGGAGGCGAAGCAGCTCGAAGGCGCGCAGCAAGCACGCACCGAGCGGCTGGACCGGCCGAGCGACGGCAACCGCCAGGCGCCGCCTGTCGGCGGCGACGGCTCGCCAGGTGCGTCGGGCAACGTCGGCGGCTACAACTACTTCTGGATCGATCCGGGCGACACCTACAATCGCGTCGACGGTCAGCTCCGCACCTCACTCATCGTCGATCCGCCGGACGGGAAGGTGCCGCCGACACTCCCCGAGGCGATGAAGCGGAACCAGGCGCGGCTGCGCGCGACGCCGACCTCCGACGCGGCGGAAAATGCCGAGACACGGCAGCCCGGCGCGTACGACAACATCGAGCAGCGGCCGCTCGGCGAGCGGTGCATCATCGCGTTCAGTTCCTCATCGGGGCCGCCGATGCTGCCGACCTACTTCTACAACAACATGAAGCAGGTCGTGCAGACGAAGGACTACGT
>CAVVPE010000012.1:0-85048 GCA_963750035.1 uncultured Acidobacteriota bacterium | reverse complement strand
CGTGTGGACGAGCGCATCGCCGTTGGCGGCGGTCAGCGTCGAACAGTTGCGCAACTCGCCTCACAACCGGCTGCCCCTGGATGAATTACCGGGCTGACCGTTGGCATCGAGCAGAGACATCAGCCGCTGTGACCGCGCTCAGTTCGGTGCGTCCGAGATGCGAAACCGTACACACGGCCGCTGATGGCGATGTACGCAGAGGGCACCGGCTGGAACACGGCGCACTGTCCCGCGGCGCTGGGGTCGATGAAGTTGAAGGGGTTGCGCAGTCGCCTTCCATCGGCCGGTCGATCTGGTTCGAGAATTTCTCGAAGCAGTCCGGACTGCGCCCGGGCAATGATGCGGTCGCGGGAGCGACCGGTGAACGATCGCCACAGCTGACGATTGAGATCGGAAACCCGGCAAGGAGGAAAAGACCGCGAATGGATCAGCATCGTTCGCCTCCTCATTAAGAGCCAGAAAGGGCGAACAGACATACCTGAGCCGGACTGCGGTCGAAGAATCAAAACGCCTCGCGGCGGAGCTTGGCCACACGGCAGATTCTGCACGGTTGTATGTCGCTTGAGTGCATCTCGACTGGAGCATCCCGGTCAGCTCTTTGCCTGGCAGGAAGAGTGCTCCATCAGCAAACGGGCTGGTCCCTCAGCCCGTCTGTTCTAGAAAGGAGCAGAGTATGTGCGATATGTCACCTCGACGCTAACCGCATGCGCGCTCGCCGGCCTGGTGAGCGTGTCTGCGCAAGAGCCGGCGCCAGCGCAACAACCGGCGCCAGCGCAACAACAGGAGAAGCAGCAGGCACCGAAGGAAACACTAAGCGGTTGCGTTATCGAGGCCAAGACGACCGATGGCAATACCGCGTACGTGCTGAACAATGTCGAAGGTGGATCGGCGGCGATGTACGTGCTCGCAGGGCAGCAATCCGAGTGGGCGAGCAACGTGAACAAGAAGGTGGAAGTCACGGGGCCGGTGCAGCAGCCAAGTGCCCCGTCGGACGGTGCGTCAGCGAATCCGAAGGTGCTGCGTCCGCCGATCGTGCAGGTCGAATCCGTGAAGGTGGTTGCCGAGACTTGTAAGTAAGCGCATCCCCCTCTGCCCCGCGCAGCGCGCGTGGGGCAGAACACCTCCCCCCGCCCGCGAACGGATATACTAAGCGCCACAGCCTGAAGACAATCCGTGTCGGCTCGGAGCGCGATATGAACCGTATCCGTGCGCGTCGCCTGTGGGCATCGCCGCCGCCCCGCTACTCATCGTCGCTCTGTCCGCACAGCAAAGTCCGCCGCGTGGCCAACCCGCCGGCGCAGCCCTGTGCCGGCGGGGCCTCGACCCGACGTGCAATCAGATCGGCACGCCGCGCGTTCCACTCCCCGAATCGATCGTCCTGGAAACGGCGGAGCAGCCGAAGATCCGGGTCGTCACGCTGACCAAGGAATTGATGCACCCCTGGGGCCTCGCCTTCCTCCCCGACGGCAGCATGCTCGTCACCGAGCGGCAGGGACGCCTGCGGATCATTCGCAACGGCAAGCTGGATCCGACGCCGATCTCCGGCGTCCCGGAAGTTCGCGCGTTGAGCTTCGACGGCTTGATGGACGTCGCGGTGCATCCGCGGTTCGCCGAAACGCGATGGGTGTACCTCACCTACTCGAAGCCGATGGACGGCAATCGCGCGACCGCGGCGCTCGCCCGCGGACGGTTCGACGGCCACTCGCTGCAGGACGTCAAGGAGATCTTCGTCGCGCAGCCCAACGCGCAACGGCACGACGCGGATCGCCTTCGGCAAGGACGGCACGCTGTACATGACGATCCAGGGCGCGTCGGGTAACCGCGCGCAGGATCCGAACGACATCGCCGGCAAGATCCTGCGCCTGAAGGATGATGGCATCGTCCCGCCCGACAACCCCTTCGTCGATCGGCCCGGGCTATCGGCCGGAGGTCTTCACGCTGGGTCATCGCAGCAACGTCGGCATCGCCGTGAACCCGCAGACCGGCGCGATGTGGACGACCGAAAACGGGCCCAACGGCGGCGACGAAATCAACATCCTGATCGCGGGGCGAAACTACGGCTGGCCCGTCGTCAGCTACGGGCGCAACTACCCGGGACCGTGGGTCAGCCGAAGTGCCGTGGCGGGCGTCGATGGAACAGCCGCTGATTTTCTGGATGCCGTCCATCGCGGCCTCGGGAATCGTGTTCTACACCGGCGATCGCTTCCCGGCGTGGAAGGGCAACGTCTTCGTCGGCGGCATGCGGACCGGCGAGATCGATCGCACGGGACGCATTGAACGCATCGTGTTCAACGAGAACGGGCGACGAGATGCGGCGCGAATCGCTGCTGACCGAGCTCAAGAAACGCTTCCGGGATGTTCGACAAGGACCCGACGGTCTGCTGTATGCCCTGGCCGAAGACGAAATGATCGCGAACGTCGGCGAAGGGGCGGTCCTGCGGATCGAGCCTGTGAACTGAGGCGCAGAGGATGCAGAGGACGCGAGACGCAGAGGCGAGAGGAGCTTCCGATGATCGCGCGTCGAACCGCCGTCCTCATTGGACTTCTCCTGTTGACCAGCGCGCCGTCCGCGCAGCAACCCCCACAAGGCCGCGGACGGACCTCCACGGCGCAATCCGGGACCGGCGGGCGCGATGGGCGTCGATGCGGTCGTGCTGCCGAATGAACCGCAAATCTTCGACACGGCCGAACAGCACAAGATCCGCGTCTCGGTCCTCGCGAAGGGATTCGCGCATCCGTGGGCGCTGGCGCTGCTGCCCGACGGCAGCATCCTGGTGACCGAACGCGACGGCGGCGTGAAGCTGGTCAGCAACGGCCGTCCCACTCCGACACCGGTGGTGGGCGTCCCCGACGTGCAGACCGTCAGCCTGTGGGGACTGATGGACGTCGTGCTGCACCCGAAGTTCGCCGAGAACAAGCTTGTCTATCTCAGTTACCATAAGCCGCTCGGCAATCGGCGCGCGACGATGGCCGTGGCCCGCGGCCGCTTCGACGGGACGTCGCTCGTCGACATGACCGACATCTTCGTCGCGAAGCCCCGACCACCGTCGCTTCGTCACGACTGGCGTTTGGGCTCGACGGCTCGCTGTTCGTCACGACGACCGCTGATGACAGTCGCGCGCAGGATCCCGGCGAGTACGGCGGCAAGATCCTGCGGCTGAGAGACGATGGCAGCATTCCGCCGGACAATCCGTTCGCGAAACGAAAAGGATACCTGCCGGAGATCTACTCGCTCGGCCATCGCAGCCAGGTCGGGATTGCCGTGCACCCGGAGACCGGCGCGCTCTGGTCGACCGAGCACGGACGCCAGGGCGGCGACGAGGTCAACGTGATTCTGCCCGGCAAGAACTACGGATGGCCGGTCGTCAGCTACGGTCGGGACTACGGCGGCGCGCGGACGTCGCCGACGGTCTGGCAGGATGGATTCGAGCAGCCGCTCGTCGTGTGGGTGCCTTCGATCGCCATCACCGGCATCGCGTTCTACACCGGCGACAAGTTCCCAGCGTGGAAAGGCAACGTCTTCGTCGGCGGGCTTGCAGAGAGGCCGCATCTCGAGGACCGGCCGGCTCGAGCGGATCGTGTTCAACAGCCGCGGCGAAGAGATTCGCAGGGAATCGCTGCTGACGGAGTTGAAGAAGCGGGTCCGCGATGTGCGGCAGGGGCCTGACGGATTCCTGTACGTGCTCGTGGAAGACGACGCCGCCGGCCCGACTGGCGGCGAGACGGCCTTGCTGCGGATCGAACCGGCGTCGTGATGAGGAAGCGGGTCGGCGCGCCTTAGAGGCGCGCCCCACACCTCGGCGGGCCGAGAGGCCCGCCCTACGGCTGGCGGGCCTAAAGGCCCGCACTACACTTCCCTACTGCCAATGACACCCGAGCGCTGGCGGCGAGTCGAGGAGCTTTACCACGCCGCGTTGACGCGGGCGAGGGCGATCGGACGGCCTTTCTGGCGGGCGCGTGCGCCGGTGACGAACCCTTGCAGCGCGAAGTGGAATCGCTGCTCGCCCAGGCGGCGTCGGCCGCGCGCGTTTCGCGATGGTCCTGCCGTTGCCGCGACGACGAACCTGGGCGGCGGAATCGGTGCTCGAGCGATGGTCGGCCGGCGCCTGGGCGCCTATCAGGTGCGCGAGCGCATCGGCGTCGGCGGCATGGGCGAAGTCTACCGCGCGCACGACACGAAGCTGGGCCGCGACGTCGCCATCAAGATTCTGCCGCCCCACTTCACGAGCGATCCCGATCGGCTGGCGCGGTTCGAACGCGAGGCTCGTGTGCTGGCGTCGCTCAATCATCCACACATCGGCGCCATCTATGGGCTGGAAGAGGCCGATGGGATTCAGCGCGCTGGTTCTCGAGCTGGTCGACGGCGACACGCTCGCCAATCGCATCGCGCGCGGCCCCATCTCCGTGCCCAGACGCGCTGGCCATCGCGCGGCAGATTGCCGACGCGCTCGACGCGGCGCACGAACAAGGGCATCATCCACCGCGATCTGAAGCCGGCCAACATCAAGATCACGCCCGACGGCGTCGTGAAGGTGCTCGACTTCGGACTGGCGAAGGTCGCGCATCGTGGCGACGCGGCTGACGCGCCGATCTCACGCCGCGCCGACCGTGACATCGGCGGCACGCGCGAGGGGATCGTCCTCGGCACACCCGCCTACATGAGCCCAGAGCAGGCTCAGGGCAAACCGTCGACGGCCGATCAGACGTGTTCTCGTTCGGCGTCGTCCTCTACGAGATGCTGACAGGCCGGTCCCCGTTTTCCGGCGCGACGGTGGTCGAGACGCTGGCGAAAATCCTCGAATCGCAACCCGCCGATCTCCGCACGCTCCGCAACGACCTGCCCTGCACCACTGGCGTTGCTGGTGGAAGCGTGCCTCGAAAAGGATCGGGATCGGCGTCCCTCGGCACATGACGTCCGTCACCGACTCGCCGCGATCGAACAGTCGCGGACGCATGGCATCTGCCGGTCTCGGCGCCGTGCTCCGGCGCCGCGCCGTCCTGATTGCCGCAGTCGTCGTGGCGCTCGCGGCGATTGCGGCCGGCGGCGCCTGGTGGGCCTCGGGTCGTGAAGCTCGCGCGGCGCGAGCGCGCGTGCCCGAGCTGCTTCAGCTCGCCGACCGTTACGACTTCGACGGGTTCTACCGCGAGGCGCGCAGCGTCGTCCCTTTGCTGCCGGACGATCTGCAGATCAAGCAGGTGTGGCTCAACATGACCTTTCCGGTGAACACCATTGACAGCGACCCACCAGGTGCGGATGTCTGGGTGAAGGGATATTTGGCCACCAGCGCTGACTGGATTCCGATCGGCCGCACGCCGATCAAGCAGGTGCGCGTACCGTTCGGAGCCGTGCGTCTGAAAGTGTCGAAGGATGGTTACGCCCCCTTCGAGGGCACCCTCAACGGCCAGACCGTGAAGTACACGCTCGATCCGATTGCCGTCAGTGCCAGAGGGCATGGTCCGTGTGCCGGCCAACGTCGTCGAACGTCCAGGGCACGACGTTCTCGTTGCCGGACTACTGGATCGATCGGTTCGAGGTGACGAACCGGCAGTTCAAAGCGTTCGTCGACGCCGGCGGCTACCGGATGCGGGATTACTGGAAGGAACCGATCATCGAGAACGGCCGGACACTTGGCGTGGGACGAGGCGATGACGCGGTTCCGCGACAAGACGGGCCGGCCGGGCCCGTCGACATGGGAGTTGGGCACCTATCTCGACGGGCAGGCAGACGCTCCGGTCGCGGGCGTGAGCTGGTACGAGGCCGCTGCGTACGCGGTGTTTGCCGGCAAGTCATTGCCGACGGCTTATCAGTGGCGCGGCGCCGCCAGCAGCATTGGTGGCTTCGGGGGGCATTTTCAGCGACATCATCACCGTCAGCAACTTCGGGATGAAGGGGCCGGCCGCGGTGGGGAGCCACGCCGGGCTAGGGCCGTATGGCACCTATGACATGGCCGGCAACGTGAAGGAGTGGTGTTGGAACGAGTCGGCCGCCGGCCGCATGATCCTCGGCGGCGGATGGAACGAATCGAGCTACAAGTTCCAGGACCTGGACGCGCAGCCGGCGCTGCAGCGGCTGCCGACGTACGGGTTTCGCCTGGTGAAGAATCTCGAGCCGCAGCCACCCGCGTCGTACGCGGAGGTTCTGCCCCAGACACGCGACTACTCGAACGAAACGCCGGTTGATGACGCGACGTTCGCCATCCTGCGCGGCCTGTACCGATACGACCCACGACCGCTCAACGAAAAAATCGAGCGATCCGAAGACACGCCCTTACTGGCGCCGGGAGACAGTGACCTTCGACGCCGCGTACGGTGGTGAACGCGTCATCGCTCACATCTACGTGCCGAAGTCTGCCTCACCGCCGTACCAGACCGTCGTCTACTTCCCGGGCGGTGACGCCCCTAACCTGCGCTCCAGTCGCGACCTGCGTTTGACCACGGTGGACTTCGTCATCCGGAGCGGGCGCGCGCTGGTGTATCCCGTCTATAAAGGCACATACGAGCGCTGGACCGAGATGGTAGGGATGAATGCGCGTCGCGACGTGGCGATCGCCAGTGGCAAGGATTTCGGCCGGGTCATCGAGCTCATCGACACCAGGCCGGATCTCGACCATGATCGGATCGGCTTCTACGGCGACAGCAGGGGGGCGTTTTACGGCGTCATTCTCACCGCCCTCGAGCCGCGAGTGAAAGCCAGCGTGCTGCTCGGCGTCGGGCTGCCCAGCATGGCGCTCCCGCCAGAGATCGACCTGATCAACTTTGCCCCGCGCGTCCGCGTCCCCACGCTCATGGTCGCCGGACGAAGCGACTTCCTCGTTCCGGTCGAGTCCGCTCAAGTGCCGCTGTTCCGCTTGCTCGGCGTGGCCCCCGAGCACAAGCGCCACGCGCTGTTCGACGGCGGGCATGCTCCCGGCCAACTCCCGGACGTGATTCGCGAGATCCTCGACTGGTTCGACCGGTACCTCGGCCCGGTCGCTCCAGTCCCGCGCTGACCCGCCTTTCCTATTCCAGTCCTGTTGACGGCCGGAGACAGCCTTCCTGGATCGAACCCGCGCTTTAGTGGCTGGACACAACGCAACCACGAAGGATCGAAGACTCGAAGAAACCTAAACGGCTAGCCACGGAAGCACGAAACAGAACTCGCCACGAAAACGCGAAAACACGAAAACCTGATCTCAGGAATCGATCTGCTGAAGTAGCGCGAAACGCGACGGCCGGATGTCGCCGCCCGCCGACGGGCGATGATGCTCGTGCGGCGACGCGTTGACCTGTCCGCCGAAGCGTCGTCGACGCGAAGGTGGAACTCGCGCGACAGCGAAGTAGGGCGGCCCCTTAGGGCCGCATCAGCGAAGACTCTAAACCGCGAGCCGCAGGCCAGGGTGCCGCGTCGATCGTGATTGCCGCAGGCCGATGGGAGATGCCCGCCGTGTTCCCTGTTTGAGCCGCCCGGCTGAAGTTACGTGAATCGACGCGGGCATCGGCAGGTCCCGCCGGAGGCCGCGGTTTTCCGCGCGAGCTTCACGCGGCGCAGCACGAGCATCCTCGCACGTCGGCCCTCTCGAGGGGCGCATCCACACCGGGTCGTGATGTCGGCGGGCCTGAGAGGCCCGCCCTACACCTAGTCGGCGGGCCAAAGAGGCCCGCCCTACAACGGCCCGTACTGGCGCCGGTTGGGCGCGGCGGCATCTTAATGAGCTTGGCGAGATCCATGTCGGGCTTGATTGCGATGTCGATGAAGCCGACCATCATCTCGTCCCAGGTCTGATCGCCGAAGCGGACCGAGGCCTTCGGATCGGGATTGAACGGATTGTTGGCCGAGTTGTCGAAGGTGGCGGTCGCCTCGAACTTCGTGCCCTTCGGGAACACCCGCTCTTCGGCCAGGTTGTAGGTCAGCTGCCAGTTGAAGTCGTACTTCGGCACCCGCAGCAGCACCTCGCGCGTCCCGTCCGGGAACACCGCGCGGAACTCGAACGACTTCCCTCGCAGATGCATGTGCGGCGTGAAGCCGAGCACGCGGACGTCCGTGTCCACCGTGATGTCCGCGTTGACCGGATAGTCGGCCTCGCCGGGCGGGATCACGAAGGTCGGGTTGACAAGGCCGATCTGAAACGATCGTTCGACGACGTCCTTTTTCGCGAAGACGATGCCGACCTTGGTTCGATCGGTCGTGGCCTTGCCGGTGGCGTTGTAGTGCACCTGGAGGACGATGTCCGATCCCGCCGGAAGAAAGATGGCTCGCCCTGGAGCGCAGCCGCGCGGCCGGTAGACCAGGAACGTAGCCGCCGATCGCACCGTCGGACATGCCGGCCTCGGAGTCGCCGCTGCCCTTCGGCGTCGGGAACGCCGGGCTTCGCATCGACCAGCCACTTGGAGCCCGGCCTGCGGTAGAACGCGATGACGTGGTGCACGACGGTCCGATCACCCGGGCGCACCTCGACTCCCTCGATCCAGGTGTCCTTGTCGAGCCCCATCGGGATCACGATCCACTGGTAATCGATCGTCCCTGTGGCCGGGACGCTGAACGGCTGCGGCATCTCCAGGATCTTGTCGGGCTGGCCGATGTTCCAGCCTTCGAGGAACGCCAGCGGAGCGGGCGCCTTCTCGGATCGCCCTCGGGCGCGCCGCTATCGGCCCAGCGGGCGATGTGTCGATCTCCTGCTCCGAGAGACGGCGGTCGTTGCCGAAATGGCCGACTGATGGATCGGCGTGCCACGGCGGCATCTTCCGGCTGACGACGGCCCGCTTCATCGCCGCGGCCCAGGGACGCGCGTCCCTGTACGTCAGCATCGAAAACGGCGCGGCTTCGCCTGGCCGATGGCACGCCTGGCAATTCTTCTGGAGCACCGGCACCACGTCTTCGTGGAACGTCACGGTGCGGGTTTGAGCGGTGGCCAGGGCGGGAAGCGCGACGAGCGCGGCACAGAGGAATCCTCGGAACATTCAGACCTCCGTCTCAGCAGTCTAGCAGAACAATAAGCCGGGCGTGGATGCAGTCCGGCGTTAAGATACCTGTCACGCGCCAGAACGGCCCATCGCTGCCTGAGATCCGCAAGTTACACCCGTGACACCGCTTCGGTCGGTCACTTTGACGATAGTCGGGGTGGTGTTGTTCGCTGCCGCCGCATGCGATTCGCCGGAATGGAGGGCTGCGCGTGCCCGTGAGGTCCGTGCCGCCCTGTTCGACAGAGCTGAAGCCGGTCACGCTCAAGAACTGCGACTTGAAGCGATACGGCGGCCCGAACGACGGCGGATACCTGATGTGCGAGAACCTGATCCAGGGGATCCAGACGCTCTATTCGTACGGCATCGACACCGAAGACAACTGGGGATGCCAGCTCTCTCGTCAGCTGCACGTACCGGTCCACCAGTACGACTGTTTTACGGAGGAGCGCCCCCAGATGTGAAAAGGGGCTGTTCGTGTTTCACGACGAGTGCGTCGGCACCAGAACCGAGACCGTCGACGGACACCGGTTCGACACCCTGCCGAACCAAATCGCCAGGAACCACGACACCGCCAGCCGGCTGATCGTGAAGATCGACATCGAAGGGGCGGAGTGGGACTCGCTGCTGGCGACGCCGGACGCGGTGCTCGACAGGATCGAGCAGATGCCGATGGAGCTGCACGGCGTGGACGAGCGCCGGTTCCTCATCTCGTGCGGCGCCTCAAAACTCGGTTCTACCTGGTGAACCTCCATTTCAACAACTTCGGGTGCAACGCCGGATCTCGCGCCGATGCCGAGCCGCGCGTATCAGGTCCTGTGGGTGAACAAGCGCGTGGGCGTCCTCGATCCGGATGCGCCGGTTCCCGCGCCGCCGAGCCCGCTCAACGCACCCGACAGCCCGAGGCTGCCGCGACTGTCAGATCGCTCGTTGCGTCTCTTTCGTCCTTGCGTCTTTCAACGCGGGCCGCCAGTCGTAACCCTGATCCGGCTTGCAGCGCTTTCGCGACCCTGACCAGTTCCATTTCGTGATCCCGGTCACGACCGGCAATCCTGATCCCGCCCTGGCAATGGCGTAGTTGTAGAGTCCCGAACTCTCCGGGACGCTCGTGGTAGATGTGAACCGGCCGGTGCAGGTAGCTCGACGCCCCGTGAAATGCGGCTGAGGTGTCCACCCGCAGTCCACACAGGTCCCGCTGCCTGTTGGCCGCGAGCAGCAGGCGGTTGATCGGTCCCGCATCGTCCCACGCGCTCGCCTTCGCGTCCGCCTGATCCAGGTGCGCGCCGAGATCGCCCCACGTCAACGACGGAAACGTCACCGCCGAGGCGACCGCGCCGACGAGCAGCAGTCCAATCCCGGCCAGTCGCGGTCCGCGCGGCAGCGCGTCGAAGCTCGTCACGGTCGCGGCGACCGCGAGCGGCAACATCGGCAGGATGAATCGAAACTCCTTGTGCGGAATCGCCGAATGCGCGGCGATGAACAGCAGGGCGAGGACCGACAGCGCCGGGGCGTATCGGAGTCCGGCCAGGAGGCCGATGCCAAGACACGCCGCGATGATCGGCATCGACCTGAAAATGAACTCGGCGTAATAGCCCGGCGGCGATGTTCCCCACTGGGCCGAGCCGCCTTCGATGAGGCTGAACCGCAGGTACAGAACGCGGAATGAAACCAGCCGCCATACGTCGCGCCCGGCGCGTCACTCCAGGTGAGCGCATCGACGGCGCCGTAAGCGACGCCCCACACGCTGAGAACGGCGAGAGACTCGAGCAGGCCGCGCCAGTTCCGGCGCGCGGCCAGGACGCCCAGCACGCCGATCACGAGAACGCCCATCTGAATGCGGAACAGGACCGACAAGCCGAGCAACGAGGCGCCCAGCCAGAGGGATCGGCGAGAGGCGCGCGGAGCCAGCAGGAAGCCCACGGCCCAGACCGCTGCGACCGTCGCGGCATTCTCGCTCATGGCGCGGTGCGCAAAGTAGATCGAGGGCGCCGCCAGGGCCCAGACCGCCGCGCCGGCAGCGGCGGCTTCCTCGGATGCTCCCCAGCCCCGGGCGAGCCGGTAGATCCCCAGGGCCGTGCCGAGCGACATCGCGACGAACACGAGGCGAATGACTGGAAGGTAGATGTGCGGGCTGTCGCCGCCGAGCGCCGCGGTCGCCCTCATCAATCCGGCGATGACACCCGGGAACGCCCAGTTCCGCGCGCCATCGACGAACTCCCACGCGATGAGCCCGTATCCGAAGACGAGCCGGTGCGCCGGCTCGAGCGACTGATGGATCTCGTCAGGCCAGTAGATGCCTTCGTCGGTGAGGGCCACGTTAAATGCGGCAACCGAGGCCGGCTATCAGTGCGGGCCAGAAAATCAGCCGACCGGTTCCGGACTGCGGCCACATCGCCGCGGAAACTACCACAGATGAGCGATGCGTTTTCCTGTCATCCAATCCGCTTCGAGAGATGAACGGTGACGCGCTTCCCCGCCTCCTTGCCGATGGCCTTGCGCACTTCGGCCTTGATCGGCAGCATGTGCGTCCCGTCGCCCAACGCCATGAACGGAGCTCCGGAATGGGTGGCCGTCCACAGTCCCGCTTACCTTGACCAGGCCGCGGGTGCCGAAATACGCGACCGACTGAGGCCATTTGACGTAGGTCCATCCGCCCGTGTTCGGACTCTTCCGCAGAGTAGCGGTAAATCGCTTGTTGAGGGGAGGCATGGAGATTCGTCTCAGCTCCGGCTTCTCGCCAGCCCCACCGCGTCCACCATGAACGCGTACCCGAACGCCATCTCCCTCAGCCGGTCGTACCGCCCCGACGACCCGCCGTGGCCTCCGGCCAGGTTGATCTTGAAGTAGAAGCGGATTGCCGTCCGTCTTCGTCGCCCGCAGCTTCGCCACCCACTTGGCCGGCTCCCAGTACATCACCTGCGAGTCGTTGAACGAGGTGGTGACGAGCAGGGCGGGTATTCCTTCGCTCGCACGTTGTCGTACGGCGAGTAGCTCTTCATGTAGGCGTACTGCTCGGGATTGCGCGGGTTGCCCCACTGCTCCCACTCCTGGGCCGTGAGCGGGATCGAGGCGTCGAGCATGGTGTTGATGACGTCCACGAAGGGCACGTCGGCCACCACGGCGCGGAACAGGTCGGGGCGCCAGGTCGCGACCACACCCATCAGCAGCCCGCCCGCGCTGCCCCGTTCGCCACCAGCCGCTCCCGCGAGGTGTAGCGCTCCCGGACCAGGTACTCGGCGACGTCGATGTAGTCGTTGAAGGTGTTCTTCTTGTGCATCATCTTGCCGTCGTCGTACCAGCGGCGCCCCATCTCCTGCCCGCCCCGGATGTGGGCGATGGCGTACCCGAACCCGCGGTCCACCAGGCTGAGCACGCTGGAGTCGAAGTCGGCTCGGTCGTGGAGCCGTATGAGCCGTAGGCGTAGAGCAGGAACGGCCGGGATCCGTCCGTCGGGAGCCCTTCGGGGCAGGAGCATGGTCACCGGGACCTGCTCGCCGTCCCGCGCAGCGGCGGTCACCCGCCGCATCTCGTACCTGCGCTTGTCGAAGCCGCTGGGCATTTCCTTCTGCTTGAGCACCTTCCGGGTGCGCCTCGTCAGATCGTACTCCACGACCTGGTCCGGCGTCGTCAGCGAGGAGTAGCTGAATCGCACCGCCGGGGCGTCGAAGTCGTAGTTCTCGCTCGGGTACACGCCATAGGCCGGATCGGGGAAGGTGACGAAGTGGGACGCGCTCATCGGCGAGCCGCACGACCCGGAGCCGCCGGAGCCCGCCCGCCCGCTCGCTCACCACCACGTGGCGAGCGGAAGACGTCGAGCCCTCGATGAACACCGAGTCGCTGGCGGGCTGCCATTCGCGCCACTTCGGCTCGGCGACGCGTCGCCCTCGGGCGCGCTGACGATCCGGAAGTTGGTCGCCCCATCGTTGGTCAGTATGAGAGAAACCGGCCGCGGACGTGATCGGGGGTGTAGAGCACGTCGGGCGCGCGGGGCACGAGCATCCGCGGCGTCTCCGTCGGCCGGGCCGCCGGAACGACCCGCCATTCGCTCGACCTGAAGCCTTCCGATCCGATGAACACGTAGCTGCCGCTCCGGGAGCGCGACACGGCGGCGTTGTAGAGGACGCTGTCCTCCTGGAACACCTTCACGTCCTCTCGCGGCGTCGTCCCGAGCGCGTGGCGCCAGATCTCGTGCGGCCGCTTGGCCGAGTCGGCGCGGGTGTAGAAGAAGGTGCGGTTGTCGTCCGCCCACGCCGTGCCGTTCCACACGTTCGGGATCGACCCGGGCAGCAGCGCGCCGCTGCGCAGGTCCTTGACGTGGAGGGTGTACTCCCGGAAGGCCGTCGTGTCCTCGAGGTAGAGCAGCAGGCTTCCCGTCGGGGCTGACGTCGAAGCCGCCGAGCGCGTGAAACTTCTTCCCCGCGGCCAGCTGTTCTGGTCCAGGATGACTTCCTCGCGCGCGTCGAGCGAGCCCTTCTTCCGGCAGTAGATCGGGTAGTTCTTGCCCTTCTCGGTGCGGCTGTAGTACCAGTAGCCGTGATAGCGCCAGGGCACGGTCAGGTCGGTTTCCTTGATCCGGCCCGAGCATCTCCCCGTAGATCGAGTCGCGGAGCGCGGCGGTATGGGCGAGGCCCGCCTCGGTGTAGGCGTTCTCCGCCTCGAGGTAGCGCCTGACCTCGGGTTCGTCTTCTCCCGCAGCCAGTGGTAGTTGTCGACCAGTTTTTCATTGTGAAGGATCGTCACCTTCGGATCGATCCTCGCCACTGGTGGATTGGGAGGCGCCTGGCCGGTTACCACCACGGCTAATGAAAGCATGAAGAGGATCGTCACGACCGGACGGAGGTTCATACAGGCTCCTACTGGGTGAAGACGATCTAGATTTGGGCGTGGGACGCGGAGCCCGATTCTACTACGGGACAACACGATGTTGTGGTTCGCGGCGGCGGCGCTGGCGGCAGTGTTTAAGAACTCCAGCGGCATGATACGCTCGCGCCTCCCTTGTCACGAGAGGCAGGAGGCATGGCAATACAGGTGCGAAAAGGCCAGGGCAGCGTGCAGCTGACGCGCGAGGAGTTCGAGCGCCGGCTGCGCCAACGTTTCTACGATCCCGCTCTTCCAGAACGTCGATCGTCAGATTTCCGAGATCGTCGAGGTCGCCTGGAAGGCATACGACGAGTACCACAAGAGCCCGCGCACGCGGAAGGCCGGCCCCGGGTTCGCCGATCCCGACTTCGAGCTGCCGATCGAGTGGCTCGAAACGCGCGATCGGATTCAGCAGGCCGAACGCGAGCAGAAGGACACGACACGTCCCGGGCGCGTGCTGCTGGTGTCGGGCGCGGCCCGGCACGATCAGACGTGCCCGGGCGAAATGCCGAAGACCTTTCGGCTGGCGTCGCTTGCCCGCGAAGAGGTGGAACAGGCCGGCCTGACCTGCGACTTCCTCGATCTCAGCCTGCTGAACGCCGAGTACGGCCGCCAGATTCTTCCCTGCAAGGCCTGCGTGTCCACCGCCATGCCGCTCTGTCACTGGCCGTGCTCCTGCTATCCCAATCACGCGCTGGGCCAGACGCGACTGGATGAACGAGCTCTACCCGCGCTGGGTTGCGGCCCACGGCGTGATGATCATCACGCCCGTGTACCGGTACCAGGCACCGAGCGTGCTCAAGCTGATGATGGACCGTCTCGTCTGCGCGGACGGCGGCAATCCCGATCAGACGTCGACGCACGGCAAGAAACCGGAGGAGGCGAAAGCCCTGGAGCTCAATGGGTGGCACTACCCCGCGCCATCTCGCCGGCCGCGTCTTCTCCGTCGTCGTCCACGGCGACGTCGTCGGCGCCGAGACGCTGCGGCGATCGCTGAGCGACTGGCTTACCGATATGGAGCTCGTACCGGCCATGCCGCAGGGAGGAATCGACCGCTACATCGGCTACTACGGACCGTACGCGACGAGCCACGACGCCCTCGATGCTGATACCGCCGTGCAGGACGAGGTTCGCGCGGCGGCGAAGGCGCTGGTCGAGTCCGTGGCGCTGTCGCGCGCCGGACGCTTGCCGCGGCCCCAGACAGAGCCGGATCTACGTCCGAAATGAGGCGACGTTGAAAGGGTCACCCCACCCTCGCACCGTTCGCGCCGGGGGAGATGCGACGACTAAACTTAATCCGACCGCTCGCGAGTCTCCGTGTGTTGACGCGGTTCTGGCGCGAAGCCGTTCCTGGAGACGGCCATCTCAGGATTCACGGCCGCGCGAGAAGACTCAGGGGATCCGCAGCTACGGAGCTCGCGTTACGCGGTCCGCGGCGGTCCTCGCAGCGCGGCCCGGCCACCGGCTCGCCTCCGCCAAGGCTTCGGTGGGTCTCGCCGCAGCTCGCGTGATTCGAAAGCGAGCGAAGGCGGAAAACGGATTCGCGACGGAACTGCGTCAACACAACTGCGTGCTGGGAGCAAGGTGACGCTGAAAGGGTCGTTCTGCTTTTGATGAGGCTTATGTATGCACGAATCGAGCACGGCTCTCCGCGATCAGCTTGCGCGCGTCCTCGACTGGGAAGACGCGCATGTCGGCTTCGACAAGGCTGTCGATGGCATCCCGCCCGACAAGCGCGGCGCCCGCGCGGCCGGCTTCGAGCACTCGCCGTGGCAGCTCCTCGAGCACATCCGGACCGCGCAGGAAGACATTCTCGATTTCTGCGTGAACAGCGCGTACAAGCACACGATGAAGTGGCCCGACGACTACTGGCCGAAAGACCCGGCACCGCCGAGCGAGAAGGCGTGGACCGACAGCATTGCGTCGTCCGTCCGCTCACGCGAGGCATTGAAACGGCTTGCCCGCGACGTCGAGGATCTGACCGCGACGGTGCCGACCGGCAAGGGACACCAGACGTATCTCCGGGCCATCCTGCTTGCCGCCGACCACGCGGCCTACCATGTGGGCCAGCTCGTCGCGGTCCGGCGCGCACTGGGTATCTGGGGCTGAGGCTGACTTCGAAACGGGAGACGATCTGCGATGCCTTTCAAGGTGATGACGTGGAACGTCGAGAATCTGCTGACGCCGTCACCCGGTGACGCAGACGAGCTCCACGTCTTCCAACAGAAGCTCCTGGTGCTGTCCACGATCATCAACCAGGAGAATCCCGACGTGGTGGCGCTGCAGGAAGTCGGCGGCGAAGGTCCGCTGGTGGAATTGCAGGACGCGCTCGGCGGCACTTACCCGCATCGCGCGATCTCGGTCTTTCCCGATCAGCGTGGGATTCGCGTCTGCTTTCTCTCGCAGCTCGCGATCGTCACGCGGGCAGATACCGTGGACTTCCCTCCCGGCCCGGCGCTGCAAATTCAGGATCTCACGCCGAACGGGGTCGCTGTTCCGCAGACCCGCATGGGACGCGGCGCCCTGCGCATCCGAGTCGCCAAGGACGGCGTCACCCTCGACGTCGTCACGACGCACCTGAAGAGCAAACTCCTCAGCTTTCCGCGGCCGGGCGGCAGCAGCTTCGCCCCACGCGATGAAACCGAACGAGCGCAGGTGGCGGGCATCGCGCTCAGCCGGCGAATGGCCGAAGCCGTCACCCTGCGGATCGAAGCGAACGGATTGCTCGAAGCGGCGGATCGACGGCCGCTGATCATCCTCGGCGATGTCAACGACGTCCCCGAGGCGCAGACCTCGTTGATTTTCAACGGCCCGCCAGGCAGCGAAATCGGTACGATTGGATTCCAGCGGCCCGATCAGGGAGACCGCATGCGGCTGTTCAACCTGGCGCCCGCGATCGCCGAAGAGCGGCGGTTCTCGCGCGTCCATCGCGGCCGCGGGGAGCTGATCGATCAGATCTTCGCGTCAGAGGAATTGTTCCCTCTCGGGCCGGACAACAAGCGCCGGCTGCCGCAGGTCGACAGCATCATCGACGCGGCCGGCCGCCTGGACTCGATTGGAGAGAATCCGCTGGAAAGGGCCGACGAGCTCGTCCCGGATCACGCGCCGGTCGTCGCCACCTTCGAGCTGTGACGGCCCTGATGCCTGAAGACCCGCGTCCTACGCGGGTCGATGCGCCCGCAGGAACGATCGAATCTGCCGCACCGCGAGCGGGATCCTCTCCCTCGGCTCCTTCCAGGGAAACATGCTGACTTCGGCCTTCGGCGCGAGCATCGCGGCCTCCATCGCCACGGCGTACGGATGTGCCGGGATGTCGTCGGGCAGGATCAGCACCGGCGTCTGGCAATTTCGGACGAAGTCGCGCGTCACCGTGAACACGAAGTCGGCATTGGTCCGATACATCTTCGTCAGGAACTTCTCCACGGTCTCCATCGTGATCTCGGGACGGCGCTTCACGAACTCCGGTCCCCAGCCCTTGATGTTCGTTTCATAGAAGAGGTCGCGCGCCTCCGGGCGCGAGCCGCTGGGCTGTGCGAGGACGGCCGCAACGACCCGATTGGGTGCGCGCTCGAGGAGGTTCCAGATGAACGGCCCGCCGATGCAGAAGCCCATCACCATGAACTTGTCGATGCCGAGGTGATCCATCAGGCCGATGTGGTCATCGGTAAACGAGTCCCAGGGCCGGTCGACCTCGAGCGGGCCGGTCGACTGACCGCTGTAGGCATTGCGCAGGTCGGCCGCGATGCAGCGGTACTCGCTCTTGAACTCCCCGATCGCGTCGAAAGGGTTCCTCAGGCCGGCGATCGTCGAGTTCAGCCCGCCGCCGGCGATCAGCATCAGCGGAAAGCCGGACCCGGATTCTTCATAGTGAATCCGGACCGGGCCTCTCGCGTAGAACTTGCCCGTGCCGCTGGACGCTGCCTGCTGCGCGAAGACGCCTGGGGCGGCGGCCACCACGGTCGCTGCGGCGCCGGTTTTCAGAATCTTGCGGCGAGTCGGATCCATGGTGCGCTCCTCTCGAAATGTTAATGGAATTTCAGATTTCAGATTTCAGATTTAAGATTGTCGAACTTCCGACTGGCGGTTCCTTTCCGGAATCCTAAATCTGAAATCTGAAATCTTAAATCATAAATCTCGTGATCAATTAGCTCGGCGCGGCAAGATCGCGCCGGGAAACACCACGAGCGCCCAGCGCCATCGCGACCAGGATCACCAACGCGAGGACGGCCAGGTCGATCGGCTCGGCCGCTCCGGTCAGGATCGGCTTCGGCTTGAGGTAATAGAAAAGCGAATACGGCCGCAGCTTTTCCGCAGCGGGCCAGAGGGAGCCGAGCACCTCCATGACGTACATCATGATCACGATGCCGAGAGGCCAGCCGAGGGCCGGCGGGAACCGATCGAAGGACACCGACGCGGCCAGGCCGATGGCCGCGAACGCGCCGAACAGGAGCACGCCGTTCAGCCACAGCAGCGGGAGCTTCCCGAAGGCGAGCTCGCCGGCGACGCCTGCGAACGCTGACCCGCTCACGCCGCCGACAAGCAGCGCCGCGATCGTCGTGCCGACGAAGACGAACGACGCCGAGGAGAAGCGTCAGGTAAAACGCTTGCCGCGAGATCGGCCGGGCGAGGGCCACTTCGAGCGTGCCCTTCTGGCGTTCGCCGGCGACGGCGGCCGACGAGAAACCCACGGCAAAGACAGACGTCAGGATGATCGCGATCGGATGGATGAAGCTGAGCGCGATCGAACCAGACAAGCTGAAGACATCCCCGCCGCCGAACTCGGCGAACTCCTTGGGCATGAGGCCGCTGTTCAGGAGCGCCGAGAACTGCGAGCCGAAGCGCGCGTAGACGACCGGGAGCAGGAAGCCCCAGACGGCAAGCGCAAGGGACACGAGCGCGAGCCGGACGCGCTGGAACCGCCACGTCTGACGGAAGAGCGTCCAGTTCATGACGTTCATCACGGGGCCGCCTCGTCGTAGAACTCGAGGAAGGCCTCCTCGAGGCGCGCGGGCTCGATCGTGAGGTCCTCGACGCCGGCGCCCGCGATCGCCGCGAGAAACGGACCGACGTCGCCCTCGACCCGGCATCGGAGGTAGTGCGGGCCTTCAGGCCCGCCTGGAAGTCCGTCGCTGCGCTCGACCGCCGAGACGCCAGGCACCCCGTCCAGCCGCGGCGGCACCCCGGAGAAACGCATCTGCACGTTCCGCTTCCGTCTCGCGAGGAGCACGGCGGTCTCCTCCAGGGCGACCAGCCTTCCCTGCCGGACGATCGCGACGCGGTCGCAGACGCGCTCCACCTCGGAGAGGACGTGCGACGAGAAGAAAATCGTCCGCCCCTCGGCCTTGAGCGCGTCGAGGATCTCGTAGAACGCCCGCTGCATCAGCGGGTCGAGGCCCTCCGACGGCTCGTCGAGAATCGCCAGCTCGGGATCGTGCTGCAGCGCCTGGACGATGCCAATCTTCTGCCGCATGCCGCGCGAGTAGTCGCGAACGAGGCGCGTCAGCGTCGGACGGCGACAGCTCCAGCCGTTCGCACAGCTCGCGGCGCCGCACCGGCGGACGGCCGGTCAGCTCGCCGAGATAGTCGAGCAGCCGCTCGCCGGTGAGCGTGTCGTAGAGCGCGATGCCGCCAGGCAGGTATCCGATCCGTCGACGGATCGCCACGCTGTCGCGAACGATGTCGAGGCCGAGCACGCGGCCCCGGCCGGCGGTGGGATGGAGAAACCCGAGAAGGAGGCGAATCGTCGTGCTCTTCCCGGCTCCGTTCGGACCGAGGAAGCCGAACACCTCGCCTGACCGGACGACGAGATCGAGCGACTCGAGCGCATGAATGCGCCGCGAGCCGCGTCCATAATGCTTCGTCAGGCCGGCTGTTTCGATCGCGTGCACGGATCCGTTTACGCGAGGACGCTGAGCGCAGAGGATCATTAGCGACGTCCGAGGATCACAGTTTTGACCTCAGCGTCCTCGGCTCATCTGCCGTGAGTACGCTACTCCGCCCGGAGGGCATCCATCGGACTGACCGCCGTCGCGCGGCGGCCGGGGATCCAGCACGCGAGGAGCGCACCGGTCGAGGATCAGGGCGATCGCCGCGGCGTAGGCGATGGGATCGCGGGGGTGGACGCCGTAGAGCTGATTCTGCAGGAGTTGGGCGGCCAGCGCCGAACCGGTCAGGCCGATCGCCGATCCAATCAGGGTGAACACGAGACCCTCGCGGAAGACCTCGCGCAGCACCTGCGGCGTGCCGGCGCCGAGCGCGCGGCGGACGCCGAACTCGTGGCGCCGCGTCGCGACGGCGTACGCAAGGACGCCGTAGACGCCGACGCACGTCAGGACGAGCGCGGCGATCGCGAAGGCCGCCGCGAGCAGCATCGTGAAGCGGCGGATCGCGAGCGCGTCCCGGACGTACGTGTTCAGCGTCCGGGCGTCGTAGATCGGCAGGCGCGAGTCGACCGCGGCGACGGCACTGCGCACGTCGGCGGTGAGCGAGGCCGGATCGCGATCAGTCTTGACGACGTACGCCATCGGACTCCGCTGCCAGAGGCGATACGGCACGAAGATCTGCGGCGTCAGGTCCTCGACGATGCTTCGAAGCCTCAGGTGGCGGACGACGCCGACGACGGTGCCGGCGCGATCCGGGCCGGCCTGGCCGATGCGCAGCCGCTGGCCGACGGCGCTCTGCCCCGGCCACAGGCGCTCGGCCAACCGGTCGTCGACGATCAGGACCATGTTCGGAAAGCTCTCGTTGTCAGTGAAGAACCGGCCTTCGAGCAGTTGGACGCCGAGCGTCTCGAACAGGCCGGTCGTCACCGCGCGCGTGTTGGCGCGAGGCACCCCTCCCCCGCTCGGTGGCTTTGCCGCGTCGATCGCGTACGTGAGTCCCCAGTTCGGCAGATCGTCGAACGGCAGATGGCTGATGGCGCCAACGCTGCTCACACCGGGAATGGCCGCAAGCCGCTCACGGAGGCGTCCATCAGCGGCGACAACCGCTTCGGTGGACTCGTAGCGGCTTCCGGGCAAGGCGAGGCGGAACGTGAAGTGGCGATCGGCGCGGAATCCCGTGTCGATGCGCTGCACCTCGACGAACGCGCGGACCAGCAGGCCCGCGCCGACGAGCAGCACGACGCTCAAGGCAATCTGCACCACGAGCAGCGTCCCGCGCGTGCGGTAGCGGACCGGCGACGACGACAGCCGCCCCGTGCCGGCGGCGAGCAGCTGCTGTGATCGCCGCGTCGTCCTGAAGACCTCGGCAACGGGCGCCAGCGAGAACAGCACGCCCCAGATCAAGGAGATCGCGGCGGTGTAGAAGAAGACCGTCGCGTCGAGGTCCGAGGCGGTCAGGCGGCCGAGCGCTCCGGGCACGAGCGCGAGCAGCAGCTTCAGCGACACGTACGCGGCAGCGATGCCGGCGGCAGCACCGAGCACGGCCAGCAGCAATCCTTCCACCAGCGACTGCCGCAGCAGCCGTCCGCGGCTCGCGCCGAGGGCCAGCCGCAGCGCCGTTTCCTTGCGGCGCGAGGCGGCGCGCGCGATCAGCAGGCCGCCGACGTTGACGCACGCGATCATCAGCAGGATGCCGACGCCGACGAAAAGCGAGAGCAGCGGTCCGCGGAATTCGCGCGTGTCGTCGGCCTGCAGGCCGACCGTCGTGAACGCGCGCGTGGTCCCCATCTCTCCCGCAATCGTGCGGGCGACGGCGTCGACGTCGGCGCGCGCCTGCGCGATCGTGACGCCAGGACGCATCCGTCCGATGGCGCGCATGAACTGGTTGCCGCGCGGCCCGGTCTCGAACTCGGGCCAGAACGGCTGCCACACCTGCATATGATCCGGCACGCCCGAGTCGAGCGGCAGCAGCAGCCGGAAGGCCCGCGGCATGACGCCGACGACCGTCGTCGGTTCGTCGTTGACGAGAATCTGCCGGCCGACGATCGACGGATCGCCGCCGTATCGCCGGGTGAAGAGATCCCATCCGAGGAGGATGGTCGGCGGCGCGCCGGGGCGGCCATCGTCTTCCCTGAATGTTCGGCCGAACGCGCTTTCGGCCCCGAGGAGCTGAAAGAAATTCGTCGTCACGAACGACGTACGCAGCTCCTCGGGATCCCCATCGCCGCTGAGCGCCACCGTGCCGCTCGCCCAGATGCCGCCGAGCTCCGAGAACGACGAGGTCCCCTCGCGGATGTCGCGGAAGTCGGGACCGGAGATCGGTCCGCGCGAGTAGCCGAGCCAGATGAACGCGAGCCGGTCGGCGTCGCGGTACGGCAGCGGCTCGATCAGCATCGCGTGGACGATGCTGAAGATGGTGGTGTTGGCGCCGATGCCGAGGGCGAGGGTGAGCAGGATGACCGCGGTGAAGCCGCGTGCCTTGCGGATGCCACGCCACGCGTAGCGGAGGTCCAGCACGGGGACATTCGAGACGAGGACGCAGAGGCGCAGAGCGCAGAGGCGCAGAGCGCAGAGGCGCAGAGGCGCAGAGCGCAGAGGCGCGGCGCAGAGGCTGCCAGGTTGTGCGTCCTCTGCGTCTCTGCGTCTCTGCGTCCTTTGCTCCCTCTGCGTCCTCGTCTCAGAACGTGAACCGGAAGCCGATTTGTGTCGTCCGCATGTCGCCCGCCGTCACGGGAATCATGAAGTTGCTCGAGTTTCGATTCCCTGTCGGCGTTGCCGAAATTCACCTGGTTGGTCAGGTTGTAGAGCTCGAGGAAGAGTCCTGCCTGGTAGCGCGCTTGAATGCGCCAGACATACTGAAAGCGTCCGTCCAGGAGCACCTGTTTCTCACCATCGATGCCGTTCCGAATAGCGCGGCCTGTCGAATCGAGCGGGGAAAGAATCGGGCGCGCCAGATCGTGGACGCCCGTGATCGGCCGATCGTTGTTGTCATTGTCCCCGTTGTAGTCGGATCCGATCGTCTCGTTAATCGGATAGCCCGAGTAGTAGCGGAACACCATGCCGGCCCCGAATCCGCGCCACACGTCGGCGTTCGCGGACATCGCGAACGCGTGCCGGTTGTCGAAGTTCGTACGGCCGTAATCGCCGCGCGGGTTTAAATCGTCGGTGAGCGCGCCCACGTCACGCGCTCGAGCGAGCGTGTAACTGATGCGCCCTGACCAGCGGCTGGACATCCGTTTCTCGAGGGCCACTTCCATCGAGTCGTAATCGGTATCGAGATCCGCCCTGGACTGGTACTGCAGCACGCGCCGAAATGCCGTGGAGCGGGCGCTGGGCGGAATCAGCTCTCCCGTCGGGTCGAAGACGTCCGGGCCGAGCCGGGTCACCGTCCGGCCGTTAGGACCCACCGGGCCTTCGTTGATGTCGATGGTTCCGAGTTGATCCTTGCCGCGGTTGCCGACGTAATCAACGGAGACCGCGAGATTGCTGATCAGCTCGCGCTTGACGCCGAAGCTGTATGACCACAGATACGGCAGCCGCCGATCGGGACCGTCGAGCGTTGGCTGATCGTTGACGTAGCCGCCCGCGTTGACGCGCGCGCGCTCGTTCGTCAGGAACGCCTGGCAATCGGGACCAATCAGGGCCAGTCCGTCATCGCCACCCGGTTGGAGGCAGACGTTGGACGGGATGGTTCCGGTCTGCGCCGGCGACGTGATCTGCCCTGTGTCGTAGACGTACGCCGGGCCGATCACCGCCTGCGACAAAAGGGTCGCCTCAATGGCGATCGGCTGCAGATTGTAGAACTTGCCGACCCCGCCGCGAATCAACGTCTTGCCATCGCCTTTCGGGTCGTATGCGAGGCCGAACCTCGGCGCGAAGGCATCTGTCACGGTCGGTGTGAGGTCCTGCCGGTCGTACCGCAGTCCGAGCTGGAGCGTCAATTTCCGATTCAGCTGCCACTTGTCCTGCAGGTAGGTGAAGACCTTCCAATCGTCCTGGTCGAAGTCGATCTGGCCCAGCCGGATCTGGAACCGCCACGGATAAGTCGTGGCCAGTGACGGATTGAACGCGGTGTTGGTCGGGAACGAGTACAGACCGATCAGGTTCGCGCCGATGCCCTGTGGGAACGCTCCGAACTGGCCCCATGCCGCGCCGATCTTGAACGTGTGATCGCCGCCCCATCCCGACTTGAAATACGTGAAGGCATCGTCGATCGTGAGCGACCGGATCAAGTCGGAGTTGTAGTTGTTGCGGTTGCCCGTGTTGTAGTCCGGATGCGAGTTCATCGACCCGATGTCGAATTGCTCGCGGTTGCCGAGCCCGATGAAGTTCCAGTCGTCGTCGAAAAACACGCGCGGGCCCTGCAGCAGGCTCTCCCGCACATGCCCGACCTTGATCTCGTTGGTCACGTTGCTTCCCAATACTGACGTCCACGAGAAGCTGTACACCTGATCGCCCGCGTCGTTCTCGTAGGTGGCGTTGCTGAGGGTACTGGCGTTGCCCTGCAGCTCGTCGTTCAGCGTCAGGACCGCTTCGCGAACCCACCGGAAACTCAGGTGGTGGTTGTTGTTCAACTGAACGTCGCCTCGCAGGAATGTGTTGGGTCCTGTGAATCGCGTCGTGTCGGAGTAGGAAACGGCAAGGGGGGCTGCGTTGGCCGGAAACTCGAGATTTGCCGCTTCCCTGATCCGCGTCTCCTCGAAATTCGCGAACCAGAATGCCTTGTTCCTCACAATTGGACCACCGGCGCTCCCGCCGAAGACGTTGCTGCCAGATGCCGGATTTTTTTCACCCCGCTGTTTCAGAAAATAGTCCGTCGCGTTGAGTGAATCGTCCTGGAAGTACTCGAAGATGCGGCCGCTCGTGCGGTTGCTGCCGCTCTTCGTCACCGCGTTGACAACGACACCCGAGGAGCCGCCGTATTCGGCGCTGTACTGATGCGTGAGGACCTGAAATTCAGACATCGTGTCGAGCGTCACCCGCGCCTGCGTGCCCTGCGATCCGCCGCGGCGATCGTCGTTGTCGTACGCCCCGTCAACCAGAAACAAATTTGCCGTGGTCGCTTGCCCATTCGCGTTGTACTGGCCGCCTTCGAACGAACCCGGATTCAGGCTCGGGGTCAGTCCCGGCACGACCTGCATCAGGCTCAATTGATTGCGTCCGGCGGCCGGAAGGGCGTCGATCTCCGCGTTGGTGATATTGGCGCCGATGCGGCTCGACGTCGGCTCCACCAGCGGAGCCTGTCCGGTGACCGTCAACGCCTCCTGGACGCCTGCGACCTGGAGCGTCAGATTCACTGTCAGCTCCTGGCCGACGTTCAGCACAAGACCGGTCTGCGTCGTGGATTGAAATCCCGGCAGCTCGGCTTTGATCGTGTAAGTGCTCGGCACGAGTGTCGGGATGAGGAACCGTCCTTCCCCACCCGAGACAGCGGTACGCTCGAGGCCGGTGCGCTCATCGATCACCGTGATCGTGACACCAGGCATCACGGCCTTGGCCGAATCGAACACGGTTCCGTTGATCTCCGAGCGACCACCCTGGGCGAACGCCGACGTTGAAATGAGTACGAGGAGCCACGCGGTGAGCAACCCTGGACAACGGCGGAGCATAAAAACCTCCTTCGTCCGGTGAGCGTGTGTGGGCTCTTCCAGGACGATATGCCGATGCAGACACGGGTCGGTGGCGAACGGCCAGAGCATAGCCCCAACCGTGCTTTCCGGATCCGCGAAACTCTCAAGCTCAACGGGGCGCGACGGCAGTAGAATCCCGCTGTCAAAACTCTTTAACGTCGAGCTGGTCATTTTCTTCAATGACCAGCCAGTCAACCACGTGTGGCGCGGAAGGCGCGAAAGGGAGACTGACTCATGCGCATTCTCAGTCGATCCATCACGATGGTGTTGACGCTCGGAGTAGTCATCGCCGCGGGCTGCGCGGCTCCCGCGAACAACCCCGAAACCGCGCGGCCACCACGGGGCAGGTGGCGGCACCCGCCACCGAAAGAGGAGGACAGGAAGAGTACGGACCGTACGAGCTGGTCGCCGATTGGCCGAAGCCGCTTCAGGACGCCCAGGATGGCGTGAAGCACGAAGGCTGGACGTGGGGGTCGATGGGAGCCATCTACGCCGAGAGTCCGGATCGCGTCTGGATTGCGATGCGCGGCGAGCTGCCGTTGCCGCCTGACGCGAAGCCGTGGACGCCGTACAGCATGCTGAATCCGTCGCGCGGCAATGCGACCGGCAACGAGGACGGCGTGAGCGCGACCTGCGAGCAGAGCGGCCAGAAGCGCGGCTGGCAGCGCCGGATGCATCACGTGCTCTACGTCGTCGATCGCGACGGCAACATGGTGCAATGGTGGCCGCAGCACGACCAGCTGTTCGAAGCGCCCTGCGGCCGCGGTCCGCACAAGATCAAGATGAGCCCGTACGACCCCGAGAAGCACGTGTGGGTCATCGACGATCAGCTGCACGTCATCCACAAGTTCACCTACGACGGCAAGCTGGCGCAGACGCTCGGCACGAAGGGTAAGAGAGGTCGCGACGGCGGCAACCTGTTCGACCGGCCGACCGACATCGCGTGGCTGCCCGATGGCACCTTCTTTATCAGCGACGGCTACGGCGGCAAGCGCGTCGCCAAGTTCGACAAGGACGGGAAGTTCCTGATGGACTGGGGCGAGGCGCCGAAGGATCCCGCCAACCCGGGACCCAACGAGTTCAACACCGTGCACAGCATCCAGATCAGCAACGATCGGCGACTGTTCGTCGTCGATCGCGGCCATCGCCGCATTCAGGTGTTCGACGAGAACGGAAAGTTCCTCGACATGTGGACCACGGGCATCCGTTCGCTGCCGTACGCGCACCTGATTACGACCGACCAGGCCCTCTGGGAATCTGACGGTGGCACCCACCGCATCGTCAAGTACGACCTGAACGGAAAGTATCTGTACGGGTGGGGCGGACCGGGCGGGCAGCCAGGCCAATTCAACGGGCCGCATTCCATCACCGTGGATCAGGAAGGCAACCTGTATCTCGCGGAGGTCTTCAACGGACGCGTCCAGAAGTTCCGTCCGAAGAAGGGCGCTGATCCCGCGAAGGTGGTTGGACAGGAGCTCCGCTACAAGTCGGCGTCGACGAACTGATCGCGGGCCCGTCCAGCGAGGCGAACAATGCACGGCGTCCGGATGGCCGCGAACCGGCCGGCGGGCGCCGCGCCAACCCTTCTGGCCGAAAAGAGAATACTCGGCGCGCAGTGTGCTGCGAGGCGGCGCGATGACCGACTGAGGGCCACGAAAGCGCGAAAAAGTGAACCGCCACGAAAACACGAAACCACGAAAAATCAATAAGCTGGTTTCGTGTTGATTCTGTTGCTGCTGCAGCTCGCGGCAGCCGACGCTCGAGGACCAGCTGTCTTCAAGGCACGCGTCGCGGCGTTCGACGCCCTCGCGCGAGAGTTGACGGATGCGCGTGGCGTGGAAGCGCGTGGGAAGGCTGCGCTCGCATGGCTGGAAGCGCTCAGGCAGGCGCTTTCAGCGATTCCGATCGAGCGGACCGACAACCCGATCTTCAAGATCTGGCTGGATGGACACGACGAGCTCGTCGTTTATAGCGAGCCGGCCGGTCAGTGGCTCGTCCGGCACGAAGTTATCTGGAAGCTGCACGACGAGCATCGGACCAGCGCGGCAGCCGACGAGATCGCCTGGATCGGCGCGATGACCGGCATTCCGGGTGAGTGCGAAGGCTACGTTCCCTGCTACGCGTTCGGATTGAACTACCGGGAAGGCGAGTATCTCCGCCGCCACCCCGCAGGCCGCCACAGGAGCGATGCGCTCGAGGAGATTTCGAAGACGATCAACGTTTCAATAGACGATCTGCTGTCGAGGCCAGATCGAAACGACTTCCTCAAAGTCCCGGACGACTGCAGCGATCTGCTGACCTCTCTCACGCCGCTTCGTGAAGCGGTGTCCGCAGTGACCGACCCTGCGACTTCGTCGACCCTCATTTCGATCGACCGCTTACGGGGTTACTGTCGATGATAGAGGACGCAGAGGACGCAGAGGCGCAGAGGCGCAGAGCGCCGAGGCTGCTGGGTTGTGCGGCCTCTGCGCCTCTGCGTCCTTCGCTCCCTCTGCGTCCTCGAACGTCCTCGCGCTCACTCCGACCCATCGGCGCGAGTCACTTCCAGCCAGCGTGCGTCGCCGTACCCATGCACCTTGATCTTCCAGGGGTTGCAGCACACCTCGCAGTCCTGCACCAGCGTCCCCATGACGTCGGGCTCGAGGTAGATGTCCACCACTTCGCCGCAGTAGGGACACTGGACGGTCATCACGTCGTCAGGGCTATCGGGCATCGAATGTCAGCTCCACCGCCACCGTCGCCGGCCGGCTGCGCGCGAACATCACGCGCGGCGTGACGGCGAGGCGGCCTCTCAGTATGAAGCCGACCGCCGCCTGGATCTCGACGGCAGGCTCCAGTGGAGGCGCGTCGGGCGCGCCGCCTGGCAGGTGACGCACGCCGAGCGCTGCTGACGGCACGATCATCAGATCCGCCGCATTGCGAGCGACCCAGCCGAAGGTCACGTGACCCCCTGCGCCGGCGGCGGCACTGCCCTGCCGCCGCGCGAACGTGGCCGTCGCGACGGGACAAACATGGAGGCGATTGTCCAGCGTCAACGGTTGATCGGTGCCGACGGCCAGCTCGACGTGTGCCACTCGTCGATCGAGCTCCGAGAACCTCAATCCGGAGGAAATCGCGCCGAACAAACGGTCTGAGCCGGCTGCAACCGACGCCGCCGCCGCACTGCCGCCCGCGCTCACCTGGGCTGCCCCGCCGACCTGCAGCGGCGCGAAATTGAACGAGATGGCGCCTGCGCACGTCTGGCCCGATGACGCGCGCGCCACGCCAATCGTGAGAAGGGCCGACAGGACGGCGAGTCGAAAAGTCATCGGATGCGCCGACCCTAAAAGGGTCGGCCTACATGTAGGCCGGGCCTCTTAGGCCCGGCGTTACCGTAGTAAACGCCAGCGGGCTCGACCCCGTCAAAGCTGGCGGAGGACACCATGCTGCGCGGCGCCTTTCTGACCCTTACCCTGGCCGCCACGGCCGTGACCGGATTCGCACAAGCCCGCACCCAGCCCAACACCGACTGCCGGGATCGCGTGTACAGCGGCGGCCGCGAGCGTGCGGTCCACTGCGAGACCCGTGAGGAAACCTTCGCGGGCAGCGGCCTGCTGGACGTGGACGCCTCGCGCAATGGCGGGATCAGGGTCCGCGGCTGGGACCGGACCGACATCCGCGTGGTCGCGCAGATCACCGCGTACGCGGAGAGCGAATCGCGCGCCCGGGCGCTCGCCGAGGCGGTGCGGGTCGAAACCGGCGGCCGCATCCGCGCGAGCGGTCCCGACACCGGCCGCGACGAGTCCTGGAACGTGAGCTATCAAATCGACGTCCCCCGAGACGCGCGGCTCGCGCTGAACACCAACAACGGCGGGATCACGATCGAAGACTTCCGCGGCAGCGCGACGTTCCGCGCGACCAACGGCGGCGTGTCGCTCACCGACGTCGGCGGCGACATCCGCGGCGCGACGACCAACGGCGGGCTCGACATCCGCTTGACCGGCGACAGGTGGGAAGGCGCCGGGCTCGACGTCGAAACCCGGAATGGCGGCGTGCGGATGCTGGTACCCGAGCGGTATTCGGCGGAGCTCGAAACCGGCACCGTCAACGGCCGCGTCCGGATCGATTTTCCGGTCACGCTCACCGGCACGCTCGACCGCAGTGTCAGGACGACGCTTGGCTCGGGCGGCGCCCGCGTCCGCGCCGTGACACGCAACGGCGGGATCACGATCGAGCGACGGTGAACCTGGAACCCTCAGTTCACTCTTCTCGGTTCACGGTTCTCGGTTCGTGTTCAAGTTCGGTTCTCGGTTCTCGGTTCTGGGTTCTGGGTTCTGGGTTCTGAGTTCCGGGTTCGAGTTCGGGGTTCGCCGTTGCCCCGTCGCACCATCAATCTCGGCTGGTGTACCGAGAACTTCGAACTGAGCCCCGCCTTCCGAACCTCGAACCTCGAACCTCGAACCTCGAACCTCGAACCCCGAACCCGGAACCTGGAACCCGGAACCGAACCTGAACACGAACCGAGACCTGAGAACCGAGAAGAGTGAACGGTCCGAGTGCATCTGGTGGTAATCTCCTGCCGCTCACGCGCCATATACGCGGCGTTTACGCCGTGCCTACAGGCCCGCGTCAGGAGGGTCCTCATGAATCGCTGGACGTTGTCCGCGGTGCTGGTCCTGCTGTTGATTCCATCGCTCGCCGCAGCCCAGGCCACAACAGGCGAAATCACGGGCCGGGTCGAAGATTCGGGTGGAGCGATCGTTCCCGGGGTGACCGTCAGCGCGGAAAACCGTGAAACCGGATACCTGCGGAGCACGCTGACCAACGCCCAAGGCGAATATCTGATCACGCTCCTGCCGCCAGGCCGGTACAACGTCTCGGCCGAGCTCGAAGGATTCAAGCGGGCGGTCCGCGAGAGCGTCCCGATCGCCGTCGGCACCCGCCAGACGCTCAATCTGCTCCTGGAAGTGGGCGGCATCACCGAACAGGTGCTCGTCAGCGGCGCGACGCCGTTGATCGACACGACGCGGTCGGAGATCGCCGGTGTCGTGACTGCGCGGGACATCGCCAACCTGCCCGCGCTCAACCGGACCTTCGCGAACCTGGCGATGACGATGCCCGAGGCGCGTCCGGCGGGCGGATTCGATCCGACCAAGACGCGCGTCGGCAACTTCGCGATGAACGGCGGCGACGGGCGTCAGCTCGATGTCAACGTCGACGGCGGCGACAACAAGGACAACGTCGTCGGGAGCCTGCTGCAGAACTTCGCCTATGAGTCGGTGCAGGAGTTCCAGGTCCTGCAGCACCGGTGGAGCGCCGAAGCCGGCCGCGCCGTCGGCGGCGTCGTGAACGTCGTCAGCAAGTCGGGCACCAACGAGCTGCGCGGCTCCGGTTTCTTCACCTTCCGGAACGACGACATGGTGGCGAAGGACTTCTTCCAGGATCGAGGCGCCGTGAAGCCGCCGTTCCAGAGGAAGGAGTACGGCGGCTCGGTCGGCGGTCCGATCCTCCGCGATCGACTGTTCTTCTTCGGCGCCCTCGAGCGCTTCGACGAGCCGACGTCGGCGACACCGATCCGATCGCAGGCGATCTTCAACGAGCTCGCGGCAATTCCCGGCTCGAATCCGGTCGCCTCGATCCCGACGCCTTACGACGACACGCTGCTGACGGGAAAAGTCGACCAACGCCTCAACGACCGGCAAAACCTGATGTACCGGTTCTCGACGCAGCTCAACTCGTCAGACAACGATCAGGTGACCAACCCGGCGACGACCGACCTGAGCGGCGGAAGCACGAACACCAACGACCTTTACGACTTCGTCGGCAAGCACACGTTTTCGCTCGGCGGCAACCGGCTGAACGACTTCACCTTCCACTTCCAGGATTTCAACAACGAGATTCTCCAGGTCACCGCCGACCCGATCCGGATTTTCAGCACGCCTGGCCTGCGAGTTGGACCGGCGCCGAACACGCCCCAGCAGACGACCGTGCGGAAGTTCCAGTTCCGCGACGACTTCTCGTGGTTCCGGGGCAACCACGGGTTCAGGTTCGGAACCAACTACATCCACACCAAGCTCGGTGGGTACTTCTACTTTGGCGCGTTCGGCTACGAGCTGACGTTCTTCGACGATCCGTCGGTCATCACCACCAACACCGCGCGCTATCCCCAGGGGTTCGCGACACCGGGCGCCGTCCGGCTGCTGAACTACTTCGCCGGCGAGGCATCGCATGATCAGACCTTCCACCAGCTCGCGTTCTACGCGCAGGACGACTGGCGCGTGGGGCGCAACCTGACATTGAACCTCGGCCTGCGATGGGACGCCAACATCGGCCTGCTGCCCGATCAAACGACCAACCGGACGATCGACCTGCTCCGGCAGCTCGATGATCCACGCGCGCGCGCGATCACCAGCGATGCCGACAAGCTGGCCCGAACGACCCCGGGCTGGAAGGAGTATCAGCCGCGCCTCGGTTTTGCCTACGACGTCATGGGCGACGCGTCACTGGTGATCCGCGGGGGATACGGACTGTTCTACGACCAGCTGTTCCAGAACCTGACGCTCTTCTCGATGACGCAGAGCGGTCCCGAGTTCTACGCGCAGGTCATGGGCTTCACCAACACCAACGTCGGGCAGGGTCAGCTGCCGAACTTCCGCTACGGCGTCGACCCGCTGCCCGCGCCTCCGGCGCCGACATTCGGCGCCCTCCCGGCGGGATCGTTCGGCCGCATCAACGATCCCGACGCGTCGGATCCCGTACGTGCAGAAGTTCTCGATCGGGTTCGAGAAGATCCTGCGCGATGCCTGGGTCTCTCGAGCGACTTCGTGCACACGGACGGCTTCGACGAGGGGCGCGTGCAGGTGATCAACCCGCAGATCCGATCGGTCTGCGATCCGGCCTTTGCCGGCTCGACGCCATCCGACGCGCGGTGTGTCGCCGGCGCGGACTCGCGCTATTTCGACGCCGCGTTCGTGCGCGCGGATTTGGGCGCCGGCCGGCTCGGCCAGATCAACATGATCGGCACGACCAACGAGTCGAACTACGACTCGCTGACGACGACGCTGCGCGGCCGAGCGGGAAACACGACCCTGTCGGTGAGCTACGTGCTGGCGAACTCGCGCGCATGGGGCGGCCAGCCGACCGCGTCGTACAGCGGCAACGGCGTCGCGATCAGGCCCGAAGTCCAGTTCAACGACGAGGAATGGGGACCGACGCGGCATGACGAACGACACCGCGTGGTCGCCAGCGGCGTCATCGAGCTTGGGGCCGGCTTCCAGGTCTCGCCGATCGTCCAGCTCGCGTCATCGCGACCCTACACGCCGACGACCGGCTACGACAGCAACGGCGACGGGTTCGTCAGCATCTCCGATCGGCTCTGCGCCGGCGTCGATCCGGCCGCCGTATTCGCCGTCCGCGGCGACGCCGACCGCGATCGGCGCGTTGAATCCGAACGGGTGTGCGCTGGCCGAAGTGAACTCGCAGCGGAGCGGCTTCGTCGTGAACGCCGACGGCAGCATCGACGAGCGCAGCGGACGGTTCTTCAACACCGACCTGCGCATCACGAAGAACTTCGCGATGCGCGGGAACATGCTCCGGGTCTACGTCGACTTCTACAACCTGTTCAACACCGAAAACCTGTCGTTCACGCTGCGGCCCGAGGAAAGCCGCGCCACGTCGCCCACCGGGTTCATGCAGCCGGTCTCGCTCTATGGGCCCGGCTTCGGCCCGCCGGTCGGGCGGCCGTTTACCGCTTCCATCGGGGCGCGCTTCGAGTTTTAGAGAAGCTATCTCAAAACCAGCTGACGGGCGTCGCGAGCGAGCGCGCGAGCGAGCCACCCACCTTCGCAGCGTTGAACACCGCCGCTGCTATGGTGGGCAGGCGCGAACGGCCTGTCCACCGTAGCTCAGCGGGGTGAGCGCGCCGGCGCAGCGGCGCGCGAGAGAGCGTGTCGGGGAGTCCGAGGGGCGAAGCCCCTCGGGTAAGACTATAGAAGAGGGGACGCGAGTAGTGTCCGCCTTCAGGCGGACGAAGGAGAAGCGGAGCAACGGAGAACAGTTGAGATCGGAGACTGCCCGCCCGTTGCTCCGCTGCACGGTTTGACTCAGACAGCTCGGGCGAATGGCTGTGCCATGGGCAGGTTCATGCGCCGTGGCACCCGTAATGCACCAAAACCGGGCGCCGAGCCATGGAGCGGAAGAAGACGGGACAAATCGATCGGCGAAGATCCGACTTCGACGTGATGGAACACGTGATTAGCGGCTGGTATCCGCCCCTGCACCGTCTGCCTGAGCCTCGCGGTCGCGCTGAAGACCGCGACCATCCCGAGCGGCCCCGTGGGCAGAAGACTTCCCATCCCAAGCCCAAACTCCGCCACAAATAGCTACTTGTAGGTAACACCAAGGGTCCTCTGACGCCGATAGAAACTCAAGGCGATCAGCAGGGCTGCGGCCGCAGTCCACGAGGCACGGCTCAGCAGCGGCCGGCCGACCACGTAGTCGATTGTCAGCGTCTGTTGTCGCGGATCCCGCCGCTGAGCGGTGATTGTGATGGCGTCGGACTCGGGCCGAAGCGCGTTGGCGAGATAAGCGCCGACGTCGCGTCGATAGCCGTTGTCAGCGACCAGCCGGTGTGGGCCGCTGGACTGCATGAGCTCGGCCTCGAGGACCAGGCGGACGACGCCGGTGCCCGCACGCAGTTCGTCTGGTGACGGGAAGTCGCGGCTCACCTCAGCCAGGGCAAGGCGGCGGCCATCGAGCGTCACGTCGAGGCTGCGGATCACGCCGGCGACGTACGCGTCGCGTTCGGCGCGATCGATCGCCCCGTCGGAGTCCGGGTCGAGCGCGGCGAGGATGCCGGGCGCGATGGCAGCGCCAGGCGTGAGATCGAGCTCGACGACGATCCCGCCGGCGCGCACGTCGACCCGCATCGCCTGGAGGTACTCGTCGAGGCGATGAGCCGAAGCGGGCGCGCCCGCCAGGACGATCGATGCTGCGACGACGACGGCAGCGGCCAGGCGATTCATCGCGTCACCGCCGCGCGAACTTCCGCCCGTAGTCGTTGGTCGGGTCGCGATAGATCGTGTGGATGTGCTCCGGGGCGCCGTCGGGGCCGCGAGTCTGGAGCGCCTGCGGGGCGTATTCGATGACCACGGTGGGCCCCTGGATCCGGAAATACGCGCCGCCTTCCTTCGTCGCAGGCCCGCTCCAGGCAAAGTAGGTCTCGCCGAGCGTCGACTCGATCTCCTTCATCCGCGCCGACGCCGCGGCATCGTCAGCCACGCGCACCCATTCGCCAATCAACGACATCAGCTGCTCGCGCTGTGCCGCGGTGAACGTGGACGCACGGACGCCTTCCGGCTCGATCGTCTTGCCGTCGCTGCCGGCGGCCAGCACGGTATCGGCCACGGCGTATCCCAACGTCGCCTGCTGGCGCTGCTTCGCGTCGAGCGCATTCAACAGCGCCACCGCCTTGTCGACCTCGTCGCCGAGCGGCCGCACGGTCCGGCTCTCGAGCGTGAACAGCGCCGGCTGCGCGCCGAGGTGGCTCGGGGCGAGCGTGCGGTTCGCGCCGGCAAACGACAGGTTGATCGCGAGGTGATGACCGCCGAACTGCAGCATCCATGGAGAGGAGGTCGACGGCGTCCCGAGGATCGCCACGTAGTATTCCGCGCGCCCGAACCTGACCGTGGCTGTCGGTGGACGGCTCGGCGCCGCGCGGCGTTCCTGCTCCTCGTCGCTGCTGACGATGTCGTTGACCTTCTGGAGGCCGTCGGCGCTGAGCGTTGCCCGCAGCATCGCCTGCACGGCATCGCGCTGCGCGGCGGAGAGATCGCCGAGACGCAGGCCGTTGCGCGGCAGCGGGGTCTTCGATCGTTCGCGATCGACCTGCATCACGGTGCCGGTCGGCAGGTTCGACCAGCGCGCCTGCAGATCGGGCCGAAGTTCGAGGAGGACCGCCGACCGCTCTCCGCGGCGAGAGCGTCGCGAGGAACGCGTTCGCCGCCGTCACCGCCCGCGCGGTGCCGTCGGTGGCAGTCATGGTTTGCGCCGCCGCGTCGGGCGACGACAGCCCGTCGAATCGCGCCAGGCTGGCGAGAACCAGGGCCAGGACGAATGGCAACCGTTTCATATCACCTCACGGCGGAGAGTTTATACTCCTCGTGGCTCGTAGCTCGGCGCTCGGGCGGGCGTTCTGAGCGTCCGGGCCGCTTCTAGGCCGGCCGTCTGACGTCCGGACGCTACGACGCCGGACGCTCACGATGGAGGACATCATGCGCGCGCTCACATCGATCGTCGTCGCGCTCGTGGCGCTGCTCGGGCTCGCCGTGCGCGGGCAGAACCTCCAGTCGGGCCAGGTCTTCGGCGAGCCGCCCGCCCCGCCGCGCGATGCGGCGCGCGAGCTCGCGATGAAAGTCACCGGCCCGTTCACCGTCGCCGCGGTCGGCGACGTGATGATCAAGCGGCCGGCCTCGATGCGCGCCGACGCCGGCGTTCCAGAACGCGATGCGCCTCCTCCGCGACGCCGACATCGCGGTCGGCAACATGGAAGGCAACCTGAGCGACCTGCCGCGGTTCGAGGGGCCGCTGCGCGGCATGATGGGCTCGAAGGAAGTGGCCGCGGATCTCAAGGCGATGGGGTTCGACCTGATGAACCGCGCCAACAACCACATCTTCGACTCGGACAAGGAAGGGATGCTCGCGACCATCGAGCAGCTCGACGCCGCCGGGATCGTGCACGCCGGCACCGGGCGGAACCTCGAGGACGCGCGGGCGCCGGCCTATCTCGACACCGCGAAGGGCCGAATCGCCATCGTCGGCATGCACACGCCGCACAACACGGCCCAGGCGAATGCGAGCTACCAGAGCGGCAACGTCGGCGGACGGCCGGGCCTGAACGCACTGAACTACGAGACGTTCCACCACGTCACCGCCGAGCAGCTCGATGCGCTGAAGAAGGTCCGCGCGGCCGTGTACACCGCGCCGCCCGGCACGACGAATACGGTGAGGCTGCCGCCCGATCAAACGCCGGATCGCGTCCAGCTGTTCGGCATCTGGTACAAGGTCGGGACGCCGGGCACGAAGAGCTTCGAGATGGACCGCAACGATCTGCGCGAGATCCTGCGAAGCATCCGGAACGGCAAGACGCTGTCGAACTTCCTGGTCACGACTATCCACGCGCACCAGGGGCCAATCACCGCGCAGCAGTGGCTGTTCGAAGACCAGACGCCCGACTTCCTGATCGAGCTCGCCCACCAGGCGATCGACAACGGCGCCGACGCGTTCGTCGGCCACGGCCCGCACGTCCTGCGCGGCATCGAGATCTACAAGGGCAAGCCGATCTTCTACGGCCTCGGCGAGTTCTTCTACCAGTGGCAGCACATGGACGCCGCGATCATGAGCGGGTCGTGGCCACAGGGCGGACGCGGCGCGCCGCCTCCAGCCTCGACCGATCCGGCGAGCGACGTACGGGCGTCCGCCGGCTGGCGGCAGGTCAACTTCGAGAGCGTCATCGCGTTGAGCCGGTTCGACCAGGGACGCCTGCAGGAAGTCCGGCTCCATCCGATGGAAGGCGGCTTCAACGGCCCGCTGTCGGACCTCGGCATCCCGCGGACCGCGCCGCCCGAGGTGGCGCAGCGAATCCTCCAGCGATTGCAGGGACTTTCGAAACCATTCGGCACGACGATCGCCATCGAGAACGGCGTCGGCGTGATTCGCGTTTCCGGCGCCGCGCCCACGACGGCCGCCGCCGGCGCGGGACAGGGGCGTCAGTGACACTCGTCAATCCGATCGTCGATCGCTGGGTCCAGGATGCGCGCAGGGATCCCGACGCGTTCTGGGCGAAAGCGGCCAGCGCCCTTCCGTGGTTTCGGACGTGGGACAAGGTGTTCGACTGGACGCCGCCGACCTTCAAGTGGTTCGTCGGTGCGCAGACCAACCTCTGGTACAACGCGGTCGATCGGCACGTCGAGGCGGGTGACGGCGGACGTGCCGCGCTCGTCTACCTGAACGAGCGCGGCGAACGGCGCGTGCTCACCTACGCGCAGCTGCGTCACGAGGTGAAGCGGACGGCTGCCGCGCTGCGCGGCATGGGCATCCGCAAGGGCGATCGGATCACGGTCTACATGCCGACGTCGATCGAAGCGGTCGTCCTGATGCTCGCGACGCTTCGGATCGGCGCGATTCATTCGGTGGTCTTCGCCGGGTTCGGTGCGAAGGCGCTCTCGGACCGCATCGCCGCGAGCGGCTCGCGGCTCGTCTTCACGGCGGACGCGACCTACCGCAAGGGCAAGAACGTCCGGCTCAAGGAAATCGTCGACGCCGCGCTGGTGACCGGTGGCGAATCAGTGGAGCACGTCGTCGTGCTCGATCGGACATCCGAGCCAGCCCCGAAGGGGGCGCGCGACATCAGCTGGGCCGATTTCCTGGCGCGCGGCAGCGGACAGTCGAGCGACTGGACGGCCATGGAGTCGAACGAGCCGGCCTTCATCCTCGCGACGTCGGGCACGACCGCGAGGCCGAAGCTGGCGGTGCACACGCACGGCGGGTACCAGGTGCACGTCCACAGCATGGGCCGCTGGATGTTCGCGCTGCGGCCGTCGGACGTCTGGTGGTCGACCTCCGACATCGGCTGGATCGTCGGGCACAGCTACATCGTCTACGGTCCGCTGCTCGCCGGCTGCACGACCGTCGTCTTCGAAGGAGCCCTCGACTATCCACAGGCCGACTCGAACTGGCGAGCGGTCGTCGAGGAGCTCGGCTGCACTGGCATCTTCACGTCGCCGACGGCCGTGCGCGCGCTGATGCGCTACGGCGACGGTCCGCTGCAGGGCATCGACCACTCGCGGCTCGAGCGCGTGTTCTGCGCGGGCGAAGTGCTCAACCCGCCGGCGTGGGACTGGCTGCAGAACAAGATCTTCGGCGGCCGCATCCCGGTCGTCGATCACATGTGGCAGACGGAGACGAGCGGCCCGATCTTCGGCAACCCGTACGGCCTCGGCCTGCTGCCGATCAAACCCGGCTCCGCCACCATTCCCCTGCCTGGCATCGAGGCGGCGGTGGTCAACATGGATGGCCAGCCGTGCGGCCCGAACGAAAAAGGGATCATGGTGCTGAAGCGCCCGTTCCCCGGCCTGACGCCGACGATCTGGGGCGAGCCGGAACGCTACGGCAACGATTACTGGGGGCCGATCCGCGGCGTCTACTACAGCGGCGACTCCGCGCACATCGACGAGGACGGCTACGTGTGGTTCGCCGGGCGCGCCGACGAGATCATCAAGATCGCCGGCCACCGGATCGGCACGATCGAGGTCGAGAGCGCGTGCCTCAAGCACCCAGCCGTCGCCGAGTGCGGCGTGATCGGCCGGCCCGACGAGCTCCGCGGCGAGGTGATCTCAGCGTTCGTGCTCCTCAAGCACGGGCACACGGCATCAGACGAGCTGCGGAAGGCGCTGATCGAAACCGTCCGCCACGAGCTGGGTCCGATCGCGGTGATCGGCGAGCTGAACTTCGTCAGCATGCTGCCCAAGACACGCAGCGGCAAGATCATGCGGCGCGTGCTCAAGGCCGTCACCCTCGACCGCGATCCCGGCGACATCACGACGATCGAAGACGAGGGATCGGTCGACGAGGCGCGGCACGCGTGGCAGCAGATGAGAAGCGAGACTGCAAGGAAGGTCCGGCTGAAGCCGGACCCTACGAAGGTCGTGCACGTAGCGTCCGGCTTTCAGCCGGACGTCGAGTTCGCTTGCGACTGCTGCAGCCGTCCACCGCGCGCTGAGCCATCACTTGACCAGCTCCTCGGTGACGCGCGGCTCGAGTCCCTCGGTGTGGCCCTTGTCCATGCGCATCACGTCGGCGACGACCTTGCCGTCGCGGCAGCCGGGATAGGCGAACACTTCGGCGGTGCCGGGGCGCGGCAAACGGCCCCATGACTTCGACGCAGGATTCTGGCGGCTGCCGTCGTGCACGAGGCCTGGCTTGTCGTCGACGACGTCGTCGCGCTTGACGCGCGCGCCGCAGCCGGACTTCTGCGCCCACGCGGACGTCGCCGGCAGCGACACGATCTCGTGCTGGCCGATCGCGAAGATGTGTGAGAAGTCGCAGGCCGGCTCGGCCGGCTGCGCGGTCTGCGGCGGAGCGGCGGCTGCCGCGGCTTCGGCGGTCTCGTTCGCCTGGCGCGGCCGTCCGGCGTCCTGAGGTCGCCCGGGCGCGCCGCCGAGGCGGCCGCCTGACAGGCTCAGAAAGCCGTCGACCCTGGTCCTGAAGAAGTCGGTGCACACGATGCGGCGCGACGTCATGCCGCCCTGCGAGTGGCCGGCGAGCCAGAAGGCCTGGACGTTGTTGCGCCCCACGGCGTCGACGATCATCGTCACGACGTTCTGCAGGTAGGCGTCGTCCTGCTCCGACCACCGGCGCGTCGGCGAGTATGGCGCCGCAATAACGAGGCGGTGCTTCTCCTTCTGCTCGAACGCCGGGAAGTAGCGCCGCTGCCAGGTGCCGCTCGACCCGCCGCCGTGGAGGCTGAGGATGAACGTCACCTTCTCCCCTGCCTTCAGGTCGCACGGATAGTCGAGCAGGAACGTACGGCCGGTCTTAGGCTCGGTCACCTGCTCGGTGCCAGCCGTGCACGCCGCGTTGAGCAGCCGTACCGGCTGCTGCGCCGCAGCCGACCGATGCGCTGAGAAAGACCAGGCCGACCGCGAGGCTTGCGGTCACGAGAGATCCGATGAAGACAGCGGTCATGCCCTCCTCCACTTGTTACGTTGGCAACGCTGATTCTAACCGATGGGCACGGAGTGACGACGGAGATAGACGGTTCAACACGGAGGCACGGCGACACGAAGGCGCGCGGAGACAGACGAGGGCGTGCGACCAGCGGCCGGCGCAGCCGGCCGCTGACGACGAAAGAGCCGGTGAAAATGCAAGCCCAGGATCAGCATGGCTTGCATTTTCGCCGGCTCTTTCGTCGTCAGCGCCCCGCTACGCGGGGCGGTCGCGCACTGTCTCTTCTCCGCGTCGTCTCCGTGGCCCCGTGTCTCCGTGTTGAACCGTTTACCTCCGCAATCTCCGCGACCGGAGGCTATTGCTTCTCGAACACGACCTTCACGTCGACCGCTCCGCCGGGCGTATCGACGCGGACGACGCTCGTGAGGACCTTGCCGTCGTCGGACAGCGTCATCCGATCGTTGAAGGAGATGCCAGCAGCTGGAACGCTCGAGACGACGAGCAGCGAGTTGCCGTCCCACTTTGCCGTCGCCTTCACCTCAGCGCCGCCGGCGTCGAAGGTGGACTCTTTGCCGTCGGTGGTCATCTTCCGGGAGGTCTTTTGCAAGCCGATCGGTGTCGCCTGTTCCTCGTCGATGGCGATCGACGGCTCGGCGTGGACGATCTTGCGGGTAAACGTGTCCGGCGCCGGCGCGGCGCCAAAGTCGCTCTTGACCTGATTCATCTTCCAGTCGCCTGAGAAGTTGGGTTTCTGCTGCGCGACGAGCGACGCGGCCGTGAGCGTCAGGGTAACGGCGAGGAACCCTCCGAAGAGTTGCTTCACGTCACACACCTCCCGTTCGACTTAGACGGAGGCGTGCCTCCGAAGTTCCGGTTTTGACGCGCGACGGGGTTCGGAGCGGAGCATCAGCAGGTGATCGCGGTAGCGCGGAGACGGCTCGACGCCGGAAATGCCGAATGCCGGCACTTCGCGGTCGGCTGGACAGTAAGCGGTCCCGAACAGCCAGTCCCAGATCGACAGGAAGCCGCCGAAGTTTCGATCGATGGCAGCCGGGTCGTTCGCATGATGCCAGTGGTGGAACTCCTGCGTAGCGATCACGAACTTCAGTGGCCCCGTGCGGAGGCGTGTGTTCGAGTGGACCCAAAGTCCTTGCACCAGATCGATCGCCGAGTACCACGCGATCACGCGCGCGTCGATCCCGAGCACCACGACAAACAGCATGAGAAACGGCACGCGGTTCAGGAGGAACTCGAGCGGATGCGATCGCGCATGGCTCAGCGCGTCCATCTGCCGGGTGGAGTGGTGGACCTGGTGCAGCCGCCACAGGAACGGGACGCGGTGATGCAGCACGTGGATGGACCACTTGAGCAAATCGCCCACGAACAGAAAGACGACGATCTGCAGCCAGAGCGGCGCATCGGCGATGAGGAGAAGTCCGCGCGTGCCGGTGGCGTTCAGGAGACCAGCGGCCGCGGCCCGGAGGATTAACGCCATCGGCAGGTCGAGCAGCGCCCCGTTGACGATGGCGTGGGTCAGATCCGCACTGAGTCCGGCCCGGAGCAGCGGCTGCTGGAAGCGAGGACGGATGTGTCCAGCTGCGAGCAGCGTCGCGCCGGCGACGCAGCCGATCAGCGCAAGCCACACGACGGCTCACCCTGGACAGGTTGCAGGCGGATGACCGCCGGCGCCGCCGCCGCCGGGAACATCGGAACCGTCGTCCGACTCCAATCCAGGGTGCCGCGCCACTTCTTCCAGAGGAAGAACGCCTGCCGATCGAGACGCCTGAACGCCTGCAGCCTGAAGCGCTGCTTGCCGCAGCCGATGCATGACGCGTTCGGAAACCCCTCGAGATCCTTCGTCCAGAGCTCACGGATCGAGTGATCGACGAGCGATCCAATCGTCGCGGAGTGGTTCTCGCACGGGTACAACAGGCCGCCATCGGCCATCGCCTTGATCTTCAGCTTCGGGTTGCAGTGCCGCTTGTACCACTTCACGTTCTCGACCGCGGGATACTCGGGTCCGCCGTAGAAGCCGAGCGAGTACTTGCGACCGAGGATCTGCGCGTTCCGAAGCAGCGGCAGCGGCGTCTTCCCGACCTTCCTGACCGGCATGATGTAGAAGTACGGAATCCACTGCTGGTACTGGAGAATGCGGCGCTCGATCAGTCCCGGGTCGGCCAGCTCCTCCCACGTCGCCGTGTAGTTGCTCGTCAGGCCCGTGCGTGTTTCCGCGCACATCTTCTTCAACGCCGGCAGGAACGCCATCAGCTCCGCCATCTCGTCCGGGTACTCGGTGAAGCGCGTCGCGTCGATGCTCAGCGTGACGATGTCGAGGTGCCGGAGCAGGTCGCGGTATTTCTCCGGGTGGCGCGCGAGCGGCAGGCCATTGGTGATGATGCTCAGGTTGCGGAAGCGCAGCTCCTCGCGCGCATAGCGCGCCAGCTCGACGATGTGCGGATACAGCAGCGGCTCGCCGCCCTGGAACCGCACCGAAAAACACTCTTCCCGCAGGTGCTCGAGGACCTTGCGCGCCTGTTCGAGCGGCAGGCCGTGTTCGGCGAAGCCTTTCGGGTAGGTTTCCGGCTCGTGGACGTAGCAGTACCGAGCAGCGCAGGTTGCAGGTGCTGTTCACCCCGTAGTGGCCGAACAGCGACGGACAGTAGATCCCCGGGACGCGAACGGCCACCTGGGCCTGGACGTAGTTCTTCGCGTCACGCCACGCAAGCGCGAGAGTGGTGGTCTTCATCACGGCCTCCCGGGTGGTAATGCGTAAAAACGCTACCCGGGAGGCTCGCGAGGTTCGAGGAAGGGAGCTACTGCAACGTCTGCTGGGCGCTTGTCGTCAGCGAATCACGACCCGCGCCTCCCAGATGTCGAGCGATCCGACACCCCCCGGCCGCGTCGACATGAAGAGCAGCGACCCGCCGTCACTCGAAATGTCAACTTTGGCGTCGTCATTCGGCGAATTGATTTCGGGACCGAGATGAGCGGGCGTTCCCCACGGCGACGCGTGTGAGTCTCGTGTTGTGAGCCAGAGATTGTCGCCGCCGAGACCACCGGTCCTGTCCGATTGAAAGATCAGCGCCAGGCCGCTCGCGGAAATCGCGGGCGACCAGTCGTCGCCTGGACCGTTCACGACCTTTCCGACATTGACCGGTGCCTCCCACGGCTCGCTGCGCGATCGCGGTCGAAACCCAGATGTCTCGTTGCCAGAGCCTCCAGGGCGGTTCGACGCGAAGTAGACGTCAAGCCGTCGCGTCCAATTTCGGGACTGAGCCGCAAAAGGACTGTTGACGCCGGATGTAATGAAGTTCTTCTCACCCAGATGTCTCCGCTTCCCTGCCCGCCCGGCGCACTTGAGTGCCGGTGTCGAAATACAGTTCCAGCTCGTGGCCGAGATGCTCGGTGACGCGGCAATGGCTATTCACTATCGACAGATTGACCGTGAGCGCCATGGCTCTCGAAGTGTCGGCCTGGTCGACATCCACAGTTCCGGCGCTCCGTGAGGACCGCCGGGACACGAAGTAGTCGTGAGGCCGTCGGCGGAAAGATTCGCACCACCACTTCCCGGCGTAGTCGACGCGCAGGGGGAGAAAAGAGCAGCGACTCGACATGGAGCCAGTCAGCATCGCCTCCCGGGCGGAATGCAGATACGCGCCGGGAGGCTCAGGCTGGCGATGAAGTGCCCGACGTCAGGAGGCGCGCCTACTGCGACGTCGACCCGCTCCGCCCGGCAGCTTTCATCAGCTCTTCCTTCGTCACGACCCGTCCGTCGGCCGGGTAGTGAACGGCGATGATGCGCGCGGGGTCGAGGCGGAGCCTCTCGATGTTCTCCAGCAGGTTGACCGTGTACGGGCTCGGCGGCATCGGCATCGGCGCGGCGGGGTCGGCGGGCGGATTGTAGGCGTCGGCCTCGATCAGAATCCGCTGCTTCGGGAGGTACGCGACGATGATGCCCTCGTTGTGCCCGCTGCCGCGCAGGTGGTGCAGCTCGAGCGTCTGGTTGCCGTCGGTCAGGACCTTCCTGTCCGTCATCGTCTCGAACGTCGGCTTGCGCGGCGACTGCGCCAGCCGGTCGGGATTCAACGTGCGCGGCGCCGTGAACACCCGCTCGTAGAACGGCCTGTTGACCTGATGGGTGACGACCGTCGCGCCCTCGGCGACCAGCGGCCGCAGGCCGCTCGAATGATCGAAATGATGGTGCGTGTTGACGATGTAGCGGATCGGCTTGTTCGGCACCAGGCGCTTCGCCTCAGCGATGACGGCTTCGCCGCGTGCGTCGCTCTGCCCGCTTTCGACGATGGCCAGGTGATCCTTGAATTCAACCGCGACGCTTGCGTAGCCGCCGAGAATCAGATGAACGCCGTCGGCGAGCTTCTCTGACGGCGTGCCGCTGGCTGGCGCCGCGGCCGCGCCGCCGCCTCCGCCGGCGCCACCCCTTCCCTGCGCCGCCTGAATCGTCACCGGCGCGTTCGGCCGCACGTCGCTGACCGTCAGGTCGAAAATCGGATGGCCGCCCTGCCGCTGCACGATGCGCGTCGGGAACTTCATCCCGCCGAAGTCCTTGTAGTCCGAATACACCGCCTCGAACGGCATGTCGCCGAGCACCGCGTTGTCGATCTGCGTCTCGACGCGCTCGACGAGATTCTGATCGTTGATGTAGCCGTTGACCGCGGCCTTGTTCTGGCCGGTGAACGTCAGCACGTTGTAGCGCTTGCCGTTGACCGTCTGCGTCTTGACCGCCGCGTTGTTCCGTGCCGCCGCGCGGAGGAAGCCGTGCGGCAGCATCCAGAGTTCGAGCTGCTGCACCCAGGGCGTGTTGGCGTCGACGATGATCGTCTGCGCCTGCGACTGCTCGCCGCGCACCGGCTGCTGGCCGCCGCCGCGGGGCGGGTTCTCGCCCTGGAGCCGGACGCGCTCGACGCGCGACGCTGGCACCTGGAAGTCGATGGACCGCGTGTAGCTCTTGTTGATGAACTTCGGCCACGGCGAGTCGGGGTTGTACGACTGGCCGAGGGCGAAGTCGAAGCCGGTAGCGGAATACTGAACGGTCCTGAGCTGCTCGACGCCGATCGCCGCGGACGCGGCGCCGATTACCGACTTCGCGTCCTGCGCCAGGCCCACCCACGACGCCATCCCAACGAACGCGGCGGCTGCGACGGCTTTCTTCAACATGTTTCGCCTCCGTGACCGGCGCGAAGATAGCACAGGCGGACGGCCGATGGACTATGATGCCGCCCGTGCCGACCACAGTCTCTCCGCCGAAGAAGGACGCATCACGCCCCGCCCCGTCGGGTCCGCCTGTGGCCGCACCGCGCGAGCATCACTGGGTCGACGCCCTGGCCGAAATCATGGAACGCATCGTCCCCGATGCGATCACGACGTCGATCATCCTGCTGGTCATCCTCTTCGGGGTGTCGCTGGGCCTTGGCACCGGATTGACGGCGACCATGGACGCGTACTACCGCGGCCTCTGGATGCTGCTGCAGTTCACGATGCAGATGACGCTCATCCTGGTGCTGAGCCTCATCCTCGGCGCGACGCCGACGTTCAAGAACGCGGTGATCTTCCTGTCGCGTCTGCCTCGCACGCAGGCGCAGGTGATGGTGCTCGCGGTCGTCTCGGGCGGATTCGTCGCTTACCTGAATTGGGGATTGTCGATCGCGCTGTCACCGGTCATCGCCATCCACTTCGCGACGCAGGCCGAGCGCAGGGGCATCAAGATCGATTTCCTCTGGTTGATGTCGGTGCTGGCGGGCGGCGGGGCGATCTGGCAGTTCGGCCTGTCAGGCAGCGCGCCGCTCCTGATGGCGACGCCGGGCAACTTTCTCGAGCAGCAGGCCGGCGTCATGCCGCTCACCACCACGATCTGGTCGCCGGCGGCGCTCATCCTGGTGCCCTCCTTCATGGCGGCGGTGGTGATCGTGGGCGTCTTCTTCATGCCGAAGAAACCGCGGCAGGTCTCGGAGTTCCCGCAGGCGGCCCGGGTCGTCGAGAGCGATCGTTCGGCAGAGACGGACGAAACGCCGCCGCGGCGCGCGGACCTTCGCGCAGCGGCTCGAGTACAACCCGATCGTGATCGTCCCGCTCGCCCTGGCGCTGGCGGGCTGGATCTACCATCACTTCTTCGTCAGGAACCTCAGCCTCGACATCAACTCCGTCAACACGATCGTCCTGCTGCTCGGCCTCGTCCTGCACGGCAACGTCCACAACTTCACCAAGGCGACGCAGCACGCGGTAGCGCTCTGCTGGCCGATCGTGCTCATGTATCACGTCTACGCGGGGCTCGCGGGAGTGATCCAGTTCACCCCAGTCGGGGGATTTCTCGTCCGCATCTTCGATCCGGTCCTGACGGCGTACACCTACCCGCTCCTGATCGCGCTGATCAGCACGGCGGTCGCGATCTTCATCCCGACGAGCGGCGGCCAGTGGGCGATCCAGGGCGCGGTGACGGTCGAAGCGGCGAAGCTGGTCGGCGTCAGCGCGCAGCGCGGGCTGCTCGCATTGAGCGTCGGCGATCACATGGGCAACCTGATCACGCCGTTCTGGGCGGTCATCGGCGCCGGCATCGCGCGGGTCGACTTCCGGCTGATGTTCGGCTACCGGCTGATCTTCGCGGCGCTCTGGTTCACGATGGGCGTTCTGGCGTTTACGTTTCTGCCTTGCTAACGGCGAAGGCGACCCGATGAACGAGGGGCTCTGGACCCTAGAGTGCTGTGGAACCGTAGGTGCCGGCCCTCTCAGGGGCCGTGCGTGGACCGGCCGATGAACACTCGACGCGAATTCCTTCTCGCCCTGTCCGCGTCGTTTGCCGCGGCGCGTGATGCGCGTCGGCGCAGCAGAAGACGGTTCGCACGGTCGCCGGCATCGGCCGGACGGCGGCGCGGACGACAATCTCTGGATCGAGCAGGATGCGCTGAAGACGCCGGTCAGCAATCCGTTCGGCATCATCGCGGGCGCCGACGGCGCGCTCTACTACTGCGAGTACGACACCGGCTGCACGCGGCGGCTCGACCTGTCGTCGCGGCGGGTGACGACGCTGGCCGGCAACGGCAAGAAGGCGTACGCGGGCGATGGCGGTGCAGCGCTCGCCGCTTCGTTCAGCGCGCCTCACGAAATCCGGTTCGACGCCGCCGGCAACCTCTTCATCGTCGAGCGCGACGCCCACGTCGTCCGCCGCGTCGACGCTCGCACGCGCATCGTCTCGACGGTCGCCGGCACCGGCGTGGCGGGCTTCTCGGGCGACGGTGGACCAGCGGCCAAGGCGCAGCTGCGGCAGCCGCACAGCATCGCGTTCGACGCCGCCGGCAACCTGCTCGTCTGCGATATCGGCAACCAGCGGGTCCGCCTCGTCGACATGAAGAGCGGCACGATCTCGACCTTCGCCGGCACCGGCGACAAGGGCGCCACGCCAGACGAGGCGCCGCTCGAGGGCACGCCGCTCAACGGTCCGCGGTCGATCGACACCGATCCGGCCGGCAACATCTATCTGGTGCTGCGCGAGGGCAACGCCGTGTTCCGCATCGATCCGCGCGCGCGCCGGCTCGCGCGCATCGCCGGCACCGGCCAGACCGGGTTCACCGGCGACGGCGGCCCGGCGCTCACGGCGACGTTCAACGGCCCGAAAGGAATTACCTACGCGCCGGATCAGTCGCTGTACATCGTCGACACCGAGAACCACGCGATCCGCCGGGTCGATCTGCGCTCGGGGACGATCGCGACCGTGCTCGGCACCGGCCAGCGCGGCAACGGTCCGGATGGCGATCCGATGAAGTGCGCCATGGCGCGGCCGCACGCCGTCGTGCTGCACCGCGGCGCGCTGTACGTCAGCGACAGCGAGAATCACTGCATTCGGGTGGTCGCAGTGATCCCGACGCGTAGGGCGGGTACGGGCGGGACCAGGCAGGAGAGCGGGCGTGAATGGCAATGCGGCCCAAGGCCAGCGCCTGCGGCCATGCGAGCCCGAGGACAAGTGAATCCGAGGGCGAGCATCAGCGTAAGTTCGCGCCGGGGGTGGGGCCCCGCCGCCAGTGGAAAAAGTTGGCTGAGCCTTTCGAGTTACCCATATGAACGGAATGGGCGGGCCTAATGGCGTTGTGCTCGGCCGCAGGCGCTTTTCCACTGGTTCGCGCTACTGGCCATTCGCGTCATGCTGGTTGTGCCAACTCTTGCGCTTCCTCTCGCGCAAGGAGCGGTCTCGACGCGCCAGATTGAAGTCAGCGAGACAGCCGGCATCCGGCGGACCGAGTATCCGGTCACGGCGCGCGTGGAGCTGCCGCGTGGCGCATTGCGTGACGCATCGAACGCGCGGCTGAAGCTCACCGAAGACGTCATTGCGCAGTTCACGGCCGAAACGGCCTGGGACGATGGCTCGGTGCGAGCGCTGAGCGTGGATTTCAACGTCAGCCTCGGGCCGGCGGAACGCCGGCGCTACGTGCTCGAGTTCGGTGCGGACGTGAAGTCGGCTGCCCCGGCCGGACGCGGACTGTCGGTGACCGAGGACGCTGATGCCATCCAGGTCGGCAACATCCGGTTCGGCCGGACCGGCTCGCCGCTGGTGCTCGCGGCGAACTACGTGAAGATGAATTTCATCGGCACGGGCCGGAATGGGATTTCAGTGACCGACGCCACTGGAACCCCGCACGACCTGTCGAGCGCACAGGACCTGAAGCTCGACGTGGTGAAGCGCGGACCGCTGCGGGTCGTGCTTCGCTATACGGGACGCCTGCCGCTCGACCAGGCGGCCGCCGCGCCGTTCGTCATCACGATGGAGATGCCGAACAGCAAGTCGTGGCTGAAGACGTCGGCAGTCGTGCAGGATCCGTCCCGGCGAATCCGCGCGCTCGCCTTCGACAGCCCGCTCGCATTCGGCGCGCTGCCGTGGACGTGGGACCTCGGAACCGAGAACGGCACGTACGGCGCGTTCAGAAACGCGACGGACACGGCGGTCCTGCTTCAGACGGTCAATCAGAAAGGACCTGCCGGCTGGATGGTCCGCACTGGCAGCGAGGGCGGGACGCTCGGCGATTACGAGAGCTCGCCGACCGGCCGGGCCGCGTCCGGGTGGGGCCACCTGCTCGACGCGCGAGGCGCCGTGGCGTTCGGCTTCGCCGACTTCGCGCGTGAGCAGGGCGCTTATCGCATCGCACTCAGCGGCAGCGGACAGACCAGCTTCTCGTTCGAGCCGTCACGTCAAGCGACCGAGCATCGCATCACCGTCTACCAGCACTTCGTGTCGACGCCGGTCCCGATCGGCGCGGCGACGAGTCCGACGGCGATGCTCAGCCCGTTGAAGGTGGACGTGAAATAAAAAAGGGGCGCGTGAAAGCACCGGTGCTGGGCGGAATCGGCGGACCTAGGGTCCGCCGTACTGTCGCAGGGTCGTCCGAGCTGCGAGCACTTGCGGCGCGCAGTCACCGAGTCGAAAGCCTCTGGCTACTTCGTCCCCGTGATGTCGTACGGCGAATCACGCTGTCCTGGTTCCGCACGTACAGGCGGCCGTCCGAGATGACCGGCGGGGCCCAGGTCGGATAGCGGCTCTGCTTGAGTGAGAACCGCGAGACCTCGCGGTATTCGTCCGATCGAGCTTCGACCAGCGCCAGGATCGCGTCCTCGCCGAGGACGTACAGGTGCTTGTCGGCGTAGGCCAGCGAGCCCTTGCCGACGCTCCGGTTGCGCCACAGCACGTCGCCATTGTCGAAGCGCATCGCGGTGAGAATCGTGCTGTTGAAGCCGTACAGCACGCCGTCGACCAGGACCGACGTGGAGTAGTGATTGCGCATGTTGCGCGTGAAATAGACCTGCGACGCCGACTTCGCGCCAACCTTCAGCAGCGCACCGCCCGATTCGTACTCGGTCGAAACGAAGACGCGGCCGTCGGAAACGATCGGCGTGGCGATGTTGGCGGTCTGGTTCGAGACGTCGGTGTATCGCCAGAGCTGCTGTCCGTTGTCGGCGCGCACGCCGACGACGGCGTTGTCGTTCATGGCGATGATCTGCCGCACGCCTTCGAACTCGCCGATGACGGCCGACGAATAGCCGGCTCCGTCGGTGCCCGACTTCCAGACGAGCGCGCCGTCGGCCTTGTTGAGCGCGACGAGCGATCCGTCGCGGCCGCCGGGCATGACGATCAGCCGGTCGCCGTCGATGAGCGGCGACTCGCTGATGCCCCACGGCGGCACCGATCCGCGGAATTTCTGCAGGATGTTCTGCGACCAGACCGTCTTGCCGCTGGCCGCGTCGAGGCACGCGAGCATCCCGTCGGGTGCCAGCGTGTAGAGGCGTGCGCCGTCGACCGTCGGCGTCCCGCGCGGCCCGTTGCCGCGCGATTCGTTGAACGAGCCGCCGGCCGCCGTCTCCCACACCTTTGCGCCGGTGTTGACGTCGATCGCGGTGACGTAGTGACGCCCGCCGCGCTGTCCCTGCGTGTACGCGCGGCCGCCCGCAACGGCCACTGCCGAGTAGCCCTCGCCGAGGCCGTTGACGGTCCACAGCACGCGCGGTCCTTCCTTGGGCCACGACGTCAGCAGTCCGGTTTCGGTGGAGATGCCCGTTGCGCTGCGGGCCGCGCCACTGCGGCCAGTCGGCGGCGTGAAGACTGCGACGCCGATCAACAAAACAACCAGGCAGGTAATCAGTCGCATCGTGTCAACTTTTTCCAATGGCGGCGGGGCCCCACCCCCAGCCGCGAACTTACGCTGATGCCTCGCCTCGGAGTCGCTTGTCCTCGGCTCGGCATGGCCGCAGGCGCTGCTTTCTACTTCCCTAGATCTGGAGGAACTCGACGTTTGCTTGCCTGCTCGAATGCGTACGCGATCTCGATCAGCCGCGGCTCGCTGCATGCGAGGCCGGTGAACGCCGCGCCGTAGGGCGACGGTTTCGGGTTGAATCCCGGCAGGCGCGGTCGGCAGCTTGTTGGGCACGAAGCCCGCCGGGACGATCACCGTCGGATAGCCGGGCCGTGCGGCGAGCGCGGCGCCGCTGCCGCCGGGGAACAGCAGCGCGTCGAGACGCTGCGCCTTCATCACCTCGTCGATGCCGTGCGTCGCCGAGAGGCGGATGTCCTTCGCGCGGTCGGCCTCGTAGCGGGCGCGGTCGCGCTCGACGTCCATCTCGTCGGAGATGTCCAGATTCGACTGGCCGTACTTGAGCGAGCCGGCGTTCTTGTGCGCGGTGTTCCACTCGCGCAGCTCGGTGAGCGACTTCACCGGCGCCGACGGTCCGAGCGAGGCCAGCCACTTGTTGAAGTCGCGCTTCATTCCGTACTTGAACGCGATCGAGCAGTCAGCATCGTTGCCGCGCGCGTTGTTGGCGCCCGAGCAGATCCCCCACAGCGCGTAGTTCTGCTGCGGATCCTTGTCGATCATGCTCGGAATGTCGGCCGGGTCGACGACGGACGCGCCTTCGCGCTTCAGGACGTCGATGGCCTCGGCCATCAACGTCGCCTGATTCGGGGTCAGCCCGCCGCGCGGCTCTGAGGCGCCGGGGACCGTCGGTGCGATCGTAGAAGAACGCGCGCGGGATGCCGATGCGCGCGCCGCGCAGCCCCTCGCGCCGCAGGAAACGCGTGTAGTCGCGCGCCGGCGGCGGCGTGCACGCCTGGGTCGCCGGATCGTTGGGGTCGGGCGCGGCGCCTTCCAGCGCGCCGAGCATGATCGCCGCGTCCGCGACCGATTTCGCCATCGGACCGGGCGTGTCCTGGTCCGCCGTGATCGGAATCACGCCGTAGCGGCTGACCCGGCCGACCGTCGGCTTGATGCCCACCAGCATGTTCTGATTAGACGGGCTGAGGATCGATCCGGACGTCTCGGTGCCGACGTTGGCCGCCCAGAAGTTCGCCGCGGTGCCGATGCCCGAGCTCGAGCCGCCGGTCGCCAGCACCGGCCGGCCGTCGGCGGTCGGCCGCGGATCGCGCCGCGGATCGTAGGGATTGAACCCGAAGCCGCCGACCGCGTTGTAGTTGGTCGGCATCGGCGTCGGCGCGCCGGCCACCCAGTTGGCGAGCTCGGTCATGCCGGTCTTGGCGATGATGATCGCGCCGGCGGCCCGCAGGTTGGCGGTGAGCGTCGCCTCGTAGGGCGGCACGTATCCCGCGAACGCCAGCGCGCCGCCGGTCGTCGGCATGTCGGTCGTGTGGATGTTGTCCTTGAGCGCGATCGGAATGCCGTGCAGCGGTCCGCGAATCCTCCCCGCCGCCCGCTCGCGATCGCGCTCGTCGGCCTCCTGCAGCGCGCGCGGATTCACCGCCAGCGCCGCGTGCAGCTTGTCTTCGTAGGTGGCGATGCGCGTCAGATACTCGGTGACGATCGACCGCGACGTCGCGCGCCCGTCCTCCATCGCGGCCTGCATGTCGGCGATCGACGCCTCGACCACCGTGAATGCCGCCGGCGCGCGACGGCTGTCCTTGCGTCGCACGCCAAGCCGGCGGCGGCGACGATCGACAGCCAGCGACCAATCCAGTCGTTCGCATAGCATCTCCGATCGTTCGTCGTTCGACGTTCGTCGGCTGCTCTGCACGTCTGCGCCTCTGACGCCTCGTGCGATCGCGCGAAGCTCGCGAACGTTGAACTGCAGCCTACTCGTATCGCTTCAGTTCTTCCTTCGCGATCGCCTCGCGGTGCACTTCGTCCGGGCCGTCCGCCAGCCGGATCGTCCGCGTGTGCGCCCAGGCGGACGCCAGGAAGTAGTCGTCGCTGACGCCGGCGGCGCCGTGCGCCTGGATCGCGCGGTCGAGGACGCGCAGCGCCACGCGCGGCGCGACGACCTTGATCATCGCGATCTCGCGGCGCGCCGCCTTGTTGCCGACCGTGTCCATCAGGTGCGCCGCCTGCAGCGTCAGCAGCCGCGCCTGCTCGATCTCCATCCGCGACTCGGCGATGTCGGCGCGGATCGTCCCCTGCTCGGCCAGCGGCTTGCCGAACGCCGTCCGCTTCAGGACGCGCCGGCACATCGCTTCGAGCGCGCGCTCGGCCAGGCCGATCGTGCCGCATGCAGTGGTGGATGCGGCCCGGCCCCAGGCGGCCCTGCGCGATCTCGAAGCCGCGCCCTTCGCCGAGCAGCATGTTGCGACGCCGGCACGCGCACGTTCTCGAAGGTGATCTCCGCGTGCCCGTGCGGCGCGTCGTCGTAGCCGAACACCGGCAGCATGCGGCGGATGGTCACGCCCGGCGTGTCCATCGGCACCAGGATCATCGACTGCTGCAGGTGGCGCGGCGCTTCGGGGCTGGTCTTGCCCATGAAGATCGCGATCTTGCAGCGCGGATCGCCGGCGCCGGAGATGTACCACTTGCGGCCGTTGATGACGTAGTCGTCGCCGTGCCGCTCGATGCGCGATCGGATGTTGGTCGCGTCGGACGAGGCGACGTCGGGCTCGGTCATCGCGAAGCAGGAGCGGATCTCGCCCGCCAGCAGCGGCTCGAGCCAGCGGCGCTTCTGCTCGGCGTTGCCGTAGCGGACCAGCACTTCCATGTTGCCGGTGTCCGGCGCCGAGCAGTTGAACACTTCGGCGGCGAACGCCGGCGAGCGGCCCATGATCTCGCAGAGCGGCGCGTACTCGACGTTGGTCAGCCCGGCGCCGTACTCGCTCTCGGGCAGGAACAGGTTCCACAGCCCGGCGGCGCGCGCCTTCGGCTTCAGCTCCTCGACGATCTGCGCCGGCTGCCAGCGATCGCCCTGCTCCGATCTGCCGGTGGAACGTCGCTTCGTTCGGATAGATGTGCTCGTCCATGAACGCGGTGAGCTGCGCGGCGAGCGCGTGCGATCGGTCGGTGGCGGCGAGTGGCATGGAGCGCATGATAGTGTACCCGCCGTGCTCGGAGACACCCGCGAGGTCCGGACCGGCGAACAGCTCGATTGGAAGTCGCTCGAAACCTACCTGCGGCTGCACCTGCCGGTTCAGCACATCAAGGGACTCGACCTGGCGCGCGAGATGGAGGTCTCGCAGTTTCCCGGCGGCCACTCCAACCTCACCTACCTGATTCGCTTCGGCGGCGCGGAGATGGTCGTGCGGCGGCCGCCGCTCGGCCCCGTGCCGCCGAAGGCGCACGACATGGCGCGCGAGTACCGCTGGCTGGCGGCGCTCAACCCGGTGTTCCCGCTCGCGCCGCGGCCGTACCTGCTGTGCGAGGACGCGGCGGTCGTCGGCTCGGTCTTCTACGTCATGGAGCGCCGCCGCGGGGTCGTCGTGCGCAGCGAGGAGCCGCTGCCGCTGCGCGATCACCCCGAGGCGCGGCGGCAGGTCAGCGAGGCGCTCATCGACACGCTCGCCGATCTGCACGACCTCGATGTCAGCGACGGTCCGCTGGCGGCGCTCGGCAAGCCGGCCGGCTTCGTCGATCGGCAGGTGCGCGGGTGGAACGATCGGTGGCAGGGCTCGAAGCTGGACGACCTGCCGGAGATGGATGCGCTCGCCGACTGGCTGATCGCGCGCCTCCCGCCCGATCCGGATCCGCCGTCGGTCGTGCACGGCGACTTCAAGCTGGACAACGTGCTGCTCGATCCGCTCGACCTCGGGCACCTCGTCGCCGTGTTCGACTGGGAGATGAGCGCGCTCGGCGATCCGCTGGTCGATCTCGGGATCCTGCTCGCGTACTGGGAGCCGACGGCGCCGCCGTCGCAGCGCGACGCGCTGACGACCGTCACGCACCGCCCGGGCTACCTCACGCGGCAGGAGATCCTCGATCGCTACGCCGCGCGCTCCGGGCGCGACGTGTCCGGTATCGGCTTCTACGAAACGTTCGCGCTGTTCAAGATCGCGGTCGTCATCCAGCAGATCTACTACCGCTACAAGCGGGGGCAAACCAACGACGAACGGTTCGCCAACTTCGGGGAGAGGGTGGAATACCTCGCGCGGCACGCGGTGGGGTTGGCGGGCGATCGCGTGCACCGCGGACGGAGCTAGACGGTCAACACGGACACGGCAACGGAGAATCACGGAGGCCAGTGACGTGGACCAGCGGCCAGCGACCGCGTGCTGACGACGAAAGAGCGCGTGAAAATACAAGCCGCAAGACACATGGCTTGCATTTTCACACGCTCTTCCGTCGTCACGGCCGCTCCGGCCGGTCGCACTCGCTGTCTTCTCCGTGTGTCTCCGTGCTCGTGCTCCGCGTTGAACCGTTTACCTCCGTAACCTCCGTTTCCGGTATCCTCATGGACGCAGCAGGAGCTTCAGGATGAAAAAGACGATCGGCGCGACGATTGCGCTGTCGTACGTGCTGGTCGCGGTCGAGCGCGCTGCAGGGACAGCAGCCGGCAGGTGACGGCCCGCGTTACCAGGACGGCAATCAGTTGGTGCGGCCGACGGATTACCGCGAGTGGCCGTTTCTTGGCGCCGGCCTCGGGTTGACCTACGACGCCGAACGGGGCCCGGGTGCGCAGAACGCCCCGCAGAACTTCTCCAACGTCTTCGTGAACCCCTCGTCGTACCGGCACTTCATGCAGACCGGCACCTGGAAGGACGGCACCGTCTTCATCCTCGAGATCCGCGCGTCCGGCACTGGCACGGCCCCGAACACCACCGGCCGGTTTCAGACGGGCATGGTGGCGCTCGAGGCCGAGGTGAAGGACGCGAAGCTCCCGAACGGGTGGGCGTACTACGAGTTCGGGCGCGCCAACGCGCTGCGCGACGTCGCGGCGCCGCTCACCGGCCAGCGCGAGGCGGGCTGCATCGAGTGCCACACCAAGCACACCGCCGTCGAGCGCACGTTCGTCCAGTTCTATCCGCACCTCCTCGAAGTGGCAAAGGCGAAGGGAACCGCCAAAGCCCGGCTACTGAACCGACCCATGACCTGCCGTTCGTCGTTCGCCGAGTCTCACGATCGTTCGGCGTTCGTCGGCGAACGCCCGACGAACGCCCGAACGCCGAACGACGCCAATCCACGGCGAACGGCAGCCCGCGATGATCACCCGCGCTGCGGTCCTGTGGGAGCGCGGGCAACCGCTCTCCGTTGAAGAAGTCGAGCTCGCGCCGCCGGGGCCGGGTGAAGTACTGGTCGAGATCAAGGCGGCGGGCGTCTGTCACAGCGATCTCCATCCCGCGCACGACGACTGGCCGATTCGCACGCCGATCGTCCTCGGACACGAGGGCGCCGGCATCGTGCGCGATGTCGGCGACGGCGTGACGCAGGTCAAGCTCGGCGATCACGTCGTCCTCTGCTGGGCGCCGGCGTGCGGCGCCTGCCCGTATTGCCTCGAGGGGCGGGCGGTCCTGTGTGAGCGGCTCGATCGGACCACCTATCGCAACAAGCTGCCGTCGGGCGGCACGAAGCTCCGCGCCCGCGGGCAGGACGTCGCGCATTTCCTGAGCACGGCCTGTTTCGCGCAGCACGCGGTGGTACCGGAGGAGGGCGCGGTCCCGGTCAGCCCTGACGTGCCCTTCGACGCGCTGGCGACGGTGGGTTGTGCGGTCGTGACCGGCGTCGGCGCGGTGACTACCGCCGCACGCGCCACGCGAGGCTCGAGCGTGGCCATCATCGGCGCCGGCGGCGTCGGCCTCAACGTCGCGCAGGGCGCCGCGATTACGGGTGCGCACCGATCATCGCGATCGATCGGCGGCCGGCGCCGCTCGCAATCGCGCGGGAATTCGGCGCGACCGACACGATCGAGTCGCCTCCGAAACTGGCCGACGCTGTTCGAGATCTGACGAGCGGACGGGGCGCCGACTTCGTGTTCGATACCGTCGGCACGCCGGCAGACGCTCGCCGACGCGCTGGCGGCCACGCGGAAGGGCGGCACCGTGGTGCTGACGGGCTTGTCGCGCGTCGACGCCGTCGGCACCGTCCAGATGTTCCCCTTCGTCATGCAGGAGAAGCGGCTCGTCGGTTCTGCCTACGGCTCGGGACGCCCGCCCGAAGACATCCGCCGCCTCGTCGCGTGGTTCCAGGAGGGACGGTTGAAGCTGCGCGAGCTCGTCCATCGCACCTATTCATTGGATCAGGTCAACGACGCGCTGACGGCACTCGCCGACAGCGCCGGGGCCCGAGGCGTCATTCTTCTGTAAAATAGCCATATGCACGCCAAACGCGCCATTTCCGTGGCGTTGTCGGCATTCGTCCTCCTTAGCCGGCGCGTCGCTCGCGCCCGGTTCACCTGGACGTTCACGTTCACGCGGCACAAGCGCAGGCGAAGCTCCCGCCGCTGCAATACACCTGTCCGATGCATCCGGAGGTGCTCGAGGACAAGCCCGGCAGCTGCCGCATCTGCAAGATGCCGCTCGAGCCGACGCGCATCGATACCGAGCTGAATTATTCCTGTCCCGATCATCCGGTGGTCATCGCCGCCAAGCCGGGCATCTGCCCCGTCGACCGCCGCCGCGAGATGGTACCGGTCGTCGTCACGCTCCACTGGACGTGCAAGCAGAGTCCGGATCAGAAGCTGATGGATCCCGGCAAGTGCGCGGATGGTTCGGACCGCGCGCTGGTGAAGCAGATTCGCGCCCACGGGGATCACAATCCGCGGCACGGCGGGATCTTCTACATGGCGCAGGATCAGTGGCACCACCTGGAGGGGACCTACCCCAGCGCCGGGAAGTTCCGCGCGTATTTTTTCGACAACTACACGCAGCCGATCGACGCGAAGGCGTTCAGCGGCAGCGTCGTGCTCCAGGCGATCGATCCGGCCACGAAGGCGCCGAAAGATGTCGCGACGTTCCCACTGCGCCTGTCGCGCGACGGCAAGACGCTCGAGGCGACGTTGAAGGGTGACCAGCGGCCGTCGAAGGACGCGGCGACAACGATGGTCGCGAAGGTCAGGATGAGCAAGGACGGCCCCGAGCAGCCGTTCACGTTCGCGTTCGTCGAGTATTCGAAGGACGTGTGACGACTCCCACCTCCGCGCCGGCTACGACTACGGCTGCCGGCGCTACGGTGGGCAAGCCTGCATCTTCCCGGCGACGACGACGGCGGGTGCTTCGACGGGCAAGCCGACTGTCAACGAGCACGGCCACCGAGGGTGCGGCGGCCCCGCACGGCAGCGGCTGCGAACGCGCAGCCTCAGCCGGTGACTCAAGCGGTACCCGCCCTCGACAACTGCGAGCCGAACATGGCGCGCACCGACGCGCTGCTCCTGTCCGATTCGCTGCCGAGGAACTCGAAGGCGCTGCTGAACCTCCTCGGGATGTGCAGCGACGAAGTGCAGAAGCTCGTGCAGGGCAGCCAGTTCGGGTTCGTGTATCAGCCGACGATGCTCGGCAAGGACATCGCGCTGGCGCTGGAGAACTACCTCAACGAAGTGCCGAGCGCGCGGCGCGCCCAGGCGTCCGACGCGATCCGCCGGACGGTGCTCGCTGCGTGGCAGCTCGACATGTTCGGCGACATGGGCAACCAGGAAAAGATCACCGAGGCCTTCAACCACTTTGCCGCGGCGATCGCGGCGGTTAAAACAGCGTATGCGGCGAAGCCTTAACCTCGTCCGCCGCGCCCCGGCGCTCGCCTCGATAGGCGCCGCCTCGGCGTTCGTCGTGGTCGTCGTCCTTATCGTCGCCTTCAGCGGTCGGACGACCGAGGCGCACAAGGGCATCACCTCCAAGTACAACTACAACCAGCACGTCTTCCCCATCCTGCGGGAACGGTGCGGCACGTGCCACTACGCCGGCGGACCCGCCCCGATGTCGCTCGTCGACTACCTGGCAGCGGTCCCGTGGGCCGAGTCGATCCGCGAAGCGCTGATCGCGCAGAAGATGCCGCCGTGGTACGCCGACCCGATGGGTCCGGCGGTCAAGGGCGGCCACATGCTGCCGACCAAGGAGCTGGACATCCTCCTGAGCTGGGTTGTCGGCGGCACGCCGCGCGGCGACGAGAAGACGTTCATCTTTGGCGACGTCCAGGGTGTCACGTCGCCGACCTACGAGGGTCCGGCCAACGACTGGGCTGCAGGCCCACCCGACATCAAGATCCAGATGCCGGCCGAGCACTCGCTTCCCGCGGGAAAGGTCGAGGACGATGCGACCGTCACGCTGGCGACGGGCGTGAAGGAGGACACGTGGGTCAAGGCGGTGGACCTCCTGCCGGGTGATCGCTCGATGGTGCGCGAAGCCATCATCGCGCTCGAGAACGGACCGGTGCTCGCGGCCTGGGCCCCTGGTGAGCCGGCGATCGCCGCGCCGAACGGCGCGGCATTCAAGCTGCCGGCAGGCGCCAGGCTCACGCTGAAGCTGCACTACAAGAAGAACTGGAACGACGAGCAGAACGTGAAGAGCGACCGCAGCACGATCGGGCTCTACATGACCGAGGCGCCGCTGTCGGGCCGATCGATCGAGGGGTTTTCGTTTGCCGCGGGCGAGGGCAATGGCGGCGGCGAGCGGAAGTTCTCGGGCACGCTGAAGTCCGGCGCGCGGGTCGTCGCGCTCCGTCCGAGCTTCGATCAGCCCTACGAATCGGTTGTCATCGATGCGGTCGCCCCGTCCGGCCGCCGCGTCAGCCTGCTCCGCCTCCGCGCGGCGCAGCCGCAGTGGTACCGCCGCTACTGGCTGCAGGAATCGATCGAGATCCCCGCGGGCTCGAAGCTCGAAGTGACCGCGGTCCCGGCCCCACCCGACGAGTTCGGGATCCCGGCGCCCAAGCGATACCCGCTAGCCGTCGACGTCGACTACGTAGCCCAATAGGGTGCTGGGTGCGACGTGCTGGGTGCCGGCACCCCATCTGTCCGTGCAATCCGCCTCTTATTGCTGTGCTAGCCTGCCGAGGTGCCCAGGGATCGGCTGAATCTCCGCGTCCCGGCCCGGTGCGCGTCGTGCCAGGCGGTGGGGACGGTCACCGTCGAAACGACCGTCTCCGGGCTCTCGGTCCTTCTGAGCTGGTGCTGCCGGAAATGCGGCCACGACTGGCCCATCTCCGCCCGAGAGCTCCTGAGTTCCCGACCAAGCAAGAAACGCACAAGTAGATCGCGGCGAAAGCGCTGAGACTGGGGGCTGGGGGCTGGAGGCTGGGGGCTGGGCGGACCTAAAGGTCCGCACTACAGCTACGTCGGCGACCTGAAGCTCCGCACCACAGCAGTTGTAGTGCAGGCCTTTAGGCCTGCCTTCCGATACCCCGTCCCCAGCCCCTAGCCCCTAGCCTCTAGCCCCCAGCCCTCACACCCGCTACCATGTCCCCGTCATCCGGGGGCTCCCCCAACTCCAGGAGACCGCCATGAAACGCTTCATCGTCCTGGCCGCCGTTGCGCTGCTGTTGCCGGCGACTGCCGCTCCCCAGGCGCTCACGAGCCTCTCTTCGGTGCGCGTGCGCTACAGCACGCAGAAGGCGACGGTCAGGCCGCAAGGAGAGCTCAAGGCGCAGATTGACGAGATCGATCGGCAGATCGCCGAAGCGTCGCGGCTCGGGCACATCGGTGAGCTCCGCCGCCTCTACGCGAAGGGCACGACGCTGCTGGCCGGCCGGGAGTGGACCGACGCGACGGACTTCGCCAACTCGCTCGTCATCCGCAGCGATCGCGTCGTCGTCGACTCGACGCGGCTCTACGAGGTCCGGCTGGAACAGATCTACACGCCGGCGATTCAGCTCGATCGCTCGCTGACCGCGCACGCGACGTTGAGGAAGCGGGCACAGGGTGCACAGGGTGCACAAGGCGCGACCGAGGTCGTGAAAGATCTCGGCACGATCGACGGCGTGGCGCGCGACCTGCGCGAATCGCCGGCGCTGTTCGAGCTCGATCTGCAGGGCGTGCCGGACGGCGCGTATCAGCTGAACATCGACGTCGCGGACGGCGCGCGCGCGCTCGGCGGCGCCACGCTCGCGATCGCGGCGCGCAAGGGGCTGGACGATTTCGTGTCGCGGCTCGAGGCCGACGCGCGGCATGCGCCGGATGCGGTGCGGGCCGACATCCTCTTCCCGATCGATCGCATGCGGAACGTCAATCGCGGCCGGCTGGAGCTGCGGACGTTCGACCCGGATCACGATTTCGCGGAAGCCGAAGCCACCGCAGCCGCGGTGCGCGCGGGCAAGAATCCGTTCGCGGCACGCACGGGCGACTTCAAGCGCCACTACCTGCTCGCGTCGGCCAGCGAGATCATGCCCTACCGTCTCTACGTGCCGACCAGCTACAAGCCAGGGCGCGCAAGGCGCGGCCTTCCCGCTCATCGTCGCGCTTCACGGGCTCGGCGGGACCGAGGATTCGTTCTTCACCGGCTACGACGGCGTGATGCCGAAGCTCGCCGAACAGCACGGCTACATCGTCGCGGCACCCCTGGGCTATCGAGTCGATGGCTCGTACGGATGGGGACTCGGGAATGCGCCCGCCGATCCGATCACGCGGCGCGTGCAGGAACGGAGCGAGGAAGACGTGATGCAGGTGCTGCAGCTCGTGCGGCAGCAGTACCGGATCGACGAGAACCGGATCTACCTGGCCGGCCACTCGATGGGCGGCATCGGCACCTGGAAGATCGCGCCGAAGTTCCCGGAGATCTGGGCGGCGCTCGCGCCGTTTGCCGGATCGGGTACGCCGTCGACGCTCGAGCGTATCCGCCACATCCCGCAGTTCGTCGTCCACGGCGACGACGACCGGACGGTGAGCGTGCAGGGATCGCGATCGATGGTCGAGCGGGCGAAGGAGATCGGCATCGACGTGACCTACGTCGAAGTCCCCGGCGGCAGCCACAGCGGCGTCGTGGCGCCGAACCTGCCGGGGATGTTCGAGTTCTTCAATGCACACAAGAAGAGCGGGCGCGCGACGTCACAACCGTAAGCGCACTGGTATTCGCTCGTCGTTCGTCGTTCGCGTGGCTCACGATCGTTCGACGTTCGTCGCCAGTGGTACACTCGCCAACACCGGATGAGTCGGCCGAGAACAACAACGTTGATCGGGATGTGCAGCGCGGTGTGGCTGAGTGGGTCCACGGCGGCCAGCGCTGCGCAGACGGGTGCACCGACATACACCTCTGACGTCGAACCGATCCTGCAGCGTCAGTGCGTCGGCTGCCATCGCACTGGCGACATCGCGCCCTTCAGCCTCGAGAGTTACGACGACGCCCGGAGTCGCGGCCGCGCGATCGCCGATGCGACCGCGCGGAGATACATGCCGCCGTGGAAGCCCGCGGCCGGATATGGCGGGCCCTTCGTCGGGGCGCGCGGACTGACGGACGACGAGATCGGCACGATCGCGAAGTGGGTGGAAGCTGGAATGCCGCGCGGCGAGGGGAGTACAGCCCAGCCCGAGCGCCCGGCGGAGTGGCGGCTCGGACCGCCCGACCTCGTCGTCACGCTCGACAACCCGTACAGCCTCGCCGCCGACGGCCCGGACATCTTCCGGAATTTTGCGATCCCGGTTCCACTGGACGGCGAGAAGTACATCGCCGCGGTGGACTTCAGTCCCGGCGGACGCGCCATCCATCACGCGAACATCCGCTTCGATCAATCGGCGGCCTCACGCGAGCTGGACGCCGAGGATCAGACGCCCGGGTACGACGGCGCCATCAGCATGAGCGCCCGCTATCCCGACGGGTATTTTCTGGGCTGGACGCCCGGCCAGTCGCCGCTGACGTCGGCGCCGGGGATGGCCTGGCGCCTGGCACCCGGGACCGATCTCGTGCTGCAGATGCACCTGCGCCGGACCGGCAAGCCCGAAGAGATCCGTCCGAGGGTGGCGTTCTACTTCACGGCGGAGGCGCCGACGCGCACGCCGCTGGCGCTGCGGCTCGGGAAGCAGAACATCGACATCGAGCCGGGCGAACAGTATCTGATCGCCGACGCCTACCAACTGCCGGTCGACGTGGAACTGCTCGCGATTCATCCGCACGCGCATTACCGCGCGAGGGAGATCCGCGCGACCGCCGATCTTCCCGACGGCACGCGCCGATGGCTGCTGCGCATCGACGACTGGGACTTCAACTGGCAGGACGTCTACCGGTTCGCGGCGCCGGTCGCCCTCCCGAAGGGCACGACGATCCGGATGCTGTACAGCTACGACAACTCGGAGGCGAACCCGCGCAACCCGGACCGGCCGCCGCGGCGGGTCATCTTCGGGCAGAATTCCAGCGACGAGATGGGCGATCTGTGGCTGCAGGTGGTCACCGCGACCGACGCCGATCGCGTCGCGCTGTTCAACGACGTGCGGCCGAAGACGCTCGTCGAGGACGCCGACGGCTATGCGATGCTCGTCGACGGCGAACCCTGACAACGCCGGCTACCACAACGATCTCGCGTTCGTCAGCGCCCTGCTGGGCCGATTCGATGACGCGATCGAGCATTACGGCGCCGCCGCGCGCCTGAAGCCCGACTGGGCGGCCGCCCAGTACAACGTCGCGACGCTGCTCGCCACGCGAGGACGCCTCGAGGAAGCGGTGGAGTACTTCCGCAAGGCGGTCGCGCTGCGGCCCAATCACGCGGAGACGCACAACAACCTCGGCGCCGTGCTCCAGGCCCTCGGACAGAGCGATGAAGCGCTCGAGCACTTCCGCCGCGCCGTGGCCCTGGATCCGGGGAATGCGCAAGCGAAAGCGAACCTGGAGAAGCTAGAAAAGAAGTAGGGCGGACCTTTAGGTCCGCCGTCGTAGGGCGGACCTCTTAGGTCCGCCGTAGTGCGGCCTCAGGTCCGCGAGGAAGATTTCATGCGACGCTTACTCAGCGCAGTTGCGATCATGGCCGCTCTGGCGGCGGCGCCATCCGCTCAGCGCGGCGCGCCGGCGGCTCCCGCCGATCCCCTGGCGGGCGCGTGGCGCGGCACGATGCGGTCCGGTGCGGACACCCAAACCGCGCTCGTCATCTCCATCGTCAAGAAAGGCGACGTCTACTCGGGAGTCGTCAACGCGGGTGGAACGGCCGAGACGCCCATCCGCAAGATCTCGCTCACCGGCAACCGGCTGGTCGTCGAGACCGGATCCGACTCGAAGCTGGGCGACGTTGCGCTGACGACCGACCTGATGATCGACGGCAACAAGGCGACCGGCGGCGGGACGGTCTCGGTTGCCTCGCACCGCTTCCCCGTCACCATCGAGCTGCAGCGCCGTCCGCGCGCCGAGGTGATCCAGCCACAGGTCGAGCAGCGCGCCGACTACTTCGTCGGCCGCTGGACGTTCGAATACCTCGGAGGCGAGTTCCCGCCGCTCAGCGCCGGCACGCGAACCGGCACCGCCACCTTCACGAAAACCGGCGCATCGAATTTCATCAGCGGCGTGATCGAGAACGACCTCGGCGGCAAGAAATCCCAGGACCGCATCACGCTCGGCTTCGATCCCGAGACGAAGATGCTGGCAGTGGTCGAGCGGCGGGCGGATCAGACCGAGCTCATCAGCGTCGCGAGCTGGCAGAGCCCGCTGGCGATCACGTTCACCACGTCACCGGTGACCTCCAACGGACGGACCTACCAGCTGCGGCGCGTCATCCAGGTGCTCAACGACGTCTCGTTCGACATCGTCGAAGAGTTCTCGATGGATGGGGGCGCGTTCAGGCGACTGGGTAACGCGAGGTACTCGAAGGAAAGTAACGGAGATGGCGGAGGTCACGGATTAGCACGGAGCAACGAGTACGAACGAGGATCGTCGAGCTCCCGTCGTCTCCGTTACTCGCGCTCCGTAATCCGTTCTCCGTACGGCAGCGTCAGTCGATGATCGCCTGCGCGACCGCATTCTCGAAATCGCGGTTCAGGGCGGCGTTGACCGACCGCTGGATCATGAGGATGCCGGCGATCTGTTCTTTCGGATCCACCCAGAAATGGGTGCCGAACGCGCCGTCCCAGCCGAAGCTGCCGGCCGAACGCCGCTGACCGGCGGCGATCGGATCCATCACGACTTCCACGGTCAGGCCGAAGCCCATGCCGCGGCGTCCGGCGCCTGACGCGGCGAACAGCTCGCCGACGTGGTTCGACGCCATCAGCTCGACGGTGCGCGGGCCGAGCAGGCGCTTGCCGTTCAACTGTCCGCCGTTGACGAGCATCTGCGCGAACTGCGTGTAGTCCTCGGGCGTCGACCAGAGTCCGCCGCCGCCCGAGAAGAACGTCCGCGTCGCCAGCCAACTCGGGGTCTCCTCCTTCGTGAGCACACCTTCGGGCGAGCGGCCGTACAGGGTCACGACCCGCGGCAGGCGATCGTCGGTCGGGAAGAAGCCGGTGTCCTTCATGCCGAGCGGCTCGAAGATCCGCTGGCGCAGGAACTGATCGAAGGTTTGCCCGGATGCGATCTCGACGATCCGTCCGAGCGTGTCGATGCCGGCGAGCGCGCTGTAGCGCCACTCGGTCCCGGGCTGGAAGTCGAGCGGCGCGCCGCCCAGCTTCGGCACATGCGCGGCGAGGTTCTCGCTCGGATTCCGCGGCGCGATGCGGTTGGCTTCGCGTGAACCCGCGCCGCCGCTGGCGAGCCCGGACGTGTGCGTCAGGAGGTCGCGTACCGTAATCGGCCGGGATGCCGGCGTCAGCGTGATTTCCTGCGGCGCCGCCCCGCGGCCCCGGCCCGTCGGTGCCGGCGCCGACCCTTCGGGACCTGGCTTCGCGACGGCGACCTTCGTGTCCTTGAACTCGGGGATGAAGCGCGACACTGGATCGTTGAGACGGACCTTCCCTTCCTCGACCAGCATCAGGATGGCCACGCCGGTGACCGGCTTGCTCATCGACGCGATGCGGAAGATGCCGTCCTTCCGCATCGGCGTCTTCGACTCGAGGTCCATCATCCCCTGCGCCTCGAAGTGCGCGATCTTTCCGCGCCGCGTCACGACTGTGACAGCGCCGGCGATTTCCTTCGCGGTGATGTAGCGCTGGACGACGTCCGTGATCCGCTGCAGCCGCTCGGACGACAGGCCGACGTCTTCCGGCCGCCCGGTCGGGACCGCCGCGGTGAGCGCCAGAGAGAGCGCACAGAGGACTGCGAGAACGACGGCGGGAGTCCGACGAAGGACTAGTTGCTTCACGGGCGGCTCCTCTTGTGTGGGCGGCGGCAGTCTAGCATGCGAGCGCCACGGACGTTTACGGAGATAAACGGTTCAACACGGAGTCGCGGAGACACGGGGAAACACTGCAGCGACGCGGCCGGCGCAGCCGGCTCCGTGCAGGGCGCGTGCACCGCGATCGCAGTTGCAGCCCTTCACCGGCGCCCCGCTGCGGGCGGTGCACGCTGTCTTCTCCGTCGTTGAACCGTCTACCTCCGATGCCCTCCGTGCCACCGGCAGCAAGTTCTGCTAGCATGAGACCGTTGGAGCCATGCGAAAGATCCGAGTAACCGGGCTCGCCGCGGGGTTGCTGGCCGCAGCTGTTCTCGTCCAGGGCGCGATCGCCGCGCAGCAGTCATCCCGCCCGGCTTTCACCATCGAAACGCTCAAGGCGCCGTCCGAGGGAGACTCGGCGTCGCCGCAGATCACGGTCAGCGGCGGCAAGACACTCCTCAGCTGGCTGGAACGCACCGGCGAGAAGACGGCGTTGAAGTTTGCCGAGCGCCTTCCCGCCGGATGGTCCGCGCCGGTCGTCGTCATGGCCAGCGAACACCTCATCACCAACTTCGCGGACGTGCCCTCGGTTCGCGCGCTCGCGGACGGATCGCTGGTCGCGCACTGGATCGAGATGAACGGGCCGGATCCGGAGGCGTACGATCTGAAGATTTCCACGTCGCGCGACAACGGCAAGACCTGGTCGGCGCCCGTCAGCCCCCACCGCGACGGCACGAAGACGCAGCACGGCTTCGCGTCGTTCTTCAACTTCGGTACCGGCGTTGGACTGGTCTGGCTCGACGGCCGCCAGACTTCCGGCGGCAAGGGCGACATGACGCTGCGCGCCGCGACCTCGATCCCCGTCAAGAACGACAAGAGCGACATGCTCGTCGCCTCGCGCGTGTGCGACTGCTGTCCGACGGCCGCCGCCAACACCGCGGACGGACCGATCGTGGCCTACCGCGGCCGGACGGCCGACGAGATCCGCGACATCTACGTCACGCGGCTCGATGGCAGCGCCTGGTCGGCGCCCGTCCTGGTTCACCAGGACGGCTGGAAGATCAACGGCTGCCCGGTGAACGGCCCCGCGATTGCCGCCCGCGGCAAGGACGTCGCCGTGGCGTGGTTCACCATGCAGGCCGGGCAGGGACGCGCCTACATCGCGTTCTCGTCCGACGCCGGCCGGACGTTCGGCGCCCCTGTGCGCGTCGACGACGCGGGATCGACGGGACGCGTCCAGGTGGAGCTCGCTCGCCGACGGCTCGGCGGCTGTGTCGTGGATCGAGTTGGGCAAGGGACCGTCGCAGCTGAAGGTCCGGACCGTCAGCCCGGGCGGCGCACGGTCGCGGCCGGCCGACATCGCCCTGGGGCTCGGCACGCAGTTCCCCCGGATGGGCGCGGCGAAAGGCGAGCTGGTCTTCGCGTGGACCGAGAACTCGCGAGGCATCACACGGATCTACACGGCACGCGCCAAGCTGTGATCGCCATGAACAGGCTTCGCTCGTTCGTCGCGGCGGCTGTCGTTGCCGCCTCCGCCTGCGCGGATGGGCAATCAGCCGCCGCCGTTCAAGCCGATTGTCGATACCGGCGTGTTGATGGAATCGTTCATCGAGCCCAGCGCCGACGTGATCTGGCTATCGGTCGGGACGATCATCAGCGCAGCCGGCGAGGAGCACATCCGGCCGCAGACGGAGGAAGAGTGGACGAAGGTCCGCAACGCCGCCGTCGCCGTCAGCGAGGCGGGCAACCTGCTGATGATGGTGCCGCGCGCCAGGGACGGCGATGAGTGGATGCGGCTGTCGAAGGCGATGGTCGACACCGGCGCTGAGGCTATCAAGGCAGCCGAAGCCAAGGATCCGGATGCGGTTTTCGAGGCCGGCGCCCAGATCTACGCGGTCTGCAGCAACTGCCACGCGAAGTACGATCCGTCCATCTCGCGAGTGCAATGACCAGGACAGCCGCGCGGACCCTGTTGGCGCTCCTCGGCACGCTGGCGCTGTCCGCGCCGGTCCTCGCCCATCCGATGACCGGCAGCAACGCCACCTTCGTGCAGAGCATCCAGGGGCCGGCGATCGCGCCGTTCCTGTACCTGGGCGCCAAGCACATGGTCACCGGCTACGACCACCTGCTGTTCCTGGTTGGCGTGATCTTCTTCCTGTACCGGCTCAAGGACGTCGTGCTCTACGTCAGCCTCTTCACGATCGGCCACAGCATCACGCTGCTCGGCGGCGTGCTCGGCGGGATTCGGGCCGACGCGCACCTGGTCGACGCCGTGATTGGCGCGTCGGTCGCCTACAAGGCGTTCGAGAACCTGGGCGGATTCGAGCGCGTCCTGCACGTGCGGCCCAATACGAAGCTGGCGGTGCTCGTCTTCGGCCTGTTCCACGGCTTCGGCCTCGCCACCAAGCTGCAGGAGTTCACGCTCTCCTCGAACGGGCTGGTCACCAACATCGTCAGCTTCAACGTCGGCGTCGAGATCGGCCAGATGCTCGCGCTGACGGCGGTGCTCATCCTGCTGACGTCGTGGCGCGCGCGCAGCAGCTTCATGAATTACGCGTTCGTCACCAACACGCTCCTGATGACCGCTGGCTTTGTCCTCGCCGGCTACCAGCTCGCCGGCTACGTCGTTGCGCGTGGCTGAGAGCGCACCGGGCCCTGCCGGCGGTATCACTCCCCCGTCCGTCCGCAAGATCCTGCTGGCGACGGCCGGCGCGGCGGTCGCGGCCGCGCATCATCCTGATCATCGCGGTTCTCCCGGCCGAGTACGGCATCGACCCGCTCGGCACCGGCCGGCTGCTGGGACTCACCGATCTCGCGGGCGGGTCGTCGGGCGCGATCAAGCGGCAGGATACCGCTTATAAGACCAACACGGCGACGTTCGAGATCGGCCCGTACGAGTTCGTCGAGTTCAAGTACCGGCTCGAGCAGGGCGCGTCGATGATTTACTCGTGGACCGCGACCGGTCCGGTCATCTACGACTTCCACAGCGAGCCCGACGGCGCGCCGGCCGGCTACGCCGAAAGCTTCGACAAGGCACAGATGCCCGAGGCGCACGGCACCTACACGGCGCCGTTTTCAGGGATTCACGGATGGTTCTGGGAGAATCCAGGCACGAAGGCTGTCACGATCACGCTGACGACTGCTGGGTTTTATACCGCCGCACAGGAATTCCGCGACAACGACAGCTCGTTCCATCCGCTGGACGACATCCGAGATAGCGTGTGTTGTAGGCCCGGCCTTTAGGCCGGGCATGCGAGTCCGACAACATGCAACCGCGAAGACCCGAAGAAGAATTTGGTCTTCTTCGTGCCTTCGCGTCTTCGTGGTTGCCTTTGACCGTGCGCGACCCTAAAGGTCCGCCCTGCGACGTCACGCCGCGCGGCTCGCGCCGCCGGTCGCGCGCGGCAGGGTCATACGGAAGACGCTGCCGCCGCCGGTCGCCGGCTGCCATGTGAGTTGACCGCGGTTGACCTCGACCGCCCACTTCGCAATCGCCAGGCCGAGGCCGGCGCCGCGGCCGCCCGCGTTCGCGCGGTAATGCCGGTCGAAGATGAGCGCGCCGCGCTCGGGAGCGATTCCAGCTCCGGCATCCCGGACTTCGAGGACGACGTCGGCATCCGACAGGAAGGTGCGGATCGCGATTTCGCTGTCGGCGGGGCTGTACTTGATCGCGTTGTCCACCAGGTTGACGAGCGCCTGCCGCAGCACCAGGCGGTCGACATCGCAGACCGCGGCTGGCGACCGCCGGACGGCGATCGACTGTCCGTTCTCCTCGGCCAGCACGCCGAGATACCCCGCCACTTCGTCGGCAAGCTCCCCCAGGTCGACGCGTTCCGTCTGGAGATGCGCCGGACCGCTCGCGGCGCGCGACAGCGTCAGCAGCCGCTCGACGAGCGACGTCAGCCGGTCGACTTCCTCGAGCATGCTGCCGATCGTCGTGCGATAGGCATCGGGGCTGCGGGCTTCGCGGAGGGCGACCTCGCCGACCGTGCGGATCGCCGTCAGCGGCGTCCGGAGCTCGTGCGACACGTCGCCGGTGAATCGCTGCATCTGCTCGAACGACTGCTCGAGCCGCTCCAGCGTCTCGTTGAACGCGACCGCCAGGCGCCCGAGCTCGTCATGCGGGTGATCGACCGGCAGGCGGTCGTTGAGGCGCGCCGCGGTAATCGACTGCGCGCGGACCGCCATCCGGGTGACGGGCGCCAGTGCGCCGCGAGCCAGCGCGTACCCGCCCAGCCCGGCGGCCGCGACGCCGAACGGCAGGCCGAGGACCAGGAAGATCGTCAGCTCCTGCAGCTCCTGGCGCATCGTGCCGTCTGAACGCGCCACCTGGATGACGACCGGCTTGCCGCCGACGTGGGCCGGCCGGCTGAGTACCCGGAACGTCGGGCCGCGGTCGTCCACGGTGACGATGTGCTCGGGCGGTTGGGCGGCGAGCGCCGCGCTCTGCGGCAGCGGATTGCGGCGGGCGACGGCCGTCTGGAAGAGGAGTTCGCCCTCCGGCGTCCACACCTGCAGCCACGGGTTGTCCTCGTCCTGGTTCAAGTCAGCGGCCTTGGCCACATCGTCGGCGTCAAACCACGTGACGGTGCCGTCCGGCCGCTGCTCCCACATCTCGACCGCCCAGGTGAAGTCGCTGCGGACGCGGGCGTCGAGCGCGTCGGAGACGCTGCGCCTGACGAACCCGAACACCCCCGCCGCGTAGACCGTGAGCACGATCACCATTGCGGCGACGTACCACAGCGTCAGCCGTGCGCGAACCCCGAGCGCTGACCGCCAAGCCTTCATGCCGCCTCCTCGCGAACTACGAAGCCGACGCCGCGGACGGTGTGAATCAGCTTCACCCCGGGCTCGGCGTCGATCTTTTTCCTGAGCCGCGCGACGTGCGCGTCGATGACGTTGTCGAGCGTCGGCGTCCGGCCGCGCTCCTGCCACACCTCGCGGGCGAGCGTCTCGCGCGAGACCACCTGTCCCTCGAACCGCAGCAGGAACTCGAGCAACTCGAACTCGCGCGCCGTCAGCTCGATGGGCCGGCCCGAGCGCGTCACCTTCCTGGTCCACAGGTCCATCTGCAGGTCCCCGGCGCGCAGCCGCGGCGACTCCACGGATCGGCCGCGCCGCACCAGCGCACGAATGCGCGCAATCAGCTCGGCGAACGCGAACGGCTTCACCAGGTAATCGTCGGCCCCGCTGTCCAGGCCCTTGACGCGATCGTCGAGCGTGTCGCGCGCGGTGAGAATCAACACGCGCGTATCTGGACCTCTCTGCCGCAGCGCGCGCAGGATCTCGAGCCCGTCGCGCCCCGGCAGCGTGAGATCGAGCAGCACGACGTCGAAGGTCTCGGTGCTGACGCGGAAGAACGCGTCCTCGCCAGTCGACGCCACTGCGACCGCGTAGCCCTCGCTCTCGAGGCCTTCACGGAGCGCGTTCGCGACCTTCTGTTCGTCTTCGACGACCAGCACTGCGCCAGTGGTCATTACCTGCTCCGCGGAATCTCGGTCCACCGCCAGCCGTCGCGGGGCCTGACGATCGTCCGCAACCGCATGCGCCATGTCCCTTCGTCACGGCCCGGGTCGCCGGTGACGATGACGCGATCGCCCGGCACGAGGCTCGCCGCCGACAACTTCTGCCGGAGCTGCTGGCCCGATGAAGACTCGATCGCCCACAGCCGCGGCTGGTGCTGCCGGTCCGGCGCCATGACGTGGAGGTACGAATGCGGGTTGCGGTAGATCAGCGTCACGAGCTCGCCCTCGATGGTGACGCGCTCGTTCTCGCGATAAGAGGTCGCCACCGAATGGTGCGCAGCCAGCGACACTCCCAATCCAACCGCCGCCAGCACGACTACCACCAACCTGGTATGCATACGATCCCCTGACGATCGGATCATACCGCGCCGCCTCTGCGCCCTCTGCGCCTCTGCGCCTCTGCGTCCTCTGCTCCCTCTGCGTCCTTGTCCTTTTCTGACTAACTATTCAGAAACTCTTCAGACCACCGCCTTCCGCGATTCACATACGATCGACCGTCCAGATGCGCACACTCACTCTTCTCCTGATGGGTCTCGCACTCGAAACGCCGGCCATCGCTCAAACTGCGCGGCGTGATGTCATCACTGGAACCGTGCTCGCGCGGACGACCGGAGCGGCGGTCGCCGGCGCGGTCGTGACGGTGGAGGGGACGAACCTCACCGCGACGACGTCGGGGACTGGGCGGTTCACGATTGAGAACGCACCTGCCGGACCGGTCGCTTTGACGGTGGAGGCCGCCGGGTTCCTCAGGCAGCGGCTCACCGATGTCCGCGCCGGCGGCGACATCGTGGCGATCGCACTCGACGCCGACGCCCAATTTCATGGACCGCGTCCAGGTGACTGCGACCAAGACGCCGTTGAGCATCGGTGACGTCCCCGGGCAGGCCAACGTCGTCGACCGCGAGACGATCGAAACCCGCGGCGATCAGACGCTGACCCAGGCGATTGCCAACGTTCCCGGCGTCGTCGTCAGCACCCAGCTCGCGCTCTTCGAGAGCGTGCTGCTGCGCGGGCTGCCGCGCGCCGGCAACGAGTTCACGAACACGCTGCTCCTCATCGACGGGGTTCCCCAGGCCAACTCCGGCAACTCTGCGCGCGTGGTCGGCCTGACGATCAACGATGCGAGCAGCATCGAGGTGGTTCGCGGTCCAAACTCGGCCTTGTACGGCCGGACGGCGATTGGCGGGTCCGTGAATCTGAGGACGGCGGATCCGACGCCCCGGCACCAGGGCAACGTCGAGTTCACGACCGGCGAGTTCGCGACGCTCAAGGGGATCGGCCGCGTGTCCGGGCCGGTCAGCAACTGGGGCGGCTATTACGTCTCGGTCGGCAAAGAGCAGAACAGCGGATACTTCGACGAATCTGACGACGGACGACTACACGGTCGGCAACACGGCAGTCTTCGGGAAGCTGACGTTCAACCCCGACTCGCGCTCGTACGGGAGCATCAGCCTCAACCGGGTCGACTCCGAGAACAGCACGCCCACCAACGAGCCACACATCGACGGACGGCTCCTGCATGACATCGACCCGCGCTTCGATCGGTTTTCAAACTTCAACATCCCAGGGCCGAACTACAACCAGGACGAAACGCGGCTGACGTTCAACTACGACCGGCAGCTTTCCTCCTGGGCGCGCCTGACGGAGGTCTTCGGGTACCGCGACGTGCTGCAGGAGTTCGTCGACGACGGCGATTTCATCGGCTCGCCGTTCGACCTGGCGGCCAACACCGTGACGCAGTACCCCTTCAGCCAGAAACTCGACGAGAACGTGTTCTTCCAGGAACTTCGGTTCGAGCTGAAGCCGAAGGTCGGGACGCTCACGGTCGGCGGATCGTCACGAGCACATCGATGGATCGCTGGACACCGATTTCATCTTCACGGACGAGGATCTGTTCGGGTGGACGATCAGCTACCTGAACCCGGTCATCCCGCCGCGCTCCGAGTGGCAGCACGATGCGAACAGCCGCGTCTACAACCTCGGCACCACCGGGCTGTTCGCGCAGTATCTCTTCGAGCCGATGCCGCGCGTCGTGCTCTCGGCCGGCGGCCGCTACGATCGGCTGGATCTCGACAACACGCGCGACGGCGGTGCGAAGCTCGAGACCGATTTCAGCGCGTTCAGCCCGAAGGTGAGCGCCACCTATCGCCTCGTCGATGCGGGCGCCAGCACGGATCGGCCGGCCGTCAACGTCTACGGTCTCTACTCACACGCCTTCCTGCCGCCGCGCCGGCCAAGCTCGCTCATCCCGGCGGACGTGCCGCTCAACCTGCAGCCGGAAGACATCGACAACTACGAGGGAGGCCTCAAGGCCAGCCTGATGCAGAACCGCCTGGCGCTCGAGGCCACGTATTTCTGGATGAGCCACTCCGGCGTCGTGCTCGACACGCGCCAGGGTGCCTTCTTCATCCCGACCAACGCCGGCGAGCAGCGATACAAGGGGATCGAGACCGGCGCGAGCTACGCCATCACCCCGAAGCTGTCGGGGTATCTGAACGCCTCCTTCTACCGTAACCGGTTCGGCGACTTCGTCATCGAATCGGAGGACGGCGACGAGGTGCTGACCGGCAACCGGCTGCCGATCTCACCGGATTACGTGGTCAACTGGGGTGCGTTGATCCGGCCGCGAACCGACGTCGACGTCACGTTCGACGTGAAGCATGTCGGCGACGTCGTGGTTGATCGCGACAATGCCTTTACGCTCGGTGCCTACACGCTGATGGACGCGGCCGCGACATGGCGCCGGGGGAGGTTGCGCTTCACGGTCTCTGGACATAACTTGTTCAACAACGAGTACTACTCGGAGGGCGACCTCGAGCTGGCCAGCCCCGGTGCGCCGCGCCAGATCCTGCTGACGACGTCTGTTTCCTTCAGATGAGGCGCGTGGTGACACCAGCGCGGTCATCGAAAGGCATCGATTCGCGCTGTGGCGCTTCACGAGTCCGTCGACATTGCCGGGCCGGCCAACGCGCCGGCGATCGTGCTGGTGCACGGGTCGGTGGTGACGCGCAAGATGTGGCTGCCACAACTCAGGGGATTGTCGGACCGGTACCGGATCGTCGCTCCCGACCTGCCCGGCCATGGCGGACGCGCCGGCGAACCGTTCACGTTCACCGCGGCATCGCGGACCCTTGGCGAGGTGATCGATGGCGCGGCAGGCGGGCGGGCGCTCGTCGTCGGGGCCTCGCTGGGCGGCTACGTGGCGATCGATCTGGCGCACCGCGACCCGACGCGGGTCGCAGGATTGGTGATCTCGGGCGCGAGCCGTAATCTCATGGGAGCCCTCGGCCTGTATTTGCGGATCGTCGGCGGAGCGATGCGGCGCGGCTGGCTGAAGCAGACGCGCGAGCGGGCGGAAGAACGAACGCGGCGGCTGTTCTCGCCCGCGCTCGCGGACGTCGCCGAAGAGCAGATCAAAGCCGGCGTGTATCCCGAGTCACTCGGCCCGGCGTTCGCCGAAATGGCGGGCCGTGATTTCCAGCTGCTGCTGGCCGACTACCCGGGGCCGACGCTCATCCTGAATGGCGAGCGCGACGCCGGCCCGCGGGCCAGCGCGGCCAGGTTCGCCCGCGCCGCGCGCCGGGCGGAGGTGGCGACCATCCCCGGCGCCGGTCATGCGTGCAACCTCGATCAACCTGAAGCGTTCAATCAAGCGGTGCGCGCGTTCGCGGCGAGGGTATTTGCGTGACGGGCCTTTCAGGGTCGCCTTCCTAACCGCGCCGACGAGCAGCCCAGCCGGAAATTTCATGCCCCGTATAATATGATGCTTCGTTCGGTCCCCATGAAGGAGCAGAGCGTATGCGAGTCCTAGCGATCGTGAGTATCGTGTCCGTCCTGGCCGTGACCACGTCGGCCCAGGCTCCTGGCGCCAAGCCCAAGCCCACGGCTCCAGCACCCAAGCCCGCCCCGGCGGCCAGGCCACGGCCTCGAAGCCGGTCGGCAACCTGGCGCAGGTGATGCGCGGCATTCTGTTCCCGAACGCCAACATCCTGTTCGACGTGCAGTCCAGGGACCCGGAGACATTCGGCAAGAAGGAAGAAGGCGCGGGCGCCACCTCCACCTTCTCGGGCATCTACACCGGCTGGCAGGTCGTCGAAAACGCCGCCATCGCGCTCAACGAATCGGCGCGGCTGCTCGAAGTCCGCGGCCGGTTGTGCCAGAACGGCAAGCCGGTGCCGATCGACCAGAAGGACTGGGCGCCGTTTGTCGCGGACCTGCGGAAGGCGTCGCAGGCGATGCTGAAGGCGGCGCAGTCGAAGAACAAGGAGCTGGCCAGCGATACGACGAACGACGTCGCCGGCGCCTGCGAGAACTGCCACTCCAGGTATCGCGACGCCGACCCGCGCTGCACGCCCTAGCGAAGGGCTAAGGGCAAGGGCTGAGGGCTGCCCTCAGCCCTATTAAGGAGCCATCGTGATACGCAGCTGGTTCGAATGGATCGACGCGATGCCGTCAAGCATCGCGATTCGGGAATCGGTCTTCGGGTATCCGTACCTGCTGACCGCGCACGCCGTCAGCATGGCGCTCTTCGCCGGGCTCATCGTCATGATGGACCTCCGGCTGCTCGGCTTCGCGTTCAAGCGCACGCCGCTGTCGCAGGTCCAGAAGCAGCTGTTCCCATGGCAGATGTTCACGATGGTGGCGAGCTCGGTGACCGGCGCGATCCTGTTCTACGGTCAGCCGCTGCGCTATTACGGCAAGGTGTTCTTCTGGACGAAGATGGTGTTGATGGTGTTCGCCGGCCTCAACGCGCTGTACTTCCATTTCACGACGTACAAGACCGTCGCCGTCTGGGACACGACCGACCGCCCGCCGTACGGCGCCAAGCTTGCCGGCGCCCTGTCGATCGTCCTCTGGGCAGGCGTCGTGATCTTCGGTCGAATTACGGCCTACAACTGGATGACTTACGAGTAGCTTTCCATGATGCCCTTCTTTCAGTGGCTCGAATCTTTAGGCTTCGGCGCCGGGTCTGAATTCACCGTCGCTTTCATCAACGTCGCGCATCTGCTCTCGCTGGTCGTCTTCATCGGCGCACTGCTGGTGGTCGACCTGCGGCTGCTCGGCAGCGGCATGAGGCGGCAACCGCTGTCCGACGTGGTGACCTCGGCGCAGCCGTGGCTGCTGGGCGGCTTCGCGTGCATGTTCGTGACCGGCTCGCTCCAGGTCGTCGCGACGCCGATGAAGGCGTACTACAGCGATCAGTTCTGGCTGAAGATGCAGCTCCTGATCGTGGCGATCATCCTGACCTTCATCGTGCGGTCGCTCGCCGCGCGGCGCGACGAGGCTCCGGTGTGGTTGAAGCCCGCCGGCCTCGTGTCGATCCTGCTGTGGTCGTTCATCGCGGTGCAGGGACGGTTGATAGGGCTGCTGCAGTAAGGCTGAGTAATCTGAAATTTAAGATTTCAGATTTAAGATTTAAGATTGATGAGACTTAGATTGGCGGCTAGCAGCAACGCAGCATTGGACTCTTCGTTTCTTCGGCCAATTCACGACTCATAGTCCAATCTGAAATCTTAAATCTGCAATCTTAAATCTCACCGTTCCATAGCCCCCCGAATGTGCTACAAACGCGTACCTGCAGAGGCAGACGTGCGATGAACAGTCGTCGACTCGCCATCCTGTCGGTCCTCGCCATTCTTTGCCTGCGCGCCCTCCCGGCCGCCCAGCCGCCGGCTGCCGCCGGGCGCCCGTATACCGGCCCCCGCACACCGGACGGCAAACCCAACCTGAACGGGATCTGGCAGGTCATGAGCACCGCCCATTGGGATCTGGAGCCGCATTCCGCTGAAGACGGCATCCCCGCGGGCCTGGGCGTCGTCGAAGGCGATGTGATTCCCTACCAGCCGGCGGCGGCAGCGAAAAAGAAGGAGAACTACGCGAACCGCGCGACGCTCGATCCGCTCCACAAATGCTATCTGCCCGGCGTGCCGCGGATTACCTACGTGCCTTTCCCCTTCCAGATCGCGCAGACGCCGAAGCATGTCGTGCTGACCTACGAGTATGCGCACGCGACGCGGATCATTTATACAGACGGCAGCCCTCATGCGCCGCCGAACGATTTCTGGATGGGCGACTCGCGCGGCCGCTGGGAAAAGGACACGCTGGTCGTCGACGTCACGCATTTCAACGACAGGACATGGTTCGACATGGCGGGCAACTTTCACAGTGATGCCCTGCATGTGATCGAGCGGTATACGCCGCTCGAGGCCGGCCACGTGATGCACTACGAGGTGACGATCGAGGATCCGAAGGTTTTTACGAAGGCCTGGAAGATCAGCATGCCGATCTATCGCCGGGCGGAGAAAAACCTGCAGATTCTCGATTACGATTGCGTGGACTTCTTCTGGCGCCGCATGCCGTCGGGTCGGTAACGTCCCCGGGGTGAGGAGGTTTCCAGTGAAGAGAAGGTTCTGCTGGTCTCTCGGCGCCGCGATCATCCTCGTGGTATCAGCCCTTCAGGTCCCGGGCGCTGGACAGAGCCAGAACGGCAACGGCGAGCGCGCGACCTTCCAGCCCACCCGAACGGCGTGGGGCGATCCCGATTTGCAGGGCTACTGGCTGCCAGGCGGCGGCGGGATGATGGAAGCGCCGGCCGGGCAGCCGTTCAAGAGCACGGTCGACCCGGGCACCAATTCGGCGTTCGCCGACTTCTTCCCCCCGAACCGAACCGCGCGGCGCCGGCCAGGCCGCCGACGCCGCGACGTCCGATGATCGTGGATCCACCGGACGGCAAGGTGCCGCTGCAGCCATGGGCGATGGACAAGCGGACCGAGATCATGGCCAATCAGGACAAGGTCGAATACCTCGATCCGCGTGTTCGATGTCTGCAGTCGGGCCTGCCACGCGCGAACCTGCCGGTCGGCTACAACACGTACCAGATCGTCCAGATCCCTGGGTACGTGGTGCTGCTGTACGAGTGGAACCACATGACGCGGCTCATTCCGCTTGATGGACGGCCGCACATCAGCCCGAAGATCCGGCTGCCGATGGGCGATTCGCGGGGACGCTGGGAAGGCAATACGCTGGTCGTCGATGTCACGAATTTCACCGACCGGACCTGGGTAGTCGGCCATGGTGCGCCACCCGAGGGAGCGCCGGCCAGCTCTCTGACCACTGGACATGGCGTCTTCCATACCGAGGCGCTGCATGTCGTCGAGCGGTTCACGTTGATTGACGCAGATACGATCCGCTACGAAGCGACCATCGAAGATCCCAAGGTGTTCACCCAGCCGTGGAAGATCGACTTCAATGCCTTCACTCGCGCGCCCGCCGATCATCAACTGTTCGAGTATGCCTGCCATGAAGGCAACAGTCGGAACATCAAGATGATGACCGGGTTCGATATCGAGAAGGGGAAACAGGAGTAGCCATGACAACGAGGCGGCTGGTCTCGATCGTCGGTCTCGTGCTGTTTCACGGCGCGGCGGCGGTGTCGGCGCACCATGCGTTCTCCTCGGAATTCGACGCGAACCGGCCGGTCAACCTGCGGGGAACGGTCATCAAGACCGAGTGGGTGAACCCCCATTCATGGATTCACATCGAGGTGAAGGATTCGCAGGGCAAAGTCACGAGCTGGGCGATTGAATGCGGCGCGCCGAACTCGCTGATGAGGCGCGGCCTGAACAAGAACTCGATTCCGATCGGCACCGAGATCGTCGTCGACGGCTATCAGGCGCGCGACGGCTCGACGACGGCCAACGCCAGGGACATCACCACCCCCGATGGAAACAAATTCTTCGCGGGGTCGTCGGGCACTGGCGCGCCGTAAGCAAAAGCAGCAACCGAGGGGCTTCGCCCCTCGGACTCCCCGACACGCTCTCTCGCGCGCCTGGCTGTGCGTGGCTCGCTCGCGCGCTCGCTCGCGACGCAGTTGGTGTCGAGATCTTCTAGCCGAGAACGGCACCCTCGTTATGGGAGCGCAAGCGCGACAACGGTGTTGGCGGCGGCGATCGCGACGTATTGGCGGCCGCCGGCCTGGTAGGTCAGCGGGCTGGCCCGGATCGCGCGTTTCAACGAGCTCCTGAATAGCTCCTTGCCTGATCGCGCATCGACAGCGAACAGCTCCATGCCGCTCGGCTGGAACACGACGTCCCCGGCGGTCACCAGGTTCCCTCCGTTCGTCGTGCCCGGAAGCTCGACGTACCACACCTGTCGTCCTGTCGCCGGCTCGTAGGCCGAAAGCGCCTGCGTCGGCGTCACTCCGGTGTCGGCCCGCTCGCCGATCACCCCGAAGTGGCCCTGGTTGCCGGGCCGGGCTTCAACGTGTCGCCGACCGGTTTCACCTTGATCGACCACGCGTCGTTCTTGCCGGTGGCATAGAAGAGTCCGGTCCGCGGGCTGAACGAGGGCGAGCCGTAGTTGGAGCCGCCCGTGTTGCCCGGAGCGGTGATGACGAACTCGTTCACCTGATAGGGGTGAGTAGCTGGGTCGTACGCGTTTCGCCAGTTCGGGGTCCTTCACGATCGGGTACGTCGAACAGAACGGCAGCAGCGGCAGGCCGGACGACGTGTACGGGATCGGCTGCGTCGGCCACACCTGCTCGCCGGGCACGTCGGTCTGGGTCGGCATCGCCGTTTCGACGATCGGATTCAGCGGCTTCCCGGTCTCGCGATCGAAAAAGTACGCATGACAATTCTTGCCGAGAGAGCCGACGCCCTTGATGGTCTCGGCCGTCGAGCGTCGTGTCGAACAACACCGGCCCGGCGGCCAGATCCCAGTCCCAGATGTCGTGGTGAATCGCCTGGAAGTGCCACGCCAGCCTCCCGGTGTCGAGCCGGAGGGCGAGAACCGAGTTCGTGAACAGATTCATGCCCTTTCGCGAGGAGCCGTCGTAGTTCGGCGTCGCATTCCCCGTGTTGACATAAATCAGCCCGAGCTCGGGATCGATGGCGGGCTGCACCCAGATGCCGGCGCCATAGCGGGCGCCGCTGAAGCTGTCCTTGGTGATCTCCCAGCCATCGTCCTGCGGACCCTGCGGAACCGTGTTGAACACCCACTTGATCTTCCCCGTCAGGCCGTCCACGGCGACGACCAGGCCGCCGGGCAGCAGGCTGTCCGAAAACGGCATGCCCAGGTAGAGCGTGCCGTTGAAATAGGACGGCGGCGTCGTCATCGAGTAGCCGACCGTGGTCGGATCGAAATCCGCCGGGTACTTGCCCGGGTACTTCAGCCGGAGCGCGTCTCGGACGATCGGCACCACCCCGCCCTTGCCGAACGACGGCACGGGCTTGCCGGTTTTGGCATCGACGGCGTACAGATCGGAATTGCCGAACGCGTAGATCCGGCCGTCGCCGTACACCGGACCGCGGCCGCTTCCGCGAAACGCCGGCTCGGCCCGGAACGTCCAGATCTCCTTGCCGGTTGCCGCGTCGAGGGCGAACAGCTGCGACCCGGAGTTGAAGTACATCACGCCCTGGACGACGAGCGGAGTGATCGATGAGATGTTGAGTCCGCCGGTCGGCTGAATGACCAGTTCACGGCCAGCCGGTCCACGTTGGAGGTATTGATCTGGTCGAGCGGTGAATAGCGGGTGCTGCGGACGTCCCGGTTGTGCATCGGCCAGTCGGCCGCTGCGGCCGGAGCCCACCCGGCCCTGCTGGCCCAGCGCGGCGATGCCTGATGCGGCCACCGCGGAGAGCACGAGGGTCGCGAGCGCGTCGAGGCTCTGCAATGGCACGCCACCTGCCCCAGTTCGGTCGTCGCCGGCGGACATCCGCTGAGCACGTAGTGTCACCTGTCGGCTTCCGGCTCGGGGCCTTCTGACACTCGCGGCTACGCGTCCGCGGTTGCACGCCGCCTGGTTGACAGCGCAGGCGAGGACCCGTAGCCTCTTCCGGCGATGAGCGTGTGGAGACGATGGCTGCAGCAGCCGCAGCGAGTCTGGCTCCGGCGAGCGATCTTCCAGGTCCATCTCTGGACCGGCCTCGCCCTCGGCCTCTACGTCGTCGTGCTGAGCGCGACCGGCAGCGCGCTGGTCTACCGGCGTGAGCTGGTGGCGCGGTTCAGGACGCCGGTTCCCCTGTCGACCAGTCGGCGCAGCGGCTCTCGATCGACGAGATGCGGGCGATCGTCGAGCGCGCGTACCCGGGCTCCAGATCACGGACTCAAGGAAGCCATTACGCGCCGGACCGCGGTCGTCAACGTCTACGTGGAGCGGAACGGCGAAACGAAAGAGCGTCTGTTCAACCCTTACACCGGCGAGGATCTCGGCGACGCGTTCACCCGGGGCGAGCACGCCGTGCTCTGGACCGTGCGCCTGCACGACGACCTCCTCTTCGGCGCCTCGGCCGCTACTGGAACGGTGTCGCGAGCGCGTTCGTGACGCTCCTGTGCCTTACCGGCGCGGTCGTGTGGTGGCCCGGCAGCAACCGGTGGCGGCGCAGCCTGATTGTCAGGGCGGGCAGCGGATGGCGCCGTCTCACGTGGGACCTGCACAGCGCGATGGGCGCGTGGCTGTTCCTGTTCATCCTGATGTGGGGCGTATCGGGCTTCTACATGGGGGTGCCGGGGCCCTTCACGGCGCTCGTGGACTACGTCTCGTCGCCGGATCCCGAGCTGATGGGCGACCGGCCGGGCGATCTGGCGCTGGCGTGGCTGAGCCGCCTGCACTTCGGCCGGTGGGACAACGGATGGCTGAAGGCGCTCTGGGCGCTGCTCGGCCTGGTGCCCGCGCTCATGTTCGTGACGGGCGCGATCATGTGGTGGAATCGCGTCGTGCGCAAGCGGCCCGCGCGCAACGCCGCCGAGTCCCGAACCGCCGAGCCCGCAAGATCGTCGATTTAAGATTGTCCACGCTAGCGGCTGTGCGGCGGACCACTAAAGGTCTCGCCAATCTTAAATCATTTTCTGCTATCTTAATTCAGCCTCATTGTTGTCGGGACTGGGTGGCGGCGCGCTCTTCGTCGAGCAGCCGCTCGCCCTTCATGATCCCCTCGAACGCGTAGTTGCCCTCGTGGCACGCGTATTCGTAGAGGTGATCGTCGGACTTGGCCGCGGCCCAGAGTATTCGCCCGTCCACGGGCGCGCCCACGTCGACGGATCCTCGACGGTGAAGCGGTACAGCAGCGTGCCGTTGTCGACGCGATTGAAGCGCTCGGTCACCCTCAGCTTCTCGGACGCGCCGCGGAACCGCGTCTTGTCGGTGAAGTTGGTGGTCTCGACGACCAGCGTGTCGCCCTCCCAGCGGGCCATCGAGTCGCCCATCCACTTCCGGATATTGTCGGGCGCGTGCGTCGTCTTGAACGGGATGATGCGCGCGTCGTGGACCATCTCGACCAGGATCATCACGTGGGTCGGCGTCTGGACGATCTGCTTGAAGTTGTTGTAGAGCACCGACAGCATCGGCGGGCCCGACGTCGAGCCGAACCCCATGATGCACCGCTCGCCCAGCGGCCGCTGCTCGGGGTTGTCGTAGGCGCCCGGCGCCCGCGTCTCGACGTTCTCGGGCGCGTCGGACGTCGGCGTCGCGCGCAGCCGCGCCGAGTTCCGCTTCATCGCTTCGGCAGCGTCGGCGGAATCCGGCCGTCGGCGGATCGACGACGATCGACGTGCGGTACTGGCCGTCGACTTTGTTGTTGGTGTCGCCGGGATCGACCCAGAAGTTGTTGTAGCCTCCGACATTCCCGCCGCGCCCGTGAACCGTCGCCGCCCACCGGCGGCGCCTGACGGTTGCCGTCGCTCGGCCGCGCGCGGTGTTCGCGCCGGGCGGCGTTGGCGCCTTCGAGCTTCCTGACTTCGGCCTCGGTCAGCGTCAGCTGCCCTTCGCTTCGTCAGGCCGCTCGAGCGGCGTCATGGTCGCGACATTCCAGAGCCCCTGGAGTCCGGATGTCCCCAGGGAGTCTTTGCCGTCGACTTCGATTGAGCGCCAAGACCGATGGGCAGCAACGCTGCAATCGCCCCAGCCACCACCCCGGCCCGCGCGACGTTTCGCATCGTCATACAGATTCCTAATTCCTAAATTCCGAATTCCTAATTCGCGGCGGACCTAAGAGGTCCGCCCTCGCCGCCTGCTCGCCTGCTTCGCGGCCTCGGCCGCTTCGGCCTCGAGCAGCCGTGCGCCCTTCATGATGCCTTCCATCGCGTAGTTGCCTTCGTGGCACGCGTACTCGTAGAGCTGATCGTCCGGCTTCGCCGCCGCCCAGGTGTACTGGGCGGTCCACGGACGCGGCCACGTCGTCGGGTCCTCGATGGTGAACCGATAAGGAGCGTGTTGTCCGGCAGGCGGCTGAACCGCTCGGTGACCTTCAGGTTCTCCGAGGACCGCGGAAGCGGGTCTTGTCGTTGAAGTTCGTGGTCTCGACGACGAGCGTGTCGCCTTCCCAGCGAGCAATCGAATCGCCCATCCACTTGCGGACCGACTGCGGCGCGTGCGTCGAGCGGAACGGGATGATCCGCGCATCGTGCACCATCTCGGTGAGGATCATCACGTAATCCTTGTCTGCACGATCTGCTTCAGGTTGTTGTAGAAGTAGGTCGGCAGCATCGGCGGACCGGAGGTCGAGCCGAAGCCGATGATGCAGCGCTCGCCGAGCGGCCGCTGCTCGATGTCGTCGTAGGCGCCGGGCTGCGTCGTCTGGACGTTCTCGCCCGCGTCGGACGTCGGCCGCGCGCGCTGCACCGACTGGCTGTTGCGCTTCATCGCTTCGGGCAGCATCTGCGGGACCCGGCCGTCCGGCGGATCGACCACCAGCGACGTGCGCAGCTGGCCGTCGACCTTGTTCAGCGTCTCGCCGGGATCGATCCAGAAATAGTTGTAGCCGCCGACATTGCCGTACGGGCCGGCCGTGCCGTCGCCGCCGACCGGCGGCGCCTGGCGGTTTCCGTCGCTTGGCTGCGCGAGCTTGGCGCGCGCCGCCTGCTGCTGCTGCTCGAGCGCGCGCGCTTCTTCGACGGTCATCGTGAGACGGCCCTTGGCGCTCGCGGGCCGCTCGACCGGCGTCATCGTCCCGACGTTCCACAGGCCCTGCAGGTCCGGATGCCCCCAGGGTGTCCGCGGAGCACGTTCCGCCGGACCCGCGCCGCCAGGTCGCCCGAGAACAGCATGGCGATTCCGACGGCAGTCGCGGCTGCACCGGCGACGTTCACAAATCGACGCATCGCGATAGTCCTCCAGCGATGATGGCGTGTCTTCGGCTTATCTTAGGGACATTCCGGCGGGCCGTCCAGCCGGGGGATACGAAAGAGTATTGGGTAATCGGGCCACATTACCCAATTACCCGATTACCCGTTCGATTACCCGATTCTTCTAGCGCTTGTACATCAGCTGCTGCCGCTCGATTCGCCGGGCGCGAACCACGCCTCGATGCGGCGCGGCGACCTTCGGTCAGGGGCGCGCCGAGCACGACCTCGTAGCGATCGGTCCGGGCCGTCCGCGAGACCGGACTCGTCATCAGCATCGCGTACGGTTCACGGTTCGCGCTGGTCACCAGGAGCACGTTGGGCCGGCTTGCGGAAGATGTAGGTTCCGGGCGCCAGCGAGACGCCGGCAGCGCCACCGGCCCGCTGAACGTCAGGTGGTGCTCATTGGCGTGCCGCCGACCGTCCCCTGCACGGTGATCGATTCGCGGAACTGCGGCTCCTTCGCGCCGGCGCCGACGCCGATGAGCACCAGGGCGCCCGAGTACCACGCCTACGCCGAGTCGGTGCTTCACCTGCATAACCCCTCCTTACGA
>CAVVPE010000011.1:0-108974 GCA_963750035.1 uncultured Acidobacteriota bacterium | reverse complement strand
GCGGCGCGTCGGCCCCGGCGAGGGCGAGGGCGGCCATCGGCCCCTGGACGGTGTTGGTGATGGTGATCGTCACGTCGGCCCGAAGCATGGCCTGTGAAGCCGTGACCGCCAGGACCGTGGCAGCCAACATCGACCGTCTCATCCTTGCCAGTGTCGCACGAACGGAGGGTCGGACGGGGGTCAGACGTGAAGTTGCCCGAAGAGTCCGGGAACAACGCTCAACGCCGATGTCCTGCAGTCCGTCTCTCACGGCCAACAGCGACCTCCAGTGCCGGGCCATGCTTAGAACTTGAACTTGGCCGAAAGCGACGCCACGCGCGGCAGCGAGAACTGCGCTGGCGAAAACTCGCCCTCCTGCGCAATTCCGGACGACAGAAGGACCCCCAGAACCGCGAGACGAGTCGCTTTCATACGGTGGTTCTCCTGTCGGTCAATCAGATGTGGCGGGGACGTCGAGGCCTACGAAGCCGGATTGTACCCGAGCCGTCCGAACGGCACTGCTGTTAAATGGTGGGAGTCGGCAGCGTCTCCTACGGTCGCACCGGAGGCCCAACCTTTGGAATCCCAAATTGCCCGCCGAGAGCGCCCAATTGCGCCAGGTCGATTGGCCCCACAATGTTCACGACCGTCAACCCGCGAGGTTCGGCCACGACGATCGCCAACCCCGCGGAGCTCTCTCGTTCGCGGTAGGCATACACCTCGACGGTCTCCCCTTTGCTCCGCACGTTCATCAAGCGCGTCCAAGGCGCCTTCAATTGTTCACGGACGGCGTTTACATCCGCCTCGGTGTACGCCCCGTCTCGATCGAACTCAAAGCTCTTGACGTATACGCCCTTCAGATTCGCAATGAGCTGTTTGACCGCCGCATCGTGGGCTTTCTCATTCGAGATGAATCCTGCCGCCAACTGCAACATGGCGGCATCGACCGTCACATCCACGACGTTCGACGCCCGTGCCGCGAGCGGACTGAGGTGATCAAGCTGCAGCTGGGCACCTTGCGCGGCGGCATCCGGCGGGTGCCACAGGAGAACGGTAACCGAGACTGCCAATCCAGCAGAGTGATTGTCTAACGCGCATCAGACATTCCTTTCCTCGCACTCGCTTCCGCCAACTTGACCTGCACGTGATTCAGCGTCTCGCTCGCGATTCGTAGCGCAAGTTCCACTTCCTGCCGCGCCCGTACGGCTCGTTGATTCTTCAGCGCTGCGTTGACGCCACCAAGGATAAGGAGCAGGGCGGCCGCAATCCCAAGCCATCCCGCCGCTGTCCGGTGAAGTGCGCGGGCCTCCCGAGACCTCGCGCCAATCACCGCCAGCGTCCGCTCGGCGAATCCGGCGTCTGGTTCTTGCCGGCGGAACGCCTGTCGGAGCTGATCATCGAATTGCACGGCACTCCCCCTCCAAGCCTGCACGTAATAGAGCAACCGAACGACGCAAGTGGCTCTTGACGGTGTTGACCGGCAGCCCGAGCACGTTGGCGATTTCCGACGGATCCAGATCCTCCTGGTAACGAAGAATCACCACCATGCGCGGATCTGGGGCCAAGGCGGCGACCATCCGCCAGAGGCGTGCCTCAAACAGAACGTCTCGCGAGAATGGTCCTACGGACAGCGCGGGCATGGCTTCCGTCAGCGTGTCGGCTCCGGGCTTGTGTCGACGGCACCAGTCAATACATCGATGGCTGGCCACCCTCCGCAGCCAATGCATGACGTGGTCTGACGATTCCAGCCGGTTCAGGTTCCGATACAGCTCGAAGAAGACGTCCTGCGCCAGCTCTTCGGCCGTGCTTCGGTCCCGGGTTACGCGGTACGCCAGGCTGAACACCATGCCTTGGTGCTGGCGGACTACCTCCTCGAACGCTCGAGCATCACCCGTCTTAGCGCGTTCGATGAGCCGGTCGTCAGGCGGGTCCGCCCTTCGGATCGCTGGCTTCATTCCTCTTGAACAAATACGTAATGCGGGTAGCCAGCGGGTGCAGCAGGAGGATATTTTTTGCCGGGACCCAGAAGGCCTGAACCGTTTCGACTGAACACCGCCGGTCAGCGACGTCAGACGGGCATCGTAAGAAGCCGGCTGGCTGGAACCAGCTGACCACGGGTCTTCTCGCCGACGCTGTTGAAGCACGCGCGACCGAGCCATGATTGTGAGGTGTGCAGCATTGAACACCCCTCAAAGAGCGGATCTGCTACTGTGCCGTGCGATTGGCCACTCGGCGTTCCCAGTCGTGGGACTCCAAAATGGAACTCCCTGTTAGAGCGCAATGCCCCCGCGTGCGAATTGCGACCCGCTCTTTGAAGGGCCCCGCTCGGCAGGCGCCCCCGAGACAGCCACCGACCTTCCCTTAAGGGCAGTAGTCGGCGGCGGTGCGGATGCCTATAGTGCTCGCTGAACTGCGATGAGCAACAGCCGCCGAGATCGAGGCCGCGCTGAACGCGGCCCACGCGAAGAATAAGGAGATCAAATGAAGAAACAGAAGATTGTCTCTCTCCTCTTGCTGGGCCTGGCAGCAGCGTGGGCGCCCATTGCCAATGGGCAGGCTGGGAGCCAGCCAAAGCCCAAGGTGCCGGAACCCGGGGTGCCGCAAGTCATGACCATGGAGGGCAAGTTCGTCCGGGCTGCGTACAACAACGAGGGGTACGCCATCCTCGGCTACCAGGCCTCCAACCGGTCGATCGGCGAGGAATGGATGCTGCTCGAGGTCGGCATCGCGCTTCGCGACGACGTGCCGGACTACACGCTCTTGCGCGACGCGCTGTCACTCGAGACGCCCGACGGCAAAACGCTTCCCCTGCCTACGATCGTGGAGCACCGGGCCGGCAACACCCAGGCGATCCAGAACCGGGCCAGCGTCCAGCGCGACTCAATCAACTACTTCCCGCCAAACGCGAGCCGGGCGTGCGCACTGGTCTTTTTCCCCGACCTGACGGCTCGCGCGTTACCCCGGGACGATGCGTTCCTCGACGACCAGCGTGCCTGCATAGGTCGGATCTACTTCAAGATACCGGGCGGCATCGCGTATGGACAGCATTGGCTCAATGTGAAGTTTGCCAAGAGCGTCGTGCGCGTCCCCTTCAGAATCCTGACCGAGGAAGAGGAGAAGTTCCTGGGGAACAACTTCAAGGACCTCAGCAAGCAGCTCGAGGACGCGTTCAAGAAGAAGGACTGAGGGACGGAGAACATACTTCGCCCGTGTACTACGTCTACATCGTCCGATGTGCAGACGGCAGCCTCTACACGGGTTTCGCTCGCGACCCCGAAGAACGCGTGGCCGTTCACAACGCGGGCCGCGGGGCGAAGTACACCTTCTCCCGTCGGCCCGTGGCCCTTGTCTATCAGGAGGCCGTCGAGTCACGGAGTGCTGCGTTGAAGCGCGAGTCTCAGATCAAGAACTGGAGTCGGGCCAGGAAGGACGCGCTCATCGCTGGCGACCCAGCTCCTGGTCAGTAAAAAGGAGCGGCGGGAAGTTGCGGCGCCTTGCTATCTCAAGACGGGCTCTTGTGAATGCCCGCCTGACGCCCCGATTTCGATCGCGATCGCTCGCCATCTGCCACGGCGGAAACGCAGAACGCTGAGTGCGGCCCGTGTGAAATGGCCAATCACGATCGCCAGCCAGATGTCCGTCGCCTGCAGCCCGCGCGTCGATTGAAGAGCGGCGCAGAGTCCGACGGGTACGATCACCTGCGAGGCGAGCGAGATGTAGAACGGACCCTTGGTATCGCCCGTGCCCTGTAACCCGCCCGTGTAGGTCAGTGCGACGGTCACGAATAAGCCCGAGAGCGCCAGGTACGCCAACAGCTGCCGGCCAAGCGCTGCCACCTGCCCCTCGCTCATCCCAAATGGCGCGAGGAGCGCGTGCGGCACGGCGAGAAAAAGGAATCCGATGATTGCCGCGGCACACAGACCAATGACTGCTGCCACGCGGACGCCGCGGGCGCTCCGGTCGGGGCGGCCGGCGCCGAGGTTCTGCCCCGCCACGGTCGCCGCCGCGCCCATCAGTCCGACCGACGTCCACGTCACGAGCGAAAAGAGCTCCGTGTAGCAGACGGCGTACACCGCCTGCGCCTCGGCGCTCTCCGGCAACGAGCCGATGAAACGCAGCATCAACAAACCGCCCACATTCATCACGATGCCCTGGAATCCCGCCGGCAGGCCGAACCGGAAGAGCGATCGGATGATGTCCCAGTCGGGTCGGAACGACATCGACCGCGAAAACTGAATCACCAGACGATTCGAGAACAGGAGCCAGATGAACATGGCGGCGACCGCCAGGGTCGCGATCGCGGTCCCGATGGCCGCGCCCTTCGTTCCGTAGATGGGAATCAGGAGAACGTTCAGCAGCACGTTGAGGACGGTCATCAGGATGCCGAGACGCAGCGGCGTCCTGGCGTCGCCGGCGGCGCGCAGCGCGCCGCTGAACATGAAGAACAGCAGCATCCCGATGCTCGACACGAACATGATCCGGATAAAGGGGACCGCCTCGGCCTGGACCTCCGGGGCCGCCTTGATCATGGCGAGCAGCGTGGGAGCCGCCACGTACCCAAACGGCGTCAACACACCAAACGCGAGCAGCAACGTCACCAGCAGCGCCTGATACACGGAGCGATTCACGCTATCGGAGTCTCCGCTGCCGGCAAAACGGGCCACGATCACACTCATGCCCGTGAAGACCGAGCTGACGAACACGATGACCAGGATGAAGATCTGCAGGCTGGCGCCGACTGCGGCGTTGCCGATATAGCCGATGTAGTGCCCGACCATTGCCTGGTCGACGATGCCCTGCAGGCCACCGATCGCGTTCTGCACCATGCTCGGCCAGGCCAGACGCCACACCGCGCGACTGAGCGGACCCTCGACGATTCGCCGGTCGAACTTCCTTGCCGAAACGCGTTCGCTCATCTTGTCTTACCCGAGGGGCCGCGCCCCTCGGACTCCCCAACACGCTCTCTCGCGCGCCGCTGGCGTCGGCGCGCTCCGTTCGCGTGGCTCGCTCGCGCGCTCGCTCGCAGCGCAGTTGGTTGAGATTACTTCTTAGCCTGCACGAGCTAGCCCCCGCTCATCGAACGGTAACTCATTCCTGGATACCAACGGGTGCACGCCGGATCAATCGGTCTTACGACCGATCCGCTCTGCAGCCATATCCATCCGAGCTGGCTTCTCACCATGCCCTTCCGGCCTTTCCTGCCTTGTAGGGGTAAGATTCCTCATCGCCGTGGGTCCTGAAGCCCCCTGGAGGACGACCGTGAAACGCTTCTACCCGACAGTCGTTCTGGTACCTGATGGCGGCGTTCGCCGCGGTCGCGATGCTCACGGCCCAGGACCGCGTCGAATCTCGCGATGGTCGCAAAGATCCGCGCCGAAGGAACCACGCGGTCCAAGGTCCTGGAGACGTTCAACTACCTCACCAACGTCACCGGCGCGAGGCCAACCGGAGGCCGCGCCCACAAGCAGGCGGCCGACTACGTGCGAACGAAGCTCACCGAGTGGGGCATGGCGAACTCGCACCTCGAGCCCTTCCAGTTCGGCCGCGGGTGGGACCTTGAGAAGTTCTCGCTCGAGCTCACGGCGCCGCGCTACTTCCCGATGTTCGGCTATCCGCAGGCGTGGACACCGTCGACCAAAGGCGTGCTCACCGGCGCGCCGATCTATGTCGCGGACAAGACCGAAGCTGAGATCACGGCGCTCGGCGAGAAACTGCGGGGCGCAATCGTGCTCGCCTCGCCGCCGCAGACTGTGTTCCAGCTTACCGACCGTCTGCAGCCGGCCGACACCGATCAGCCGGTCCGCATCGGCGGACCCGAACCGCCAACCGAGCGCCAGGCGACCTCAGTTGTACCGGCCAACGCCCTGTCGTCGCTGCTCCAGAAGCTCGGTGCCGGTGCGATCCTTCGTCCCGGCTCGGAGCTGCACGGCACGTTGACGGTCGGCGGCAGTCCGCAGACGCCCGACGGCGCCGTGCCGACGGTCATCGTGATGGCGGAGCACTACAACATGATCGTCCGGATGATGCAGGCCGGCGTCGTCCCGCAGCTGCGGCTCGAGCTCCGCACTTCCTACCTGACGAGCGATCTCAACAGCTACAACGTGATCGCGGAGATCCCCGGCGAGGATCCGGTGCTTCGCAACGAGGTGGTCATCGTCGGCGCGCACCTGGATTCGCTGCCGGCCGGCGCCGGCGCCACCGACAACGCCGACGGCGTCGTCGCCGTCGTCGAGGCGATGCGCATCCTGAAGGCGGTTGGCGCGCGGCCACGGCGGACGATCCGTGTCGCGATCTGGAGCGGCGAAGAGGTCGGGTTCGTCGGCGGCCGCGCCTACGTGCAGCAGCATCTCGCCGATGCCGCGGCGCGCGACAGGATCGCCGTCTACCTGAACAACGATCCGGGCGGCGGCGCCACCTACGGCTGGTACATGGCCAACAACGCGGCGGCGCGCACGATTTTCGACTCGTGGCTCGAGCCGCTGAAGGACCTCGGGCTCAAGCGCAACGTGATGGACAGCAACTTCACGTCGGAAGACGGGGTGTTCGACGGCGTCGGCGTCCCGGCGTTCACGACGATCATGGACTACACCAACTACGATGCGCGCACCCGCCATACCAACGTGGACTTCTACGAAGCGGTCAGCGAGAAGGATCTGCAGCAGTCGGCGATCGTGATGGCGGTGTTCGCCTATCAGTCTGCGATGCGCGATCAGGTGATTCCGCGGCGTCCGGCCGGCGTGCCGGCGAGCCCGCGTCCGGCCACCGGTCGCGGCGGGCGCGGTGCCCCAACCGGGCGCGGTGCGGGTCCGGCGCCAGGCCGCTGATCTCTCTGTCACCCAGGCCATGCTCCGACTCTTTCTTATTATTCTGGTGGTCTTTGCTTTTCTTTTGGTCGCGAGGATTGTTCGTGGGACGCCGCCGAAATGATGAAGGCGCAGGGTTCCGAATGAGATTCACGACTGTGTTCCTTGTCGCCATTGCCGTGGCTTCGGCATTCCGACGACCCGACCACGCATACGTGACTGCAGCTACGCGCGACAGTCCGTTCCGAGCCCGAGGCTCTCGAAGCTACTCTCAAGCAACAGACTGACGTCGCGACGATGCGCGAGCGAGCCGCACGACTTTCGCAGATGTTGACGTCGCCACTCTGGTCGGCAGGCGCGAACGGCCTGTGCACTCGCAGCGATTCTAGCGCGAGGTGGAAGCGCGCCGACGCCGCGGCGCGCGAGAGAGCGTGCCGGGGAGTCCGAGGGGCGAAGCCCCTTCGGGTAAGACAAAGGCCGGAGGAGTTGCCGATGACAGTCCAGTCCCGTCAATTCGCGAGTTCCAGCAAGTCCTGGGAGGAGCTCTGCGCAGAAGCATCCGCGTTCGCAACCCAGGTGGGACGCGAAAGGCTCATCAACATCTCGGTTGCGGCGTCCGGAGGCACCGACGTGTTCGGCATCGGCGGAACCGGCGTGATCGTGGTCTGGTTTTGGGAGTGAGGCAGCGGTGACGTACGAATACTGACATGCGACTTTCATTTTTGGCGGGACCGCGAAGACGCCATCGCTGATGACGTGGACTCGCTGACGTGAAATGAGTGGCACATCAATTGCCAACTCCTCCTCTACCTCACTGCGAGGCGGGGCTCCACTATGTCCGACGCTGGCGTGTCAAACCAAGCAAGGGCATCTCTTCGCGCCGTTTCCGACAACCTCCGGAAGGCGCTCGGAGAGGATCTGGATGCCCTGCGAGCGGCGATCGACGAGCGCGCCAAAGCGCTCGACGCGACCATCGCCCACACCGACACGCTCCTCGATCAAGTCGTTCGGGAAGTCTGTGAGGCCGCCGACGCCGAAGCCGGTCGAGCCGCCAAGCAGGCGCGGTCGGAAGCCGAACAGGTTGCGCAACAAACCCTGGACGCCGTCCGACTTCAAGCGCAGGAAGAACTCGCCACCCAATGCGCCCGCTTAGAGGCCGCGCGGGCCACGCTCGAAGCGCAATTGACCGCAGCGCAAGCCCGGCAGGCGGAAACCGCTTCGGCGCTCGCCGATGCGCAGCACGAGATTGAAGCGGCGCGGCGCGCATGGGCCGACCAGGGTTCCCGGCTCGACGAGGCCCATCGACGCATCCGCGAGCTGGAAGAGGATCACGCGCAATGGACCCTCGCCAGGCAGGTCGCGGAAGCGCACCTCGAAGAGGAGCGCCAGCGGAGGAAGACCATCGCGGTACAGCTCGAGAGGCGCCCAGGAAGAACTGCGACTGGCTCGGGCTGAGAACGGGTCGTTTCAACTGGAGGCGCAGCATCTCGGCGAGCGCATTCATCGCCTTGAGACGGCGACCGCGCACCGGGAGTCGAATGCGCAGCTGCCGCTCCAGGGGACGGACGTTCGCGGCGCGATGCTCGACAACCTGCGCATGGCCCTGAATGCTCTGGGCGGGGCCCAGACCGCGGACGCGATCCTGGCAAGCCTGCTGGAATCGCTGAGCGGCCATTTCGTCACCGTCGCGCTCTTCGTGGTCGGCCCAAGCGGCCTCACACGATGGCGAAGCCTTGGCGCCGACCGAGACGAGGGCGCCCAATTCGCGATCATCCCGTTGTCGAGCGACTTTCTCGCGGCGCGAGCGGTCAGAAACCAGGCCGTCGTGTTGGATCAGGCGGTGGCCTGGAATCGGCTCCCGGGTTCAGGCGAGAGGACCGCGCAAGCGGCGGCTGTGCCGGTCATCGCCAATGATCGCGTGATCGCCGTCGTCTTATGTCGAGCACCCGCAGGACCGCCCGGAGCCCGATGTCGCGTTGTTCACGAAGATGGCCGAGGTGCTGACCGACCGCGTGAACCAGCGGCTGCAGCGTGCGCCGTCTCTCACGCGGGTGCCGCCGGAGCGTTTGCTCGGCCCTGCGGCGGAAGCCAACCCGCCGGCGTCGGACAACGAATCGGCTCGTTACGTCCTCGCCCGCCAGGTCCGCCGTGTCCCGATTAACGATGGCGTGACGGTCCTCCTCAACGGTGTGGCGAGCGCGCTCGTCGATCTGTCCCCGCTCGGCGCCCAGGTCGTGTCGCCGAGCGCCGTGTATCCGAACCGTTCTGTCCGCATCGTGCTTCCGCGCGATGAGGGCGACCTCTCGTGCAAAGCCCGCATCGTCTGGGCCCGCATCGAGCAGCAGCAGGACGAAACCGCCGTTCGCTACCGGGCCGGCCTCGAATTCACGGAAGCGGACAAGGCGGCGGTTCAAGTCTTCGTGACGAGGCACGGCGACGTGCACATGTCTCCGGCTCCCTCCACCATGCACTGAACTTCGGACCGAGCTCGCTTCATTCTCCTTCGCGTCTTCGAGTCTTCGTGGTTGCATTTCTCCGCGGGCCCGGAATCACCATTCCGCAATCGAAAGTGCAGCCTTGTCATCCGCCGACACGTGGCGGCGGCGACAGGTGAGAAACGCCGTGGAAAATCGGCGGTTCGCGGGAATGTGGCTTGCGTATTGGCTGTCAGACTCCCCGTTTGCCCGAGTATCGATATGAACAGGGTCTTCATCGTCGCCACGGTTGGTTCGATCGCCCTGTTCGGGGCGCCTGTGCGCGCGCAGGTCGAGACGCGCGAGATGCCGTTGCCGCCGCTCACCGAGGCGCAGCCGCCGGCTGCCCACGAGACGCCGGCCGCGCCCATCGTCGATGCCGCGGATGATTTCGCCGAAGTCCGCGAAGAGTACCGCGCCGCCGCCAGCAACCATGATGCGGCCAGGCTCGCGGGATTGTTCGCCGAGGATGCCGTCCTTGTCGCCAGCGATCAGGATGTCATCCGCGGACGGCAGGAAATCCAAAAATACTTCACCACCGCGGGTAGCCAGCCGCTACCGGAAGTGACGCTGACCAGTATCAGCGCCGAGAGTCGGAACGGCTTTGGATCCGAGACAGGGCAATTCGAGGAGCGCGTGACGAGCTCCGAAGGAACCGTCACACGAGTCACCGGCGTGTACCTGACGATCTACCGGCGCGATGTTGAGGGGCGGTGGCGGGTCGCGATCGCGATTCGCAGCCGTGGCGATCAGCAGCCGCTCGGCCTCTGGTAGCGCTGCGGCTACAAGGGCGTCCACCGCCGCGCTTCGCGCTAAGTCCGTCGGTGGACAAGGCGGCGTGATCAGATCCTGCTAGTGTGCCGCCTGGGTGGCGGCGTTCTCGGTCGTCGCCTTGTCGGTCTTTGTCTGACGGCCGGTCATCGACACCTTGCCGCAGAAGTAAGCCCCTTCCTGGATCGCGAGCGTCTGGCACGTGAGATCGGCTTCGACCGTGGCGCCGTGACGGATTTCGACGCGTTCCTCGACCGCGAGGCTTCCCGAGACTTTCCCGAACACCGTCACCTGCCGCGCCGCGACGTCGGCTTCGATGCTGGCGTTCGGACCAATCGTCAGATGATGGCTGCGAACTTCGATGCTCCCCTCGATCCGGCCATCGATCGTCATGTCCTCGGAGCTGATCAGGTCGCCCCTGAACACCACGGACTTGCCTACCCAGGCGACGACACGGCGCTCTTCGGCCTGCCCCTGGGCCGATTGACTCGATGTCGATGGTGCCGCCTGCGATTGTGTGTGTGGCATGGGCTCGCTCCTGGGTGGTGTTGACTCTCGATTCCACATGTTTGGGACTCCTCGATCGGGGGCAGCCCATGTTTCGGCCGATCGATGCCCGACCTTCAGTCGGGCATTGGCATTGCTCAGGCGCTTCGGATGCGTGGCCTGCTGCTGGTCGGATGTCTCTTTCTGATGACGGGTTGCGACGAGGTTCAGACCTCGCCGACCTCGCCCCTTGACGCAGAATTTACCCTCGCGCCCGGAGAAGGGCGCCGGATCGAAGGCGAGTCGGTGTCGGTGACGTTCGTTGGCGTGTCCGGCGATTCCAGGTGTCCCGTCGATGCGATCTGCGTGTGGGGCGGCAGCGCCAGTGTGAAGATTGCCGTGGCCTCGGGCTTCTCCAGCCAGGGCTACGAGTTACAGACCGGCGACCTGCGGCCGGTCGTCCACAATGGGCTGACGATTGCGCTCGTCGAGCTGTCGCCCTACCCGTTCAGCGCCCGCACGATTGCGCCAGACGAGTACCGCGCCACCCTGAAGGTCACCCGGTAGCGGCGCCCACCTTCGCTCATTCTGCCACTGAGAGCGAGCTTCGGTGGGCAAGCTACCGCTTTTTCAGCGGCACGGCCGCTTCGGCGGCGCGCTGCAACTCGGTGCGCCACCAGGATTCCGAGCCGGCGCGCTGCACCTGGTTGATTCCGATGACGATGATGTCGGAGGGGATCGATCTTGGTGCCGTCGAGGACCAGCGTCGAGTATTTGACCTCCCGAGGCTCCAGGGTGCGCCGGCCCGGCGCCACCTGCCTCGCCGTCAAGGTCCCATCCGCCTTGAAGACGAACGCCATGACGGTGAACTGTTCGAGCTCGGCGTCCGTGAGGTTCTCGGCGGCGTAGAGCACGACCGGCGGCCCCTCGCCACCCGTCAGCACCAGGGCCCGGTTGATCCGGGCGGGCGGTTCGGTGCCCGTCACGATCAGGGCCTGGCGTTCATCCGCGGCCGCCGGCAGGGCGACGAGGATCGAAAGCAGGAAAGCGAGCATGAAGAAGCGTAACGTACGTGCGCAGTTTTTCACGTCGGACATCAACTCTCCTATTGACGAGGTGGCACTTACCTGCGATTCTATTAACCTCCCCTGACGAAACGACCGTAACAGAATCATGCGGAAGCTTGCTGTACTTTTGTCGCTTGTGGTTGGGCTGCCTCTCTTATCGGCTGCCCAGGAGCCCGGGCCTGTGTTCAGGTCGTCCGTGGCGACGGTGCCGATCAGCGCGGTCGTCCGCGATTCACGCGGACGGGCCGTCACCACGCTGAAGGCGTCGGACTTCGAGGTGCGCGACAACGGCGAAACGCGGCCGATCCTGTCCTTCCACACCGACAACGCGAGCCCGTTGACGATTGCGGTGCTCGTCGATACGAGCGGCAGCATGCGGCAGGAAACCAAGCTGGCGGCGGCACGCCAGGTGGTGTCGGCAATTTCGGCGGAACTGCGGCCCGGCATCGATGCGGTCGGCGTGTTCGCCTTCGATTCCGTGCTGCGCGAGATTCAGACTTTCACCGATCGGCCTGGAGCACTCAATACGGCGCTCGCGGATGCGGCGCCCTTCGGCGTCACCTCGTTGTACGACGCGATCGCCGAGACGGCGCGTCGCGTGGCCGCGAGACCCGCCCTGCGCCGCGCGATCGTCGTGCTCACCGACTGCGTCGACACGAGCAGCGCCCTGGCGCCCGCCGAGGTCTCGGGCCGCGCCAGCGCCATCGACGTGCCCGTCTACATCGTCGCGACCGTGCCGAAGATCGATCAGGTCGATTACACCGAGCGATCGTTCGCACCGGGTGCGCAGTCGACCTCCGATGCCCGCCATCTTGCTCTCTGGACCGGTGGAGACCTGTTCTGGGCGACCAACGACATTGACGCCCTGGCCGCCGGGCGCCTGATCCTGTCGGAGCTGCGCCATCAGTACGTGATCGCCGTCGATTCGGCCGCCGACGTCAACTGGCGCCGGCTGGAGGTGCGGGTACGCGACCGCCGCCTGATCGTCCGGGCCCGCAGCGGCTACTTCGGCCGCGACAACGCCATCAACGCCATCCCACAGCAGTAGGGCGGACCTCTTAGGTCCGCCGAGTAGGGAGATGCCGAGCCTAAGAGGCTCGGCCTACGCGGGCCCGAGTCCCACGAACCGCGCTATCATGCCGCGCATGCGAAGAGTTCTTTTGTGCGTGGTTGCGCTCGCGCTCTCCCAGGCGGCTGGCGCCGTGGCGACCTTCGCCACACAGGCGGCCGCACAAAACGCGCCGCGGAAGAAACTGCTGTTTCTGACCTACCCCGGCGTGGCCTACCACCAGAGTCTCGACAATGCCGAGCTTGCCGTCACCGAGCTCGGGAAGAATGGCGGCTTCGACGTCACCATCGGCCCGAACCGGACCAAGTCGCTGGAGGGCGCGGACAAGGTCGACCTGTCGTACTTCACGCCGGAGTACCTGGCGCAGTTCGATGCGTTGATGATGATGACGAACGGGAATCCGCCGTTCACCGAGGCACAGAAGCGCGCCATGGTCGAGTTCGTGCGGAACGGCAAGTCGCTGATTGGCGCGCACTGCGCGACGGTCACGTTCTACGACTTCCCGCCGTTTGGCGAGATGCTCGGCGCGTACTACCTTCGCGCCGTCAGGCAGGGATCGATCGCCGTGTTGAAGGTGGAGGATCCCACCCATCCCGCGACGAAGATGCTGGGCGGCCTGGTGTGGCCGGTCGTGGACGAGTTTTACCGATTCGCGAAGGAGCCCTGGGACGCCAGCAAGCCGAACGAGAACGTCAGCAGCCCGGGCAACTTCCGGATCCCAATGGGATTCTCGCGCGACCGGGTCCACGTCCTGTTGAGCATCGATACCGAGCGGAGCAACCTGGAAGCGCTGCCAGGGGTCGAGAAGGGCGGCGACTATCCGCAGTCGTGGGAACGGACCTTCGGCAAGGGACGCGTGTTCTACACGTCGCTCGGCCATCGCGCCGACATCTGGACCAACGATCCCGTGTTCCGCGCGCACGTCACGGGCGGCATCCGCTGGGCTCTGCGTCTCGAATAGAGTGGTTGCTGGTTGAGCCGGGCCATCGAGGCCCGGCCCATCGACCCGACTAATCAACATTGTTCAGCGGTATCATTTGGCCGCTGACGTTGGCACCGGCTCACTCCAGACAATCCGTCATCACCATCGTTGCGCTGGCCGGGGCGTTTCTGGCGACGGTCTATGCGCTCGTCCCGCTGCTGTGGGGCGCCGTCCTCGTCGCGATGCTCGTCTGGTTCGCGCTGCCCGGAGTGTTGTTTGCCAGGCGCCTCTACGGATCGCAGCCGGGATCGACAGCGGCCGCTCTCCTGGCTGGTCCGGCATGGGGCTACGTCCTGAGCAGCCTCGGACTCCTCGCGTTGTGGGCAGTTGGGACACGCCACATCGCACTCTTGATGCTCGCGCCACTTCTCGGCTGCCTGGCTGCGCTATCGGTGCGCCGTCTGGCCGGCACGCTGACGCTCCCAAAATTCACGCGATCGGATGCGGGCGCGAGTGCGCTGGTCCTGCTCGTCGTGACGCTGGTGGTCGGCCTTCCTTATGCGCACGTCGGCGAGGAACTGCCCGAGGGGCGCGCGTATCGCGCGTATTTCACCGCCGATTTCGTCTGGGAGGTGGCGGTCGTCGCCGAGCTCGCCAAGGGCGACATGCCGCCCCGAAATCCGTATTACCTGAACGACGACCTTCACTACTACTGGTTGATGCACCTGCTGCCGGCCGTCCAGCACCGCGCGTTCGGCGGCACGCCCACCGTCGATCAACTCCTGATCGTCAACGCTTACTGGTCGGCGCTGGCGTTCGCGGCGTTCTGGTACTTCTTCGTCCGGCATTTCGTCAGCAGTCCGTGGGCCGCGGCGATCGGCTGCATCTTTGTCCTTCTCGGGACAAGCCTCGAAGGCATCGATCGAATCTGGTTCTACTGGAACCGCGGCATACCGTTCGAGGTGCTTCGCAACACGAACATCGACGCCATCACGGACTGGGACTACCAGGGCATGAGGGCCGACGGTCTTCATCGTCTGCTCTTCTACCAGCCGCAGCACCAGACTGGGTACCTGCTCGGTCTGTCGGCGGTGCTCGCGCTGTACCAGGCGCGCGATATCGGCCGGCCAGCGCTGTTCCTGTTGATCGGCGGTTTCGCTGGGCGCGTGCATGCTGTTCAGCACGGTGTCGTTCCTCATGCTGACCGGCATGTGCGCGGCCTACGCCGCGTGGCGTATCGTGCGCGACGGTCAGTGGCGGGCGATCGTCCCGTGCGCGGCACTGGCGGCTGCGCCGATGGTTGCCGCGCTCCTCGTCACTTACATGCTCGGATATGTCGATGCCGGCGGGCGGCTGCTGACGTTCGGCCTCAATCCGAAGTCCACGCATCGTATTGTGTGGATCACGTTTCTGAGCTTCGGCCCCGTTCTCATCGCCGCGATCGTCGGTCTCGCGCTCGCGCTCCGGGAACGAGCAATCGCGACATTCACGCCGCTCGGGTTCGTGCTGGCGCTGTGCGGTGTGTTCTATTTCTTCGTCGATCTTCCCGATTCGCCGAACAGCATCGGCTGGCACGCCGCAAAGGTGGGCCTCGTCGGCTTCACACCGCTGGTCGGGTTCGCGCTCCAGGAGGCGTGGCGGCGCCGCGGATGGATTCGATGGACCATCGTTCCCGCATTGGCGGTGCTCGGCCTTGCGGCGGTGCCGACGGTGGCGATCGACGTCTACAACAACCAGGATGTGTGGAACCGCGCCGAGGGCCCGGGATTCCGATGGACGGTGCTCGTCACGCCCGGCGAGCGCGAGGGCCTCGAGTGGATCAAGAACGGCACGTTCAGGAGCGCGCGGGTCCAGGTTGAACCGGTCGAACGCGGCCGCGACACCTGGGCGTACATTCCGGCATTCGCCGAGCGCCGGATGGCCACCGGCCTGCCGTTGTCGATGATTCCACTCGCCAAGTACGAAAAGGCGAACGAGGAAATCCGCAAACTGTACCTGTCGACGAGCGCTGATGCGGCGTACGAGGCGGCGGCGAGCCACTGCATCGATTACCTCGTGATCGGTCCGCCCGAGCGGAACAAGTATCCGCAGTTCGAGCCGCTGCTCGACGCGCACAAGTCCCAGTTCGTTCCCGCCTTCCGCAACGGCACGCTGACGGTCTACTACGTGCCGCGCGACCGTGGACAGCCCGGGTGCCGGTGACCATCTCGTCCTCGTCCGAAGCGTCGCTCAAGCGGATCGTCGAGGCGTACGACGACCCGATCGTGCGCATCTACTGCACGATCCGATTCATGATCCTGCGGCTGCGCTTCCTCGACGAGATCGGGCAATACCTGCCGCCAGCCGGCCAGGTGCTGGACGTCGGGTGCGGGTTCGGCCTCTTCGCGCTGCACTTTGCGATGCAGAACCCGGGCCTCCGGATCCGCGGCTTCGACCTGAGCGAGCGCCGCGTCAACATGGCGCGGCGGGCGGCCCAGCGTCTCGGGATGGGAAACGTCCAGTTCGATGTCGCCGACGCCGCCGCGTTCCGGTTCGATTCGCCCATTTCGGCGGCGTACATGCTCGACCTCGTCCATCACATCCCGGAGCCGTCGGTCGCACCGCTGGTCCACACGATTGCCTCCAACCTGGGACCCGGAGGACGCCTGCTCGTCAAGGACATCGAGCCATCGCCTTCCTACAAGCTCGGATTCACGTGGGCGCTCGACAAGCTGATGGACTACAAGGCGCCGGTTCGCTACTGGGCGCCCGAGGAGATCCAGCCGCTCATCGAACGCGCCGGTTTCGTCGTCCACCGGCACCGGATGATCGATTACCTGCCGTACCCGCACATTCTCTACGTGAGTACCCGCCTGTAGGCGGACTAGGTCCGCCGTCATCGCGAGCGAGGTGCGAGCGAGCCACGCGGTCGGCAGCGCGTCGACGTCTGTAGCGCGCGGAGAGCTTTCAGGATCCGCCGGCCGAAGCCACCCGGGGGATAGGATAGGCGGCTGTGTACTATTCGCCTGTTCTCATCATTCATTCCTGGCTTCGCTGGGCGACACTGCTGCTGGCGATCGCTGCGACCCTGAACGCGTTCCGAACCGATTCGGACCTCTCCAGGCCGATGCCGGGCCGCCAGTGGGACACGCTGTTCATGATGGCCCTCGACTTCCAGGTGCTGTTCGGCCTGTTGCTGTACTTCGGCCTCAGCCCGTTCATCATGGAGGCCTCCAAGGACCTCGGCCGCGCGCTGCACAACCCCGGCCTCCGCTTCTGGGCGATCGACCACATCGCCTGGATGGCCGGCGCCACCATCCTCGTGCGGATCGGCCGCGTGCTGGCGCTGAACGCGACGACGTCACAGGCCCGTCGCAAGTGGCGCGCGCTCTTCTTCACCCTGACCACCATCACCATCCTCGCGGGGATTCCGTGGCCGGGCCTCTCATGGTACGGACGGCCGTTGTTCAGATTCTGGTAATTTGGAATTAGGGAATTCAGGAACTCAGGAATGCTGGAGGGGGGGCGCGCATGCTGAAGAAGATTCGTCGGCGGCGTCACGTGCGATCGCGTCTGATCCTCCGTCAGCGCCCTTCGCCGCGGTGGGCTCTCCGCGCAGAACTCCCCCTTCAAGCCCGACACCTCGCGGCCGCTCACCACGCAGGCAGAATACGACCGGTGGCAGAAGGAGATCTCCAATTGGGGACGCTGGGGAAAAGACGATGAGATGGGGGCACTGAACCTCATCACCCCGGCGAAGCGTCGCGCCGCGGTCGCGCTGGTGAAGGAGGGGCTCACCGTGTCGCTGGCGTCGAATGCGGCCACGCAGAAGGATGTCGACGTGCCCTGCCCGGCAGAATGGATGATGGTCAGCGCCACCCAGGGCGGAGCGTCCGATCGCATCGCGTATCCCGTGCATCCATGGCGCCGGCGCCACGCACATCGACTCGTTCGCGCACATCTTCTTCAACGGCCTCGCCTGGAACGGCTACCCCGTCAACACCGTCGTCTCGAAGGAAAAGGGTGCCATTCGCAACTCGGTCCTCAATATGAAGAATGGGATCGTCACCCGTGCGGTCCTGTTCGACATCCCGAGGCTGAAGGGTTTGCCGTACCTCGAGCCCGGCACTCGAGTCTTCCCAGAGGACCTGGAAGCGTGGGAAAAGAAGGCCGGCGTGAAGGTCGGTGCCGGCGATGCGTTGCTCTTCCGCTGGGGGCGATGGGCGCGCCGTGCCAAGCTCGGACCGTGGGCGATCGACGAAGGCGCCGCCGGGTTCGACAACTCCGTCATCCCGTGGCTCAAGCAGCGCGACGTCTCGCTCATCGCATGGGAGACGCCCGGGTACGTGCCGCAGCCGCCCGGTGATCTGCCACGCCTCGCGCTGCACAATTTTGCGCTGACGATGCTGGGGATCATGCTCATCGATCGAGCCGATTTGGAAGCGGTCAGCGAGGCGGCCGCGACGCGAAATCGCTGGGAGTTCATGTTGTCGGTGGCCCCGCTGCCGATACCGTACGGTACCGGCTCACCGGTCAACCCGCTGGCCATGTTCTAGAAACTGCGCGAAGTTGCATGGTCGGCGACGGAGGCTTCGGATGGTCAAGAAAGTACTGGCGGCCGCAGCCGCCGTCATCGTCCTCGTCGCGATCGCCACGCTGGTCTGGGCGCGATCGATCCTGGCCACTGAGACGGTTCGTACCGCCATCGCGTCGCAGATCTCGAATGCGATCGGCCAGCCGGTCGCGATCGGCGGGATTGGCGCGTCGATCTTCCCGCGCGTCACGATCGATCTCGACGATGTGACGATTGGCCAGCCGCCACGAATCCAGGTCGAAACGCTTCACGTCGCGACCGGATTCCGGGCCCTCCTCTCGCGGCGTATCGAGCACGGCGCGCTGCGGCTCTCGAAAGCGCGCATCGAGCTGCCGCTGCCGGCCTTTGGCGGTGGAGCCACCGCGGACGAGCCCGACCCGGCCGAGACGGGCGGCTCCGTCGTCGAGATCGTCTCGATCGACGAGATCGTCCTGAGCGACGTCGAGATCGTGAGCGGTTCGCGCACGCTGCGCGGCGACATCGAGGCTTCCATCGAGGGGCAGCGGGTCGTGGTGCGATCGGTCGACCTCGCAGCCGACGACACGTCGATCACGGCGAGCGGCCAGATCACCGACATGACCGCACCGGCCGGTGAGCTGGCCATCAAGGCCGACGCCCTGAACGTCGACCGGCTGATCGCGTTTGCGAGCGATTTCGCCGGCGGAGCGGGCGCGCAGGCGGCGCCGAAGTCCCCCGCCGCTCGTCGCACGGCCGCCCGGGCGCAAGCGGGATGAACATCGTCGTCACCCTCGACGCGGCGCGCGCCTCGATGGGCAGCATGACGATCGACAAGCTCTCGGGAAAAGCGCGGCTCAGCGCCGATTCCATCGTCGTCGATCCCGTCTCTTTCGGACTGTTCGGCGGCCGGTACGCCGGAACGCTCTCGGCGAATCTCGCTCGAAAAGGCTCCCACGTTCCGATGGAATGCCGGTCTCAGCAACGTCGACGTCGCTTCGGCGACCGCGTTTGCAGGCACTCCCGGCGTCGTCACTGGCACCTTGTCCGGGAAGATCGATCTCAGCGGCAGCGGGGCGGACGCGGCGACCGCGATCAAGACGGCGCGGGGGACCGCACGGGTGGACGTCGTCGACGGGATCGTCAAGAAGCTGGGTCTCGTCCGGAACGTCGTCATCGCGACGTCGATGCGCGAAGGAGCCACCAAGCAAGCGATGTCCGGCGGCTCGACCGACGAACCGTTCACGCGTCTCGGCGCGACGCTGCGAATCGCGAACGGTTCGGCATCGACCGACGACCTGCGATTCGAGTCGAAAGACCTCCTTCTCACCGCCTCGGGCAACGTGCGCCTCGACGGGAGCGCGGTGAACCTCGCCGGCAAGGTTCAGCTGTCGGATGAGCTGTCGAAGCAGGCAGGAAGCGACCTGGCGCGGTACACTGCGGAACAGGGACGCGTCACGTTGCCGGCGACGATCACGGGACCTGCCGACAACCTGAGCGTCAAGATCGACGTGGCTGACTTGGCCAAGCGCGCCATTACCAACGAACTCCAGAAGCAGCTCAAGACCGGCCTGGGCGGCCTGCTGCGCCGGCCGTGACATGCCGCGGGCTGCGTTCATGATGTTTGGAGCGCTGACCGCATTGTTCACGGGATCGAGCTGCACCGCGACTGCCCAGGACCTCGAGGCCGCGCGGCGGCGCATGGTCGAAACGCAGCTGCGGGCGGAAGGCATCAGCAACGACGCCGTGCTGCAGGCGATGGGCAAGGTGCCCCGGCACCTCTTCGTGCCGCCGGAGCTTCGCGAGCGCGCTTACGACAACTCCCCGCTGCCGATCGGTCTCGGCCAGACCATCTCGCAGCCGTTCATCGTCGCCTACATGACGGAGGTGCTGCAGGTCACCCGCGATCACACGGTGCTGGAGATCGGGACCGGCTCGGGCTACCAGGCGGCGGTCCTCGCGGAACTGGCGCGGGAGGTGCTGACGATCGAGATCGTTCCGCAGCTGGCCGATCGCGCGCGCAGCACCCTGGCCGAGGCGGGCTATTCCAACGTCAACGTCCGGACCGGAAATGGCTACCTGGGATGGCCGGAACGGGCGCCCTTCGACCGGATCATCGTCACCGCGGCGCCGGACGCGATCCCGCAGGCGCTCGTCGACCAGCTGGCGGTTGGCGGCATCCTGGTCGTCCCGGTCGGGACCCTGTCCCAGGAAATCGTCATCGTCACCAAGACGAAGGAAGGCGTCGCCGAGAAACGGACCATCCCGGTCCGCTTCGTCCCGATGGTCGAGAAGCCGAAATAACTACTTCGCTGACCGTGCTCGCAGACTGACGCTGTAGGGTGCTGCGGCTTCGCAGACCGTGCTGCGGCTTCGATGACCGTGCTGCGGCTGTGCCGACCGTGCTCGCAGTCCTACGCCGGTACGGTGCGCCGGACCGACGATAATCGGCTGCGCTGTCGTGAAGGCGACTCTCCTGCTCATCGCGCTCGCCGTCCCTGCGGCCGTTTCCGCACAGGACGATCGGCTACGCACGTATCGCGTCGCCGTCATCTTGTACCAGGGGAAACAGGCCGATGCAGCGCTACGCGTTGCCGGATCGTGGAAACCCGAGGCGGTCAGGAGGGACGCTCGTCAACTCATCGAGGATCGCGACACGCGCCTGGCTCCAGGGGTGGCGCTGCTGATGACCGAGCTGGCGCGGCGAGACACGAGGGCCGGAGGCCCCGAGCGCTTCGCCGTAGCGGAAGCCCTCGTCAGCAATCTCCGCCGCAACTCGCCGGACATCCGGGTATTTCAAGAGCGCTGGTACACGTTCATGGCGTCGGTGTTCATCGCCGAACTGAATCCTTCCGGCGCGCGCGCGGTGATCGATCGCGGACTGCGGATCGCTGGTGAGAGTTCGCGCCTGCAGCTCCTGTCCGGCATCGCCTACGAAGTGTCGACGTATCCACACGCCACGTGCCTGGCGTCCGACTGCCGCTTGTCCGACGACCAGCGCGCGCGGAACTTGACGCTCGCCGCCAATGCCTATCGGCGGGCGAGCGCGCTCGACCCGCACTCTCCCGACGCGCACCTGCGGCTGGGACGGGTGCTGCATCTTGCTGGCGACCGGGAAGGCGCCCGTCAGGAGCTCGCTGAAGTCGAGCGGGGCACCAGCAGAGTCGAACTGCTCTACCTGGTCGCGTTGTTCCGCGCCGACTTGAACCAGCAGGCGGGCGACGTGCGGGGTGCGTCGGCCGAAGCCGAGCGGGCGGTGAGTCTCGGCCCCGAGTATCAATCCGCGCGGATTGCGCTGGCCCACTTGAGCGACCAGCTCGGGATGGCTGACCGCAGCCGGAAGATCGTCGACGAGCTTCTCCAGCTTCGCGACGGTCGGCGATCCCTGGTGGGAGTTCAGGCAGCCCGCAGAGGATTTCGATTCGCTCGAGTGGCTGAACGCATACATCCGCCAATGATGCGGCGACGTGCTGTTCTCGCCGGTGTTGTCCTGGCCCCGCTCATCGTTGACGGGCAAACACCCGTGTTCCGCGCCCGAGTCGATCTCGTGCGGCTCGACGTCTCGGTTCGACGATCGGATCGTCCGGTCGTGGGCCTGCGCGCCGACGACTTCGTGCTGACCGACAACGGCCGGACGCAGCGGATCGAGAGCGCCGCGCTCGAGTCGATGCCGCTCAGCGTGCTGCTCGTGCTCGATACCAGTGGCAGTATGGCCGGGCCGCGTTTCGCGAATCTGATTGCCGGGGCAAAGGGCGTCCTGAGGAGTCTCAGGCCCGACGATCGCGCCGCGCTGCTGACGTTCTCGTCGCATATCAGGCGGCCTGTCGAACTGACCGGCGACTTCGCGCTCGTTGAACGAGCGCTGGACGAACTGACGCCGTCCGGCGCCACCTCGTTGCGCGACGCCGTCTACACCTCGCTCAAAGTCGCGCCCGCCCCGGGATCGCGAGGCGTGGCGCTCCTGTTCAGCGACGGACTCGACACGCTCAGCTGGCTGACCTCGGAGCAAATCGTGACCGGGGTCAAAGCTGTTGATCTCGTCATCTATGGCGTTGAGCTCACGGATTCACCGCGAGGCGCCCTCGCGCCTACGAGAGGGGATCAGATACTTGTGGCGATCACCGAGGCCACCGGCGGGCGGCGCTGGGTCACCGATCAATCCGCACGCATCGGCCCGCTGCTCCTCGAAGCCCTCGGCGACATGCGCGCCCGCTACCTGCTCACCTACTACCCAGAGCCCCCGGTGACGCCCGGCTGGCACGACCTGAAGGTGACCCTCAAGACCGGCCGCGGCGACATCCTCACACGCCCCGGATATCTCGTCCCATAGCGGGGCTAGCGAAGCAGCACCCTACAGCGACAGCGGGCGAGCACCATCGGCGAAGCGGTAGCAGCACCCTACAGCGAGCAGTAAGGAAGCACCATCAGTGAAGCGGCAGCACCCTTCAGCGTCAGTTCCGAGCACCCTTTGCGAAGCCCGCGGTTATTGACCAGTTCGATATCTATGTGATATCACTTTGACATCACACGGAGGAACTCGATGATTCGCGAGAAACAGCGGTCCGTTAGCTCTGGGTGGGGAATCGTGGGCATCCTGCTGGCAACTGACCTGGTGGCGCTCTACGGCATCTACCTGAGCGTCGAAGCCGACAACCCGGCCGGGATCATGACCTCCATCGTCGTCGCCGTCCTGGCCGCGCTGATGTATCCCGGGCTGTTCATCGTCAATCCGAACGAGGGCAAGGTCCTGCAGTTGTTCGGCGCCTACAAGGGGACGGTCAGGGAAGAAGGGCTTCGCTGGGCGAACCCGCTCTACTCGAAGAAGCGGGTCTCACTCCGCATCCGGAACTTCGAGAGTGCCAAGCTGAAGGTGAACGACAACGAAGGCAACCCGATCGAAATTGCCGCCGTGGTCGTCTGGCGCGTGATCGACACCGCGGAAGCGGTCTTCGAGGTGCACGACTACGAGAACTACCTGCACGTGCAGACCGAATCGGCCGTCCGCAACCTCGCCTCGAGCTACACCTACGATACTCACGACGAGGAGCGCATTTCGCTGCGCGGCCACACGGGAGCGGTCGCGGAACACCTGAAGCGTGAGATTCAGGACAGGCTCTCGAAGGCCGGTATCGAGGTGATGGAGGCCAGGATCACCCATCTCGCCTACGCGCCCGAGATTGCCGCGGCCATGCTGCAGCGGCAGCAGGCGGGCGCGATCATCGCCGCGCGCCAGCGCATCGTCGAGGGCGCCGTCGGGATGGTGCAGATGGCGCTCGACATGCTCTCCCAGCGCGCGATCGTTCAGCTCGATGACGAACGGAAGGCGGCGATGGTGAGCAATCTCCTGGTCGTGCTGTGCGGCGAGCGCGGCACGCAGCCGATCGTGAATGCCGGGACGATCTACCAGTGATTTGTGGCTGAACGGAAACCCTTTCTGCTGCGCATCGATCGCGATGTCCTCGACGCGCTCCAGCGCTGGGCGAACGACGACCTCCGCAGCCTGAACGGCCAGATCGAGTTCGTGCTTCGCCGTGCCTTGCAGGACGCCGGGCGTCTCAACACCGGAGACGCCCGGACGCCTGATGATTCGTCCGGCTAAAGGACGCTACCTAGGCCCCGCTCGCCATTCGCGCGATCTCTTCGTCAGTGAGTCCGGCCTCGCGCAGCACTTGCCCGGTATGCTCGCCCAGCAGCGGCGCTCGCCGTCCGACCACCGGCGGCGTCGCCGACATCTTGATCGGTGAGCCCAGCGTGCGGATTCTGCCGAGCGTCGGGTGATCGACTTCAACCGCCATCTCCCGCGCCGCGATCTGCGGATCGGCGAAGACCTGCGCGTAGTCGTTGATCGGCCCGCACGGAATCCCGTTCGCGTCGAAGAGGTCCAGCCAATGCTGCCGGGGCCTTTCGAGCGTGACGGTCTCGATCGCGGCAGCCAGCTTCGACTTGTTCCGTACCCGCGCGGTATCGTCGGCGAAGTCGGGATCGCTCGACCACTCCGGCCGATTCAACAGCTCGCATAACCGGGCGAACAGTCGATCGTTCGCCGCCGCCAGCGTGATGTAGCCGTCAGCACATCGGACGGCCTGGTACGGCGCGCTCATCCGGTGCGCCGATCCCATCGGCTGCGGGATGCCGTTGCCCGAAAAGTACTCGGTCGCTTCCCAGACCGACAGTGCCACACCCGCTTCGACGAGCGACGTGTCGATGTACTGCCCGCGCCCGGTTCGCGTGCGGTAGAAGAGCGCTGCGAGGATTGCCGACAGGGCGAACAACGCGGCGCCGAGGTCCGTCACCGGCACGCCCGCTTTGACCGGCGGCCGCCCCGGTTCGCCGGTGATCGACATCAATCCCGACACACCCTGCGCCACCAGATCGAAGCCGCCCTTCGACGCCGACGGCCCCGTTTGTCCGTAGCCGGAGATCGACGCGTAAATCAGGCCGGGGTTATCGCCGCTCAACGCGTCATAGTCGAGCCCGAAGCGGCGCATGACGCCGGGCCGGTAGTTCTCGATGATCACGTCGGCGCGGCGCGCCAGACGGCGGAACGCGTCCTGCGCGAGCGCGCTCTTCAGGTCGAGCACGATGCCCCGCTTGCCGCGATTGACGGCGTTGAAGCTCGGGCTGTCGTTGCCGGATCGGCCCGCCATCCGCCGCGTGGAATCGCCCTCGGGCGGCTCCACCTTGATCACGTCCGCGCCCATGTCGCATAGTTGCATCGCGCAGAACGGGCCGGCCATCACCTGCGTGACATCCAGAACCCGTACGCCCTCCAGAGCGAGTTCCGCCCTGGCGCCAGTCCTTGACTCAGGAGCCCTCACGTGCCCACCTCTCGCGTGCTCTTCGACGTCGACGGTCCGATCGCGTTCCTCACGTTCAACCGCCCCGAAGCCAGGAACGCCATGACCTGGGAGATGTATGAGGCGCTGGTGGAGGCCTGCGATCGGGTCGACGCCGATGCGAACGTGCGGGTGTTCGTGCTCCGCGGCGCGGGCGGCAAGGCGTTCGTGTCGGGCACCGACATCGGTCAGTTTACAGGCTTCTCGACGCGGGACGACGTCGTCGGCTACGAAGCGCGTCTCGACGCGGTGATCGATCGCGTCGAGCGCGTGCGCGCGGCGACCATCGCCGAGATTGATGGCGTCGCGGCCGGCGGCGGCTGCATCCTCGCGATCGCCTGCGATCTTCGCGTCTGCACGCCGGAATCGACGCTCGGCGTGCCCGTTGCGCGGACGCTGGGCAACTGCCTGTCGGCGGCGAACTACGCGCGCCTGCGCGACCTGGTCGGACCGGGCCGCGTCAAGGACCTGATGTTCACCGGCCGGCTGGTCGACGGCAACGAGGCGCTCGCGATCGGCCTCGTCAACCGCGTGGTCGAGCGGCCTGCCATCGAAACGGTCGTCCGCGATCTCGCCGGCGCCATCGCCGGCAATGCGCCGCTGACGATTCAGGCCACCAAGGAAGCGCTCAGGCGCATCCGGGCGCGGGAGCGGCTCGAACCGTCCGCGATCGAAGACCTGATCACGATGTGTTACCTGAGCGACGACTTCAAGGGAGCGGTGCAGGCGTTCCTGGACAAGAAGCCGCCGGTATTCAGCGGGCGTCGATCCCGAGTCCCGAGCACCGAGCCCCGAGCCCGAAAATCTACTTCGCGAGATAGCTCGATCGCCGCGTCGACGCCTCCCGGCCGGAACGGCACGTCCGCGGCGATCAGCGTCATCTCGACGCCCGCGAGTGTCCCGGCGAGCATCAGCTCGTTGAAGTCGCCGAGGTGGCCGATGCGGAACGCCTTGCCTTTCAGCCGTCCGAGGCCGGCGCCGAGCGACAGGTTGAAGCGTTCGGCGGCGACCTCGCGAAGCCGATCCGAATCGTGGCCGTCCGGCATCATCACGGTCGTCACCACGCGGGCTGTATTCGTCGGCCCGCTCGCACGCGATCTCGAAGCCCCAGGCGCGGACCGCCGCGCGCGCCGCTTCGGCGAGCCGGCAGTGGCGCGCGAAGACGTTCTGGAGGCCCTCTTCGGCCAGCATCCTCAGCGCCTCGCGCAGGCCGTACAGCAGGTTCGTCGACGGCGTGTAGGGGAAAAAGCCGTTCTGGTTGGAGGCGAGCATCGGCTGCCACGACCAGTACGACCGCGCCAGGCGCGCGCCGCGTGACGCCGCGAGCGCCTTCTCGCTGATCGCGTTGAAGCTGAGGCCCGGCGGCAGCATCAGCCCCTTCTGCGACCCCGACAGCGTGACGTCGATGTGCCAGTCGTCATGACGCAAGTCGATCGCGGCCAGCGACGAGACCGCGTCGACGAGCAGCAAGGCATCGGGGTTGGCGGCGTCGATGGCCTTGCGGATATCCGGCAGCCGGCTTGTCACGCCCGTGGAGGTCTCGTTGTGCACGACCAGCACGGCGCGAATGTCCCGATCGGCCCTCAGCTTCGTTTCGACGACGGCCGGATCGACGCCGCGGCGCCAGTCGCAGAGGACCACCTCGACCTCCAGGCCGAGCCGCTGCGCGACTTCCGCCCACAAGCGGGCGAACTCGCCGTTCTCGAACGCCAGCACCTTGTCGCCTGGCGACAGCGTGTTGACGAGCGCCGCTTCCCACGCGCCCGACCCGGATGCCGGGAAGATCACGACCGGGCCGGTGGTCCTGAAGACCTTCTTCAGGCCATCGAGCACCTCGCGCCCGAGTGCGGCGAAGTCGGCGCTGCGATGATCGATGGTCGCCTGCGCGATCGCGCGCAGCACGCGATCCGGGACGTTCGTTGGGCCGGGAATCTGGAGGAAGTGCCGTCCGCTTCGATGCATGGGCGGGCACATCGTATCAGAGGACTGTCCCGAGCCTGCGGGTCACGAAGAGGGCGGAGCTAAACGGTTCAACACGAAAGCACGAAACCACCGAGGACACACGGAGAAAACACGACAGCGTGCGACCAGCGCCGGCGTAGCCGGCGCATGTCGATGACGAAAGAGCGCGAGAAAATGCAAGCCGTCCGGATGCAGGGCTTGTATTTTCTCGCGCTCTTTCGTCATCAGCGGCCCGCTTCGCGGGCCGGTCGCACGCTCGTGTCTTCTCCGTGTCGTCTCCGTACCTCTGTGTCTCCGTGTTGTCCCGTGACCTCCGTATCCTCCGTGCTCTCGATGGTGGTTTCGCGTTTTCGTGGCGTTGTTTCTATAATCGTCGCTCCCCTTGCCGACAACACAGCGGTCAATCGATGTCGAAGGCCTCCGGCGCGCGCTCGAATCCCGCCTCGAGGGCGAAGTGCGCTTCGACAAGGTGTCGCGCGCGCTCTACTCCACTGACGCCAGCGTCTACCAGATCGAGCCGGTCGGCGTCGTCGTCGTGAAATCGCGCGCCGACGTCGTCGAGACCGTCAAGATCTGCCGCCAGTTCGGCTGCTCGATGACGATGCGCGGCGGCGGGACGTCGCAGGCGGGACAGGCGATCGGCGCCGGCCTGCAGGTCGACACGTCGAAGTACTTCAACCGCCTGCTCGAGGTCAACGCCGCTGAACGGTGGGCGCGCATCGAGCCGGGCATCGTGCTCGACGAGCTCAACGTCGCGCTGCGCCCGCACGGCCTCCGCTTCGCGCCCGACATCTCCACCGCCAACCGGGCGACGGTCGGCGGCATGATGGCCAACAACTCGAGCGGCGCCCGCTCAGTGCTCTACGGCAAGACGATCGATCACGTGCTGGCGCAGGACGTCGTCCTCTCGGACGGCTCCGAGGCGCATTTCGAGCCGATCGATCCGGCCGCGGTCGACGCTATCTGCCGCCGCGACACGCTCGAGGCGGCCTGCTACCGTGAAGTGCGCCGGCTGGCGCGCGACCACGCGTCCGAAATCGCCAGCTCGCTACCCGAAGGTGCTCCGCCGCGTGGGCGGATACAACCTCGACTCGCTTCGTCGACGCGTCGCGCCCCGTCGACATGACGCGACTGATGGTCGGCTCCGAGGGCACGCTTGCGGCGATCCTCGAGGCGACGATCAACCTGGTGCCGCTCCCGGCGGCGAAGGCGGTGATGGCGATCCAGTTCGAGAACCTGCTGGAATCGCTCGAAGCGACGCCGGCCATTCTCGAGCATCATCCGTCAGCCGTCGAGGTCATGGACCGCTTCATCCTCGACAACACGAAGCAGAACGCCTCGCTCGACCGCCTGCGGCGCACCTTCATCGACGGCGATCCCGGAGCGCTTCTGTGCGTCGAGTTCTACGCCGACCGACCCGAGGACCTGCCGCCGAGGCTGGATGCGCTCGAGCGCGACTTGCGGGCGCGGCGACTCGGCTACCGCTATCACCGGGCCCTCGACCTGCCCGCCCAGGCCCGGATCTGGAGCCTGCGCGAAGCGGCGCTCGGCCTCTCCATGGCGATGAAGGACGACGCGAAGTCGCTGTCGTTCGTGGAAGACACCGCCGTGGCGCCGGAGCGGCTGCGCGACTACATCGACCGGTTTCTCGGGATCGTCGCCCGGCACGGCACCACCGCGGGCGTGTACGCCCATGCGTCGGTGGGCTGCCTGCACGTGCGGCCCGTCGTCAACCTGAAGACCGATGCCGGGATTCGCACGTTCGAGGCGATCGCCTCGGACATCGCGGACCTCGTGCTGGAATTCGGCGGAGCGCTGTCGGGCGAGCACGGCGACGGGCTGATTCGCAGCCCGTTCATGGAGAAGATGTTCGGGCCCGTGCTGTACGGCGCGTTCCAGCAGGTGAAGCGCACGTTCGATCCGGACGGCATCTTCAACCCCGGCAAGATTGTCGGGGCGCCGCCGCTGACGTCGAACCTGCGCTACGGGGTTGGCTACCAGCCGAGACGGCCTGTCACGTTCTTCGACTACTCGGAATACGGCGGCATGAGCGGCGCGGTCGAGATGTGCAGCGGCCTCGGCGCCTGCAGGAAGAAGCTCGACGGCACGATGTGCCCGTCGTACATGGCCACGCGCGAGGAGAAGCATTCGACGCGAGGCCGTGCGAACGCGCTGCGGCTCGCGATGGCCGGGCGCCTGGGAGAATCGGGCCTCGGCGACGAAGGCGTCCGCGAGGTGCTCGACCTGTGCCTCGAGTGCCGCGCGTGCAAGGCCGAGTGTCCGGTCGGCGTCGACGTCGCGCGCTTCAAGAGCGAGTTTCTCGCCGACTACTGGTCGCGGCACGGCACGCCGCTCCGCGCCCGGTTCCTCGGCGGCATCCACGATGTCTCGCGATGGGCCAGCCGCCTGGCGCCGCTGTCGACGTGGATGGCACAGAGCGCGCCCGGCAGATGGATGGCCCAGGCGCTCCTCGGGATCGATTCGCGGCGCACCCCGCCGGCGTGGACCAACCGGACCTTCCGGCAGCGCTTCGAGTCGGGGTCAGATCTTGATTTCAACACGTCGACAAATGTTGAAATACAAGATCTGACCCCCATCCGGATCTTCGTCGACACCTTCACCAACTACTACAATCCGCAGGTCGGCATGGCGGGCGCAAAGGTGCTTCAGGAAGCGGGGCTTCAGGTAGGCTGGCGCCGAACGGATGCTGCGGGCGTCCGCTGATCTCGCAGGGACTGCTCGCCGAGGCCCGCGCCGCCGCCCAGTTCAACACCGATACGCTGTATCCGCTGGCGACATCCGGCGCGCGGTTCGTGTTCTTCGAGCCGAGCTGCCTGTCGGCCATGCGCGAGGACGTTCCGTCGCTCTTGCGAGGAGAAGCGCAGCGGCATGCTGCGGCGGTGGCGGCGCAATCGATGCTTTTCGAGGAACTGCTGGAGCAGCATCTCGACCAGAACCCGGCGTCGGTCTCCTTCGCGGCGCGGCCGGGGACGATCGTCCTGCACGGCCACTGCCATCAGAAGGCCATGGGCCTCCTGCCGCCGGCGAAGGCGCTGCTCTCGCGGATTCCGGGAGCCACCGTCGTCGATCTGGATGCGGGCTGCTGCGGCATGGCCGGTTCGTTCGGATACGCGGTCGAACACTTCGACGTGTCGCGCGCCATCGGCGAGCGCCGGCTGCTTCCGGCGGCGCGACGTCTCGAGCCGACTGACGTGCTCGTCGCCGCCGGCGTATCCTGCCGGCACCAGATCGCTGATTTCACATCGGCCCGTGCGCTGCATCCCGCGGAGCTTCTCGGCGCATTGGTACAGGAGACCGCATGAGCCTTGCCGTCCTGTCGGTCGGGGCGCTCGCTATCGCCATCATCGTCAGCTGCGTGACGACGTTGAATGTCGGCGTGCTGGCGGTGGCGCTCGCCTGGATCATCGGCGTCTACGTCGGTGGAATTCCGGTCGCCACCGTGATGGGAGGATTCCCCACCCAGCTGTTTCTGACGCTGACCGGGATGACGCTGCTCTTTACGGCCGCGCAGTGCAACGGGACCCTCGACCGCCTGGCCCACCACGCCGTGCGGCTGTGCCGCGGCAACCGCGGCGTGATTCCCATCATGTTCTTCCTGCTCGGTGCCGGCCTGGCGTCGATGGGACCCGGCAACATCGCGACGGCGGCGATCGTCGCGCCGATGGCGATGGCGACCGCCGCGCGCGTCCGCATCCCGCTGTTCCTGATGGCGATCATGGTCGGCAACGGCGCGAATTCTGGCTCGCTGTCGCCGTTCGCGCCGACCGGCATCATCGTCAACGGCCTGATGGAGCGCAACGGCCTGGACGGGTACGAGCTGTCCACCTATCTCTACAACCTCGGCGCGCACGCGCTGGTGGCCTTCGGGGGATATTTCCTCTTCGGCGGGTTGAAGCTGTTCGCGGGCGGCAGCGTGGCCGTGTCCACAGCCGCCAATCAACCTGCCGACGCTGATCCGGCGTTCGAATGGCGCCATTGGCTGACGCTGGCCGTCATCGCCGCACTGATCCTGAGCGTGCTGTTCTTCAACGTGAACGTCGGGATGGGGGCGTTTCTGGCGTCGGTCGTGCTCGTGCTCACTCGGCGCGGCCGACGATGGCGAGGCGATCAAGCGGATGCCGTGGCGGGTCATCGTGATGGTCTGCGGCGTCACGGTGCTGATCGCGCTGCTCGAGCGCGCACAGGGGATCGACCTGCTGGTGTCGCTCGTCGCGCGTTTTTCGACCAAGGACACGGTCACCGGCGTGGTCGCCTTCCTGACCGGCATCATCTCCGTTTACAGCAGCACGTCGGGCGTCGTCCTGCCCGCCTTCCTGCCGATGGTCCCCGGCCTCGCGGAACAGCTCGGCGGCGCCAGCCCGCTCGGGATCGCGTCGGCAATGAACATCGGCGGCCACCTGGTCGACGTCTCGCCGCTCTCCACCATCGGAGCGCTCTGCATCGCCGGCGCACCGGTCGAGGACAGCCGGAACCTGTTCAACAAGCTGCTCGCATGGGGCCTGTCCATGTCAGTGGTTGGATCGCTGTTGTGCTGGTTGCTTTTCTGATCGCTGATGCTGTCGGTCACGACGTTTGCGGAGGTAGACGGTTCAACGCGGAGACACGGGGGCACGAAGACGCACGGAGAAAACACTGCAGCGCGCGACCGCGGCCGGCGTAGCCGGCTGCGGCTGACGACGAAAGCAGCCGGCGAAAATACAAGCCACCACGATCCAGGGGCTTGTATTTTCGCCGGCTCTTTCGTCGTCAGCGGCCCGCTTCGCGGGCCGGTCGCACGCTCAGTCTTCTCCGTGTAACCTCCGTGTCTTCGTGTCTCCGTGTTGGTCTGTGGCCTCCGTTCCCTCCGTGCGCTGCTCGATACGGATCTGCGCCTCGAACAGCCGCTCGCTGCGGCAGCTCGGACACCGGGACGGTTTCGGAGTTTGTCGTCGCCGAAGGTAAAGCCGCAGGCGCGGCAGCGGGCGGGTTCGATCAGGACGCGCCGACCAGATGCGCGGGCGGAGCGGATCGCATGACGGAGGTCATCTTCGACGTCGCCACGCTTGAGGCCCAGCTCGCGCGCGATGGAGGACACCGAGCGCGGCTGGGCAGTGAGGACGTCGATGAGCGCCCTACGGAACGTCACTGAAATTTAAGATTGAAGATTGAAGATTTAAGATTGCTGGAGAACTGCCAACTCAAGTCTCTCCAATCTTAAATCTGAAATCTGAAATCCTAAATTCCAGCGTCAGTCCATGATCGCCTGATATACGAGATTCCGCGACAGCGCGTGAACCTGGCGCGCGGTGCCGAGGTTCTGGTTCTGCAGCATGCCGATGAACGCGAAGTCCTCGACCGGATCGATCCAGAACCAGGTGCCGGCGATCCCGTACCAGTTGTAGGACCCGTTCGAGTATGGCTCGCCCGCGGCAGCGGCATCAGTCACCACCTGGAACCCGAGGCTCCAGCCGGTCCCCGGGCCCATCGTCTTGAGGGCCTCCGGGTTGACGTAGTTGGTCCGCATCATCTCGACGGTCCGCGGCGCCAGGATGCGGACGCCGTTCAGTTGACCGCCGTTCAGCAGCATCTCGGTAAAGCGCGCGTAATCCATCGCCGTGGAGAACAACCCGCCGCCGCCCGACGGCCCCTGGGGAACGACTTTCGGATCGGGACGGTTCTCGTCCACCTCGAGCCCACCCGCCTTCGAGTCGGTGTGCACGAGCGCGAGGCGCGACAGCTTCTCCTGCGGGACGTAAAACGCCGTGTCCTTCATCCCGAGCGGCTCGAACAGCCGCGTCCGCAGGAACTCGTCGAACTTCATGCCCGAGAGCTTCTCGACCAGGTAGCCCTGCACATCAACACGCGATGCTGTACGACCAGCGCGTGCCCGGCTGCGCCAGGAGCGGCAGCTTCCCCAGCTTGTCGATCATCGTCTGCAACGGCGCGGCGGTATCGAGCACACGCCCCTGGATGATCATCCGGTCGACCGGGTTGTTCGAGTTGAGCACGTAGCCGAGCCCGGCGGTGTGCGTCATCAGTTCACGCATCGTCATCTGCCGGCGCGCCGGCTCGGTGTTCGGTGAGCCGTCGGCGTTGGCGCCAGTCAAGACCTGGAGTTTGGCGAACTCCGGGATGTGCCGGGAGACCGGATCCTCGAGGCGCCACTTGCCTTCCTCGTAGAGCATCATCATCGCCGCGCCGGTGATCGGCTTGGTCATCGAGTAGATGCGGAAGATCGAGTCCTTCTGGACCGGGTCGCTCTTGCGGACGTCCTTCACGCCGACCGCGTTGTGATGCGCGACCTTGCCGTGCCGCGTCAGGAGCGTCACGACACCGGCGGTCCGCTTTTCGTCGACGGCCCGCTTCATCGCCTCGTCGATGCGACGCAGCCGCTGCGCCGATACGCCGACCGATTCGGGCGGCGCGACGGCGAGATCGCGGACCCCGGTCGCCGCCGAGACGGTGCGGAGTTCCGCGAGGCTGGCGACGGCAGCCACGGCGAGGAGTGCCGCCAGCACGACCCCGGTAATCTTCTTCTTCGCGCCTTCGAGTCTTCGTGGTTGCATCGGTTTGTCCTCTGTTGCTTGTCCGACGAACGGCCGCGTTTGCGACCCTGCCACTTTTACACAAAAACGCCACGAGAGACCGTTGCCGATCCCCCGTGGCGCTGACTGCAAGCGAGCCCGGCCTGAAGGCCGGGCCTACACTGACGCCTAACGACTATTGGCCAGTCGGATACGCAACGCCGGTTTGCTGCGATGTAACCGGCGCCAGGCCCTTGTACAGGAACCGCTGCACGCGGCGGCCCTGATAGGTCTCGACCGTGTACAGGTTGCCCTTTGAGTCGGTGGCGATGTTGTGCAGTGAATACCACTCGCCGGGATAGTGGCCGCCCTTGCCGAACGAGGTCAGCTGCGTCATGGTCGCCCGGTCGAAGATCCGGATCTTCTGGTTGCGGCCGTCCGCGACGTAGAGGAAGCGCTGCTGCGCGTCGGTCGAGAAGTCGACGTCCCACGTCGTGCCGTCGCCGCGCGAATCGCGCTGCGTGTAGATCTCGCGGACGAAGGTGCCGTCGGTCTTGAACACCTGCACGCGGTTGCTGGTGCGATCGCACACGTAGACGAGGCCGTCGACCGCCACCTTCGCGCAGTGCACCGGGCCGCGGAAGTGCTGGTAGGTGACCGTCGGATCGTATGCACCCTGCGCGGCCGACCCTTTATCGTCGGGCGGACGGCCGTAGGCGCCCCAGAAGCGCTTCATCTTGCCGCTCTCGGCGTCGATCACCGCCACGCGGCGGTTGCCGTAGCCGTCCGAGACGTAGACCTCATTCGCCGGCGCGTGGAAGAAGGTCTCGGCCACCATGAAGAACTGGTCCTGCGCCATGCTGTTCTGCGTGACGCCCTTCTTGCCGACCTGCATGATGAACTTGCCATCCTGCGTGAACTTCAGGATGTGGCCGTCCTGGCCGCCGTTGCCGCCAATCCAGACGGCGCCCTTGTTGTCGATGTTGAGACCGTGGTTCGAATCGGGCCACTGATAGCCCGGTCCGTCCTGGCCGCCCCAGCTGCGGAGCAGCTTGCCCGAAGGATCGAACTCGAGAATCGGCGGCGCCTGTTTGCAGCACTCACCGGTCGGCGGCGTCTGCTGCGCGGAACCCTCGAAGGCATCGAGCACGTCCGGGCGATGGACGATCCAGACGTGGTCGTTAGTCTTGTCCACCCAGAGGCCGATCGACTGACCCTGATACATGCCGTTCGGCAGCGGCTGCGGGAAGGTCGGATCGACTTCGAACCGCGGCGCCTGGACCGCGCCGCGCGCCTGCGCTTCGGCGCGCTGCTCGAGCCAGCCCTGCGCGACGGCCAGCGTCGCCAGGACGGCGAGGAACGTTGCACCAATGAAAGCGTTACGTTTCATGTCCAATCTCCTGTCCCTGTCCTACTTCCCTGGAGTGAATTTCTGCACGCGCTTGCCGTGGTGCAGCTCGCCCGTGTACACGTTGCCCTGCGCGTCGGTGGCGATCGCCGCCACCGCCAGGAACTGACCCGGGTACCGCCCGCCGCCGCCGAACGCGCCAACTTCGGTCAGCGTGTCGCGCTGCACGATGTGCACCTTCTTGTTCTGGCCGTCGGCGACGAAGAGGAAGCGCTGCTGCGGATCGTTCGAGAACGCGATATCCCACACCGACCCGGCGGCGTTCAGCGGCGCGCCGAAGCTGCCGGCGACGACGCCGCCCAGCGTGCCCTTGGCGATGATGCCTTCCTTGACGAACTTGCCGGTCTTGTCGAACACCTGGATGCGGTTGCTGCTCTTGTCGCAGACGTACACCATGCCGTCGCGCGCGATCTCGACGCACGTCACGTCACGGAACGACTTCGCGGGCCCGGCGTTCGCGTCGTACGGACCGGGCGCCGCGCCGGCCGCCTTCTCGCCGTAGGCGAACCAGTGACGCTTGTAGGTGCCCTTGTCGGCATCGAACACGACGATGCGTCGGTTGCCGCTGTCGGCGACGAACACTTCGTTCGCTGCCGAGTCGTACGCGATCGCGGTCGGACGGTTGAGCGTTGTCTGGCTATCGGGGCCGTCCATCTTGCCGGGCGTGCCGATCGTCAGCATGTGGAGGCCGTTGCGCGAGAACTTCAGGACGTGCGCGTCGGCCGGCGGAGGTGGCGGGGGGAGGTGCCGGCGGCAGGCCGCACCGCCCCGCCCTGCCGGGTCACCGCGTCCGGCAGCTGGCGGCGCCCCAGCAGCTGGCGCTGCGCCGGCAGCTGGCGGCGCTGCGCCTCGGCCGCGCCCAGCGGCCGGTGGCGGCGGATCAGCGCCCCCAGCCGCGATCCACACATTGCCTTTGCCGTCGACGGCGATACCGGCCGTCACCGTCGGCCACGCATAGGTCGAGCTCGGACCGCCCCAGCCGCCCAGGAACTTACCGGCGGCGTCGTATTCCAGCACGACCGGCGCCGACATGCAGCACACGCTCGACGACGGCAGCCCGGCGCGCCGCCGCGTCCGGCACTGGAACCATGCCCTTCTCGTTGCCTTCGAGCGAATCATTGCCGCGATGCACGACCCAGACGTGATTCTGCGAATCGACCGTCACGCCCGACACCGATCCGATCACCCACGAGTCGTCAGGAAATGGCGTGCGGAACAACGGCGCGACACGATATGCCGGCACAGCGCCCTGCGCCGACACGGCGTGATCGCCTGTCAGCAACCCGACGCCGGTGACGACGAGGAGTGCGAAACAGGCCACACCGAAAAAGAAGACACTCTTCCGCTTCATACCCGCTCCTCCTCCTCGCCGGAAGGCCCGGCCGGGGCTAGGGCTCGTTGAGGGTGCTAAGTATACATAAATAAGTCGAGGCGGGAACAAGGGCGGGCGCTTGTCAGCGGCACGGTATCCCGTTAATCTTGTGGACTTTAGAGAAGAGGCTTTCGACCGTGAGAACTTGCCACAAGCCGGTGGTCCCGGCACTGGGTGTCGTGCTGGCACTGCTCCTGTGATGCCGGCCCGGCCGGCCGCGCACGAAATCCCGAACGACGCGAGGGTGCAGATGCTCGTGCGCCCGTCGGGGCAGCGGCTGCGCATCCTGATTCGCGTCCGATGGCGTCGACTGCCGATACCATTGGCCGACGACCGGCGCGGGTTATCTCGACATCGCGAATGCCGACACGACGATGCGGGATGCCGTCCGGCTCTTCATCATCGACTACCTCACCGTCTACGAGAACGACCGGCAGCTCCCAAACCCTGAGATCGGCGCCGTGATGGCGACGCTGCCGTCGGACCCATCCTTTTCGTCATTCGATCTCGCGCTCGCGCACGTGACGGGACCCCGGCTGCCGCAGGATACGGAATTCGCGACCGCGCAGGGCCTGATGGACGTCCTGCTCGAGTATCCGATCGAGTCGGATCGCTCGCGGTTCTCGATCCACCCAAGCTTCCGGCGGCTCGGCGTCGAAGTCCTGACCGTCCTGCGCTTCATCACACCGGACGGCGCCGAGCGCGCTCTCTCGCTGCACAACGATCCGGGCGTCGTCCATCTCGATCCGCGGTGGACGCAGGCCGTCTGGCTGTTCATCGTCGAAGGGTTCTTCCACATCCTCGACGGCATCGATCATCTGCTGTTCCTGTTCTGCCTCGTGATCCCGTTCAGAAGGCCCGCTCGCTCGATCATCGTGACGTCGTTCACCGTGGCGCATTCGATCACGCTGATCGCGTCCGCCTACGGCGTAGCACCCGACGTCGGCTGGTTCCCGCCCCTCGTCGAGACGCTGATCGCCACGTCGATCGTCTACATGGCGCTCGAGAATATCGTCGCGCCCGGGCTGCGGCGCCGGTGGATGATCACCTTCGGCTTCGGCCTGGTTCATGGCTTCGGCTTCTCGTTCGCGCTGCGAGAGACGCTGCAGCTCGCCGGATCGCACGTCCTCACCTCGCTCCTCGCCTTCAATGTCGGCGTCGAGATCGGACAACTGGTCGTGCTCGCCGCGATGATTCCAGTGCTGGAGCTGCTGTTCCGCTTCGGCGTCGCCGAACGAATCGGGACAATCCTCCTGTCGGCGTTCGTCGCGCACACCGGCTGGCACTGGCTGACCGAGCGCGGACAACAGCTGATGCGCTACCAGTTCCAGCTCCCGGCGTTTGACGCGTCGTTCTTCCTGATGGTCGTGCGGTGGTTGATCGTCCTGACGATCGCCGCCGCGGCCGCGTGGCTCATCTCAGGGCTCGTCGGACGGGGACAGGCGGCGGAAGATCTGAAATCCGAGGTCTGACGCGGACCTGAAGGTCCGCACTACGGCTGCACGAAATCCGAAATAAAACAGCCGACTGCTGGTGTGGTCGCCTGCCGGGGCGCCTTGCCGGCGGTGATGTCGGAAAGCGCTTCGTCGAGGTCGTGGCGGCTGGCGACGGGACGTTCGAGGCCGAGGCTCACGTAGCGATCGTCGATCCGTCCGCGATACAGCACGCGGCCGTGCGGATCGACCACCACCGCTTCCGGCGTGATCGTCGCGCCTACCATTTTCACGAGCTCATGCCGCGGATCGCGCAGGGCGCGCATCGGGTAGCTGTAGTCCTTGAGGTGGCGCCGAATCGCGGCCACCGGCTCGACCGGGTTCGGGTACACCAGCGAGAAGGTGATGCCCTGGGCCGTGAACTTTTCATGGAGACGCCGTACCTCGGGTGCATAGCGGTTCGAGATCGGGCACTCCACGCTGACGAAGACGAACGCCATCGCCTTCGTGCCTGCCGGTGCCTTTAACGGATCGATCGCGCGGTCGTCGAGGTCGCGCACGCGGACATCGGCCGCCGTGAGCACCGGGGCTAGAAGAACGGCAAGTGAGGCAATCGCGGCGGCGCGGGCAGGAAGCCGCATACCGTCATTCTACGGCAGGCTGCCGTTCCCGCCGCCGGCCTGCTCCTGCTGCTCGAACTCCTGCAGCATGGTGCCGAGCTGGCGCGCCAGCGGCTCGTTCTTGTCCGCAATCGCCCGCTGCAAGGCGTCGCGCGCGGTCCTCACCGCGCGACTGACCTGACCGTTGGCCGCGTAGGCAGCGGCCAGATTTCCCAGGACAACGGGGTTTTCGGGCTGAAGCCGCTGCAGGCGCTCGAGGTGGTCGATGGCCTGATCCGGCCGCCCCCGGCGCATCAGGAGCCGCGCGAGGTTCGCAAGCGCGGCGGCGTTGTCGGGCCGCGACTCGAGCGCCTTGCGGTAGTGGTCGAAGGCCTCGTCTGGCCGGCCGATCGCGTCGAGCAGGACGCCGAGGTTCGAGTGCGCCTCGGCGTAAGTCGGCTTCACCGCGATCGCCTTGTTCAGGTGCGTGAACGCTTCTTCCGCCCGGTTGCCGAGAATCGCGATCAGTCCGAGGTTGTAGTGCGCCACGGCATGATCCGGCGAGAGTTCCAGCGCCGCGAGAAACTGCGCCCGGGCATCATCGTTCCGCCCGAGCTGCACGTAGTGCACGCCCAGCGAATTGCGTACTCGAGTAGTCGCCGGGCACGTCGGCTATACGCTTCTCTTCCCCGGCGACGTCCAGGAGAAGCGCCTTGCGCGACGTCTCCGCGCCCAGCAGCGCGGCGTCGGCTGCGTTCGCGGCGAGGAGCTGGATGAGTAGCTCGCCCATCTCGTCGTTGCCATCTGGCCCTGTCACCACCCGTCGCGGCGGCGAGCTCGGGTTGCGCGGGTTCGCGGCCGAGTTGTCGTAGACGTAGCGCATCACGAGCGTGGCGCCCTTGGGCAGGTCGACCGGCTCGATGTACTCGTACTCGTCCTGCCAGTTGAAATCCCAGTCCGAGATGCGCAGCAGGCGTTCGGTTCCGCCGTCCGGCATTTCCGCGACGACGATCATCTCGCGCGCGAGGTAGTGCGCGTGCGGGTAGATGCTGAGGGCCTTGACCGGGACCGGGAGCACATACGAGTCCTCGACGACGTAGCGCGACTCACCCGGCGGGATGTCGATCGTCTTCGAGCCGAATCGCAGCAGGGCCGGATGGATTGCAGGCGCCTTGTTTGTGAAGTACAGACCGATCGAGGCTTTGACGGTCTCGGGCCGGCCGGTGGGTTTCAGGTGCGCCTGGACGATGAGGTCGGTCCTCGCCGCCAGCGGCCAGGCGACTTCTTCGCGGCGCGGCATCTTGCCCGGCGCCCAGCCGAGGAAGTGCCCGTCCGGAAAATGCGCGCCCTGGCGCATCCATCCCCTCGAAGCCCGGTCCCGGATCGTCGAGATCCCTCTGACGCAGATCGCCGGTTTCGTCGAGGAGGATTCGCGCATGGTGGACGACCTTGCGGTTGCCCGGCCGGAACTCGATCGCCTGGACGTACTTGAGCTTCGTTGATCGGCACCGGCAGGACGAAGTTGCGGAACAGGTCCTTGCCTTCAGCCGGGACGGCGAACGCCTCGCGCATGGTCAGGACCAGGTCCGGCTTGCCCAGTTGCCAGCCGTCCGTAAAGCGCGGCTGTGCCGGACGGTCGCGCGGGTCGCCCTCGATGGCTCCCTCGTCGACCCAATCCCGGAGCGTGTCGATGTCGTCCGGGTCGAGCCACCGCTCCCCTTCGAAATGCCGGAATTCGGGGTCGGGCTTCCACGGCGGCATGAAGCGATGCTCGGTGGTCGTCACAATCTGCCTCGACCGCTGCTTGACGTCGTCGTAGCTCTGCAGTGCGAACGGGGCCGACTCGCCAGGCCGATGGCAGGGGGTGCAGTTCTGGAAAATGATGGGGGCGACGTCCCTGTTGAACGTGAGGGGACGCTCAGCAGCTTCTACTGACGCGACGCCGGCAAGAACGCACGAAACGGCGGCAACGTGAACTGACAACCTGTTGATCATGCGACTGTCATGAACGCCGACAATGAAACGGCCGACTAATGAAACGCCGGACGGTATTAAAGGCCCTGATTGTATTACGACCCCGCGGGGCGGGGTATTTCGAGAGCGCTGGGAGTTTACCGCGGAGCTCGCAGAACTCGCCGAAACCTTGAGAGTTCTGCGGTTTCTGCGTGTTCGGCGGGTTAATTCTCCAAGAGCACTCAAGGCGAGCGTCGGTAGGCCTGGCGCTGACGGTAGAGCCGGAGCCTTCCCCTTATCTGGTCCGCGAGCGCCGCATTCCCGGCCCGGGACGCAGCCGCGATGGCTCGCTCCGCCGTGTCGGTCGCCTTCGTGAAGTCGCCCGCCGAGGCGAACGCGGCGGCGAGTGCATCGAGGGCGGCCGGGTCGGCATTCCCTGTCAGGGCCGCCGCCCGTTCAGCCGCCCCAATCGCCTCCTGCGGGTTGCGAACACTCGCGTCCCCACTGGTCGCCAGCACCCAGGCGAGGCCCGCCAGCGCGGACGCGTGATCCTGGCGTAGGGCAACCGCCCTGCGAAATTCGTCGGCGGCGGCCCGGTCCTGACCCGTCGTGGTGTACAGACGGGCCAGGTTGCTGTGCGCGTCGGCGTTGTCGGGGCGCAGCTCGAGGGCACGGCGATAGTAGGAGGTCGCCTCGCCGAGCCGACCCATGACGTGCAGCATCGCTCCCGCGTTGTTGTAGCGCGTCAGCGTGCTCGGGGTCCAGCCGGATGGCTTCCCGGAACTGGGCTGAGCGCCTCTTCGAGCTTCCGCTGCATCGACAACGCGAGACCGAGGTTGTAGTGCGTCGGCGCCGAGCTCGGGTCCAGGCGCAGCGAGTCGCGCATGATGTCCGATGGCCTCCTCCAACTGCCCGGACGACAGGAGGAGCATCGCCACCTGATCGTGCCGAAGCGGATTTTTCGGATCGGCCAGCAGGATCTTCGTGTAGCCCGCAATGTCTTCGGCGCGCTTCTTCCGCTCCACGTCGTCGCTCAGTGCGGCGAGATCGGCGGGACTGCGCGGGACCACCTGCATCCACAGGTCGCCCATCTCGTCCGACGTGTTCTGGCCCCACACGACGCGAGCCGGCGGATGATGCGGGTTGCGCGGGTTCGCGGCGGAGTTGTCGTAGGTGAACCGCATCGAGATGGTCGTGCCGCGCGGCAGCGCGATCGGCGTTCGCGTAGCGGTAGACGTCCTGCCAGCGGAAGTCCCAGTCGTCGATGGCGATCAGCGTGCGAGTCGTGCCGTCGGGCAGCGTCGCGGCTGCCTCCATGGTGCGCCGAGGTTGTGGGCGTGCGGCTGAATCGCGAGCACGTCGACGTCCACCGGCAGCCGGTAGCTGTCGGTGATCGGCATACGATCCGTTGCCCGGCGGCGATGTCGATCGTCTGGCTGCCCAGCCGCATCCGACCGGCGTTCGCGTCGGCACCTTGTCGGTGAAAAACAGCCCGACGCTCACCTGAACGCGGTTCCGGCTTGCCGGTCGGCTGCATGTGCAGCTGCACGACGACGTCGCTCGCGCGCTCGAGCCGCCAGGCCGCGCCTTCGGGCGACGGCCGCGGCCGCTGACCCGGCGTCCACCCGAGCATGTGCCCAGGCGGGTACGCCGGCATCCGGCACCATGCCGCCCTCGTAGCCAGGCTCCGCGTCCAGGCGCGTCCAGCGTGACGCGACGATCGCGTGCGATCGATGCCGAAGTTCGCGTGGTGCACGGCGCGCGCGTTGCCGGGACGGAACTCGACCGCGCGCACGTAGCGGCCGTGTCGTCGGGACCGGCAGCACGAAGGTGCGAAAGACGTCCGGCCCATCGGCGCGCAGCGTGAACGGCTCCGGCATCTGCACGACGACGATCCGGGTGTGCCGAGCTGCCAGCCGGTGCGCGACTCGGGCAGCGGCGGCAGATCGGCGGGATCGCCTTCGACGGCGCCCTGCGCGGCCCAGTCGCGAATCGTCGCTGATCTGCGCGTCGGTCAGCACGCGGGCACCGACGAACTGACCCGCCTCGCCGCGCGGCTTCCACGGCGGCATCACGCGGCGCGCGTGACGTCGACGATCTGCGACGCGTGCTGCCGGACGTCGAGGTACGAGGTGAGCAGGGAACGGTCCGATTTCGCCGGGGCGATGGCAGGCCGCGCAGTGCGCGAAGACGATCGGCGCGATGTCGCGCGAGAAGGTGACCTGCCCCGCTGCCGGGCACGCCGCTACGACCAGCAACAGGCCTGCAATCAGAGTTTTAGCACGTTTTCACTGGCGGCGGGCCGCCTTCGCGCTCCGCGCTTCGGCGCCCAAGGGCGTGCATGGCCTGCCACGCCGTAGCTCGCCGCGGCCTCGTGCGAGCGAAGGCGGGCCGCAGGCGCTTTGCCGGATGCTAGCATACGGCTGCCGTGGGCCACCGCGCCAAACAGCGCCGCGCACCAGCCTCTGCGGCCTCTGCTCTTTTAGCTCCCTCTGCGTCCTCGTTAGCGATAGCCGTCGCCGCTGCGATCTTCGTGACTGCGCTCATCATTCGCCTCCTGCACGTCTGGCAGATGCGGCAGGCGCCGTTCTTCTCGGTCCTGATGGGCGACGCGCGCGGCTACGACGAGTGGGCGCAGCGCATCGCGGCCGGCGACTGGATTGGACACGAGGTCTTCTACCAGGCGCCGCTCTATCCGTACTTTCTCGGCGCGATCTACGCGGTCGCCGGCCGCGACCTGCTGTCGTCCGCGTCGTGCCAGGCCGTCCTCGGGTCGGCCGCCGTGCGTGCTCCTCGGGCTCGCCGCCTGGCGCCTCTTCTCGAAGCGCGCCGGCCATGATTGCCGGTTTCGGCTGGCGCTCTACGCGCCCGCGATCTTCTTCGACGGCCTGATCCAGAAATCGGTGCTCGACGTCTTCTTCATGTGTCTCGCGCTGTGGCTTATCAGCGCGATTGTCGCGCCGGTTCGTAGGCGGACCTCTCAGGACCGCCGGCCTCGCGTCCGCTAGCCGCCGGGCTACGAGGCCCGGCCTACGTACAACGTGGTTCGCCTGGGCCTCGCGATGGGCGCGCTCGCCTCACGCGCGAGAACGCGTTGGTGCTCGTCGTCGTGGTTCTCTTTTGGATCGTCGACTCGGAGGTCCGGCTGAAGCCGGACGCTACGCACGCGCTACCAGCCGTAGTGTCCGGCTTTAGCCGGCACGCGCCATCGGCGCGTTCCTCCTCGGCCTGTGCTCGTGCTGTTCCGGTCGCGGCGCGGAACTACGCCGTCGGCGGCGGCTTCTACCTGACGACGTCGCAGTTCGGCCCGAACTTCTACATCGGCAACAACCCGCAGTCCGACGGCACCTACATGTTCGCTCCGCCTCGGCCGCGGCGCGCCCGAGTACGAGCGGCAGGACGCCACCGAACTCGCCGAGCGCGCGCTCGGGCCGCACGCTGACGCCGGCTGAAGTGTCGAGCTACTGGACCGATCGCGCGCTGCGCGTTCATCACCGCGCGAGCCGGGCGCCTGGCTGCGCTCGTCGGACGGAAGTTCTTCTGCTTGTGAACGCGGCGAGATGCTCGACACCGAGAGCCAGGAGACATATGCCGAGTGGTCGTGGCCGCTGCCACCGGCTGGTTCGCGCACTTCGGCGTGCTCGTGCCGCTCGCCGTCTCGGCGTCTGGGCGACGTGGCCCGATCGGCGCCGGCTTGGGTCTTCTATGCGCTGACGCTCGCGTACGCCGCCAGCGTCGTGATGTTCTACGTGTTTGCGCGCTACCGGTTCCCGCTGGTCCCGATCTCTGATGTCTGTTCGCCAGGACTCAGCGCTGGTCGCCCGACTGATGTCGAGCGGCTGGCTAAAGCTACATGGACAGCGGCGCCTGCGGCCATGGCGAGCCGCGGACAAGCGATCCGAGGCGAGGCATCAGCGTCAGTTCGCGGCGGGGGTGGGGCCCCGCCGCCAGTGGAAAACAGTTGACCGCTGCCGTGGCAGTGATTGGCGTCGGCCATCGTCGCCAACTGGCCGCTGCTGTCGGCGTCCGTTGATGCAAGCCATCACTGAAACCAATCTCGCGACGGCTTTCTACGACGAACAAGCAGTTTCGACGAGGCGATCGCGCACTACCAGCGCGCGATCGCTTTGCGGCCCGGACTACGCGCCGGCGTACAACAACATGGGCGCGGCGCTGCGGGCGAAGGGGCGCGTGACTGAAGCAATCGCGGCGCTACGAGAAAGCACTCGCGATCCAGCCCGACTACCCCGACACGCACTACAACCTCGCCAACGCGCTGCTCGACTTGAACCGGCCGCAGGAAGCCGCCGAGCACTTCCGATCGCGCCGGACGCCAGATTCCGGCTCGGGCGCGAACGTCGAGAACAACCTCGGCATCGCGCTCGCCGGCGAAGGGAAGATGGCCGAGGCGGTCGCGGAGTTCAGGCGCGCTGTCGCGGCGGAGCCGGGATCAGCGAGTGCCCATCGCAACCTCGGCGACGCGCTGACCTCGCTGGGTCGCCGAGGAAGGCGTGAGCCACCTGCGGCGCGCGACCGAGCTCGAACCGGAGAGCGCCACCTTCCACTACGACCTCGTGCGGCGCTCCTGCTCGAGGCGGCCGCGCGCCACAGGCGATTGAAGAGTTCAGCGCGGCGCTGAAGATCGACCCGCTTCGCGCCGGCGCACAACAACCTGGGCATCGCGCTGGGATCGTCGGGGCGATTCGACGAAGCGATCGAGCATTTCAGGCAGGCGCTGAAGATCCAGCCCGGCTTCGCCGACGCGCAGCGGAACCTGCAGAGGCGCTGCAGGCGGGCAAATAGCTCGGGCCGAGGCTCGGGGCTCGGAGGCTCGGGGCTCGGAAAACGGAGTAAACCCACAAAGAAAAAGGCCGGGCGAATCTCTTCCCCGACCTTTCAACGGCGAGGTCAGGCCCGAGACGAACTACCAGCGCACGGTCGCGCCGACGCCGATCATGCGCGGCTGCATGATGCTGTTCGGCGCGAAGGTACTGCTGCGATCAGCGTGTTGGTCGACTGGTAGCTGATGATCGCATCCGAGTTGTTGATGTTGAACACCTCGAGCGTCGGCAGCACCGTCACGCGGCCGAAGCGGAACGTCTTCGGCACCTTGATGTCGAGCTGGTTGATCCGCTCGATGAGCACGGTCGACGTCGGATCGAGCGGAATGGTCAGGCGTGGCCTGTCCCATCACGGCGTCGGCCCGATAATGCGCGCCGGCCGGGCACGGCGCCGGCGCAGTTCGCCGGGTAACCGGTAGTGCCGCGGGTGAAGGTCATGTTCCGCCGCGCGCGTTGTCGCGCGGCATGTTGCTCTGCAGCGCCGCGCTGAACGTGATGCCCCACGGCAGCGGATACGAGCCGGCCAGCTTGAGCTGCTTCTTGAACGGCACGAATGCCCTCTTCCCGGTTGAACTCGTCGCAGAAGCGGAGGCTGTTCGGGTTGTCCGGCGCCGTGCAGTTCGACGTGCGCTCGCGCTCGAACGCGAAGCCGCCGAAGATCTGCGCGCCGGCGCCCGGCCGCGCCCTGAACTCCAGGTTGTACGCGTTGTAGATCTGCTTGCGGTTCGGATCGAACGTGTCGAGGTTGCGCGTCGGCGCGTTGCGCACGGCATCGCTTGAGGCCGTAGGCCGTGATCGGCTCGCCGTTCAGCGGATTGTAGACCGTGAACGGCATGTAGTTCGGGTTCTGCAGCGGATCGCCGTCGGACTGCCACGACCGGTTGATCGTGGTCGTCAGGTTGTGGAACTCGCCGTGGAACCAGCTGCCGGTCACCGACAGCCGCGGCATCAGCTCGTGCTGCAGCTCGAGGCCGTGCTCGAGGTTCCAGGTGCGCGGGTAGTGCGCCGTACTTGTTCAGCGCCGCGTGCCGAAGTTGGCCGGCAGGTTGGCGAAGTTGATCTCGCAGCCCGGAGCCCGGTAGACGCAGCGTTGCCGCACGCCATTGACCACCTGGCTCTCGCCCTGCGCGATGTCGTCGCCGTTCACGTCCCGCCAAGTGAGCGTCTGCGTCGGACGACGCAGCGGGTTGTAGTTGTCGGCGATGCCGGTGGTGCGCGCCAGGTTGTAGCGGTTGAGCGAGTACTTGAGCGCGGTCTTCGCGTTGCCGAACAGGTCGTAGACCAGCGCGAAGCGCGGCGCCCAGTCGCTCCAGTCCGGCAGGTTCTCGACTTCGGCGAACTCGCGCGCTCGGCACGAACCGGCCGGCCGGCGACTCGCCGGCAGCACCTGCGCGTTGAGCGTCTCGCAGCGGATGCCGGCGTTGACCGTCAGCCGCTTCATCGTCCACGAGTCCTGCGCGTAGATGCCGAGGTCGTGGTTCAGCGCCTCGCCGCTCGCGACCGGCGTGTTGCGGACGACGACCGTGTCGGGCCCGCGTGAACGGCACGCCGTTGCCGCCGTTGTTCCGCCGCTCGGTAGATCTGGTAGAGATCGCCGTTGGCGTCGATGGTGTGGAAGAACGTCCCCCACGTCCGCTGGAAGCCGACCTTGAAGTTGTGCGAGCCGGTCACGTACGACGCCGACGCGTTGCACGCGTACCGCGCCGGGCTCTGCGTCGTCTGCGCGAGCGTCGCGTCCTTGCGCGCGACCCCTCGATGTCCTGTTCGACCTTCGCGAGCGTCCGCGTACCAGGTCGGCGAGAAGCGCGGCTGCTCGATGCCAGGCTGGTAGCTGTTCGTGTAGTACTCGAGTGTTGCTCGACCAGCCGCCTTCGACGAGCAGCCGGCTGGTCAGCGTGTTCGTCATCTTGGCCGACGCCGTGTGATACGCCGGCGAGTTCCACACCGTCGCCGCGGTCTCGGGATCGTACCCGCGCTGCATGTCGTGGCCGCGGAACTTGTCCACTTCGTCGAAGTAGGCCGAGAACTTCGTCTTCGACGTCACCTGCCAGGTCATCCGCAGCAGCGCGCTCTTGATGAACTGATCGTCGACGCCCTGGCTGCCGTCGTCGAAGAACGTGTCGGGGATGAAGTTGTTCACCGAGAAGTAGCGCGCCGACCCGAAGAACCACAGCTTGTCCTTCTTGATCGGGCCGCCCTGCGCGAACGTGAAGTCGATGATGCGGTCGGTCGCGTTGCCGGCCGTGAGCTTGCGGTCGATGATGCCGCTGGGTCAGGTTGTCGCCCTGCCAGTCGCCCGGACGATAGGCCGTCTTGAAGTCGCCGCTGAACCGGTTGCCGCCTTCGCGCGGAATCATGTTCAGGCGGACGCCGCCGGCCTGCGTATCGGCGCCGATGCCCGAGGTCTGGTAGCTGACCTCCTGGTTCATCGCGTCGTTGAAGTAGCTCTGGACCGCGCCGTCGCCCTGCAGCCCGTTCACCATCATGCCGTCCACCAGGACCGTGTTGTTGCGCCGTGCGTCATCCCGTGCGTCGACATGTAGGTCTGCTGCATCGCGCGCGCGCCGCCGGTGTCGGGCAGGTTCAGGCTGATGCCGACGATCAGCTGGCCCATGCCCTGAATCGTGCGGCCGGTCGGGATCGCGTCGATCGCTTCGCGGTTGAGCACCTGGGTGTGCACCGCCGTCGTCACGTCGACGACCGGCGCGTCGCCGGTGACCGTGATCGACTCCTCGAGGGCGCCGACGCGCAGGTCGGCGTTGAGCGTCATCGTGAACTCGGACGGCAGCTCGATGCCGTCGCGCCGGATGGTCGCGAACCCGGTCAGCGTGAAGGTGACGACGTAGGTGCCGGGACGGAGGTCGGTGATGCGGTACCGCCCTTCGCCATCGGTGACGGCGACCTTGGATTTTTCGATCAGTGCGTCGCTCGACGCCTCGACCGTCACGCCGGGCAGCACGGCGCCAGACGTGTCCTTGACCGTTCCTGTCATCGCGCTTTGAGCGTGCGCGACGCGCCGGCAGGGCAAGAAGCGCCGCCAGTGCCACGAACAGTAACGAGCCTCGCCTACGTGTCATCCAAGCCTCCTTGACTACCCGAAAACCAGTACCTGATTTCAGCTATCTGCTTCCGCGAACCCTACCGTCCCGGAATCGAACGGTCAATTGCAATCGCTCGGGGACGAAGTAAAAAGATGCACTTCGATTCAAATTCCCGATGCGTCCGTAAAAGAAGCGTAAGGATATCCAAGAACTGCGGCAGGACAAGAGGAAGGCGCCGAAAAGCGGGAAAAACCGAGCAGGGCGACGACCCGCCCGCCCTGCTCAGGTCTCGTCGTCGTAGTGCAGACCTTTAGGTCTGCCACGTACCGCGGACCTCAGGTCCGCACTACGTCATACCTACCACCGAACCGTCGCCCCGACGCCGACCATGCGCGGCTGCATGATGGTGCTGGGCGCCGGTACTGCTGCGACAGGATGTCGGTCGACTGATACGTGACGATCGCGTCCGTGTTGTTGAGGTTGAAGATCTCCAGGGTTGGGAGCACTGACACACGTCCGACGCGGAACGTCTTGGACAGCTTGAGATCGAACTGGGTGATCCGCTCCACCTGCACGGTTTGCGGCGACACGAGGTTCATCGTCAGCGTGGTCTGGCCCTGGATGGCGTTCGGCCCGATGATCGCGCCCGCCGGGCACGGCGCCGGGCAGGTCGACGGATACCGCGACACGCCGCGGCGGATCACCATCGTGCGCGTGCTCAGCGCCGGGATGTTGCTCTGCAGCGCCGCGCTGAACGTCACACCCCACGGCATCGGATACGTCCCCGACGCCTTGAAGTTTCTCCGGAACGGCACCTCCATCCCGTCCTCGAGGTGCGTCTCGTCGCAGAACCTCAGGGAGTTCGGGTTGTCGGGCGCCGTGCAGTTCACGTTCACCTCGCGCTCGAACGACAGGCCGCCGAAGATCTGGGCGCCGCCGCCCGGCCGCGCCCTGAACTCGAGGTTGAACGCGTTGTAGACCCGCTCGCGCGCGGGATCGAATGTGTCCAGGTTGCTGGTCGGCGCGTTGCGCACGTTGTCGTTGAGGCCGTACGCCGTCATCGGCGTCCCGTTCTCCGGGTTGTAGACCGTGAACGCCGTGTAGTTCGGATTCTGCGCTGGATCGCCGTCGAATTGAAGCGTGCGGTTGATCGTCGTCGTCAGGTTGTGAAGCTGCCGTGGAACCAGCTGCCGGTCAGCGACAGCCGCGGGAACAGCTCGTGCTGCAGCTCGAGGCCATGTTCGACGTTGTAGGTGCGCGGGAAGTGGCCGAACTCGTTCAGCGCCTGGATACCGAAGTTCGACGGCAGGTTCCGGAAGTCGATCTCGCATCCCGGCGAGAGGTACACACAGCTCACGCGAGCGCCGTTCACCACCTGGCTTTCGCCCTGCGCGATGTCGTCGCCGTTGAGGTCGGTCCACGGGAGCGTCGATGTCGACGAATCGAGCGGGTTGTAATCGTCCGCGATGCCGGTCGTCTTCGAGAGGTTGTACCGGTTCAGCGAGTACTTCGACGCGGTCTTCGCGTTGCCGAACAGGTCGTAGACCAGCGCGAACCGCGGCGCCCAGTCCTTCCACTCCGGCAGATCCTCGACCGCCGCGAACCGGCGTTCCGGCACGAACCGTCCGGCCGGCGAGTAGCCCTCGAGCACCTCGCGCGTTCACGTGCTCCCAGCGCAGCCCGAAGTTGACGGTCAGGCGTTTGATGTTCCAGGAATCCTGCGCGAAGATCCCGAGATCTTCGTTCAGCGCTTCCCCGCTGCGCACCGGCGTATTGCGGACGACGACGCTCACGGGACGCGTCCACGGCACGCCCGGCCGCCGTTGTTGGTGCCGCTCGCGTAGTTCTGATAGAGGTCGGCGTTCGAGTCGGTCGTGTGGAAGAACGTGCCCCACGTCCGCTGGAATCCCGCCTTCATGTTGTGCGAGCCGGTCATGTACGACGCCGAACCGCTGATCGAATGCCGCTTCGGGCTCTGCGTCGTCTGCGCGTTGGCGGCACCGATCCGGTTGTAGCCGGTGATGTCGGCCTCGTTCTTGCGCGGTCCTGCTGTACCAGGCCGACGAGAAGCGCGGCTCCTCGATGCCCGTCTGATACTGGTTCGTGTAGTACTCGAGGTTGCGTGAGTAGCCGCCCTCGATCAGCAGCCGGCTGGTCAGGGTGTTCGTCATCTTCGCCTGGCCGGTGCTGTAGGCCGGCGACATCCACACGACCGCCGCTGTCTCGGGGTCGATGCCGGCGGTCATGTCGTGGCCGCGGTTCTTGTTCACCTCGTCGAAGTACGCCGACATTTTCGTTTTCGACGTGATCTGCCACGTCATCCTGAGCAGCGCGCTGGCGATCGACTGATCGTCGACGCCCTGGCCGCCGTCGTCGAACATCGTCCCGCCGATGAAGTTGTTGACCGAGAAGTAGCGCGCCGATCCGAAGAACCACAGCTTGTCCTTCTTGATCGGTCCGCCCTCGGCGAACGTGAAGTCGATGATCCGGTCTGTCGACGTGCCCTCGGTGTAATTGCGTGCGGCATGCCGCGTCGGTGATGTTCTCGCCCTGCCACTCGCCCGGCCGGTACGCGGCCTTGAAGTCGCCGGTGAACCGGTTGCCGCCCTCGCGCGGAATCATGTTCAGGCGGACGCCGCCAGCCTGCGTTTCCGCGCCGATGCCTGACGTCTGATAGCTGACCTCCTGGTTCATCGCGTCGTTGAAGTAGCTCTGCACCGAGCCGTCGCCCTGCAGGCCGTTGACCATCATGCCGTCCACCATCACGGTGTTGTTCGACGAGGTCATGCCGTGGGTCGACATGTAGGTCTGCTGCATGGCGCGCGCGCCGCCAGTGTCCGGCAGGCTCAGGTTGATGCCGACGACGAGCTGGCCGAGACCCTGAATCGATCGGCCGGTCGGAATCGCGTCCATCGCCTCGCGGTTGAGCACCTGCGTGTGCACCGCAGTCGTCACGTCGACGACCGGCGCGTCTCCGGTGACCGTGATCGACTCCTCGAGAGCGCCGACGCGCAGGTCGGCGTTGAGGGTCATCGTGAACTCGGACGGCAAGCTGATTTCTGTCCGGCGGATGGTCGAAAAGCCGGTCAGTGAGAACGTCACGACGTAGGTGCCCGGACGCAGATCCGGGATGAGGTACCGCCCTTCCCCGTCGGTGACCGCCGACCTTCGATTTCTCGATGAGAGCTTCGCTGGATGCTTCGACGGTGACGCCTGGCAGCACGGCGCCCGAGGTGTCCTTGACGATGCCGGTCATGGCGCTCTGCGCGAGCGCCGCCGACGGCAGGAGCAGCCCCGCCGCCAGGATCAGCGTGAACAGGAATCTGCGTGTCATCCGAGCCTCCTTCGTTTACCGACCGGGCGAAACGCGAAATAACTGCGCAGCGCCGAAACGGAATGAAGCCGGACAGACGGTGAAGGACGAACTCGAACGAGGAAAGCCTGAGGTGAGCGGGAAAGAGGAAAGCCGCGCCCGCCGATGATTCAACGCCGGTATGAACGCGAGGCGAAATGAATCTGCAGCAACGTAACGCCGACACTGACTCGCGTCAATCCCCTTTTTAGGGTCGGCAATGGCCTACGGCAGCCGGAACGGACGACCTTGCCGGTACATCGCAAGGCGCTCCGTACGGGTCGCGCCGCTTCGACAGACGAGGTCAGGGAAAGCGCCGCCTCAGCCGTCGCTATGGCGCGGACGAAGTCCCCCGCCGAGGCGTGTGACGCCGCGAGCGCGTCTAAGGCGACTGGATCTCGCCGCTCGGTCAGCTCCACCGCCCTCGTGGCGAGAGTGACGGCTTCGACTGGATTGCGCACTCTCTCATCGCCGGCCACCGCAAGGAGCCAGGCCGCCTCCGCGTGAGGCGCCGCCCAGTCCGGGCGAAGCCTGGCCGCTTCCTTGAACTGCTCGATGGCTTGAGCCGTCCTGCCCCGCGCGGCAAGCAGGCGTCCGAGGTTGTCCCGGGCTTCGGCATTGTTGGCGTCGAATCGGACCGCATCGGTGAGATGCCGCTCGGCCTCGTCGAGCCGTCCGAGCTTGAAGAGGACGCCTCCCAGGTTGTTGTGAGCGAGCCCGTAATCCGGGCGCAGCTCCAGCGCTCTCCTGAACCGGGCGATCGCTTCGTCGATGCGGCCCGCAGCTACGAGCGCGGTGCCGAGGTTGAATTGCGCGGCCGCAGAATCGGGCTTCATCCCCGCGGCGATCTCGAAATGCCGGACCGCGTCCGCGGCGCGGCCGAGATCGAGATACAGCAGCGCGGCATCGTCGTGCAGCGCCGCGCTGTCGGGTTCGGCCCTGATGCGCGCCTCGTAGCCGATGACGTCCTCGGCGAGGACCTTCGGACGGAACTGCGCGTTGAGCATCGCGAGATCGCGCGCATCGCGGGTCAGCACCTGGATCCAGAGGTCGCCCATCTCGTCGGCTGATCGCTGCCCCCAGCGACGCGCTTCGGCGGACGGCTTGGGTTGCGCGGATTCGCCGCCGAGTTGTCGAACACGATCTCCATCGCGAGCGTCGTGCCCTTCGGCAGGGACACGGGCTTCATGTAGCGGTAGACCTGCTGCCAGCGGAAATCCCAGTCCTTGAGGTAGATGAGCGGCCGAATCGTCCCGTCGGGCAAGCGCGCCGTGCCCCGCACTTCGCGCGCGCGATAGTGCGCGTGCGGCTGCACCGCCTGGACCTCTACGTCGACCGGCAGCACAAACGAATCGGTGCTCGTGTAGCGCGAGTCGTCCGGCTGGATGTCGATGTTCTGGCGTCCGAGCCGCAGCATCGCGGGCGTCCGCTCCGGCGGATCGTTGCCGAAGAAAAAGCCGATCGACGGTTGGACGACTCGGGTTTGCCGCTCGGCTGCATGTGCAGCTCCACGACGAGATCCGATCCGGGTTGCAGCGTCCAGGCGAGGCCCTTCGGCAGGAGCGGCGCCGCCTGCCCCGGCGTCCAGCCGAGGAAGTGACCGTCGGGATATCCGGCCGCGTGAGCGATGAGGCCGTCGTAGCCTGGTGCCGGATCCTCCTCGTCGAACCGCCGCGACGCCTGCGTCGATCGATGCGGATGTTCGCGTGGTGCACGACGCGATTGCCGGGGCGGAACTCGAGGCCGCGCACGAAACGCCGGTCGCCGACCGGCAGCGGGATCACGAAGATGCGGAAGACGTCGGTGCCTTCCGTCGTCAGCGTATAAGCCGGCGGCCGAACGATGATATCGGGTAGGCCGAGCTGCCAGCCGCCGCTCCTTGCCGGCATCGGCGGCATGTCGCGCCGGACTGCCCTCGACTGCGCCCGCCTCCGCCCACTTCCGGATCGTGGCGATCTCGGTCGGCGAAAGCCGATCCTGGCCGACGAAGTCGCCGTGCCCTGGCTCGGCCTTCCGCGGCGGCATGACGCCCGCCTGCGTGACGGCGGCGATCTGCGTGGCGCGGCGCCGCACTTCCTCGTAGGTCAGGACGCTGAACGGACCAGGACCGTCGGGCTGATGGCAGGCGGCGCAGTGACGAAACAGGATCGGGGCGACGTCCCTCGTGAACGTCACCTGCGCGGACGCGGACGGCGCGAGGCCCAGGACGGCCGCGCCGATCACGAACTGTGGAATCGCCGCCGCGAGCACGCGACGGTTCCGTGCCATAGACCTTCTTTTATACAGGTCAGAACGGATGACGGCTAGCCCGAATGACCGCGTCGGCGATCCGCCTGCGGGCGCCAACCGTGTCGACCCCGGGATGCGCTGTGACGGCGGCGATGAGCTCGGCGGCCCCGCCGCCGCTGCGGCCGGCCAGGGCGCGGGCCACCTGTTTGGCCGCATGCGCCATGCGATCGGCGGCATCGCTCGCGAACACCTGTACCGCGTCCACCGCCAGCGGCGCCAGCTCGCCGCCGCGCGCGACAATCTTCTCGGCGCGCGCCAGGCCGCTCTCGATGGCATAGACGTCGATGACGATGTTCGAGACGTGGGCGAGCAGCTCCTGCTCGTCCTTGACCGTGCTGCCGAACGCGGCCGACGCCTCGGCGAGCAGGACGAGCGCGAGACGTTGGCCTGGCCGAGCAGCGTCTGCTCCGCCAACAGCGGGCTCGAAGCCGGAGCTCTGAGCTCGGACGCGGAAATCTGCCGGATTCTCCAGGCTCTTCAGCAGCCTGGTCGCGACGATCAGCCGGTTGATCTCGTTGGTCCCCTCGTAGATGCGCGTGATGCGCGCATCGCGGTACGCGCGCTCGGCCGGGAACTCGCGCGAGTAGCCGTTGCCGCCGAACACCTGCAGCGCCTCGTCGACGACGTAGGCGAGCGCTTCGCTGGTGAAGACCTTGTTGACCGAGCACTCGACCGCGAACCGCTCGATCGTCTTCAGCACCGCCGGGCCGTCGGCGCGGATCGACCGCTTCGAGCGCGCGGTCGACGTCGCCGAGCGCGCGGTAGACCATCGCGTCGCCGACGAAGCAGCGGATCGCCATCTCGGCCAGCTTGCGCTTGATCAGCCCGAACTCGGCGATCGCCTTGCCGAACTGCCGGCGCTCTTTCGCGTACTCCGTGGCGTTGCCCAGCGCCTGGCGGGCGCACGACATGTTGCGCGCGCCGAGCTTCACGCGGCCGAAGTTGAGGATGTTGAAGGCGACCTTGTGGCCCTCGCCGATCGTCCCGAGCACGTTCTCGACCGGCACCTTGACGTTGTCGAGCATCAGCGCCGTCGTCGACGATCCGTCGAGCCCCAGCTTCTTCTCGTCCGACCCGCTCACCACGCCCATGCTCGCGCTCGACGAGGAACGCGGTGAACTTCTCGCCGTTCACCTTCGCGAAGATGGTGAAGAGATCGGCGAAGCCGCCGTTGGTGATCCACATCTTCTGGCCGTTCAGCACGTAGTGCTGGCCGTCGGCGTGAGCATCGGCCGTGGTCTTCGCGGCCAGCGCGTCGGATCCCGACTGCGGCTCGGTCAGCGCGTACGCGCCGACCATCTCGCCGGTCGCGAGCCTGCGGCAGATATCTTCGCCTTCTGCGCGTCGGTGCCGAAGTACACGAGCGGCAGCGTGCCGATCGAGGTGTGCGCGCCGAGCGACCCGCCGAACGACGGGTTGACGGCGATCTGCTCGCCGACGTACGCCGCGCTGATCTTGTCGAGGCCGAGGCCGCCGTAGGCTTCGGGAATCTCGAGCCGCAGCAGATCCAGCTCGCCCGCCTTCTTCAGCAGCTGCGCGCGTCAGCTCCCAGTCGTGCGCGTACAGCTTCGCCTCGTTCGGCAGCACTTCGCCGCGCATGAATTCCGCCGCGGTCTGGCCGAACAGCCGCTGCTCTTCGGTCAAGTCCTCGCGCGTGAAGATGTCGTCGGCCTCGCACCGGGTCTAGAAACTGCCCGCCGGCGACGGTCTGCGTGTCTGCCATAGAGTCATCGCTGGTCGACTTGCTCGTTCTGACCGATCTGGCGTTCGACGTTCGACGCGCGAACGGAGCGGAACGCTGACGTGTGTTGACACCCGTTGCAGCGAGGCAGCAGTATAAGCCTGCCATCGTGCCAACCATCAACGATTTGTTCGATCTCACCGGGCGCGTCGCGATCGTGACCGGCGGCTCGCGCGGGCTCGGCCAGGAGATGGCCGAAGGCCTCGCCGAAGCCGGCGCGCGCTCATGCTCTGCGCGCGGCGCGAGGAGTGGCTGACGCCGACCGTCGAGGAGATGCGCGCGCGCGGTTCACCGTCGAAGGCGCCACTCTGCGACGTGTCGAAGCCGGCGGACGTGCAGGCCGTCGTCGACAAGACCATCGCGGCCTTCGGCCAGGTGGACATCCTGATCAACAACGCCGGCGTCAGCTGGGGCGACGAGCCCGAGACGATGCCGCTCGACAAGTGGCACAAGGTCATCGACGCCAACCTGACCGGCGCCTTTCTCTTTGCCCAGGCCGCCGGCCGCGACATGCTGAAGCGCGAGTACGGCCGCATCATCAACGTCGCCTCGATCGCCGGCCTGCACGCGTCGGTCAACGGCCCGCACTACGTCGGCTACGCGGCCAGCAAGGCCGGCCTGATGGGCCTGACCCGCGAGCTCGCCGCCACGTGGGGGCGGCAAGGCATCCGCGTGAACGCCATCGCGCCCGGCTTCTTCCACTCGCGCCTCGCCGACGCCGCGATCGACAAGGCCGAAGCCAGCCTATCAAGGCGAACTGCCCGATCCCGCGCGTCGGCGACGCCGGCGAGCTGAAAGGCGTCGCCGTGTTCCTGGCCGCCGACGCCTCGAACTACATCACCGGACAGGTGATCGTCGTGGACGGAGGCGGACGATAGCGTGAATTGAATTTAAGATTGGGGATTTAAGATTGGCGAACGTGATTGGCAGTCGCAATCATCGGGATAGGATCTGAATCGGACAGTCAATCAATTTTTTCCAATCTAAATCTGAAATCTGAAATCTTAAATCTCATGACCCAGTACTCACCCGTCCCTGGCTGCGGCACTACGACTACTGGGTGCCGCACGCACATGTCCTATCCGCGGCGGCCGCTGCACGAGATCCTCGACACCGCGGCCGTCGACGTCCCCGACCGCCCGGCGACGTGTTTTTCGGCGCGACGCTGACCTTCGCGGAGATCAAGCAGCCGGTCCGATCGGCTGGCGACCGCGCTCGCGGGCTCGGGATCGTCAAGGGCGACCGCGTCGGCATCATGCTGCCCAACTGCCCGCAGTACATCATCGCGGCGTTCGCCGTCCTGCGGCATCGGCGCCATCGTCGTGAACATCAACCCGATCTACACCGCGCGCGAAGTGCTGATGGTCGCCGACGACTCGGGGATGCGTCCTGCTGACGCTCGACGCGCTCGCGCCGCTGGCGCTCGGCATCGGGCGACAGCCGCTCGAGCGGATCATCGTCACCTCGCTCGCGGAGTACGCAGCCGCCGCCGGCGCCGCCGCCGCGCATCGACGGGACGCTGCGCCTGCGCGACCTCGCTCGGCGACGTGCCGCGAGCCGCAGGCCCTGATCCGCGTGCCGACATCGATCGCCGGACGATCTCGCGGTGCTGCAGTACACCGGCGGCACGACCGGCACGCCGAAAGGGGCGATGCTCACGCACGGGAACATCTTCGCCAACGTCGTGCAGACCGAGGCGTTCATGTACCGGCTACGCGCTCAGCGCGGCGACGCGCGCTACCTGCTGGTCATCCCCTACTTCCACATCTACGGCTTCACCGTGGGCATGATGAAGGGCATCTGGGTCGGCGCGCTGCAGATGCTCCTGCCGAAGTACGACGTCGAACAGGTGCTGACGGCGATCCGCGACTTCCGGCCGACCTACTTCCCCGCGGTGCCGACGATCTTCGTCTCGCTGCTCAGCCACCCGCGGTTCGAAGAGTTCGGCCTCGACAAGGTCCGGACCTTCAACACCGGCGGCGCGCCGTGTCCGGTCGAGGTGATCGAGCAGTTCGAGCGCGCGCACCGGCCGGCCGCTCAACGAAGGCTACGGCCTGTCGGAAACCTCGCCCGTGACCCACTCGACGCCGCAGCTGGCGCGCGCAAGCCGGGCACGATCGGCCTGCCGCTCCCCGACACCGACATGAAGGTCGTCGACCTCGAGACCGGGCACGAGCGAAATGCCGATCGGCGAGGCCGGCGAGCTGTGCATCTGCGGGGCCGCAGGTCATGAAAGGCTACTGGAACCAGCCCGACGAGACGCGCACGTGCTGCGCACGCGACGCCGACGGCCGCCTCTGGTTCCACACCGGCGACATCGCGACCATCGACGAGGACGGCTTCACGACGATCGTGCAGCGCAAGAAGGACATGATCATCGTCGACGGCTTCAACGTGTACCCGTCGGATGTCGAGGCGGTGCTCTACATGCATCCCGGCCGTCCGGCTGGCCGCCGTCATCGGCGAGCCGCGACGCGTATCACGGCGAGGTCGTGCGGGCATGCGTCGTCCTCAAGCCAGGGCATCGGTCGACCGGCGGACGAGCTGATCGCGCACTGCAAGACGAGCGCTCGCTCCGTACAAGGTGCCGCGGCAGGTCGAGCTCCGCGAGACGCTGCCGATGAGCGCGGTCGGCAAGATTCTGTACCGCGTGCTCCGCGACGAGCTGCGGTGCGTGCGTGAAGGCGGACCTGGCCGCGTTGTCGTAGTGCGGACCTTTGGTCCGCGCATGACAGATGCCTGATACCACGTCACCCTCCGGACTCGTCGAAATCCGCCGCCAACTAAGCGGGCTCGAGTTCTTCCAGCGGATGATGGCCGGCGAGCTCCCGCCGCCGCCGATGGTGGCGCTGCTCGGCTTCCGCACTCGTCGAAGTCGAGCACGGCCGCGTCGTCTTCGCCGGCGGGCGCCCGAAGAGCGTCTACAACGGCCTGGGCGTCGCCCACGGCGGCTTCGCCGCGACGCTGCTCGACTCGGCGATGGGCTGCGCCATCAACACGATGACGCCGGCGGGCCAGTGTGTTCACCACGCTGGAGCTGAAGATCAACTACACGCGGCCGCTCGCGCGCGAGGTCGGCGAGGTCCGCTGCGAGGCGCGACGTGGTCCACGCCGGCAGCCGCGTCGCGACCGCCGAGGGCCGCATCGTCGACGCAACGGAAAGATCTACGCGCACGGCACGACGACCTGCATCGTCGTCGAGCCGCACGTGGACGACTGGAACCGAGCTCGACGATTCGTGCGTTCGAGATCGTCGAATGCGTGCATCGCTGACGAACCTCGACGCCTGAACGCCTGACGCAGCGAGGAGTCTTCGATGTCGATTCGTCCACTACGAGGTGAAGGACCGCGTCGCCGTCCTGACCATCGACAACCCGCCTGTCAACGCGCTCGGCGCGGGCGTGTGGGAGGCGATCGACGAGGCCGTCGCCGCGCGCGACCGACGACCCCGCCGCCGACGCCATCGTGCTCATCGGCGCCGGTACGACGTTCGTCGCCGGCGCCGACATCAACATTTTCAAGACGCTCAAGACCCGCGAGCAGTCGCTGGCGCGCTCCGCGCGGACCCACGCGCTGCTGAAGCGGCTCGAAGACGCGACCAAGCCGCTCGTCGCCGCCATCCACGGCAACGCCTTCGGCGGCGGCCTCGAGCTCGCGCATGGCCTGCCACTACCGCGTCGCCGACAAGGACGCGAAGGTCGGCCAGCCGGAAGTGCTGCTCGGCATCATCCCCGGCGCCGGCGGCACGCAGCGGCTGCCGCGGCTGGCCGGCGCGGCGCTGGCGCTCGAGATGTGCACCGACGGCAAGCCGGTGCCGGCGCCGAAGGCGCAAGCCGCCGGCATCCTCGACGAGATCGTCGAAGGCGATCTGCTGGCCGGGCGCCATCGCGTTCGCGAAAGCGAAGCGCGGCGGCCGGCGATCGGCGCAAGACGCGCGACATCGCCATCACGCCGACAGGCCGACGGCCGGCCGCGAGGCGTGCGAGCAGGCCCGCAGCGCGCTCGCAAAGACCGGCGAGAGGCGCGCGGGCGCCGTTCGCCGGCCGTCGACGCCATCGAGGCCGGCCTGCGAGCGCTGTTTCGACGCCGGGTCGCTTCGCGAGCGCGAGCTGTTCGCCGACTGCGTCGTCTCGACCGAGTCGAAGGCGCTGCGCCACCTGTTCTTCGCCGAGCGCGAAGCCGCCAAGGTGCCCGACGTGCCGAAGGACACGCCGGCCAACGACATCAAGCGCGCCGCCGTCGTCGGCGCGGGCACGATGGGCGGCGGCATCGCGATGTCCTACGCGAACGCCGGCATCCCGGTGCTGCTGAAAGAAGTGGACGAGGCGGCGCTCGAGCGCGGCATGGCGACGATCCGCAAGAACTACGAGTGTCGATGTCCAAGGGCCAGATGACCGCCGAGCAGCTCGAGCGGACGATGGCGCTCATCACGCCGACGACCAGCTACGACGGCTTCGACCAGGTGGACATCGTCGTCGAAGCGGTGTTCGAGAACATGGACCTGAAGAAGGCGACCTTCGCCGAGCTGGGCCGCGTGACGCGGCCCGACTGCGTGCTCGCGTCGAACACCTCGACGCTCGACATCGACGAGTTCGCGCAGGCGAGCGGCCGGCCGGCGCAGGTCATCGGCCATCACTTCTTCAGCCCGGCGAACGTGATGAAGCTGCTGGAGATTGTCCGCGGCCGCGAGACCAGCAAGGAGGTGATCGCCACGTCGGTGAAGCTTGGCAAGCGGATCGGCAAGGTCCGGTCGTCGTCGGCAACTGCTTCGGGTTCGTCGCCAACCGCATGCTCGCCTACTACATGCGCGAGGCGTACCTGCTGCTCGAGGAGGGCGCGAGCGTCCCGCAGATCGACCGCGTGCTCACCGACTTCGGCATGCCGGTCGGCCCGTTCGGGATGCAGGACATCGCCGGCATCGACGTCGGCGCGCGCATCCGGCAGTACCTGCGTCGATCGGCAAGACGCGCGCCGAGGGCCCGCAGTCGGCGGTCCCCGACCGGCTGTTCGAGATGGGCCGCTACGGCCAGAAGACCGGCGCCGGCTGGTACAAGTACGAGCGCCGGGCAGCCGTAACGGCATCGCCGATCCGCTGGTCGAAGAGATCGCGGCGGAGGAAGCCGCGAAGCGCGGCATCACGGCGCGCCGATCGCCGACGACGAGATCCTCGCGCGCATCACGACGGCGCTGGCCAACGAAGGCGCGCGCGTGCTCGAGGACGGCTTTGCCCTGCGCGCCGGCGACATCGACGTCATCTACTGTCTACGGCTTCGGCTTCCCGCGGCATCGCGGCGGACCGATGTTCTACGCCGACACCGTCGGCCTGCCGACGGTGCTCGACCGCGTGAAGGAGTACCGCGCGCGCTTCGGCGACTACTGGAAGCCGGCGCCGCTGCTCGAGACGACTGGTGGCCGAAGGACGCGGGTTCTATCAACGAGTGAGAAGTCTGACGCAGACTTCGCTCGTGCGTGGCGGTCGCATGATCGAAATCCCGACATCCTCGCGCTTCGACCACGCATCGGCCAGGAGGTCGCCGTCAGCGACTGGTTCGAGGTGACCCAGGAGCGCATCACGCAGTTCGCCGAAGCGACCGACGATCGGCAGTGGATTCACGTCGACGCCGAGCGGGCCGCGGAGGAATCGCCGTACAAGACGACGATCGCGCACGGCTTCCTGACGCTCTCGCTGGTGAGCGCGCTCCTGCGCCACGCGTCCTTTGCCGCCGAGCGGATGGCGATCAACTACGGCCTGAACCGCGTACGCTTCATCACCGCGGTGCCGTCCGGCTCACGCATCCGCGCCCGGTTCGTACCCAGCGGATGAAAAGAGACGGGGGCGGCATCCAGGTCATCTGGACGATCACGATCGAGCGCGAGGGCAGCGACAAACCATGCTGTGTCGCCGAATGGCTCGTTACGGTACCTTATGGCAGTTTAGGAACTGAGGAACAATTTTTTTTTTTTTTAAAAAAAATTGAAGAACTCAAGAACAAGTTCCTCGGCTTCACAGCTCCTGAGCTCCTCAGCTTCTAATTCGCGTTCAGCCAGTCCTCGAAGGCCTTGAAGTCGTAGGGCCGGTCGAGGAAGTGTTTCACCAGATCGGCGGCCGGCTGCGACCCGCCGGGTTCGAGCACACGCGTGCGGTAGCGAATCGCCGCCTCGGGGTTGAGCAGGCCATCGTGCCGGAAGACCGTGAACATATCCTTGGCGATGACCAGCGACCACATGTAGGTGTAGTAGATCGCCGAGTAGCCGTCGAGGTGGGTGAACGACTCCTCGAAGTATGTGTTCTCGACATACTTGAAGGGCGTCAGCTTCTCCTGCAGGTCACCGACGATCTTCGGCATGTCGATGGTCTTCGGATCGCGGTCGTGCAGCTGCAGGCTGATTGACGCGTAGAACATCTGCTGGCGAACGAGGAGGCCCTTGCCGAACTCGTCGGCCGCGCGCATGCGCTTGATGAGGTCGGCCGAAATCGGCTCGCCGGTCTTGTAGTGCGTGGCGAAGGTCTGCAGCGTTTCGGGCGACCACACCCACTCCTCGAGCATCTGTGACGGCGCCCGACGAAGTCCCACTTGGTCGCGACACCGGCGATGCCCGCCCACTGCGTGTGCCCGCCGAGCACGTGGTGCAGCAGGTGTCCGAACTCGTGGAAGAAGGTCTCAACGTCGCCGTGCTGCATGAGCGCCGGTTCGGCCCCGGCGGCTTCGGGAAATTGCACACCAGCACGCCCTCGGGCAGCGTCCGGCCTTCTTTCCGTTGGCCAGGGTGAACTGGGCGTAGTGCTTGTATTTGTTGTCGCGCGGGAACATGTCGAGGTAGATGCGGCCGACGAGCTTCGTGCCTTCGAGGACGTCGTACGCCTCGACGTCGGGATGCCACAGCACGGCATCCTTGACCGGCCGGTAGGTGAGGCCGAACATCCGCCCGGTGAGGTCCATGACGCCGGCCTTGACCCGTGTACTCGAAGTACGGACGCACGGCCTGCGAGTCGAAGTTGTACTGCTCGGCCTTGACCTTCTCCTGGTAGTAGCTGCTGTCCCAGGCATCGACGAACGTCGCACCCGGCGTCGCGCTGCCGGCGGGCGAGGACCGTCGCGTAATCAGCTTTCATACGCTTGTCCGCCGCGGTGGCGATCTGATGAAGTCGCCGACGTTCTGCCGCGTGCCGATCATCTTGTCGCCGGTGATGTAGTCGGCCCAGGTCGGAAACCCGAGCGGTCGCGAGCTCCTGGCGGGCCTCGAGCATCCGCTTGAGCACCGGCACGTTGGCCGGATGCGCGCGCTGCCGATAGAGCTTCCAGAGCGCGGCGCGCGCCGTCGGCGACCTTGAGTAGGTCATGAACGGCTGGTAGTCCGTGTTGTTGGTCGTCAGCGCGGCCTTGCCGTCGGCCGGCGGCGTGGGCGCGCTTGAAGTCGTCGGGCAGGCCGTCGAGATCGGGCGGATCCACCTCGAGCGTCCGGACGTCGCTGGCGATGTTCTCGTCGAACTTCTGACCGAGTGTGACGAGCTCCTCGCGCAGCGCCTTGATCTTCGCCCGCGTCTCTCATTCTTGTCGACGCCGGCGCGGCGGAAGTCGCGCAACGTCCGCTCGACGTAGTTGCGTCGCGGCATCGGCGCCGCGAGTTGTCGAGCTTGAACATCGATCGTAGATGCCGCGTCGAGCGTCAGCTCGGTGTTGGCCTTGTCCACGTCGCTCTCGCAAGCGGAGGCGGCGGTCCGCATCGCCTCGTCCGGTGCACGCTACGAGCGAGGCCCGCGCGGGCGGACGCATCGGCGAGGAGGGCGTAGGCCGAGTCGAACTCGTCGAGCACGGCGCCAGTCGGCGCCGCCCTCGGCCTTGAACCGGGAGGCCAGCGCGCGGGCCCGTTCGATGTCGGCGTGGCAGGTGTCGCGAAACGCCTGCGGCGAGGCGGCCAGCAGCTTCGACGCCCCCACCTCGGACGTTTGCGCGGCGGCGAGCGATGGCAGCAGGGCGACTGAGCCAGCAAGCGCGAAGGTGCGTAAACGCAACATGAGCCTCCAGATACAGACTCTATTATGCAGCAGGGTGCTGCGGCCCCCGCTGACCTGCTTTCGAACTGACGATGTAGAGTGCTGCGGCTGTCGCTGACCGTGCTTTCGAACTGACGCTGTCGAGTGCTGCGGCTTTCGCTGACCGTGCTTACGGACTGACGCTGTAGAGTGCTGCGGCTTCGCAGACCGTGCTTCCTAGACACGGCGCTGTAGGGTGCCTCGGTCCGGTCCGAGCGCTCTACGACGTCAGTGCCCAGCACTCTACAGGTGAACTCCGCGCACCCGGCAGCTTAGTGCCGAGCACCTACAAGTTAGTTCCGTGCACCCTACAGGTCAGTTCCCTGATAAGATTCCGTCTCGGAGGTGGCGTGAGATGAGACTTCGTTCCGCATTCGCTGGAGGAACCTGTCGCTTGTCACCTGGTTCGTCGCCACTGACCGGCCGTGGCGCAGTGCGACCTGCCGATGGCGAAGGCCGAGACCGTCGGCGTCTCAGCGAAGCGCCTCGAGCGCGTCAAGGCCTACATCCAGGAGTACATCGACACCAACCAGATCGCCGGCGCGGTCACGCTCATCGCGCGCAAGGGCAAGGTCGTCCACTTCGAGGCGCAGGGCTGGCGCGTACAAGGAAGAGAACCAGCCGATGCAGAAGGACACCATCTTCACGCTGATGTCGATGACCAAGCCGATCGTCTCGACCGCGCTGATGATGCTCTGGGAAGACGGCAAGTTCATGCTCGACGACCCGATCTCGAAGTGGCTGCCGTCCTACACGAACAAGATGGTGCTCGAGAACGGCAACTCGTGAAGCCGGCGCGGCCGGTGACGGTCCGCCACGTCCTCACGCACACCTCGGGCCTTCGCTGACGCCCGCTGAAGCCGAGCGGGCGCAACCGGAAGGCACGCCGGCGGCCGCGGCGCCCCGCACAGCCGCGCCGGACGCCGCCACGAGCCTCGCCGAGGTGGTCGATCGCGCGGCGCCGTACCCGCTGCGTTTCCAGCCGGGCGACCGCTGGCAGTACGGCGACTCGACCGACTACGTCGCGATCCTCGTCGAGAAGATGTCGGGGATGTCGATCGACGATTTCCTGCGCACGCGGATCTTCGAGCCGCTCGGCATGCGCGACACGCACTACAACGTCCCGCAGGAGAAGGTGAACCGGGTCGCGGCGGTCTACCGGCCCGACGAGAACGGCAAGATCGCGCTCTTCCGCAAGCCGGAGTTCCGCGAGCCGACGCTTCTTTCCGCGGCGTTGCGGGGCTGAACGGCACCGCGGCCGACTACTTCAAGTTCGCGCAGATGCTCCTGAACGGCGGCGAATACAACGGCCATCGCCTGCTCGGCCGGATGACGGTCGACATGATGTTCTCGAACCACATCGGCACCGGCCCAAGCGCGTCTACGTGCGCGGTGACGGCTACGGCTTCGGCCTGGGCGGCGGCGTGCTGACCGATCCGGCGAAGGCGCCCGACGCGCTGTCGATCGGCACCTGGACGTGGGGCGGCGCCTGGGGCACGATCTTCTGGATCGATCCGGTCGAGGAGCTGATCCCGATCATGATGATCCAGATCACCTCGTACAGCCACTTCAACATCCGCCCGCTCTTCTCGGTGGTCGCCTCGCAGGCGGTGGTCGACAGCCTCGCCGATCAGAAGCCGAAGGTGATGGGGTACGACACGCCGCGCTGATGCGAGCGGGGACGGAGAGTGCGGAGATACGGTTCAACACGGAACTGAGGACGGCGTTCCGGATTGTCCGTTTCGTCGATCGTCTTCGGGGCGATCTGTGAAGGTCCGTTAATCCGGCAATCCTGCAATCCTGAGATACTGAAACTACTCAGATCCCTGATGAGAGAAGCCGTCATCGTCGCCAGCTCGCGCACGCCGCTCGCCAAGTCGCATCGCGGGTCGTTCAACATGACGCGGCCGGACGATCTCGCCGCGCACGCGATCCGCCACGTGCTCGGCAAAGTGCCCGGCGCTCGACCCGGCGGAAGTCGAGGAAGTCATCCTCGGCTGCGGCCAGCCGCACGGGCCGGCCGGCCACAACGTCGCGCGCGTCGCCGCGCTGCGGGCCGGCCTGCCGGTCACGACGGCGGGCGTCACCGTCAACCGCTACTGCAACTCCGGCCTGCAGGCGATCGTGCAGGCCGCGCACATGGTGATGCAACGAAGGCGTCGACGCGGCCATCGGCGGCGGCGTCGAATCGATCACGATGATGGAGCGCGACAACTCGCCCAATCCGTGGGTCTCGGAGCACTGCCCGGCGTCTACATGGCGATGGGCGACACGGCGGAAGTCGTCGCGAAGCGCTACAACGTCACGCCGCCAGGCGCAGGACGAGTACGCGCTCGCCAGCCAGCAGCGCACCGCCCGCGCGCAGCAGGACGGTTTCTTCAAGCGACGAGCTCGCGCCGATGCAGGTGACGCGCGCCGTCCTCGACAAGAAGACCGGCGAGAAGATCGGCGAAGAAGACGTCTGCGTCGATCGCGACGAGTGCAACCGCCCCGACACGACGCTCGAAGGGCTTGCTGAAGCTGCCGCCGGCGTTCGACACGAAGAGCGGCACCGGCAGCGTCACCGCCGGCAACTCGTCGCAGCTCTCCGACGGCGCGTCGGCGACGCTCGTGATGTCGACCGAGCGCGCGAAGGCGCTCGGCATCGAGCCGCTGCTCGTCTTCCGCGGCTACGCGGTCGCCGGCTGCGAGCCCGACGAGATGGGCATCGGCCCGGTGTTCGCGGTGCCGAAGCTGCTCAAGCGGCACGGGCTCGCGATCGACGACATCGACGTGTGGGAGCTGAACGAGGCCTTCGCGTCGCAGGTGGTCTACTGCCGCGATCGCTCGGCATCCCGATGGACCGGCTGAACCCGAACGGCGGCTCGATCGCCATCGGCCATCCGTTCGGCATGACCGGCTCGCGCCTCGTCGGCACGATCGCGAACGAGATGAAGCGCCGCAAGGCCCGCTACGGCGTCGTCACGATGTGCGTCGGCGGCGGCCAGGGCGGCGCGGCGCTTTGTTCGAACGCGCCTGATCATGTCGAGTCGGCATCCGCGCAGGTCCGCGCTTCGAGCACGGTTCGCGCGCCCACCGAGCTGCGAGTTTGAAGCGAAGCGGGCTCGAGTTCGCGGGCTGGGACCTCGGCCCGAAGAGCGCCGAACCGACTGGACCAAGGCCCGGCCTAGAACGAAAGTCCATTCGGTATTTGAGAATGCGCCGATTGTCACGACTCGCAATCATCTTGATCGTCGCTGGTCGGCGCGACCGAGTCGGCACACGTGCAGAGCACGCCGACAGAGGCGCCGCTCCTGGCCATCATGCATGCCGAGCTGCAGCGCAACCTCACGGCGCTCAAGGCGACACCCGTTCCGGCCTATTTCATCGGCTACACGGTCCACGACATCCGGTCGACCCGCCTGCCGCATCGCTTCGGCGCGCTGCGAGCGCAGCGACGAGGCGCAAAGCCGTTCGGCGTCGGTCGAAGTCCGCGTCGGCGACTACTCGCTTCGACAACACGCATCCGCTGCGCGGCGACGGCAACGCCGGGTCCGCGGATCACGCCGCGTCTCGCTGCCGCTGACCGACGCGGAAGCCGATCCGCCTGGCGCTGTGGCGCGGCGACCGATCGCGCGTTCAAGCAGGCCGCCGAAGCGCTCACCCGCGTCACGACCAACGTCGCCGCGAAGATCAAGGACGAGAACCCGGCACCGGACTTCTCGCGCGAAGACGCCGCAGGTCCACGCCGACGCCGCCGACGATCTACACCATCGATACCAGCGCCTGGGAGGAGCGGCTGCGCCGCTCTCGGCGCCGTTCGCGATGATCCGCTGCATCTTCCGCAGCGACGTCTCGCTCTCGGTCGAAGCGACGAACCGCTACTACACCAACAGCGAAGGGTCGCGCATTGTCACCGGCGAGCTGTTCTGCCGCATCTTCGATCCAGGCGATGACCAAGGCCGCCGACGGCATGGAGCTGCCGCTGTACGCGAGCTACTTCTCGCGGACGGCGTGACGGCCTGCCGGCCGAGCAGCAGCTGATCGCCGACGTCCGCGCGATGATCGACGCTGCTCGCGCGGCTGCGGCAGGCGCCGCTCGTCGATCCGTTCTCCGGCCCGGCGATCCTCTCCGGGCGCGCCGCCGGCGTGTTCTTCCACGAGATCTTCGGTCATCGCGTCGAGGGCCACCGTCAGCAGCAACGCCGACGATGGCGCAGACCTTCGCGAAGCGCGTCGGCCAGCCGGTGCTGCCGTCGTTCCTGAGCGTCGTCTTCGATCCGACGCAGCGGCAGGCTCGGCAACGACCGAGCTGCTCGGGCCACTACCAGTACGACGACGAGGGCGTGAAGGCCCGGCCGGTGACCGTCGTCGACAAGGGCATCCTGCAAGACGTTCCTCCTCGGGCGCGCGCCGCTTCGACAGTTTCCGCAGTCGAACGGCCACGGCCGCGGCACAGCCGGGTTCGTGCCGGTGTCGCGCCAGTCGAACCTGATGGTCGAGGCCGAGCAAGACGCGTCTCGCCGGAGCGGCTGATCGAGATGCTGAAGGAGGAGGCGCGCCGGCAGGGCAAGCCCTTCGGCCTGCTCTTCGAGAACATCGAGGGCGGCTTCACGTTCACCGGGCGCTCGACGCCGAACGCGTTCAACGTGCTGCCGAACTCGTCTACCGCGTCTACGCCGACGGCCGGCCGCGCGGAGCTCGTGCGGGGCGTCGATCTCATCGGCACGCCGCTCGCCGCGTTCGGCAAGATCCTCGCCGCGAGCGACGCCATCGACGTCTTCAACGGCATGTGCGGCGCCGAAAGCGGCAGCGTCCCGGTCTCTGCCTCGTCGCCGTCGCTGCTCGTCAGCGAAGTCGAAGTCCAGAAGAAAGCGCAGTCGCAGGAAACGCTGCCGATCCTGCCGGCGCCCGACCGCAGAGGCGGAGAGGACGCTCCTGACATGCGCGTCCGACGACGTCGGCCGTCCCCGCTCGTGCGCGCGTCGCTGGCGGCGCTGCGTGTTCGTGCCAGGCGCAGCGCGCCCGCGCGCAGGACTCGCCGATCCTGGCGGCGATGCAGGACGAGCTCGCGCGCTCGATGAGCGGGCTTCGGATCGAAGGACGAACCGCCTCCGTACTACATCGAGTACCAAGTCGACGAGACGGTCACCGATGCGCACGGCGGCGCGGCTGGGCGCGATCGTGAGGACGTGCCGGGCAGCCGGCTGCGCACGCTGCACGTCGAGGTCCGGGTCGGCGACTACGCAGTTCGACAGCTCGCGGTTCGTGACGCAGGGCCGCGGCGGCTTCGCGCCGCAGGGCGAAGGCAGCGCGGTGCCGCCGCTCGACGACAACTACGACGCGATGCGCCGGCAGCTGTGGCTGGCGACCGACGCCGCGTACAAGCGCGCGCTCAGCATGTTCGCGCGGAAGAAGGCGGCGTTCCAGAACCGCGCCAACGCCGACCCACTGCCCGACTTCTCGCGCGAAACGCCGGTGACCACGATCCGGCCGACGCCGGCTCGTCCTGCCACAGCCGATCGACTGGGTGCAGCGCGTTCGCGATCTGTCGGCGGTGCTCCGATCCACTCCGCAGCTTCAATCCTCGGCGGTCTCGGTCGCCGAGCAGTACGGCACGCACTACTTCCTCAACAGCGAAGGCTTCACGGTGGTGACGCCGATCGAAGATGCGACGTTCGTGGTGAGCGCCGATGCCCAGGCCGACGACGGGATGACGCTCCGCGTCTCGCACCGTCTTTCGGAGAACCGGCTCGAGCAGATTGCCGCCGCTCGACGTCCTGATGGCCGACGCGCGGATGGTTGGCGATCGGCTCACCGCCTCTCGAACGGCGCCGCTCGGCGAGGAGTACACCGGGCCGGTGCTGTTTGAAGGTCGGGCGGGCGCCGAGATCCTGGCGCAATCGTTCGTGCCGCTGCTGCTTGCCGAGCGTGGGCCCGACTCGGACAATCCGCGGTTCGCCCGGCAACCTTCGACGCCGTTCCTGACGCGGATCGGCCTGCGCGTGATGGCGGAGAGCTTCTCGGTCAGCGACACGCCGTCGCTCAGCCAGTTCGCCGGGCGGCCCGTGCCGGGCGCGTATGATGTTGACGACGAAGGCGTCCCGGCGCAGGATGTGCCGCTCGTCGAGAACGGCCGTCTGCTGATGCTGCTCACCAACCGGACGCCGAACCGCAACCTGCCGAAGTCGAACGGTCATGCCCGGGGCAACGGCCCGCAGGCCGGCGTCGTGCAGGTGCGGAGCAGCCGCGCGATGCCGGCGGCTGAGATGAAAAAGAAACTCCTGGAGCTGCTTCGCATCCAGGACAAGGAGTTCGGCTACATCGTCCGCGGCATCGACACGCAGTCGACGCCGCAGATCTTCAAGGTCACGCGCGATGGACGCGAGGAACTGGTCCGCGGCGTGGCCGTCGGCGACGTGGCTCCCTCCGCCTTCCGCGACATCCTCGAAGCCTCCTCGGAGCTGACGCTCTACACGTATCGCACCGGCGGCGGACCTGTTTCGCTGATTGCGCCCGCACTGCTCTTCGAAGAAATCGAGATCGTCGAAACCCGGGACATCCTCCAGAAGCCGCCCGTCGTCCCATCGCCCTTACTGTAGTACGTTCGACCTTCGACGGTCCGCCCTTCGATCATTCGTCGGGCCTTCAAACCTCCTACTCCCCTGAATGTACGGCTGGTGTGCTCATGCGTCTAGCGTCCGGCAGAGTTGACGGGCGGTGTGGTAACGAACTGCAGTGGCGGAATCGACGCGAGGCAATTCCCCGCCTCTAGCTTCTGCATCGGTGCGTTCAAGAAATTCTCCGACATCGTCCGTGTGCACTGGTGCTCGCGGAACCCGCCGCCATTGTGAGTGGCGCCCCGGATCTCGAAGACCTGGCTGTTCTTCAGCGAGCTCTGGATGGCCGGCCCGTTGGATCGGTGAGCGATCGGATCGAACTCGCCGGTGAACACCAGAGTGGGAATGTCGCTGAGCACCGGCGCCAATTGTGCCGCCGACGCGCGGAACGGGTGCAGATTTTCACACAGACTCGGCTCGCCAAAGAGGCCGCCGTCGACGAGTACCGCAGGGAACGACCGTCGCGCGCGTTCGAACAGCTCCGGCGTGCTCAGTGGAGCGTCGTCGAAGCACTGCACGGCAAAATGCATTCCCCCGCTCACCGGTGCGTCGGCGGGCGCCGCTGGAGCGGCTGAGGTCAGCAACGCGTTCAGCAAGGCGTCATCCCGCGCGCGTATCGCTACGGACACGCATCGGAAGCGTGGCGAGGCCGGCGGCAAATTGGACCCTGTCAGCAGAAAGCCAACCGCTCTTGCGCCGGTCGTTGTCACCACGATGCGCCGGCCGTCCGGGAACGTCCGCTGAAAAATCCAAGGTTCGCGATCGAGCTCCTCGACGGTTCGCCACAACGTCTGCTCCACGTCCGGGAACGCGGCATTACAACTGGGCTGCAACGCGCACGCAGCGGAAAGCCGCTGGATGACGTCAAACACCGCGCCCGCCTCGTTGGCCCAACAGGGGACGTTCGGCGGCGGAAAGGGTGCGGCGAGAATCGCGCTCCGAATCCCCTGCGGCGCGCCACGCATCGCCACGAGCGCCAGCCGGGCCCCGTACGACGGGCCGTAAAGGTTCCACTGGGCGTATCCAAGCGCCACTCTCAGATCCTGCAGATCGAGCGCGCTGACCGCGCTGTTGTACTGCGAGAGATCGAACCCGGCCCTGCGAACAGACTCGCTGCAGCGCGCAGCCATCTCTTGCCGCCTCACCCTGAACGCCGCTCCATCCTCCTGATTCGGTCGCGCCTGCCAATTCGGCGCCTCTTCCGGGCACAGGCGTGGTTCTGAAAATCCGGCGCCGCGCTGGTCATACAGGACGATGTCGCGCTCGGCACGCCAATGGTTGAGGACCCCGCTCCTTATATAGACCGCCGCGCGGACCACCACGCTTTCACCGGGCCCTCCCGCGACCCAGACGATGGCGTCCGATTTGGGTGTGGTGCTCAGGCTCTTCAGGACGACGACCGCAATCCTGAGCCGAGGACCCTCGGGCCTGGAGCGATTCTCGAGAACCGACAACGACCCGCAGCGCACCTGCTGCAACACGTTGGCATCGGCGGCAAACGGACACGGGCCTTCGTCGAATCGTGGGGACGCCGATGGCGCACTTTGTTGCGCTGGTACGGCGCCAGCGACGCGATCCACCAGAACACCAGACTGGCGGCCAGAACTCGCATGAACCCTCCACTGCGAGCGAATCGCGAAGAGACTGAAGGAGGCGGATTGTAACACCAGAGCGCGAACGATCCCGATCGTCTACGTCCGCGTCAGAACCGACCTTTCCGATCACCTTGCGTGACGCCATCATCTGCAGCGCCTCCACGGCGCGGTCGAGCGGAAGCGTCGCCGAGACGTGCGGTTTCAGCTTGCCTTGCTGAAACCACTCGCCGAGCTGCATCACCCGCCGCGGCGAAGCGTTCCGGCTCGCGCCGCGCGAAGTCGCCCCAGAACACGCCGACGATCGAGCATCCCTTCAGCAGCGTGAGGTTCAGCGGAATCCGCGGGATGTCGCCGGCGGCGAACCCGACGACGAGCAGGCGGCCGCGCCAGGCGATCGACCGCAGCGCCGGCTCGGTGTACGGACCGCCGACGGCATCGTAGACGACGTCGACGCCGGTGGCGCCGGTGATCGCCTTGATCCGCTCGCGCAGATCTTCCGTCGCGTAGTTGATCGTCTCGTCGGCGCCGTGCGCACGGCACGCGGCCAGCTTCTCGTCGCTGGATGCGCAGGCGATCACGCGCGCGCCGAGGACCTTGCCGATTTCCACCGCGGCGAGGCCGACGCCGCCCGGCGGCTCCGAGCACGAGCAGCGTTTCCCCCGCGGCCAGCGCCCCGCGATCGCTCAGCGCATGGTCCGAGGTGCCGTAGGTGAGGATGAACGAGGCCGCTGTCGGGAAATCCATCCCGGCGGGCATCGGCAGGAGCCGCGATTCGTGCGTCTTCACTTCCTCCGCGAACGCGCCGAAGCCGGTGAACGCCATCACCCGATCGCCGGGCTTCACGCGCGTGACACCGTCGCCGACTGCCTTGACCACTCCCGCCAGTTCGCTGCCGGGCGAGAACGGCAGCGGCGGCTTCACTTGATACTTGTTCTGAATGATGAGGACGTCCGGGAAATTCACGCTCGCCGCGTGCATCGACACGACGACTTCGCCAGGCCCCGGCACCGGCGATGGAATCTCCTCGACGACCAACATCTCAGGAGGCCCGTATTCCTTGCACAGAACAGCTTTCATGACCTTGGAATTTCAGATTTGCAGGCCCGACTTTCAGGTCGAGCGTCTTCAGATTGCGGATTGGACAATCACGACGCGGGCTCGCCCGGCGTTCACCGGCAAACACTGTCCCGAGATGCTCCGCGCATGCTCGCTGCACAGGAAAGCGGCAGCGCGGGCGATGTCCTCGGCGGTCGCCATCTTCTTCAGCGGTGAGCGATCGACGAACGTCTTCCGCTGCTGCTCGACGCTGATCCCGCGCATCTCCGCCTGCCCCGCAATGACGCGATCGATGCGATCGCCCTCGACAGCCCCGGGCAGCACGGCGTTCACGGTGATGTTGTGGCGGCCGAGCTCGAGCGCCAGGCCGTAGGTCATGCCGACCTGTCCCGCCTTCGACGCGCAGTAGCCAACGCGGTACGCCAGCCCGCGGCGGCCGGCCATCGACGAGATGTTGACGATGGCGCCGCGTCCGGCCTGGATCATGTGCGGGACGGCGAACCGCACACAGAGGTACGAGCTCGTCAGGCACGAGTTCAGCGTGTAGAACCAGTCCTCGACGGCGTAGTCCTGGACCGGTTTCGTCGGACCGCCGTCGCCCGCGTTGTTGACGAGCGTGTCGAGGCGGCCGTAGGCGTCCACCGCGCGCTGCATCAACTGCTTCGCATCGTCTTCACGCGAGACATCGGCCGTCACCGCGATCGCGTCGCCGCCGGCCTGTTTGATCGCTGAGGCCGTTTCCTCGACCAGGTCGCGCGACCGCGCGGCGCAGATGACGCGCGCGCCCTCACTCGCGAACACCTGGCTGATCACCCGGCCGATACCTTTGCTCGCGCCGGTGACTACCGCCATCACGGCCATCCAGCAATTCCCATGCTGCTCTCCACGAGTAAGACCTGCACTAGTCCAGCACCCTACAGCGTCAGCGACAGCCTACGCGTACGTGCAGACCTTCAGGTCCGATCAGCCTCCTGATGGCCCCGACGCGCGCAACCGCGCGATCTCCCGATCGTCGAGCCCCAGCCGCGCGCGCAGCACCTCGTCGGTGTGCTCGCCGAGCAGCGGCGCGGGGAGGCGTACGTCCGCGGGCGTGTCGGAGAGTCTCGCCGGAGGACCCACGACTCGCACCTTCCCCGCAACCGGATGCTCGCAATCGACGAAAGCGCCGCGGGCAACGACCTGCGGATGTTCGACCACGCGATCGATCGTGTTGATCGCGCCCACGGGAACGCCGCCGCTCATCAGGATCGCTTCCCATTCTTCGTAAGTCCTGGTCAGGAACACTTCCTGGAGCGTCTCAATGAGCGTCTCGCGGTTCACGACGCGCGCGGCGTTGGTCGCATAGCGCGGATCCGCGGCGAGATCGGCGCGGCCAATCAGCGGACAGAACGTCCGCCAGAGCTTCTCGTTGCCGACGCCCAGCGCAAGGTCGCGTGTTTTCGTCCGGAACGTTTGATATGGGAGCAGCGCCGCGTATGCCGTACCCCACGGACCGGGCACGATGCCGTCGGCAAGATACGCCCCGAAGACTCCCTGGAGAATGCTCAGCTGGCCTTCGAGCATCGAGACGTCGATGAACTGCCCGCGCCCGGTCCGCTCGCGCGCGTGGAGCGCGGTGACGATCGCGAACGCCGAGAACATCCCCGCGGAGATGTCGGCGATCGACACGCCGGCGCGGACGCCAGGGCCGCCTGGCGGCCCGGTGACGCTGATCATCCCGCTCTCGGCCTGCACGATCAGGTCGAGCGCGGCACGATCCCGGTACGGACCGTCCTGGCCGAAGCCGGAAATCGAACAGTAGATGATCCGCGGGTTCCGCTCGCGCGCGCTCGGATAGTCGATCCCAAGCCGCTGCACCGCGCCGACCCGAAGGTTCTCGAGCACCACGTCGGCGCCCTCGAGCAGGCGCATGAACAGCGCTTTCCCTTCTGGATGCTTCAGGTCGATCGCGATGCTCTTCTTGTTCCGGTGCAGGTTCACGAAGTACGCGGCTTCGTCACCATAAAACGGCGGCCCCCACGCGCGCGCCATGTCGCCAGCGCCGGGCGTCTCGATCTTGATGACGTCCGCGCCATAGTCGGCCAGCATCGTGGAAGCGAACGGCCCCGCGAGGGCATGAGACAGATCGAGGACCGTGACGTCGTCTAAGGCGCGCATTGAGGTCGGTGGCGGGGATGTGTGAGCGAGAAGTATGCACCACATGGGTGCGAGGTGCCGGGTGCGGGGTGCCGGGTGCGGCGGCTGAGTGCTGCGTGCTGGGGCTGGTGCCGGATGCGAGGTGCTGGATGCCTTCAGCACTAGTGCGGACCTTTAGGTCCGCTCTGGGCACCCAGCACCCAGCACCCGCACCCGGCACCCGCACCCTCAGCCGCGGCATGTGGCTACAATGGAGGGTCTTTTAGCTGAATCAATTGGCTAGTGATCCTCCATTGAATCACCGTTCGTCTTCCCTTTTCCCGCATCTCGCTGCCGCCGCCACCCTCGCTCTTGCGTGCCTGCTGGTGGCGGGCCTGGCCGGGCAGCCCGGCGGTTCCCAGCTCACGCTGTTGTCGCGCGAGGCGCGGCGGAACATTCCGATCTCGCTCGTCGGCGATCAGGAATTCGTCGCCCTGGACGACCTGGCCAGCACATTCCAGCTGGCAGTCCGGGAAGAAACGGGTGCCGTCACCGTGTCCTACCGCGGACGGACGATCGTGCTGACGCCCAACCAGGCGCTGGCCTCGGTCGCCGGCCGGCTCGTCTCGTTGCCGGCGCCGCTGACGCGCACGAACAATCGCTGGCTGGTGCCGGTCGCGTTCATCAACCTGGCGCTCGCGCCGATCTACGACTCGCGCCTCGATCTTCGCCGGCAGTCCCGCCTCGTCGTCATCGGCGACCTGCGCGTGCCCCGGATTACCGCTGCCGTCGACAACTCCGCCAACGCCACGCGCTTCACCTTCGACATCAATCCAGCAGCGCAGAGCGCCGTCTCGCAGGAGACCGGCCGGCTGGTCATCCGTTTCGAAGCCGATGCGCTCGACGTCTCCCTGCCGCCCGCGGCGTCGCAGGGTCTCGTCCAGGCGGTGCGAGTGGTCGAACCTTCGTCGATCGCCATCGACCTCGGCCCCCGCTACGTGTCGTTCCGTTCGTCGACGCAGGCCAACGGCAACGCCTCGCGCCTCGTGCTCGACGTCCTGGCCGCGCCGGTCGAGACGTCGAATCCGCCCGCGCCTGGTCCGGCTCCCGCTCCATCCGAGCCGCCGACATCGCCGGAGCTCCCGGTGTTCGGGCAGCCGGCGTCCGCATTCCGGACCGTCGCCATTGATCCCGGACACGGGGGCGACGATGTTGGCGCGCGTGGTGAAGGAGGAGCCGTCGAAAAGGACCTGACCCTCGCCGTCGCGCGCCGCGTGAAGGCGGCGATCGAAGCGCGCCTCGGGATCCGCGTCCTGTTGACGCGCGAAGACGATCGCAGCATTCCGCTCAACGAGCGCATCGCCCTCGCGAACAACAACAAGGCCGACGTCTTCATCAGCCTCCACGCGAACGCCTCGCTCGTGCCCACGGCGTCCGGCGCGACGATCTATATCGCCGGGTTCGAGGATCAGAGCCAGACGCAGACGAAGCTGAATCCGGAGCGCTTGCCGGTGTTCGGCGGCGGCTCGAGAGACATCGAGCTCGTGCTCTGGGACTTCGCGCAGATCCGCCATATCGACCAGTCCGCCGAGCTGTCGCGCATCCTCGAGGAGTCGCTGCGCGAGCGCAGCGCCATCGACGTGCGGCCGATCGAACGCGCGCCGTTCCGCGTGCTCGAGTCGGCGAACATGCCGGCCGTGCTCATCGAGATGGGATTCCTCACCAACCCGGCCCAAGGCAAGGCGCTCTCGGGCGCCAACTTCCAGACAGCCTTCGCCCAGGCCGTCCTCGACGCCGTCATCCGGTTCCGCGGCCACCTCGCCGCGACCGCGGGTGAGCCATGAAGCCAACGCAGTGGCTCATACCCGCGCTGGTCGCACTCGCCGCCGTGGCGCTGGCCTGGCTGCTCTTCGTCCGGCTGCCGGGCCGGTACTCGGCCGATCCGGCGCCCTCCAGCGCCGCGCCCCCGGCCGCGCCCGCGACCGCGACCCAGGGGCGCAACATCAAGGCGCAGCTGTTTTACGTCGCCGACGATGGCGTGTCGCTGAAAACCGTAGAACGCGACGTGCCGTTCGGCGAGAACACCGTCGAGCAGGCCAAAGCGATCGTCAGCGCCCAGGTCGCGCCGGCGACGGAGCCGCTCGTCTCGGCGATTCCGACCGGCACGACGCTGCGCGCCTTGTTCATCACGAGCGGCGGCGAGGCCTACGTCGACATGAGCCGCGAGCTCGTCACCGGCCATCCCGGAGGTTCGACCAACGAGCTGCTGACGATTCGCACGCTCGTCGACGCGCTGACCGCCAACCTGCCGGCGATCACCGCCGTCCAGCTGCTCGTCGACGGCAAGGAGCTCGACACCCTCGCCGGCCACGTCGACCTCCGGCGTCCTTTCACGCGCAAAGTGCAATAAACTTCAAGGGTGCTGGGTGCACCCAGCACCCTTTTTTATGCACTCTGACAATCGCCCCCCGAACAAACTGCGCGACACCACGCTCACCCCCAACTATCTGCCGCACGCCGAAGGATCGGTCTTCATCGAAGCTGGCAAGACAAAAGTGATCTGCACGGCAAGCGTCGAGGACAGGGTGCCGCCCTTTCTTCGCAACACCGGCAAGGGATGGGTGACCGCGGAGTACGGCATGTTGCCGCGGGCGACGTCGACGCGCACCACGCGCGAGGCGGCGCAGGGCAAGGTGGGCGGCCGCACGCAGGAGATCCAGCGGCTCATCGGCCGCTCGCTCCGCTCCGTCACCAAGCTGACGGCGCTCGGCGAGCGGACGATCTGGATCGATTGCGACGTCATCCAGGCCGACGGCGGCACGCGCACGGCCTCGATCACCGGCGCCTTCGTCGCGCTGGCGCTCGCCTGCGAGAAGCTCCGCGAGCGCGACGTGCTCCGGGTGATCCCGATTTCCGATTACGTCGCGGCGACGAGCGTCGGGATCGTCGACGGCGAGGCGCTGCTGGACCTGGCGTACGACGACGACTCGCGCGCCGAAGTGGACATGAACGTCGTGAAGACCGGCGACGGCCGCTTCATCGAGGTCCAGGGCACCGCCGAGGCGCTGCCCTTCGGCCGCGACTCGCTCGACATGCTGCTCGACCTGGCCGACGCCGGCATCCGCCAGCTGATCGAGAAGCAGCGCGCGATCGTCGGCCACTTGATCAAGAGCCCGGGCGCATGAAACTCGTTCGCCGGCAGTTCGACACGCCGGTTGGCCCGATGATGGCGCTGGCGACCGACGCCGCGCTCTGCGCGCTGGAGTTCTGGAAGCCGGGACGCATGACGAGGCTCGACGCGCGGCTGCGCCGCTGGTTCTCGCCGTTCGAAGTCGACGACGGCAGCAACGCGGTGATTGCGCAGACCGGCGAATGGCTTGATGGATTCTTCAAGGGCCATCCCCCACCGGATCCGCCCCTCGACATGCGCGGCGCACCGTTCGAGCTGCGCGTGTGGGCCGCGCTGCGCCTCATTCCGCCGGGCCGGACCATGTCCTACGGCGACATCGCGCGGCAGATCGGATCACCCGGCGCCTCGCGCGCCGTCGGGATGGCGAATGGCGCGAACCCGATCGCGATCATCGTGCCCTGCCATCGCGTCATCGGATCAAACGGCACGCTCACCGGCTACGGCGGCGGCCTCGATCGCAAGGCATGGCTGCTCGATCACGAACGCGGACAGTGCGCTCTCTCGCTCACGGAGATCTCGGAGGTAGCGGATTAACAACGGAGCAACGAAGCAACGGAGAAAGAACGGAGTTCATTAGGCAAAAGAGAGTGTCCGGGAATCTGTGTGTGGGGCATAGGCTGACCCACCATCTGGGGTATCTTCCTGGCGGGCTCAAGCCCGAGACGGCGCTAAGACGCCCGGCCAAGGCACATGAATTGCTGAGACGAGATGTTTGGTCCGGTCTGAAGCCGGATACCACAGACGTCCGTCGAGGAGCCGCCTTGAAGCAAGTTCTCCGCAAAGGCTTGAAAGATATCGTCGTCGAAGAAGTGCCCGACCCCGTGCTGCTGCCGCACCACCTGCTGATCCGGCCCGCCTTTTCGCTCATCAGCAGCGGAACGGAGACCGCCAGCCTGCACCAGGAGGGAGTCGTGGCCGAACTTCGGCACAATCCTTCCCATCTGCAGAAGATTGCTTCCGTGGCAAGAACGGCAGGACCGGTGCGGACGCTCGCGGAGGTGCGGGCGAAGTTCAGCGAGTACGCCGTGCTCGGCTATTCCGGGGCAGGGCTCGTCGCGGCGGTGCATGGCACCGTGACTGACTTGGAGCCCGGGCAGCTGGTCGCATTCGGTGGTGAGGGATCGGGCCATGCCGAGGCGGTTGTCGCCGGCCGCAACCTGGTGGTGCCAGTGCCGGCTGGCCTTCCCCTCGAGCACGCCGCGTTCGCCACGCTCGGCAGCATCGCCATGCACGCGGTACGTACCGCGACGATCGGACTTGGCGAATCGGTCGCCGTGATCGGGCTCGGGCTCGTCGGCCAGCTCGTGGCCCAGCTCGCGCGCCTGCAGGGCGCGAACGTGATTGGTGTCGACTTACGGCAGGATCGCATCGGGCTGGCAACCGAGCTCGGGGCGGCGCACGCGTTCCGCGCCGAGCAGGCCTCTGCCGAGATCCTCGCACAGACCGGCGGCCGCGGCGCCGACTGCGTGATCGTCGCGGCAGCGGCAAAGTCGGCAGCGCCTTGCGAGCAGGCGCTCGAGGTGTGCGCCGATCGCGGACGGCTGGTGATCGTCGGCGCTGTGCCAATCGAATTTCCGTGGCACTCGATGTACATGAAGGAGATCAAGCTCTTCATGTCACGTGCCTACGGTCCGGGGAGCTACGACCCGGCGTACGAGAAGGGCGGGCAGGATTATCCCGCACCGTACGTGCGCTGGACCGAAAACCGGAACATGGCCGAGTTCCTCCGCCTCGTGCACGTCGGGCAGGTGCGGCTCGGATCGCTCGTCACGCATCAGTTCGAGATCGATGACGCAGCGCGCGCGTACCAAACGATCCTCGATCCGTCCAGCGGAAGTCTCGCCGTCGTGCTGCGCTATCCACTGGCGGGGACTCTTCAGAACCCCCCGCCGTTCGTGCCGCGGCGGCGAGTCGAAGTCGTCGCACGGCCGCTCGGGGCATCGGCGGTGCGCGTGGCGCTCATCGGCGCCGGCAACCTGGCGCGCTGGGTCCACCTGCCAACCCTTCAGAAACTCAAACAGGTGGAGCTGCGCGCCGTCTGCTCGACGAGCGGGGCCCGCGGCCTCGGCTACGCGCGCCGATTCGGCGCCTCCTACTGCTGTTCGGACTACGACGAGATCCTGCGCGACGACGACGTCGACGCCGTGTTCATCCTGACGCGCAACCAGCACCATGCGACGCAGGCGGCGGCCGCGCTGCAGGCGGGCAAGCACGTCTTTGTTGAGAAGCCGATGGCATTGACACGCGAGGAATGCCGGCAGCTCGAGGACATCGTCCGCGCGAGCGGCAAACAGTTGACGGTGGGCTTCAACCGGCGGTTCGCTCCCTACTACAAGGCGATGAAGCAGCACCTTCGCGGGCGTTCGTCGCCTGCGGTCGTGACGTGCCGGATCAATTCGCCCGGGATCTCCGGAGCGTACTGGATGGCCGACCCAGCGATCGGTGGCGCGATCCTCGGCGAAGCCTGCCACTTCGTCGATCTGATGTACTGGCTGCTCGACTCGGAGCCGGTCGAAGTGAGCGCGTTCACGCTGCCGACCGGCAAGGTCCATCCGATCGGCGAGAACAACCTCGTCGCCAGCCTCCGCTTCGCGGATGGTTCGATCGGGAACCTGACTTACTGCACCGTCGGCAGCGCGACCTCCGGCGGCGAGCGCGTCGAGGTCTTCGGCGACGGCATCGGCATGGCGACCGAGGACTTCACGCGCCTGGACGTTCGCGGGCGCGCCCGGCGCACGCAGTCGCGCTGGTGGCCCGATAAAGGGTACGCGGAGCTCGTCGCCTCATTCGTGGACGCGGTTCGCTCGGGATCCGTGCCGCCGGTCACCGTTCGTGACGGTACGCGTGCGACGGTCGGGTGCCTCGAAATGCTCGAGGCCTCGCGCGCGTTTTCACCGCGCGCGATCGATCTCGAACGCGCGCTGCAGCTCGCAGTCTGATGGTCGTTCTGCAGCTCGGGCCGTACCCGCCGCCGCATGGCGGCGTCCAGACCAATCTCGTCGCGATCCGCGAGCACCTGCGCCGTCACGACATCGGCGCGCCGGTCGTCAACATCACGCGGCACCGCCGCACCGATCATGACGACGTCCACTACCCACGCTCCGCGTTCGAGGTGATGCGGTTGCTGTGGCGGATTCCCGCCGACATCATTCACATTCACATCGGCGGACAGCTCACGAACCGTCTCCTCGGATTGTGTCTTGCCGCCACCCTCATCCCCGGGCGCAGGGTCGTGCTCACGTTCCACTCTGGCGGCTATCCCTCGTGGGCGGGCGGCAGCGCGCGGCGCTTCTCGCTTCGCGGATTCGTGCTGCGGCGGCTCGACATGATCATCGCGGTCAACGCCGAGATCGCCGCGCTGTTCGCGCGGCTCAGCGTCAATCCGGCGAGGATCAGGATTGTCTGTCCGTTTGCGCCGGTGCACGTCGAAAGCGGGGCCTCGCTTCCCGAGCCGTTCGCGGCCTTCCGTGCCGATCATCATCCGCTGCTCACGACCGTCGGCCTGCTCGAACCGGAATACGATCTGCACCTCCAGATCGAGACGCTGGAAGAAGTCCGTCGCAGCTTTCCCCACGCGGGCCTCGTGATCGTCGGGTCAGGCAGCCTCGAGGCTGACCTGCGCGCATCGCTCGCACGCAGCCCGGTCGGCAGCCATGTGCTGCTGTGCGGCGACGTGCCGCATGCGCTGACGCTACGGATAATCGCCGAAAGTGATCTGTTCCTCAGGACGACGCTGTACGACGGGGACTCGGTGTCGATTCGGGAGGCGCTGCAGCTGGGCACGCCGGTCATCGCCAGCGACAACGGCATGCGACCCGCAGGCGTCCACTTGATCCCGTGCCGCAGCAGCGAGGCGCTGCGCGAGGAGATCGCGCGTCGACTGCCAGCTCAGCAGTATCCATATCTGCCCGCGGCAGCTGACGGCCGGCCGCTCGAGGAACTGCTCGACATTTATAAGGAGCTGGTTCGCGAGCCTGGTGCGCGCGCGATGCGTCCGCTTTCAGAGTCGTAATAGCTCCTCAGAATCGTAATTGCTCCTCACGTTTGTACCGCGCTCTTCCACCGGCCGACTCGATCAGCCGTTCATTTCCGGCTGAATCATTACGTTCCCTGTCACGAAGGCGGGCATCCCTTTTGCCTATCTATATGTGCAGCAGGGAGCAGACCTCCTTTCCAACTCCCCGAAAGAGGAATCATCTTGGTGGGCCCCAATCGTTCAACCCACCGCGCGGCAGCAGTCGCGCGGACTGGGATCAGGATTGCCTGTATCTTGACGGCCGCGACCACCGCGTCAGCGGCGACGCGCACCGTCAACGCCGGCGGTGACCTTCAGGCGGCGTTGAACGCGGCACAGCCTGGCGACGAGATCGTCCTGCAGGCCGGTGCCAGGTTCACGGGATCGTTCGCCCTGCCGGCCAAACCCGACGGGGCCGTCATCATCATCCGATCGTCGGCGACCGTTCCGCTTCGCAGGGTCGGACCGGCCGACGCGTCGCTGATGCCGACAATCGCCTCGCCGACGGTCGAACCGGCGCTGTCGGCCACCAACACGTCCAATTGGAAGCTCCAGGGGATCCGGTTCGAAGCAAACCCGTACGGTGAATACAACATCATCTCGCTGCAGAACGTGAACAACGTCACGATGGACCGCCTGCTCATCGTCGGCGGACCGAACGGCCAGAAGCGCGCCATCATGGGCAACGGCCGCAACGTGACGCTGACGCGGTCCTACATCGCCAACATCTGGAAGACCGGGCAGGATTCGCAGGCGTTTTGCGCCTGGGACGGCGCCGGGCCATACACGGTCTCCGATAATTATCTCGAGGCGGCGAGCGAGAATGTCCTGTTCGGCGGCGCCAACAGCCAGTCGGCGGACCGGATTCCTTCCGACATCCTCGTCGAGGGGAATTTCTTCACCAAGCCGCTGGCCTGGAAGGGCCAGCCGCGCGTGGTCAAGAACCTGTTCGAGCTGAAGTCAGCGCGGCGTGTGACGGTCCGCAACAACGTTTTCGAGCACAACTGGACCGACGGGCAGAACGGCTACGCCATCCTCTTCACCGTGCGCAACGACGAAGGCGGATCGCCGTGGTCGGTGGTGGAGGACGTTCTGTTCGAGAGGAACATCGTCCGCGACGTCGAGAACGGGATCAACGTGCTCGGCTACGACAGCTACCAGCCGAGCGGGCGGACGACGCGCGTCACGATTCGTCACAACCTGATCGTCACGACGGGCACCTTCCTCCAGGCAGGCGGCGAAGTCGGAACGCTCGTCGTCGATCACAACACCGTCGACCAGGGCTATAACTTCGGGATGCTGTACGGCGGTGCGGTCTGGTTGGCGGGGTCGCCGGCGCCGCGCGCGGCAGCCTTCGCTGTCGAGGACTTGACCCTGACCAATACCCTGGCTTACCACCGCGAGTACGGTTTGATGGGTGAGGACGCGGGCATCGGAACGCCGGCGCTGACGAGACAGACACGGACCTACCGCTGGACGAACAACGTGCTCGCCGGTGCGACGACGTATCCGTATCCCGACGTGACGTGGCGGCCGACGGTGCAGCAGCACCAGGCACAGTTCAACCCCGACTATACGCTAGTGGCGACCAGCACCTACCGGAGGGCGGCGACCGACGGAACCGATGTGGGTGTCGATTGGGCCCTGCTGCAGCAAGGACTGAAGCAGCCGCAGAATGTGCATCTGATGAGCAGCCAGTAGAGGGCGGCTACAGCTCCGAGCCGGGGCGCGCTACAGGCGCCGCTCGAACACGAACTCGTTGCAGCCAAAGCCGACGCCACCGGTCACCGATCGAGAAAGATCCTCAGCTGCCGGAACGCCTCTGCTCGGTGACTGACCTCTGATTTCCGGCTGGCCGCCTCGGCGAGCGTCCGGCCGAACGGCGGGTAGAAGAAGATCGGGTCGTATCCGAATCCGCCGTCGCCGGCTGGCGACGGAGCGATGCGTCCTTCGACGACGCCGCGCGCGGTGAAGAGGACGTGATCGCCGCGGGCGAGCGCGAGGGCGCACACGAAGCGCGCGGCGCTCCCGGCCGCACCGGCGGCGTACAACAGCCGGAACTTCTCGGGGTAGGTCGTCTGCTCCCCTCCGAACCGCGCCGACTCGACACCGTCTGCTCCCCTCCGAACCGCGCCGACTCGACCCGGGCCGTCCGCCGAGCGCATCGATCTCCAGTCCTGAATCTTCCGCGACCGACAGGAGGCCCGAGGCGTCCGCGTAATACAGCGCCTTCAACCGCGCGTTGTCCTCGAACGTCTGTCCAGTCTCCTCGGGCGGCGCGACCGCCGGGATATCGGCGAGCGTCAGCAGCGTCACGTCGAGCCCCGCGAGAATCCCGCGAATCTCACGCACCTTGTCCGGGTTGGTTGTGGCGACGAGCAAGATGAGTCGTCAGTCGAGTCGGCAGTCGTGCAGTCGTGCAGTAAGCTGCCGGCAATGTCAGCACGGTCGTCGTGGACCGACCTGACTGTCGACTGTTGGGATTCGGCCGCGGGCGGTGACCCTAAGGTCGACCGCCCGGGTGTCGGGGGCGGGTGGTTCGGCCGGCTGGCTGACGGCTCAAAGGCAAGACTTGCAATCCAGCCGGCGGGGGGAAAAGAAAATGAGCTGTCGCTGTTGTTACGCCACTGCCATCCTGGCGCGCAGACCGGCCTTCACGGGCGTGGCGTATTCCACGCGCATGAACGAGCCGTCTCGCGTCCGGAACAGAAACTTTGCGTCGACCAGAGCGCCGAGCAGCGCCGAACACGCTGCCGCTTCGAGACCCCAGAGCCGCCGCGCCTGGGCTTCCGTGAGCCGAAGCCCCGGCATCTCGAGATACTCGCCTTTCACTCGCCGGAGCACGTCTTCTGTCGACGGCGCCATTTACACCCCTTTGGTTCGATCGAGTTCCCTGGTGATACGGGTCGTTTGAGCAACGGGGATGCCACGGGACAGCTTGGACAGTTGGCCGACGAGCTGACCACGGACCGCTACGAAAACATTGGGGTTTTCTTCGACGCGACCTGACAGGACGGCCGATTGGTTTGCGCCGACGTTACTCGGCTGTTCGTTCGAGTGACGGCAGGTGTAAAGAATCCAATCAGGCCCCTGATCGAGCGCCAGGTGCACCGGAACTTGCACCTAAGCAATTCATGACGGAAATGAACAACGAACGCGAGTTGAACCTGCAGGCACATCGCGCACCCGCAAGCGTGTGGGAACGCCGCGGCTGGGACGGCAGCCGTGAAGAAATTGCCATCACGCGTCTGCTGCTCGGCATCGGCGGCGCCGCGCTGGCGTTTCAGGGCATTCGCCTGGGTACCTGGAAGGGACGCGCCCTTGCCGGGATCGGCGGAAGCGTCGCCTGGTTTGCCCTGACCGGCGAAGGCGACTTGAGCCACGCGCGCGAGTGGTTCCGGCGAGTGGTCGGCTGGACGCGGTGAGGGGAATGCAGACCTTGTCGGCGACGCCTCCGCCGAGTCGTTCCCGGCGAGCGACGCGCCCTCGTGGACGCCGACCGTCGGCACCGGGCTGCGGCGTTCCCCGGCAAACCACTGATGCTCCGAGCGTTGCGCGTCCCGATCGGGTGGGGCGAGATCGTCCGGCGCACCTGGAGCGAAGTCATCGCGGACAACTGCCTCGGCCTCGCCGCGCAGCTGGCCTATTACTTCTTCCTCGCGCTCTTCCCCGCCCTGCTGTTCCTGCTGGCGATCATCTCCTTCGTTCCGATCGAGAACCTGATGGAGACGATCACCACGACGCTGGCGCGCGTCGCGCCGAGCGACGTGCTGGCGCTCATCCAGGATCAGATCCTGAAGATCGCGCAGGACAAGGACGGCGGCCTGCTCACGCTGGGCATGCTGGGCACGATCTGGAGCACCTCGTCGGGCATGACGGCGATCATCGACACGCTCAACCAGGCGTACGACATCCACGAAGGGCGTCCGTGGTGGAAGGTGCGGCTGACGGCCGTCGGCTTGACCGTCGCGCTCGCCGTGTTCATCGTCGGGTCGACGGTGCTCGTGGTGGCCGGTCCGACACTGGCGGACAAGGTGGCGACCTGGTTCCACCTGGGCAGCGCGTTCGCCTGGACGTGGAAGGTCCTGCAGTGGCCGCTCGTCGTTCCTCATCGTGTCGCTGGGGATGGCCATCATCTATTACTACGCGCCCGACGCCGAGCAGGACTGGATCTGGATCACGCCCGGCTCGGTGCTGGCGACCCTCCTGTGGCTGCTGATTTCGCTGGGCTTCCGATTGTATGTGACCAGTTTCGGGGCGTACACCGAGACGTATGGCGCGATCGGCGGCGTGATTGTCGTGATGCTGTGGTTCTACTTGTCCGGCCTGGCCGTGCTGGTCGGCGCGGAACTGAACGCCGAGATCGAGCACGCGTCGCCGTACGGCAAGGAGCCCGGCGAGAAGGTGCCGGGCGAAAAGAAGAAGATCGGCGCGCTGGCCGAGCGCGACTGGGACGACCGGCGGGCCCGCGGCACCTTGCGCCCGGCGTTCGCCAGCGGTCAACTGCGACCTCGACCGCGACGCTCCCACCGGCTCCGGCCGCCCGCGCCGCGTGCCAGCGACTGGATCCTGGGCGGCATTCCGCACTCGCGCGCCACGGCTCTGCGCTTACGAGTCGTCGAAGCGCTTGAAGAAGCTGGCCGTCCGTCGAGTGCGGACCTCTAGGCTCCGCTCGCGCCGGACCTACAGTCGCCCGACTCGTACGCGACTCGACCGGCTCCTTCCGGCTGTCCAAAGGTAGAAGCGTCCGAGTAGAATGAGCGTTTTACGGGACGGGCGCACCCATGGGCTGGCTGTTCGAGTTTCTCTTCAAGTACCCGCGCGTCGTCTTCGAGCAGGGCGACTTCACGTTTGCGGCCTCGCGGTCGATGACCCTGACGGTGCTGGGGTTCGCGGCGCTCGCGGCCGCGGCCCTCATCACCTACCGGGGCATCACGAACGAAGGCCCGGTGCGGGAGCGCCTCGTGCTCGTCCTGCTCCGCCTGGCGACGCTGGGCGTGCTCATCCTCTGCCTGTTCCGGCCGACGCTGGTCCTGCGGGCGGCCGTCCCGCAGCAGAACTTCCTCGGCGTCATCGTCGACGACTCGCGCAGCATGACGATCACCGACCGCGACGGCCTGCCGCGGACCGACTTCGTCCAGAAAGAGCTGGCCGACCGAGGGGCGCGCTGCACAAGGCGCTGTCCGACCGCTTCGTCCTGCGCCACTTCCGCTTCTCCACGACCGCCGACCGGCTGAATGGTGTGGCCGACCTCGAAGTACGCGGGCACCTCCTCGCGGCTCGCCCCCGCCCTCGAGCGCGCGCGCGACGAGCTCGCCGGCCTGCCGCTCGCCGGGCTGGTGCTGGTCACCGACGGCGCCGACACGTCGGACGAGGCGCTCGACGAATCGATTGCCGCGCTCAAGGCCCGGTCCATCCCGGTCTTCACCGTCGGCCTCGGCCGCGAATCGTTCGAGCGCGACGTGCAGATCACGCGCGTGGAAACGCCGCGCTCGACCCTGAAGGGCACCTCGCTCGCCGTCGACGTCGTCATCAGCCAGACCGGGTACGCCGGCGATACCGTGCCGCTCCAGGTGGAAGACGATGGCCGGATCGTCAGCTCGCAGGACGTGAAGCTGCCTGCGGACGGCGACGCGGCGACGGTCCGCGTCAACTTCACGGCCGGCGACGCCGGTCCGCGGACCTTCCGCTTCAAGATTCGCGGCACAGCGCGACGAGCAGGTGACGCAGAACAACAATCGCGACGCGCTCGTCGAGGTGCTCGACCGCGTCGAGAAGGCGCTCTACATCGAGGGAGAGCCGCGGGCCGAGTACAAGTTCATCGGCCGCGCCGTGCAGGACGACAAGAACCTGCAGGTCGTCCGCCTGCTGCGCACGGCCCAGGACAAGTACTACCGCCAGGACGTCGGCGGCGCCGAAGAGCTGGTCGGCGGCTTCCCGAAGACGCGCGATGAGCTGTTCCAGTACCGCGCGCTCATCCTCGGCAGCGTCGAAGCGGCGTCGTTCACGCCCGAGCAGCTGCGGATGCTCGCCGACTTCGTCAGCAAGCGCGGCGGCGGCCTGCTGATGCTCGGCGGGCGGCGATCGTTTGCCGAGGGCGGATGGGCCGGGACGCCGGTGGCCGAAGTGCTGCCGATCGAATTCGACGCCGAGACCGCCTCGCGCGGGAACGCGCCCGAGTACTTCACGCATCTCAATGTTCGACCGACGCGCGCCGGCACCAACTTCCCCGTGACGCAGCTCGCCGCGAACGAGCAGGAATCCAGCGCGCGCTGGAACGACATGCCGACGGTGAGCGCGGTCAACGCGGTCCGGACGGCGAAGCGCGGCGCGACGGTGCTCTTGACCGGCGCGACCGAGGATCGGCGCGAGCAGATCGTCCTCGCCTTCCAGCGCTACGGCCGCGGCAAGGCGCTGGCCTTCCCGATCCAGGACTCGTGGCTCTGGCAGATGGATGCGCCGGTCGCCGTCGACGACATGACCCACGAGACGTTCTGGCGCCGGATGGTGCGCTGGCTCGTGGATGGCGTCCCGGAACATGTCGGGATCTCGACCGCCGTCGATCGCGTGGATCCCGGTGAGCCGATCAAGCTCACCGCGGAGGTGGTCGATCCGGCGTTCGCCGAGGTGAACGATGCGCAGGTGATCGCCGAGATCCGCGCGCCGTCGGGCAAAGTCAGCGAGACAAAGCTCGAGTGGACGGTGACGCGCGACGGCGAGTATCGCGGCACGTTCGTGCCCGACGAGGTCGGCACCTACGAGGTGAAGGCCAAGGCCAGCCGCTACAAGGACGGCGCGCCCCAGGAGCTCGGCTCGAGCACCATCCATGCGCGCGCGTCCGCCGGCGACAGCGAGTACTTCGACGCGGCGATGCGGCGGTCGCTCCTGACGCGGATCTCCGAGGAGACCGGCGGGCGCTTCTTCACCGCGGCCGACGCCTCGTCGCTGCCGGAAGCCATCAGCTACACCGGCCGCGGCGTGACGGTCATCGAAGAGCGCGACCTCTGGGACATGCCGATCCTGCTCATGCTGCTCCTCGCCTCATCGCCGCCGAGTGGGGTTACCGCCGCGTGCGAGGGCTGGCGTGACGATGCTGCCGTCGGCCAGGCGTTCGACCTCGGCGGACGGTCGGCGGACCGTCGGGTCTGCGCTGCGCTCGGCCTGCTCCTCTTTCTCGCCGCACCCGCCGCCGCCCAGGACGTCCACCTGCTCGTCATCGCCGGCGTCGGCGGCGACGAGGCGCACTCGGCGCAGTTCCACAAGTGGGCGTCGACGGTCATCGACGCGGCGAAGAAGCACGGGCTCACCGACGCGAGCGTCACCTATCTCGCCGAGCGCACCGAGCTCGACCCGGCGCGCATCAAGCTGCGGTCGACGCGCGAGAACGTCATGAAGGCGTTCGCCGATCTCGCCGCGCGCGTGAAGGGGAACGACGAGGTCATCGTGCTGCTGATCGGGCATGGCACGTTCGACGGCAAGACGGCCGCGTTCAACCTGCCCGGCCCCGACCTCGCGGCCGCCGAGTACGCCAAGCTCCTCGAGAAGTTTCCGACGCAGCGGATCGCGTTCATCCACACCGGCAGCTCCAGCGGCGCGTTCATCCCGGTGCTCGCCGGTCCGGCGCGGACGATCGTCGCCGCGACGCGCACCGGCGGCGAGCGCAACGAGACGCGGTTCCCCGAGTACTTCGTCGAAGCGCTCGCCGGCGATGAGGCCGATCGCGACCGCAACGGCCGGGTGTCGATTCTCGAGGCGTTCGACTTCGCGAAGAATCGGGTCGCGGCGTCCTACGAAAAGGGCGGGCACCTCCTGACCGAGCACGCGACGCTGGACGATGGCAGCGAGGGGAAGCTCGCGTCGACGCAGTACCTCGCCCCGCCGCGATCGCGCTCGGCCGAGATGGCGAAGGCCGATCCGAAGCTGCGGGCGCTGGTCGAGGAGCGCGACACGCTCGATCGCGAGATCAACGCGCTGCGCCTGCGCAAGGATCAGATGAAGGAAGCCGGAGTACCAGCAGCAGCTCGAGAAGCTGCTGACCGACCTCGCGTTGAAGGACCGGGCGATCCGGGAGCTCGAGGCGAAAAAATGAAACGGGTGGTCGTCGTGCTGGTGCTCGTGGCCAGCGCGTCGGCTCTCGCGCAAAGGCCCTTCGACAGAGCTCAATTCGGAGCTCAGGGCAGGCGGTTCGGCGGCATCCCGGTGATGCCGAACCCGAAGTACGACGGCCAGTTCACCTTCGCCAGGCTGCGGTGGGGCCCCGAGCTCCGCGTGATCTCGCAGAGCGTGCCCTGGTCGCATGACTACCCCGACGGCGAGCGGCACTTCATGCAGATCCTGAACGAGCTCACGCTGGTGCGGCCGAAGATCGCCGAGACGAGCATCATCGGGTTCGACGACCCGGCGCTCTTCAAGTACCCGATTGCCTACATGGCGGAGCCGGGGTTCCTGCAGCTCACCGAGGAGGAAGCGGCGACGTTCCGCGCGTATCTGGAAAAAGGCGGCTTCGTCATCTTCGACGATTTTGCCGAGAACCGCGGCGGCTGGTACGCGTTCTCCTCCGCGATGCAGCGCGTGATTCCCGGCGCCCGCTGGGTCGAGCTCGACGGCCGCCACCCGATTTTTCATTCGTTTTTCGAGATCGACCGGCCGCTCGACTTGATCCCGCCGTATGACCAACAATACAAGCCGATCTACTACGGGCTGTTCGAAGGACAACGATCCGGCGCGCCGGCTGATGGCGATCGCCAACTTCAACAACGACATCTCGGAGTACTGGGAGTTTGCGCCGACCGGCTTCATGCCGGTGTTCGACACGAACGAGGCCTACAAGCTGGGCGTGAATTACATCATGTATGGGTTGACGCATTGAGCGAGGCAGGGAACTGAATGAGGCGACCATGAAGGCCGAAGACACGACTGGAAGTAGGCCAGCGTCTGCGGATCTGCCGCAGGCCTCGTGGCCATGCCGAGCCGAGGACATGCGAGTCCGAGGCGAGGCATCATCGTAGACGCGCTGGCGGTGGCCAGCGCCATTGAGAAAAGAGGACCATCGTGGCATACGCGGAACCCATCAATCTCGATTCACCGGACGACATTGCCCTGGCCGACAAGATGAACGCCGGCCGCAAGGCGATCATCACGGAGCTCGGCAAGCGGATCATCGGCCAGGGCGACGTCATCGAGCTCGTGCTCCAGACGCTGTTCGTCGGCGGCAACAGCCTGATTGTCGGCGTCCCCGGGCTGGCGAAGACGCTGCTCGTCCAGACCCTCGCGCAGGTGCTCGACCTGAAGTTCACCCGCATCCAGTTCACGCCCGACCTGATGCCGTCCGACATCACCGGCACCGACATCATCCAGGAAGACACCAGCACCGGCCGGCGGCAGATGGTGTTCGCGCCCGGGCCGATCTTCAGCAACATCGTGCTCGCCGACGAAATCAACCGCACGCCGCCGAAGACGCAGTCGGCGCTGCTCGAGGCGATGCAGGAGCATCGCGTCACCATCCAGGGCCGCACCTACACGCTCGACGAGCCGTTCTACGTGTTCGCGACGCAGAACCCGATCGAGCTCGAAGGCACGTATCCGCTGCCCGAAGCGCAGCTCGACCGCTTCATGTTCCACATCGTCATCGACCATCCGCCGGAACACGAGGAGCTCGAGGTCGTCCGCGCGACGACGGCGATCATCGATCCGCATTACCAGCGGCCGATCACCGGCGCCGATCTCGTGGGGTTCCAGCGCCTGGTCCGGCGCGTGCCGATTGCCGACGCCGTGCTGAAGTACGCGCTGTCGCTGGTCCGCACCAGCCGGCCCAAGGCGCCGAACGCGCCGGAATCGGTGAACAAGTGGGTGGCGTTCGGGGCGTCGGTGCGCGCCGCGCAGTACCTGGTGCTCGGCGCCAAGGCGAAGGCGCTGTGCGCCGGCCGCTACCACGTGAGCTTCGACGACATCAAGTCGGTCGCGCACCCCGTCATGCGCCACCGCGTGCTGACGAACTTCCGCGCCGAATCGGAAGGCGTGAACACGGACTCGATCATCGACGAATTGCTCGAGCGCGTGCCGGTCCCGGCATCAGGGATGTAAGAGCGACGCGCGATCGCGAGTTCGACGAGCGACTGCGGACATGCAGAGTCTGCACTGATTCGTGCGAGCTGTTCGAGCGCATCGTAAGTTCGCGGCTGAGCTCCGCAGCTGTGCAAACGTTGACGGACACCAGGAACAGAGATGCCCGTTAGTCCGAATCAAGGCATGGCCGGCGCGCGGTTCGTCGACCCGAAGATCCTCGCCCGGGTCGGCAACCTCGAGCTGCTGGCGCGCACGGTGGTCGACGGCTTCATCAACGGCCTGCACCGCGCGCCGTTCTTCGGCGCCTCGATCGACTTCGCCGAGCATCGCGGCTACGTCGCCGGCGACGACATCCGGCGCGTCGACTGGCGGCTGTACGCGCGCACCGACCGCTACTACGTCAAGCAGTACCGAGGCCGACACCAACACCAACTTCACGATCCTCTTCGACATCTCCAAGTCGATGAGCTTCGCGAGCGGCGGCGTGACGAAGCTCGAATACGGCTGCTTCCTCGGCGCCTGCCTCGCCTACCTGGCGCACCGCCAGCGCGACCGCGTCGGCATCCTGACCTTCGACAGCGACATCGTCACGCACGTGCCGCCGTCGGCCAAGCACTTCGACCAGGTGCTGCACACCCTCGACCGTGCCAAGGCCGAGCGCCCGGGCCACCTGAGCGCGCCGCTGACACAAGATGGCGGAGCACTTCAAGCGCCGCGGCATCCTGCTGCTGATCTCGGACTTCTACGACGAGCCCGACGCGATCCTCGAAGCGATCAAGCCGCTCCGCTTCCTCGGCAACGACCTGATCGTCTTCCACGTGCTCGATCCGCAGGAGATCGACTTCGAGTTCGACGACGCCTCGAGCTTCGAGGACCTCGAGAGCGCGCGACCAGGTGCCGGTCGTGCCGCAGTCGTTCCGCGAGCAGTACCGCGTCGCTGATCCAGGAGCACATCAACGCGCTGACCACCAAGTTCTCGGAGCAGCGCATCGACTACGCGCTGGTGAACACCTCGGAGCCCCTCGACCGCGCGCTGTTCAGCTATTTGTCGAGCCGGGAGAAACTCGATGCGAGTTCGTTAGACCGGATTCCGGCATTGTAAATTTCACAATTGTAAATTCCCAATTTCAGATGTCCTTCCTATCTCCCCTCTTCTTCCTCGGCCTGGCGACCATCGTCGTGCCGATCCTCGTGCACCTGATTCAGCGCGAGCGGAAGCGCGTCATCGAGTTCCCCTCGCTGATGTTCATCCAGAAGATTCCGTACCAGTCGGTCCGCCGGCGCCGCATCCGGCACTGGTTCCTGCTGCTGATGCGCGCCGCGGCGATCGCGCTGTTCGTCGCCGCGTTCGCGCGGCCGTTCTTCCCGGGCGGCTCGGCGGCGATTGCCGCGGCCGGCGGCAACCGCGAGCTGGTCATCCTGCTCGACAACTCCGCGAGCATGGGCTACGGCGATCGCTGGCAGCGCGCCGTCGACGGCCGCGCGCTCGCGCGGTCGATTCGATGACCACCGGCGATCGCGCGACGCTCGTGCTGTTCGGCCGCAACGCCGAGGAGAACATCCGCGCCACCTCGGACCGCGGCCGGCTCGAGGCGGCGATCGGCGCCGCGCAACGTCACGTCCGGCGCGACCCGCTACGGCCCGGCGCTGAAGCTCGCCGAGAGCATCCTGTCGCAGTCGACGCATCCGCGCCGCGAGGCGATCCTCATCTCCGACTTCCAGAAGTCGGGCTGGACCGGCGCCGAGGACATCCGGTTCGGCGAGAACATGACGCTCACGCCGGTGTCGGTCGCCGAAGGCGAGAGCACCAACATCTCGATCCCGTCGCGTCACGTTCGGCCGCGCCGAGTTCTCCGGCCAGGAGCGCATCACCGTCAACGCCGGCGTGATGAACCGCAGCGCCGCGGCGGCGCCGCGCGTGCCGGTCAGCGCTGGAGATCGAAGGACGCACGATCGAGACGATCGACGCGAGCATCGGCGCCGAACGCGTCGGCGTCCATCTCGTTCGCGCCGTTCACGCTGGCCGAACCCACGGTCCGCGGCACGGTCAAGGCCGGCTCGGATCCGCTGGCCGCCGACAACGCCTTCCATTTCGTGCTGACGCCGAGCAAGCCGATTTCGGTGCTGATCATCGACAGCGCGCGACGCCAGCGACGCCAGCTACTACCTCGCGCGCGCGCTCGCGATCGGCAAGGCGCCGGCCTTCAACGTGGAGATCTCGCCGGCGCCTCGCGTCAGCTCGGGCACGCTCGACAAGCGCAACGTCGTGATCCTCAACGACGCGGTTGTCCCGCTCGGGCTGCCCGGCGAAGTGCTGCGGCGCTACGTCGAAGGCGGCGGCGGCCTGCTCGTCGCGCTCGGCCAGCACAGCGTCTGGCCGACCACCGAGACGAACCTGCTGCCGGGCAAGCTCGGACAGGTCGTCGAGCGTGCCAGCGGCCGCGGCGCGACCGTCGGCTGGCGCGATTACAGCCACCCGGTGTTCGAGATCTTCCGCGCGCCGCGCAGCGGCGACTTCACGGCGGCGCGCGTCTATCGCTACCGCGCGCTCGAAACGGCGCCCGGCGATCGCGTGCTCGCGCGCTACGACGACGGCGCCGTGGCGGCGGCGGAGCGGCGCGTCGGGACCGGGCGCGTCATCGCCTGGACGACGACCCTCGACCGCGAGTGGTCCGACTTGCCGCAGACGCCCGTCTTCCTCCCGCTGGTGCACCAGCTCGTGAAGTATCTCGCCCAGTACGAGAAGACCACCGAGTGGACGACGGTCGGCCAGGTGGTCGATCTGTCGGCCATGCTGAAGATCGAAAGCCGACCGCATCGTCATGACCCCGGCCGGCGAACGCGTCAACGTGTCCGCCAGCGAGCCGGGCATCGTGGAACTGAACGAGCAGGGCGTCTACGAGGTCCGGGCCGCGGCCGCCTCGGCCGGCCGCGCCGACCGCATCGCCGTGAACCTCGACCCGACCGAGTCGGACCTGTCGGTCGTCGACCCGCAGGAGCTCGTCGCGGCGGTCACCGGCCGAGCGGGCGCGGCCGCCTCAGGTCAGCAGGCGGCGGCCGAGATTACACCCACCGACGCCGAGCGCCAGCAGGGTCTCTGGTGGTATCTGCTGCTGGCCGGCATGCTCCTGCTCGCGGCCGAGACCGTCATTGCGAATCGCCTGTCCCGCAACGAGAGATTTACTTAGAATTCGGCCAACCGGACGGGCGCGGCCTGGACGTCCTTAAGTTAATGCTGGCCGGGCTTTTGCAGCCGGCGAACGGGTGTATTCTCTCTTTAGGAGAACGCCGAGATGCCTGATGGAATCAGCGGGTCTGCCCCTCGCACCGAGCTTCTCAACGTCATTCGCCGCGTCCGCAACCGCTGGCGCCTGAAGCTGGCTCTCCGCGGCATCGTGATTGTCGTCGGCGGGACCCTCGCCGCCCTGTTCCTCTCGGCGTCGAGCCTCGAGGCGCTGCGTTTCAGCCCGGCCGCCATCATCACGTTCAGGCTCATTGCGTTCCTGATCTTCGGGATCCTGGCCTATATCGGCCTGTTCCGGCCGCTGCAACGCCGCGTCACCGACAGCCAGGTGGCGATGTACCTCGAGGAATGCGACCCGACGCTGCAGGCCGCCATCCTCAGCGCGATCGAATCCTCGTCGGCGCTCGACAACCCGACCGAAACCGGGCCCTCGCCGCGCCTCGTCGAACGCCTGGTCGAACAGGCGATCGATCGGTGCCGCGCGATCGAGGACGGCATGGCGATCGAGCGGCCGAAGCTGCGCCGCCAGGGCGCTGACGCTCGGCGCGGTCGTGGTCATCGCGGCGCTCATCCTCGCCTTCGGGCCGGCCTACCTCAGGCACGGGATGTCGGCGCTGCTCATCGTCGCCAGGAGCGCGAACGACGCGAGCCCGTATCGGATCGACGTCGAGCCGGGGAACGCCAAGATCCCGCGCGGCGGCGACCAGACCGTCAAGGCGAAGCTCGTGGGCTTCATGTCGCCCGAGGCGACCGTCATGTTCCGGTCGGATGCCGGGCAGCCGTTCGAGCGCATGCCGCTCACGCCCAATGCCGGCAGCGAAGGGCCGGCGGCGTTCGAGGGCGTCCTCTTCAACCTCGAGAAGCAGACCGAGTACTACGTCGAGTCGAACGGTGTGAAGTCGGCCACCTTCAGCGTCGTCGTGTCGGATCTGCCGACCGTCGACAAGCTCGTGCTCGAGTATCACTTCCCTGCCTACACCGGGTTGCAGCCGCGCATCGTTGAGCCGGGCGGCGACATCGCGGTGCTCAAGGGCACCGAAATTCACGTCAAGGTGACGCCGACGATGACGACGCCGGCCGGCCGCGTGCTGCTCGAACCGGAGGCATCCGCCGCGCTGACGAAGCAGGACGACGGCACGTTCGTCACCAAGTTCGCGGTCAACGAGCCTGGTTACTACCGCGTCGAGCTCGACGGCCCGGCGGGCGAGAAGGTGAACGCGTCGCCGCGCTACACGATTGACGTGCTGTCGGACATCGCGCCGTCGATCGCCGTGTCAAAGCCGGGGCGCGACACGCAGGCGACCGCGGTCGAGGAAGTGTTCGCGGAGGTCCGGGCCGACGACGACTTCGGCGTGAAGAAGGTGCAGCTGCTCTACTCGATCAACGGCGGGCCCGAGAAGACGATCAACCTGTTCGGCGGCGCCAAGACGCTCCAGGAAGTCACCGCGAGCCACACGCTGTACCTCGAAGAGCTCGGCCTGAAGCCGGGCGACTTCGTGTCGTATTACGCGAAGGCGACCGACAACGACGGCGTCGCCGGCGGCAAGACGACGACCAGCGATATCTACTTCGTGCAAGTCCGTCCGTTCCGGACCGACTTCAAGCCGGCGCCGTCGATGGCGGGCGGCGGCGGCGGAGGTGGCGGCGCCGGCCAGCAGGTCGGCCAGCTCTCGCAGCAGCAGCGGCAGATCGTCGCCGCGACGTTCAACGTGGTACGCGACCGCGCCAAGATGGGCAACGACAAGTACCGCGAGAACAACGTGTTCCTCACGCTGCAGCAGGCGAAGCTGCGCGAGCAGGTCGAGGAGCTCGCCGAGAAGATGAGCAGCCGGCTGGACGTCGTCGATCCGGCGTTCAAGACCATCGCCGATGCGCTGCCGAAGGCGGCGGCCGAGATGAAGCTCGCCGAGGGCGAGCTGAAGGGCCTCAAGGCGAAGGAAGCGCTCACGCCGGAGCAGAAGGCGCTGAAGCTGCTGCAGGACGCCGAACAGCAGTACGAGCTGCAGGTGCAGATGCAGCGCGGCGGCGGTGGCGGCGGCGGTGGCGGCGGGCAGCAGAACCAGATGGCGCAGGATCTCGCCGACCTCTTCGAGCTCGAGCTCGACAAGCTGGCGAACCAGTACGAGATGCAGCAGCGCGCCGACATGCAGAGCGCCGATCAAGCAGGTCGACGACACGGCCGAGAAGCTGAAGGAGCTTGCGCGCCGGCAGCAGCAGGAGATCGAGCGTCAGCGCCGCGCGATGCAGAGCGGCGGCGGCGCCGGCTCGAGCGACCTGCAGCGGCAGCTCGCGCAGGAGGCCGAGGAATTGGCGCGGCGGCTGCAGCAGCTCACGCGCGAGCAGCAGAGCCAGAACCTCGCTGACGCGTCGCGGCAGCTCCAGGAAGCGGCCAACCAGATGCGCCAGGCGGCGGCCAGCGGGCCAGAACGGAGAGGCGCTCGCGCGGAGCGCGCTCGACAAGATCCAGGAAGCGCAGCGCAAGCTCCAGCAGAACCAGACCGGCCGCGGCGAACGCGACGTCCAGGATGCGCTGCGGAGCGCCGAGGAGCTCGCCGCCGAACAGAAGCAGGTGCAGTCCGAGGTGGCCGGCCTCTCCGGTCAGCCTGAAGGATCGCGGCAGTCGCGCGCGAAGGCGCTGACCGAACGCAAGAAAGAGATGGACGGGAAGGTCGAGAATCTGCAGCAGCAGCTCGAGCAGATCGCGAACGAAGCGCGGCGCGACGATCGCGCGGCGGCGCGCAAGCTCGACGAAGCCGCGGGCACCGTCACCGACAAGCGGATTCGCGAGAAGATCCGCTATACGCAGAACGCCCTGCAGGCGGGCGCAGGCGGTCAGAACGAGTACGTCCGGAGCATCGAGGAACAGCTCTCGAACGACCTCGACGCGCTGCGCCAGCGAGTCGCCGATGCGCAGGCGGCGTTCGGCCAGGGCCAGAAGCGAAGATGCGCTCGGGCGCGCGCAGGATCGGATGCGCGACTCGGTGCGCGGCCTCGAATCAATCGGCCAGCGGATGCGCGACCGCGCGCAGCAGAACGCGCAGAACGGCCAGCAGGGCCAGCGCGGTCAAGAGGGCCAGCAGGGGCAACAGGGCCAGCAGGGTCAACAGGGCCAGCAAGGCCAGCAGGGTCAGCAAGGCCAGCAGGGCCAGAGGAAACAGGGTCAGCAAGGCCAGCAGGGTCAGCAGGGTCAACAGGCCAGCAGGGCCAACAAGGCCAGCAGGGTCAGGGTGGTCAGGACGGCCAGAACGCCCAGGCTGGCGGTGACGCGCGCAGCGGCGGCTTCGACAACGGCGGACCGCGCGGCGGGGCCTGGAACGGCGACGCCCGGTCGTGGGCGGACGCTGGGGCTACTACAACCCCGACGATGTCCGCCAGTTCCGCCGCGACTTCCGCGAGTGGATGAACGATGCCCAGGGGCTTCGGCGCGATCTCCAGAACGCCGGCGTCGATCCGCGCGAGTTCGATCAGGTCCTGCGCGATCTGCGCCAGTTCGACAACGATCAGTCCTACGTCGATCCGCGGTCGCTGGAGGCGCTCCAGGCCGCCGCGCTCGAGAAGCTGAAGACGATGGAGTTCGGGCTGAAGAAGAAGGCCGACGGCAAGGACCTGCCGATCACGCTGTCGGGATCGGAGGAAGTGCCCGCCGGCTTCCGCGACGCCATCGAGGAGTACTACCGCTCGGTCGCTCGCAAGCGCCAGTAGTAGTGCGAGCCTTTAGGCTCGCCTGAAATTTCAGATTGCAGATTTAAGATTTAAGATTTCTTGAATCTGCAATCTGAAATCGTTCCCACCTGACACCCACTCAGCGAAGCCGCCAATCCGAAATCTTAAATCTGAAATCTTAAATCTTAAATTTCACCGTAGAGGTACAACCTCGTCCGCAGTTCTTTCTTGCCTGTCGTTGCGACTCCGCTTACCTTCTACCATCAAATGTTCTCCCCCAGCTTGACCTGTATGCCTGATGCTCCAGCGGCAGTCGACCGCGGCCAACATCGTCGACGTCCTCGATCGGGTCCTTGACAAGGGGATCGTGATCGACGCGTGGGTCGCGCTGTCGGTGGTCGGGATCAACCTGGTGACTCTCGACGCGCGCATCGTCGTGGCTTCGGTCGAGACCTACCTTCGCAATGCTGAGTCGGTGGCGCGAATTCTCGAGCCGCCACGCTGACGTCCGTCTTAAACCTCTTCCGGTTCTGCCCTTTGTGTCCTTTGTGTCCTTTGCGGTGCACAGCAGATGACCCTCGTGCGCGCAGGGCTCCTGTTCTTCGCTTCTGCCGCGATCCTCTTCGTCCTCGTGCGCCTGCTCGAGCCGCGCCTGGCGTTCTTCCCTTCCCGCGGCGAGACGACGACCCCTCGTGATCTCGGCTTCGAGTACGAACCGCTGACCATCGAGACGCGCGACGGCGAGCGCCTGCGCGCATGGCTCATCACCCCGCCTTCGCCCGCCAGAACCGGGCCGGGCTTCGGCGAGGCAGGCTCATCGCCCGCCAGAACCGGGGGCCGGGCTTCGGCGAGGCAGGCCCTGCACGCAGCACCCAGCACCCATTGGTCGTCTATTTCCACGGCAACGGGGCCAACCTCTCGAACTGGGCGCCGATCGTCTGCGCCATCGCCCGCCAGGGCTACACCGTGCTGGCGTTCGACTATCGCGGCTACGGCGTCAGTTCAGGAAATCCGACCGAGAAGGGCCTCTACCGCGACGTCGACGCCATCGTCGACCACGTCTGGACCCAGCTGAAGCCTGCCGGGCCCGTCATCTACTGGGGCCGCTCGCTGGGCGTCTCGATGGCGGCCTACGCCGCCACCCGAAGTAGGGCGGACCTCTACAGGTCCGCCCCGCCATCAGCCGGCCGGCCTGATCCTCGAGTCCGGCTTCCCCGACGCGCGGTCGCTATTCCGCGCGCCTTCGCCGATGGCGCTCCTGGCGCTGTTCTCGACCTATCGCTTCCCCGCCGCCGAGTTCCTGCGACGCGTCAAGGTGCCCGCGCTCGTGATGCACGGCGACGCCGACACGGTCATTCCCTACGAGCAGGGCCGGGCGCTTTACGAGCGGATTGAAGGACCGAAGCAGTTCTTCACGATCGGCGGCGGCGACCACAACGACGCGACGCCGCCGGACGAATCCGCGTATTGGAACGCGATCCGGGAGTTCGTAGGCAGATTCGGCTGATTGTCGCCGGCGGTTCTGTATACTGCCGCTCCACAGCTTGGGAGGTCTCATGACGGACAAGCGCCGCGGCGTACGCCTGGGCGGCCGGATCCACGTACTCCTTTTGCTCGTCGTCGCATCGATCGGCGCGAGCGCTTGGCAGCGCGGTAATGACGCGCCCGTCGTCGCAGTGAGGTACGTCGTGGATCCCGCCTGGCCAAGGCCGCTGCCTGCGCCGCGAAACGCCTCCGGCCAGACGCAACAATGGGTGACCGGCGACGTCTCCGGCAGCTGCATCGACGCGCGCGACCACCTGTTCGTCGTCACGCGCGGTTTCCAGCGCGGCGGCATCACGACGACCGACGGCACCCAGTCGATCGCCTCGCCGCCCGTCCTCGAGTTCGACGCCGCCGGCGCCGTGATGAACAGCTGGGGCGACCCGACGCTGACTGAGTCGGGCGGCAACGCGGTCATGCCCAATGCCACGCACGGCTGTTTCGTCGACTTCGAGAACAACTTATGGATTGGCGGAAACGGCGATGGCGTCCTGCAGAAGTGGTCGCGCGACGGGAAGCTGCTGATGCAGCTTGGCGAGAAGGGCAACTGCGACGGCGTCGATCCAGCTCCGCCGCCGCCGACGGGTCAGAACTGGTTCGGCCGGCCGAATCGCGTCTACCCGACGTGCGCCGAACCGGGGCTGAACGCGAGCCGCACGCGACTGAACGGGGTGGCTGACGTCTTCGTCGATCCGGAGCCGGATCCGGTGACCAGGCAGCGAGGCTCGATCTACATCGCGGATGGCTACGGCAACAACCGTATCGTCGTGTTCGACGCAAAAGGCAACTATCTCCGGCAGTGGGGAACCGCGGGAACCGGGCCGGGCCAGTTCAGCGTGTACGGAGGCGGCCATCCCCACTGCGTCGTGATCAGCAACGACGGCCTGGTCTACGCGTGCGACCGCGAGAACGCGAGAATCCACGTGACCGACAAGATGGGTCAACTGAAAGAGACGATTCGCATCGATCCGCCGGATCAGAAGTCGGCGATCTGGCGCGCGACGGATGTCGATTTCACGCGGGACCGGGCTCAGACGCACATGTTCGTGATGGACCTCGGCAGCGGCAAGGTGCGGATCCTCGAACGGAAAACCGGTCGCGAGGTTGGCGGCTTCGGTCGCGCAGGACCGATGGCCGGCGAGTTCCGGTTCGCGCACACGCTGGCCGTGGACTCGAAGGACAGCGTCTACGTGGCAGAAACGGCGGGCGGGCGCCGGGTGCAGAAATTCAACAGGGTCCCGTAGAAAGTGAGCGACCTCAACGCAGCGAGCGACCGATTCAACAGCCGAACGGAACCGTCCACGGCCGCTCGCCCTGCCGCACTCCTAATCCCTAGTCCCTAGTCCCTAATTCGTCATTCCTGATGAGGGACTTTCCGCCCGTCTGCGCCTCTGTTGATGAGGGCCGGTCACCCGACTGGCCAGGAGGGGTCAAGAGGATGGCAGGCAGGATGACGGGGGCAGGAAGCTGGGTGGTGGGGGCTGTGCTGGCGTGGATGTGCGCGGCGCCGGCCGAGGCGGTGACCGTGACCGGCACGTTCCGGTACGCCGACTCGGTCGGGTTGATGCCGATTCGGCGCGCCGTCGTCGAGGTCTACTACCACGGTACCGGCTTCTTCGACACGTGGGGCCTCGTCGGCACGACGCGGACGTCCTCGACCGGCAGGATGTCCTTCAGCGACAGCCGGAGCAACGGCACCTACTCCCTTCGCATCTATGCCACCAACGATGCGGTCATCGTCTACCCGGTCGACCTGCACTTCTCGCCGTACTACGCGGTGGCGCCGGACGACGGGCGGCCCGAGTTCCAGCTCCCCGCGGCGTCGGTCAGCAGCGTGCTCGACTTCTCGCGGGACTTTACCAACAGCTACATCTCTCGCGAGTTCAACCTGGCGAACACGGCGCAGTTCGCCTGGGAGTACGCGACGGCGCGGCGCGACCCGATGGAGACCGATGTCATCGCGCAGGCGAACGTCCAGCCGACGTCCTGGTTCGATACAGCAACCTCCACCTACACCAGTGCCGACACCAACACGATCATGATCAAGGACTCGCTCGGTTTGCCGACCGGGTGATGCTGCATGAATACGCGCACATCCTGCAGAACCACATCAGCCGCGCAAACTCATGGGCCAGCGTGCACGACGGCTGCGCGATGCGGCTGACGTCCGGCGGGGCGCTGATCAACAGCCCCGAGTACGCCTGGACCGAGGCGTTTGCCGAGTACTTCGCGCAGGCGGTTCGCCGCACCTTTGCGAACGAGCCGTCGCTCAACGGCTTTGCTGCGACCGCATCATCGTTCATCGACTCGCCGCCCGCCTGCGGGGTCGTCGGCGCCACCAGCCAGGCGGGCACGATCACGCCGGCGATGATCGAGAACTTCATCGCGGCGTCGCTGTGGGACCTGATCGATCCGGTGGGCAACCCGGCGCAGGGTTTCGAGGGGCACGACACGGTCGCCGGTGAGGATGCCACGGTCTTTCAGATCTTCGACCGGAAGATCGATAACGGCCCGGCCAACATCTTCACCTTCCGGACCGCATGGAACGCGCGAGGCAAGAGCTTCACCGGGCTCGAGTGCATTCTCAGTTTCTACGGCATCGTGCCGGCGATGACCGGCTGCCGGCCTGGCGCGCTGAAGCTGGTCGGCGACTTCAACAACGATCGCAAGACCGACATCGCGCTGACGGCCGTGTCGGGATGGGGCTCGATTCCAGTCGCCTTCTCGAACGGCGACGGCTCGTTCAACGTCACCAATCAAGCCTCCGCGACATTCGCCTCGCTGGCCTCCTCGCGCGGCGTGGTGAAACTCACCGGCGACTTCGACGGCGACGGCGACACCGATATCGCGCTGACCGGTGGCCCCGGGTTCACCGGCATCCCGGTCGCGCTCTCGGACGGCAACGGCTCGTTCACGTTCTTTGACAACCCGACGGCCATGCTTCACACCATCGCGGCGAACCCCGAGAATCGGAAGCTGGTGGGCGACTTCGACGGCAACGGCACCGCCGACACGCGCTGGTGGGCGCGCCGGGGTTCAACTCGATCGCCGTCGCGTTTGGCGTCGCGAACATGCCCGGCAATTTCGCCGAGACCATCAACAACCTCGGGAGCTCGCTCGGGATCAAGGCCGCGGTCGCCCGCGCGACGATCGTCCCAGGAGATTTCACCGGCGACGGCCTGTGCGACTTCCTCGTGCTGCTCCCCGGCGCGACCTCAATCGCACGCGCCGCCTCGAACGGAGACGGCACCTTCACGGTGAGCGACATCGACAGCGGGGACTTCGGGACGTGGATCACGATGCCGAACGTGAAGCTGCTGACCGGCGACTTCAACGGCGATCGCACGACCGATTCCGCGCTGACCGGGCCGTCCGGCTGGGGGTCGGTGCCGATGCTGCTGTCGATCAACGGCAGCTCGTTCAACGTGGTGAATGCACCGGTCGCCGATTTCGCCACCTGGTCGGCGGCGTCCGGTGCGATTCCGCTGGTCGGCGACTTCAATGGCGGCGGCGCGTCTGACATCGCGCTGACCGGGTCGTCGGCTGGAACACCATGCCCGTGGCGCTCGGCACCGGCGCCGGCTTCGACATCCAGAATCCCTTCGTCGGCGACTTCGCGATCTGGTCGACCACCCCCAACGTGAAGCCCATCGTCGGCGACTTCAACGGCGACGGAAAGGCCGATGTAGCGCTGACCGGGGGAGGCGGCTGGCAGCGTGCCGGTGGCGTTCACGGCGCCTCCCGTGCAGACCATCATCAGGTACTGGCCGCCGAGAGGTGGAGGCGGGCTCACGATTGTCGATCCGAATGTGAACTACACCGTCACCAACTACCCCATCACCGACTTCGCGTTCTGGTCGGCGATCGTGCAATGACGGCGAAGGGCGGGCCTTCAGGCCCGCCCCTCTCCTCTGCCCTGTCCGGCCGCAGCTGATAGGATCAAGCCAGTCGGGGCGTAGCGCAGCCTGGTAGCGCACCTGCCTTGGGCGCAGGGGGTCGCTGGTTCGAATCCAGTCGCCCCGACCACTTTTCGAGTTCCGGGGTAACCCGGGTGACATGAAGTCGAGGACTCAGCCGAGAGGGCTTCATGTGCAGTTTCGCGGAACGATGAAGATGCGGCGCGCTCTCAATCGTCCGTCTACAGACCGACGACGAACTGACCGTAGCGACGCACTGCATGGCGAAGCTGACAACCACCCGATCATCGTCGTGTCGGGCCTTCCGCGTTCAGGCACGTCGATGCTGATGCAGATGCTCGAAGCGGGCGGCGTTCCAGTCTTCGAGCGACGCGGTCAGAGCGCCTGATGCCAGCAATCCGCGCGGCTACTACGAGCTCGAACGTGTGAAGCGGCTGCACACCGAGACGGACAAGTCGTGGTTGACTGAGGGTCGGGGCAAGGCGCTCAGATCATCTCGTTCCTCCTGCCGCATCTCCCTGATGTTCACTCGTATCAAGTCATCTTCATGCTGCGCCCTCTTCCCGAGATCGTCGCGTCACAGAATCGTATGCTCGATGACCTTGCGCAACAGCGAGGGAAGACAGATGAGGCCGCGCTGGTGAAGTCTTACGACCTGCATCTTGCCGGCGTGCGATCGTTCCTCGCGGCACGTCCATGCTTCACAACGCTTGATGTGCAGTACCAGGATATCGTCGCTCAACCGGCCGCGGAGGCGACACGCCTGGCTCGCTTTCTGGGGCGTGACCTGGACATCGTCCGCATGGCGAGCGCTGTCGATTCGAGGCTGTACCGCAACCGTCTCGACTGACTGCTACCCGCGAAGGGCGTGGCGGACGATCTTCCCGGCCGGATTGCGCGGCAGCGCGTCGCGAAATTCGACGAGACGCGGCACCTTGTAGATCGCCAGCTCCGCGCGGCAATGCTGGATCAGCTCCTCGGCGGACGCCGCCAGTCCGGGCTTCAGCGCCACGAAAGCCTTCACCTCTTCGCCAACCACTGGATCCGGGATGCCGATCACGGCCGCGTCCTGCACCGCCGCGTGCGAGTGAAGCACCCGCTCGATCTCCGCCGGATACACCGAGTAGCCGCTTCGCTTGATCATGTCCTTGAGGCGATCGAGGATGAAGAGGTGTCCACCCGCATCGAGGGTGCCGAGGTCGCCGGTCCGAAACCAGCCGTCGTGCCAGACGGCGGCCGTGTCGGCAGAACGATTGTGATAACCCTGAAACACCTGAGGTCCGCGGACGAGGATCTCGCCGGGCTCGCCCGCCGCGACGGATTCGGCCTGCCGCGTTTACGATCTTCACGCGAGTCCCCCAGACCGGTCGTCCGACTGAGCCGGCTGGTGCGCGATCGATCATCTCCGCTGTCAGGAACGTCACCGGGACCGCTTCGGTCATGCCGAAGCCGGTGATGACCTGCACGCCAAACCGTTCCCGGAAGGCTCGAAGCAGCGCCGGATCGAGCGGCGATCCGCGAGCATCACCAGCCTCACCGAGCCGAGGCTGCGGCCGGCGACGAGGGGTGCGCGCAGCAGCTGCTGCGCAAAGGCGGAACACCCGCGAAAACGTGATCCCCTCGGCGTCGATCGCATTCAGGAACGCGCTGACGTCGAACCGCGGCAGCAGATGCAGCGCCGCGCCTGCCGCGCAGGCGACATTCAGGACTGCCTGCCCGAAGATGTGCGCGGCCGGCGCCGCCATCAGCATCACGTCGTCGGCACGCAGCTGCCAGAGATCGCGCGCGAGCAATTGCGAGAAAAAGATGCGTTCGAATGCGTGAGCCTGGCTCCCTTCGGACGGCCCGTTGTTCCGGAGGTGTACAGCATCACCGCCGTATCCTCCGGCCGCGTCGGAGCGCTTTCCAGCTCGTCGCACGCCATCGACGACACGTCGGCGAGACGCAGCGCCGGCGAGTCGACAGCGGCGTCCCACGGTGCATCCACGAGGAGGTGACGGCAACCCGCGGCCGCGGCGAACCCGTCGAGCGCGGCGGGATTGGATCCGGCTGCGACGAGCGTCGCGGCGCCAGAATCCTCGAGGAAGAACGCCACTTCTGGGCCAGGAGACGCGGCGTGCAACGGAACCGGAATCGCCCCGACTTTCAATGCGCCGTAGTAGCAGGTGACGAACGCCGGCGTGTTCGGCATGAGAAGAGCGACACGCTCGCCGGAGGTGATCCCAAGCGAGAGCAGTGCGTTGCCGACCTGCGCGCCGCACGATCGGCGGCCGCGAAGTCGAGCGGCTCGGCTCCCGTCAGAAACGGCCGGGCCGGCGCGGTCTGCGCAGCGTGTTCGAGCAGCATCGCCGTGTTAAGCACGTGCATGACGATTCGTCTCCTGGGACAATCACTCGTCCATTGTGCCGAGACCCGATTGACACGTCCAGACGATGTGGATCTCAGCGCTCCAGACGCCAGCGCGCGTCGAACCTCTGACCGACGGAGGCCACATGGGAAAGGCGGCGGTGTCGAGATTCCTAGCGAGTACACCACGCACATCGATTCGAACGGAACGGCGTTCGTGGTCGATGCCAACCTCGACGACATCCACATCAAGGAATTCCCGAAGATCGAGCTCGGCGACATCAATGTCCGGCTGAAGGAAATCCCAGGAGATCCCGAAGCTTACCGTCGACACCAATCTCGCGGTCACCAAGCTTCCCCCGATCGACACGAACATCTCGGTCAAGGAGATTCCGGAGATCAAGTTTGCCCTGACTTCGCTTCCCGACACGCGGGTCGACGTGCCCGCGAACTTCAATGTAGGGCTGTCGGTTCTCGGGGTCTGCCTGTTCAACGTCTCGCTCTGCGGCGAAGCGCAAATCATCTCCGAAAATTGCGTGCCTCGCCGGATGGAACTCTGCTAGAGGGCCACGATGGCATCGCTGCCTGCGCAGGCGTCGGCACTCCGACTCGAGCACGCCGACGATGAACCGATTGTGTTCTACGGACCGCCGACGAGCCTCCGCGGCACGTTGAGGCTGCACGATCGGTCCTCGGAGAAACTCAGGCTGCCCGCTGTGGCCCTCGACCTGCCGAAACTGCGCGGGCCGGCGCTGCAGCCGCTCGGCGCCTTGCCGATGCTCGCGCGAGTCTACCCGAATCAGCAGGCGCGTGTGCCGGCCGTGCTGAACCTCGACCCGTCCACGCCGCCCGGCACCTACGAGGGAAGTCTCCTGTTAGGTGACCGCCGCCAGCCGGTCCGCGTGCACGTCACCGAGCAGGTCGACTTGCGAGTGCAGCCGACCTCGGTGTCGCTCTTCACGGAAGGCGAGCTCGTCTTCCCGCGCGACTTCGTCGTCGAAAACGCCGGGAACGTTCCGCTGCGGCTCGGCGGCGAGTGCATCGTCCCGATCGGCGACGCGGCCGAACTGCGCGCCGCCGTACGGCAGGGGCTCGACGGGGCGTGCGACGCCAAAGAGACCGACGACGTGATCAAGTCGATTCTGTGCGCGTGTCGCAACAGCAGGTCGGCACCGTGTCGATCAGCGCGAAGACATCACGCTCGCCCCCGGTGAAACGCGTCCGCTCACCCTCACCTTCTGGTGCCCGACGACCTCAAGCCGTTTCGGCGTTACGTGGCCGATCTGCCCTTCTATACCGCGTCGCTGCACCTCGAAGTGGTAACCGGAAGACTCAAGAGCCGTGGCGGTTCGAAAACAGGAGTCGCTCGTGAACGATAAGACGACCCCGGCGGCGCAGAGCGCCGAGCAGGTATTTTCCGCACTCAACCAGCTCGCCGCGTTCGGCACGCAGCGATGCTGACCGCGATTCAGAACAGCCAGCCGCTGATCGATGCGTACATGTCGATGCTCAAGAACGTCGCGGTGCTTCCGATGACCGCGATGCCCGCTCTGGGGTCGGCGGTGTCGTCGATCGGCGGGGCGATGCCGTCGGCGGCGGCAGCGGCATCGATGATGCCGTCGCTGGCCTCGTTCACCTTGATGATGCCGAAGACGACCTGCTGCGAGATCCCCGAGACGGAATGTCCTCCGCGGTGCGTGTGTCAGATCGTCTGGTATGCCGCGCGTGGCGAGCACGTGAAGGCGACGATGACGCTCACCAACACCGCAAAGAAGACCCAGACCTTCAGCATCGCCGCGGCGCCCTTCAAGGGAGCCCAGGGTGACACCGGCATCACGCGACGGTCGCACCGACCAGCGTGACCTTGAACGCAAATCAATCAGCCACGATTACCGTCGATCCTCGACGTGAGCGACAAGTTCCAGACGGTCGGCGCCGTGTATTCCGCCGAGGTGACGCTGACGGGCCAATACGAACAATGCATCGAGCTTCGACTCTGTGTGCGGCCGACACAAGGCCCATCACTGCGAGGTGCGGCAGGGCGACATCCCGACGCATATTCGCGCGCATCGGTGGTACCAGCCAGTTCCAGTGTGAGGAGCCGTGTTTCGAGCCGGCAACTCCCCGCACTCCGACCCAGCC
>CAVVPE010000010.1:0-58769 GCA_963750035.1 uncultured Acidobacteriota bacterium | reverse complement strand
GCACTTCATGATCAGCTGCCACTGCAGCGGCGTCATCGCGGCGGTCTCGGTGACCCCCTTCTGTTGTCGATCCGCGTATCGTGGAGCGGCGTGAAGATCGACGGGATGAAGAACGCGAACAACCCGCGCCGCTCGACTTCGTACACCAGATCGAGCGTCGCCACGACGTCCTCGTCGGTCTCGCCCGGGTTGCCGACGATCAGCGTCATCGCCGGATACCAGTGTTCCGGTTCAGGATCTCGAGCCCGCTGGACGACACGCTCGGCCATTCGTCGATCGGAAACGGCACCGCCTTGCTTGGCATGATCCGCTTCGCCATCGCCACCGAACCCGTCTCCAGGCCGATCAGCGGCACGAGCGCATCTGTGCTCCGGGTGGGTGCTCAGATGCGGCAGCCGGATCGGGCTCTTGTCGATCAGCAGGTCCGACAGCTTCTCGATCAGCACTGGATCGACCACCGCCGGCGCGATGGTCGCGTGGCTCAGGATGTGCTGGTCGACACCTGGCGTGTTGACGACGTCCGAGTACAGGTCGAGCAGCGCTTCGCGGTTCGGAAAATAGAACGGCGTGTCGGTGTGGACCTGCCCCCAGATGAACATGTCCTCGGTCGCGAGGGAGATCTGGCGGTTGCCGTCGCGCACGTTCGCGCGGACGGCTGCCATCATCTTCTCTTTGGGATGTCGATCTGCGGGTTGAGGTCCGGCAGGCAGAACTGGCAGCGCCGGCCGCAGCCGTCGTCATCTCGACCACACCGAAGGTCGTGCGCTTGTCGGGAATCAGCATCGCGTCGCGATCGTGCGGATGTCCCACCTCGATGCGCCGCGGCAGCGGGCCCCGTCCACCGCCTGCAACAGCGCCGCCACCTCGTCCGCCTCGGCTCGCCCCTCCACCACGCAGTCGACGCCCAGCTCGTCATAGGATTTCGGTCTGGCAGATTTGCCAGCCGCCCGATCCGCCGACGATCACCTTGAAACGATCACGGTGCGGGCTGCTCTTGATCAGGTCGAACAGCTCCTCGCGAATAGTGCGAGTTGATCGGCTTCCCGCCGGACCCGAAGATAGAGGTGTACACCCCCGCGGCAAACGTGACGCCGAGCGGATTGTGCGTCGACACGGCCACGACGCGCGTCCCGGCCCGATGAACTCGTGGACGTCGTCCGGATAGCAGCAGACGATGTCGTCCGGCGAGTAGTGCCGCAGCAGCGCGGCCTCGAGGACGCGTCGCCAGCCGGCATGTAGCGCGCCGTTCCGTCCTGGTTCGCTTCGACCTCCCGCCATTTCGGGTACTTCGGTTGAGAATGCCCTCCAGCCACATCGGGAGGGACGCGAGGCTCATCTGGATGAAATAGCCAGCGTGATCGATGACTTCACTGAGCGGCGCTGTCAATACGACGAGTCGTCCGCCGGGCGTCGAGGTAGCGTTCATGAGGATCGTTCGATTCTAAAACATTCGCCACATGCCGGGTGCCAGGTGCCGGGCACCCAGCTACCGCGCCTGCCTGCTGTGTTCGGCGGAGGAACTGAGGACGTACTTCGGATCGCGGTTGGTGTAGTCGGGAGAAAAGAGAATCTCGGTCACGCGACGTTGCAGGACTGGCCTTCCGGGGTCGCCCGGATAGCCGACGACAAGGCCGATCGTGGGGTCGAGGCTTTCCGGATGGGGCTCGATCGCGAACGAGAAGTCGCGCTCGGACCGGTGCGCGTCGACGAACGTGGCGACCCGCGTCAGGAAGAGCGAAGGATAACGATTGACCCGCCCGACGTCTCGCGCGGTGGCGGCGGTGCCGGCCCCGTGAAAGGCCGCGAACCCGCACACGACCGCCCCCGCGGCCACGATGCCCCGACCTCGAAGCCGGCTGAAGTCGATGAGCGCATAAACGAGCGGCACGGCCAGTACGCTGAACACGTACGAGTAATAGGTAATCGCCGCGACCTCGTCTGCCGACCGTCCGAAGGCAATGATGAACGTGTAGGCGAGGATCCCGGTCACCAGCAACATGACGAGCGGAGCGACCTGCCTGAGCCGCGCCCGTGAGACCGAGCGCCAGAGAAGGACGAGGCCGGCAGCGACAACCGCCGTGTTGACAAGCTGCAAGGGATCGGTCCAGGAGTCGTCGTAGGCCTTTCCAAACCGCTCGAAGGGAGCGGACGACAGCCGCAGCGCCGACGGCATCGAGAGCTCGCGGATCCAGGTCTCGAGCATGCGCCAGATGCCGCCGAGCATGGTGCCGACGTTCGCGATGTCGAAGGGCACCCGGCCGTCCGCGCGATCGACGTACCAAAGCCGTTCCGCGTGCAGCACATGGAAGACGTACAGAACGGAAAAGACGACAACCGGGAGCAGCAGGAGGGCCGGGCACGCGGGCTTGCTCGACCCGCGCCGCAAGCACGATGAGGAGGAGCGCACCCGCTGCAGCAATCGGCACCATCGCCTCGTACAAAAGCGCGGCCAGCGTGAACGCAACCGCGAATCCGGCATACGAGGCCCCTGAACCGTCCATCCCTCTGACGAACGATCTCAGGCCGGCGGCGAGGAACAGGCAGGCCAGCAGGTAGCCGCCGAGATGATTCCAGAGCACGAGCTCCATCGGCGGCTCGAGCACGAGAAACAGCGCGGCGGCCGGGAGCGCCAGCACCGAGGGCTGAATCGCCAGGAGCAGCCGCAGCAGCGCGACCGCAACGCCCACGTGGATGGCGAGGTTCGCGACGTTCCACCAGACGTGATGGTAGGAGAACAGGCGGTTCGCGACGGCGAGCCAGGTGAACAGGATCGGACGGAACAGGAGGTCGTCGCCCTTCCAGTACTGGCGCGAGATGGCGTAGTCGACGTGACGGAGGCCGAGCGCCAGCGAATCGTGCGCGCCCACCTCGGCGAAGTACCACAACTGGTCTGACACGAACACGCGATTCATCGCCGGCCAGTAAACCGCGGCGGCAAGCGCACTCAAGACGACGGCCCCGACTCGCCAGTCCAGGAGCGCCTTGCGCGCCAGCGACTTGTTCATCCCGGTGAAGTTTACCGAATTGACTAGGGTGCTTTGCTGAACTCAGTAGGGTGCTGTGTGAACTCACTAGGGTGCTGAGGCACTCTACAGGGTCGACGAAGCACCTTGCAGGATCTACAGGATCCAGAGCACCCTACAGGTTCCACGAGCACCCTACACAATTCATTAAGCACCCTGGAGGCTCTATATTCCCCATCGCTGAGGTTCGATCTTCCTTGTCGTTCCTTTAGCCGAGGCGTAGGCTCCTGCACGGGAGGTTGCGATGGCAGACGCCAATAAGTGCGCGCATCCGGCCTGCAGCTGCACCGTCGACAAGCACGGCGAGTGGGGCAAGTATTGCAGCGAGTACTGCAAGAGAAAAGGCGAACAGATCGAGCTCCGGTGCGAATGTCGTCATCCTGCATGTCATTGACGTCCTCGTCGTGGTGACCCCTGAAAGACCCGGCCTTCGCTCGCGGAGTGACGTGGCGCGACGGCCGGCTTGCCGGCCATCGCTCGCGGAATGATTAGCGCGAGCGACGGCCGGCACGGATTGTGCTGATGAGGTCGCGTGACGCCGAAACGGCAGCGCTGGCTCATCGGTTCGGGGATCGCGGCGGTCGTCACGATCCTCGCGATCAGCGTCGTCGCGCGCATCCCGTTCTCTTCGAAGGTCCTCAGCGAGCGCGTCACCGAGACATTGGCCGATCGACTCGACGCCGAGGTCGAGCTCGGCGGGCTGACGCTGCGCGCGTTTCCGACCCTCCACGCGGTCGGCACCGGCCTGATCATCCGCCATAAAGGCAGGACCGACGTCCCGCCGCTCATCACCATCAAGTCGTTCACCATGCACACGAGCCTGATGAGCGCGTGGCGCCGCCACGTCGAGCACGTCCGCCTCGAAGGGCTCGAGATCCAGATTCCACCGGGCGAGGATCGCGATGGCCTCGAGCGGCCGGCCGCGAGAACCGGCGCGCATCTCTTCAAGGGACCGCCGGTGATCGTCGACCACCTGGTAGCCGACGATGCGAAGCTGGTGATCATCCCGCGCGATCGATCCAGGCTCCACCGCACCTGGGTGATGCACCGGCTGCGCGTGCGCAACGTGGCCGTCGACACCGAGATGCCCTTCGAAACGACGCTCACCAACGCGGTGCCGCCTGGCGAAATCGAGAGTGCCGGGACGTTCGGCCCCTGGCATCGGGACGATCCGGGGCACACGCCTATCGAGGGCCGCTTCTCGTTCGATCACGCCGACCTGGGGGTCTTCAAGGGCATCTCGGGCACGCTCGCGTCGACCGGCACGTACGCCGGCCGGCTGGAAACGATCCATGCCATCGGCGAGGCGGACGTGCCGGACTTCAAGGTCGACATCGCGGAACACGCCGTGCCGCTGCACGCGAGCTACGACGCCGTCATCGACGGCACGAACGGCGACACCCGTCTCGACCGGGTGGACGCGAAGTTCCTGAGCACGTCGCTCACGGCGACCGGCGGCATCTACGACGTCGAGGGCGTCAAGGGCCGCGACGTGAAGATGGCAGTCGTCATCGACAGCGGCCGCCTCGAGGACGTGATGCGCCTGGTGGTGAACAGCGACAAGCCGCCGATGACTGGCGCCCTGAGGCTGCAGGCCAACTTCGTCCTCCCCGCCAGCGAGGTGGATGTCGTCGACAAGCTCCGGCTGGAGGGACGGTTCTCGATCGGCGGCGGCCGGTTCACGAATCCGGGCGTGCAGAGGCGGATCAACGAGATGAGCCTGCGCGCGAGCGGCAAGCTCGCGAAGGTGAAGAACCAGCCCAACCCGCCGTCGCACGTCGCCTCAGACTTTCAGGGACGCTTCGAGCTGCGCGACGGCGTGCTGCGGATTCCGACGCTCGTCTTCGACATCCCGGGCGCCGCGCTCAAGCTCAGCGGCGAGTACGCGCTCCGCCGCGAGACCATCGCTTTCACGGGCAACCTCTACATGGACGCGAAAGTCTCTCAGACAGTCACTGGCTGGAGGTCGATGCTGCTGAAGATCGCCGATCCGCTCTTCCGTGAAAACGGGCAGACGGTGGTGCCGGTCAAGATCACCGGCACCCGAAGCGCGCCGGCGTTCGGCATGGACGTCGGCCGGATCTTCAAGAAGGGTTAGTGTCGGGACACTAGGGCCCGACAGGACGGATCTCGAAGACGCGCGGCCACAGCTTCCCGGTGACGAACAGCCGCTTCCCGGCGGCATCGTACGCAATGCCGTTGAGAACGGCGCCTGCCTTGCGATCCGGCACCGGCGACATCCTCATCTCCAACCCGGTGAGGTCGATCCAGCGCCGCACCTGTCCGGTGGTGGGGTCGATGACCGCAATCCGGTCCTGCTGCCACGCGTTCGCGTAGACCTCGCCATCGATGAACTCGAGCTCGTTGAGCAGCGCGACGCGCCGCCCGCCGTCCGCCACCTCCACGCGATCCACTTCGCGAAACGTCGACGGATCCAGAAAGCGAAGTGCCGATGAGCCGTCGCTCAGAATCAGCCGGCGATCGTCGCGCGTCAGGCCCCAGCCCTCGCTCTCGTAGGCGAAGGTCGTGATCGGCTCGAGCGACTCGGCGTCGTAGATGGATCCCACGTTGACGCCGAACTTCCTCCCGAGCTCCTTGAGCGCCGACTCGGGATCGGTGATCTTGGCCAGCGCGCCCGGGAGGCTGACATCGACGCGCATCGGCGTCAGCTGCAGGAGCCGGCCCTCCCACTCGGCGAGGCCCTCGCCGAACAGGCGCTCATCGAGCTGCCGCCGCACCACCACGTCCCCGGTCTCGAGCCGCGCTTTCCGCAGCGTGGAGGCGCCGGTCGGACCGGTGGATTCGTACAGGAAGCCGTCGCGGTAGAGAAGCCCCTGGGTGTAGGCGGTGGGATCGTGAGGAAACTCGCGAACGATCTCGTAGCCGACCACGCGCGCGAGGTCTGCCGGCGCGGCAGCCGGCGGCGGCTCGGGCATGGTCGTCACGAGCAGCGCGATCATGCCGGCAAGGACGCCGACCACGATCACGACCCACCAGCCGCGCCTCATGGCGAGCCCCATCTCAGCAACCGCGCGAGTATACCAGACGTTGAGGTCGCCCGACGCCGCGTGCGCGGGAATCCACCCGCGTCCACGGACCACGCCGGCCCCCGGCCCCCCGCAATCGTGGTCGGTGATCAGCTCGACTTCAGCCCACAACTTACCGTCAATCGTTCGAGTGCCTGTCACGCGCACGTCGCGGCTCTCCGGCCCCCACGCACGCTCGGCGAGTTCTCATCGGCTGGCCGTCAGCCACCGGCCGGAATCGCCAGACCGGGGACGCTTGGAGCCACAACCGTGGCGCAGCCCGCCACTCGCGTGGGTTCTCCCTCGCCACTTGGTACCATCCGGGCTGCGTCTCGAATACGAGCACCTGCGGCGGAGTCTGATGCGTGGTTTGAAGCACCTCGTCCGCTCGATTCGTCTGGACGTGCGCAGCAACAGAAATCATGTTCGGCTTTTCGAAGAGCGGAACGAGCACGCCTGTTTCGAGCGACAGGATGCGTGTGCCGTCAGGTGCCGTGCGCGAGCCCATTCCGGTTGCGCGGTACGCTTGTCGCACTTCCTCCGGATCCTGGCCCGGCTGAAGCACGATGCGGACGTCCGTCACGTTGGGCTCGATGTAGCCGGCAAGCCGGCGATCGGGGTCGTCCGGGATGAGCACGCGATCGGTCGTCCCCGGCGCGGCGAACAGGCTCCCGTCCCATGCTTCGGTCAGGTAGGCCATGTGCTCATCGAGCAACTCTTCCAGGCTGTGAAACGTGCCCGCATCGTTGCTGCCCATCCAGCCGGCCGTGCCTCCTGCGGTCTTGACCAGGCTCCACGTGCCCTCGCGGGCATGGACCATTGCGGCGGACTCTTCGTACGTGTACTCGACCGTCGCGAGGTCATCGGGCTTCGTGATCGTCGCGATCACGGCGGCGTCGGCCGAGGGACGCGCGCGAAGCAGGATCCGGACGTTCTCCGGCACCACCGGCTCGCCCGCCGGACCATAGACGCTGAGGAGTGCCGGCACTTCCACGACGCCGATGAGCGGGGTGCCGTTCGTTTGCGGCTCGAACGACAACTGCACCAGGGCGATCGCTATCAGCGCAGACCTCGCCAGGAACATGGATCGAGGATAGCAAAGCCAGGTCTGCTCTCGTGCCACGCCGGCGCAGCCGCGTGCATCTGTGGTGCACGGCGGACTTATAGGTCAGGACCGGCGGACCTAAAGGTCCGCACGACGTCGATCGCGCAGCCAGGCGCGGGCTTCGCGAAACCTCGGGCACGCCGCGGCCACCAGCTTCCAGAACCGCCGCGAGTGATCCATCCGCTTCAGGTGCATCAGCTCGTGGATCAACACGTAGTCACGCACCCAGTCGGGCATCGTCACCAGCCGCCAGTTCAGGCAGATGTGGCCGCTCGGCGAGCACGAGCCCCATCGCCAGCGCTGGTTGCGGATGCTGATGCGCGCCACCGTGAGACCGTGTTCGGCGGCAAGCTCGAACAGGCGGAGCGGCAGCTCCTGCCTGGCCCGCGTAACCAGTTGACGCACGACGTCCGGCGAGACGTGCGCGCGCGCGGCCGCCTGCTCGGCCCTCCAGCGTGCAAGCTGCTCGTCGATCCACGGCCGCTGTGAATCGGCAAACAGCTGCGCCTCCCTCTTCGAACCCCAGCGCGGGATCGTGACCCGTACGGCACCGTCCGGCCGCACGCGGATGACATAGCGGCGCGCTTTCGGATGGCGGATGAAAACGTGCGGCGGGATACCGGGTGCGAGCGGCTGGGTCCCAGGTGCTGGGCTTGCCGTTAGGTGTCGGGTGTCAAACAGATTGAGTTGTTGCATCACTCGCTAGCCAGCGCTCGTGCGGAGCGGAGCCACAGGCCGCCGTCGAGCACCAGGGTTACCCCGGTGATCATCGACGCTGCGTCCGAACACAAGAACACGGCGGCTGTCGCCACCTCGTCGATACTCGCCATGCGGCCCAGCGGACAGTGCTCCTCGATCATCTTCCGCGACGCCGGCGTGGTCAGGCGCGCGACACCCTCGGTCCCCTCCACTGGCCCTGGGGCGAGGCCATTCACGCGGATCCTGTGCGGTCCCCACTCGACGGCCAGCGTCCGCGTCAACGAATCGATGCCGGCCTTCGCCGCGGCGGCGTGCGACTGCCCCACCGTCCCAAGGAGCTGCAGCGTTGCGCTGATGTTCAGAATCGCGCCGCCCTGCTTTTTCAAGTGCGGATGCGCCGCCCGCGAGACGTTGAACGTCCCTTTCAGATCGATGTCGACGACCGTGCCAAAGCCATTGGGCGACAGCTTGTCGGCGAGGCAGATGAAGTTGCCAGCGGCGCCGTTGACCAGCATGTCGAGGCGGCCGAACGCGTCAACGGTGCGCGAGACCATCCCGTCCACGTCGGCTGGTATGCGAACGTCACCAGCCACGGCGACAGCACGCACGCCATGCTGCCGGATTTCCCCGGCAGTCGGCTCGAGGTGCTCGATCTTCCGGCTGGCGATCGCCACGTCGCACCCCGCGTCAGCCAGCGCGAGCGCAATACCCCGGCAGATCCCGGTCCCGCCACCGGTGACGAGCGCCGCGCGGCCTTTCAGCAGCTCTGATGAAAAATACATCGGTCCCTCACGCCACCTAAAAGCGTCGCCTTACAATCCCCTTTGCGTCTCTGTGCCTCTGCGTCCTCTGCTCCCTCTGCGTCCTCGTCGCAGCATCAGCTACCAGAACCCAACCAATTTCCACCAGGCGAAACCGACCGTCGTCCACACCAGAATGTTCACCACCGACATCGCGAAGCCGACGCGCCACCAGTCGCGCTGGGAGACGTAGCCCTCGGCGAACACGATCGGGGCCGTCGTCGTGCCATAGTGCGTGAGGCCGGCCGTGAGGTTCGCCATGCACGCGAGTGAATAGACCGCGAGGGTCGGCGGTGTCCCCAGGGCGATCAGCATCACCACGAACGGCGGAAACATCGACAGCATATGGGCGGTGATGCTCGCGAACGCGTAGTGCGCGTAGAAATAGAGCACGATCGTCATCATCAGCACCGGGAACCAGTTGATCCCGGTGAACCACCCGCCCACATAGCCCGCCAGCGCCGCCGTCGACCCGGTCCGGTTGAGGATTTCGCCCATGGTCATCAGGCCGCCGTACCACACGAACACATCCCACGCATTCTTCTCCGCAAGTGCGTCGCTCCATGTCATGGCGTCGGTAGCCAGGAGCACGGCAAGGCCCAAAAAAGCGACGAGCGTGACGTCGAATGAGAACCCGATCAGTTGCGTGTGCCACTGCGAGGTGACCCACAGCAGCACGATCCCGCAGAACACGGCCAGCACGGTCCGCTCGCGGCCGCTCATCGACCCCATGCGTTCGAGCTCGCTGCGCGCGTAGGCGGCGGCGCCGGGGGTGTGCGTGATCTCGGGCGTCACCATCCGGTAGACGCCGTACGGGACGACGAGGCACGAAACCAGGCCGGGAGCCAGGCCGGCTAGTAGCCAGCTGGTCCACGTGATCGTCACGTTCGCGGTACTGCGCGGCGAGGCCGACGGCCAGCACGTTGCTCGCCTGGCCGGTCAGGAACATCGCGCAGGCGACCGCGCTGCCCTGGTACAAGCCGCTCATCAAGAACGTGCCGAGCCGCCTCGCGGTGGGACCCGGATGCGAGTCGTAGAGCTCCGCGATGCTGCGGGTAATCGGCAGCACGATGCCGCCGCTGCGGGCCGTGATCGACGGGATGCCCGATGCGAGCGTCACGTCGGTCATGACCAGCGAATACGACACGCCGAGCGACGTCGTGCCGAAACGGCGCACGAACAACAGGGCGATGCGGCGTGCGAGGCCCGACTCGCGCAGGACCCGCGAAATCATCATCGCTGCCAGCACCAGCCACACCGAGGGCGAGGAAAAGCCGGTCAGCGCCTCGGCCATCGGCATCCGCCCGATCAGCACGAACATCATCAGGCCGACGAGCACGATCACCGCGCCCGGCATCGGCCGCAGCATCAGGCCCGCGATGGTCGCGAGGAAGATCGCGGTGATGCGCCAGTTGGCCGGCGTCACCGACTCGGGCCGCGGCAGGACATGGGCCACGACAACGTAAATCACGACCAGCGCGAGCAGCCCCAGGATGCGGCGGCTCCGCCCGGCTTGAGTCGACGGGTTCACGACGGCGGGATTTGAGACCGTGGAGGTTTGGGAGGCCACGCGCCGAAGCGAGTTTAAACCACGCCACGAAAACACGAAAACACGAAAAACAACACCAGATGGTCTCGTGTTTTCGTGTTTCTCGTGCCCGGCGTTCAACGCACTACTGCGTTCTCTGCAGTTCGCGCAGCTCTTTGATCTCGGCGCCGTTCGCGTCGACGACGATCTTCGCGTAGGCGCGCGTCACCGCTTCGAGGCCGGTAGAGGCACGAAGACAGTCAGGACGTATTTCCGCATAGCCGCCTCCGGGCGATACGGTAACACTAGTAGAGGGGCTTCGCACAATCCAACACGCGTCGCGAGCGAGCGCGCGAGCGAGTCCATTCGCGAAGCCGCGCGCGCCGACGCAGCGGCGCGCGAGAGAGCGTGTCGGGGAGTCCGCGCGCGCTCGCTCGCGAAGCCCTCGGATTGTGAGATAGCTTTAAACGCGTTCGGCGTCTTCCTCTGTCGGTTCGGCGAATGGCAAGCCGTCGGTGAGCTCGGGCGCCTGCAGCATCCGCGGTACGCGATCGATCGGCTCGAGCGCCTTGATTTCGTCGGCGCCGTTGGTCGCCTGCAGCTCCTTGAAACGCCTGGCCTTGATCAGAACGTTGCCCTCCAGCGACCCCACCGCCTGGTTGTAGGCCTCGAGCGATGATTTGAGGCGCGCGCCGAGCGTGTCGAAATGGCCGCCGAGGACACGGACCGAATCGTAGAGGCCACGCCCGAGCTCGCTGATCTTCCGCGCGTTCTCCTCCATCGCTTCCTGCTGCCAGCCGTACGCCACAGCCCGGAGCAGCGCGATCAGCGTCGTCGGGCTGGCCGGGATGACGCGCAGGGCGACGCCGAACTCGATGAGCGACGGGTCCTGCTCGAGCGCGGCGCTGAAGAACATCTCGCCCGGCAGGAACATCACGACGAACTCGGGGCTCGAAGGGATGTGGGCGGCGTAATCCTTCGACGACAGCTGCGTGAGGTGGGCGCGGACCTGCCGCGCGTGATCCGTCAGCAGCGCGAGCCGGGTCGCCTCGTCGGGAGCCTCGAGCGCCTTCAGATACGCGTCGAGCGGCGCCTTGGCATCGACGACCACGTGCTTGCCGCCGGGCAGGTTGACGACGACGTCGGGCCGCATGCGGCGGTCGCCGTTGGTGCTGGTGAGCGTCTGCTGCTCGTCGAAGTCGCAGTGCTCGATCATCCCGGCCAGCTCGACGACGCGTTTGAGCTGCAGCTCGCCCCAGCGGCCCCGCACGCCGGGGCGCTTCAACGCGTCGATCAGCCTCGCCGTTTCGCCGCGGAGGTCGCGGCCCATCGTGTCAAGCGCGCTCAGCCGCTGCATGAGCGCCGCGCTCGTCTCCACGCGGCGCCGCTCCGAATCCTTGAGCTCGCGATCAACCTGCTCGATGACCTTGGCGAGCGGCGCCACCAGGTCGTCGATCGCTTTCTTGCGGGCATCCATGTCGGTCGTGGCCTCGGATCGCGCTTCGCGCAGCCTGGACTCGGCCAGCGTGAGAAAGGCCTGGTTGTTCGATTTGAGCGCGTCGGCCGACATCGCCTGAAAGGCCTCGCGCATCCTGGTTTCGGCGTCGGTGTAAGTCTTGAGCCGCTCAGCGTGGACCGCGCGCTCTTTCGCGAGCTCGGCACGAAGCGGGTTGAGAGAGGATCGCCCGAGGAACCAGCCAGCAAGGGCCGCGGCCGCAATGCCAATCGTGAGGACCAGGACGAGTGCGGCGATGGACATCAGTGTCTCAGAATTCCTGGTGAAAGTACATACCTAATCGGGGCTCGGTGCTCGGGACTCGGGACTCGATCGGCTTGCCGCAAAGAGCGATCAGCGTGACACCACGAAGGGGATCCATGCCTCGGGCAGCTGCAGCTCGGCGGCGTGGATGGCATCGGCGATCGCCGAGTGCCCTTCGACTTCGCTCAGGGCATCCCGAGCGACAGTCGAGGGATGGCGAAGCGGCTCGCCAACGCCGCGCGACCGCAAGCCGGCAGCAATCCGATCGAGCGCGTGTCGTGCTGCGATCTGCGCGTGACGACGCTTGTCGGCGAAACGCGCGCTGCCGGTCTTCGATAACGCCCGCTCCGCGCGCAGGCGCTCGAGCCGCGCACGGTTCACGGGCTCGAACGGCAGCGAGTCTTGAAAGCGCGTCTCGGACGCGGTGTTGAGGTTGCGGGCCGCCTGCAACGCCCGCTCGCGGGCCTGGTCGACGCGATAGCACTGGAAACAGATAGGGGCTGGAGGCTCGGGCCCAGGGACAGGAGGCTGGGACCTCGCGCGCGCCGTCGCCTCGAGGCGCCCACTGCCCTGGCTCGCCGAAGCGCGGAACGCGCGAAGGCGGCAGGCCGGACACAAGCCCTTGGGCCGCGGACCTTCCAGCTCGCCGCCAGGGAAGCTAACCCATTCTCCTTCAACACTTTCCTGAATGTCTTCGGCACCCGCCGCCCGGCCATCCCTCATCATGAATCCAGTCTACGGCGGGGGTGTGACAGGGGAGGTCAATCGGTGGGCGACGGCGGAGGCTGGGGGCTGGAGGCTGGAGGCTGGAGGCTGGGGGCTGGAGGCTGGAGGCTGGAGCGGCGCCCGCCATCCAGCCCGCCCCTGCAGTCCCTAGTCCCTAGTCCCTAGCCCCTCGCCCCCAGTCCCACCTCTCGACTGCGCAGCATCGCCGCGGCTTCTGCCATCGCGGCGATCTTCCCCGCCGCCACTTCGGCGCTGTTCATCGCGCGGCTGGTAAACGTCGCGAAGCCGCAGTCGGGGTTCAGAAACAGCCTGTCCGAAGGGACGTGCTGAAGTACCGTGGCCACGCGATCGACGACCGCCTGCGCCGACTCGATTCGTGGATCGCGGGGGTTGACGACCCCGAGGCCGATCGATTTGCCGTCGACCGGAACGAAATCGCCTGCGCGCGGGGTCGCGTACTCGAGCACCAGTTGATCGACGTGCATCTGCGCGAAGTAGCTCGTGAGTGGATGGTAGGACCCGCGCAACAGCGTCGTTTCATCCTGGCTCCAGTTGCCGCGGCACACGTGCACCCCGATGATCGGTCGTTCGGCCTCATCGTAAATCGGTTCCACGACACGGTTGATCAGCGAGACGGCGAACGCGAGCTCCTCAGCGGGGTCTTTGCGCGCGGCCAGGGCGGCGCACATGAACGTCCGCGTGTTGCCTTGCGTGAACACCAGCTCGGTCAGCACCGGCTCGTCCAGCTGGATGAACGCGACGCCCGCCTCCTTCAGCTCGACGACCTCTTCGCGCAGCACGCGCACCACGTCCTCGCCAAGATCTTCCTTGGTCGGGTAGAACGCGCGCGATACCTCCTTGACCCACATCGCGCGCGTCAGCAAGTACGGTCCTGGCAGCGTCACCTTGATCGGCCGATCGGTGTGCCGCCGCAGAAACTCGAAATCATCGACGGCCAGCGGCTCGCGGCGCCGGATTTTGCCCACGCAGGTCGGGTTGCGAATCGAGAAGGCCGGCACGTCGAGCGTCGCCAGCAGGCGGGCAAACCCCTGCTTGTCCTCGACGACGTCGAGCATCTCGGACAAGGTCATCATCTGGACGCCGTCGAGCTTGTCGGCGACGAACGAGTAGAAATTGTCGCGCCGCTGTTCGCCGTCGGTCACCAGGTCGGCGCCGGCCTGCTCCTGCGCGCGGAGCGACGCCAGGACCGCCCGGTCCGCGACCTGATCGAACTCGTGCCGGCCCAGCTCACGGCGGTACCGCAGCGAAAAGGCGCGCAGCAGCTCCGGCGTTCGCGGCCAGCTGCCGACCGTCGTGACCGGGAACAGCGGCAGGGTCATGACGTCGCGGCGTGCGAAGAAGCCGCTCTCGCGGACGGCATCGGTGAGCGCCGCATAGCCGGTGGTGCGGCCCGGCAGCCACGCCTTGAGGCCCTCGAGATCCATCATCTCGCGGTGCGCCGGGTTCTCGTAGCGCATGCGGAACAGGACGCTGCTCCACGCCTCGGCGCGATCGGCGGGAAACGACTCGAGCACGGTGAAGTTGCAGTGATCGAACGGCGGGGTCGACGCGAGCACCTGCAGCCGGTTGGGATCGATCGTGCCATCCGCGCACCAGGTCTGCCAGTTCAGATCCAGCATCGCCGCGGCGTCCGACTCGCCCGCCTCGAGCGATCGGAGCGCTTCCCGTTCGCCGCCGACGTGATCGCCGTGTTTGCCGACGAGCAAGTCGTGGCGCCGCACGCCGTAATCGCGCCCCGGCACGAGACCAGACCGCCGCAGGTGCTCGATCGGCAGGAGCGTCGCCTGCGGAGAGTCGATCGCCCCGGTCGCCAGCGTCCGGCCGCGCAGGTCGGCCAGCGCGCGCACGCCGTCGTTCCTGCGGACGACGATGTGCGAGAGGCGATCCCGGTCAGTGTCGCGCATCGCGATCGCGCGGCATCGCCCGCCGGTCCGCGCCTGGGCGTCCACCCACGCCAGCGGCGAATTCCACGCGATGTCGATGTGCCGGTCGACCAGCGCCGACACCTGCAGCTCGTAGTTCGTGTAGTAGACGCAGTCGATCGGGCAGCCCTCGGCCGCGAAGAAGGACCGGATGATGTCCCAGATGATCGAGACCTTCGGATCGTAGATAACGGCGCCGACGAGGATGGGCTTTGTCATGATCGCTTCCGAGGACGCAGAGGCGCAGAGGCGCAGAGGGTCATCTCACCACCTTCAGTGCAATGGTTACCGAAGCACATCGCGAAAGTGTGTGGTACAGGGGCGATCGGTCGAGGGTCCGCTGCCACGCCCGCTGGATCGCTTCTTCCTCGGCGTCCGAACCGACGTAAGCCGTGCCCTCGATTGCGGCGAAGCCTGGATGGCCCTGCTCGCCGACGACGCCGAGATGCGTGAGGACGTTGTCGAGACGGGCGTTCAGCGTGATCTCGATCGCGTGGAGCGGAATGCCCTGCCCTTCGGCGGCGCGCTCGAGACCGCACACCAGGTCCCCCCGAGCGCCCCCAGCACGTACTCCACCGCGCTCGGCTGCGCGTCCGCTTCGCGCAGGCTGGCCTGCGAGCCGACGTCGAACGACTGTCGCGCGCCCGTAAGCGCGGGCAATGCGCCCCGCCGTGCGCTGAACGCGAACGGGAAATAGATGTTCGGGCATGGCATGACGGCGACCCTAAAAGGGTCGCCCTACAATCCTCTGCGCTCTGCGCCTCTGCGTCCTCTGCTCCCTCTGCGTCCTCGGCAGAGGCCATTAGAACAGCGGCAGCCCGGTCAGCGCTCTCCCCGCGAACTCGCGCAGATGATCGGCGGTCGGCGCCATGACGCAGCCGGCGCGCGCATCGCGGAACACGCGTTCGAGATCCATGTGGCGCGAAAAGGCGGCGCCGCCGCACGCCTTCATCGCCAGGTCGGTGACGTCGACGGCCGCCTCGATCGAGGCCAGCCGGGTCAGCAGCACGAACAACGGCGCCTCGGGCGCACCCCGCTCGATGAGGGTGATGGTCCGGTCGAGCAGCGCGGCCGCCTGCTCGGTGCGGACGCACATGTCGGCGATCCGCGCGCGCAGCGTCGGCAGGTCGCGCAGCGCCGTCCCGGTGTGCTCGAAGGCGCCGGCCTGCAGGTGCGCGGCGGTGGCCCCGACCGCAGCGCGGCACAGACCGTTCGACATCGCCGCCGAACCGATGTTGAACCACGGGAGAATCACCTGCAGCATCGCCGCGGCGCCCTCGCCCTGCGGGGTAATCAGGTCGCCGTCCGTCACGCCGACGCCCTGCAGCGACACCGGCGCCGAGTCGTTGCCGCGCAGGCCGAGGCCGTCGAAGGCGCGCTGCACTCGCACGGCCGGGTCCGAACGCCGGACCAGAAACAGCGTCGATTCGAACGGCGACGCCGCGCCTGGCTTCTGCGCGCTGGCGACGTACGAGTCGGCGTTGCCGGCCGAGGTGACCCACGACTTCTCGGCCGACACCGACAGGTGGCCGTTCGACTGCGCCATGTGGGAGACCGGCGCCCAGAACTGGGAGCGCGATCCCTTCTCCGACAGCGCCAGCGTCGTCAGGTGCCGTCCCGCCGCGATCTCGCGGAGCAGCTCCGCTTTGCGGGCAAACGTCGGTGACGCGGCAATCGCCTGCACGGCGCTCACGTGCATGACGAACACCATCGCCGTGGAGCTGCAGCCCTGGGCCAGTGCCTCGGCGACCGCGGCGAAGGCGCGCAGGCCCTGGCCGCCGCCGCCATACTCTTCGGCCACGCACATGCCGAGCAGTTCGGGCCCGAGCGCCGCGACGCTCTCGCGCGGAAAGCGGCCGCTCGTGTCGACCTCGCGCGCGTGCTGTTTCAGGATGCCGCCGGCCAGCGTACCGGCGCGCTGCTGGTAGGTGTCAACCGCGATCATGGACACTCCTCCTCTGTACGAGAACCGATCGATCGATTGGGATCAGCGGGGAGGAGCGGATGGCGGTCAGATCTTCGATTGTTGACGTTCGGTGCGTGACCGTCGAACAATCAAGATCTGAACGACCACGGGTAGGCTACTGCGAGCGCTGCTTGATGCCGAGCGCCTTCAGCTTGTTCGCGAGGTCGGTCCCGGCCGTGCCGGTGCTGACCGCCTTGTCGATGTCGAGGATCTTGCCGTCAGGCCCGACGTAGAAGGTCCAGCGACGCGCGAGGCCGGTCGGCCCCAGCACGCCGTACTTCGTGGCCACTTGCTTGGACGGGTCGCTCAACAGCGGGAAATCGGCGCTTTCCTTTTCCGCGAACGCCTTGTTCTCCTCCGGTGTGTCGACGCTGATCATGAAATACGCAACGTCGAAACCGCGAATGACCGGGCCGTTGTCACGCAACGACCTGCATTCGGCCGTTCAACCACCTGTGAAAGCCTTCGGGAACCACGCCAGCACGAACGCCTTCCCTTTCAGGCCGGCCAGCGAGTAGGTCTTCCCGTCAGTCCCGGGAAGATTGAAATCGGGCGCCGGATCCCCGGCCTTCAGCTCCTGGGCGAGTGCGGGTTTCGCCGAGAGCAGGCCGCCGACGATCGTGATCGCCAGCGACCACATCCAAAGGGCCTTTTTCATCATCTACCTTTTCACTTGATGTTCACGCGTTCACTTGATGTTGACGCGCACGAACACCGTCGTCCAGCAGCAGAGGTCGCCGCCGCCGCCGTTGCCGGAGGCGTCGTTGATCTGGCCGCGGACCATGTACTCGCCGGGCTCGCTGAAATACGGCGTTGGTCTTCGCCTCGACGAAGAGCTTCGGATCGCCGTTGTTCTGGAGCCGAGTCTCGTCGGTGTCGTACGTGATGTCGCCGGGCCCTCGGTGCTTGTGCCAGCTCACGCGAATATCCGCGGGCTGCTGGGCGCCGCCACGGCCGCCGCCACCACCACCGCCGCCACCGCCGCGGCCGCCGCTGATGACCTGTGAACCGATGATGGCGACCGGCGGTTCGTCGCCGCGCCCTCTTCCGCCGCGCCCGGCAGCGGGGTCGCCGCCGCGGCCCGCTGGATCCGCGCCGCGCGCTGCACCGGCGCCGCGACCGCCCGCGGGGGCCGCTTCCTCGTCCACGTAGGTCGCCTTCTGATCGGACGCCCACAACTTCAACTCCACGGGCTCCCATGGGACACCGCTCAGCGTCTGCATGATGCCGCGCGGCGGGCCCGTCGACGTCGGACCATCAGGCGCAAACTTCACAATCGGCGGCTCGTTGCCGCTCGCGCCGTGCTTGAAGTGGTCCACCCAGTAGGCCGGATTCTTCCAGAACTGCACGACAGCCGTCTGACCGTTCGCGACGAGCGTCCACGTCAGCTTCTTGGTGCCGAAGTCCTTCGGCAGTGAGATCGCGAAGACGCCGTACTGGCGTCCGAGCTCGAAGTGCGTCGGCTGGCCCTGATCGGGACCGCCCGGCTCAATCCGGTTGTTCGGCCCGATCGGGATGTCGATCACCTGGCCCTTGTTGCGATTGAAATAGCCGAGGAGGAGAACGTCCGTGCCGTCCTTGTGAGGACCCCACCCTTCGAATGCTGGATAGATGGCTTCGCCGGATTCCCCGAGCGGCTCGAGCTGCAGCGGCAACTGATTCGGGCCGGCCGGCGACGGCGCCGGCGCCTGATTCGTCGACCGTCCCGCACCGGCGGGCTGTTGCCCGGAGCCGACGACTACCCAACTCGCAACGGCGATCAGTGCCGCTATACCGGCGGCTGCCGACCGATGAGTCTTCATGATGATTCCGATTCTCCTGATTGGGGCGGAGGAAAGAAGAAGCGCCGCTCGACTGCGAGCGGCGCTTCGGGTCGTATCTGCCTTCGTCACCGGACCCAACGATCCGGCAGCGCGACTTACTGCTGCTGTTGTCTGCGTCTGCTTCTCGCCGATCTTGGCCCGACGCCCGTCGACTTCGGCCCTGTAGTCCGCGTCGTTCATGTAGGTGACGTTCACCCACGCATGCGCCATCTCGTCAACCGTGCGATCGCCGTAGCCGACCCAGACGTTGGGATCCGGGTTGTTGGCGTTCGCCGAGGTGTTGTCGTGCCACCCGGTGACCTTGATGATCGTCCCCTTCGGCAGGAGCGGCGCCGCATCGTCGGCGTAGACGTAGCTGTTGTGCCAGTTGAAGTTGAAGTTGCCCACATGGCTCAGCATCACGACCTGGCCGGTCGGCAGAATCGCTTCCATCGACATCGCCTTGCCGCGGAGGTGCATATGCGGCTGGAAGCTCTCGATGCGGCCGTTGTCGCGCATCACGAAGAAGCCCTGCGTCGCCTTCACGGTGTTCGGCGGAATGTCGACGCCGCTGCTGTTCGTGCCGCCCATCAGGTGGAGCACCTGACGGAACTTCGGCTCCTGGCCCTTCGGGTAGAAGTAGATGCCGAGCTCGACGACGTCAGTGACGTCCTCGCCAGTGCCCGAGTAGTGGACGTCGAAGTGAATCTTCGAACCGGGAAGCATCAGCTTGCCGCTGTTCGGCCGCATCAGCTCGCCCTGCTTGCCGACGGCCCACTCCATGAAGGTGCCGGCCTGCTGTTGCCCGTTCTGATCGAGATTGATCGCCAGCGGATCGGTTTCGTCCTGAACCAGGCGCTCGACCGCGTGATGCGTGATCTTGCGGCCCTTCACCGTGCCGGGGCGAACCTCGATGCCTCGCACCCAACGCGCCTCGGTCAGGCCCGTCGGCACGGTCTCTTTCCACCACGTGTCGTTGGCACCGGCCTTCTGCGTGTACGGGGACGTGCGAACGACCAGGTCGGGTTCCTTCTGTCCGAACATCGCGGCGAAGTTCCAGCCCTGCTCGCTCGGCCAGACTTTCGGCGCCGGCATGTCCTTCGGGTCGCCCTTGGGCGCGCCCTGGTCGACCCAGCGAGCGATCGTCTCGACCTGCTCGCTGCTCAGCGAGCGGTCGTTCTTGAAGTCCTGGATGCCGACGGTCTTGTCGATGTGCCACGGTGGCATCTGACCAGCCACGACTCGGCTCTTGATCGATCGCGCCCAGGGCCGCGCCTCCTCATAAGTGACGAGCGACATCGGGGCAATCGAATCAGTGCGATGGCACGCTTCGCACTTCTCCTGGAAAATCGGCGCAATATCCTTCGTGAACGTCGGCTTCGCCACGGCTTCCGCAGCGACGGCCGGCGCAGCTGCGACGACGGCGAACGCCGCGGCAACTGTGGCGATCCCCAAGGCCCTCGTCATTACTCTCATCGGCGGACTCCTTTTCGCCCAACGAACAAAAAACTACTGAACCTTAACATCCCTAAGCCACTCCAGTCCAGAGACTTTCGGGACGAATGGTACCTTCGTTACGACGCTCCTCGGCGGGCTGTTTACCAGCGGATGACCTGCCGGCGGCGATCCATGGCGCCATCAGGGCTAACTGCTGACAAACCGAGGACTTATGGCCGAGCTTGCCGCGGCGGGAGCACCACAGAGGTGCCGACGCCAGACGTCTCGATAACCGTCCGGGAGCCAGCCGAAAGCCTCGCGAGATCCTCGAGCATTTCGGCCCGTCTCTCCCCAGACGCGATTCGAGGGACGCCGTCCGCGTCTATCTCCAGCGGCTCCAGCCGCACCCCGGTCAAGCCCTGCCCCCAAACTCGAGCTGCGCCAGCAGAGAAGCGCCGCTGAGGACTGATCCGGCGGGCCGTGGTGGGGACATCGCCCCGATCGCCAGCGCGAAGAGGTCGGATCCGGCGTCGAACTCGCTGGCCGCTCCCGCCTTCACATCCGCCGTCTGGTAGACGAAGTCGCCGACGCTGTACAGGATGATTCCGCGCCCATACGCCTCCACCGCCCGCATTCGATGCGGGCCATGGCCGACGATCGCGTGCGCTCCGGCATCGATCGCCCGGCGCGCGAAGTGGCGCAGGAACTCGGCTGGCTCGGCGCTGGCGTTTGCCGGCTCGTGACTGTGGACGGACGACGATGACGAACTCCGCAGCGCGTCGCGCCGAACGAATCGTCGTCGAGGATCTCACGCTCGTCGCGTTCGTCGACCACGAACTCGATCATCGGTCCGATTGCCCTCTCCTGATCGTCGTGCCGAACAGCGAGATCGCATCGCCGCCAGCCGAACTGCCGCCACCCGCGGCGGCGGCCGTTTCGGCCAGCGCCTGGAACGTCTTCGGATCCGCGGTGACGTCGGCTGCGTAGCGCAGTGGATTCAGGCCGGGGCGGCCGGCGATGTCGGCGCGGGAGGCGGTCGCCCGCGAAGCGGAGGTCGATGACGCCGCCAGCGGCGATGACGCCGACTCGGGCGCGGCCGTCGGCCGCTCGTCCGATGAACAGCGCCGGCGAGCCGCCGCCAGATCCGGCCCCGCACCGACATCGAGCATCCCGGCACGGCCGAGCACGCGGCGGGTGGACGCGAGGCCGTCGGCGCCGTAGTCAGTTACATGATCGTTGGCGAGCGAGACGACGTCGATCGCCGAGATCGCGAAGCGTCGCGACGTCGCGCGGCAGCGCAAACGGCCAGGACGCCGCCGCGCCAGCGGCCGCCCGCGCGTGTCGGCCTGCTGCGCATCCTCCAGCACATTTACGTTCAGGTTGGCCAACGCGAGCGTGGCGCCGCTCGTAAGGTCGCGGACCGCCGCGAAACCGGCTGTCGCGCGCGTCGATCGGCCGCGTCGGCAGCGTGTCGCCGGCAACCGCGATCGTCATCGGACCCGTTCCGGGACATCCAGCGGCGGCGGCGCGCTGCCACGACAGGCACCGCTCATAGACAAGCAGCGGAAACACGAAAACACGAAACCGAACGCAGATCTTTTTCGTGGTTTCGTGGTTCCGTGCCTGGCTGTCAGGGGGTTGCAAGATATGGTTTCAGGGCCGCGAAGCGATACTCGATTTCGTCGATCGCGTCCTGCGGAAGCGCGAGGTGATTGACCTTCGGCGGCTGTCCCGGAACCGGCGCGCCGGCGCGGGTGACGGTCGTCTTGAAGATCCCGCGTTTCTTCATCACGTAGAGGCTCGTGCCCGGCACCTGCTCGTCGAGGTTTCGCATCAGCAGGAACTTGCCGTAGGCGTCACGCAGCTCGTCGCGGCGCCCGGCCGAGTGCAGCTCCCAGATTCGCGCCATCAGGTCGGCATACATCGCGTTGCCGGTGATGACGCCGTCGAGGCCGAGGCGCATCTCGTAGAGCCACCCGACGCCGAAGCTCGCGCCGAAGACGCCGCGCATCGGCGGACGCTGCCGCACCTCCTCACGCATGCGGTCGAGGACGGGCGCGCTCTCTTCTTTCACGTAGCCGCAGTTCGGGAACTGGCGCGCGAGCTCGACGATCAAATCGACCGGCGGCACGAGGTTGCGCGCACCGCCGCTGGTCTGCAGGATGACCGGCCGCTTCGCGGCCTGCGCGAGCGCACGGAAGTAGCTGCGGTAGTCGTCGAGCGAGGTCGCGCTGGTGGGCGGCATCGCGATGACCGCGTCCGGCGCGAGCGCTTCGGCCCGGGCCGCGTACTCGAGCATCTCGGCGGTGTCGCGTCCCTGCACGCCGAGAACGAGCGCGACCTTCCGTCCCTGCACCGCCTTCGCCAGCACCTCCATGCCGCGCAGCCGCTCATCTTTCGTCAGCGTCGAGACGCCGCTCGATCCCTGGGGCCAGACAATCCCCTGGCACCCCGCCCGATCGACGAACGCCACCTCGCGGCCCAGATCCTCCCAGTCGACCATGCCGTCGGCCGTGAACGGTGTGTGGAGAATCATGAACGCGCCGCGCAGCGGCTTGCCGGCCGCGGCGACGGTCGTTCTTCAGGTGCGCCGCGACCGCCGTGGCGGTCAGCGTGGCGAGGAACTCGCGGCGGGAGGTGAGGAGGGACATGAAATTAGGAATTTACAATGGGAAATTTACAATGACGGATTGACGACGATCTGGATTCAGTCGACGTAAATCTCCTGGCGTTCTGTCCGGCATTTTCAATTGTAAATTTCGAATTGTAAATTTTCACGCAAACAGCTCCAGGGGGAGTAATCATTGATCAAAATCCGAGCCGCGCGCCGAGCTGATACTGCCGCGGGAACCCGCCGCCCTGGAGCGAATCGGGCACCAGGAAGCTGGCCGACCGCATGTCGCCCGTCGGGTTGTTGAAGTTCGCGTCGTTGGCCACGTTGAACGCCTCGAGGAATATATCAAGCGTCCGCCCCTGGCCGATGTTCCTGACGCGGTAGCCGAGCCGCATGTCGATGTTCCTGTATCCGGGACCGTACGCGCCGTTGCGGCCGCCCTTGTTCTCGACGGTGATGGCGTTCGGCCCCGTGCCGCTGTAGGTGCCCGGCGGCGACCGGATCGAATCCCACGCCGTTCCTGTCGGCGTCGATGTTGGTGTCGTGGATCGTGAACGGCATCCCGCTCGTGAACTTCGCGACGACGCTGGCGATCAAGCCGGGAATCCACGGCACTTCGACGCGGCCGCTCAGGTTGAAGACGTGGCGCCGATCCGCGCTGGTCGGGCCCTTCGTTCAGGTGCATGTTCAGGTCGCCGAGCACCTGGAAGTTGTCGACCGCCGTCGGACCGCCGTCGCGAGTTGCCGCGGCCGTAGCCGATCGTGTAGCCGACGCGGCCCGCCCAGTAGCTCGAGAACCGCTTCTCGAGCTGCACCGACAGGCCGTCGTAGTCCGGTCTCGCCGATGTTCTGGCGCGTGTAGACGCTGTTGATGAACGGCGACAGCCCGAGGTCGTTGGCCAGGCCCAGGAGGTCGGTGCGGGTGACCGGCGTCGTGCGGCCGGTATTCGGCTTGATGCCGGGGTTCAGGTTGATACGCGGACCGGCAGCTTCCGGTTCGACATGTGCGTGTAGTCGGCCGACACCGAGAAGCTGCGAGCCCAGCATCCGCTCGTAGCCGAGCGACTACCTGGTTCGCGTACGGAAGGATGCGATCGGGGTTGTCGAGCCACACGTCGCCCGTGTTCCGCACCAGCGATCCCGGCGGGTAGAGCTGGTCGACCAGATCGCGGTTCAGCACCGGGTCCGTTCACGAGCAGCGGATCGGTCGGGAACCGCCCCTGGCTCGGCCCGCGATCGACGTTCGTCGACCGGGAACAACGCCTGGAACGAGCTGGTGAACACCGGGTTCTGCTGGAAGATGTTGAACCGGTCGACGTACTGCTTTTCGAAGAACAGCCCCCAGCCGCCGCGGACCACCGACCGATTGCCGATGTTGTAGGCGAACCCGACGCGAGGCGCGATGTTGTTCTTGTCGATCGGGTACGCGCTCGGATCGTCGAACAGCGGGTTCCGATTCCCAGCGCAGCGGCGAGATGTGAATGTCGTAGCGCAGCCCGAGGTTCAGCGTGAACGCCGGTGTCATCTGCCACTTGTCCTGCACGTAGAGGCCGAGCGAATGCGTCCGCGACAGCCATTCACCCTTGTCGGGCACGCGAATCTCGAGCCGCTCCGGATAGGAGTACGGGTCGGCGGCGTTGAACGGCAGATCGGAGAAGAACCGGAAGGCGCCGTTCATGAATCGCTGGTTCTCCTCGAAGTGCTCGCCGTAGGTGTACTGCGACCCGAACTTCAGATCGTGGCTGCCGCGCGCGCCGGAAATGAACCAGCTGAAGGTGTTGTCCAGCCCGTACGAGTCCATCACGCGGAAGTCGGCGCGGTTGATGTCGGCCTGATCGGTGAAGTTCTGGAACACCAGGCTCGGCGGCGCCAGCGTCCAGTCGCCCGTTTCCTGATACAGCTGCTGACCGCGCACCGGCTTCTCGTGGACCAGCGCCGCTCGCAACGTGTACAGCTTCGTCGCGCCAATCACCCTGTTGTATTTGCCGACCAGCGTCCAGTCGTTGTCCTTGTCCTGGCTCAACGTCGCCTCGGTCGGATTGCCGAGCGGCTGATTGATCGTCGGCTGGTGATCCCAGAGGAAGCGGACCGAATAGTGGTTGCTCGGATTCAGCTGGTGATCGAGGCGCCCCATGAAGTTCTGCATCCGGGTCTTCTGGACCGCCGAGAAGCTCTTATCCGGCCTGCGTCGATGTAGCTGAAGCGACCGCCCTTCATCGCGATCCTGCTTCTCGTAGCTGACGAAGTAGTGCATCCGGTCGCGGACGATCGGCCCGCCGATGCGTGACGCCGTAGCGCATGTTCTGCGTATCGGGCTTCTCGCGCGCCGTCCTGCTCCGCGAAAATGTCCCGCGACGTCATCGCCGCGTTGTGAAGAAGCCGATCAGGCTGCCGTGGTAGGCGTTGGTGCCCTGCTTGGTGACGGCGTTGACGACGCCGGACAGCGCCGCGCCGAACTCGGCGTCGAACTGGTTGGTCACCACCTGGAATTCCTGGATCGACTCGAGCGCCGGACGCGTCTGCGCGCCGGCGCTGCCGCCGCGCAGGTCGTCGTTGTTGCTGCCGCCGTCGAGCTGATAGACGACGCCGGTGCCCGGCTGCCCGTTGATCGTCACGTTGTCGGACTGTCCGTCCGACGCCCGGTTGTAGACGACGCCCGGAAGAATGGCGATGAGACCGGTGAAGTTGCCGTTGCCGTTGGGCAGGTTCGCGATTTCCGCAGTCGACACGTTGCCGCCCACCTGGGCGGCCGTGAGATCGACCTGCGGCGCTTCCGCACGTACCGTGAGGTTCTCTTCGACGCCTCCCACGCGCAGCGTCAGATCGACCTGCAGCGTGGTCCCGACGCGCACGACGAGGTCCTCGCGCGTCAGACGGCTGAATCCCTGCAGCTGCGCGGTGACGTTGTAGGGGCCGGGAATCAGACCGGGAACGAGGTAGGTGCCGTCCGGCCCGCTGACGGTTTCGCGAACGGTGCCGGATTCTGCATGGGTGATCGTGATCGCGACGCCGGGTAGAACCGCGTCAGCCTGGTCGACCACCCGTCCACGAATCGCCGAGGATCCCTGCTGCGCGGCTGAAGTGCTGGCGACGAGGATACTGCACAGGATGACTGAAACCAGTCGGTGCGGCCGCATATGAGCCTCCTTTTTCCTGCTGTCGTCGATGGCGCGCGATGGGTGTGCGATCCGGTTCAAGACCTCCTGGAGGCAGGTGCAGCCTTCACGGCTGCTCACGCTGACGTGTTACGGCTTGCCCGAACGCGCCCCGCGTTCGGTGAGAACGCTCACGACCGACTGATACTTCAGCGCACGCGCGGCATCGAGCGCCGTCCGTCCGTCGAGATTCGCGACGTTCGGATCGACGCCAAGCTCGAGCGCCAGCTTCACGGCCTCGAGCACGCGCGCTTCGGGCTCGGCGCGCGCCGGGCGAACCCAGGCGCGAACGCCGCCTTCGCCACCGCCGCCCCCGCCAATGCCGACCGCGGCCATCAGCGCGGTGGCCTTGTCGCTGCGCGGCTCCGCCGGATCGCCGGCGTGATACGACGCGTGATGGACGAACAGCGGATCGGCGCCGTGATCGACCAGCAGGCGCATCAGGTTCGGCTGCGCGAAGCGGGCCGCCAGCCAGAACGGCGTCGCGCCGACGAGCTCCGGCGCGAAGTTCCAGTCGCGCGACGATCGGCGCATCGGCGTCCAGGTGCCGAGGCGCGCGTTGGCGTCGGCGCCGTGCGCCAGGAGCGCCGCCGCCATCTTCTCGTCGCGGCGCATGATCGCCTCGTGCAGCGCGGTGAAGCCGGCCTTGGCGGCGTTGGGATCCGCGCCCCTGTCGAGGAGGAACGCCACGAGATCGGCAAACCCGGAGTGCGCCGCGAGCACCGTCGCGCTCACGCCCCACGCGTCTTCGTCGTCCACCTTGGCGCCCGCGTCGACCAGGAGCTTCGCCGACTCCAGGTCGCCGACGCGCGCCGCGAACAGCAGCGCCGTGTCGCGGCCGTGCGGAATCGGCCGGTTGTAGTCGAGGATGCCGTGCGGGAAGACGGCCATCACCTGGCTCCACGCATCGGATCGCGCGTGGATGTCGGCGCCGCGGGCGATCAGCACCTTGACCACCGCCGGGTGCTTCTGCGCGACGGCCCACATCAGCGCGGTCTGGCCGCGCGTCGCGTCGCGCGTTGACGTTGGCACCCTTCGCGGCGAGCAGATCGACGACCTCGGCGTTGCCCGCTCGCGCTGCGACCATCAGCGGCGTCTCGCCGGCGAGCGAGCGCCTTGTTCGGGTTGGCGCCCGCCTGCAGCAGCCGCCGCGTCATCGCCGCGCTGCCGTTCTGGGCCGCCAGCCAGAGCGGCGTCGCGCCGAGATCGTTCGCGGCGTTGGCGTCGGCGCCGGCGCGCAGGAGCACGTCCGCGATCTCCAGCTGGTCGCGGTAGCTCGCCCAGTGCAGCGCCGTCGCCCCGTCGCCCTCGGCGGCCTTGACGTCGGCTTTCTGTTGAACGAGGGCGCGAACCGCCGCCAGATCAGAGTTGCGAGCGGCGGTGATGAGCGGCGAGGTCTCGGCCGCGGCGTCGCGGCGACGGCGAGGAACAGGACTGCGAGCGCGGTACGGAGGTCAGGCCTCTAGGCCCGGCAACGCGACGGACCTGGAGGTCCGCCCTATCGGTCCAGTCTGCAGGCCGCTCACTGTCCTCTGCACACCCGACAGCGTGCTCGATCGGCAGCCGCCCCGTGCTTCCACCCAGCTTCTCCACCGGCACGCCGAGCTTGTCCATCAAGGTGACCAGCAGGTTGGCCATCGACGGCTGGTCGGTGTACTCGAGATGACGGCCGCCCTTGAGCGTGCCGGCGCCGCCGCCGACGAGCATCAGCGGCAGGTTGTCGCCGGCGTGCGCGTTGCTGTTCGAGATGCCGGACCCGTAGAGGATCGTCATGTGATCCAGCAGCGTGCCGTCGCCGTCGGGCGTCGCGCGCAGCTTCGCGAGATACTGCGCCGAAGATCTGCGTGTGGTAACGGTTGATCTTCGACATGTGCGCGATGATATCCGGCAGGTTGCCGTGGTGCGAAAGCGGATGGTGCGCCTCGGGCACGCCGATCTGCGGATACGGCCGCGCGCTCTGCTCCTTCGAGATCATGAACGAGATGACGCGCGTGAGATCCGACTGGAACGCCAGCAGCTGGAGGTCGAGCATCAGGGCGACGTGATCCTCGAACACCGGCGGCACGCCCTGCGGCTGATCGATCGCCGGGATCTCCAGGTCGCGCTGCTCCTCGGCCTTCTGGATGCGGCGCTCGACGTCGCGGATCGATTCGGTGTACTCGTTGATCTTGCCCTGATCCTCGGGGCCGAGCTGGCGCCGCAGGCTGGTGAGCTTCTCGTTCACCGAATCGAGGATGCTCTTGTGCTGGCGCAGCCGCGCCTCGCGCGCCGCCCGCTCGGTGCTGCCGGCGTCGCCGAACAGCTTCTCGAACACCGCGCGCGGGTTGTACTCCACCGGCAGCGGCTGCGTCGGGCTCCGCCACGACAACGTGTGCGTGTAGACGCAGCTCAGGTTGCCGGTGCAGGCGCCGGCATTGGCCGGCGGATCGATGGCGAGCTCGAGCGAGGCGACCTGCGTCTCCCTGGCGAACTGCCGCGCGAGCAGCTGGTCCATCGAGACGTCGGCGATGATCTCGACTTCGTTCCGGCCACCGCGCGTCGTGCCGGTGAGGAACGACCCGGAGGCGCCCGCGTGGATGTAGTTCCAGTTCGCCTTCAGCCCGCTACAGCACCAGCATCTGGTCGCGGAACGGCGCCAGCGGCTCGAGGATCGGCGACAGCTCGAACGCGCGCGCCCTCGCCCTTCGGCGTCCAGTACTCCATCGCCATCCCGTTCGGGACGTAGAAGGTCAGGAAGCGGTGGGCCGGCTTCGCCGCCGCGCGCGCGCGCGGCGCGAAGGCGGGCACCATCGCGTCGAGAAACGGCAGCGCGAGCGTCGCGCCGAGGCCCCGCAGGATCGTCCGCCGCGGCAGCGATTTCGTCGTGACGAAACTCATGGTCACTCCTGCGACCGCGCGCATCTGGAACGCGGGGCTCTTTGCGATTCCCAGGACGAGCGACGACCAGCGGAAGTCGTTCGCGGCGGCGTCGCGAACGATCTGCCGCACGGCCGGACGATCGTAGTACTCGAGCCGCCGGCCGATCGCGTACGCCAGCAGCTTCTCGGTCACGGTCTGCGGAAAGCGATCCGGCTTCTCGAGCAGTACGCGCGCAGGCCCGACAGGCCTTCGAGCGTCCGGCCATTGACCAGTCGTGCCGACGGCATCGACCGGCCGGCCCGCCTCGTCCACGGTACGCCAGCCGCCGATCGCGTCGAACTGCTCGAGCGCGAAGCCCGGCGGGTCGATGGCCGAATGACAACTGCTGCACACGGCGTTGTTGCGATGCTGCGGCAGCCGTTCGCGAATGGTCGGCGGCGTCGCGCCCGGCTTGGCATCGGGCAGCGTCGTGTCCACGCCGGGCGGCGGCGGCGGCACCGGCAGGCCGAAAATGTTGTCGAGCAGATACTTTCCCCGCAGCACCGGCGACGTCCGCTCCGGGATACGACGTCGTCGCCAGGATCGATCCGTGCGCGAGCAGGCCGCCGCGCTGAGTCGGGATTCGGCAGCGTCACGCGGCGGAAGCGGCTGCCGTAGACGCCCGGGAATGCCGTAGTGGCGCGCCACCCGTTCGTTGACGAACGTGTAGTCGGCGCGAAGCAGATCGAGCACGCTGCGATCCTCGCGCAGCGTGCTGCCGACGAACAGCTCCGTCTCCTCCCTGAAGCCGTTGAGCAGGCTCTCGTCGAAGTTCGGGTAGAAGTCGGGATGGACGACGACTTCGCTGAGCGCGCCGCAGGTTCAACCACTGCGCGGCGAAGTCGTGCACGAGCGCATCGACCGCCTTCGGATCCGCCAGCATCCGGCGCACCTGCTGCTCGACGACCTGCGGCTTCGAGAGCTCGCCCGCGCGCGGCAAGATCGAGGAGACGGTCGTCCGGGATGCTGCTCCACAGGAAGAACGACAGCCGCGACGCCAGCTCGATGTCGCTCAGGCGATACGGCGACCGGCCTTGACCGCCGCCGGCTCGTGATAGACGCGCAGCAGGAAATCCGGATCGACGAGCATCCGCTCGAGCGCGAACTGAATGCCGGCTGTCGAAGGTGCCGCCGTCGCGCCGGCCCGCGTCGAAAAACGTCGAGCAGCGTCTGCACGTCGCCGGCGTCACCGGCGCGCCGGTACGCGAGCCTGGCGGCGCGCGAGAGGATCGCGGTGGCGCACTTGCTCGTCGGACGCGCTCGCCGGCTGGCACGTGAAGATCGCGCGGCGGCTGGCGGTGTCCTTCGCCATGCCGGTCACCGTGAACGGGCCGCCGATCTGCACGGAGCCGATGCTCGCGTTCTCCATGTAGATCTGATCGTTGGTGAGCACGCGTCCGCGCTGCAGCGGCTGCGGCAGCCCTTCCGGCTCGAACAGCTGCCGCACGAACGACACGCCGACCGTTCGCGATCCGGCCTCGATCGGCACGCGCACCTGCGATGCCCGCGTCGCCGGTCACCTGCATGAACTCTTCCCACTCGGGCGCGCCGGCAAAACCAGGCTCGCCGTCGCCGGCGTAGCTCGCGGCCGCCGGCCGGCCCGGCGCGTCGCCGCCGATCGTGAAGCGCTTCACCAGCCGGCCGTCGAGCCGCACGTCGACTGCTGCGGCCACCCCATCCCCATGATGTAGTCCTGGTACTGGCGGCGCAGCCGGATCTTGATCAGGTACTCGCCGTTCACCGGGAAGTGATACGGGACCGCGATCCCGCCGCGCGATCCGAACGGCAGATCCTCGCTCTGGCGATCGTCCTGCACGACGTGCAGCGGGATCTCGAACCGCTGGAGGCCGGGCGCTCGCAGGCGGCAGGCCGATCGCCTGCCGCGTCACCTGGCGCGCGACCGACAGGTAGCGCTCGAGATGAGCCGTCGAGATCGTCAGGACATCCGCAAAATTGTCGAAGCTGCCGTCGGCCGTCTCGTCGCCCGGCAGCAGCGTCGCGACGTCGACGTCCAGCGCGAACAGATCGCGGATCGCGTTCTTGTACTCGGTGCGATTCAGGCGGTGGACCGCATTGATTCGGCCAGGATTCGGATGGGCCGCCCACGCGCGATCGAGGGCCGCTTCGAGCCGGCCGGCGATGGCGTCGTAGGTCGCTGCGTCGGGACGCGGCGAGCCGGGCGGCGGCATCGACCCCGCGCGCAGCTTCGCGACGACGCGTTCCCACAGTTCGGCGTTCGCTCCGGGATCCGTGGCGTCGACGCCCTGGAGTACCACGCCACCCGTGCGCAGACGCTCGGAATGGCAGCTGATGCAGTACTTGTTGATGACAGCCGTTGCGTCGGGGCTGGAGGCTGGGGGCTCGGGGCTCGAAACGCCCGCGGTTCTGAGCTCGGAAGCTGAGCCTGGGCCGGCGCCGAACGTGCCAGCAGCCCACACTGCCACACACCACTACTACGGCGGCCGCGAACCGGCGCCTGAACATCGCCCAATCTTCGGGCCTACGCCGGCAATCTGCAACTGCTTTCTAGGCTGCGACGGGCCGGCTGTACTCATCTGCTGCGGCATCGTCGCGACGAGGTCACTGTATTCTTGGAGTCTCGAGGATACGATCGCCCTGGCCCCGGCCCCAGTCCCCAGCCTCCAGACCCCACGACATGCCACCACTCGACAACCTCAAAGTCATCGACCTCACCCGCGTGCTCGCCGGGCCGTTCTGCGCGATGCTGCTCGGCGACATGGGCGCCGACGTCATCAAGATCGAGGAGCCGGCCGCGGGCGACGATGCGCGCGGATGGGCGCCGTTTGTCGGCGACTGGAGCGCGTACTTCCTCGGCGTGAATCGCAGCAAGCGCAGCCTCGCGCTCGATCTCAAGCAGCCGGGCGCGCCGGACGTCCTGCGCCGGCTGCTCGCCGGCGCCGACGTCTTCATCGAGAACTTCAAGCCGGGCAGCCTCGACAAGCTCGGGTTCGGCTACGAGCAGACGCGCGCGCTCAACCCGCGGCTGGTGCACTGCTCGATCAGCGGCTACGGCAAGAACTGGCCCGCGCCGCCACCTGTCGGGATACGACCCGATCGTGCAGGCGGAATCGGGCTTCATGGACATCACGGGCACGCCGACGGCCCGCCGGTCCGGACCGGCATCGCGATGACCGACTACCTGGCGGGCCTCTACGCCTTCAGCGGCATCCTGCTGGCGCTGCGCGACCGCGACCGCACCGGCCGCGGCCAGCACGTCGACATCGCGCTGTTCGACTCGGTGCTGTCGACGCTGTCGATGCCGGCGGGCATCCTGCAAGCGACCGGACGGAACCCGCGACGGATGGGGAACGATCACGCGGCGATCGCGCCCTACGAGACGCTGCGCGCCAAAGACGGCACGGTCATGATCGCCGCCGCCAACCCGCGGCTGTGGAAGCAGCTCTGCGCCGCCGTCGGCGTCGCCGCACCTGGTCGACGATCCGCGATTCAGGACGAACACCGATCGCGTGAAGAACCGCGCCGAGCTCAAAGTCGGAGCTCGAACGCGCCTTCGCACCCTACACCGTCGTCGAGCTCGCGCGGATCCTGGAAAAGGCGTCGGTCCCCTGCGGACAGGTCCGCACCGTGTCGCGAGGCGGTGGACGATCCGCAAGTCGCCGCCGCGTCAGATGTTCTTCGGCTTCGACGACCCCGAGCTGGGCGGCTTCAAGGTCCTCGGCAATCCGATCAAGCTGTCGGACCACACGGACCTGCCGACGCGGCGTCCGCCGAAGCTGGGCGAACACACCCGCGAGATTCTTCGGGAGCTTGGGTACAGCGACGCAGGAGATTGAGCGTTTCACCCAGCCCGCTTTGAGCGGCGGCCCGGTCACCTGAAGACGCCAAGCAAGCACGGAAACACGAAAACAGCTACCGTCGCGGACGCCTGTCCGATCACTCTAAACGCGATGATCGCGGCGATGCCGACGAATGCGAGCAGCACGATGGCGATTCGGCCGATGGTGATGCCGCCGACAAGGAATGTCGCCGCCGCGACTCTCGGGCGTGAGCAGCGCCTGGAAGGATCTCGCCGCTGATGTCGGTTCGGACGTGATGGACGTGACCGGGCGTGGTGACGGTCTCGAGCGTCGACTCGACGCGCAGTTGACGGACTGGCCGGTCGAACGTGTAGACGAGATCAGCCTGAAGGACGTGCTCTTCGACGATCTGCTGCCGCTGCAGCACGACGCGGGTAGGCGGATCAGGTGCGGCGAGGACGTAATGCTGCTTGATGACCCTGAAGACGTCCTCGATGCGCGCGTCCAGCTCGTCGTAGCTCACCCGCTCGTCGCCGTTCGCGTCGACGCCTCGAAACTCGAGGAGGTTGATCGAGAACTGCGCGCGGACGGTCGCGCCTCCGCATGGACGAGTATCGCTTCGCTGCGGGATACTATCGTGAGCTGGCGAGGGTGCGACGGCAGAACGGCGGCGAACCGCAAAGCCGGCGCTCGCGAGCACATGGATGATCAAGCAGCATCCGGCCAACTTCTTTCCACTGGCGCCGGCGCCCCACGCCCCGGCGCGCAACTGACGCTGATGCCTCGTCCTCCGATAAGAACCGGTTCCTTTCATGAGCGAGGCAGTGGCCGCAGCGCCAGTGAAAAAAAGCTAGCCGATATCCTCTAGACATCCAGATAGGCAACAGGGTTTTCACAACGCAGCCAGAAAACGCTGGAAGTCCGAGAAGCTCACGGTCAAGGTCGCCGTGTTGACGTTGGGATGAAACGAGATCCGCGCGGCGTTCTTCAGATCGCGATCCAGGAATACGCGCACGTGGTGCTCCCGATCGTTGATCAACCCGGCCGGCGAGACCGACCCGGGCGTGACGCCGAGATAGGTCATCAGACGCTCCGGCGACGCGAAGCTCAGTTTGCCGTCGCCGATCTGGTTCGGCGACGGCGCGCAGGTCGGCGCGTTTCGTGTGCGCGATGATCACCAGGTAGTGGCGGTTCCCCTTCTGGTTGCGGAGGAAAAGGTTCTTGCAGTGCGCGGCGTCGATGCCGGCCCAGTGTTTCTCGGCCTCCTCCACGGTCGGCACGGGCGGATGCTCGAACCGCTCGTAGGCGATCCCGAGTGACGTAAGGCGATCGAGCACGGCCTGCTCCAGTGAGTCGACAGTCATCAGTCGTAGGGCGGACCTCTTTCGGGTCCGTCGAACCTCAGCTCGCCGATCGTCTACTAGACCGCCTCACGGCATCAACACCGCGGCGCCCTGGATGCGGCCCGCGCGCAAGTCGTCCAGCGCGCGGTTCGCGTCGGCAAGCGGGTATTCGGTCACGTGCGTCTTGATCCGCATCCGCCCGGCCAGGGCAAGGAATTCGGTCGCATCCTGTCTTGTCAGGTTGGCGACCGAGCGGACGACCCGCTCCTCCCACAGGAGCGCGTACGGAAACGACGGCATGTCGCTCATGTGGATGCCCGCGCATACCACGGCGCCGCCGGGACCGACGCGCGAAAGCGCCTCGGGCACGAGCGCGCCAACCGGCGCGAAGATGATCGCCGCATCGAGCGGCCGCGGCGGCGCCTCCGTGGACGACCCGGCCCACACCGCGCCCAGGCTCAACGCGAACTTCTGGGCCGCCGTGTCGCCCGGCGACGTGAACGCATAGACCTCGCGCGTCTCATGAACGGCGACCTGCGCGATGATGTGCGCCGCGGCGCCGAATCCGTAGAGACCGATCCGTCCGGCGTCGCCGGCCATCCGGTACGATCGAAAGCCGATCAGCCCGGCACACAACAGCGGCGCGGCCTCCGCATCGCCGTACGCCTCGGGCAGCTTGAAGCGTGTACCGCGCGTCGGCGACCGCGTACTCGGCGTACCCGCCGTCGAGCTGATAGCCGGTGAAGCGAGCCTCGCGGCACAGGTTCTCCCTGCGCTCCTGGCAGAAGCGGCACTGATCGCACGTGTAGCCGAGCCACGGGACGCCGACCCGGTCGCCGACGGCAAACGCCTCCACCCCGTCGCCGATCTGATCGACGACGCCGACGATCTCGTGACCGGGCACGATCGGCAGCTCCGCGTCGGGCAGCTCGCCGTCGACGATGTGGAGATCGGTGCGGCAGACGCCGCACGCGCGCACCTTGATGAGGAGCTCGCCGGGCAGCGCGATTGGTCTCTCGCGCTCGACCGCGACGAGCCCGGTTCCCGGCCGCGTCAGCACCATTGCCTTCATCGCAGGAAGAAGTACACGGTCATGCCCCACGCGATGACCATGACCAGGCTCCGCACGTACCGCTGATCCACGCGGCGAGCTGTCGCCGCCCCCGCATAGCCGCCCGCGATCCCGCCCGCGACCATGATCACGCCGGGCGCCCAGGCGATCGCCCCGAGAGCGACGAACTCGGCCAGCGCGACGCCGTTGATCGCCACGGCCAGGACCGATTTCACCGCGTTCATCTGATGGATGTCGGTCATCCCGGCAATCGTCAGAGCGGCCAGCATCATGATGCCCATACCGCCGCCGAAATAACCGCCATACACGGAAATCAAGAACTGCACGAACAGCACTGTAAGGTGCGTGGTGTCTATCGCTGTAGGGTGCTCGGGGACTAACGCTGCAGGGTGCTCGGGGGCTAACGCTGCAGGGTGCTTCGCGGCTTCGCCTGTAGGGTGCGCGCGCGAGCATTCGCTGGAGCGACGCCGCCACCTGAAAATGTCACGGCGGCGAGGAGCAGCAGCCATGGCAACAGACGGATGAACGCGGCGTCGGTTGTCCGCACCAGCAGCAGGCCGCCGATGAGGCCGCCGGCGAGGCTCACGCCGCCGAGCGTCACGATCCGCGCGCGCGTCGCCGCCACCTCCCGGCGGTACGCCCAGGCGCTGGACAGCGACGCGGGCCACAGCGCGAGCGTGTTCGTCGCGTTCGCGGACACGGCGGGCACTCCGGCAAACATCAGCGCGGGCAGGCCGATGAACGATCCGCCGCCCGCGACCGCGTTCAGCGCTCCGCCGACGAACGCCGCGACGAAGAGAAACAAGCTCACGAACGGATCGCTGATTGTACAATTTTCGCGTGCCCAGGAATGCCGAGGTCATCCGCCAGTGGACGATCCTCCGCGAAATCGAGCGCGCACGAGCGGCCGGCGTCACCATCGACGAACTCGCCGCCCTGTGCGACGTCACCACCCGGACGATCCGCCGCGATCTGCAGGCGCTCGAGGAAGCCGGCTTCCCGATCTTCGACGATCGCTCGCGCGACGACGGACGAACGCGGTGGGTCCTGAACGGACAGGCCTTCAAAGGACTTGCCGCCGGCCTGACCGTGGCGGAGCTCTGCGCGCTGTACTTCAGCCGCACGCTCGTCGAGTCGCTGGCTGGCACCCCGTTTCGAGACGAAGTACGGAGCGCCTTCGAGAAGCTCGGCTCCGGCGCTCACCCCGCACATGCGCCAGTTCCTGGATCAGCTGCCGCAGGTGATTGCCGCCAAGCCCGACCCGCTGCGGCGCCGGGTGGACGACGCCCAGCAGCAGATCGCCGCCCGCGCTCTCGAGGCCACGCTCTACCATCGTCAGGCACTGGTCACCTACCACTCGCGATCGAGTGAGCGCACGAAGACCTACCTGGTGCATCCCTACCGGCTGGCCTACGCGCAGGGCGGCCTCTATCTCCTGGCCTTCGTGCCCGAATACGGCGAGGTGCGGACCTTCGCGGTCGAGCGCATCCAGGAGCTGTCGCTGCAGGAAGAACGGTTCACGCCGATCGAGGAACTCGGCGACGATGCCTTTCCCAACTCGCTCGGCGTGCATTCCGGGCCAACCGAACGCGTCGCGATCGAGTTCCAGCAGGCCGTCGCGGACTACGTCCGCGCGCGCGAGTGGCACCGGTCGCAGGCGCTGACGGCCGCCGAGGACGGGGCCGTCCGCATGACGCTCGACGTCTGCCTCGATCAGGCGCTCAAGAGCTGGATCATGAGCTTCGGGCCGTTCGCCAAGGTCGTGGCGCCGGAATCGCTGGCGAAAGAGATTGCCGATCAGTTCGAGAAAGGACGGGCGTTGTATTCATGACGCCGGTTTCATGCGCCGGACAGCAGCGCCTGCAACTTTGTTTCACTAGCGGCGGGGCCCCGCGCCCCGCCGCGAAGCTCACGCGTGATGCCTCGCCTCGGAGTTCGCTTGTCCTCGGCTCGGCATTGGCCGCAGTTGCGCCGCGCGCCCGTCCCGATGATCCGCTTACTGGCAATAGACATTGACGGGACGTTGCTGGATAGCCGCGGAAAGCTGCCGGACGTGCATCACGAGGCGCTGGCCGCGGCTGTCGATCGCGGCATCGGCGTCGCGCTGGTCACGGGCCGGAGTTTTCATTTCACGCGTGGAGTCGTCAATCGCCTCGACCTGCCCGTCACCGTCATCGTCAACAACGGCGCGGTGGTCAAGGAGCGCGACGGCACGACCGTCCTGCGCCACGCCCTGCCCTGCGAGGTGGCGCGCGCCGTCCTGCTGCACACGCGCGCGTTCGAAGACAGCGTGGCGATCGTCTTCGATCGGCCCGACGTCGACGACGAGCGGCAAATCGTCTACGAGCGAATGGACTGGACGCATCCGCACCGCCGCGGCTACTACGAGAAGAACAAGGCGTTCATCGCCTCGGCGCCGTCTTCGCTGGCCGACGCACTCGCCGACGAGGATCCCATCCAGGTGATGTTCAACGGTGGCGTGGAGCCGATGCGCCTGCTGGTCCGCGATCTGCGCGCGGCGGCGATCGCCGATCGCTACTCGGTGGCGATCACCGAGTACGAGCTGCGCGACTTCTCGCTGGTGGACGTGAATGCGGCCGGCTGCTCCAAGGGAACGACGCTGGCCCGCTGGGCGACGGCGCAAGGCTACGCGCGCGACGAGGTGATGGCGGTCGGCGACAACCTGAACGATCTCGAGATGCTCGATTTCGCCGGGACCGCCGTCGTCATGGGCAACGCCGCCGACATCGTCAAGCGCGCGCGGCCGTTTTATGTGACGGGAACGAATGACGAGGGCGGGCTCGCCGACGCGATCAAGCGCTTCGCGCTTACGTTGATTATCAAGAGTGCTCGGTGGATCCGGTAGGGTGCTCGGTGGACCCAGTAGAGTGCTCTGTGGAACGTGTAGAGTGCCGCGGGTGAAGCCCGCGTAGCACTGGGCGGCACCGAGGCTGGAACCACCGCGGGGGACGAACTGGTCAGAATCTCCGGATGGGACCCAGCACCCTCAGCAGTCAGTTCCCAGCACGCTACAGCGTCAGTCCCAGCACCCTGCTGGTCCACCGAGAAAGGTCATGGCGCCGTCGATCCGATGTCGTAGACCACTTTCCAGGCGCCGTCCTTCTGCTTCTGCCAGGTCGTGACGTACTGACCGCGCCCTTCCGAAGTCTTCCCATCGGCAGCCTTAGTTCGGCGGGTCCACGAGCCGATGGTGATCCCGACGTCGCCTCCAACCAGCACCTCCGCGCTGGTCGGCTCCCACGTGAGCGTCGGCCCATTGGGATCGAAGAACGGCGACCAACCCTTGAGGATCTCGTCGTGGCCGCGCATCGGGCCGTCGCCGACGAAGACAGCGGTCTCGCTGATGAGCGACAGGAACTTCTTCTTTGTCGCGCGAGGCGACCGACTGGTTGAAGTCGCGGTCGGCCTGCATGATCGCCGCGGCGGCCGCCTTGGTGTCGATGTTCTGCGCGTGCAGGACGGCGGCCGCGACCGCGATTGCCAACGCGACGATCGCGCCAATCTTAAATCTGAAATCTGAAATCTGAAATTTCGAGTTCACTCTCATTCGTACCTCAGAGCGATCATCGGATCGATGCGTGTCGCGCGTCGTCCACGGCCGACCTAAAGGTCGGCACTGCACCAAGTCTCCCAGCGGCCAACGCGAAATCGGATGCCGTACTTCAGATCTTGAAGCAGAATAGACATGACCCTGTTTCGTCAGGTTTCGTAACGTCCGCCTTTTAGGCGGACGTTGTAGTTTCCGCCTTCAGGCGGACCTTGATCAAATGCGTACATCACTCGGTCCCTCTACCCGCCGCGCCGAAGGTCATGCACGCGTCTCGCCACCAGGGCCGCCAGCGTGACCGCCCGGCAAGAAGCCCTCCATTTCCTCTGGCGCGTGGGAGGAAGCCCGCGCGCTCGTCTGGAAGCATCGCCACCGGCTCGCGCTCGGGATGGCGATCATGGTGGTCAACCGGCTCGCCGGCCTGGTGCTGCCCTTGACGTCGAAGTACCTGATGGACGACGTCGTCGGCCAGCAGAACTGGGACCTCCTGCCAAAGCTGGCGATGGCCGCCGGCGCGGCGACGGTCGTCGACGCGGCGACGTCGTTCGCCAACTCCCAGATCCTCGGCGTGGCCGCGCAGCGGGCGATCACCGACATGCGGAAGGAGGTCGAGGCGCACGTGATGCGCCTGCCGATCCGCTATTTCGATTCGACGAAGACCGGCATCCTCATCTCGCGGATCATGACCGACGCCGAGGGCATCAGGAACCTCGTCGGCACCGGCCTGGTGCAGCTGACCGGCTCGATCCTGACCGCCGATCATGGCGCTGTCCATCCTCATCTATCTGAACTGGCAGCTGACCGCGGTGACCATCCTGGTGCTCGGCACGTTTGGCTTCGTGCATGGCCACCGCGTTCAAGCGCCTGCGTCCGCTGTTCCGCGAACGCGGCCAGATCAACGCCGAGGTGACCGGGCGCCTCGGCGAAACCCTCGGCGGTGTCCGCATCGTCAAGGCGTACACGGCGGAAAAGCGCGAGGAGCTCGTGTTCGCCAAGGGCGCGCATCGCCTCTTGCGCAACGTCGCGCGCTCGATGACCGGTGTTTCGGCGGTCGGCGCGTTCTCGGCGCTGGTCATCGGCGCTGATCGGCATCTCGATGATGCTGGTCGGCGGCTCGTCGATCCGCGCCGGCGACATGACCATCGGCGACTTCGTGATGTACCTGACGCTCACCGCACTCATCACCGTCCCGATCGTCCAGCTGGCGAGCATCGGCACGCAGATGACCGAGGCGTTCGCCGGCCTCGATCGCATTCGCGAAATCCGCCGCATGGCGACCGAAGACGACGAGGACGCCAGCCGCCTGCCCCTCCCGGACGTCCGCGGAGAAGTGGCGTTCCGCGACGTCACGTTCGAGTACAACGAGGACACGCCGGTCCTGAAGAGCGTATCGTTTCACGCGCCGGCCGGCTCGACGACCGCGCTGGTCGGGTCGAGCGGCTCGGGCAAGAGCACGCTGATCAGCCTGGTCATGACGTTCAACCGGCCGAAGGCCGGGCAGGTGCTCGTCGACGGCCACGATCTCACCACGGTGCGGCTGCGCGACTACCGCGAGTCACCTCGGGGTGGTTCTGCAGGACAACTTCCTGTTCGACGGGACGATCGCCGAGAACATCGCCTACGCCGAGCCGCACGCCACGCGCGACGAGATCGTCGCGGTCAGCCGCATCGCGCACTGCGACGAGTTCATCCAGGGCTTCGAGAAGGGCTACGACACGATCGTCGGCGAGCGCGGCGTCCGGTTATCGGGCGGCCAGCGGCAGCGCGTCGCGATCGCGCGGGCGATTCTTGCCGACCCCCGCATCCTGATCCTCGACGAGGCCACCTCCAGCCTCGACAGCGAGAGCGAAGCGATGATCCAGGACGGCCTGAAGTCGCTGCGCCGCGGCCGGACGACGTTCGTGATCGCGCACCGGCTGTCGACCATCCGCAGCGCGGATCAGATCCTCGTTCTCGAGCACGGCGAGATCGTCGAGCGCGGCACGCACGACGAGCTGCTGGCGAAGGACGGGCGCTACCGGCAGCTCTACGACAAGCAGTACCGGTTCGAGCGCGACCGCTTCATCAACCCGGGCGAGGATTTCACTCCCGAACCGGAAGCCATCGCGCCCGCCGTTCGGACCAGCACTGCACTGTAATGGTGAAATTTCAGACTTAAGATTTCAGATTTAAGATTTCCGGTTTCCGGAATGAATCTGAAGGGCCGCCTGACGGGTCTCGCTCGTCGATCCCAAACGCGAGTGGAGCATCATCGCCGGCGAGCCGGCCGATGTCGTCTGGCTGTACCGGCACTTCATCGCCATCGTCGCGGCGATTCCGTCGGCGGCGCTGTTCCTGCGCTTCACGCTCGCCGCATCGCCGATCGTGGGCCTGGGTGCAGCCGTGGCGAGGTACATCGATCGCGCTGGCCACCCCGATGGTGGCAGCAGTGGTCGTCGAAAAGCTCGCCCCGAAGTTCCGGTCGAGCGGCAGCACCGCGCAGGCGCTGAAACTGGTGGCGTACAGCGCGGCGCCGGCCTGGGTGGCGGGGGTCTTTTATCTGCTTCCAGGTGTGGGTCGCAACAGCGGCGCTGGTGGGGCTGCTGTACGGCATCTACCTGTTCGCGCTCGGACTCCCGCGGCTGATGCACACGCCACGCGAACAGCTCGTGCCGTTCATGCTCGTCTGCGCACTCGTACTCCTCGTCATCAACATCGTGCTGACGCTCGTCGTGTCGGGTTCGCGGGCGATCTGATTACCGCGACGTGGTTCCGCTCTCGACGATGTTCACTTTTCTTTCCACTATGGCAAGCTCGTGCCCACCCTGTCCCTTGAGCACGGCGCGGACTGGAGTACTCGCCGGTCGGCAAACTCCGGAACTGGAGAAACGTCGTTCTTGGTGCGGACTCGCCGTCGAGTTGAATTTCGCTGCTGCGAAAAAACTCCGGCGACTCGGCAATGATTTCGATCGACCGATTGCCGGGATTCGCCTCGATCGTCGCCTGCACGCTGAGGTTGGCTGGGGCAAACGCCACTGCGGGAGAAACCTTCATCGCCAACCTGTCATTCGCACCTACCGCGCCCGAAATCAGAATCACAAAACCGATCAACCCCGCGCCAACTTTCATCACGCACCGCCTTGCGGCGGCCGTCACTGCAAAGCGCAGTCCAGAGAAGAACGCTCGGTGACTCGGCGACTCGGGACTCGGAGTTGCGAATCAGTTTCCGGCGCCGGGGTCTGAGCGATTCTGTCCGAGCACAGCCCGATCGAGCCTCGAGCACTCGAGCCCCGAGTCCCAAGTCGACCCTAGCCGAGAGGCCCCGCCTGGCTGTACCCTTCTTCCATGCCCTCACATCGCACTGCTCTCGCCATCGCCTCGTCTCATCGCGTTCGCGGCGTGCTCGACGGCCGCGCAGCCCATCCGTCAGCAGACGGCCGACGATGCGGTGGCGACGGTGGGAGGGGCGCGGATCACGCTTGGGGAGGTCGACGCGCGGGCACTGACGGTGCCGGCGGCGAATTTCGGGAACCTGCCGCTGGCACAGGCGCTGTACGAAGCGCGGCGGGCCGTCCTCGACGAAATGATCGGCAACCGCCTGATCGATGCGGACGCAAAGGCGCGCGGGGTCGATCGTGATGCGCTGGTGCAGCAGGAGATCACGGCGAAGGTCACCCAGCCGACCGACGTCGAGGTGGCCGATTGGTACAAGGCCAACCAGGCGCGCGTCCAGGGCGCGACCCTCGAGCAGGTCGCCGCGCCGATTCGATCCCTGCTCGTCCAGGAGCGTACCGCGGCCGCTCGACGAACCTATGTGGACCGGCTGAAGGCGTCGACGCCGGTCACGATCAGCCTCGATCCTCCCCGCGTCGCCGTCTCGGACGGGGGACGGCCGGCCAAGGGCCCGGCGAATGCGCCGGTGCAGATCATCGAGTTCTCCGACTTCGAATGCCCGTTCTGTTTCCGCGTCAACCCGACGGTGGCGCAAGTCCTGAGCACCTACGGCGATCGCGTCCGCCTCGTCTACCGGCACTTGCCGCTGCCCAACCATCCGAACGCGCGCCCGGCCGCGGAGGCGGCGGCGTGCGCCAACGAGCAAGGCAAATTCTGGGAGTATCACGACCGGCTGTTCGCCGACCAATCCAAGCTGGCCACGGCGGATTTGAAAAAGCATGCGGCCGATCTGGGCCTCGACGCCGGCAAGTTCAACGCATGCGTCGATGCGCGCCGGTTCCAGAAGGACGTCGACGCCGACATGGACGCGGCCCAGCTGCTGGGCGTCTCGGGCACGCCGCACTTCTTCATCAACGGCCGCGCGCTCAGCGGCGCGCAGCCGCTCGAAAGCTTCAAGGAGATCATCGACGAGGAGCTGGCGCGGAAGTAAGGTCGGCGCCGCTTGTCGCCGGGCCTAAGGCCCGGCCTACGAGGACGTGATGGCATCCGTGTTGCGACGCGGCTCGGCATGCCGATCACGGATGCGCTTGCCGCTCAGCTCGACCGTCTCGCCGCGCTCGAACCCGGACCGTTCCCCGTCATCAGCCTGTACCTGAACGCCCAGCCCGACCAGCACGGCCGCGACCACTTCGAGGCCTTTCTTCGCAAGGAACTGCCCGATCGGATTCGAACCTATCCAGCCGAAGGGCCGGAACGCAAAAGCCTCCTTGACAGACGCGGAGAAAATTCGCGGCTACCTCGCCAACCTCGACCCGTCGGCGAACGGCATCGCGATCTTCGCGTCGAGCGGCGCCGGCCTGTTCGAGGCCATTCGAGCTCGCGCCGCCGATCGACCAGCACCGGCTATTCATTGCAGATACGCCGCATCTCTATCCGCTGGCCCGCGTGCTCGATCAGTATCCGCGCTACGCGGTGCTCCTGGCCGACACGCATCTCTCGCGCATCGTCGTCGTCGCCGCGAACACCATCGAGGCGACCGAGCAGGTCACCGGCGTCAAGACGCGCCGGCACAAGATGGGCGGCTGGTCGCAGGCGCGTTATCAGCGCCATATCGACAACTACCACCAGCAGCACGCGAAGGAAGTGGCGGACACGCTCGCGCGGCTGGTTCGCGACGAGGCGATTTCCGCCATCGTCATCGCCGGCGACGAGGTGGCGGTGCCGCTGGTGCGGCGACGAGCTGCCGAAGGACATCGCCGCTCGCGTGGTGGATGTGGTGAAGCTCGACGGCACGCTCCGGAACGACAGATCGTCGAGGCGACGATCGAGGCGCTGCGCCAGAAGGACGCCGACACCGACCGTGAACAGGTCGACGCGGTGCTCGGCGCCTACCGCGCGGTGGTCTCGCCGCCGTCGGCGTCGAACCCACGCTCGGCGCGCTTCGAGCTCGGGCAGGTCGACGCGCTCTTGATCACGGCGGCCGCCGACACGATTGATCCGGGCACGGCGCCACAGCCCGCGGTGGCGGGCGACCGATCGCCCGAGGAACGTGCTGCCGACGAGCTTGTCGCCAAGGCTCGTCAGACGGCCGCGACGATCCGATTCATCGAAGATCCAGCGCTGCTTGCCGCCGTCGGTGGCGTCGCCGCGTTCCTGAGGTTCAAGCTCTGATGTCAAACGCATCAACGTCAACCGATCACTACAAGGTCGCGACGCGAGCGTCCCGGCAATGCTGTCGTGAAAACGCCCAAACAGTCAGTGAGGTCACGGTGAGCGTGGCACGATCCGGAGCGCACAGATCAGCACCAACGTAATTGCGAGTCGGCTGAGCACGTCCACGAAGTGCGAATCTTCCCGTTGACTGCGCGGGAGGATCGACTATCATCCCGCCCCGTAGTCGTTTCGTATTAATACCGCCGTCCGCAGCCCTTATTCGTTCGACCGTCGACGCTCGACTTTCGAAGGTCCGCTCAAGGAGGCTGCCATGGTCCGTTCCGCGATCGTCGGTGCCCTGGTGCTTGGCACCGCACTGGCGCTCCCCGCATACGCACAGCAGACGAGCAGCATTGCCGGGATCGTGCGTGACACGTCAGGCGCGGTCTTGCCCGGCGTCACGGTGGAAGCCACGAGTCCCGTCCTCATCGAGAAGATCAGGACCGTCGTGAGCGACGACCAGGGCCGCTACAACATCAGCGACCTGTTGCCCGGCACCTACATGGTGACGTTCCGGCTGCAAGGTTTCAGCACGATCCGGCGCGAGGGGATCACCCTGACATCGGGATTCACGGCGTCGATCAACGCGGACCTGCAGGTCGGAGCCCTCGAGGAAACGATCACGGTCAGCGGCGCGTCGCCGATCGTCGACACGTCGAACGTCAGGCGCCAGACCGTCGCCTCGAGCGAGCTGCTCGCGACGCTGCCGGTCAGCACCAAGAACATCCAGTCGCTCGTGACGCTGACGCCCGGTTGGTCCGGCGTCGCCGACGTCGGCGGCCGCTACACCGCCGAGGTCGGCTCGTTCCATGGCAAGCGCGGCATCAAGGTGTCGTTCGACAGCATGGTCATCGAGAACAGCGACGGAAACAGCAGCTACCAGATCAACTCGCAGTCGGTCTCGGAGATGGTGGCCCAGACGAGCGGCGTCACCGCCGAGGTCAACGCGGACGGCCCGGTGATGAACATCATCCCGCGGGAAGGCAGCAACAAGTTCAGCGTCATCGGCAACTCGCTCTACACCAACTCCAATCTCGAGAGCAGCAACCTGAACGACGAACTGCGAGACCGCGGCTTCACGAACGTCAACAAGACCTATCAGATGTGGGATCACGGCGCGACGATCAGCGGCCCGATCATGCAGGACCGGGTCTGGTTCCTGGCGGCGCCGCGCACGTGGGGGTTCTCGCGCCAGATTGCCGGCGCCTACTGGAACAAGACGCAGGACGTCTTCCTCACGCCGCCCGGGGCCGAGCGGAAGGTCGTCCAGTGGACGCCGTGGACGGATCGTCCGCTCAACGAGGACAGCGGCCGGTACGAGTGGTACAACTCCGGCCTGGCGCGCGGCACGTGGCAGGTGTCGCAGCGCAACAAGCTCAACGTGTTGTTCGACTACCAGCGCGCCTGCAACTGCTACGGCGCGACGCCGGCGAGCGCGCAGGAAGCGACCAGCGACTACAAGTTCCAGCCCAATCGCCTGGTGCAGACGACCTGGAGCTCGCCGCGGACGAACCGGCTGCTGCTCGAGGCGGGCGCCGCCTTCTCGATCTCGCAGTGGAACGCCTACTGGCATCCCGGCGTGACCCCTGACATCATCCGCGTCAGCGATCAGACGCTTGGCGTCAGCTACGGATCGCAGACGAGCTACCGCGGCTGGCCGAACCACACCGACCGCTACTCGCAGCGCGCGTCGGCCACCTACGTCACCGGGACGCACTCGTTCAAGGCCGGCATGCAGAACGAGGTGCTCGTCACCAACGCGCAGTACATCACCAACGGCAACGTGAACTACGGGTTCCGCAACGGCGATCCGATCAGCATCACGCAGGTACTCGACACCGTACCTGCGGAAGGACCGCGGCAACGATTTCGGCGTGTACGCGCAGGACCAATGGAGCGTCGGGCGCTTCACGTTCCAGATGGGCATCCGCTACGACTGGTACTACGGATGGGTGCCGGCGCAGAGCACGCCCGGCGACACCTATCGGCTGGCCAGGGGCACCGAGCCAGCAACGAATGGCTCGGCGAGCGCTCGTACGGGAAGGTCACCGGCGTGCCATCGTGGATGGACATCAACCCGCGGGTCGGCGCCGCCTATGATCTGTTCGGCAACGGCCGCACGGCGCTGAAGTTCGCCATCGGCCGCTACGTCGCGAAGACGAACGTCGATGTGCCGGCCGCCAACAACCCGATTACGACCTCGGTCATCACGACCAGCCGCGCGTGGCGGGACCTGAACAAAAACTACGTGCCGGATTGCGATCTGGGGAACTTCGGCGAGCAACCCGAGTGCGGCGCGATCGACAACCAGTTCTTCGGCCAGAACAACCCGCGCGCCGTGCAATGGACCGATGGCGTGCTGCACGGGTGGGGCGCGCGCGACTCCAACTGGGACCTGTCCTCCGAGATCCAGCATCAGCTCCTCCAGGGTCTCTCGGTGACGGCCGGCTACTACTTCAACACCGGCGGCTACTTCCGGAACTCCGCCACGCTGAGCAAGAACCGCGACACGGACAACACGCTGGTCGGGCCGGACGACTTCGATCCGTTCTGCATCACGGCACCGACCAACCCGGAGTTGCCTGGCGGCGGCGGCTACCCGGTCTGCGGGATGTATGACGTCAAGCAGGACAAGTTCGGTCAGAGACAGGACACGGTCGCGCTGGCCTCGAACTACGGCGTCCCGGAGTACCGCAACCACTTCGTCAACTTCACGCTGGACGCGCGGCTGCCTGGCGGCGCCAGGTTCGGCGGCGGGGTCGATACCGGCTTTTCGGTCCGCGACACCTGCTACATCGTCGACAGCCCGCAGGAGATGCTCTACTGCCGCGTGACCACGCCCGTGAAGGCGAACACGCAGCTCAAGTTCAACGGCAGCTACCCGCTGAAGTACGGCATCATCCTGGCGGGCACCTTTCAGAACCTCGCGGGTCCGACGTACGACGCCAACTACCCCGCCACCTCCCTGGAGGTCGCGCCCTCGCTTGGCCGGCCTCTGGCCGGCGGCACCCGTACGGTCAACGTCCCGCTCGTCGCGCCGAACGTGCTCTTCGAGGATCGGACGACCCGCCTCGACCTCCGCGTCAGCAAGATCTTCAACTTCAGCACCTATCGCCTGCAGGTCAACCTGGACGCCTACAACGCGCTGAACAGCAGTTCCATCCTGTCGGTGAACAGCACCTACGACGCGCGGTGGCGGCAGCCGAACTCGGTGATCGATCCGCGGTTGTTCCAGGTGAGTGGGCAGATCTCCTTCTGAGACAAGGACGCAGAGGGAGCAGAGGACGCAGAGGCGCAGAGGCGCAGAGGCTGAGCAGAGGCTGAATGGAGGCCGGGTCCGAAAGGGTCCGGCCTTTTTTTGATAGTGTCCGCCTTCCGGCGAACCGACCGGTCAGAATCTGGGCGGGCCTTGGAGCAGAGATGCCGCGATCGCGGCGAAGGTCGCGAGCAGCAAGAGGACGGCGACGACGACGTGGTCGCCGCGCTCGCGTGTCAGGGGATTGAAGAACATCGACGTCGCATACCCGCCGAGGAAGCCGCCGGCGTGGGCCCAGTTGTCGACGCCGCGAATGAGCAGGCCCATCACGAACAAGATGATCGCGTAGCGCGCCGCCTCGCCGCGAATCAGGCTGCTGCCGCTCTTCCGTCCGTAGTGGACCATCGCTCCGAGCAGCCCGAAGATGGACGCGGACGCGCCAACCGTGAACCCGCCGCCGCCGCCCATCAGGGGAACCGGACCGATGAATGCGCCGGCGGTCGAACTCAGCAGGAAGCCGGCCACGCCGGAGATGACGTAGATGATCACGGTCCGTCCCGGGCCCACGAGATCAACGACCACCGGTCCCAGGTCGCGGACCCACATCATGTTGAACAGGATGTGCAGCAGCCCGCCATGGAGCCAGCTGGCGCTGAGCACCGTCCACCAGTAGCCGAGGATGAAGACGGGGATGGCACCGCTCGCCCCGAACCAGATCTGGGCGCGAATGCTCGGCGCCAGGATCGAAAAGACGCCCCCGCCCATGATGTCGCCGCCCGACGCCGCCAACGCCAGGCCGTAGAGGATCACCGACGCACCGATCACCAGCGGCACGAACCCCATGTCGCGGCCGAGCGCGCGGATCGCCGGCGCGAAACCCCACAGCCCGGGATTCGATCGACCGCACGAATAGCACTTGTCGTCGCGGACCCCGACCAGCGACCCGCACGAGGGACAGACGACAGAGCCTTCGGTCTTACGGTTGAACACAAAACTCCTTGGGACTGGAGGCTGGGGACTGGAGTCTCGCTACGCCCGGCCCCAGCCCCGAGCCTCCGGCCCCTAGTCCCTGCTCTTCGGCCGCATGTTCGCCGCGAGAATGCGCTTGCGCAGCCGGATGCTCGACGGCGTCACCTCGACCAGCTCGTCGTCGTTGATGAACTCGATCGCCTGCTCGAGCCCCAGCTTGCGCGGCGGTATCAGCCGGATCGCCTCGTCGGCAGTCGAGGCGCGCATGTTGGTCTGCTTCTTTTCCTTCGTGACGTTGACGTCCAGGTCGTTCGGCCGCGAGTTCTCGCCGACGATCATGCCTTCGTAGACCTGCGTGCCCGGCTCGAGGAAAATCTCGCCGCGCTCCTGCAGGTTGTAGATCGCGTAGGCGGTGGCAGGCCCGGGACGATCGGCGACGAGCGCGCCGGTGGCGCGGGACGGGATTGCACCGTGCCACGGCTCCCAGCTCGAGAAGATGTGGTTCATGATGCCGGTGCCCTTGGTGTCGGTCATGAACTGCGAGCGGAAGCCGATCAGCCCGCGCGCCGGGATGCGGAACTCGAGCCGGACGCGGCCGCTGCTGCCCGCGGAGCGCCCCGCGCGACGCGTGGCAGAATCGGCGACCATCTTCGTCATGACGCCCTTGCGCTCGCCGACCTGCGCGATGACGATGCCCTGGTGGTCCTCGGGCACGTCGATGACGAGCTCCTCCACCGGCTCCATGACCTGGCCACGCTGCTCTTTCGTGACGATGTCGGGCCGCGACACCTGCAGCTCGAAGCCCTCGCGCCGCATCATCTCGAGCAGGATCGACAGCTGCAGCTCGCCGCGGCCGACGATCTTGACCTGCTCGGGCGAGTCGGTCGGCTCGAGGCGGATCGACACGTTGCCGAGCAGCTCCCGATCGAGGCGGTCGCGCAGCTGGCGGGACGTCACGTACTGGCCCTCGCGGCCCGCCATCGGCGAGGTGTTGACGCCGAAGATCATCGAGACCGTCGGCTCGTCGATCGCGATCGGCGGAATCGCGATGCGGTGCTCGACGTCGGCAATCGTCTCGCCGATCGTGATGTCCTCGATGCCGGCGAGGCAGACGATGTCGCCCGCGGCCGCTGCTTCGATGTCGACGCGCTTCAGTCCATCGAACGCGTAGAGCTTGGTGACCTTCGTCTCCTGGACCGCCCGGTCCAGCTTGCACACCGCCACTGGATCGCCGATCTTCACGCGACCGTTGAAGATGCGGCCGATGGCGATCCGTCCGAGGTAGTCGCTCGAATCGAGGTTGGCGACCAGCAGTTGCAGCGGCGCGTCCGGGTTCCCGCGCGGCGGCGGCACGTGCTCGACAATGGCGTCGAACAGCGGCCGCAGGTCCGAGCCCGGGACGGCCGCGCTCGCGGCTCGCCGTCCCGGCCCTGGCGTTGGTGTAGAGCACGGGGAAATCGAGCTGCTCCTCGGTCGCGTCGAGATCGATGAACAGGTCGTAGATCTCGTTGAGCACTTCCTGGGTCCGGGCGTCGGGCCGATCGATCTTGTTGACGACGACGATCGGCGGCAGCCGGCGCTCGAGCGCCTTGCGCAGGACGAATCGCGTCTGCGGCAGCGGCCCTTCCGACGCGTCCACCAGCAGCATCACGCCGTCGACCATCGACAGCGTCCGCTCGACCTCGCCGCCGAAATCGGCGTGGCCGGGCGTATCGACGATGTTGATCAGATGATCGCCGTAGTGGACCGCGGTGTTCTTGGCGAGAATCGTGATGCCGCGCTCGCGCTCGAGGTCGGTGTTGTCCATCGCTCGCTCGGCCACCCGCTCGTTGAGCCGGAACGTGCCGCTCTGATGCAGCAAGCCATCCACCAGCGTGGTCTTTCCGTGATCGACGTGGGCGATGATCGCGACATTTCTGCGGAGCGGGTTCGCAACCTCCGCGCGGGACTGGGCGCTCGGGCGCGGTTCAGTGGACGACGGCATCCTCTCAGTATAACGAGTCGGGCCTCGGGACTCGGGCCTCGGGACTCGGATACGTAGGCCGACCCTTTCAGGGTCGGCTGGTGCAGCAGACCTCTCGGCGGACCTCAAGGTCCGCACTACGTTGGCACGAGACGTTCACCATCCCACGTTGAACACCAAGGCCGCGCGTTCGGGTGACAGACTCGGCTTTACGTCAACCACCGGCTTCGATGGCGGCGCCTGGTAAAGAACGTGCCGATTGCGAGTGGCCGCGTTGATGAGTGCGCCAATGCCGGCGCCCGCTCCGAGCGCAATCGGCGTCATCATCGTGGCGGCGTGCGGGCCATCCTCGCAGTCGGCGCACGAATCGCGCGTGGCCGCGACAGTGATCCACACAAACCCGGCCCACGCGGCACCGACGAGCGTTCCCGTTCGCGCGTGATGCGAGACGGTCTCGACGCGCCGCACCTGATCGAGCGCGAGCGTGACGGTGCTGCCGCGCTCGACAATCGCCACTTCTGAAGGCGTCAAGTCGACCAGCCTGCCGACGCGTTTTTGCCCATCCGAGAGCGTGACCCGCACCTCCGTCCCAGGTCGATGCGCTCGAGTGCCGACGGCGACCGGCTTCTGCTCGGTTGGCGGCCGTGTCGACAGCGCGGCCCTCAGGCCGCCGGCGATGCCGACCCTCGACGCGTCGCGAAGATCCGGATCGCACCCGGACCTCGCCAAACGCCTTGAGGCGACGGGCGACGGACGCTTCGGCGCCGCCCAGCAACACCCCAGCCGGTCCGTAGCGAGTAAATCGACCGGGTGCTGGACCGAATGCCCAGCCCAATATCGCCTCCTGGTCGAGCCGGCTGCGTTCGACCCCCAGGCCTGCGCCAACTTACCCACCCCATCGCGGCGATCCTGCGCGGAAGATTAGATTTGCGCCGAGCGCGGAACTTTCGAGATGTTGATAGCCAAACCTGTCATGCCGCTGGTGGGTGAATGCTCCCTCGAGATACACGCTTGAAGTGAGCGGGAACTGCGCCGACGCCAGCAAGCCCGAGCCTCCGAAGATCTCCTTGACCGGCGCAATGCTCACCGAGAGGGCAGCTGCGTCCTCCGATCGCTGGCCGTCGCTCATCTGCGCGATCGCGTCGGTCGCGGTCGCGAGGCTGGCTGCCAGAAGGCCGCTTCGAATCAGGTGGCGCAATCGCATGACGTCCCCCCTGAGATTCGGGCCAGTCGGTTTATCTCGCTGGCCGTGTACGCAAAGCGATCCGGACACCGGCGGTCAGCGTGGCACCGGCGAGATCATCCTCGTCGTACGGGGTGCCCGCGCCGAGACCGCCCAGCCGGAACGTCGCAAATGCCGCGGCGACCGGCAGAAGCACCAGCTCGCCGCCCAGAATCGCGTGCAGCTTCGCCTTGAGAGTCGTGTCGCGCCGCGCGCTCCCTTCGGGTAGATCGTTGCAGCCACCGGCCGCGATCGGCTGGCACGTCCATGAGACCGACAGGCCACCGGTCGTCCGGTGCAGGCCCAGACCGCCTCCCACGAAGCTCGCGACTCGCGGCGTTCCGAAGCGTGCGAGTGCATGGATGCCGAGGCTCGTGGTTTCCCTGGCTTCGTGGATCGTCCGTTCGATGACCGCGGTGCAGCGCGCCGGCGCGCAGTCGCTCGGCCTTAGCGCGCCGTAGCCGACGCCGTCGACGATCCGCGTGAGATTGACGAAGTTCCCCTCGGCCTTGCTTCGCATGAGCTCCGCTTCCAATACGATCGAACGCCGGAGCGGCAGCTGCACCGATGCGCTGACCACCGGGATGATGGGCTCGTATCGAAATAGGCTTTCCTGGAAGGTCTCGGTTCCCGGGCCCGAAAAGGCGCTGAGACCGGTTCGGAAGTGCGAACCGACCGCCAGGCTTACGGTGATATCCGGTACTTCAGCGTCCCTCGAACCGGGGGCTTGCCCGCCCCAGGCGGGCGCGATGCTTCCCGCAAGCAGGAGAACGGTCCACGCAAATACGCATCGGGCCGACACTCTCGCCTCGATGTGAAATGCGAAAACCGTGACGATCGAGGCTCAACGAACGGTGGGACAGCCACGGCGACCCTAAAAGGGTCGCCCTACCGGAGGCTCGGGGCTCGCGGCTCGGGGCTCGGGGCTCGGAACGGTCGTTTGTTTCGCGGCTTCGATGCGGCGCACATTCTCTTCGTACGACAGCGCGGCTCCGTCGCGCACCAGCGGATACCGGGGCGATCGATACACCTCGTACGCCTCGGTGCGCAGGTGTGCGGTCATGTGATGGCCGATGCGCGTCGCGCGCTCGTGGCGCAGCGCGGAGATGTCGATCGGTGCGACGACGATGCGCTCACCGGGTCCGGGCGACGCGTCGGCCAGCAGGCGGCCGTCGAAGTCGACGATCTGCGATCCGCCGGGCCACGAGTACGGCGGGTAGTGGCGCAGGCTGGCGCCCTGATTGGCCGCGACGACGAAGGCGATGTTCTCGATCGCCCTCGCGCGGTTGATCAGCGTCCACCAGCTCATCGGATCGGTGGCGCCCCATGGATCCATATACGCCGACACTCGGACGAGGATTTCCGCGCCGTTGGCGGTCAACTGACGCAGCGCTTCAGGAAACAGCCAGTCGTAGCAGATGGCGCAGCCGATCCGGCCGATCGGCGTCTCCGCGACCGGAAACAGCGGTTCGTCGTAGCCGGGCAGGTCGTGAGGGCTGGTGTGCACCTCGTACGGGATCCACGGATTCACCTTTCGGTACTTGAACAGGATGCCCTCCGGGCCGATGAGGCACGTCGTGTTGAAGACGACGCCCGGCCAGCGCGGGTCCTCCTCGATCATCGTCCCGCTCTGGATGTACACGCCGTGCTCGCGTGCCTTGGCCGTCAACCGGTCGGTGTGCTCGTTCGGGATCTCCACGGCCAGCTTGTCCAGCAGCTCGTGCACCGTTGCGTAAATCGGCGCCGCGTGCGCGAACTCGGGAAAGACGACCAGCTTCACCGGCAAGAACGGTGCGCTGCCGGCGACCGCCGAGTCGATCATGCTCAGCATCCGATCCGTGTTCGCCTTCATGGAGTGCCGGTCGACAGGATTCGGCATGTCGGTCTGGCAGGCGGCGGCGGCGTAGCGAATGTGAGACATCGTCGGTCCTTACTAGATGTTTAAAATGCAACCACGAAGACGCGAAGACTCGAAGAAAGACAGAACCTTCACGGCGTTCCGATAGTCGGAACCGATTTCTTGATCACGCGGGTGTTGAAGGTTTCCTGATACCGGCGATGCTCCGGTGTATCGGGGTAGCGCTCGCTTTCGGGGTACGGATACGCGGTCATGCGGTGGAACGGCAGCGGCTCGACATGATCGGGCGTGGCGGAGTTGATGTCCATCTCCTTGCTGAAGCCGTCGGCGGACAGCAGGAACGTGCGCGTCCACCCTTCCGGCAGCGGCGGCAAGTCCGCGGCATCGAACTCGAGCCTCACCTCGTCTCCCGGTGCCGCGATGACGAACATGTCGTCTGATTTCATGACCAGCTCGCGGACGTCGCCTTCACGCGTGTATCGGCCGGTCATCGCCTTCCACGGCGATTCCCGGGTCACGCGCGAGTAGTCGTAGATGATCGGGTCGGTGCCGTCCGGTCGGAGCTCGGCGGAAAAACCGCGCGACCGCAGCAGGGCGGTCGCGGGCTCGAGTGTCGCTGAAGCAAGCCTGTCGGCACGAACGGCGCGGCCTACGGCAATCCGATCCCAGTACACCCTCATGTTGGTGACGATGCGGACGATCGTGTTCACCCGGGCGAAGCACACCGGACAGGTCCAGGGGGATCGTCTGCGGCCGTCCGACCGGCAGGCCAATCTGCTCGATCGCGCGCCGCCAGCGCCCCTGAGCATCCTTGACCTCGAGCGCCGGCGCGAGATGCGCGATGCCCGCTTGCGATGCAGCGACGTTGTCGCTCGAGAACGCGTAGTCGGTCCAGGCGGTGAGGAGCAGAACGTCGGCGGGACGTCCCCCGGACAGGCCGGACCTCAGGTCGAGCGTTAACGCGTGAGGTTTCGCGTAACCGCGAATCGGCTCGAGCGGAAAGCCGTCCGGATACGTCCGGTCGGTCGCCGCGATGTGCCCGGTCATGTCACGGCCGCTATCGTCGACCGCTGACGGCGTCCACTGATCGGCCACCGCGAAGAGGCGGAACGGCTTGGGCGGCGAAGTCATCCCTTCGTTCGGATGCACTTCCACGTCCGATGGATGGGCGACCGCCAGCAGCTGGACGCGATCGAGGAACAGCGTCTCCTCGAGCTCGTTGGTGATGCGCAGATCCAGGCGGCCGTCGCGCGGCCGGAGCTGGTCGCCGCGAATCCGGACGTACTCGGTCGGATCCGGCACGCTTCGGACGCCCGGCGCCTCCCAGTACCCCATTTCGCCGGCTCCCAGGAAATCGGTGACGAACTCGAAGCGCTCGCCGTTCCACGTGTACAGGAAGGGGCACGACGAGGGTTTGCGATCGAGCTCCTCGATGACGACGGGGGCGGGTGGGGCAGGTAGGGCGGGCGGGGACGGAGAAGACGGAGACGCGGAGAAGATCTCCGATTGGAGGATACCCGAGGGCCAGAGGACGCGCACCGCATCGGCGCCAGCACGGTTGCCTAATCCGAACACGACATCAGCCGGCGCGACCATTGGCGTGGCCGCCGACGTCTCGACGCGAGCGCTCAGGCTCCCCGAGCGAATCTGTACCTTGGCGCCGATCGCCGATCGGTTGCCGACCCTTCCCTTCAACTGCACGCGCTGGAAATGGCGGCCGGGATCGCCGCGGTTCATCAGCGCGTTGAGGCCGCCGGCACTCAGCACCACGATGTCGGGCGCCCCGTTCCCGTCGAGATCGCCGACGGCAATACTGCGTGGATTCTCCGGAACGACACTCGACGACGAAACCATCGCCTGGTTCGTGACGTCCATCCACCGGCCGCCCAGGTTGCGAAAGGCGCGCCCGCCGGCCGTGGACCAGGTGAACAGGTCGAGAAGGCCGTCGTTGTCGTAGTCGATCAGCTGCGCTGCCGACGATCCACGGACCCCCTCCGGCGGTGGCGATGCGCGGAAACGTCCGCGGCCGTCGCTCATGGCGACCACGGCTTCGGTGTTCGAGCCGAAGAACAGGAAATCGGGAAAGTCGTCCTTGTTGATGTCGCCGATGGCCGCGCTGGCGAACTGCGCGGGCATCCCGAGCCCGGTCAGGCTGGTCTCGCCGGCAACATCCAGGAACGTCCCATCCCGGCGATTCTTGAACAAGGCCGGTGCTCCGGCAGCGTTGACGACGAGTAGATCGAGATCGCGGCGATTGTCGAAATCGGTGGGCGCGATCGCGATCGGCCGGACCGGCGCCTGCAACCCCGCCTCGCGCGTCGTGTCAGTGAACGTGCCATAGCCGTTGTTGCGCAGCACCTGCAGCGCGCCAGGCGCCGAACCGACGACCAGATCGACATCGCCGTCGTGATCGAGATCCGCCCATGCGGCCGTTGCCGGCGGATTCGGAATCCGCAAGCCCGAGCGTGAGGTGGCATCTGCGAACTGGCCGTTCCCTTCGTTGCGAAGGAGCGAGCTCCCCCTGCTCCTCAGGACGAAGAGATCCGTTCGGCCGTCGTTGTCGTAATCAGCGGCGACCGCGCCCAGAGCTTCCCCGCTTGCCGGACCAAATGCGGTGGCGGTCACGTCGACCCAGCGTCCGGAGCCTTCGTTGATGAACAGTCGATCGCCCGCCGACGCGCCGGCAAAGATGTCGAGGTCACCGTCCCCGTCGGCATCGAGCAACGCGACGCCGCCGTCGGCCCCTGGCATCGACGCGATGACACTCGACGTGAAGGCCGCTCGCGATGGCGCCGTGTCGACAAGCTGGGGTTCCGCGCCCGTCGACGCCAACGCTTCCGCATAGGAGCCCTGCTCCAGGTACCCGTTGCCGAAGGTCACCGCGTAGCCGACCGACCTCAGCGATTGCGCCCGGTCGAGCGCTTCGCGCCCGTCGATCTCCTGCCCGGCGCGTGTCAACGCCAGCCCGAGGTTGTAGACGGCGGTGACGTTGTACGGCTCCAACGAGACGGCGCGGCGAAGAACAGTGATGGCCTCCTCGTAGCGGCGCTGTTCGAGGAACAACTGTCCCAGATTGATGTTGGTACCGGGGTCGTCGGCATCGATGCCCCGAACCTGCTCGAATGCGCGCAGCGCAGCGTCCTGGCGGTTGTCCGCGCGGGCAATCAGACCACGGACGTACGGCGGCTGTGGTGCATTCGGCAGGAGACGGGCGGCCTCAGCGGCCTCCCGATCCGCCGACGCCAGATCCTGACTGTAAAGAAGCGCGAGGCTCAGATTCAAACGCGCGATCCCGAGCCCTTCGTCTATCTGGAGCGCCTCGCGGAACGCGGCGGCGGCTTGCGGATACTCGAATCGCTCGAGAAACGCGATGCCGCGATTGTTCGCGCGGTAGGCGCGCTCCCGGGCACCATCGGGGGCTGACCCACCCCGGCACCCGGAGAGAACAACCACAAAGGACACGAAGGACACAAAGGTCCAGAAGACCCCGAACCGGCCAGTCCGGTGTGTGGTTGTGGATGGATCAGCGCTTGATCGCGATGGGCGTCGCGCGCACGACGCCTTTTCCCTCTTCAATCGTGAGCACCTGGTTCGCCGGTTGACCGGGGAGGTTTTCGACACGTCCGCTCGGCCATGTCACGCGGACGGCATCGACGCTCGATGCCGCGCCGAGGCCGAAGGTGAGCGGCAGTTCGCTCTGGGAAGCATAGCTGGAGCCGGTCTTGACGATCTGCCACCCCCGCCGCCCCCCTGCCGCGGTGACGTCGACGCGAGCGCCGATGCCGTCGCGGTTCGACGAAGTTCCAATCGTCCGGACGCGGATGACATTACTACGGTTGCCGCCGTCGTTGCGCAGCAGCCGCGCCGGTCCGTTGTTGACGTTCAGCAGCACGTCCAGGTCGCCGTCGTTGTCGTAGTCGGCGTAGGCCGCTCCCCGCGCGACAACCGCCCGCCCGAAGGCCGCGCCACACCTGCGCGCACCCCATAACGTGTCGCTGCCGGTCCTGGCCGAGCTCAAGTGGAACGCGATGCGGTTCTCGGCAACGAGTGGGACTTCGTCTACACCGACTACGGGTTCGTCGGGCTCGGCCCTCGATCCCAAATACACCGACGTCGAGGCCGCCCTCACCAACTCGCTGATCGGCCGCGAGTTCGCCCGTGCCCAGGCGCCGATCCCGGCCATCGGCGGAACGGGGCGCGTCGACGTCGTCCCCAACGTCTCCATCACCGGCGAGTTCACGATGTTCAGGCTGCCCGAGAGCTTCGACGAGGACTACCGGGCCCGCTATTACGACTTCGACCTGTACGGCACGGTCAACTTCACCGACCACTTCGGGGTGCAGGTTGGCTACCGGTCGCTGACCGTGTTCTACCAGATCGAGGCGGATGCGGGCGATCTGAAGATGAAGGGCCTGGACTTTGGTGGCGCGGTGCGGTTCTAGACCTGAGGGCCTGTCAGTTTCCAGTTCCCAGTTGCCAGTTTCCAGTTGCCAGTTTCCCGTGTCACCGGCCGGAACTGGGAACTACTCCCGTTCCACCTTCACCCACACGCCAAGGAATCGCTCGTCGCGGCTCCCGGCATCGACTTCCGACGGACGGAGAGCCAGACGAGGCGGTGATGCGCAGCGGAACCGCCTCGGTGCCTGGGGACCACGGGGATCTCGATTCGCTGCTCCTCGCCGGCAGCCATCGTCAATACCTTCTCCCATCCCCGGCTCTGAAGCGTGACGCGGTTCTCGACCGGCGCATTGCGAAGCGTCAGGACGAGCGAGCGCCTGGCCGGAACGGGCTGAACGATGACGCTCGAATCGCGCGAGCCCGCCCACCCAGAATGCCTGCGGCTCTGGAAAGCTGCGGTCGTCCAGGAAATAGACGAACGCCGGCTCGTAGCGAACCGCGCGCCTGGCGATCTCGGTCGTGAAGCTTTGTGCCGCGGGCGTGACCTCCAGCGGTTCGATGACGAGGCCGCGGACGGTGCGCCAGGCGTCCTCGTCGCCGCGAATGACCAGCGAGCGCACCGAGACGGGGACGCGCAAGTCGACCGGACCTGCGCTGACGGGTACGGTCTGCAGCGCGAACGGGTCGCGCGGATCGCGGGCGATGCCGACCATCAGCCAGCCGCGAGGATCGTCGCTCACCGCGCTCAGGCGGTAGCGCCCCGCGGGGAATGGCCGGCAGCGCGAAGAGCGGCGCCGTCTCCCGTCCGGCGGCAGGCTGCTGCGATCGGCGCCCGGGACAGTTCGATCCGCAGCCGCCCGGGCACGTCCGACGAGCGGCAGCCGCGACCACGGGTTCAGCTGCAGCGCGACGGCGTGGCGCGTCGGTCGATGCCGCCTCCAGCAGCTCGAGCTGCGACGGTGAAGCGGTCCGGCCATTGGTTGCGTTGGACCGCCCAGACTGCCGTGGACGCCACCATCACGCCAACACCGACGATCGCCACGGCGACCGTGGGCAGCGCGCGTTCGCGCCTGGGGCCCGGGGTCGCGGGCCCGCGTCTTCGGACGCCGGCGCTGGGCGCGGCGGGCTCGATAGAGCCACCGCTCCAGGAGGCGAAGAAGCAGGACTCCCGCAACCGCGACACCGATCCAGATGGCGATGGCGCGAAACAGCGGCAGGTCCGCGTCGCGCGCCCAGCCGGGCGCGGCGGTCGTGAGGTCGGCGAGCCGGCCGAG
>CAVVPE010000009.1:0-36745 GCA_963750035.1 uncultured Acidobacteriota bacterium | reverse complement strand
CGGCGACCCTGCCGCCGCGCATGATGTTCTGCAGCCCGTAGTTCCCTTCGTGGCAGGCGAACTCGTAGATTTGCCCGTCGTTCCAGTTCATCGGGAACTTTCCGGTGAACGGCCGCGAGAAAGTGCTCGGGTCGTTCACGGTGAACTGGTACTGCAGCGTGCGCGCGTCGATGCGGGTGAAGCGCTCGACGAGACCCAGGTTCTGGGCGTTGCCGATCTCGTAGCCGCCCGCGCCGCGCCGCGCGCTGAAGCTGGCGATCTTCGGCGTGAAGTTCCTCGTCTCGACAACGAGCGTATAGCCTTCCCAGTGGCCTCGCGAGTCGCCGAGCCAGGTCCGCATGTTGTCGGGCAGACGCGGGCGGCCGTTCATCGGGATGATCCGCGCGTCGTGGTTCATCTCGAGCAGCAGCACGACATACCCCGGCGTCTGCACGATCTGCACGTTGTTGTTGTAGCCGCCGGGCTGGAATGGCGGCCCGGTGCTGAACCCGAGCAGGCAACGCTCCGAGAGCCCGCGGTCTTCAGGGTCGTCGTAGCCGATCCGTCGGTCCGCATGCGGACCGGATGGCCGCCTGAGGCGCGGTGCGCTTCAGTAGCCTTCTGGCCCTCAGGCGACAGCGGCGGAATCCTGCCGTCCTCCGGGTCGACGATCAGCGAAGTCTGATTGAGGACCGTCCCGCGCGCGCGATCGGTCCAGGCCTCCTGGCTGTAGCCGCCGGGATTGCCAGCACCGGGACGTACCGAGTCGCCGGCCACCGCCTGATCGCGCAGCCGCTTGGCGAGCGCGGCCGCCTCCTGGTCGGTCAGCATCGGCTTGTTCACGAACTCCTTCGGCCGCTCGAGGGGTGTGAACGTCCAGTAGTCCCACACTCCTTGCAGATCAGGGTCGCCCCACGGCGTGCGCGAGACGGGGTCGCCCCGGGCGGTCTGTGACAGGCCCGGCGCAGCAACTGACAGGATGAAGAGGGCGCTCAACAGGACGTGCTTTGCAGTCACGGCCTCATTATGCACCCGCGTGCAGCGCCCGGGTCATCGAAGGTTCAGCCGGGGTGCCAATGCGGGCAGTTATCGCCGCATGTTGTCGAACAGGATATCGGCGACCCCCCTCAGGACCCTGATTGTCGCCTTTCGCTTGGCGTCGGACGGTCGTCGCGGAGCCGCTTCGCCATCGTCCCGCCGTTCCGGCCGCCTCGCGACCAGGGAAGGGCCGTCGACCCGTCGCGCGAACATGAATCGCTCAACCCAGTACTGATCAGAGAGGTCGTCCCGGCGCACCCGTCCGTGGCGCTTGCTGGCGTCGATCATCACGCCGTCGCCCTCGTACAGTCCTACGTGGGTGACCTCCGACTTGCGCGTGTCGGTCGAGAAAAAGAGCAGGTCGCCGCGCCGCAAACGCCTGCCCGCCGCGTCGCCGATCCTGGACTGATTGATCGCCCGCCGCGGAAGCTCGACGCCGAACTGCTGGTAGACGTACTGCGTGAGCCCCGAGCAATCGAACGAGTTCGGGCCTTCCGCTCCCCACACGTAGGGTCGTCCGATCAGGCGCGCCGCCACGTCGATCACATCCTGCGCAACGGCCTCAGCAGTGAAGAGGAGAAAGCAGACCGGTACCGCGCCCGTAATTCTGGGGTTCATGGGACACCTGGGGATTGACGGGCAGGCGGGTCGCGAGCAGGAGCGAGGCAAAAGCAACGCCAGACAACGGACCGCGTTTTTCGGCGTCTTTGAGCGACGCTGCGCGGCTGAGCTGTCGCGCGACGGAGACACCACATGTTGTGGTCTCTCCGCCCGCGCGCACTAGCCGCGAACCCGGCCCTCCTGGTCTTCGTCCTACAAAGTGAGGCCAGCGACCTCCAGGGAATCGAGGAGGGCTCGTTTTTATGAAAACCAGCCGACGTGAAGTGAGACTGAAGCGAATGTTCGCGGCTGTTCTGATGGCGCTCGTTGCGCTCGCGGTGAGCACGGCGCATGCGCAATCGGCTGCGGCCCGACAGGCAACCGAGCGGGTACGAACCGCGCTCGAACGCCTGCCGAACTACGGGGTGTTCGATTTCCTGGCGTTCGAGATGGACGAGCACAGCGTCACCTTGAGCGGGTATGCGTATACCGGCACGCTCAAATCGGACGCGTCGAAGGCCGTGACGGAGCTCGGGAATATCGAGGAGGTCGGGAACCGGATCGAGACCCTGCCGGCATCCCAGTTGGACGACCGGATCCGGTGGTCGACGTTCTACCGGATTTACACCGATCCATTCCTGTCGCGGTACGCCCGGGCGGCGCCCTCAACGCGCGCTACGAGGCCATCCGCAACAGCCCCTTCCCCGGCCTGCAGCCGCTCGGCAGCTATCCGATCCACATCGTCGTGAAAGGCGGCCGGACGACGCTCGTCGGCATCGTCGACAACGAGTCCGACAAGATGCTCGCGGAGGTGAGGGCGAGGGAGATTTCAGGCGTGTTCGAGGTGAAGAACGAGCTGGAGGTCGTCAGCGACTGAGGCGGCGCAGCTTTTCCGACGGTCCCGCCAACGATCGCCCGCGTCGCCGCAGGTCGGCCCAGATGTCCCCGACCTTGGCGACGCGGGCCGGCATGTTCCGCAGCGTAAACGTCCACGGATCCACCTCGCCGCGCTCGATCTCTTCCCAGCTGCAGGGAGCCGACACCGGCGCGCCGCGCCTGGCGCGCACGGTGTATGCGGCCGCGAACGTCGCGCTGTAGCCGTTCCTCCCGGTATCGACATAGATCCGGCCGCTGCGATCCGCCTTGCTGAATTCCTGTGTCAGGCGATCGGGCGCGAGGCGCACGAACATCGTGCCGACCGCGTTCGCGAACTTTGCCACGCGTCCCATCGGCGTCTTGCCGTCGAGGGGGACGACGATGTGGAAGCCCTTTGAGCCTGACGTCTTGATCCAGGAGGGCAGTCCAATCCTGTCGAGCAGGTCGCGCAAGCCGATCGCCGCCGCCCGCACGTCAGCGGGATCGTCCCGCGACGGATCGAGATCGAAGACGCAGAGATCGGGGTAGTAGAGATCGGGCACCCTCGACGTCCAGACATGCTGCGTAATCGTGTTCTGATTGGTCACCCACAGAAGCGATTGGACGTCGGTGATGACGGGATGGTGGACCACGCCATCCTTTTTCGGGACCTCGACACGCTGCAGCCACTCGGGAAATCCCTTCGACACGTCCTTCTGCCAGAAGCCCTTGCTGCCGATTCCCGCCGGGTATCGCTCCATCGTGACCGGCCGGCCGCGCAGGTGCGGAAGGATCACCGACGCCAGGCCTTCGTAATACGCCGCCAGGTCGCCCTTGGTGATGCCGTCGTCGGGGAAGAGCACTTTGTCCGGATGAGTGATCATCCCGGTACACCTGCCGCGGGTCTTTGTCGAAACGGACGCCGAGGAGCCGGGGGTGCCTGAGCTTGCCGTGCCCGGTCCATTCGATGAAGGCGACCTCCACCACGATCTCGGGGCGGACCCAATGCGCGCGCAGACGGGGCAGGCCGGTGGCGCGGGTGAACGGCGAATGCGTCAGCTCCATCGCATCGAGGCGGCGGCGCAAGTCGAGCAGGAGCTTCGTGTCGAAGCCGGTGCCGATCTTCCCGGCAAACACGAAATCGCTGCCTTCGTAGTAGCCGACGAGCAGCGCGCCCAGGCCGACGCGCGCGCCCTGCGGATCGGTGAAGCCGCCCACCACGAGCTCCTGCGACGCTTCGCATTTCATCTTCAGCCAGTGCTTCGACCGGCGATGCTCGTACGGCGAGCCCCGACGCTTGGCGATGACGCCTTCCCAGCCCTCGCGCCTCGCGCGCTCCCACGGCGCCGGATCGTCGAGGAGCTCGACGCGCTGCATCGGTAGCTGAAAAGGCAGCGCGTGCAGCAGGTCGCGGCGTTCTTCGAGCGGCAGCGGTGTGACGAGGCGGCCGTTCAACCAGAGGATGTCGAAGACGTGATAGCCGCTGCGCCCGTCCCACGTGACCTCGCCATCGAGAATCACCTCGTCGACCGGAAGGGCGGCAATCGCGCGGGCCAGCTCAGGCAGCTGCTGGAGCAAGCGGTTGCGTGAGTACAGCTGGACGCTGGCGGCGCGTTTGTAAGCGAGAAGCCTGATCCCGTCGAACTTCTGCTCGAAGACCCAGTCGGGCCCGCCAAAGCGATCCTGGGTCAGCGTCGCGGCCATCGGCTCGAGCCAGTCGGGCATCTTCGAAGGCTCCATGCCCGACCCGCCGTCACGAGCTCATGGCTTCGACGCCGAGCGGGACGCTGGCGGTCAACGTTGTCCCTTGCGGACCTGTCTGGATCTCGAGGCGGCCGTTGACGTAGCGAAGTCGCTCGCGCATCCCGACGATACCCAGCCCGCCCGACTGCTGCCGCTGATCGCCAGGTTCGTAGCCCGTCGGCATGCCGCACCCGAAGTCCTGGATCTGTACCAAGGCCAGGTCCGGCTGCCGGATCAATCGGATGACGGCTTTCGGGCTGCCCGAGTGGCGGACGACGTTGCTGAGCGCTTCCTGCACAATCCGAAAGAGGTCGCGCTCGACGCCGATCGGCAGGCGCTCCATCTCGTCCTCGGCCTCGAGCTCGATTTCGATGTTGCTGCGACGCTCCAGCCCGTCGGCGAACCACTTCAGCGCCGAGGTGAGACCGACGTCGTCGAGCATCGGTGGGTGCAGGACGTAGGACAGCAGGCGCACCTGCTTCAATCCCTCCTCACAGTGGTGCGCGACCTCGGCGAGCGTGTCCGCCTCGGGGGAGGGCACCTCGACCGACGCTCTGAGCGTCGCGAGAAACGCGCTGATGCCGAACAGGTACTGCGCCACGCCGTCGTGAAGCTCCCTGGCGATCCGCCGCCGCTCCTCGTCCTGGGTGTTGCGCAGCCTGGCCGAGAGCGACCGCAGTTCCTCTTCCGCGGTCTTCAGCGCCGTGACATCCGCGGCCGAACCGAGAATCTGGGTCGGACGGCCTTCCGCGTCCCTCGCGAACACCGTCGCGCAGCGGCTGATCCACCGCCACTCGCCGTTCTTGTGCCTGAAGCGGAAGAGATTTTCGAATATCTCGCCGTCCCTGACCCGGCCGTACACCTCGTCGAGGCGGGGCAACGAGGCGACGTCATCGGGGTGCATCGTCCGCGGCAGGAATTGATCGCCCATCTCCATGACTTCCTGCGCCGTGTAGCCGAGGACGACTTCGCTGCGTTCATTCACGTAGACGTTGCGCTGAGTGGTGAGGTCGTACAGGAACACCGCGCTGGGGATCGTTTCGGCGAGGCGCTGCGCGAAATACCTCGACTGCTCCAGAGCATTCGCCGCGCGCTTCGTGTCGGTGAGGTCGCGGACGATGCTGAGGATCTTGTCGGGCGCGAGTTGAACCATCCGCGCCTCAAACGACCGCATCTCGCCGGATATCTCCAGCTGGTACTCGACGGTCTCCGGCTGGCCCGACTCGGTGACCCTGCGAAAGACCGGCGCGATGATCGCGACCGCGTCGGCCGGCAACACTTCCTGTAGGGTTTTTCCCAGGAAATGATCGGGAGTGGTGTACAGCCCGGAGGTGGCGCCATAGTCGAGGAACGTGCCGTCGCGATTCTGGACGAACATCAGGTCGGGCAGGGCCTGGAGGATCGCCCGTGTCTTGGCTTCGCTCGCCTGGAGGGCCTGGTCAGACTGCCGCCGCTTCGCCTCGAGGAATGCGCGCTGCGTGAAGACGGTCGAAAGATTGGCGATCGCGCCGGGATCGGCCTTGAACGCCTGACCGAGGTTCGCGGCCAGGGCGTGGAAGAACGGGTCGCCGCTCTTTGTGCCCGCCATCGTCAACGCGTTCAGAAGCGCCCGGGTGGCCCGAGTTCTTCTGAACCGATCGAACAGGAGGATGGCGGTGAGGAGCGCAAAAAGCGCCAGGGCGAAGGCCATCGTGGAGGCACTCATCTTAAATCATTAATCTTCCGCCGGACGTTGTCGGCCCGACCGGGCGCTCGCTACACTAGCCTGGTTGCGCCCGCTCCGCCTCTACCTGCTCTTCCTGGTTCTCGGCGCCCTCCTGCCGGGCGCTTTGCTGACGGGCATCCTCGTGTGGCGCGCGTTCGCCAACAACCGGGCGGTCAGCGAGCGCAGGTTGATCGAGTCGGCGCGCGTCGACGCGTCGGCGCTCGACCGCGAGTTTGCGAGCACCATCGGCACGCTGGAGCTGCTCGCGACCTCCCCGGCGCTGGAAGACGAGGATCTCAAGGGGTTCTACGAGGAAGGACAGCGGGTGCAGTCGACGCATCCGGACTGGTACGAGATCGTGCTGCTCTCGGGCGACGGCAGGATGCTGCTGAGCACGCGGCAGCCCTGGGGGACGCCGCTTCGAGCGGTGTCCGACCCCGAAAGCCTGCAGCGGCTGGTCAACACGCGCAAACCCGTCGTCGGAAACGTCCGTCCAGCGCCGCAGAGCGACGCCGAGCCGGTCGTTGCGATCCGAGTACCGGTGATGCGGCAGAACCGGGTGAAATACGCGCTGTCGGCGATCGTCAACGTGGATTTGCTGGCGCGCCTCGTTCCGCAGCAACTGCCAGACTCGGAGGAGTGGACCCGGACGATTCTCGACTCGGAAGGCACGATCGCCGTGCGGACCCGCGGGGCGGAGGACTACGTTGGCGCGCCGGCGAATGAGGCGTTTCGCGTACGAATCCGGGAAGCCCCCGAGTCGGTCTCCAACGAGACGACGCGTGAGGGGACCCGGGTGTACGCGGCGTTCAGCCGGGGGACTTACGGGTGGACCGCGGTCGTCGTGGTGCCGCGGGCCGTGCTCGACGCGCCGCTGCGCGGGTCGACGATCGGCGTGCTGACCGGCGCCGCTCTGCTGCTGCTGTGCGGCCTCGCGGTCGTGCTGCTCGTGTCGCGCCGGCTGTCGACCGATCTCGCGACGGCGAGCGCGGCGGCGGAGGCGGTGGCCGAAGGCCGGCCGTTGCCGCGGGCCGATCCGCACGTCGCCGAGACCATGCGTCTGCATCGCTCGCTCGAGACCGCCGCGGCACTGCTCGAGAATCGCGCGCGCGAGCGCGACGAGCAGATCCGGAGGGCTGATGCGGCCCGCCGGGAGGCCGAGGAAGCCAACCAGACGAAGGACCAGTTCCTGGCGGTCCTCGGCCACGAGCTGCGGAACCCGCTGGCGCCCAGCCTGACCGCGCTCGAGCTGATGAAGGCGCGGGATGCGAACGTCTTCAAGCGCGAACGCGAAGTCCTCGAGCGGCAGGTCGCGCACATGGTGCGGCTCGTCAACGACCTGCTCGACGTGTCGCGTCTCGCGCGCGGCAAGGTCCACCTGGATCGCCGCCGCTTCGAGCTGCGCGAGGCGGTCGATCGCGCGGTCGACATGGCGCGCCCCCTGCTCGCCCAGCATCGGCACACGCTCGACGTGTCCGTGCCGGCGAGCGGTCTGCTGCTCGACGCCGACCTCGACCGGATCGTGCAGGTGCTGTCGAACCTGCTGACGAACGCCGCGAAGTACACGCCGCCCGGCGGGCGCGTCGCGCTCGTCGCGTCGGCGTCGGCGGATCGCGTCGTCATCGCGTGTGAAGACGACGGCCCCGGAATCCCGGAAGACCTCATGCCGAAGCTGTTCGACCCGTTCGCGCAGGGGCCCCGCGCGCTCGATCGCCGTGAAGGGGGCCTCGGTCTCGGCCTGGCGCTCGCGCGCACCTTCACCGAGCTCCACGGCGGCACGATCAGCGTCGAAGCGCGGCAGCCGCAAGCCGGCAGCCGCTTCGTGGTGACGCTGCCGCTGGCGCCGCTGTCAGCGTTGAGCGAGCCGGCCAGCCCGCTGCGCGCCGACGAGGCCGTGGCGGCGCAACGGATCCTGGTGGTCGACGACAACGCGGACGCGTGCGAGATGCTGCGCGTGGCGCTCGGACAGGCGGGACACGAACTGGCGGTCGCCGCCAATGGTCCGGACGCGCTCGCCATCGCCCCCGGCTTCCGGCCCAGCGTGGGCGTTCTCGACATCGGCCTGCCCGGCATGGACGGGTACGACCTTGCGCGGCGCCTTCGCGCGGCGTATCCGCGAATCCGATTGATTGCGCTGACCGGTTACGGCCGGGCGGGCGATCTCGAGGCGGCCACCGCCGCCGGGTTCGACGCGCATTGCGCGAAGCCGATCACGACGGCCGCGCTTCTTGACCTGATCGATGGCCGCGTTGTGTAGGCCAACATGGATTTCCTTTGTGTCCTTTGTGGTGAAAATTTCAGTTCGCTCGCGCGCCGATCACCCCTACCGCCGCCAACCAAAACGCGGCATTCAATGAGACGATCGCCGCCAGCACCGAAAACAGGCGCGACCCGAACTGCAACTCGATCACGTTCTCGCCGCGCTCGATTGGAATCGCCTTGTAGGCCATGTTGGCGCGGTAGACAGGCACCGCCTTCCCGTTGACTCTCGCCTTCCAGTACGGGTGCCACGCATCCGCGTAGTACATCCACGACGCGGCCAGTTCCGGATTCTTCACGCTGATCGTCAACGTGTTGGCGTCGAACCGCGTCACCTCGGAGGGAAGCGAACGCGAATCGTCGGCCGAGAGCGGTCGCTGCGGGACCCAGCGTGGGGCGCGCTCGTCGTCGTTGTCCTGTGGGTCATCGCCTTCACGTGGAAGCACGAACAACACGTTCCCGGCGTACGAGCGATCGGTCATCAGCGGCACGAGGTCGGCTGGCGATCCAACCGTATAGGCGGCGGCAAAAAAGCGGATCTTGTCGGCGGTCACGCCAGCCACCTCACCCGAGCCCGGACGATTGATCGGGAACGTCAAGTGGCCGAGGTCGATCCCGGGCGGCAGCGCTGACGCATCGTCGAGCGGTGCGCCCCAATACATCCGCATCAACTGGTCGATCGGGCGCAGCCAGGAGTCCATCCTGAACGAGGATCCCGCTTCGTCGGTGAAGAGGAACGCGTGATTGGTCCAGTACTGGGTGCCACGCGCGACCTGGTCCTGCAGCGAACGCCTCAACACGTGATGGAAGCTCAGGGTGGAGCGCAGGCGGCCGCTGGTGAGCAGGGCGGCTCTGAGATCCGGATCGCGCCGGGGCGGAAGGGTCATCGGCGCCGGACGAACGGCTACTCGTGCCGGCTGCGGCACCACATCGCTCCGGGTGAGGAGGTGAGTGAATTTGAAGCGATACACGTCATAGGTGACGAAACCCAGGACGATCGCCAACACGACGACTCGCAGGCGGCGGGGGGTGAACGCCGCGGCGCCGACGATCAGGGCGCCGGCCGCCGCCAGCGCCGCCGAGGCGTGGAGGCGCCGGGCCACGAGCGTTGGCTCGTACATGTGATCGGGCCGATCGATTACGGGGTCCGGGTCCATGTAGTGAAGGATGGTGACCGGCGAACGCGCCAGGTTGAGCGCCAGCCAGGCGCCGCCGAAAAGCACGATTGCCGCCGCCAACCCGGCGGCGCGCACGAGAGCCCGCCGGTCGTGAGGCTCGAACAACCGCTCGAAGCCGATGCCGGCGACGAACACGAGGAGCACCTTGACCAGCGGCGACACCAGCGCAATGTGCCGGAAGAATCTCATCCCCGGCCAGACGTTGAACGCCGCGACTGAGACCAGTGTGCCGAGCGTGAAGAGCAGCATCACGATCGCCAGCACGACGAAATGGACACGGCGACGATCCGCCGTGAGCAGACCGACGAGGGCCAGCGGCAACAACAGGATCCCGCCGTACAGCGTCATGTCCAGCGATGGCGAGACATTCAAGAGGAGGTCGAGCCACTGCTGCAGGCCGGTCTCTCCCCCGTAGGACAGGAAGCCGTTCAAGCCCGTGCTCCCGTCCGGGTTCCGTCCGGCGCTATAGGTGACCAGAGGGCCAGTGCCGATGACCAGGCAGGCGTAGACCACGATGAACGAGGCGGCGCTCGACAACATCGCGGCCACTGCCGGCCCGTTCGGCCGCAGCGCGCGGATCCGTTCCCGGATCAACCGAGGGTGTGACGCGGCGAAGCCGGCGAAGTACACGAAGACCGTGAACGACGCGACCGGGATGAAGTACGGCAGATTGCCGATGACCTGCAGCGCCAGGAGATTGGCAGAGAGGAAGAACCAGCGCCAGCGTCCGGTCTCGATGAATCGATGTCCAAGCTCGATCACCAGCGGCAGCGCGTAATAGAGCCGGAAATTCCAGTACGGTTGATCCAGCCAGACGCACGATCCGAGCACGCTTACCGCAACGAAACAGACCGTCGCCGGCCCGAAGAACCGGCGTGCCAGCAGCCAGGTGCCGACGAGCAGGATCATCTCGTCGACGAACATCCCGAGATGAAAGACGGTCAGCAGGTCGATGTCGGGTAGAAGCGGACCCGCCGGGATGATCGCGCTCTGCAGGAAGCTGCCCTGGACGGTGTACCACACCGAGGCCACGGTCCCGTGGCTCATGTAGGGAATCCACTGCGCGACGCCGCCGCCCTGGATGGCGTTGTTCAGGAAAAAATATTGAAGCGTGAAGTACTGGAAGCCGTCGTGCGTGGCAGGGACGCGGTGCTGCAGGATCGCCGTGGCCGTGTGCGCCAGCTCGATCGCGACGAGTGCGAGAAAGGCGAGCCGGGGCACGCGACCATTAGAACTCAGGAACTGAGGAACTTAGAAACTGAGGAACGACGTTCCTCAGTTCCTTAGCTCCTGAGTTCCTGAGTTCCTCGTTGGTTCAGAAGGTCACCTGGACCCCGAACTTCACGATGCGCGCCGGGAGGATCGCCTGGGGAACCAGCCACGCCGAACCGGTCTGAGCGCCCGTGGTGGCGCCGTACGTGTTGCTTTGCACCAGCACCGCATTCCCATTGAGGGAGTTGAAGAGGTCCGCGGTCACGTTAAGGCGGGTCCGATTCACGGTGAACCGTTTCGCGAATCGGAAATCCAGTTGAGACATCCGCTCGCCGTACTGAGTTTTCGGCTCCACCAATCCGACGGCGATGCTCTGCCCGGTCGACAGGATGCGACCGAGCGATGGTACGACCTGTGCGTTGCCGAACGTGCCGCTGGCGGTGATTTCCGGCCCCGGGCTGGTCTGGAACGTCCCCGACAGCTGGATATCGAACGGCAGCGTGTAGGCGCCGAGGAGCTTCAGCTGGGTGAGGAAGGGTGACTTCGTGCTGCAGAAGCGGTCGCTGATCGCCGCTTCCGGCAGGTTCCTGACGACCTCGCAGTCCTCCTGGAAGGTCCTGCCCGTGCTGATGCCGCCTTGCAGCAGCACCTTCGGCAGCCGGGCATTCACCGTCAGGTCGACGCCGTTCCAGTGCTCGTACTGCGCGCCGTAGTTGCTGGCGAACGTCGTCATACGATCGGCGTTCAGTTGTCCGACCAGCGCGGTGCTGTTGAGGTCGCGCAGGCCGCAGATCCGCTCGCCGCCCCCGCCGGGCAGCCGCGTATCAACCGGCCCGTCGACGCAGTAGCTCGAGTAATCGTTCGGCCCCACCAACACGCCGTCCGTGGCCGTGAAGTTGCCGTAAATGCGCCGGAAATAAGCGGCGTTGACCGACATGCGCGGCATCAGCTCGTGCTGCATCCCTGCCGAGAATTCCCAGTTGTAGGGCCGGTTCTGGAACCCGTGCGACCACTCCGGGTCGTAGCGGGCGGTGAGCACCGGCCTCCCGAAATTGGGGTTCTGGCTCGGGAGCAGCTCGCCGTTCGCCGCGGGTTCAGCGGATCGCCCTGGATGATGCGATCGCCGTTGTCGACCCACGTGCGCGTCGTCGTGTTGTTGCTCTGGATCGGGTTGATCGCGCTCGCGCGCCCCGTGCCCTCGCCGAGGACGTAGCGGTTGGCGCTGACCTTGACGGCTGTCTTGCCGTTGCCGAACAGGTCGTACGCGAGGCCGAGGCGCGGGTTCAGGTCCTTCCAGTTCACGACCTCCTTGCCCGGGAAGGATCGCTCCACCGGGACGAACTCGGTCGGCGGCACGTACTGATCGGGATAGTTACTGCTGAAGTAGTCGAGGCGGAGGCCGGCGTTCAACGTGAAGCGGTTGACGGTCCACTGATCCTGAGCGTACAGCCCGAGGTTGGGCCATACGCGGTTGACCGCGAGCGTTGGCGTGCCGTGATAGATGACCGTGTTCGGCACCCCGTTGTTGGCGTTGATCTGCATGTTGCCGACGCGCAGCGCCGTCTGTTCGTACTCGCCCATCGTGAGCGTATAGCCCACCTTGATCGCGTGACTGCCGGTGACGTAGGAGACCGAGCCTCGCGAACCATACACGGGCGTGTAGGCGCGCATGTTCGTAATGGCCGCGCGGTAGATGACGTTGCGTTGCGGCGTCGGTGATTTGCGGCGCCACCGATTCAGGGCGCGCGTTGAACTGTTGATCCTCGAGGATGTACGACACGCCAGCCTCGGCCAGCAGGCGGTTGGTGATTGGCGACGACCAGGTCCCTTGATACACGTTGTTCGGGATGTGCAGCAGCACCGACGCGTCCGGCGTGACGGGAATCGGAGATTGCGACCGACCGACCAGGAAATGACAGTGGCAGCTGTTGTTGTAAGACAGGTACGCGGCAATCTTGTTGCGCGCCGTCGCCTGCCAGGTCAGCCGCGTCGAGATGTCCTTCGAATACTGGTCGTCGACCGCTTGTTGCGCTCAGGTCGGGCACGTAGTCCCACGCGGCGGGATCGACGTTGGTGTACACGCCGCCCACCAGCTGGTCGGTGACGGTGTAGGTATAGGTCAGAAAGAACCAGAGCTTGTCCCGTTTGATGGGCCCGCCGAAGGTCGGGTTGACGCTCCACATCTGATCGAGCTTGTTGGCGTCGCGCAGGCCGCGGTCGCGCAGTTCCTGGTTGTTGTTCTCCGACTGCAGGGTTGGGGAGGCCCAGTTGCCGAAGAAGCCGCCGCGGAAGGTGTTGCCCCCCTCGCGCGGAATCAGGTTGATGCGGACGCCGCCGGTTTCCGTGTCGGCCGAGGCGGCCGCGACGCTGATGTTGTATTCCTCGATGTTGCCGTCGGTGAAGACGATCGCCGACGAATCCGGGCCGCGTCCACGCCGAGGTCGACATGCCGTCGAGATCGATGCGCTGATCCGTCTGGCGGCCGCCGTGGATCGCCAGCGTCATGAAGCTCTGTCCCGAGCTGCCGCCGACGTCCTGGTTGACGGGCGATCCGACGACCTGGCCGCCGGTGACGCCGGGAATCAGAATGCCCATGTTCTGGAACGAGCGGCCGGTCGGGACGCTGTCGATGACGTCGCGCGTCACGACCACCTGCTGCTTGGTGTTCTGGAGGTCGACGACCGGCGACTGGCCCGAGACGGTAATCGTCTCCGCCACGCTGCCGACCTGCAGCTCCGCGTTGATCGCGGCCGTGAATCCGGTCGTGAGCTCGAATGCCCTCGCGCCGGACCGCGTTGAAGCCCTCCAGCGCGAAGGTGACGGAATAGGTGCCCGGCCGCAGCTCGATAATCTGATACCGGCCTTCGCCATCAGTCACCGCAGTCCTGACCTTTTCGATGAGCGCCGGACTGGTCGCTTCGACGGTTACGCCCGGCAGGACGGCGCCGGTTGTATCGCGAACAACTCCTGCGATGCTGCCGGCGGCAGTCTGCGCCAGCGCCCAGGTGGGCGTTCCCAGCAGCGCCGCGATGAGGACCAGCCGCGCGCAACGTCGTGTCATAGAAGCCCCCGGCGTCGCGGAATGATCACGACGCCTGACACCGAATCAGCCTGACGGTACGAAATGAGCCTATGGTCGAGGTGTGTGGAGAATAGGCAGCGAAGTGGGGGAAGTCAAGGAGTACCCGGAGGGTACGGCGGGTCGCGTACCCTCCGGGATCCAACTAGATGGAGAGCTGGTCGAGGCGGCCGCTGCTGTCGCCGACGGCTTCGACACCCGTGATCCCGAGGCGATCCAGGAGCGCCAGGTGCAGGTTCGCCAGCGGGGTATCCATCGGATAGCGGATATGCTGCCCGCCGCGGATCGTCCCCGCGCCGCCGCCCACCAGCATCACCGGCAGGCCGCTCGGCGCGTGAAGATTGCTGTCGGCCATGCCCGCGCCGTAGATGATCATGACGTGGTCGAGCAGCGACCCATCGCCGTCCGGCGTATTGCGAAGCTTGTCCACGTAGTAGGCGAAGAGCGACATGTGATGCACGTTGATCTTCGCCAGGTTCGCCAGCTTCGCGGGATCGTTGAGGTGGTGCGAGATCGGGTGGTGCGACTCCGGCACGCCGATCTGCGGGTAGGACCGGCCGCTCAACTCGCGGGCGATCATGAACGTGATCACACGCGTCAGGTCGGTCTGATACGCGAGCAGCTGCAGGTCGAACATCAGCTTGACGTGGTCCTCGTACGAGGCGGGGATGCCGGCCGGCTGATCGAGCGTGATCGCCAGCTCGCGGCCGTTCTGTTCCTCCGCCTTCTGGATGCGGCGCTCGATGTCACGAAGCGCTTCCAGGTACTCGGACAGCTTGCCGCGGTCGCGCGGCCCGATACGCCGGTTCAGGTCGGCGATCCGGTCGGTGACCGAGTCGAGGATGCTGCGGTCGGCTTCGATGCGGCTCTGCCGCCCGGCCGGGTCGAGGTCGCCGTCGCCGAACATCCGCTCGAACAGGGCGCGCGGGTCGTTCTCCATCGGCAGCGGCGTCGAGGCGCTGCGCCACGAGATGGTGTTGGTGTACGCGCAGCTGTAGCCGGCATCGCACGAGCCGGCGAAGTCGCGTCCTTCGATGGCGAGCTCGAGCGACGCCAGCTGCGTGTGCTTGCCGAATTCCGCCGCGGCGATCTGATCCGTGGACATGCCCGCGGAAATTTCCGACCCCTGCGCCCGCTTCGGGATCACGTGCGTCATGAATCGGGTCGAGGCGCGCGCGTGGACGCCGGCCGCCGCGCCCGCCGGGGAGTTCGCGGGTGGCTTGCTGCTGAGCCCGCTCAACACGGTCACCCGATCGCGGAACGGCTCCAGCGGCTTGAGCGTGGGTGAGAACTCGAAGTCGACGCCGTCCTTCGCCGGCATCCAGCTCGGCATCATCATCCCGTTGGGCGTGTAGACGACCCCGAAGCGCCGCCTCGGCGCCGCGGCGGTCTTCTGCAGCGCCGACAGCGCCGGTACCATGCTGTCCAGCAGCGGCAGCGCCAGCGCCGTGCCCAGTCCGCGCAGCACGGTCCGCCGCGGGATTGCCTTCTTCGTGAGAATCATGACTCCGACCTCCGCATCTGGAACGAGCCGCTGTTGACGATCCCGAGAATGATCGACGACCACCGATAGTCCTGCGGCGCGGCGCCGCGAGCGATGCGCCGGACCGATGGCAGGTCGTAATACTCGATGCCGCGGCCCAGCGCGTAGGCCAGCAGCTTCTCGGTGACGTTGGTGACAAACTGATCGCGCTGCTGCAGCAGCAGCGTCCGCAGGCCTGGCATCCCCTGGAAGGCGGCGCCGCTCGGCAAGGCGCCCGACGCGTCGACGGGCGTGCCGGCGTCCTCGGTGCGCCAGCGGCCGATCGGATCGAAGTTCTCGAGCGCGAACCCCAGCGGATCCATGATCGAATGACAGCCCGAGCACGCCGGGTTGTTGCGATGCGTCTCGAGCCGTTCGCGCACCGACGCCAGCTTGCCGCCCTCGCCGCGTTCCTGCAGCGCAGGCACGTCGGGCGGTGGCGGCGGCGGCGGCGTGCCGAGGATCGTCTCGAGCAGCCACTTCCCGCGGAGCACCGGCGACGTGCGGTTGGGATACGACGTCACGGTCAGGAGGCTTCCCTGGCCGAGGAGTCCGCCCCGCCGGCCGTCGGTCAACGCCACGCGCCGGAAGCGGTCGCCGTACACGTTCGGAATCCCGTAGTGCCGGGCCAGGCGTTCGTTCACGAAGGTGTAGTCCGCGCTCAAGAGCTCGGCGACGGGGCGATCCTCCTTCAACTGGCTCTCGAAGAAGAGCGCCGTTTCCTGGAGGAACGCGTCGCGAAGGTTCTCGTCGAAATCAGGGAAGAGATCGGCATCCGGCGAGACGTCGCGGATGTTCTTCAGCACCAGCCACTGCCCGGCGAAGTTCTCGACGAGCGCCTTCGAGCGGGGATCGGCGAGCATGCGCCGGACCTGCTGCTCCAGCACCGCTCGATCCTTCAGCTTGCCGCGCTCCGCGGCCGTCAGCAGCTCATCGTCGGGAATGCTGCTCCAGAGAAAGAATGACAACCGGCTCGCCAGTTCGACGTCGGTCAGGCGGTACAAACCGTTCGCCGCAACGGCCGAGGGATCCTGTTCGATCCGGAACAGAAAATCGGGGCTGACGAGGATCCGTTCGAGCCCGTGCTGAATGCCGGCCTCGAACCCGCCGTCGCGGCTGCCGCGCCGGTAGAACTCCATCAGGGTCTGGACGTCGCGATCCGTCAGCGGCCGGCGGTAGGCGCGATGAGCGACAGTCGAGAGGATGGTTCTTCGCGCATGCGTCGTTGTCGCCACGCGCGCCGGCGGCGCGCGGCTGGCATGTGAAGATCCTGCGGCGCGATGGCGTGTCGCCGGGACCGGCGGGAACGTGGGGACCCTCGACGATGACCGTGTCCACGCCCGGGTTCGAGTCGAACATCTCGTCGCTCGACAGCGGCCAGCCCCCCTGCCGTGGCTGGGCGACCTCGTCGGCCTCCCAGGACTTGCGCACGAACGCGATGCCGACTTCGTGCTGGCCCGCCTTGACGGGCAATCGCACTTCGAGATCGTCATGCATCTGCAGCAGGTACCTCTCCCAGTCGGGGCTGCCGTACAGCGTGCCGCCCCAGCTGGCCGGCGCGGCCCCTTCCTTCATCCCGCCGACCGTGAAGACCTTGACCTTCGCGCGATCCAGCCGCACCTCGAGCTCGTGCGCATCGGCAAGGCCCTTGATGTAGTTGTAGTTGTTGGTCTGCAGGCGAATCTTGACGACGTACTCGCCGTCGGCCGGGAAGTAGTGATCGATGACGGTGCCGCCGCGCGAGCCGAAGGGCAGGCGCTCGTCGAGACGATCGTCCTGCACCAGCTGCCGCGGCAGGCGGTACGTCTCAATGGTCGTGGCGGTCGAGCGGCCCACCGCGAGCCGGCCGATCTTGCGCGCCGCCGAGAGGTACCGGGCGGCAAGCACCGGTGACACCGTCAGCACATCGGCGTTGTTGTCGAACCCGTGCTCGTCGGTATCGTCGGCCGGCAGCAGGCTGCGGCCGTCGATCTCCAGGGCCAGCAGGTCGCGAACGCTGTTGGAGTACTCGGTCCGGTTCAGGCGATGCATGGTGGGGCGGCCCGGGTTCGGCGCGGCGCTGGACGCGCGCTCCAGCGCCGTTTCGAGAGCGCCCATGAACGCCGACGCGGCGGCGGCGTCCGGGCGTGGGCGGCCGACCGGCGGCATCTGCCCCGCGCGGATCTTGCGCAGGACCTTCTCCCACGCTTCGGCACGCGGCCCGACGTTGGCGACATCGATATCGTCGAGCGTCAGCCCCGCGGTCTTGAGACGCGCGTTGTGGCACGTCACGCAGTACCGATCGAGCAGCGCCCGATCCGGCGTCGACGCTGGTTGCGCCGCGCCCGCCTGGACGGCGCCCGCCGCCACCGCTCCGTCCGCCTTCCCTGCGCCCGCTACGGCGGCGCCCCACACGGCGACGACCGTTGCCACCGAGAGCGCTCGAATGATTTGTGCTGTGCGCATCCAGCCTGCCTTGTCGAATGTGTTCCTGGGGTAAAAACGTCCAGTTTAAGTATCGGTGGGAATCAATAGAAGTCAACGTCGAATAATGGGCAATCGACCGACAGAATGGCTCATAATTTGGCTTTCCTGGACCGGCCCCTCAGCCTTCGAATCGGTAGGAGATGTGGGAATGAATGCTTGCAAGGCCTTGGTCGCGTTCGCCTTTGTCGCGCTCGTCGGGGCGTCCGCCGCGGCGCAGACGCGCCCCGACCTGCGCCTGGTGCAGGCCGTCGAGCGCCGCGACGCGCGCGCCGCGGAGGCGTTGCTCAAGCAACGCGTCGACGTCAACGCCGCCCAGCCGGACGGCGCCACCGCGCTGCATTGGGCGGCGCACTGGGACGACGTCCCAACCGCGGAACGCCTGCTGCGCGCCGGCGCCAAGGCCAACGCGTCCAACGATCTCGGCGTGACGCCGCTCGGGCTGGCGTGTGAAAACGGCAGCGCGCCGATGGTGGACGCGATGCTCAAGGCGGGTGCGAACCCCAACGCGAAGCTGCCCAGCGGCGAAACGCCCCTGATGACGGCCTCGCGCACGGGTAGCGTGAGCGTGGTCCAGGCCCTGATCGCCAAGGGCGCCGACATCAATGTCAAAGAGCAGACGCACGGCCAGACCGCCCTGATGTGGGCCGTGTCGAACCAGCACACGGAGATCGTTCGCGTCCTGGTCGCGGCCGGCGCCGACGTGCAGGCGCGCTCGGACGTCAGGCCGCGCGTCGTGCATACCGGCAACCGGTTCGGTGATCGCAACGAGTCCAGAGGCGTGGCGACGCTCGATCTCGGAGGGTTCACGCCGTTGCTCTTCGCCGCGCGGCAGGGCGACATCGAGTCGGGGCGCATCCTGCTCGCCGCGGGCGCGAAGGTGGACGATCTCGCGCCGACCGGCGCGAGCGCGCTGGTGGTGGCCGCTCACAGCGGGCAGGGCGCGTTCGCGGCGATGCTGCTCGACAAGGGCGCGGACGCGAATGCCGCCGGCGCCGGGTACACCGCGCTGCACGCGGCGGTGCTGCGCGGCGATCTCGAACTGGTCAAGGCGCTGGTCGCGCGCGGCGCGAATCCGAATGCCGCAATCGCGAAGGGCACACCGTCGCGCTACTACAGCAAGGATTGGGCGCTCAACGCGAGCTCGCACACCGGCGCGACGCCGCTCTGGCAGGCCGCACGCTACGGCGACGTGCCGATCATGAAGGCGCTGGTCGCTGCTGGAGCGAATCCCAAGTTCACCTACTCCGACGGCAGCACGATTCTCATCGCCGCTGTCGCGGCGAACTCGGGATTTGGCACGGGCGATCGTCGTGAGCGTTACCTCGGGCCCGGCGACATCGCGCCGACACCGGAGGAAAACGAGCGGGTGAGCTACGCCGCCGCCGCGGCGGCGATCGAGGTGGGCGCCGACATCAACGCGACGACTCAGGCCGGGGATACCGCGCTGCATGTCGCGGCGCAGCAGGCGGTCGATTCCGTCGCACGTCTCCTCGTCGAGAAGGGCGCGAACATCGAGGCGACCAACAAGCGCGGTCTCACGCCGCTCGGCGTCGCCATCGTGCCGCGGCCGCGAAATCCGCTGCAGATTGATGGCCCCGATCGCCGAGCCAGTACCGCCGCCGTGCTCCGGAAACTCGGGGCGAAAGAACCCGACCCGGCCGCGCTCAAGCCGCAGCCGATGCAAATGCCCGGGCAGGGCCAGCCGCCCGCGCAGGGCCAGCCGCCCCCCGCGCAGGGCCAGCCCCCTTCGCAGGGCCAGCCCCCTTCGCAGGGCCAGCCGGCGCCGCCCGTGCAGCGGCCGCAGCCGCAGGGGTAGCGGCGCAAACCGAGGCACGAAAGCGCGAAAAGAAATAGCCACGAACGCACCAAAACTCGAAAAGACGAGAACACCTGATCTATGGGCTTCGTGTTTTCGTGTTTTCGTGCCTGTTTTTCGTGTTTTGGTGGCTGTTTTGCCGTTACCTGAGATCAGGTAGCCGGCCGGCAGTTTTCATTGACACTCCTCCGGTAACACCCGATCATCTGCCAAGGCGCGCGAAGTGTGCGCCGGAGCAGGAGATTCGTGTCGCCAAAGGCGTTGATCGTCGTCGCCATCGCGTGGTTCGCGAGTCTCGTGGGGATGGCCCAAACGCCGACGGCTCCGGCCGCCGTTCAGGCCGCGGCTTCCACTGACGCCGGCGTGGAGTCGCGGCAGCTCCTCAATCGCTACTGTGTCAGTTGCCACAGCGACCGGCTGAAGACGGCGGATCTCTCGCTGCAGTCGCTGGACGTCGAGAATATTCCCGGCGACGCGGCGACCTGGGAGAAGGTGCTGAGGAAGCTCCGTGCGGGCGCGATGCCTCCCGTCGGACGGCCGAGGCCTGAACCTGCCGCTTACACGCGCCTGGCGTCGCGTCTCGAAGGCGAGCTCGATCGCGCCGCCGCGGCGAAGCCGAACCCGGGACGGACGGCCTCCTTCCACCGGCTCAACCGGGTCGAATATCAGAATGCGATCCGCGACATTCTCGGGCTCGAGATCGACGTCGCCCCTCTGCTGCCCGGCGACGACGCGGCGTTCGGCTTCGACAACATCGGCGAGATGCTGACGGTCTCGCCCGATCTGCTCGATCGGTACTTGTCGGCAGCCAACAAGATCACGCGGCTCGCGGTCGGAGACCCGTCACTGCAGCTCGGGTCGGCCACATATGCGGTCTCCGAGTACCTGCTGCAGGCCGACCGGATGAGCGAGGACCTGCCGTTCAGCTCTCGAGGCGGCACGTCGGTGCGGCACCTTTTCCCGTACACCGGCGAATACGTGCTCAAGGTTCGCTTCGCGGGCACGGCGCGGCCGCCGGAGACCGTCGACATCCGCATTGACGGCACGCGCGTCGCCGCGCTGGAGACCCCCGGGCGCACCAACTTCGAAGATCCAGTCGATGAGGGCGCGGTGGAAGCACGCGTCAGCGTCGACGCGGGCCCGCACGTCGTCGGCGTCTCGTTCCGAAAAGCGACCCTGATGAATGAGACGCGCTACCCGCAATACTTCCCGTGGGGCAACAGCGCGACGTTCGGCACCAACACCGGTTCGGTGCCCCGTCTCAACGTTCATTCGGTCGACATCAGCGGACCGTTCAATCCGAAAGACGCCGGCCAGACGCCGAGCCGCGCGCGGATCTTCACCTGCAAACCTGCACGTGCAGCCGAAGAAGAAGGGTGCGCGCGCAAGATTCTCGGGACCCTTGCGCGGCGCGCGTATCGCCGTCCGGTGACGGCGGCTGACGTCGATGCGCTGCTGCCGTTCTATCGCAGCGCCCGGGCCGAGCGGACGTTCGACGGCGCGGTCCAGGCGGCGCTCGAACGAATGTTCGTCGATCCCGAGTTCCTGTTCCGCGTGGAGCGCGATCCGGAGAATGTCGCGCCCGGGACGGCGTACCGCGTCAACGATCTCGCGCTGGCGTCGCGGCTGTCGTTCTTCCTGTGGAGCAGCGTGCCCGACGACGAGCTGCTGCAGGTCGCGGAAAAAGGCAAGCTGAGGGAGCCGGCGATTTTCGAGCAGCAGGTGCGCCGCATGATCGGGGACGAGCGGTCGAGGACGCTGGTCACGACCTTCGCGGCGCAGTGGCTGTTCCTGCGGAACGTCAAGCTGGCGAAGCCCGATTCATTCACCTTCCCGGATTGGGACGACGACCTGCGTGCCGCGCTCGTCGCCGAGACCGAGCAGTTCCTCGACGATCAGATTCGCGGGGATCACGGGGTTGCTGAACTGCTCACGGCCCGTTACAGCTTCCTGAACGAGCGGCTGGCCAAGCATTACAACATCCGGGGCGTGTACGGCAGCCATTTCCGCCGCGTGGAGTTTACCGACGAGGATCGCCGCGGCGGCCTGCTCGGGCACGGGAGCATCCTGCTGGTCACGTCGTTCGCGAATCGGACGTCGCCGGTCGTGCGCGGCAAATGGCTGCTGGAGAACTTCCTCAACTACTCGCCGCCGCCGCCGCCGCCGGACGTGCCCGACCTGCCGCCGGTCGTGAAGGGCGAGCAGCCGCGCACGATCCGCGAACGCGTCGAGCAGCACCGCAGCAACCCGGTGTGTGCAGCGTGTCACAACGTGATGGATCCGCTCGGGTTCGCTCTGGAGAACTACGACGCGATCGGCCGGTATCGAGCGGCCGAGGACGGGCGTCCGATCGATGCCTCGGGTGTGACGCCTGATGGCGTGAAGTTCGATGGGCTCGCCGGCCTGCGCGGCATCATGGAAGGCCGCCGCGAGGATTTCGTGTCGACCGCGACCGAGAAACTGCTCGTCTACGCGCTCGGCCGCGGCGTCGAGTACTACGACCAGCCGGCGATCAGGAAAATCGTCCGCGAGGCCGCCCCCGGCGATTACCGGTGGTCCTCGATCATCCTGGGCATTACCAGGAGCGTACCGTTCCAGATGAAAGTTCGGAGGGAGTCGTGATCATTTCGAAGATGGCTATCCCGCGGCGGACCATCCTGCGGGGACTCGGGACCGCGCTCGCGCTGCCGCTGCTCGACAGCATGGTGCCGGCGCTCTCGGCGTTCGCGAGAACCGACGCGAGCCGGGCGCGGCGATTCAGCGTGATCTACGCCGCGCACGGCGCGGCGCCCGGTCATTGGATTCCCAAGACCGTCGGTGCCGATTACGAACTCACGCTGCCGCTGCAGCCGCTCGCGAATTTCCGCGACCGGATAGCCGTCATCAGCGGCCTCGACAACGACGTCGCGCTGCAGCGGCCCGGCGATCCGCGCGGCGGACACGGCCGCATGGCGCCCGCGTTCATGTGCGGCGTGCATGCGCGCCCGACGCAGGGAGCAGACTACGCGGCGGGCACGTCGGTCGACCAGGTCGCAGCGACCCACATGGGGAAGGAGACGCAGCTGCCGTCGCTGCAGCTCTCGCTGGATCCGGTGGAGTTCAGCGGCAGCTGCGACAGCGGCTACAGCTGCGTGTACACCAACACGCTGTGCTGGCGCGGTCCGACGATGCCGCTGCCGATGGAAGAGAATCCGCGCGCGGCCTTCGAGCTGCTGTTCGGCGACACCGGGACGACCGACTCGGCCGCCCGCGCGAGGCGGTTGCGCGAGAAGCGCAGCATCCTCGATTCGGTACTCGGAAAGGCGCACGTCCTGAGCAACAGCGTCGGCGCGGCCGATCGCGTCCGCTTCGACGGCTATCTGGAATCGATCCGAGACGTCGAGCGCCGGCTCGAGACGGCTGAAGCCCAGAGCGCGCGCGAGCTGCCGGTCGTGCCGCAGCCCGCCGCGGCGCCGGCGACCTTCGTCGAGTACGCGAAGCTGATGATGGATCTGCAGGTGCTCGCCTACCAGGCCGATCTGACGCGTGTCAGCACGTTCATGCTGGCCAAGGAGCTGAGCGGCCGCTCGTATCCGGAAGTCGGCGTCTCCGAAGGCCATCACGCGCTGTCGCATCATGGCGACTCGCCGGAAAAGATCGCGCTGCTGGCCAAGGTCAACGCCCATCACACGTCGATGCTGGCCTACTTCCTGGAGAAGCTGCAGGCGACGCCGGACGGAGACGGATCGCTGCTCGACCACACATTGCTCCTCTACGGCAGCGGCCACGGCGATCCGAACAAGCACGATCCGAAGGAGCTCCCGATCATCGTCGTCGGGTCGGATCAGCTGAAAGGTGGCCAGCACTACCGGTTCCCGCATGCACAGCTCGCCAATCTCCACGTCAGCCTCCTGAACACGTTAGGGATGCCGGTGGAGAAGTTCGGCGACGTGACCGGCCGCCTGCCGCTCGAGCCTCTGTCGGTGTAGCAGCGAAGTGCCCATGTCTTCATCGAGCTTGTGGGGGCGAGGGGCCGTGCTGCTCGCATTGATCTGTACCTGGCACGCGTCCTCGACGGCGCCGCGCCAGACACCCGCCTGATCGATGCCGTGCGCCGCGTTGACGCGAACGCGGTACAGCGGCTGATCGAGCAGAAGGTCGACGTCAACGTCACCCAGCCGGACGGCGCGACGGCGCTCCACTGGGCCGCGCACCGCAACGATGTGGCCATCGCCGGCCTGCTCATTCGAGCCGGCGCAAAGGTGGACGCCGCCGACGAGGGCGGCGTCACGCCGCTCGGACTCGCGACCGTGAATGCGAGTCCCGCGATGGTCGAGCGGCTCCTGCAGGCCGGCGCGAGTCCCAACGCCGGCCGCGAAAGCGCTGTCCTCTCGGCGGCACGCACCGGCGACGTCGACGTGATGAAGCTGCTGCTGGCACACGGCGGCGATGCGAATGCCAAGGAGCCGGCGCGCGGTCAGACCGCGTTGATGTGGGCGGTTGCCGAAAAACATGCCGGTGTCGCGCACGTGCTGATCGGGCACGGCGCCGACGTGAAAGCCAAGACCATTCCGGTCAGGACCGCGGGCTCAGGCCGCGGCGGCGGCATCGGCGGCCTCGGCGGCGGCATGGGCGGCGGGTCGAACGGTGCGAACGGCTTCACGGCGCTGCTCTTCGCCGCGCGGGCCGGCGATCTCGCGTCGGTCCGGCTGCTCGCCGACGCCGGTGCGGAGGTCAACGACGCCACCGCCGACGGATTGAGCGCACTAGTGCTCGCGACGGTCCGGGCGCACGTCGACGTCGCATTGTTCCTGCTCGAGAAGGGCGCCGATGCCAACCTCGCGGGCGCCGGCTTCACCGCCCTTCACTGGGCCAGCGGTTCGTGGGAAACCGAGCTGACCGTGACGTCGATCACCCCGGACCGCGAAGGCGAGGAGTGGCGTACGGTTGCCGGGCTGCGGGAGCGGCGGATCGATCTCGTGAAAGCGCTCCTGGCGCACGGCGCCGACCCGAACGCCCGCATCAGGAGACCGCCGCAGAGAGTCGGGTCGTCGAAGAACCCGGGCCTGCCCGAGCTGGTGGGCGCCACGCCGTTCCTGATTGCGGCGGTGGGTGGCGCTGCCGACGTGATGCGCGTCCTGGCCGATCACGGAGCCGACATTTGTGCGAAGACGTCCGCCAACGGGACACCATTGATGGCTGCGGCCGGACTCGGGCGCGCGATCGGCGAGGTCCTGGTCCCCGAGAGCGACAATCTGGCCGCGGCGAAGCTCCTCTTCGAGCTCGGCGCCGTCGACGTCAACGCGGTCGATACGCTCGGCAACAGCGCCTTGCACTACGCGGCGTTCATGCGCCGCGATTCGATCGTGCAGCTGCTGGCCGATCAGGGCGCGCGGCTCGACGTGCCGAATCTCTACGGCGAGACGCCATTGTTCCTGTCGGAAGTCGTCATCCAGTTCGCGGGCGGCGGCCGGACCGAAACGGGATCGACGAGCACCGGCACGCTCCTGAGAAAGCTTGGCGCGAAGCCGATGAAACCGGCGTATACCCTGCGGCCGCATTATTGGCCGAACATCCCGCACGTGTGAGTCGTAGGGCGGACCTCTAGGGCGGACCTCGAGTCCGCCGGGCGCGGACCTCTTAGGTCCGCCGGGTGCGCGGCTTTCAGTTCCGTCAGTAGTTCAGTAGTCTGAGTCGGCAGTCCCAAAAGCGCCATGAACATTCAACGGATCGTCGGAATCGGAATCGGGGTCGTACTCGTCGCGGAGCGGTGTTCGCCGCCGAGCCTGATCTGCGGCTCGTCCAGGCGGCCGCCGACAAGGACCGCGACGCGGTGCGCACGCTGCTGGCGAAGAAGATCGACGTCAATGCGGCGCGCGCCGATGGCGCCACGGCGCTCCTCTGGGCGGCGCACTGGGACGACGTGGCGATGGCCGACCTGCTGCTGCGCGCCGGCGCGAAGGTCGACGCGGCCGACGACTACGGCGTCACGCCGCTGGCCCGTGCCAGCGAGAACACCAGTGAGGCGATGGTGGCCCGGCTGCTCGATGCCGGCGCCAATCCCAACGCGGCGCAGAAGAGCGGCCTGACGCCGCTGATGATCGCCTCGCGCACCGGCAACGTGAAGGTCGTCAAGGCGTTGATTGCGAAAGGCGCGAACGTCAACGCCACGACCGAAGAAGCCAACGCGACGTCGCTGATGTGGGCGCTGGCGATGGGTCACTCGGCGATCATCACCACGCTCATCGAAAGCGGCGCGGACGTCCGCACCTCGACCGCCAAGGGCTTCACGCCGCTGATGTTTGCGGCCCGCAACGGCGACATCGACGTGGCGCGCGTGCTGATTGCGAAGGGCGCGGGCGTGAACGAGCTCGCGTCGGATGGCACTCACGTGCTGCCGTTCGCCATCCTGAGCGGCCAGGACGAGTTCGCCAACTTCCTGCTCGAGCAGGGCGCCGATCCGAACGGCCGCATCGATGGCGTGACGGCGCTGCACGTCGCCGCCGGCAACGTGGCGACCTGGCTCGGCGACTGGTCGCGCCGGCGCGGCGGCAGCAGCCTCGGCGGCGTCATGTACAGCGGCCGCCTCGATGCGGCGCGTCGTCTCGCCATGGTCAAGGCGCTCCTCGCAAAGGGCGCGGACCCGAACAGCCGAATCACCACGTCGGCGATGTTCATGAACTACGTCGGGTATCCGAAGAAGGGCGCGTTCGAGCCCTACGCGTGTGGAACGGGAGATTTGCACGGCGCGACGCCGCTCTGGGTGGCGGCCTACTCGGCGAACGGCGGCGCCTCGGCGCAGAACTTCGGCCAGCCGAATCGGTCCGAAACCGGCGTGGACGTGCTGCAAGAGCTCCTCGCCGCCGGCGCCAACCAGCACCTGACGACCGACGACGGCTCGACGCCGTTGATGGCCGCGGCCGGACTCGGCCGGGCGACGTACACCCCGCGCGAGCCGCGCGGGATCCGGTCGCCGACCGCCGAACAGGCGGTCAAGGTGCTGCTCGAGGCCGGCGCCAACATCAACGCCGTCAACGAGGCCGACTTCACCGCCTTGCACGGCGCGGCCTTCCGGGGCCTGAACGAGGTCGTCCAGTACCTGGTGGAGCACGGCGCCAACATCAACGCGCGGGATTTCAAGGGCCGCACGCCGTATCGCCTGGCGGAAGGCGCCAAGCAGTCGTTCCAGTTCCAATCGTGGCCGGAGACCGCTGACCTGCTGAAGCAGCTGGGCGCGGACACGCATCTGGGGGTGCCCGGCACCGTCCAGGAGCGCGCCCGAAACCTCGCCGCCGAGGCCCAGCAAATCGAGGCGCAGCAGTAGAAGGGATATCAATAAACTGCTGACCTGCGCTGCGAGCGAGCGCGCGAGCGGTCACGCGAACGGAGCGCGCCGGCGACGCGGCGCGCGAGAGAGCGTGTGGGGGAGTCCGAGGGGCGCAGCCCCTCGGTTAAGACAGGACGTGCATCGTGGCTGACTACAAGTACATCGGGCACAACTACACCACCCCTGATCTCGTGGCCAAGGTCACCGGCAAAGCCAAGTACGCCGAGGACTATCGCGCCGAAGGCATGCTGTTCGCCAAGCTCCTCCTGAGCCCGATGCCGCATGCGCGTGTCACGCGCATCGATACCAGCGACGCGCTCGCGCTGCCTGGCGTCAAGGCGATCCTGACAGCCGACGATTTGCCAGGACCGGCGGGCGGCGTGGCGGACAACGGCGCGGCCATCCAGGCGAGCTCGTTCAACGAGCGGGCGCTCACCAACGAGCCGCTGTACCGCGGCGAACCGATTCTCGCCGTCGCCGCCGTCGACGAGCTGACCGCGGCCGAGGCGATCGAGTTGATCCGCGTCGAGTACGAGCCGCTGCCGTTCAACGTCGATCCGATCGAGACGCTGCGTCCGACTGCGCCGAACGCGCGTACGACGGGGAATGTCTGGATGCGGGTGCCCGCGCCCGAAACCCCGGCGCCGGCGGGTCAGGCCGGCGCGCCGGCCCGCCCGGCGCCGCCGCGTCCCGAGATCCGCGAGCACAAGTGGACGGAGGCCGATTTCGCCGCCGCGGCGACGGTCAGCTGCCGCTGGGAGAGGCGGCCGACACGTCGCTCCAGTGGTCGTACGGTGACGTCGACGCCGGCTTCAAGGAAGCCGCGCTCGTTCTCGACGAGACCTTCTCCACCGCCGCCAACGCCAACCTGCCGCTCGAAAGCCGATCGGCGATGGCGTACTGGGAGAACGGCAAGCTGTACATGCACTGCTCGACGCAGAGCACGGCGCAAACCGTTCCCGCCATGGCGCGCTGGGCTGGCATCGAGGCGAGCGAGGTGGTCATCCTCAGCGAGTACACGGGCGGCGGCTTCGGCAGCAAGGTGGCCGGTTCGATCACGATGGCCATCCCGGCGTTGCTCTCGAAGAAGGCGAATGCGCCGGTGATGATGCGCATCAACCAGGAAGAGGAGCACTACATCGGCCGCGTCCGCCCGGCGTTCCACGGACGGGTGAAGATCGGGTTCGCGAAAGACGGCCGCATCACCGCGCTCGATCTGTACTGGCTGGCCGACAACGGGCCCTACGAGCAGCAGCACGACTGCGGCACCGGGGCGCGGATGGCGTCGCTCATCTACCAGCCGCCGGCGATGCGCTTCCGCGGCATGTCGATGGTCACGAACACGAACCCGACCGGCTCGCAGAGCCAGCCAGGCGGCATGAACGCGGTCGCGATCATCGAGCCGGTGCTGGCCAAGGCGGCGCGCCAGCTCGGGATCGATCAGGTCGAGATGCGCCGGATCAACGCGCCGGCGGGGCAGGCGCCCGTCGGACCGGCCGGCGCGAACGGCCGCCGCGGCACCGTGACCAGCGCCTTCGTGAAGGAAGCGCTCGATCGCGGCGCCGAGCTGTTCGGATGGGACGAGCGGAAGGCGCGCTCCAAAGAACGTGTCGGATCGAAGGTGCGCGGGATTGGCGTCGCGGTGAGCCCGTACATCGCGGGATCGGTCGGGTTCGACGGCCTGTTCATCATCAAGCCCGACGGCCGGCTCGCCATTCAATCCGGCATTGGCAATCTCGGCACCCACTCGGTCATCGACGTCCATCGCGTGGTCGCCGAAGTGCTCGACGTGCCGTGGGAGAAGTGCGACATCACGTGGGGGAACACCGCCAAGAACCTGCCGTGGACGTGCATTTCAGGCGGCAGCCAGACGATCCACGCGATGACCCGGGCCGCGCATGCGGCGGCGATGGATGCGAAGGCCAAGCTGCAGGAGATCGCGGCGAAGGATCTCGGCGGCTCGCCCGCTGACTACGAGGTCGCGAACGAACGCGTGTTCCGCAAGGGCGGCGGCCGCGGGATGACGCTCGCCCAGGCCGCCACGCGCGCCATCGCGCTCGGCGGCAAGTTCGACGGTCACGAAGTGCCGAAGGACGTGAACCCGTTCACGAAGACATCGGCGGCGGCGCTCGCCGGCCAGGGGCTGATGGCGGTCGCGCGCGACGCGTATCCGCGCAACGGCCAGACGCATTCCTACGTCGCCTCGTTCGCCGAAGTCGAGGTCGACGTCGAAACCGGCAAGTACGTGATCACCGACTTCCTGGCAGTGGCCGACGTCGGGACCGTGATCAACCCACGAAGTCTCGGCGGCCAGGTGCTCGGCCGATCGATGCTGGGTATCAGCCACGCCATCGGGCAGAAGATCGTGTTCGACTCGCACTACGGTGTGCCGCTGGCGACGCGGTTCTACCTGAACCGTCCGCCGACGATTCTCGACACGCCGCAGCGCATGCGCTGGGAAGCGCTGAACATCCCGGATCCCGAGACGCCGGTCGGCGCGCGCGGCATTGGCGAGCCGCCGGTCGGCAGCGCGTGCGCGTCGATCCTCAACGCGCTCTCCGATGCGCTGGGCGACAACGTGTTCCGTCGCGCGCCGGTGATGCTCGACACGATTCTTACGTCGCTCGAAGAGGGGCATCCAGTTACCGAAGCGTTGACGGCGCACATTTAGCGAATATCGCCGTTCGTCGTTCGCTGGATGTACGCGAACGTTCGAAGACGTTAGTATGCGGATCGTCTGCGGTTATGTAGTGCGGACCTTCAGGTCCGCTGTTCGAGATCGAGACACATGACGAGATCTCTGATCGTTTTGGCTGGTGTGACCACCGCGCTCGCGCTCAGTCCTGGTTCGCCCGCCTTGCGCGCGACCGGACAGGCCCCCGCTGCAGCCCAGACGCAGACGGCGCGGCCGTTGATGCAGCAGTACCTGCGTGACCTGCCACAACGATCGGCTCAAGACCGGCGACCTCGTCCTCACCGGCATCGACGCCAACGACGCGCGGCAGCATGCCGCGGTGCTCGAGAAAGTGGTGCGGAAGCTGCGCGGCGGCACGATGCCGCCGGCGGGCTCGCCGCGTCCCGACGCCGCGACGCTCGAGGGGTTCATCGGGTCGGTCGAAGCCGCGCTGGATCGTGAAGCCGCCGCCTCTCCCAACCCCGGGCGCGTCGTCTCCCGTCGTCTCAACCGCTCCGAATACGTGAACGTCGTCCGCGACCTGCTCGACCTCGAAGTGAACGGCTCGGAACTGCTGCCGAGCGACATGGCCGGGTTCGGCTTCGACAACAACGCCGACGTGCTCTCGATGACGCCGGCGCTGATGTCGCGCTACATTGCGGCCGCGACCAAGATCAGCCGCCTCGCCCTGGCGAGCCCCGACAACCGGCCGATCACCCAGGTCTACAGGGTCGGGTTCGAGAACCGCAGCGCGCGGGCGAGCGATGATCTGCCCTTTGCGACGCGCGGCGGCATCGCGGTGCGGCATGCGTTCCCGCTCGACGGCGAATATGTCTTCAAGCTGCGGCTGAAGCGCAACGGCACCGTCAGCACGATCGACGGCATCGACGAGGATCAGCACGAGGTCGAGATCCGCGATCGACCATGCGCTGGTGAAGCGCTTCACGATCGGCGGCGAATTCAAGGGCCCCGACCCCGGCGTCCTCATCGCTGTCCCCGAAGACGACAAGTACGGCCAGCGGCTGCACGACTATCGGATGAACGCCGACGATGCCATGGAAGTCCGGCTGCCCATCAAGGCGGGGACGCGGCTGGTCGCGACCGCTTTTACCGACGCCGCTCCCACACCTGAACGCATCGTCGCGATCGCGCGGCCGGAACGGTCCGGGCGAGGTGGACGGCAATGCGCCGGGTATCGACGTGCTGTCCATCTCCGGCCCGTTCGATGGCCGGATTCCCGAGGACACCCCCAGCCGGCGCCGGATCCTCACCTGCACGCCGACCGGCGCCCCCGCGCGAAGGCGAGCGCAGCGAGAGGAAGAAGCCTGCGCGCGCAAGATCCTCGGCACGCTGGCGCGGCGCGCGTATCGGCGCCCGGTCACGGATGAAGACGTGCGGCCGCTTGTCGCCATCTACAAGGAAGGACGAGCCGGCCGCGATTTCGACGCGGGTATCGAGCGTGCCCTGGAGGCGCTGCTGTCGTCGCCGAGTTTCCTGTTCCGTGCGGAACACGAACCTTCCGGGACGCGGGTCGGCGCCGCGTACCGGCTCAGCGACCTGGAGCTCGCCTCCCGGCTCTCGTTCTTCCTCTGGCGGAGCATTCCCGACGACGAGCTGCTCGATGCGGCCGTGGCCGGTCAGCTCAAGACGCCGGCCGGGGTGGCGCGGCAGGCCAAGCGCCTGCTTGCCGACAAGCGGTCGTCGCGCTTCATGAAGGACTTCTCGGAGCAGTGGCTCGAAGTCCGCAACGTCCAGTCGAAGGCCCCGGACTCGAACCTCTTCTCCAGTTTCGACGACTCGCTGCGCAAGGCGATGCTGAAAGAAACGGAGCTGTTCTTCGAAAGCCAGGTTCGCGAGGATCGGCCGGTCCAGGACCTGCTGCGCGCCGATTACACGTTCCTCAACGAGCAGCTCGCGCGGCACTACGGCATCAACGACGTCTTCGGCGGCCACTTCCGGCGCGTGACCGTGACCGACGAGCGGCGGCGCGGGCTGCTCGGCCACGCGAGCGTGCTGACGACGACGTCGTACGAGAACCGGACCTCGGTCGTGCTGCGCGGCAAGTGGGTGCTCGAGAACCTCCTGGGCGCGCCGCCGCCGCCGCCGCCGCCCAACGTGCCGCCGCTCAAGGAGAACGACGGCAAAAGCAAGCCGACCGCGCTCAGGGAGCGCATGGAGCAGCACCGGAACAACCCGGTCTGCGCGAGCTGCCACTCGCGCATGGATCCATTGGGCTTCGCGCTCGAACACTTCGACGCGGTCGGCCAGTGGCGCGACACCGACTCGGGCGCCGCGATCAACGCGTCGATCACGCTGCACGGCGAGGAGGTCGACAGCCCGAAAGCGTTCCGCGAAGCACTGCTCACTCAGACCGACGAATTCCCGCATACCGTCGCCGAGAAACTCCTGATCTACGCGCTTGGCCGCGGCCTGGACTACTACGACGCGCCGGCCGTGCGCGAGCTCGTTCGCGAAATGAAGCGCCGGGCATACAAGTGGTCGGCGCTGGTGCTCGGCATCGTCCAGAGCCGGCCGTTCACGATGAGCGAGCGGAGACAATACGAACTGAGAACTAGGCGAACTGAGGAACGACCTCAGTTCCTCAGCTCCTCAGCTCCTGAGTTCCTCAGTTTGAAAGAGGGCATTGTCGATGTTCATCAGCAAGCTTCATATCTCGCGGCGGACGATGTTGCGCGGTCTCGGCGCGACGATCGCGCTGCCGCTGCTCGAGAGCATGGTGCCCGCGCTGACGGCTCAGACCAGCACCGCGGCCGCACCGGTGCGGCGGCTTGGCGTGTTCTACGTGCCGAACGGCATGTCGATGCCGTATTGGTGGCCGAAGACCGAGGGTCCGCTGGCGACCTGCCGCCGACGCTGACGTCGCTGTCGAAGCATCGCGATCGGCTGCTGCTGTGCGGCGGGCTGGCAGACGAAGCCGCGAACCTGGTAAAGGGCGGCGGCGACCATGCGCGCTCCGCCGGCACGTTTTTGACCTGCATCCCGTTCAAGATCACGGCGGGCGCCGACGTGTTTGCGGCGGTGTCGATGGATCAGGTCGCCGCGGCGGAGTTCGCTAAGCACACCCAGCTGGCGTCGCTCGAGCTGGGGATCGAGTCGAACGCGATGCTCGGCGCCTGCGACGGCGGCGCGAGCTGCGCCTATACGAACACCATCGCGTGGCGCACGCCGACGACGCCGCTGCCGATCGAGAACGATCCGCGCGCCGTCTTCGAGCGGCTGTTTGGCACGACCGGGAGCACCGACGCCCGGGCGCGGCTGGATCGGATCAAGCGGGATCGCAGCATCCTCGATTTCGTCGGCGACGAAGTCGGGCGGCTGGGGCGCGCCCTCGGGCCGCAGGACAAGACGAAGATCGACGAGTACCTCGAGGCGGTGCGCGACGTCGAGCGCCGCATCCAGATGGCCGAGGAGCAGAACACGCGCGAGCTGCCGGTGGTCGAGCAGCCGGTCGGCATACCGACCGATTACGCCGAGCACGCGAAGCTGATGATGGACCTGCTGGCGCTGGCCTACCAGACCGACCTGACGCGCATCAGCACCTTCATGCTGGCGCGCGAAGTCAGCGGACGCGCCTATCCGGAGATCGGCGTCACCGACTCGCACCACCCGCTGTCGCACCACCAGGACGAGTCGGCGAAGCTGGAGCGGCTGCACAAGATCAACGAGTATCACTTCCGCCAGTTCGCGTACCTGGTCGACAAGCTGGCCGCCATGCCGGAAGGCGACGGCACGATGCTGGACCACACGCTGTTTCTCTATGGGACGGGCATCAGCGACAGCAACACGCATTTCCACGACGACCTGCCGATCGCGCTGGTCGGCGGCAAGGCGACCGGCATCAAGGGCGGGCGCTACGTTCGCCACCCGAAAGGCACGCCGCTCGCGAACCTGCACCTCACCGTCCTCGACAAGCTGGGTGTGCGGCTCGAGAAGCTCGGCGACAGCACCGGCCGTCTCACCACGCTCGACGTGTAGCGTCCGGCTTTAGCCGGACGTCAGAGGGCTGCCTCAGCCGCACCCTACGCATTGCGGCCGCGCTGGCCTGCCTGAACAGATACCATCCAACCGATCGGATCGGCCGGGGATTCGACCGCATTTGCGTGACACGCCCTTCTGTCGCCCTGGGGCTGCCGTATGCTACGCGGTCACCGGCGGTCATCGCCGGCGCGAATTCATCCTCCTGCGGTCGCAATCATCTTTCGTCAAAGGAGGGCCGAATATGCGTCGTGTCATTGTCTCGCTCGGGTTCGTGTTCGCGACTGGTCTCCTCTTGCCCGGCCGTGGTCTTCGCGCAGGCGAGCATTTCCGGGATTGTCCAGGACCCCTCTGGCGCGGTGCTGCCCGGCGTCACGGTCGAAGCGGCGAGCCCCGTGCTGATTGAAAAGGCCAGACGGTCGTCACCGACGGGGCCGGCCGCTACAGCATCGTCGATCTGCGTCCGGGAACCTACGCGGTGACGTTCACGCTGACCGGCTTCAGCACCGTCAAACGTGAAGGCATCGTGCTGAGCGGCAACTTCGATGCCCCGGTCAACGCCGAGCTGCGCGTCGGCGCCCTCGAGGAAACGATCACGGTGTCGGGCGCTTCTCCGGTGGTCGATGTCACGAACACCTTGACGCAGACGGTCCTGACCAAGGACCAGATCGAGGTCCTGCCGGGCGCCCGCACCATTCAGGGGCGCGCCGCGCTCGTCCCCGGCGTCATGGTGACGAGCGCGAACACCGGCGTCATCGCGCACGGCTCGGCGTCGACCGACAGCCACACGATGATCGACGGCTACAAGTCGGGCATGCACCTCGTCGGCCGCGGCACCGGCCGGCTCGGCGTCGGCAGCGTCACGCAGACGCAGGAAGCGACGATCGAGGAGCTGGTCTACGACGCCGCCGGACAGGGCGCCGAGTACGCCTTCAGCGGCGTGCGGATGAACATGATCCCGAAGGAGGGCGCCAACACTACGCGGTTCGAGGCGATCTCCTATGGCAGCCGCGAGACCTTCGAAACGAACAACCTCGGGGATCTGCAGCATCCTCCGTACAACTTCCGTTACGCGCCGCAGGAGTTCTTCTTCGACTTCAACTCGGTCGTCGGCGGGCCGATCAGGCAGGACAAACTGTGGTACTTCGCCTCGCTCGCCGGCAATCGCAGCAATTCACGAATCCTCGACACCTACTTCAAACCGGACAGCCCTTCCACGCCGGAGAACTGCCGCAACCGGCCGCCCGACGACCTGTGCCAGGCCGACACCGGCGCGAAGTTGAATCTGTCGGAAACCGTGCGGGTGACGCACCAGGTCACCAGCAAGCACAAGCTGCGATACAGCTTCGACAACACGCGCCTCGACAACCTGCGCGGCAATTACACGACCTCGGGAGCGAAGCATTCGCCCGAGGCGGCGTGGCGTCTGCCGCTGTGGCCGACGTGGTTCGCGCAGGCGCGATGGACGGCGCCGGTCACGAACCGACTGTTGCTCGAGGCGGGCTATGCCTACCAGCGCGGCGATTTCCGGGTGCTCTACCAGCCGGAGAATCCACCCGACGCCGTGTCCAAGTGGGATTTCGCCAGGGGCCGCATCGAAGAGAACATCTACTTCGTCTACGACAACCAGGAGCGCAAGCAGGAGGGCAAGTTCGCCGTCTCGTACGTCACCGGTTCGCACAGCATCAAGGCGGGCTTCGAGAACCGCTGGGCGAACGCGATTCAGGAGAACCGCTACAACGGTGACGTGTCGCTACTCATTACCTTGGACAACGTCCCGGCCCAGGTGCAGGTCACCAATGGGCCGTCGCACAACAAGATGCAGTTCAACTGGGACGGCGGCGCGTACATCCAGGACCAGTGGCGGCTGGGCAACTTCACGATCAACCTGGGCGCGCGCTACGACAAGTTCAACGCGTTCATCCCGGCGCAATCGGTCCCCGACTCGAATTTTGTGAGGGGCTTCTCGATTCCCCAGATGTCGAACACGCCGAACTGGAACGACTGGGCGACCCGAACCGGCGTGGCCTGGGACGTGTTCGGCAACGGCAAGACGGCCGTGAAGGCGTTCGCCGGCCGGTTCATTGCGGGTGAGGCGTTCTCGAGGACCGCTCAGTTCAATCCCATCTACAGCCGCACGGATACGCGGACGTGGATCGACCGCAACGGCGACGGAAAGATATCTCAATCCAGACCAGTCCCCGCAGTTTGACGAAATCGGCGTTGGCAGCGCCAACTTTGGTTCGCCAGACACGGTGGACAAGCAGGACCCGGACCTGAAGCGCGATAAGAACTGGACCTACGAACTGACCGCGCAACAGGAGCTCTTCTCGGGCGTTCAGGTCTTCGGCGGCTACTATCGCCGTCACTTCTACGACCTGGCCTGGACCGACAACCGGGCGACCGCGAACTTCGTGGACGCCAACAACCCCGGTGACTGGATCCCGTTCACGTGGGTCGGCCCCGGCAGATCCGAACCTCCCCAACGGCGGCAACGAAGCGATCCCGATGTACAACTTGCGCCCCCTACAAGATCCCGGCCGTCAATGCCAGGCAGGGCTACCAGACGAACGCGCCGGACGACTACCGCACCTACAACGGCCTCGAAGTCGGCACGAACGTCAAGCTGCCAAGGGGTGGTTTCGCGATGGCCAGCCTCACCAGCGGCAAGACGCACATCCACGACTGCACGGTCGACAACCCCAACGGCCTCAGGTTCTGCGATCGGACCGTTCCGTTCCGGCACATCGTAAAGTTCTCTGGTGGCGCCCCGATTCCATCGGCGGATCATGGTGAGCGGGAACTTCCAGATCTACGACACGCCGGGCGCGGGTCTGGCCCTCGCGCCGCCGGACTACGCGGCGAACCTGACGGTGAACTCGGCGATCCTCGGACGCACCTTCACCGGCGGGACGAACCGCGACCGGCAGCCAGGCCAATGTCAATCTCCTCGCGCCCAATACGATTTTCGCTGATTACTACAAGATCTTCGACCTCCGCGTGTCCAGAAGTCGATGATCGATGGGCCGCCATAACATGAACGTGCTGGCGGAGTTCGACAACCTCTTCAACATGAGGAACGTCGTCTCCGTGACCGAGAACTACGGCCTCGAACTGGCTGCGTCCGGCTTCGGTCCAGCGCGGCCGCAACATCCGGTTCGGCATTCAGTACCGATTCTGAGGGGTGATTGTCGTATAGCGTCTTTCGATTGGGTGTGGTCGAACTGACGCGATCTTCAACCACCAAGGACACCAAGGACACAAAGAAAGGCCAATGAATTTCCTCTGTGTCCTTAGTGTCCTTTGTGTTTGAAGGT
>CAVVPE010000008.1:0-83282 GCA_963750035.1 uncultured Acidobacteriota bacterium | reverse complement strand
AGGATTCCGAGGGCGGGCACGACGCGCTCTGGCATACCTCTGGCGACTGCACGAGCCGGTGGCTCGTTTCCGCTGGAAAAAGCCTGGAACTTGGACACCTGTCGGTTACGGTTCTCATCGCGTTGATTACATTTGTGCATGACGAGGAGTGCACGATATGCGTGGACAAGATCCGGCCGCCCCTGACGAATTGAGCGCTGCCTATCAGGTTCTCGGCCTCGAGGTGACGGCATCGGTTGATGGATGAGGGCACGGTTCCGGGAGCCTGCGCAGCCTACCACCCGGACAAGTGGCCACATGGCTCGGTGGAACAGATCATTGCGGCATCCCGCAGTGCGCGATCAATGCCGCGTATCAGAAGGTCCGGCACGCGCCGCGCCGCACAACTCCTCGCCGCGACGATACTGAGCAATGGGGCGCAGCGTGGGATCGTGAACCTGATGCCTACCTCAGGGACGACCGACGAGGCTCCGCATGGACTGGCCGGTGAGCGTCGCGGTCGAGACCGCTGCGCGCTTCGCCCTCGGCGCGCTGTGTGGCACGGTGCTCATGTTCTCTCTCACCAACTGGCAGATGCCAGGCGCGGCCTACGCCTGGCTTCTTCCGGTGGTGGCGGGGTTGGCTGCCATGGGCACGTCCAACGAGGTGTTTTGGATCTTGTACTTTTTAAGGCGCTGACGGTTTTGACGGTCGTGTGCGGCGCCGGGTCCGCGGATGCACTTTCTCGGAATCAAGGGTTTGCTCTAGGAGCCTGTCTGGCGGACCGGCGAGAGATTCTGTCATCGCCCGTCAGCATCACGCAGAATATGTTCAACCGGTAGTAGAGTCGCTCGACGAATCTCCCTTCGCCCACCATGCCATAGAGAGAACGCGAGGCGAAGGACACGATTGGGCCCTGGTTTCGAGCCATCCAACCAAGAAGACGATTCTGTTCGAACCGCGACAACTCACACGCATCGTCTAAGACGAGAATCACGTCGCCACGATCAGGCAGAACGAGTTCGGAAGGCCGCTGGGCGTGGAAGACGTCGAGGCCTCGCTGGCGCCTGACGGTGCGCAAGACTTCGTCCCGCTCCGAGACCGCCATGTCCCCGACAATCAGAATGTTGGCGCGCGACGCGCGCGACGTGCTGCAAATCTTCGAGTGTGTCCTGTGCCAGGTAACTCATTTCGCCTCCATCCCTCTACCGGCATAGGCGTGAAATCGTTTTCGGAACTCGGATCGTATGGGCCAGGGCGATTTTGCTGTCAGACATTCACCTACAGGAATTCCCCTTGTTTCGTTTGTGGAGGACCGCCAGAATACGTCTTCCCGAGACTCACCTATATAGCCCAACAGTTTTTCCGCGATGGCAAGATCCTTCGGACTCCCGGTCGATATGGCTTCTACGAATTGCGCCCGCGGGCAAAAGGCTGGATCGCGGTGATCGGCCTCACCGCCATTGTGATCGGCATCACCGCCATTGCGACGCTTGCGCTCGATTTTGTGATGAATACCCAGGTGCCGATGCAGGAGGTTGGGGCGACTTCTGAATACTCGCAATTGGTCGGGAAAACATTTCGAACGCGTGAGGACCTGAGGGTGTTCGGAATCACGGCTGACCGCCACTACGCACCGCACCGGTCGACTACTTCGTGCTTGTGGGGCGGATTGGATTTGATGGCCGAGAAATAATCACGAGAGACAGACTCCAAAAGGGACTGTCATTAAGGTCGTGGGGGTGCGGCGGTCTTCAGTCCCACTCTTACGCCGCACAAGATATGTCGTGCAAGCGACCGAAGGTGGAGAACTAGTGGGGCCGTCGATGTTCTTGGACCCAACGGGCGACATGGAGCGGTCGCAATTTCGGCTTGGACGATTCTCTATTTGATCTCACCCCATGAGCGATAACGCGCTACACGCGGGCCACTTGCCCGCCACCGCAATCAGGTCGCCCCTGGTAAGCGGCTCTTCTTGTTTCGGGACGCGAAGCACCGGCAGGTTGATTGCGAGCTTCGCGATCACGGCCAGTGGGGATGGGAAGCGCAATTTTTCCGCGACCGCGAATTGCTGTATTCGCGACGGTCTGAAACGCGCGGGCTCGCGGCCGAGCAGGAGCGCGGCACGATCGCTGCGACACCCTCAGAGCGCCACGGGGGCGTATGCTAAGCGTCGTGACGCCGCCGCGCCGCATGCCCGGCAGCCGACACCAACGTTTTATCGACGTGTCGCGCACGCCCAAACAGCCGCCACTCGGGCGATGCGGGTTCTCGGGTTCGCTGCGGGCGGGAAGGGCGGGATCGGTTTAAGCAGGCCCTTCAGGGCTCTTTTACCTGCTGGTACGCACGGCCGATGAGTCGTATGAAGAAACAAGACGCGGTCGTCAGCTCGGGTTGTCAGCGCGGAGCTTGCCCGTGCGCTGGCGATATTCGAACATGCCGTGGGTCCGACACGCGAGGCTGTCCCAGCGTTCCGGACATTCGACGCCGCCATAGACCGTGTAGCGGTACACGAGCGGCAATTGACACTCCGGGCAGAACAGTTGGGGGGCGGGAGCGTGTGGACGAGATGTCATCTCTGTGAAGAGCCGCTTCATTCTTTTCCCCATCGGCAGATGCTCCAGACGCTAGATCGCGAACCGACGTTTCGGCGGTTCGGCGGACGGGAGTGGGACGAGTTCGAGTTTGCCCGTCCGAGTGTTTGCGGTCAGCTCCAGGCGGCATACGGGGCACCGATACACGAGGCCGGGAAGGGGCGCGGTCTCACCGGCGGCGCGGCGGGCAATTCTGGTGCTGCACGCGGGACACTTCCACGGCATCGGAACCCGCCATCCTTATCGGCCGTTCCGTCTGGATTATGCGGGAGCGGATGCGCGCGGTTGCACTCGGCGAGATCCGACGCCGGATCGCTGCGGACGCCGCCCCCGGCTGGGGACAAGAGCACGCGGAAGACCGTAAAGAAAAAGCGCGCGAAGGAAGGGACGCTGATGTTCGGCTGGCTCTTGGACTCGCTTGTCAGACTGTTTGCGTTCTGGTGGCGATGGCTGCGCGATCCTCCACTGAAGGGGGACAGGCGCTAATGCGGCCGGTTAGCGGTGTCTCAATCTTCGTATCACCGTCGCAGCCAGGAAAAATAGCCGGCCACGCCTGCAAGGGCGATAGCCCCTATCGCGGCCATCGCAGGGGCCATTAGCAGGAGTGAAAGTGGTGATTCGTGCGGTTGGAGTCGAGTTATGCCCAGAATACCTGTTGTAAACGCGCCGACACCGCTAAACAGGAAGTAAACGCCTAGCGAGCCGAGCACAATGGTGATCGGGACAACGTGATGACGTTGTTCGATTGTTCAACCACGATCACAACATCGTGCTCGGTCGCTCGAGCGTCGGTACGCTGCGGTTGGTCGAGGACGCGAAGGGGCTGCGCTACGAACTCGACATCAACGCAGAAGATCCGCTCGCGATGTCCGTGCTGGCGAAGGTGAAGCGGGGCGACATCTACCGCTTGAGTTTTGCGTTCACGGTTCACCATGAGGATGAGACGTGGATGTTTGATCCGAAACACGTCGAGCCGCTTCGGACGGTGTACCGGGTGGCGTCGATCGACGTGTCTCCCGTGACCTGGCCGGCGTATTCGCAGACCAGTGGGGCGCGCGCCGTATGAGACGCTCAAACCGCACACGGCGAGGACCCTGCAGGAGCAGCGGATCGCACCCCTTCAGTATTTCAGACAAACGCGGCGGCCCGATGGATGCCTGGAGGGAGACTCACGAGCAGCCTCGTATAATGACCCACACTCTTGTGAGCCTCGCGGCCGGTACGCATCTCGGCCCCTATGAGATCCATTCCGCCATTGGGTCCGGCGGAATGGGCGAGGTGTATCGCGCGACCGACACGAACCTCAAACGCGCGGTGGCGATCAAGGTGCTGCCGGAAGGGTTCGCGTCGGATGCTGAGCGTCTGGCACGCTTTCAGCGAGAAGCCGAAGTCCTCGCCTCGCTGAACCATCCCGATATTGCGGCGATCCACGGGCTTGAGCGGGCCAACGCCACAACTGCCCTTGTCATCGAGCTGGTGGAAGGACCCACACTCGCGGACCGCATCGCGCAAGGCCGGGTTCCGCTCGATGAGGCACTCCCAATCGCCAAGCAGATTGCCGAGGCCCTAGAGGCGGCGCACGAGCAAGGGATCTTCATCGTGACCTGAAGCCAGCGAACATCAAGATACTTCACCGCCGAACAAAGCCTCTCGGCTACGACCCCTTCTTCATCAACCTGAAGCGACGCTAGTAAAAGGCACTGAGGTGCCGAAGCTCGATGCCGATTCTTCTTGCCCGATGGTCGGCGGGTCGGGTTCTATGGCAGGGAATCAAGCTGAAAAAAGTAGCGTGGACAGGCGGAACGCCGGAGCTACTTGCGACGCGGCGAATCCGCTTGGCGCGAGCTGGGCTGCCAACTACACCATCCTTTTGGGCAACAGGACGGGATCTGGCAAGTCGCCGCAATTGGAGGGCGCGCGGAGCGGATCATCGACACGGGACCGGGTGAGCAGGCCTCTGGACCTCAACGTCTGCCCGATAGGGACTGGGTGCTCTTTACACTGCGTTCAGCCAAAGGTTCTGGGACGACGCACAGATCGTCTTCCAGTCCCCGACCGGCATGCGCCAAGTTCTGATAGAAAGGTCGGGATGCCCGGTAATTGACCGGACATATCGTTTACGGTGGCAGGCTTGTGTTAGCATTCCGATTCGAATCTGAGGTCGCGGCGGTGATCAGTGGCGCCGTGCCGATCGTTGAGGTGTGCAGAATGGCAGCCGAGAGGTGGTGGCGATGCATTCGCGGTCGCCAATGCCGGCACGCTCGCCTATCTGCCCGGAACCGTCGCTGTCCGCCGATGCACGACCCTCACCCGGTTGACGCTGACCGGTCAAGAAGGACCTCGGCTCTAGCGCGAGCGTTCGCTTCGATCAGTCTCTCGCCGTAAAACGCGGGCTGCAGTGGAATGAAGACGCGGACGTGATCTCTGGGTTGCCGACCTCTCGCGTGGAGGGCTCTTGAAGCTCACCTCGGACGCGGCTTTTGACGGCGGGCCTTTATGGAATCCGAGTGGCGACAAGGTTTACTTCACTTCGATGCGAGCTGGTCGCCCGGAGCTCTACGCAAGGGCGGCCGATAGCACTGGGATTGATGAACGTATTGCCCGGTTCGATGACACCGTGACCGGCGTTTGGGCGCGGGGTTGGGCGCCTGACGGCCGGCTGCTGGTGGAGGTTCGACGGAACGGAACAAACTGGGACATAGGCCTGGTTTCAATCGATGGCTCTGACAAACTCCAACCTTTGCTCCAGAGCCAGTCCAACGAAACACATCCGATCGTCTCACCGAACGGACGGTGGCTCGCGTACACCTCGAACGAAACGGGCGTGTTTGAGCTGTACATCCAACGCTTCCCTGAACTGGGTCACAAACGTCACCTCTCAACTGGAGCGTCTAGCAGTTCGCCAACCTGGTCGCGGACTGGCAAGGCTCTCCTGTATCTTTCGGCAGCTCGACCCGGGATGCCACCGGACAGTATCATGCGTGTCGCGATCGAAGGTCCGAATGAAGACATTTTTGGGAAGTCCGAACGCATGCTGGACTTCTCATACTTTGCCTCGCCGAGTGTGAGCCGCTTCTACGATCTGTCTCGGGACGATCGCCTGCTCCTGCTGGGCCGCAGCGCAACTGTGTTCTCCGACAACATAACGGTTGTCATCAACTGGACCGAGGAGCTGAAGCGCCGCGTGCCGCTGAACTGATTCATGTCGGCCGTTCCGGCAGCCGCACAAACCCCGCGTGGACCGACGATCCCCACTTCGCTGGACACCGGCCGCCCGCGCGACTGGGGCGGCCCGGTGAACTGCTGTTTTCGTTTCGTGATGGGAAGCGCCGGCAGGTCGATTGTGAACTCCGCGATCACGGGCGCTTCGGCGTGGAGGCGCAATTTCTGATCGATCGCGAGTTCAGTCACTCGCGGCACTTCGACACTCGGGAGTTGGCGATTCAGTGGGCTAGGTTAGAGCGGCAGGCGATCGAGAAGGGCGGTGCGTTATGAGCGACGAAGGAACGATCGGCATCAGGCCCGAACCGAGTCGCCTTTCAACCTCCCCAGACGATATTCGTCAACTCGAACACGAAAGCAGATACCTTCTCTGCGAGCACGATGAATGTGCTCGCGCCCACGAGGACGGTCAAGCCGATGATCCAGACGCTGAGACCCTCGATGGCGGTCGACAAGGCCTCGACCTCGTTGGCAACGCCCCGTATGGTTTTTTGGAGGGCCGCCAACGAGTCGCTTGCCAACGGCATACCCGCAGGAGCGGGCGACGTGTCCCACGGACCGTTGAGAGGCCCCACCGATCGTTGGTGGTCGGCCTCCGAGCTGAACTCCGCCAAGACGTCGAGAGTCGGGAGCGGGCGGCGGTATTCGGCCACGGACGCTTCAGATGCAATTACTCAACCATAGAAGATCGGGAAAAAAGCGCGACGTCTATTGAGATCACGGTTTTGTGAGTCAGGAAGTCAAGCTCCGCCCAGAAGGAAGACTGCCTCGGAGGCCAGCAACAACGCGCGAAAGATCGATCTCCAAACGCGCTTCGAGACGCGCGCACTCGCGGAGCAGTGGGCGCACCTGGAGCGGCAGGAACTCGAGAAAGGCGACGCGTGAAAGGCGACGAGTGTTGTTCTGGATGTCAGGGTGCGCGCTGGATTTTGCGAACAGCATCAGGATCGCCCATGCCACACGACGCGTGCAGGCCCTGGCGAGCCGTGCCCTACCTGCAACTGCCATGATCCGCCGGAGATGGCCGGCTGGATATCAGAGCTATATACAAAAGTGAAAGGCGACGCGTGATGGCCGACGATGACGAATTCCTGCCGTAGCCGTTCGATGCCGGGCGTGGCGCGGTCAATTCCGCACTCGCCACGATGAAGCGGGACTGCGTCGATAATCCGCCGCCTGCGGCGCAGGCTCTTCTAACTAGTTCGTTGTCAGCAGCTCATCGGATTCAAGTCCAGTCGCCCGAGGGCTTCGAGAGTGGCCTCGCGCCGCGCAGGACCGCCAAGGTCGCGCAAGAGAGCGCCACTGTTACCTTTTATGGTTCGTGGGCGCGCCGATGTGAATCGAATTAAGAGGCCTTAACACGTTCTGTAACGATTGGGTTTGGAGCGAGAGTGACCCGGGCGGGGATTGAACCCGCGGCCCTCTGATTAAAAGTCAGATGCTCTACCACTGAGCTACCGGGTCGGGCGGGCGGACCGGCGTTCGCTTCGCGCTGTTAACGCAGCGAAAGCCTGAACATTGTACATCCGCCCACCTGATCCATCTGGCTCAGCGCCAAACAGCCGACACCAGCACTAAGCACCCGGCACCAGCACTGGCACTAAGCACTCGGCCCAGCACCCGGCACTCGGCACCAGGCACCCGGCACCAAGCACCCGGCACCCTATTTCGCGTACTGCCCGAGCGCGTTGCGCCACTTCGTCACGACATCCGGGAGCGGCTCGTTCCCCGCCGTGCCGACCGGGCGCGGGCTCTCGTCGAGGATCTGCGCGTTGCGCACCGGACGTCCATAGAAGTCGCGGTTCGCGTCTTCGTCCTCGTTGATCACCGATCCGTTGAGCGAGACGCCGGCGAACAGTCCGCGCGCGCGGGAGTAGCTCAGGATCTCGGCCTTCAGCAGCAGATCGGTCGAGGCCTCCGCGTTGCGGCCGACCGGTCCCGCGGCCACTGACGCGTCCGCGCCGATCTTGAATTCGCTCTTCATCAGGCTGTCGAGCCCGTGCTTGTTCATCACGACCAGCACCAGGTCGAGCGACTGGCCGCCGATCTGTGCGCCAAAACTGCCACCGGTGAGTGACAGGAATGCGGGCGCCGTCCACGTGCCGTTTTCGCGGTTGCGCCGGCTGATGATCCCCTTGCCGTGATGCGCGCCGATGCCGAAGCCGCCCTTGAGGGTCGACGGGAACACCGCGATCGCCTCGGCGTTCGACAGGATCTTCTCGGGAATCGCCTTCTCCGGCACGCTCATGATCTCCTCGAACACCTGCGTGGCCTTGGCGACGCGCTCCGCTTCGTCGGACTGAGCCGCGAGCGGCGCGCTCGCGCCCAGGGCCATACACATGAGCAGCACGAGTATTTTGGTTCGCATGGTTCCTCCGTCGACCCATGACGGTGCAAGAAGCATGCATGGTCGGTTCGGCTATACTGGCGCGTACTGATGACCAACGACGCGACCCGTCTCGTACTGGTCGTCGAAGACGACGTGTCGGTACGCCGGCCGCTGGTGAAATTCCTCGAGATGCACGGGTTCGCCGTTGTCACCGCCGAGACCTCCGACGAAGGGCTCGAGGCGTTGAAGGATCACAACCTGGTGGCGGCGGTCGTGGATCTTCGCTTGAAGCGCGGATCCGGGCGCGACGTGGTCACCGCCACACCGTCGGACATCCCGGTGATTATCTTTTCAGGAGTGCCGTCGGAATCGGCCGAGCTGGAAAGGATCCGGCCGCGCACGCGGCTGATCGAGAAGCCGTATTCGCTCGTCCTCCTCGTCGAGACGCTCGAGGAGATGCTCACCCCGTCACAGAATCTTCAGTCCTAGCGCCGACAGCGCGAGTTCCGTTCCCAGCTGGGCCGTGGCGTTGCGCACGTCCAGCGTCGGGTTGACCTCGACCATGTCGAGCGAGGTCAGCAGGCCCGAGTCGGCGACGATTTCCATCACCATGTGCGCTTCCCGATAGTCGAGGCCGCCCTTCACGGGCGTGCCGACGCCGGGCGCAATCGCCGGATCGCAGGCGTCCATGTCGAACGACACATGAATGCCCGCCGTGCCATTGCCCGCCAGCGCGACCGCCTGCTCGACGATCGACGCGATCCCCTGGCGATCGATGTCCTTCATCGTAAAGACATGCACGTGAGAATCGCGGACCGCGACTTTCTCACGCTCGTCGAGGTTGCGAAGGCCGATGAGAACGGTGTGCTCGGGCCTGACCTTCGGCGACCATCCGCCGATCTGCGCGAGCTCGCTCGGCTCCGGGCCGATCAGCGCCGCCAGCGGCATGCCGTGCACGTTCCCGCTCGGCGACGTCGCCGGCGTGTTCATGTCGCCGTGGGCGTCGATCCAGAGGAGGCCGATCGGCTGCTCGCGCGTCCGCTTCGCCCACTCGGCGGCGGCGGCGACCGATCCCGCGCCGAGGCTGTGATCGCCGCCCAGGACCAGCGGCATGGCGTCCTCGACGAGCGACTCGAGCGCCGTCTGATACAGCTTCGTGCAGACCTTGGCGATTTCGCGGGCGTACTTCCGCTGGCTGTCTCGCGGCGTCTGTGTCTCCGGGATCGGCGCGGGCAGATCGCCTTTGTCGGCGACGGTATACCCGAGCGCCGCGATCTGCTCGCTCAGCCCCGCAATCCGGAACGCTGACGGACCCATGTCGACGCCGCGCCGGCCGGCGCCAAGGTCGAGGGGTACGCCGATGATGTGAATCGATTTCAAGAGCAGTTATCTGTCACTGGTGCTGAACCGTGCAACTGACGCTGAGGCCTGCTCCAGCTCGAGGACAATTCGCGAGCTTCGGTGGCAAGCGGAGTCCTGGCACCGTAGCGCGAAGCGCGAAGGTGGCTCGGCTCGGCATGGCCGCAGCGCTCGTGTCAACGTCACGTATCGATGCCCTCATATGATGGCGACAATGCTTGTCAGTATCGGTCAGCTGCGTTTAGCCAGGCGTCCACCTTGGCGGCGGTGGCGCGTCCGTCGGCGACGCAGTCCGGGATCCCGACGCCGCGGAAGCCGCTGCCGGTGACGAATAGCCCGGGCTGGCGGGCGAGCGCTTCCTCGATTCGCGCCAGCCGAGCGATGTGACCGACCTCATGCTGCGCGCTGGCCCGCTCCCATCGGTACACGCGGCTGAATAGAGGCTCGCCGGAGATCCCGAGGAGAGGCCGCAGCGCGTTGATCGACAACGCGACCATCTCGCCGTCCTCGAGTTCGAAACCCTTCGGGTCGCGCGCGCCGCCGACGAACGTCCGCATCAGCACCCGATCGTCGGGCGCGCGGCCAGGCCACTTCGACGAGAGCCACGAGGCGGCGAGGAGGCCGGTGCGTTCGACGCGCGGGACGACGAACCCCGATCCGTTGAGTGGATGGGCCACGGCGCTGCGCGGAAATGCGAGCGCCACGGTGGCGGTCGAGGCGTACGGCACCTGGTCGCACAATTCGGCCAGCGTCGGGTTGAACGATCGGACGATGCGCGCCGTGGCGAAGGCCGGCGAGGCGAGGACCACGGATTCGGCGCTGAGCGCCCCGGCCCCGGTCGCGACGCGGTAACCCGACCCGTTGCAGGACACGGTCGTGGCCGGCGTCCGCAACCGTATCGACTCGGCGGGCAGCGCCCGGACCAGGGCGTCGATCAAGTCGCTCAGGCCGCCGGCGAGCGATCGAAAGACTCCGCCGTCGTCTGCATCGGGCGGCTCCGCTCGATCGGGCGGCGCCGCGCGCCTGAGCTGCTCTTTGCGAAAGCCGCGCAGCAGGCTTCCGTATGTCCGCTCGACTTCCCGGAAGCGCGGGAACAGCGCCGGCAGCGACAAACGGTCGACGTCACCCGCGTGAATGCCCGCGAGGAGCGGCTCGGCGAGATACTCCTTGGCTTCGGTCCCGAAGCGCCGCTCCATGAACGCGCCAATCGATTCGTCGTCGTCGCCGGCGCGCTTGACGATCGCGAGCTCCATCCCCATCCGCAGCTTGCCGGGCCACGAGAAGAGCGGCGTGCGGATAAACGGGCCCCACCTCGTGGGGATGCCAAGGACAGACGCCGCGGGCAGCGGGTGCAGCCGGCCGTCACGCTGGATGTAGGCCAGGCGGGGACGCTTGGTGGCGACGAGGCGATCCTTCAACCCGAGCTCTTCGCACAGGCGGATGCCCTCAGGCTTCTGCACGAGGAGCGAATCGGGACCCGCGTCGATCGTGAAGCCGTCGATCTGCTCGCTGAGCACGACTCCGCCGGCGCGGCTGCCGGCCTCGAGCAGGGTAAAAGAAATGCCGCGGCGATGCAGCTCGAAGGCCGCCGAGAGGCCTGCGATGCCGCCGCCGACGATGATGACCTGCGACACGATACCTGTAGGCCGAGCCCTTTAGGCTCGGCGCCGCGGAGCCTGTAGCCTCAGCGCCATCATAGATGGCTTCGGACCAGATCCTCCAGCATCGCGATGAATGGAGGAGACGAGTTCAGCGACTCGGTCCGGCGCAGGGAGGCGGCCGACGCCTCTGCCGCTGCTTTGGCCTGCACGTCGATGTCGAAAAGGACCTCGGTGTGATCGCAGACAAAGCCGACCGGTACGACGAGGAACCGTCTGACTCCCGCGGCCGCGCGTTCCTGGACGAGATCGCCGATGTCGGGGCCGATCCACGGTTCCGGCGTGCGTCCGGCGCTCTGGTACGCGCGCTCGAACCGGTCGATTCCCGCGAGAGCCGCCACCCCTCGTGCGGTTGCCATCACTTCCTCGGCGTAGGGATCGCCTTCGTCGATGACACGCTTCGGCAGACTGTGAGCGGTGAACACGACCGTGTCGTCCGGTGTCGGGCGAGCCGCCTGGACGCGCTCGGCAAACGCGCGCAGCAGCAGCGGGTGCGCGTGAAACGAATCGACGCGAACGAGCTCCATGCCGTCCGCAAGCCCCGCCGAAGCGGCCGCGTAGTACTTGCCGACGCTCAGCGTCGAGAACTGCGGCGCGAGCGGGATCGCGATCACGCGAGAGACGCCAGACGCGCGGAGATCCTGCGATCGCGTCAGCGATGAACGGCTTCCAGTTGCGCATGCCGACGGCCACGGGAACCCCGCTCCCGAGCCGTGTCCGCAGCGCCTCGGCCTGGCGCATCGTCAAGTCGGTGAGCGGTGAGCGTCCGCCAATCGCCTCGTAGTTGTGCCGCATCTCGGCCACGAGCTCCGGCGACGCCGGCCGCCCGCCACGAACGAGCCGGAGATACTCGGGCATCTCGTCCATCGACGACGGCGTTCCATGCGCCATCAGCAGAACACCGGACTTACTCATTGCAGTAACACTAGCGGGGTCGGCCTACAGAGCACCTAGCGACCCACCGCGCACCCGGCACCCGCGACTCGGCGAGCCGACCCATCATCGTCTTGTCCGCTGATGCACATATCGCGCAATCGCCTGCACGTGGTCGACTGGCGTCGACGGGCAGGATGCCGTGTCCGAGGTTGAAGATGTGGCCCGGGCGTCCGCCGGCGCGCGCCAGCACGTCGTCGGTCGCGGCAAGCGCGCGATCGATCGGGCCGAGCAGCACCGTGGGATCGAGGTTGCCCTGAATCGCCCGATCGAAACCGATCCGCTGCCACGCGTCGTCGAGCGGCGTGCGCCAGTCGGCGCCGATGACGTCGCCGCCAGCCTGCCGCAGCTCGGCGAGGATCGCACCCGTGCCGACGCCGAAATGGATCACCGGCACGCCGACCTGGCCAGGCCCTCGAAAATGCGGCGGGTGTGGGGGAGGATGAACTCGCGGTAATCGCTCGCGTTCAGGGCGCCCACCCAGGAGTCGAACACTTGAACGGCATCGACGCCGGCGTCGATCTGCGCCGAGAGATAGTCGGTGGACATCTCGGCCAGCCGCTCACACAGGCGATGCCAGGCGGCCGGCTTGCCGTACATCAGCGCTTTGGTGCGCGCGAAGTTGTTCGAGTGTCCGCCCTCGATCGCGTACGACGCCAGCGTGAACGGCGCACCGGCAAATCCGATCAAGGGGACGCGGCCCGCGAGCTCGCGCTTGATCTGTCGAATCGCGTCGAGCACGTGAGCGAGCGCCTCGCGCGGATCGAACGGACGGAGACGATCGATGTCGGATTCGTCCTGGATCGGATTCTCGATCGCCGGCCCCTCGCCGCGCACGAAATCGAACCTGATACCAAGCGGCTCGAGCGGCAGCAGGAGATCGGAAAACAGAATCGCGGCGTCGACGTCGATCCGGCGAACGGGCTGAAGCGTGACTTCAGTCGCGAGATCAGGCGTACGGCACAACTCGAGCAGCGAGTATCGTTCGCGCAACGCGCGGTACTCGCTCATGTAACGTCCGGCCTGTCGCATGAACCAGACTGGCGTGGCGTCGACGGGCTGGAGGCGGCAGGCGCGAAGGAAGCGTGAGCCGGCGTCGGTCAGTTGGTCACCTTGAGAAGGTCGCGGGCGAGGCCGACCAGGTCCTCCAGCCACAACGGCTTGAACTTGACCTCGGCACCCAGCTGGCGGAGCTCCGTCGCGATGTCGTCGTCCAGGAAATAATCGCCCGTCACGATGGCGACGGGGACATCTCGCTGTTCGTCGTCTGCCCTAAGACGGCGAAGAAACCCCAAACCATCGACGAGCGGCATGCGGAGATCGAGGATTATGGCATCGGGACGGCTGCGTGAGGCTTCGCGCAGGCCCATTTCGCCGTTCAAGGCGGTGCGGACGTCGAAACCCTCCAGCCGGAGCATGCGGGCAAAGGTCGTCGTGACCCCCTCGTCGTCGTCGACGATGAGGATCTTGGCCGTATCTTGCTCGGCGCCGAGGGCCGGCATACCTGTTATTGTAACAGACGAGACAGTTTACCGGCCGTTCGTGTAAAAGCCGTGCTACACTTCCACGTTTTCCGTTGAGTCAGTCTGGCAACCGTAGCGGGCCGGGTTTGCCGCCTCCGGGCCTGCCCTGATGGGCCACTACCGGGTGCCGGGGAGGCGTTTGGGTTGAGCCCCATCCTGGTCCGGCCAGTCCGCGAACAGCTCGAACACGATCGTATCATTCGCTTGCTTCACGCCAAGAGCCGCCGGCGTTTCGAGGCAGGGATGAATCCCGGCATCGAGCGAAACGTCGCCATCGGCACTGGCCCCGCCTCCGTTTATCCCGACCTCGTCCTTCAGTCAACTGACCGCAGTCGTAAGCTGCAGGCCATCGTCGAGGTGGAAACCGGAGAGTCGGTCAACCACCTCGAAGCACTCGCGCAGTGGGCGCACTTCGCAAGACTGCGCGCGCCGTTTCACCTGTACGTGCCGTCGGGCATGGTTGACGTGGCGCGGCGCCTGTGCGAGGACAACCAGATTCTCATCAACGAGTTCTGGAGCTATCACACGATCGGCGACGAAGTCCGGTTCACGCTCGTGCACCGCGCGCGCGAAGCCGCAGCCCCCAAGAGCCGTGAAGCAGCGCCGCCGCGCCGCAAGGCCGCTCCTCCAATGAAGCGCGCGGCACGGCCCCCAGCAAAAGCCGCCTCGAAACGATCGATCAAGAAAGCCGCGCCCCGGCGCCAGAAACGAAAATAGACGTGCCGTTCGTCCGGTTTTCACGCGACAAGCGCGGCTACGAGCACGTCTACCTGATCGACTCGTCGAAGGAGCGCGGCCGATCGCGCGTTCTCTATTGGTTTCGAACGCCGCCGGGCGTCAAGGTGGGTCGCGCCGCGTTCGATCCCGACACCCAGCGGTCGCTGGAGCGGCAGAACCCCGATGTCCTGTTCGACTGGCCACAAATCGTCGCGGCCAGGATGCCACCGCCCGTGCCGGTCGAGAACTGGCGCGAGAAGCGGCGGGCAGAGCGGGCCATCAAGCGCGCACGCGCAGCCGAAGCGACGGGAACCGCGGAGTTGGAACGCCTGGCCGCCGACGACGTCGCGCCAATGGCAGAGGAGTTCGACGAGCCATTGGAAGAACGCGACGAAGGTCTGGCGGATGAAGCGCATGAAATTGTTGAGGTTGCCAGCGAACCCCTTCCCGAAACGCTCATCGAGCCGGAGGCGGAACTGACGCGAGACTCGATTTCAGACACTTCGCCAGCCGTGCCGACTGGAGGAACGATGGAGCCACCAGGCGGGCGGCCAGGAAGGCGGCGCCGCCGCCGGCGCGGACGGCGTTCGGGCAATCGGCCTGAAGCTCCGGCGCAAAGCGCCGCCGACCGGAACGAACCATTGGATCCGGCCAATGTGCCCGAAAAACCATCTAATGAAGGGTAGCCGCCGGCGCCGGGCCGCGTGGCATAATCAGCCTGCTATGACGTGGAAAGTCAACGGTTTCGGGTCGGCTGCCGTCCTCGTCCTGCTTTCCGCGGGGCTCGCGGCGCAGCAGCCGCAGCAGCCTCAGCCGCAGCAGTCCTCGACGTTCACCGTCCGGATCGATGCGGTCAACATGGACGTCATCGTCAAGGACTCCGGCGGACGATTCGTTCCCGACCTGAAAAAGGAAGACTTCGAGATCTACGAAGACGGCGTGAAGCAGGACATCACGTCGATGACGATGAGCCACGGCGGGCGGGTGACCAACGTCCTCGAGGCGCCGCCGCCGCCGACGCCGGAAGGGATTCTTCTGCCGCCCGCGCCGTGCGAAGAGCGACACGTCGGGCCGCATCTTCATCTTCTTCGTCGACGACCTCCACCTGCAGTTCCAGCAGTCGGGCCGCGTCCGTCAACTGTTCGAGAAGATTTCGAAGCTGCTCATCCACGAAGGCGACCTGTTCGGCATCGTCTCGAGCGGCCCGTCGTCGATCGCGGTCGACATGACCTACGACAAGAAGCGGCTCGACGAGGCGATCAAGAAGATTCACGGCGACGGCCTGAAGCCGAGCGAGATCATCCAGCGGGCGAGCGGCTCCGAGGGTCCGACCGAGCTGCGCCACCGCGCGCACGTCGCGTTCTCGACGATGCTCGAGGCGCTGAACAACCTGGAAAAGGTGACGAACCGGCGCAAGGCGCTCGTGTGGGTGAGCGAGGGCTACGACTTCAATCCGTTCCAGGACTCGCGCTTCGGCCTGCGCAGACCCGACTCGCCGTTCCTGCAGAACCAGTCGAACCAGATGCGCAACGACGGGGGATCCCGACAACCCTGATGGCGCAGCAGACCGCCGATCCGCTCACGCAGAGCAGATGCAGAACGAGACCTTCAGCGACGCGGATCTCGCCTACGAGCTGAGCGAGATCACGCGGGCCGCGAACCGCGCCAACACGACGATCTACACGATCGACCCGCGCGGGCTGGTCGCCGGTCAGGACATCGACGAGCAGGTCGATCCGCAGGAGTGGGGTGAGCACCTGCGCAAGACGCAGGATACGCATGCGCGTGCTGGCCGACGACACCGGCGGCCTTGCCGTCGTCAACCAGAACGACTTCGACAAGGCGCTGAAGCGGATTGACGCCGACTCGAGCGACTACTACATCCTCGGCTACTACTCGAGCAACCCCGATCCCACGCACCGCCGGCGGAAGATCGAGGTCAAGGTGCCGCGCGGCGGGCTGGACGTGTTCACGAGGACCGAATACCTCGTGCTCAAACCTCCGCCGCGGCCCGTGTCGAGCTCGCGGCAGTAGCGCGCAGGTTCGCCTTCCGCATCCGCGCGCTGCCTCGTTCGGGGAGCGCGCGGACGTTCTTCACCGTCTGCAGTCCGCTCGCACCGCTTCCTTCAGGTACGTCTCGTCGATGTCGGCCCCGATGAAATTGACGCCGAGTCTCGCGCACGCGACAGCCGTGCTCCCGAGGCCGGTGAACGGATCCATCGCGGTCTCGATCCGGGAGAGGCCGTGCAGCTTCAAACACTGCTCGGGAAGGCGTGCCGGGAAGGTCGCCGGATGCGGGCGATCGCGGTCGCGCCGCTGGATCGTTTCGTACGGAATGAACCAGGTGTTGCCGCGGCAGCGGATGCCGTCCGCCGCTGCCCGCCACCGGCCGATGTTCGACTGGTCCTGGTAGGGGACTCCGAGCGCGAGGCGGTCGAGCCGTCGTCGCGCCCTGCGGCGTGAAGTGAAAGATGAACTCGTGGCAGTCGTTGAGGAAGCGATCGCTGTTGATCGGCTTGTAGTGGCCGACGGCCAGGTCGCTTCGAGAGACCTGCGGCGGCGCCGGCCGCCTCGCGGTCGATCGCGATCGACTTGATCCAGTGGATGATGTTCTGGAGCCGCAAGCGCGACCGTACGGCCTGGGCGACGTCCAGCGCGGTCCACGGGTCGACTTGGCCGCGCTCCGACGTTCAGGAACAGCGACCCGGTCGGTCGGAGGACCCGCGCGGCAGCGGCAACCCAGGCGTCGGTCCACTGCAGGTACTCGGACGGCGAGAGCGTGTCCTGGTACCGGTTGTAGCGAATGCCCAGGTTGTAGGGCGGCGACGTCACGATGACGTCGATGCTCTGCGCCGGAAGCTGGTTCAAGACCTCGATGCAATCACCCAGGTAGAAGCGGCTCGTGCTGCCTCGCGGGCGTGCGGACGATGTCGTACGGCTTGAGGAGGACCGGCATACGGCCAGTATTTCGGCCGCGAGCGGTGTGTTCGTTAATGGGTCACGCCGGACACAGGATTGTGGCCGGATCGGGACACTCGGAGGCAGGCGCCCCCGAGCGGAGGCTAGGATGCTTTGGTCGCCAGAGGAAGAGCGACGGTCGCGACGAACCGCTCGGCCGTAACCGTGTGGTTACGCCGATGGCCGTGACTCCCGCAGGATTTGCCCTTTTCCTCGACGTAACTGACTTCGCGGCTGGTCGCCACTTCTCGATAGCGGCCGACGACGCAGCCGCACGCGAGAGTAGTGAACCCGAGAAGTCGAACAAGGCTCATGACGTCTTTAACCTCTTGCTGACGAGGTCAGCAAACCTCGTACCGCTAAGTCCATCGTGATCGTTACTTTCACCCCGTAGCCGAATTATCAGCGTCCCGTGCGTTTTCGTGCACTGGGATCGAGGCCGCGAATCACCGATTTCTCTGACAGATTGGATTTCCTGGTTCACGCTTTTGGATATTGATCTCCGTCGCGTCGAAGCGATTGTTCAAGTCGAATGGGTGCCTGGCTCCGCTTCGAGCGCCCATCACAGTTGTTCAGACCTCCGACGCGTCGCGTGTCGGCTACACGATCAGGGCTTCGTCGAGGAGCTGACTCGCCGAGGCGAGCTCTGTCTGACGCTCGACGAGCTCCGGGCGCCACGCGGATATGGCTGATCAATTCCGTTCAAGGGTGGCGGTCCGCCACGCTGACCGACTGAACGTGTCAGAATTTGCAGCGGGAGATATGCGTCGCAGGTCCTTCGCAACCACCGCCGTGACGTTGGGACTCTTCCTGTGTGGCGTGCCCGCGGCCGGTCCTGGTGCGCGGGCGCAATCGCCGGGCAGGGTCGCGGTCCTCGCCCAGCAGGCCGAGATCAAAGCGGCCCTGGACAGCGCCCGGACGGGCGAGACGCAGACGATCGCCGACCAGATCCGGTTCTGCGAGGTGCCGGCGCCGCCGTTCAACGAATCGGCGCGGGCCCAGGTGCTCCGTGACGCCTTCATGCGCGTCGGCCTGGAGAACGTCCGCGTGGACCAGGCCGGCAACGTCGTCGGCGAACGGCGCGGCGCATCACAGCGGCCGCACCTGATGATTGCTGCGCATCTCGATACGGTGTTCCCGCCGGAAACCAACGTCAAGGTGTCGAGAAATGGCGCGGTGCTGCGCGGACCTGGCATCGGCGACAACTGTCGCGGCCTTGCCGTCCTGGTGGCGATTGCGCGTGCGCTGAGCGCCGGACGTGTGCGGACGCAGGGTTCGATCACCTTCGTGGCCAACGTCGGGGAGGAGGGGTTGGGCGATCTGCGTGGCGTCAAGGCGCTGTTCGCAAAGCCAACCGTCCCAATCGACCGGTTCGTGTCGATCGATGGGGGAGGCGTGAATATCTCGAACGTGGCCGTGGGCAGCCATCGATACCGTGTCACCTTCAAGGGCCCGGGCGGACACAGTTACGGCGCCTTCGGGCTGGCCAACCCGGTGGGCGCGTTGGGCCGGGCCGTGGCGAAGCTGTCCGACGTGCAGGTGCCCATGCAACCCAAGACGACCTTCACGATTGGACGCATCGGGGGCGGCACGTCCGTCAATTCGATTCCGTTCGAAGCCTGGATGGAAGTCGACATGCGGTCGTCGAGCGCGGGAGGCGCTGGCCGCGCTCGACATGAAGTTTCACACCGCCGTCGACGAGGCGGTGGCGGAGGAGAACCGGCGCTGGTCGCGCCCCGGGATGATTACGGCCGTCAAGGAGCTCGTCGGCGATCGGCCCGCCGGCGAGACTCCGTCAGCGTCGCCCATTGTCCAGACGGCGCAGGCGGTGGGACGCACCCTTGGGCTCGCACCCGCGCTCAGCGAAGGCTCCACCGACGCGAACCTTCCTATCAGTCAGAAAATTCCGGCGATCACCATTGGCGGCGGCGGCTCGGCGGCCAACGGCCACGCGCCTCGGCGAATCGTTCGATTCGACCGACTCGTGGAAGGGCACACAGAACGCCATCCTGCTCGCGATCGCGCTGGCACAAGACTAGAAGCCATCTCACAAATCGGCTGCGTCGCGAGCGAGCCACCCGAACGGAGCGCGCCGGCGGCGCGGCGCGCGAGAGAGCGTGTCGGGGAGTCCGAGGGGCGAAGCCCCTCGGTAAGTCAGGTCCGCCCGTCTTTGATCTCCCGAAACGCTTGCGAGGTCCGCGGCGCGCTGGCCCGATGCTTCCCGCCGCGCCATGAGAGTGCGCACCGCCAGCAGCGCATGCGCGATGCCCAGGACTGCCCACTCGATGGCAACTGGCCCGGAAACGACGGCCGTCAGCAGGTTCAGCAGGGTGCCGAGCAGAAAGCTGCGAACGAAGAGCGGATCGGTGGAAATGCGACGGGCGTCGGATCGGCCGAATGCCATGATCCGGTGTTCCCAGGCCGCGCCGCCGGCCTCGTCCTCGAAAAACACCTGGATGTACCGGCCAATCCTCTCGACGCCGGTATGAAGGGCAAAAGTGATCTCGAAGGTCGTGGCGAGCACGAGGAGCGGGATCAGCGTGACGATCGGCGGCACGGCCAGCACGACCGTAGCCAGCGCGGCCGCCGCCCAAACACCTATGCCGACCAGGACGATCCAGACCCGCGTCGTGCCTCGCTCGCGAATCGTCGCGCGAAGAGCGCTGTATTCGTCGAAATCAATCGGCGTCATGGTTTCTACCACTACCGGGCTGACTTTAGGCAGCCGATACGGCGGATATCGGCGCGAAACGCCGGAAAATCGCCATACGTCCGCGTGGCACAGAGTTGGTAAGGGCTCAGCTCTGGAGCACGGCCGTAAGTGACCTGTGTATTGAAACCGTTAATTCCCTTGCGGTCTATCAATTGTCTGGCTACAATGACTTCGCTTCCAGGACAAGTTACAGCGTCCGGGCTATTCTCGTGAGCAAGAAACCATTTTTCTGGATCGGTCATCTTGCGCTCGCCACTCTGGTCAGCCTGGCGGGCGTCCCGACGGCCTCTGCGCAAACAGCCTCGAAGCCCGCGGCAAAAGGCGCCTCGTCGGCCAAGCCGGCCGCTAAACGGACGACGACGCGTGCACGCCGTTCCACGGCCGGCGCAGCGGCGCGCAGCCGCGACCGCGCGGGAGATGGCCGACACGGTCGTGCCGCGCTACAAGGTCGACGCCGGCGGCAACCTCGTGCCCGACGTTCGCGCCGCGGCGGCGATCATCTACGATCCCGAAACCAACGAGATTCTCTGGGAAGAGAACTCCGAGACCGAGCGCTCAATCGCGAGCATCACGAAGGTGATGACCGCCGCGGTCGTCTTCGAGAACAACCCTGATTTGTCGCATGTCGTGACGATCGCGCGCAGCGACGTCGCTCGCGCCTCCACGACCCACCTCCGGCTGAACGACAAGGTCACGATCGGCGATCTCCTGCACCTTACGCTCATCGCCTCCGACAACGCGGCGGCCCGCGCGCTCGCGCGCACGTCGCAGCAGGGATCGGCAGGATTCATCGATCGGATGAACGAGAAGGCGGCGGAACTGGGCTGACGACGCACGCACTACGCCGATCCGTCGGGGCTGCTGTCCGAGAACGTGTCGTCCGCCTACGACATGGCGCGGCTGATCGCGTTCGCGTCGAGCGACGAGCGCATCTCGACGATCATGCAGAAGAGCCAGCACACCATCCAGACGCCCCGCCGGGCCATCACGTTCCGCAGCACGAATCACCTGCTCGGCCGCGAAGGCCTCGACGTGCGGGCGGGGAAGACCGGGTTCATCAGCAAGTCGGGCTATTGCCTGGCGACGCTGCTGCGCCTCCCGACCACCGGGCAGCAGGTCGCCGTCGTCGTCCTCGGCGCGCGCTCGAACGCCGGCCGCTTCATGGAAGTGCAGAACCTGTTCAACTGGCTGGCCGCAAAGACACCGACGGTGTTTGCGACGCAGGCCGTCGCGCCCTCGACTAACGTCAGATTCAGATTTAAATTGCTGAATTGAGATTGGCAGTGATTCGCAGCCAATTCTCGGTCAATCGAATCTGAAATCTTAAATCTTAAATTTCACCCTAGCTGACATATCCGCGCTGCATCGCCGCCGCATCGAGCGGCAGCGTCGCGATCGTATCGACCGCCACCAGCACCGGGCGCGCCGCACTGCGGCCGTCATAGGCCTTCAGGTACCGCTTGCAGACGTCACAGCCGTACACGCGGTAGCGACCGTCGCGCGTCGCGAACGACGTGATCAGCGATCGGTCGTCGTTCGCGCAGAACGGGCAGGTCAGCGGCGCGAACGCCCATTGTCCGAGGCATCGGCCGCAAATCAGCCGACGATCCGCTCCCGGCGTGATGACCGCGAAGTCGGGCTCCCACCCGCAATACGGACAGTGTCCGTGCCGCCACTGCGAGAAGTCGACGCGCTGGGCCAGCGAGTCGGCGCAGCGCGCCAGAAAAGGGCGTATCGACAGCAGGAGGACCTGGTCCAGGCTGGGAGGCGATCCGGCAGGCGTGCGTTCGGTGGGTCCGTCCGCGTCGACGCCCGAGGTCGCGAGATACCACTGCGTCACGAGCGGCTGGAGCTGGTCGCCGGTACGCGTGAGAGCGACGATCGCCTCGTGCTCGGCGCGCTCGAGCGCCTCGTAGCGCTGGAGCGTGTCGGCCGTCTGGCGCAGGGTCAGCCGAAGGTCCGACCACTCGAGTGGGATGTCGCCGAATCGGACCGCGGGACGTCCGGCCGCCTGCTGCGCGGCGAGCCACGTCGGATCGGGCTGGATCCAGGGGAGGGGCACTCGCGCCTGCACGCGGCGCTGGATTTCGACGAGCGCAATCTGCATGTCGACGGCGGATGCCAGGTCGGGTTGGGCGGTCCTGAGCTGCCTGAGCTCGACGATCTCACGGGGTTCGGCGCGCGGCGCGCGCGGCGGTCGTTCTGACACGCGAGGATTGTACAATCACGCCAGCCCTCGTGCCCGCTCGCGCCCGGCCGACTCGTTCGGTGCTGATCATCGGTTCGGAGGCGCTGCCGTTTGCAAAAACTGGCGGCCTCGCAGACGTGCTCGGCGCCCTGCCGCCGGCGCTGGCGCGTCTCGGGTGGGACGCGACGGTGGCGCTGCCGCGGTATGGCGGCGTCGAGGCGGGCCGTCGCGTCGGCGGCTTTCCGCTCACCATCGGTGGCCAGCGCCACGACGTCACCCTTTACGAAGCGCCGCTCGACGGCGCGCTCGCGATCCTCGTCGACATCCCCGCGTTCTTCGATCGCGACGAGCTGTACGGCACGGGCAATGCCGACTACCCGGACAACGCGCGCCGCTTTGCGTTCCTGGCGCGTGCGGCGCTCGAGTACGCGGCGCAGGCGCCATCGGCCTTCTCGGTGATCCACGCGCACGACTGGCAGGCGGGGCTCGCGCCGGTCTTTCTCAAGACGCGCATTTTCGGGCCATGCGACCCTTGGTGCGACTCCCACCGTGTTCACTATTCACAATCTCGCGTACCAGGGCCTCTTCGAGACCGACTGGCTGCCGCGCCTGGATCTGTCATGGGATCTGCTGGGCGTCGACGCCCTCGAATTCTGGGGGCGCATCAGCTTTCTCAAGGCCGGGATCAACTACTCGCAGCTCATCACGACGGTGAGCCCGAGATACGCGCAGGAGATCCAGACGCCCGAGTTCGGCTTCGGCTTCGACGGAATCCTCCGGCCTCGGGCGGCCGACTTGTCCGGCGTGCTCAACGGCATCGATACGGATCAGTGGAATCCCGCGACCGATCCGCATCTTCCCGCCCCGTACAGCGCCGAGGACCTGTCGGGCAAGCGCGCGGCGAAAGTCGCGGTCCTGCAGGAATACGGCCTGGCCGTGGATGAGCGCGCTCTGAGCCGTCCGCTGGTGGGAATGATCTCGCGGATGGTCGATCAGAAGGGCTTCGATCTCATCGCGGCGCTTCCGGCCGAGATCGCGCGGCTGGATGCGTCGTTCGTCGTCCTCGGCACCGGCGAGCCGCGCTACCAGGACTTCTGGCGAGGGCTCGCGGCCCTGCACCGCGACCGCATCGGCGCGCGCATCGGCTTCGACGAGGGGCTGGCGCACCTCATCGAGGCGGGCGCCGACATTTTCCTGATGCCGTCGAGATTCGAGCCGTGCGGCCTCAACCAGATGTACAGCATGCGCTACGGCACCGTGCCGGTCGTGCGGCGCGTCGGCGGGCTGGCGGATACGGTTCGGGACCACTCGCCAGGTCGTCCCGATGCGACCGGTTTCGTGTTCGAGGAGTACACTCCGGCGGCGCTGCTCGGGGCCCTGGGCCGCGCGCTGGCGCTCTTCCAGGACCCCACGGAATGGCGCGACCTCCAGTTGGCCGGCATGCGGCAGGACCATTCCTGGGACCGTTCAGCTCGGGAGTACGTCAAAATATATGAACGAGCGATGAAGCTTGCCCCGGCCGCCCGCTCCCTAACATGCGGCGACGGCGGGACTTGACTTAAACGGCGGGCGCCTGGTCAGGAGATGAGATGGCGGCTGAAAACGTGCAGACCTTTACCGACGGCAACTTCGAAACGACAGTTCTGAACGCGGCGCAACCGGTGCTCGTGGACTTCTGGGCGGAGTGGTGTGGTCCCTGCAAACGGCTCGCGCCGGCGGTGGATGCGCTGGCCACCGATTACGCCGGTAAAGTGACGATCGGCAAGCTCAACGTCGACGACAACCCCGACACGACGGTCAAGTTCAACGTGCGCGGCATCCCGGCGCTGCTCCTGTTCAAGGGCGGGCAGGTCGTCGATCAGGTCGTGGGCCTCGTCCCCAAGGACGAAATCCGGAAGGTGATAGACAAACATCTGTGATGGGGGCAGTTGGAGAGTTGGTGAGTTGGAGAGTTGGCGAGTTAAAGACGCTCCAACTCTCGAACTTCTTCAACTCTTCAACTCTCTAACTCTCTAACTCTCCAACTCTCCAATTTTCATGCGTAACGTCATCATCATTGGCTCAGGTCCCGCCGGGCTGACCGCCGCGCTCTATACGGCGCGCGCGAACCTGCAGCCGCTCGTCATCGAAGGCATCGAGGCGGGCGGCCAGCTGATGCTCACCACGATGGTCGAGAATTTCCCCGGCTATCGCGAAGGCATCATGGGTCCGGACCTGATGGCGGAGATGCGCGCGCAGGCCGAAAAATTCGGCGCGACGCTCGTCCAGAGCCACGTGACCGCTGTCGAGCTGTGCAGCCAGCCGTATCAAGGTCCGCACCGATGAAACGGAATACCAGGGCAGGACGCTGATCATCGCGACGGGCGCATCGGCGCGGCTGCTGGGCCTGCCGTCCGAACGCACGCTGATGGGGCATGGCGTCTCGACGTGCGCGACGTGCGACGGGTACTTTTTCCGCGGCCAGGAAATCGCCGTGGTCGGCGGCGGCGACACCGCGATGGAAGAGGCGATTTATCTCACGCGGTTCGCGACGAAGGTGACGCGTCGTCCACAGGCGCGACACGCTGCGGGCGTCGAAGATCATGCAGGACAAGGCCCACGCCAATCCCAAGATCGCGTGGCGCCTGAACACTGAAGTCGACGAAATCAGGGAGGTCGGCCGTAACGAGGTGACCGCGATGGTCCTGCGCGACGTTCAAGACCGGCGAGCGCTCGGAGGTGCCGGTTGCCGGGGTGTTCGTGGCGATCGGCCATACGCCAAATACGTCGCTCTTCAAGGGCCAGCTGGAAATGGACGCGAACGGCTACCTCATCACCCACGACGGCGCCAAAACGAGCGTCCCCGGGGTCTTCGCCTGTGGCGACGTGCAGGACCACATCTACCGCCAGGCTATTACCGCCGCCGGTTCAGGCTGTATGGCCGCGATCGATGCCGAGCGGCATCTGGAGGGCGTTCCAGAGCACCTCCAGACCGCATGACTGTAATTCGTCCATAAACCCGCCTTCGTCGGCACGCGCGGTGTCCGACCGTGTAACATCGCTGTGTCGACGTTCATGCTCCCTGAGACCGACGCCACCCCGTTTCGCCGGCTACGCGTGATTCCACGCCTGGCATGGAGACACGCCCAGCCTGTCGGCGTGTTGCTCGGCTGTGTCGTCCTCCTGCTTCTGTCTGCGAGCGACCGCGCGATGCTGTTCGTAAATCGCGTGCCGTCGGTCTATTCCGCCGTGCTCTGCGTCGGCCTGTTCGTCCTCGTCCTGCCGCGACGGCTGGCGATATTGAGCGTGCCGCTCGCCGCCGCCTTGATCTCCTGGTTCGGATGGGTGAACGACCTGAAGGTAGCGGCGGTCGCGTTGCCGGTGACCTTTCTCGATGCCAGGCTGCTGGTGACCCAGCCCACCCTCGTCTTCAATTCGCTTGGCGTCGGCCGCCTCCCGAGCGCGCGCGAGATTGAAGGTGTTCTGGTCATCTCGGTGGCCGCGCTCGTCGCCGCGGTTCTTATACGGCGTCTGCGCGCTCGCTCTCTCCCGGCCACGAACGGCATGGCGGGAAGTCGAACGGTGGCTGTGCTCCTCCGGGCCGCCGCGATGGTTCTGCTGCTCGGCGTGTCCGCAACCTGCCTTCAACGCTATGGCGGGTTCGTGCAGGATCGGCTTCCTTCTCTTTACCCGGACCTGAGTCAGGACCTGTGGACTCCTGAAAGCCAGGTGACGCTCGTCCGCCGCCTCGGCGTGCTCGAGTACATCGCCTTTACCTACGCCGCCGGCGATGGGACGGTGCCGCTCGCATCCGGCCGGGTGTGGACGGGCGAAGGCGATCAGCTCGGCAAGGCCACTCGCGAGTTCGTCAACGTGGGAGCCCGGTATTCCTCGCGGCTCGCGCCGAACATCGTGTTCTTTCACGCCGAGTCGACCTTCGATCCGAACGACATCTTCAAGCTGAGCGAGCGCGTCGACCTGCCGTTATGGTCGCGCAGCCGCGCGACGCGAGCCATCGGTCCACTCCGAGTGAACGTGATCGGGGGGGGCAGCTGGGTGACCGAGTTCGAGGTGATGACGGGCGTCGACTCGCGGCTGTTCGGGTTCCAGGGCTTTTACACGCACCAGTACCTGGCGCCGATGGTCAGGAACTCGTTCCCGAAATACCTCGCGCGCAAAGGCTACCGGACGACGGTCTACTACCCGGTCGATGGAAGCTTCTACAACGCCGCTGCCGCGTTCGGTGCCTACGGGATGGAGGAGTTCGTCGACGGACCGGCACTCGGACTGCCGGCCGACTGGGCTCAGATCGTCGACCGCGACATGGTGGAGGCCATCGTCCGCCAGGGCGCCTTCGAGCGTCCGGGGCCATTCTTCTATTTCATCAGTACGACAGAGAATCACGGTCCGCACGACTGTCCGAGCGACGGCGCCGCGGCACCCGCTTTTCGGGTGAGGTTCCAACCGGACGCGTCGGCCGAGCAGACGTGCTCGCTGCACGAATACCTGCGGCGCGCCGAGTCGACGTCGGCGGCGTTCGAGCGCGTGGCGGCGGAACTGCGCGCGATCGAAAAACGCACGGGACGGCCCTACGTCCTGCTCGCGTACGGAGACCACCAGCCGTGGTCGTTCACTGATGGCCGTTATTCCGTGGCGGGAAACGTGGCAACCGAGTCGGGCATGCGGGATTTCTCAGCGGTCCGGAAGCGCGCCGACGATCACGTCACCTTGTTTCACCTGCAGGCGTCGGCTCCCAGTGTCATCAAGGCGCGGCGGTTCGACGAGCCGCCGCCCGCCACGCTTCTGCCAACCCTGGCCAGCGCCTTCGTCGCGGTGACCGAGGACGACCTGTACATCCCGCTCAATTTTCTGGCGTACTCGGCGTGCGGTTCGGACTTCCGCCGCCCAGGCTGCGCGCTCTATCCGCAGATTCTCGGCTGGCTGAGCGACACGCTGCTGACGGCGCCCACGCCTGTGGCGACGACCGGATCACGGAGCGGTTCCAACTAGAGGCAGAGCTCGAGCTCGACGCTAGAGGCTAGAGGCGAGGCTACGGTGTTGATTCTCTAGCCCCCAGCCCCGCAGCCTCGAGCCCCGAGACTCAATCAATCCAGCCGCCGCCCACGACCACATCGCCGTCGTAGAACACCACCGCCTGACCGGGTGTGATCGCGATCTGCGGCGCGTCGAAGACGACCTCGGCACGATGGTCCGGCAGCGCGCGCACCGTCGCGGTGGCCGGCTGGTGCCGATGGCGAATCTGGGCGGTCACCGGGATCGCCTGGTCCGGCTCGTCGAGAATCCAGTTCACCCCCGAAGCTGTCAGCGTCGTCCGCTCGAGCGACGCCCTCGGGCCGACGACCACCTGGCGATCTGCGGCCTTCAACTCGAGCACATACAACGGAGCCGAGCCTGACAGCCCGAGTCCCTTGCGCTGTCCAACCGTGAAGCGGTGAATCCCGTCGTGTCGGCCGAGCACGCGACCGTCCTCGTGCAGGATGGCACCGCCAGTGGCCTCGGGAGCCCGCTCCCCGACGAACCGGGCGTAGTCGTGGTCGGGGATGAAGCAGATCTCCTGGCTATCCGGCTTGTCGGCGACGGGCAGACGCCGGCGCCGCGCGTACTCCCGCACGGAGTCCTTGGCCTGATCGCCCACTGGAAACATCGCCTGCGCGAGCTGATCCTGAGTCAGCGAGAAGAGGAAATAGGCCTGGTCCTTCGAGGGATCGGCGGCGCGCCTGAGAAGAAACCGCCCGTTCGCCTCGTCGCGGTCCACCCGGGCATAGTGGCCGGTCGCCACCTTCTCTGCCCCCAGACCGCGTCCGCGATCGGCGAGCGTGGCGAACTTCAGGTCGCTGTTGCAGTGCGCGCAGGGCAGGGGCGTGCGCCCGGATGCATACTCCTGCACGAAGTTCGAGACGACGAGCTCGTCGAACTGCCGCTCGAAGTTGACGATGTAGTGCGGGATTTCGAGTGCGGACGCCACGCGCCGCGCGTCGTGGAGGTCGTCGATCGAGCAGCAGCTGCCGAACGACCGCTCGCATCGTCGCCTCCGGTCGTGTCGTAGAGCTGCATGGACAGACCGATGACGTCATGCCCCTGCTCGGCCAGCAGCGCGGCCGCCACCGAGGAATCGACTCCGCCCGACATCGCGACGACGACTCTCATCGTCCAACAGCTTTCCTGGTCAGCGCCCGCAGCTTCTCGACGAGCGCCGGCAGCACGGCGACCACGCGATCGACGTCGGCGTCGGTCGAGAACATCCCGAGGCTGAATCGCAGCGAATTCTGCGTCCGGTGAGCCGGAAACCCCATGGCGCGGAGCACGTGCGACGGCTCGAGGGTGCCCGACGAGCAGGCGGAGCCGGTGGAAACGGCGATGCCTTCGAGGTCCAGGGCGATCAGGAGGCTTTCGGCCTCGACTCGCTCGAAGCTGATGTTGGTCGTGTTGGGCACCCGGGCCTCGATGGCGCCGTTGACGGCCGTGCCTGGCACCTCCCGGAGCACCGAGGCTTCCAGCCGGTCGCGCAGGGCGGCGACCCGCGCGCCTTCCGTGTTCATCTTCGCCGCGGCCAGGCGGGCGGCTGTGCCGAACCCTGCAATCGCGGGCACGTTCTCGGTCCCGGCGCGGCGGCTGCGCTCGTGCTTCCCGCCGGTGAGGATCGGCAGCATGCGGGTGCCGCGCTTCACCCAGAGGGCGCCCGCTCCCTTCGGCCCATTGAGCTTGTGAGCGGACAAGGCCAGCAGGTCGACGCCGAGCGCGCGGACGTCTACCGGGATCTTCCCGGCTGACTGCACGGCGTCAGTGTGCATCAGGGCCCCGCGCTCGTGGGCGACGGCGGCGATCTCGGCGATCGGCTGGATGGTCCCGATTTCGTTGTTGGCGTGCATCACGGAGACCAGGGCGGTGTCGTCCGCCATCGCCTCGCGCACCCGGTCGGCCGACACGATTCCGCTCTGATCGACCGGCACCAGGGTCGTCCGCCATCCGCGGCGGGCGAGGGCCTTCAAGGTGTTGAGTACGGCCTCGTGTTCGATGGCGCTGGCGACCAGGTGGCGCCGCCTGGAGGGCTCGGCGGCCTCGGCCGCCCCCCGGATGGCGAGGTTGTCGGCCTCCGTGCCGCCGCTGGTGAATACAACTTCTGACGGGTCCGCGCCGATAAGAGTAGCAACAGCGGTCCGGGCGTCGTCGAGAGCCGCCTTCGCCTGCTGGCCGAAATGATGCACGCTCGAGGCATTGCCGAACACATCACGCGTCGTGGCAACTACTGCGTCAACCACTTGTGGCGCCAGAGGGGTAGTGGCGTTGTAGTCCAGGTATACACGCATGTGTGAACCATTCATTGTACCATTCCCGCTAACTCTCGGTAACAAAAGGACTAGACAACGCTGGATGGCATCCATATACTGGCGGGCGTTTTTACGCGGATATCCAGATCATCAAGAGACGGCCGATCCCTAGCCCCCAGTCAGGACAGGCGGAGGTTTACATGTGGAAACGTGATGAAGCGGTGAAACCGGTCAGCCCGCCCCCGGCGGCGCAGCCACCCGCTTCGGCACCGGTGGGGGCTCCGGCTCCTAGGTCTGATGTGAGAACGCATATGGAGAAGGACATCGTGAACATCGGCAAATCGGTCGTCATCAAGGGCGAGTTGAACGGCAGCGAGGATCTCACGATCGAAGGCCACGTCGAAGGCACGATCCAGCTCGCGGATCACGTGCTGACGATCGGCCCGAACGGCAAGATCAAGGCCCAGGTGTTCGCGAAGGCGGTGATCGTGCTCGGCGAGGTCACGGGCAACGTCACCGCCAGCGAAAAGGTCGATATCCGCGACAACGGCTCAGTCGACGGCGACATCATCTCGCCGCGGGTCGCGATTGCCGAGGGCGCGCATTTCCGCGGCAGCGTCGATATGCAGCGCAAGGCCGAGAAGGCGCAGCCGGCGGCAGCCGCCAAGCCGGCCGCCCAGCCGCAGCCCGCAGCGGCGGCCCCGCAGCCGGCGGCGCAGGGCCAGGCCGTCGCTCGCTAACGTGTGTTCGGGCAACTGGGGAGTTTCACCACTCCTCAGTGCCTCAGCCTTGAGAGTCCGTTTTGGGCCTGCTTAATCGTCTCGCGCCGCGGCGTCCTGACGTGGAGCTGGGTGTCCCTCCGTCGAGAATGGCGGCGGCCGACCCGGTGTTCGCGACCAAGGCGCTTCGCAAGTTCCTCACGTCGCTGACCAGCCGCGAGTCGCCGGTCCTGCTCGATCTCGGGCCGGTCGTCGGGAGCAACGTCAATTTCTTCGGCGAGCAGCTCGGGTGCAAGATTTTCGTCGAAGACATCTTCGCCGATATCGAACGCCACGGCGAGGGACGGCAAGCTGGAGGCGCTGCCCGACTTCTTCAAGAAGCGATTTCCGCAGGCCGATGCCACGTTCGACGGCATCCTCTGCTGGGACGTGATCGACTACCTCGATCGCGCGTCCGCCCACGAACTCGCGGCGCAGATGACGCGAGTGCTTCGCCCCGACGGCGCGTTGCTCGGCTTTTTCGCGTCCGGCCCGGTGCGCGACACGCCGCGCTACACGAAGTACATCATCGTCGACGAAGTGAACCTGCAACACCGGTGGTACCCGGCGTCGCGCGGCCGGGGCACGAGTCTCCTCAACCGCGACATCATCCGCATGTTTTCCGCCTTGCGGGTGTCCGACTCGTTCCTCCTGCAGAACAACCTCCGCGAGATTCTGTTCCGCAAGCCGGTCGCTCGTAGCCTGCCACCCGTAGCGTCCGGCTTTAGCCGGACCGTCCGCTGCGCTGCCATCTGGCGCGCTCCTGCCGACACCGAATCTGCCGTCGGACCATTGACGGCCGGTCCGGCATCTGTCCTACTGGCCTAGGACAGTCAAATGCGGATGCGGCTCAATTTTCGAGTCGGGAAAGCCCGTCTACCTGCAGCTGGTCGACCAGGTGAAGGCGGCCGCCGCGGCGGGCGCGATTCGCGCCGGGCGAGCCGCTGCCGTCGATCCGTCCGCTCGCCGAGGAGCTGCGCGTCAACCGCAACACGGTCGCCAAGGCGTACGCGCAGCTCGAAAGCCTCGGCGTCATCGAGACGCGTCGCCGGCAAGGGGTGCTTCGTCCGGAAAAACGGCTCGCCCTACCGCAAGGATGTGCGGTTGAAGCTTCTCGCCGAGGAGATCGACCAGGCGGTCACGCAGGCGCATCACCTGCAGGTCGGCAAGGCCGATTTCCTCCGGCTCGCCGAGGAGCGGTTCGATCGATTCGATCAGCAGCGCGGCGCGGACCGCCGCCGACGAGGTGTCATGAGCAGCTGAAATCCTGGCGATCGAGACGCGTCAACTCGCGCGCCGGTTCGGCCACAGGACGCCGTCGACGGCCTGAACCTGCGGGTGCGGCCGGGCCGGTGCTACGGCTTCTTCGGCCGCAACGGCGCGGGCAAGACGACGACCATCAAGTGCCTGCTGAACCTGATGCGCCCGACCAGCGGATCGGTCCGCATCCTCGGACTCGACCCCGCGCGCGACGAGGTCGGCGGTGAAAGCGCGCGTCGCGTATGTGCCTGATGCGCGTCGCCTTCTATCCCTGGATGAGCGTGCGCGAGACCCTCGACTACGCTGGCCTCGTTCCGGCCGCGGTGGAACGACGAGGCCGAACGCTCGCTGCTGGACCGGTTCCGTCTCGACCCTGCGCAGAAGGCGAGCCATCTGTCGAAGGGGCAGCGGACCCAACTCGCCCTGGTCGGCGCCATCTGCGCCGAGCCGGAGGTCTTGATCCTCGACGAACCAACGTCCGGTCTCGATCCGATCGTCCGCCGCGAGTTCGTGGAGGCGGTGATCGGCGCGTTTCAGGAAGGAGATGCCGGCGATCGCACGGTCTTCGTCTCGACACACCTCATCGCCGAGTTCGAGGGACTGATCGACGAGTTCACCATCATCGACGGCGGCCGCGACGTGCTGACGCTCGAGGCCGATGCGGCACGCGAGCGCTACCAGAAGATCTACGCGCGGTTTGCAGAGGAGCCGGCCGGCCTCGATCTGCCGGGAGCGCAGACGATCCGCCGGCGCGGGCGCGAGCTCGAGGTGGTGGCGAGCGCCGATCCGTCGGGTCTGCTCGACCGCCTGCGGGCGCACTCTCCCGAGGCTCTGGTCGCCGAGTCGCTCACCCTCGAGGAAATCGTGGTCTCCACGCTGCAGTCTGGAGCAGCCGCCGCATGACGCCGCGGCCATCGTTGAAGCCGGCCGTCGTCAAGGAGCTGCGCGCGTCATGGCCGGTTCTCGCGGCTGCGCTGACGGCCATGTTTGCCTCACCCGTGCTTGCCGGCGGCTATTTCCGCGGCGCCGGGATTCTCGCCTACACGGTCGGCGCCGCTTCGCTGGGCGCAATCGCGTTCGGTCACGAATTCTCGTCCGGCACCATGCAATCGCTGCTCGCATTGCCGCGGTCGCGCCGTTCGACGATGAGCTATCAAGGTCGCGGTGCTCCTGGTCTTCCCTTCTGCTGCTGGCGCTCGTCGGTCATCTCGTCACGTTCCGGGCGCTCGGCGCAGAGCCTGCGCGACGAATCGACCTTCCTCTTCTGGCTGCCGCTCGCGACGGCCGTGGGGCTGGCGCCGTGGCTGACGCTGTCGTTCCGGAGCGCGACGGCCGGCATGGCGTTCAGCCTTGCGACGCCCGGCTTCATGTTCTGCGGGGCGCTGCTCGCGTGGGCCGCGACGCGCGGCTTCACGCCCGTCCCGCAGAGTTTCGTCTTCCGCGTCGGCTGGGTTGGCACGCTGCTCGTTTCGTCGGCCGGCGTGTTCCTCGGGTGGAGGGCTTTCCAGCGGCTGGAAGCGATCGACGGCGGCTCCGAGCTCGGATGGTGGCGCTGGAGACGGGCAGACACGGCGACGCGCCTGCCGCTGGACGCGCGGCGATTTCACCCGCTCTGGCTGCTGGTGCGTAAGGAGCTCGAGCTGCAGCGAATGACATTCATCGTCGCGGGCGCCTATCTCGTTGGCGTGATGATCCTCATCCTTGCGCGGCCGGTTGCAGACGAAGTCGCGGAAGGCATGACGCTGTTGTACGTCGCGTTTCTGCCCTGCATGCCCGGGGCGCTCGCCAGTGCGGAGGAGCACCAGCTCGGCACGATCGAATGGCAGATGACCCTGCCGATGGCGTCGTGGAAACAGTGGATCGTCAAGGTCGGCGTCGTCCTGGGTGTCGCGGGCGCCCTCGCGCTGGGATTGCCCGGCGCGCTGGGGTTGCTTCCAGACCGCGTCCTGCTCGCGCGTCTCGGTGTGGCCGTCCTGATGCTCGCGGCAGGCAGTCTGTACGTCTCCTCCGCGAGCCACAGCAGCTTGTGGGCTCTACTGACCGCGATCTTCGCGATGGTCGTCGCCGCGTCGCTGGCAGCGCGGGTCGCGTGGAGCCTCTATCCGCAAGGCGCCGACATGCCCGCGGTTGGCTTCCGAATGTTCATGAGCGTGGCTGTCGCCGCTGGAGTCCTGACGCTCGCGAAACGCAATCACCAGACCGTCCGCGCCGGTGGGTGGCCGGCGGGCCGTCACGCTGCGGCAGCCGCCGCCTGCGCGGTGTGCACCGCGCTGGCGCTGATATTGATGGTCTGACCGCCGGCGCCTCGGTTCCGTGGCCGCTCGTTCCTGCAATACGATTAGCGGATGCGCCCGGTGATCGCCCTGCTCACCGACTTCGGCACGCGGGACCATTACGCCGGGACGATGAAGGGTGTCGCGCTCGGGATCTGTCCCGACGCGACCCTGGTCGACATCACGCACGACGTGCCGCCGCACGATGTGCTCGCGGGCGCGCTGGAGCTGGCGGCGGCGTACCGGTACTTCCCGCCGGGCACAATCTTCCTGGCCGTCGTCGATCCGGGCGTCGGATCGGCCCGACGGGGCATCGCGGCCGAGGCCGGCGACTACCGGTTCGTGGCGCCCGACAACGGCGTCCTGACCCTCGTCCTCGACGACACACCCGCGAAGAAGATCGTGGAGCTGACCGAGCGGCGCTATGCGCGTCCCGACCGTCAGCCGGACGTTCGAGGGGCGCGATCGATTCGCGCCGGCGGCCGCCTGGCTGGCGAAGGGCATCGATCTGGGCGCGCTCGGACGCCCGGCGGGCGCGGTGCGACGTCTCGACATCCCGCGGCCCGAGGCCGGATCCGACGTCGCTCGACGGCGAGGTGCTGCGCGTCGACCGGTTCGGCAACCTGATCACGAACATCGATCGGCGGACGTTCGAGAAGTTCGCCGCCGGCGGCGCGCTCACGATCGGCATTGGCGATCGTCAGGTCTCGCGCGTCGTGTCGACCTACGCCGACGCCGACAGCGGTGAGCTGACCGCACTGTTCGGCAGCTCCGACCACCTCGAACTGGCCCTCAACGGCGGCAGCGCGTCGGCGGCGCTCGCCGCCGGGCGCGGCGCACGGGTGCATGTCGCGCGCAGCGCGTGATACGATGCAGCCCTTTCACGGCGGGACGTTTCCCATCATGATCGACTTCGAACTGACTGACGAACAGCGCCTCCTCGAACAGTCCGTGCGCGAGTGGGGCGCCCGCGAGGTCGCGCCGCACATCAAGGAAGCCGACCGGCAGCACCGGTTCGATCGCGACCGGATCCTCGGCGGCATGGCCAGGCTCGGGCTGCTCGGCATTTCGGTGCCGCAGGAGTACGGCGGCGCGGGGATGGATTACGTCTGCCTCGGCCTCGCCAGCGAAGAGCTCGAGTACGTGGACACGTCGCTGCGCGTCATCATGTCGGTGCACGCCGGGCTGAACTGCCTGTCGCTCCTCACCTGGGGCAGCGAGGATCAGAAGGCGCGCTACCTCGTGCCGCAGGCGCAGGGCCGGAAGATCGCCGGCTACGGCCTCACGGAACCCTCCGCCGGCAGCGATGCGCGCGCGATTCAGACCACCGCCGTCAAGAAGGGCGACCGGTGGGTGCTGAACGGCGAGAAGTCCTGGATCTCGCTCGCCGACGTTGCCGACAACTTCATGGTGATTGCGTGGACCGATCAGGAGAAGAAGAAGCAGCGCGATCCGTCGGGCCTCACCGCGTTCATCGTCGAGCGCACGTTCAAGGGCTTCTCGAGCGGACCGATGAAGGAGAAGTGGGGGATCCTCGCCGGGAACACCGGCTGGTTCAAGATGGACGACGTGGAGGTTCCCGCTGAAAACGTGCTGGGGCGGCCCGGCGAAGGGTTCAAGATCGCGATGTTCGCGCTCGACCAGGGCCGCTTCACCGTCGCGGCCGGGGCGACCGGGCTGATTCGCGCCTGCCGCGACGCCAGCGTGAAGTACGCGAAGGAGCGGCACGACCTTCGGCGTCGAGATCGGCCAGCACCAGCTGGTGAAGGAAATGATCGCGCAGATGGAATCGGACTATCAGGCGGCGCGGCTGCTGTGGATGCGCTCCGGCTGGTTGAAGAACGAAGGGAAGCGCAACACCCGCGAGACCGGCCTCGCCAAATGGTTCGCGACGGTCGCCTCGGAACGCGCGGCCGGCGACGCCGTCCAGATCCATGGCGCCAACGGCTACTCCGACGAATACCCGGTCGGCCGCTTCTACCGGAACTGCAAGGGCGCGGTCATTTACGAGGGCACCCGCGAGATCCACAAGATCATGCAGGCCGACTACCTGCTCGGCTACCGCGCCGACCGGCCGACGCGCTGCGAATTGCCGCCCTACAAGCCCGAGCTCATGAACGAAGCTGAAATCTCGTTGAATCTGATCTGATTCTTAAATCTTAAATCTGAAATCTTAAATTCCACGGTACAGAATGGATTCCGACCTCTCACTCGAGTTCCTGCGCGTCGTCGAACAGGCCGCGATCGCGTGCGCCCACACGATGGGGCAGGGCGATCGTCATGGATCCGACCAGGCCGCGGTCGAAACGATGCGCCGCACGATGGACTCGGTGCCGATCGACGGCACGATCGTCATTGGCGAAGGCGAGCGCGACGAGGCGCCGATGCTGTACATCGGCGAAAGGGTCGGCATGGCGCACGCGCTCAAGGGCCGGGCCGCGGTCGCGTTGCCGCAGGTCGACATCGCCGTCGATCCGCTCGAAGGCACGAATCTGTGCGCGACCGGCGCGCCGAATGCCATCGCGGTGCTTGCGGCGTCCGACGGCCGGCGGCCTCCTGCACGCCCCCGACCTGTACATGGAGAAGCTGGTCGTCGGTCCAAGCTCGAAGGACCACGTCAGCCTCGATGCGCCGGTGCACGAGAACCTGCGGGCGATCGCGCGGTGCCTCGGCCGATCGGTCGAGGACCTGGTGGTCACCGTCCTCGACCGCCCGCGGCACGAAAAGCTGATTGGAGACATCAGGGCGACGGGGGCGCGGATCCGGTTGATCGGTGACGGCGATCTCTCGGCCGGTATCACGGCGGCGGTCGTCGGCTCGGGCGTCCACGCGGTGATGGGCACCGGCGGCGCGCCGGAGGGCGTGCTGACCGCCGCGGCGATGCGCTGCCTCAACGGCGAGATCTTCGCACGGCTGGTCGTGACGAAGCCCGAACACGAAGCGCGATGCCGGGCGATGGGGATCACCGACTTCAAGAAAATCTATCGTTCGAAGGATCTGGCCCCAGGCGCGAAGGTGATTTTCGCCGCCACCGGCGTGACCGACGGGACGCTGATGCGCGGCGTGCGGTTCTTCGGCGACGGCGTGCGGACGAGCTCCATGATCATGATGAACGACCCGCACCAGATCCGGTTCATCGACAGCATTCACGTCGTCCCCGCCAAAGACGTCAAAATACGGTTCTGAGTTTGATCACTGGCGCCGCAACCTGTTCGCCGTCACCGCCGCCTCGTTCATCGGCTTCACTGGCTTCACGCTGGTGATGCCGTTTCTCCCGTTTTTCATCCGGCAGCTTGGCGTGACCGACGTCGGCGAGATCGCCTTGTGGACCGGGGCGATCCTCGGCGTGACCCCGGCGTTGACCGCGTTGATGTCGCCCTTCTGGGGCCGGCTGGCCGATCGCTACGGGCGCCGGATCATGGTGGCGCGCTCGCTGGTGAGCTGCGCCGTCGTGATGGGGTTGATGGCGCTGGTGACGAGGCCCTGGCACGTGTTCGCGCTTCGCGCCGCGCTGGGGTTTCTCACCGGGTACGGCGGACTGACGCTGTCGATGGCCGCGGAGTCGGCCCCGCGCGATCGGATGGCCGCGGCGATCGGCACCGTGCAAACGGCCCAGCGGCTCGGACCGGCGGTCGGCCCGGTGATCGGTGGACTGCTGGCCGGCGCCGTCGGCTTGCGTCGGGCGTTTCTCGTCACCGCCGGGCTGTATACGATCGCGTTGCTCCTGGTGCTGCTGCTCTACGAAGAGAAGCGCCCCGAACCGGGCGAGTCTCCGGACGTCGCGCCGGCGCGCATCAGTTTCCGCTCCGTGCTGGCGTTCGAGAACTTCCTGCTCCTTCTCGGAGTGGTCTTCGGCATCCAGTTCGTCGACCGCAGCGTCGGTCCGATTCTTCCGCTGTATCTCGAACAGATCGGGATCACCCGTCCGCCCGTGCCGGTTGCTGCCGGCCTGCTGTTTTCGGTGACGGCGCTTGCCGCGTCGCTCGGGCATCATTTCTGCGGCCGCCTGTTGAAGCAGTTCTCGGCCCGGGTCGTGATCAGCGTCTCGGCAGCAGCGGGCAGGAGCCGGCGCGGCGATGCTCGGAGTCGGGGGAGGTTTTTGGCTGATGATGGCCGCAATCGCGCTCTTCGGATACGCGATCGGCACCGCCAGCACGGCCGCTTACACGGCCGCCGGCTCTGTGATTCCATCGGGCGCGCACGCCACCGGCTTCGGTGTGTTGTCGAGCGCGGCCTTGACGGGATTGGCGGTCAGTCCGGTTGTGGCCGGATCGCTCGGCGCGACGACGATGCGCGGCGTGTTCGTGCTGGATGTGATCGTGCTCGCCGTTCTGGCCGCCATCGTCAGGCGGGTGATGGTGGAGAGGTCCCCGGTTACCGCGCCGCCGATTGAGGATGCCAGTTGCGGAACGCCAGCCGCGAAGCGGGCGATTACATTCACCGTGACGCGACTGTCGATCGATCCGAACGTTCCTGACCGAGGCGCCATCGAAGAGGCGGCGCGCGCCATCCGGGCCGGTGGCATCGTCGCCCTGCCAACCGATACGCTCTATGGACTCGCCGTGGACCCATTCAACGCGGAAGCGCTCGCCGCGATCCGCCGGCTCAAAGCGCGGCCGGCCGATCGGGCGGTCCCGCTTGTGGCGGCTGACGTCGACCAGATCGCGGCCACGCTCGGCGTGCTGCCGATGCTGGCTCGCCTCCTGGCAGTCCGTTTCTGGCCCGGCCCATTGACCATGCTGATGCAGGCGCCGGAGCGGCTGCCAGTTGACGTGACCGGCGGAACGGGCCGCGTCGGCGTGCGTGTGCCGGCGCACCCGGTCGCCCGCGCGCTGTGCGGCGCCTGCGGCACGCCGCTGACCGCGACGAGCGCGAACAAGAGCGGCCAGCCGGCCACCAACGATCCGGAGACCGTCGCGGGGTCGCTCGGCGCCGGCCTCGACGTGCTGCTGGACGCGGGTGTCACGCCCGGCGGACCGCCGTCGACGATCATCGACGTGACCGACGCGACGCCGCGCGTCATTCGACAGGGCGCCATCCCATGGGAAAGCATCCAGGCATGCCTCGGCCTCTAGCGCGCACGCCGCGGAACGAACGTGCGGCACTGGTCGGGTTGATTGCCGGCCGCGCCCGCCGGCTCGACGCGGAGCGATCGCTCGACGAGCTCGGCGGCCTGGCGCAAGCCGCCGGCGCGAAGGTGGTGCTGCGGATGCTGCAGGAGCGGCCCGAAGCCGGATCCGTCGACGTTCCTCGGCGCCGGCAAGATCGAGACCCTGGCCGCATCCTGCGCCGAGACCGACGCTGACCTCGTCGTGTTCGACAACGAGCTCACGCCGGCCCAGCTCCGCCACATCGAGGAAGAAGTCGGCCGCAAGATCATCGATCGCACCCAGCTCATTCTCGACATCTTCGCGCGTCGCGCGCGCACGCGCGAAGGCAAGCTGCAGGTCGAGCTCGCCCAGCTCAAGTACCTGCTGCCGCGCCTGGTCGGCGCCGGCGCCGCGCTGTCGAGGCTCGGCGGCGGCATCGGCACACGAGGCCCGGGCGAAACGAAGCTCGAGACCGATCGCCGCCGGATTCGCGCGCGCATCCACGCGTTGAACGCCGAGATCGAGCGCGTGCGGCAGCGGCGTGCCCAGCTTCGCGAACGGCGGCAGAAGGCTTCCGTCCCGACGGTCGGCGCTCGTCGGCTACACGAACGCCGGCAAGACGACGTTGTTCAACGTGCTGACGCGGGCAGGCGGCCGAGGTGTCCGACGCGCTGTTCGTCACGCTCGACCCGCTCGTACGGCAGGTGCGGCTGCCGGACAGCCGCGAGCTGCTGGTGTCGGACACCGTCGGGTTCATCGATCGGCTGCCGCACGCCCTGGTGGCGGCGTTTCGCGCGACGCTCGAGGAAGTCGCCGAGGCCGACCTCGTGCTGCATGTGATCGACGCCGCGGCGAGCGACCGCGATCGTCGAATCGCGGCCGTCGGGCAGGTGCTCGAAGAGGTCGGCGCCACCGATGTCCCGCTGCTGGAGGTCTACAACAAGTGCGACCAGCTGACGGCAGAAGAGCGGCGCCGGCTCCAGGAAGCCGAGCCGGATGCGCTCTGCATTTCGGCGCTGACGCGGGAGGGCTTGGTTGAGCTCATCGAGACGATTGCGTCGCGCCTCGCACTCGACGTGCGCCGGATGACCATCGAGCTCGACGCGGGCAACCCGGCCGCCCGCGAGCGAATCGCGCGGATTTACCGGCATGCCCGCGTGCTCGTCCACGAAGCGCGGGATGGCCGCATATCGATCGTGGCCGACGTTCCGCGGCGAGTCCTGGCTTCACTCGGCCTGTAAAATAGACCCGTGCGTTCCTGGCGTCTGCCCCTCGTCATCGGCGCGCTGATCCTTTCGGCGGCATGCGCGGCGAAGGTCGTCCAGCCTCCGATCGTGGCCTCTCCTCGCTACCCGCAGTTCATCGCTCCCGACGTCCCGGCTGAGCTGTCGTCGACGCTGGCGGCGTGGAGCCACGACCGCGGCTGGCGTTTCCTGCAGGCGGGCGACCTTCGGAATGCCGACCAGGAATTCGGGCTGGCGCTCCGGTCGCCAGACTTCTATCCGTCGATGGCCGGCCGCGGCTACGTCGAATTGGCCCGCGACGAGCCCCGCGCCGCGCTGGGATATTTCGACCAGGCGCTCGCCGTCCGCGCCGACTATGTCTCGGCGCTGGTCGGGCCGGGGCGAGACGCTGCTCGCGCTGCACCGCGACGCGGACGCCATCGCCACGTTCGAGCGCGCGTTGACAACCCAACCCGGGCTGAACGACGTCCGGCGACGCGTCGAGGTCCTGAAGTTCCAGTCGCTCGAGCGCGATCTGGCGGCCGCGCGGCAGGCGGCGAAGGCGGGGCGGAGCGATGAGGCGGTCCAGCTCTATCGCGCCGCGATCGGCGCGTCACCCGACAGTCGCGTTCCTCTATCGGGAGCTGGGGCTGGTCGAGGCCGGGCGCGGCGAGACCGACGCCGCGCTCGAACACTTTCGGCGCGCCGTCGAGCTCGACCCTTCGGATGCCGCGTCGCTCGGGCAGATGGCGCGAATCTTCGAAGCCCGTGACGACGTCGCCGAGGCGCTGCGCTTGTATGAAGAGGCGCTGGCGATCGAGTCGAGCGTGGACCTGACGCGTCGCCGCGACGCGCTGCGCGAACGGATCGAGCTCGCGAAGCTCCCCGACGAGTACCGGGCGATCGCCGACGCGCCGCAGATCACGCGCGGCGATCTGGCCGCGCTGATTGGCGTCCGCCTCGGGCCAGCGCTCGGCCAATCGCGCGACGCCGTGGTCGTCACCGACCTGCGCGGCCATTGGGCGGGAACCTGGATCATGGCGGTGGTGCGCGCGGGCGTCATGCAGGCCTTCGAGAACCACGCGTTCCAGCCGCGCGAAGTCGTCGATCGCGCCGAGCTCGCGGAGACCGCCGCGCGGCTGCTCGCGGATCTCGCGCCGCAGGAGCGCATCCGCGACTGGCGCAACGCGGCCGATCCGCTTCTCCGACGTGCCGAACGACCACCTGGCGTATCAGGCGGCGTCGGTGGCGGTGGCCTCCGGCGTGATCGCGAAGAACGCCGACGAGCAGCTTCGAGCCGTCGCGCCGCGTCACCGGCGCGGAGGCCGTGCAGACCGTCGAACGGCTGCGCGCGATGACGTCGCTCGGCGCCGGCTCGCCCGCACGTCGATGACCGCAATGACGCCCGCGAACCAGCTCACGCTGCTTCGCGTGGTGCTGATTCCCGCATTCGTCATCCTCGTCATCTATGGCTATCTCGGGTGGGCGCTGGTGGTGTTCGCGATCGCCGGCCTGACCGACGCGCTCGACGGCCTGATCGCGCGCTGGAGCGGGCAGAAGACGCAGCCTCGGCGCCTGGCTCGACCCGATGGCCGACAAGCTGCTGCTCGTCACCACCTTCATCGTGCTCACCATCCCGGGTCTCGGCCTGGCGAACCGCCTGCCGATCTGGCTGACGGTCCTCATCATCAGCCGCGACGTCGTCATCGTGCTCACCGTGGCCATCGTCAATCTGGCGATCGGACCGCGCACGTTCCGGCCGTCGATCTACGGCAAGGTCGCGACGGCCACCTACATCGTCACGGCGGTGATCGCGATGTTCTTCAACTACCGCGGCTATCATTCGCTGTTCGTGGACGTCTTCGTCTACGCATCGCTCGCGATCACGCTGATTTCGGGCCTCCACTACATCCGTCACGTGGCGCGCACCATGGAGGGGTGAACGGCATGCCACGAAAGCACGAAGGCAAACCGCCCCGAAACGCGACACGAAGGAGATCATGGGTTTCGTGTTTTCGTGCTTTCGTGGCTCGCCTTGTTCGTGTTTTCGTGGCATGTCGGTCTCGCGCAGGCCGCCGCCAGGCAGGCGGTCGTCGAGACGTCTGCTCGGCACGTTCATCATCGATCTCACGCCAGATGCCGCGCCCAATCACGTCGCGTACTTCACGAAGCTCGCGCAGGAGGGCGCCTACGAGGGGACGACGTTCCATCGCGTCGTGAAGTACGGGATGGTGCAGGGCGGCGATCCGATTTCGAAGGATCCGGCGAAGCGCAGCCTCTACGGGACCGGCGGGCAGAACGCGGTCAAGGCCGAGGCGCGCGCCGAGAAAATGACGCGCGGGTCGGTGGCGGCGGTGCTCGTGCCGGGCAGGCCCGACAGCGCCGGCGCGCAGTTCTTCGTCGTCCTCGCCGACCAGCCGACGCTGGGCGGTCAATACACGGTGTTCGGCCAGGTGTCCGACGGCATGGAGGTCCTGCAGAAGATCTCGGAAACGCCGGTCGATGCGGTCCGGCCTGGCGACCGAGCGCGTCGAGATCAAGCGCGTGACCATCCGCGACAAGCCGGCGGAGCGGTTCGTCACCGAGTCGGCGGCAGCAGCTGGCTGGCTACCGCGCCGTCCTCGACACCAGCATGGGTCCGATCACCATCGAGTTCTTCCCGGACAAGGCGCCGGAGACCGTCCGGCAGTTCCTGCGGCTCGCGGAGGCGGGCGTCTACGCCGGCATGGCGTTCCACCGGGTCGCGCCCGGCTTCGTCATCCAGACCGGCGCGCTCAACACGCAGGCATCGCCGCTGACGCGAGCGGCAGCAGAAGCTCGTCCAGAACCTGCAGCCGGAGTTCAACGACACCAAGCACGTGAAAGGCATCGTGTCGATGGCGCGAGGGGACGATCCGGCCAGCGCCCAGACATCGTTCTTCATCTGCACCGGCGCCTCGACCGCGCTCGACGGTGTCTACACGGCGTTCGGGCGGGTGGTCGACGGGATGGCGGTGGTCGAGGCGATCGAGAAAGTGCCGCGGACCGGCGAGACGCCGAACGAGCGCATCGAGCTGCGCGGCGTTCGCATTGAACAGAAGTAGGGCGGACCTTTAGGTCCGCGCAGTAGCGAGCCCGTAGGTCCGCCTAGACGTCGGCACGACGCGCGTGATCTTCACGGCGACGCCGACCAGGTACTCGACCTGGATGCGGTCGCCGGGCTCGAGTTCTGCGCGACGGCTTCAGGCCCGAGCCGCGCCACGTGCATCTGGCCCTCCGGATCGTCCGCGTCGGTGAAGAAGACGTCCCACGACATCTGTCCGTGGATGCTGGTCGGCTGGATCCGTTTGAGAATTCCGTCGCGCGTCCCTTTAAGCATTGGTTTACGGGTCCGGCTGAAGCCGGACGCTACGATCCGCGTCGTAGGTCCGCCTTCAGGCGGACCTCCGCATCAAACGGTAGCCAATCCCCGGGCACCAGGTCGCCATCCGCGCACAGGTTGTGCACGCTGACGCCGAGCAGCCGCACCGGCGCGCCGGCGGTGCCTCGGTGCGGTCGAGCAATTCTACCGCCCTCTGCGACGATTCCCGCCGTATCGCGGGTCGCCGCCGCCGTATGGCTGCGGGTGATGGTCGTGAAATCCGAGTAGCGGACCTTGATGGTGACCGTCCGCGCCAGCAGCGACCTCCGCGCCAGCCAGGCCGCCGCCTGCGAGGCCATCTCGCGAATCTCGTCGCGCATCTCATCCGGATCGGTCAGGTCCTTCGCGTATGTGCTCTCCGATCCCGACGACTTCGTCTCGCGGTTCGGCACGACCGGACGCTCGTCGATGCCCTGCGCCAGCTGCCGCAGCCACTCGGCGAGGCTGCCGACCGTGTCCTGGAGCTCCTGGGGATCCACGGTGCGGACGTCGACCAGCCGTTCGATGCCGCGCGCCCGCAGCTTCCGGGCCGTCACCGGTCCGACGCCCCACAACGCATCGACCGGCAGCTGCTGCAGGAACGGCTCGACGCGATCGGGGCTGATGACCGTCAGCCCGTCCGGCTTCTTCCAGCCAGACGCGATCTTCGCGAGGAACTTGTTCGGCGCCACGCCGGCCGACGCCGTCAGCCCGGTCTCGGCGCGGATGCGCTCCTTGAGGCGCCGCGCGACGGGGGTGGCGAGCGGTTCGTGCCAGGCGTTCTCGGTGACGTCGAGGTAGGCCTCGTCGAGCGACAGCGGTTCGACGAGCGGCGTGACTTCCCGAAAGATCGAGAACACCGCGTTCGACGCCGCCTTGTAGCGTGCGAAATCGGGCGGGACGATCACGAGCGCCGGGCACAGCCGTACCGCCCTGGCCATCGACATCGCCGATCGGACGCCGAAGGCCGCGCCTCGTAGCTGGCCGCGGCCACGACCCCGCGGCGCTCCGGACTGCCGCCAACCGCCACCGGCCGTCCGCGCAGCGCCGGGTCGTCGCGCTGCTCGACCGACGCGTAGAAGGCGTCCATGTCGATGTGCAGGATGCGGCGGAGACCTGACGCTGACATTTAAGATTTCAGATTTAAGATTTAAGATTGGAACGGTCGCGAGTTGGCTGCCAACTCAACGGTCTCGCCAATCTTAAATCTGAAATCTTAAATCTTAAATTCCACTGTTCAGCCTATGCCTCAGTTCATCTACACCATGAAAGGGCTCGGGAAGGTCCATCCAGCCCGACACCAGGGTTCTCGAGGACATCTGGCTGTCGTTCTACTTCGGCGCGAAGATCGGCGTGCTCGGTCTGAACGGCGCGGGCAAGAGCTCGCTGCTCCGCATCATGGCGGGCGAGGATCACCTCCTTCACCGGCGAAGCGTTTCCGGCCGACGGGATCAGCGATCGGGTTCCTGCAGCAGGAGCCGCGGCTCGATCCCTCGAAGACGGTGCTTGGCAACGTCGAGGAAGGCGTGGCGTCGATCAAGGCGCTGCTGACGCGCTACGACGAGGTCAACGCGAAGCTCGGCGAAGACCTGTCGCCGGACGAGATGGACAAGGTGCTCGAGGAGCAGGCGAGGATCCAGGACAAGATCGACGCATCCAACGCCTGGGACCTCGATTCGCGGCTCGAGCTGGCGATGGATGCGCTCCGGCTGCCGCCGCCTGATGCCGACGTGACGACGCTGTCGGGCGGCGAACGGCGCCGCGTCGCGCTCTGCCGGCTGCTGCTGCAGTCGCCCGACCTGCTGCTGCTCGACGAGCCGACGAACCATCTCGACGCCGAGTCGGTGGCGTGGCTCGAGCGGTTCCTCAAGGACTACCCGGGCACCGTCGTCGCCGTGACGCACGATCGCTACTTCCTCGACAACGTCGCCGGCTGGATCCTCGAGCTCGATCGCGGCCGCGGCATTCCCTGGGAAGGGCAACTACTCGTCGTGGCTCGAGCAGAAGCAGCAACGGCTGCAGCTGGAGGAGAAGGCCGAGACGCGCCGGCAGCGGACGCTCGAGCGCGAGCTGGAATGGATCCGGATGTCGCCGCGCGCGCGGCAGGCCAAGGGCAAGGCGCGCCTGAACGCCTACGAAGAGCTGCTGCGCGAAGAGACCGCGCAGAAGATCGAGACGGCGGAAATCTACATCGCGCCCGGTCCACGGCTCGGCGACGTCGTCGTCGAGGCGCGGCGCCTCCGCAAGGGCTACGGCGACAACCTGCTGATCGAGGACTTGAACTTCACGCTGCCGCGCGGCGGCATCGTCGGCGTGATCGGCCCGAACGGCGCCGGCAAGACGACGCTGTTCCGGATGATCACCGGGGCAGGAGCAGCCGGATGCCGGCACGCTGAAGATCGGCGAGACGGTGCAGATCGGCTACGTCGATCAGAGCCGCGAGGCGCTCGACGCGAACAAGACCGTCTGGGAAGAGATTTCCGGCGGCCACGACGAGATCGAGCTGGGCAAACGCAAGATCGCCTCGCGCGCCTACGTGTCGTGGTTCAACTTCAAGGGGCCGGCGCAGCAGCGGAAGGTCGGCACGCTGTCGGGCGGCGAGCGCAATCGCGTCCATCTCGCGAAGCTGCTCAAGAAGGGCAGCAACCTGCTGCTGCTCGACGAGCCGACCAACGACCTCGACGTCGACACGCTGCGCGCGCTCGAAGAAGCGCTGCTCAACTTCGCCGGCTGCGCCGTGGTCATCAGCCACGACCGCTGGTTCCTGGATCGGATCGCGACGCACATGCTGGCCTTCGAAGGAGACAGCGAGGTCGTGTGGTTCGAAGGCAACTATCAGGACTACGAAGCCGATCGCAAGCGGCGTCTCGGCGCGGAAGCCGACCAACCGCATCGGATCAAGTATCGGAAACTGACACGGTAGCAGCGCCTGCGGCCATGCCGAGCCGAGGACAAGGGAGATCCGAGGCGAGGCATCAGCGTAAGTTCGCGGCGGGGGTGGGGCCCCACCGCCATTGGGAAAAAGTTAGTCAAATGTGCCGAAACATCAAAACGCTGTTCAACTTCGATCCGCCGGCGACCGATGAAGAGATCAAGGCGGCCTCGCTGCAGTTCGTCCGTAAGCTGAGCGGATTCACGAGGCCGTCGAAGGCGAACGAGGACGCGTTCAACGAGGCGATCGAAGAGGTGTCGGCGGTCGCCCGGCGGCTGATCGACTCGCTCGTGACCTCGGCCGAGCCGCGGAATCGCGAGGAAGTGGCCGCGCGGCTCAAGGCGCGCTCCGCAGAGCGTTTCGGCCGGCCGCAGCCGTCGTAAAGGCGGGCCGGCGGGCCTCGGCGCGGTATCATACAGGCCACTCGAACCCCGGAGGGTTGCACCATGGCGAACTCCCTGTCGATCGCCACGCGATTCGGGAAGGCCCTGACCATCTCGATCATCCTGGCCGGCCTCGTGCCAGCGACGCTTGAAGGTCAGGCGCGGACGTCGTCCTCGTCCGCCGGCGCGGCTCTTCAAAGTTCCCAAGACGCCGTGGGGCGATCCCGACCTGCAGGGGATCTGGAACTTCGGCACGATCACGCCGCTGGAGCGGCCCGCTCAATTCAAGGACCGCGCGACGTTGACTCCCGAGGAGGTTGCGCGGCTGAACGAAGAGGAAGCGCGGCGCGGCGATCGCCGCCTCGACGATCCGGCGCAGGACGTCGAGGTCGCGTACAACTCGTTCTGGTGGGATCGCGGCGGGTCTGTCGGCCGCACCTCGCTGATTGTCGATCCGCCTGACGGACGCTTGCCGCCTTACACGCCGGAAGGCCAGAAGCGCCGCCAGACGCTGGCCCGGCGCGGCTACGACTCCTGGGCGGACCGGGCGCTCAACGAGCGCTGCCTCGTCTATCGGCCTGTGCCCGTCCGGTCGAGCGGCTACAACAACAACAACCAGATCGTGCAGGCGCCCGGCTACGTCGCGATGATGCAGGAGCAGATCCACGAGGTCCGGATCATTCCGCTCGACGGCAGGCCGCACCTCGGGCAGTCCATCCGCCCCTGGCTCGGCGACTCGCGCGGCCGATGGGACGGCAACACGCTCGTCGTCGAGACGACGAACTTCCATCCCGAATCCAACTACGAGGGTTCGGGACCGAACCGCACCGTGATCGAGCGCTTCACGCTGACCGACGCCAACACGCTCAGCTACGAGTTCACCGTGGACGATGCGACGACGTGGACACGGCCGTGGACGGGGCAGGTGCCGTGGCAGCGGGACGAGGGCCCGATCTTCGAGTACGCCTGCCACGAAGGCAACTACGGGATGGTGCACCTGCTGAAGGGCGCGCGCGTGCTCGAAGCTGGAAGCCGAAGAGGCGAAGAAGCAGGGGAGATGAGGTCGTGAAGCGGTCCACGCGCCGGTTGGCCGCGGCGGCCGCGATCGCGATCGCGGCGTGCTCGGGAATCGTCTCGGCCCAGAATCGTCCCTACCAGGCGCCGCGGCTGCCCGGGACCAAGCAGCCCGACCTGAACGGGCTGTGGCAGGCGATCAACACGGCGCACTGGGACATCCAGGATCATTCGGCGCAGCCCGCGCCCGTCCTGGCGATGGGCGCCTGGGGCGCCATCCCGGCCGGGCGCAGCGTCGTCGAAGGCAACGAGATTCCCTACCAGGCCTGGGCGCTGGCGAAAAAGAAAGAGAACTACGAGAAGCGGATGACGGTCGACCCGTTCGACTTCGCCGTCGGCGATCCCGAACTGCGCTGCTTCCTGCCGGGCGTGCCGCGCGCGACCTACCTGCCGTTCCCGTTCCAGATCGTCCAGAGCACGAACGTGCTGCTGTTTTCGTACGAGTTCGCCGATGCCAGCCGGTTGATCAACATGCAAAACCACCGCGAGCCGCCGAACGACTTCTGGATGGGATGGTCGAACGGGCGCTGGCAAGGCGACACCCTCGTGATCGAAGTGACCGGGTTCAACGGCCAGACGTGGTTCGATCGCGCCGGTAATTTCCACAGCGACGCGCTGAAGGTCACCGAGCGCTACACGCCAAGCTCGCCCTACCACCTGCAGTACCGAGGCGACGATCGAAGATCCGAAGGTGTTCACGCGGCCGTGGAAGATCAGCATGCCGCTCTATCGCCGCGTCGAACCGGGCGCGCAGCGGCTGGAATTCAAGTGCGTGGAGTTCACTGAAGAGCTGATTTACGGCAGCCTGCGCAAGCCGAGCACGAACCGGTAAGCGTTCGCTGGCCAGGTGCTCAGCGGCCGTGATGCCGGGCGATCTCCTGCGGGCTTAACCTCAGGAACCGCGCGGCGTTGTTGTAGAGAATGTCGCGCTTCTGGTCGGCGGTCAGAAATGCCGCCTTCTCGATGCGGTCGATGACGACCTCGATCATTTCCGGCCAGATCATCTGATCCGATCCGAACATCACCCGCTTGCCGAAGCCGGCTTCGACGATGCGCTGGAGGTAGGAGGAGAAGCCGGCGGCCGGCAGCGCGAAGCCGATCGCGCCGACGTCGACGTATAGTTGGGGGTGCGTCCACATCGTCGCGAGCAGGTCGTCGAGCATCGGCCAGCCGGCGTGCATCAGCGAGACGCGCAGCCTGGGATGGCGGAGCAGCGCCTCTTCGATCAGCAGCGGGCTATGTAGCCGGCACGGTAGTCGGGGAACCCGAGATAAGCGGCGCCGGGAGGGCCCGGTGCCGACGTGGATGGATACCGGAACGTCCAGCTCCTCGGCGAGCGCCAGGTACGGTTCGAATCGTCGGGTCACCAGGCTCGGCGCCCTGATACTGGATGGCCACTTCGCCGAGCGCGCGGTAGCCGCCGGTGGTCAGTGCGGTTGCGGACCTCATCCACCGAGCGGAACGCGCCGGCTCGAAATTGAAATCGAGCGAATGGGATGAACCGCTCGGGCGGCGGCCCTCCGCCACTCGTCCAGCAGGACTCCGCTGACGACGCCGAACACGTTGCGGCGCTTCATCGCGCTCAGCTTCCGGTCCATCAGCTCGCGGTCGGTCATCGGCGACCAGATCGGACTGGCGCAGGGCGGCTTCTTCATCCACGCCATGAACGTGTCGGCCCATGGGCGGCCAGGGCTCGGGTGGCGGAAACACGTCTCCGGGACACAGCCGAGCGGCGGCGGTCCCTGATCATCGGCGCGGGTGCGTGCATGTGCATGTCGATGATCGGCGGCGGCGCCCCCTGCGCCGCGCCAGCGACACCACCGCGAGGCCGACTGGCACCAGTGCGCCCATCAAACGGCCCGCTATCCGCATGTCGCGTAGCTTAACGCAAGCGTGGGCCGCGCTACGCGATCAGCGCGCGCCCTGAGGCCCGATGCTGCGCAGGTAGTGGACGAGGCTCCACATCTCTTCGGTGGTGAGCCTGCTGCGAAATCCCTTCATGTCGAACTTCGGCCCGACCCCGCTGCGAATCACCTCGAAGATTTCGGCGTCGGTGGAGCCGTGCCCCCACGTGCCGTCGGTCAGGTCCGCCGGCTTCGAGCCGGGAGGCGCCTCCGGCCCGTTGCCCTTGGCATCGTTGCCGTGGCACGCGCGGCAGTGGGCGCGGAACAGGCTCGCCCCCGCGGCCACTGATTTCGGAGTCGACGGCAGCGGTTTCGCCGCCGTCTTGGTCGCACCGCCGCCAGCCTGGCCACCTTGGACGGTCATCGTCGCGAGATGGAGAGAGGCCAGAAGGACAGCCGAGGTGAGAAGACCGCTGCGCTCGAGGCATAGAGAATCTCCTGCCCGCAGGTGTGGCAAAGCCGATGCCGTCGATCCCGCGGCGGCGCGGCGCCGCAGCCGGTCGATTTTCCGAGCGGAACATCGAGTCCTCGGGATGCGCGATCCGGCGCGCCGTATCGCCATCGGGGTGCTCGGAACGGCGATGGAAAACTGACTTACGTGATTCGTTGTCGCTCGTGGCGCCACCTGCGGCGCCGCGGCCCCGGGCGCCTCAGCTGACCGAACGGATCGGTCGCGACCGGTCGCGCCGCCACCGGTCGATCTCTCGGGCGCGCTGCGATATAGTGTCACACCACATATGGCAACGTCGGCGCTCGAGCGCGAATTGAAGCGTGGCAGCACCGAGGTGTTGATTCTGTCGCTGCTCGAGCACCGGCAGCGCCATGGCTATGAGATCGGCCAGCTGATCGCCGAGCGATCGCGCGGCGCCATCAGCTTCCATATCGCGTCGCTCTACCCGACGCTCTACCGCCTCGAATCAAAGGGATTCATCGAGGGACGCTGGGTGGAAAAGGCCGGCCAGCGGCGGCGGCGGTACTACCGGCTGACGACTGACGGCCGCAAGCTTCTCGCCAGCCAGCGAAGCACCTGGCGGACATTCCTGGCGGCTTTGAACCGCGTCGCCGGCATCGCCACGCCGTAGCGACTCTCGTGGAATTTACAATTTACAATTTGAATTGTAAATTGCGGAAACGAGTCGCCTCTAGCCTCCAGCCCCGACTTTCGTTCTGAAATACTCGATCGTCTTCACCAGCCCCTCGTCGAGCCCCACCTTCGGCTCCCATTTGAGGAGCGTGCGGGCGCGCGTGATATCGGGCTGGCGGATCTTGGGATCGTCGGTCGGCAGCGGCTTGTAGACGATCTGGCTTCTCGCGCCGGTCATCTTGATGATCGTCCGGGCGATCTCCTCGATCGTCATCTCGCGCGGGTTGCCGATGTTGATCGGGTCGTTCTCGCTCGAGAGCATCAGGCGGATGATGCCGTCGACCAGGTCGCTGATGTAGGTGAAGCTGCGCGTCTGGGTGCCGTCGCCGAACACCGTGACGTCTTCGTGCCTGAGCGCCTGCGACATGAAGGCCGGGACGGCGCGGCCGTCGTTGAGCCGCATGCGCGGTCCGTAGGTGTTGAAGATGCGGACGATCTTCGTGTCCACCCCGTGATAGCGGTGGTAGGCCATCGTCATCGCTTCGGCAAACCGCTTCGCCTCGTCGTACACGCCGCGCGGCCCGACCGGGTTCACGTTGCCCCAGTACGACTCCTTCTGCGGATGCTCCAGCGGATCGCCGTAGACCTCCGAGGTGGACGCCAGCACGAACCGCGCTCCCTTCGCCTTCGCGAGGCCCAGCGCCTTGTGCGTGCCCAGCGCGCCGACCTTGAGCGTCGGGATCGGCAGCTCCAGGTAATCAATCGGGCTGGCCGGGCTTGCCCAGTGCAGGACGAAATGGACGGGTCCCTCGACGTAGATGTAATTCGTGACGTCGTGCTTGATGAACGTGAAGTCGCGGTTGACGAGGTGCGCGATGTTGGCGGTGTCGCCCGTCAGCAGGTTGTCGATCCCGATGACCTCGTATCCGCGATCGAGGAGCGCTTCCGAAAGGTGCGATCCGATGAAGCCGGCGGCGCCGGTGATGACGATGCGCTGTTTCATAGGAGCCTGGAGGCTGGGGGCTGGGGGCTGGCTGGGACAGAACGCTGGGCGCGCGTAACTGCCAGCGCGAGGTGTCGGGTCTTATCGTCGACTCGTCCGAGCGTCCAGCCTCTAGCCTCTAACCGCCTGATCAATATGCATGCTTGTGAAAGAACCCCTTGATGAGCGTCAGCCACATGATCTTCAGGTCGAGCCGGACCGACCAGTTTTCGATGTAGTACAGGTCGTACTCGATCCGTTTCTCGAGCGGCGTGTTGCCGCGCCAGCCGTTCACCTGCGCCCAGCCGGTGAGGCCCGCCTTCACCTTGTGGCGGAGCATGTACTGCGGGATCTTGTGCTTGAACTGCGCGACGAAGTGCGGCCGCTCCGGGCGCGGGCCGACGATCGACATGTCGCCCCGCAGCACGTTCCAGAGCTGCGGCAGCTCGTCGAGGTTGGAGCGTCGCAGGAACCGCCCGACCGGCGTCACCCGCGGGTCGCTCGCCTGGGCCCACACCGGGCCCGTATCCCGCTCCGCATCGTCGTACATCGAGCGGAACTTCACGATCGTGAACGACTTGCCGTCGAGCCCCATGCGCTCTTGCCGGTAGAACACCACGCCCTGCGAGGTGAGCTTGACGATCAGGCTGATGAGGCCGAGCGGAATCGCGAGGACCACCAGCGCCGCGCCCGAGATGCCGATGTCGATGATCCGCTTGATGAAGCTGTTGACGCCCTGCAGCGGGATGTCGTTGACGTTGATGATCGGGACGCCATCGAGGTCTTCGAGCCGCGCACGCAGGGCGATCACCTGGAGGAGATCCGGGACCACCTTGACATCGACCATTTCGCGGCTGGTGCTCTCGAGCAGCTCGAGCATCTTCATGTGCTGCTCGGGAGGCAGGGCGACGTACAGGTGGTCGACGCTCTCGCGCGACGTGATCTCGCCGGCTTCCTCGAGCGTGCCGAGCAGCGGCAGCCCTCGGTAGCCCAGGTGATCGCCCGCGGCCCGATCGTCGACAAAGCCGACGATCTGATACCCGAGCTCGCGGTGCTCGAGGATCTTGTCGGCCACCAGGCGGCCGAGGTCGCCGGCGCCGGCAATCAGGATGCGCTTCAAGCCGATCCCCGCGCGCCAGCGTCGCTCGAGGATTTCGCGCATCAACTCGCGCGTCGCAAACGTCAGCGAAACGTTCAGGACCAGGAAGATCACCCAGACGGGCTGTGACACCTGGAAGGCGCCGGTCGTCCGCGCCGTCGGACCGGCGAAGTAAATCTGCGTGTAGTTCGTCGACACGATGCCGAACACCACGGCGAGGATGCTGCCGACGAACACCTGGAAGAAGTCGTCGACGCGCGATCGGCCGCGGCGCAGGCGATAGAGGCCCTGGAGATGAAAACCGAGCGGCACCACCGCGGCGATGAACGGCAGCAGGTTGATGTATTGCTGCAGCGGCGGGAGGCCATATCGGATCGGGATGAGGCCGGAATAGAAACGAATCGCGTAGGCGATGATGAAGGCCGACACGCCCAGCAGCGCGTCGGAAATGATGTAGAACGCGACGAGAAGCCGGTTATGGCGGATCATCGGAAGTCCGTTCCTCCAGCTTCAGACTTCACGAGCGCTTCCATTTCGTCGCCGAAGCGTGCGCGCCCGAACCGTTCGGCATGGTGCCGGATGGCCACCCGGTCGAACCGATACGTCGACGCCCGGCCGATGGCATCGGCAAAAGCCGCCGCGGACGGTTCGTCGACCAGAAATCCAGTCTCGCCGTCGACGACCGTCTCGCGAGCCCCGCCCAGGCCGAGTGCGACCACCGGGCGCCCGCAGGCTTGTGCTTCGAGCGGAACGATGCCGAAATCCTCCTCGCCCGGCAGGACGACGACAGCTGCCCGGCGATACAGGTCGCGGACCTCGGCGTCGGTCAGGCGGCCGAGGAACTGCGAATTCGAGGTCGAGCGTCGTTCGAGCGCAGCCCGTTCGGGGCCGTCCCCGACGATGCGCAGGGGAATGCCCGCCAGGGCACAGGCGTCCATCGCGAGCTCGATGCGCTTGTAGGGCACCAAAGCCGAGACAATCAGCGCGAACCGCTCGGGTGTGACGCTGTCCGGGTGATAGAAAGCCGTGTCGACGGGTGGATACACGACGGTGGCCTCGCGATTATAGTATCGGCGGATCCTCCCCGCAACATGATGAGAGATAGCGACATAGCGGTCCGCGCGTGCTGACGTCGCGCGATCCCAGTGCGCCAGCCGGGCCATGACCGGCCGCATCAGGCGGCTGGGCACCTGCCCAATCCGATCGGGTCCGAAATACGCGTCGAACTGATCCCAGGCATAACGCATCGGGGTGAGGCAGTAGCAGAGATGCCGCGCCGTGGCCGGGCGAATGACCGACTTCACGCAGCAGTGGCTGACGCTCAGGATGAAGTCGAACCCTCTGAAGTCCCACCGTTCCACGGCGCTCGGAAAGAGCGGCAGGTACTGACGATAGAACCGCGAGACCAACGGCAGGCGCTGGACGAACGACGTATGGATCGGCAGGCGCTCGATAATCGGGGACACGCTCCCGCGCACATGGACGAGCGTGAAGAGCTCGGCCGCCGGGAAACGCTCGCACAACACTTCGAGGGCCCGCTCGCCCCCGCGCATTCCCGTCAGCCAATCATGTACGAGGGCGACCCTGGGCGACGGAGCGCTCACAAACGCGCTGCCTCGTGTGCATTCGAGGGCGAACGCGCTGTTCCGTGGGCCGCGTCCGCCACCTCGCCGTAGATCTCCCGCACGCGCCGGACTGAAGCTTCCCACGAGAACTGGCGCGCGCGCGCCAGCCCCCTGGCCCGCAGCTCGCGCCTCAGCCTGTCGTCGGTCAGCACGCGGTAGATGCCGTCGGCGATGGCGGCGGGATCGTACGGATCGACGAGCACCGCGGCGTCGCCCGCGACCTCGGGCAGCGAGGAGACGTTCGACGTGACCACCGGCGTGCCGCTCGCCATCGCCTCGAGCGGCGGCAGTCCGAAGCCCTCGTACAGCGAGGGGAAGACGAACACGCCAGCCAGCCGGTACATCACGGCCAGCGTCTCTTCCGGCAGGTAGCCCAGGAACCGGACGTACTTGTGGAGCTGGTGATGATGGACGGCGCGCCGGAGCGCGGCGTATTTCGAGATCTCGTCGCCGATCAGCACGAGCTTCAGGTGATCCATGCCGCGCGTGCGCACGAGCTGGAATGCCTCGATCAGCCGCTCGAGGTTCTTGTGCGGCTTGACGTTGCCGGCATAGAGCACGAACTCGTCGTGCAGCTGGTAACGCTCGCGCACGCGGACGACGTCTTCCTCGCGAGGCTCGACGGCAAACCGCTCGTCGTAGGCGTTGTAGATCACGTCGATCTTGCTTGCGGGGATGTCGACGAACTTCAGGATGTCGCGCTTCGAGCTTTCCGACACGGTGAGCACCCGCGTCGCCCGCCGCGACGCCAGGCCGATCGACGTCTGGGCATAGCGATACGCCAGCCGTCCGGGCAGGTACTGCGGGAACATGAGGTGAATGCAGTCGTGGATCGTGACAACCGAACGGCAGCTGACGAGCGGCGGCAGGACGTAGTGCGGCGCGTGAAAGAGCGTCACGCGCTCGCGCTTCAGCACGAGCGGGATCTTCAGTTGTTCGGTCACCGAATAGTTGCCGGCCGTCTCCGCGACCGGCCGGAAGTTCGGACCGAGCGAGGCGAGCGTCGCGCGGTCTTCCGGACGGGAAATCAGGATGAACTCGGACTCGCGGTCGAGGCGGGCGAGCTGCCGCAGCAGATTGCGGATGTAGGTGCCGATGCCGAAATCGTGGAGTTTTCGCGCGTCGATGCCTATCCGCACGGGCGCGATCATAGCAGGGCAGGACAGGGCAGGAAGGGCAGGAAGGGCAGGAGGAGGGCAGGTGGGGCAGGTGGGGCAGGCCCTCCTGCCCTTCCTGCCCCTCCCGCCCTGAGAACTACCGCTCCCATCCCGGGATAGTCGAGGCGATAGCGGCGCCGGGCGTCGCGGCGCATGCCCGGATACACATCGGCCTGGCGCGCCAGCTCCTCGGCCGCGATGACGCCGGCGGCCACCTCGGCAGCCTGGCGGCGGAAATCGGCGAACCATCGATCGCAGCCAGGGGCAACGACATCGTCCGTCAAGCGGTCATTGAAGACGACAAACCAGGCGCGGTCCAGGCCGGCCGTCGCGCCGCGGCCCTTGTAACAGGACGTGCCGTACTGGCGCCACGCGTTCTCGAGCGTATCGGCGCGTCGCGCGAGCTGCGCGATCGCTTGTTCGTATATGCGCACGCCCTGGGCCCTTGCCTGATCGGTTTCCGAGGGGATCGTCGGAGACAACCCGCGCATGGCCGCAGCCGGCGGCGCTGTGGACGCCGTCGCCGCCTGCGCCGGCCGCCCTTCGAGCAGCGCCCGCGCGTGATCGATCGCCGACCGCGAAATTCAATCCCTGCCGTTCGGTGAATCCCATCGTGACGATGCCGAGCACGCGTCCATCTTGATCGAGCAGCGGCCCGCCGCTGTTGCCCGGGTTGACGGCGGCGTCGGTTTGCACCAGCGTCGCATTCGGCGTCTGCCGGATCCCGCTGACGATCCCGCGGGTGAGGGTGTTCTGAAGCATGCCGAGCGCGGTGCCGATTGCGAAGACCTCCTGGCCGATGCGGACGCTTCCCGTCGTGCCGAGCGTCAGCACCGGCTGCGTCTTGTCGATCGCCGACAGCTTCAGAACGGCGATGTCGACCTGCGGCGCAGTGGCCTCGACGCGTGCTGGAACCACTTCGCCGGACGCGCGGCGGACCGTCACAGAGCTGTTGCGGCCGACGACGTGCACGTTCGTCAGCAGCGTGTCGGGCGCGACGAAAAATCCACTGCCGCGGCTGCCCGATGCCTCCACGAGAACGATCGCCGGCATGACCCGCCCGACGATGTTCTCGAACCGGGGCGGATCGACCGGCACGGTCAGCCGGTGCGGCCAGCGCATGGTCCGGCCGGCGGGCGACCTCTTGGGACGGGACATCCGCCGGTTGTCACCGGGCGGGTGCGAACTTGTCATCAGGCGAAACGGAACCCGGAGTCGTCTCAGGCGCCGCCTTCGCCGGGGTCGGCGCTGCGGGTGTTGCCATCGCCACCGCCGCCGGCCGCTCGACGGCGGGAGCAGGGCGGCGCCACAGCGCCCCGAACGCAATTCCGCCCGCGGCCGCGACGACGACGAGTCCCGGCCAGAGCAAGCTTCGATGACGGCCGGCGTCGGAAATCTCCGCGACCCCGGATGTGCCACTCGGCACCACCGCTGCGAGGTCGGCGCCGCACCGACAGACCTCGACCGTCTGAGGAACTCGCCGGGCACACGACGGACAGACGCGGGTAAAGACCGCCACGTCTGCTTTTTCGGCAGAACTCCGCTGGTCGTGTAGGCGGCCCTGGTGTAGTCCGGGCCTTGTAGGCCCGGCAGACGGCGGACCTAAAGGTCCGCCCTACAAGGTCCGCACCTACGTTACCGACGCGGACCGCTCGAGCAGCGCCAGTGTTTCGCGCGCGGCCCGTGGCCATTCGTACTTCGACAGGACCGCTGGCGCACTCTCGAGCAGGCGCGTGCGCACGCTGTCGTCGAACAGCAGACGCTCGAGCGCCTCGGTGACGCCGGCGACATCGCCCCTCGCCGTGTAGAGCGCGGCATCGCCGCAGCTCTCGCGTGCCACCGCGGTGTCGAGAAGGACCGGCGGAACGCCGGCGGCGAGCGCCTCGAGGGGCGTGAGGCCGAGCCCTTCGTATTCGGACAGGAACGCGAACGCGCGCGCCGACCAATACAACCGGCCAAGATCGTCGTCCGAGACGAACTTCCGCCAGGTGGCGCGGCCGTTCAGGCCCGACCGCGCGATCGCTTCGTCCGGATTCTGCGGTGGATACGTGCGATCGTCCCCGACGATGTCCAGGCCGGCGTCGGGGTACGAGCGCGCCACGGCCGCGAAGGCCCGGATCAGGTCGGGCACCCGCCGCCGGTTGAAAATCGAGCCGACGTAGAGCACCTGCGGGCGGCGGTCCGCGCCGCTCGCCGGACGGCCCGGCGGCTCGATCCCTGGCGGGATGACATGAACCCGCGATTCGGGGACGCCGAGGTGCTCGACGATTTCCCGGCGCGAGAATTCCGAAATGGTGACGACCGCCCGCGACTGCATCGCGGCCCGCCGCGTGATCGTCCGGCGGCGGAGGCCTTCGCGCGCGGAGAACCACTCGGGGTGCGCGGCGAACGAGACGTCGTGAATCGCGGTGACGAGTGGGAATGCGCGTGCCCAGCGGCGACGTGTAGGCCGGCGAGAAGAACACGTCGAGATGATCCCGCGCCGCGATCGGCGGCAGCCGCACCTGTTCCCACCAGGTGTTTGGAGCGCCCCTGACGATCCGCGTCGGGAAGCGCCGTGCATCAAAAGAGACGGTGAGCGGCTCCGGCGCGTACAGGACGAACTCGTGCCGGCGCGTGGATTCGTCGGCGTTCCAGTGTCGCAGCAGCCCGTGCAGGTAGCGTCCCGCGCCGGTCGCGCGGCCGCACAATTCACGGGCGTCGATGCCGATTCGCATAAAGAGAGGCGTAGGTGTCGTAACCTTTTGCGCCGTGATGTCCACCGGAATTCGCCGGCGCGGGCGAGGCCGAGGCGCGCGCGCTCGGCGGCACAGAGCGGGGTCGTCGACCAGCCGCTCGATGGCCGCGGCGAGCTCGTCCGGATCGTCCGCCGAGACGATCTCGCCGGCGCCCGCCGTGACCTCCGGCAACGCGCCGCGATCGGTGACGACGACCGGCACGCCGATGGTCATCGCTTCGAGCACCGGGATGCCAAAGCCTTCCTCGAACGACGGCTGGACGAGGCAGATCGCGTCTTGATACAGCGCGCGCCGGTTCGCGGGATCGACGTAGCCGATGTGCGTCACCAGGCGATCGAGCGGCGGACGCTGAATCCTCTCGAGCCACGGCCGCGCCGCGTCGGTCGCCTGGCCGGCGAGCACGAGCCGGGGAAGATCGCGCCGTCGCGCGGACAGCCGCTGGTAGGCATCCAGCAATCCGCCGACGTTCTTGCGAGGTTCGAGGGTGCCGAAGAACAGCACGTAGCCCGTCGCGGGCGGCTGCTCGCGCGGCGTCCAGGGCGGCGCTCCGGGCGGACAGACCGACACGCGATCAGCGGGTACGCCGAAATGACGCTGTACTTCACCGGCCGTGAACTGCGAGACGGCGATGATCGCATCGGCCCGCCGCGCATGCGCGCGCGCCAGCGCCGGGTAATCGCGGCGGATCTCGGCCCGGGTGCGCTCGGGATGTGAGAGAAAGTCGAGATCGTGGATCGTGACGATCCGCGCCGCGTTCTGCGCCGGCATGAGCAGCGGGTGCATCGAATGCGCGATGTCGAACCGGCCCCGCGCGATCGTCTCGACCGGTGGCCAGTTGAAGCGGTGCCACGCCAGGTTCAGGAGCGTCACCGGAACGCGTCGGTCGACGAACGAGGCGCCGCGCAGGCCGTCCTCGACGGTCACGCGATCCTTCCAGGAACTCGAGAAGAGCGTGAGGTCGAGCGGACGCCGGCCGTCGGCGGCGGCGAGGCCCACGAGCGCGCGCGCCAGTTCGTGCGTGTATTCGCCGACGCCGCTTCGCTGGCGCAGCGCCGGACGGTAATCGATCACCGCGCGCACTTGTTTAAGTCGTTCCGAGTCAGTATCTTATTGTGAAATGAAAATCGCTGTCGTCGGAACAGGCTACGTCGGTCTGGTCGTGGGCGCATGTCTTGCGGAGAACGGCAACAACGTCATCTGCGTCGATCGCGACACATCGAAGATCGACATGCTGCGCGCCGGTCGGATGCCGATTTACGAGCCCGGGCTGGAAGAGATGGTCCGGCGCAATCACCACGAGGAGCGCCTGGCGTTCACCACCGACCTGCCATCGGCGGTGCAGGATACCGACATCGTGTTCATTGCCGTGGGCACGCCGCAGGGCGAGGACGGCTCGGCCGATCTCCAGCACGTGCTCGGCGTCGCTCACGAGATCGGCCGCGCGATCACACGCTACACGGTGGTGGTCGACAAGAGCACGGTTCCGGTGGGGACCGCCGCCCGCGTGAAGGCGGCGATCGCCGAGGAGACGACGCAGCCGTTCAGCGTCGTCAGCAATCCGGAATTCCTGAAGCAGGGCGCGGCGATCGACGACTTCATGAAGCCGGATCGCGTGGTGATCGGCAGCGACGACGAGCGATCGGCCGCGGTGATGAAAGAGTTGTATGCGCCGTTCACCAGGACCGGCGCGCCGATCATGATGATGGACACGGCGAGCGCCGAGCTGTCGAAGTATGCGGCGAACTCGATCCTGGCGACGCGCATCTCCTTCATGAACGAGATCGCCAACGTCTGCGAGCTGGTCGGCGCGGACGTCGACCAGGTGCGCCGCGCGATCGGCTCGGACCGGCGCATCGGCACGTCGTTTCTTTTTCCCGGCGTCGGCTATGGCGGCAGCTGTTTTCCGAAGGACGTCAAGGCGCTGCTGCGATCGTCACGCGACAAGGGCTACGAGTTCAGGATCCTCGACGCGGTCGAGGGGGTGAACGACGCTCAGAAGCTGCGCCTGGTCTGCAAGATGCAGGCGCATTTCGGCGAGATGAAGGGACGGACGATTGCGCTGTGGGGCCTGGCCTTCAAGCCGCGCACCGACGACATGCGCGAAGCGCCGGCCATCACCATCGCCAACCGCCTGCTCGAGCTCGGCGCCACCGTGCGCGCCTACGATCCGGAAGCGGCCGATACGGCGCGCCGGCTGTTCGGGGACCGGATCGCCCTGTGCGAGAAGAGCTACGACGCGCTGAACGGCGCGGACGCCCTCGCCGTCGTCACCGAGTGGAACGAGTTCCGCGAGCCGGATTTCAAGCGGATCAAGCAGCTGCTGAAGACGCCGGTCGTGTTCGACGGCCGGAATATCTACTCGCCCGGGCACATGCGCGCGCTCGGCTTTACCTACGTCTCCATTGGGCGCTAAGCCGCGCCGCGTGCTGGTGACCGGCGGCGCCGGTTACATCGGGAGCCACGCCTGCAAGACGCTCGCGGCCGCCGGATACGAGCCGGTGGTGTTCGACAATCTGGCCGCGGGCCATCGCGACGCCGTGCGTTACGGCGACCTGGTCGAAGGGGACATCCTGGATACCGGCGCAGTCCGGGCGGCGATCCGCCGATACGAGATCCAGGCGGTGATGCATTTCGCGGCCTTTCTCGATGTGGGCGAATCGGTCCGCGAACCGGCGCGCTACTACCGCAACAACGTCGGCGGCGCCCTCAGCGTCCTCGAGGCCATGGCCGCCGAATCGGTCACCCTCTTCGTCTTTTCGTCGACCTGCGCGACCTACGGCGAGCCGATCGAGACGCCGATCGCAGAAACGCATCCGCAGCAGCCGATCAACAGCTACGGCGAGACGAAGCTCGCGGTCGAGCGTGCGCTCCCGCACTTCGAGCGCGCCCATGGTGTGCGCTGGATCGCGCTGCGGTACTTCAACGCCGCGGGCGCCGACCCGGACGGTGAGCTCGGGGAGGATCACGACCCCGAAATTCACCTGATTCCGCGCGCACTCGACGCCGCCCATGGCAGCGGCGCGGCTCGAGGTGTTCGGCGACGACTACCCGACGCCGGATGGCACGTGCCTGCGCGATTACATCCATGTGACCGACCTGGCCGACGCCCACGCGAAGGCGCTCGAAGCGCTCGCCGAAGCTGGCCGGTCCGGCGCCTATAATCTCGGCACTGGTCGACCTCATTCGGTGCGCGAGGTCATCGACAGCGTCGAGCGGGTGACCGGACGCGCGGTGTCGTGGACGATGGCCCCGCGGCGGCCCGGCGACCCGGCGGTGCTCTACGCGGCGCCCCAGAAAGCGCAGTCAGAGCTGCACTGGAAGCCGCGCTTCTCCGAGCTCGACACGATCGTTCGAACGGCGTGGGACTGGCGCCGTGCCCATCCGCACGGTTATCGGGCAACCACCACTCATTCGTGACCGCATCCACCCCGCTCCGCCGCCTGTTCCGCTACGCGAGGCCGTATCGCCCGCGGATCGCGTGGGCGGTGGTCGGGATGCTGCTGTACGGCGCCGGCACCGCCGGCCTTGCCTGGTTGATCAAGCCGATCCTCGATCAGACGCTGTCGAACCAGCAGCGGCTCACCTTCACCGCCTGGGGCCTCGTCGGGATGTACCTCGCCAAGGGCATCGGATCCTACATGTCGTCGTACCTGATGGCGGGCGTCGGGCAGCGCGTCGTCATGGATCTCCGCAACGCGCTCTACCGCCACATCCTCGGCCAGTCGGCGGGCTTCTTCGCGCAGCGAACGACCGGGCAGCTGATGTCGCGGATCAACAACGACGTCGGCCAGGTGCAGCAGGCGGTCTCCGAAACGGCCGCCGACCTCGCGCGCGAGTCGCTCGCGCTGGTCTTCTTCACGGCGCTGATGCTCTACTACGACGTCTGGCTGACGATCTTCTGCCTGATCAGCGCGCCGATCATCGTCTATCCGCTGGTGCGGCTCGGCCAGCGCGTGCGGCGCACCACGCGTCGCAGCCAGGAAGCACTCGAAACGCTGTCGCACCTCAGCGTCGAGGCGTTTACCGGCCACCGGATCGTCAAGGCGTTCGGCACCGAGGCGGCGGAGGCGGCCAAGTTCTCACGCGCGGGACACTATCTGTACCGCACGAACATGAAGGTGACGGCGGCGCTTGCCGGCCTGCCGCCGCTGATGGAGCTGCTCGGCGGCTTCGCGATGGCAGGCGCCCTCTGGTACGGGAGCCGGGAAATTGCCGCGGGTGCGCTGACCCTCGGCGAGTTCCTGTCGTTCATCGCCGCGATGTTCCTGATGTACGGACCGGCGAAGAAGCTGAGCCGCGTGAATGCGAACCTGCAACAGGCGATCGCGGCGTCCGAGCGCATCTTCGAGATGCTCGACATTCACACCGAGGTCAGGGAGCGGCCGAACGCGCCTGCGCTCGAGCCGTTCCAGCGTGAGGTCGAGTTCCGCGACGTGACGTTCGGGTACGACGAGGGACTCGCCCGGATCCTGCGCGGAGTGTCGTTTTCGGTGCGCGCCGGGCAGATGGTCGCGATCGTCGGCCGCAGCGGCGCCGGCAAGACGACGTTGGTCAACCTGCTGCCGCGCTTCTACGACGTCAAGAGCGGCAGCATCCTCATCGACGGCGTCGACGTGCGCGATGTCTCGCTCGCGTCCCTCCGCCGGCAGATCGGATTCGTGACCCAGGAAACCGTCCTGTTCGACGACACCGTGGCCGCCAATATCGCCTACGGCGTCGCCGGGGCGCCGCCCGAGGCGATCGAAGCCGCCGCCCGGGCCGCTCATGCTCACGAATTCATCACGGCCTTGCCGAACGGGTATCAAACGGTCATCGCCGAGCGTGGCCAGCGTCTGTCGGGCGGCCAGCGGCAGCGCGTGGCGATCGCGCGGGCGATCCTGAAGAACGCACCGATTCTCGTCCTCGACGAGGCCACCTCCGCCCTCGACGCCGAGGCGGAACTGCTGGTGCAGGAGGCGCTGGCGAACCTGATGCAGAACCGGACATCCATCGTCATCGCGCACCGGTTGTCCACCATCCGGCGCGCCGATGCGATCATCGTGCTCGAACGCGGCCGCGTCGTCGAAGTCGGCCGGCACGACGAGCTGCTGGCGCGGCCGGCCGGGACCTACGCGATGCTCTATCAGATGCAGCTGCTCGAAGGAGCGCGGCAGAGGCGCGAGACGGCCGGCATGGCATGCTCGGCGTCGCTTCGATGATCAAAAGCATGACGGGTTTTGCCTCGACGACGACCGAGGACGAGCGCGCGACCATCGGCGTGACGATCCGCGCGCTGAACCACCGTCACCTCGACCTTCAGCTTCGCGTGCCGCAGTCGCTCTCGGCGATCGAGCGGGACATCCGCACGCTGGTGGCGGCGCGTGTCGCCCGCGGGCGAATCGAACTGAGCCTCTCGCTGCAGCTCCGCGACGTGCCGGGCGTGGACGTCGATCTCAACGAGGAATTCGCGACGGCGCTCGAGGCGGCGTTGAACCGCGCCCGCGACCGCGGGCTCGTCAGCGGCGCGCTCACGCCTGGGGATCTGCTGCGCCTGCCGCAGGCGCTGACCATCCGCGAACGGCAGGCCGGAGCAGACGACGAGCTGATGGCCGAGGTGATGCGCGGCGCGCTCGGCGCCGTGGACAACGCCCTCGCCGACCTCGATTCGATGCGGGCGCGCGAAGGGGACCACCTGCGGGGGGACCTGGACCAGCGGCGCAGCCTGGTCGCCGACCTCGTCGAGCGGATCGCCGCGGCGGCTGACGACGGGCGGCAGGCGATGGAGCAGCGGCTGGCCGAGCGCGTCCAGCAACTCCGCGCCGATCTCCAGGCAGACGAGAACGCGGTGGCGCAGGAAATCGTCCGGACGGCGGCGCGGTCGGATATCAGCGAAGAAGTGTCGCGGTTCCGGGGCCACGTCGCCCACTGGTCGTCGCTCGCCGACGGGGCGGAACCGTGCGGCCGGAAGCTCGACTTCCTTCTCCAGGAGATGAACCGCGAAGTCAACACGATGGGCTCGAAGGCCGATGGTCTCCGCGTGTCCGAGCTGATTATCGCGGCCAAGGCGGAGCTCGAAAAAATGAGGGAGCAGGTCCAGAACGTTGAATAGCTCTCCGCCGCTCACATCAGGCCCTCCGACGGCGAGTCGGAGCGGGCGGGCTGCTCTTCATCGTCTCCGCGCCGTCGGGCGCCGGCAAGACGACGCTCGTCGAGCGGCTGGTCGAGTGTGTGCCGCGCCTCAGAATGTCCCGTTCTTACACGTCGCGGCCGGCCCGGCCGGGCGAGACGGACGGCGTGGACTATAATTTTGTGACGCGCGATCGCTTCGAGGAGATGATTGCGGCGGGCGACTTCCTGGAGTGGGCCGATGTGTTCGGCAACCTCTACGGGACGTGCGCCAGCGACACCCAGCGGATGCTCGCGGCGGGCGACGACGTCGTGCTGGTCATTGACGTCCAGGGCGCCCGGCAGGTGCGAGCGCAAGGGGATTGCGGCGACGACGGTTTTCGTGATGCCTCCGTCCTTCGCGGTGCTCGAACAGCGCCTCCGCGGGCGGAGCAAGGACGCCGAGGCCGCCGTACAACGGCGCCTGCAGGTGGCGCGCGACGAGGTCGCGTCGTTCAGCGACTACGACTACGTGGTGATCAACGACGAGCTGATGGCTCCGTCGACCAGCTGCGCGCGATCGTGCTTGCCGAGCGCGCGCGGCTCAAGCGCATGCAAGCCGGTAGGCCGAGACGAGATACGTAAGGACATTCTGCATGATTGATCGTTCCAAGCTGCCCAATTCGTTCGAGTTCGTCGTCACCGCGGGCGCCCGTGCCCGCCAGCTGCTCGCGGGCTCGACGCCCCGCGTGGCCGTTGGCGAGCACAAGAAAACCACCGTCGCGCAGACCGAAGTGCTGACGGGTGTGGTCGAGAAGGTCGAGCCGAGAGCGGAATGAGGAATCGCGTAACCGATGTCAATCGAGTCAATGCTGATTGCCTTGGGGGTCACCGGCGGCATCGGCGCCTATAAGGCGGTCGAGGTCGCGCGCGGATTGCAGAAGCGCGGCCACGAGGTCGTGGCTGTCATGACCGCGGCCGCGACGCGCTTCGTTGGCCCGGTGACCTTCGAGGCGATCACGCGCCGGCGGGTCATCACCGACCAGTTCGAGCCCGGCGCCAATTCCGACATCGAGCACATCGCGCTCGCGTCGTCGATCGACCTGCTGCTCGTCGCGCCGGCAACGGCAAACATTCTCGGCAAGTTCGCCAACGGCATCGCCGACGACTTCCTGTCCACCCTCTACACCGCGACGCGTGCGCCGGTGCTCGTCGCGCCGGCGATGAACTCGCAGATGTTCGCGCACGAAGCGGTCCGCCGCAACCTGGACACGCTGGCGTCGCGCGGCGTGCGCTTCGTCGAGCCGGGCGAGGGCTACCTGGCCTGCGGGTGGATTGGCAAGGGACGGCTGGCGGAGCCGGACGAGATTGTCGCCGCGGCCGAAGCCGTCCTGCGCCCGGACGGTCCCTTTCGCGGCGCACGTGTCGTCGTGACCGCCGGACCGACCTTCGAAGACCTCGACCCGGTGCGCTACCTGGGCAACCGGTCCAGCGGACGGATGGGATTTGCCCTTGCTGGCGAAGCGGCTCGCCGCGGCGCGGAGGTGACGCTGATTGCGGGCCCGACGCCGATCGAGCCGCCGCCGGTCCGCGAAGTGGTTCGCGTTCGCGGCGCCGCCGAAATGCACGGCGCGGTCCTGCACCATGCGGAGCGCGCCGACGTCGTCATCATGGCCGCCGCGGTCGCCGATTACATGCCCGAGCGGCCGCGCCGATCAGAAGATTTCGAAGCACGACGACGTGCTGACCGTGGTGCTGAAGAAGACGCCGGACATCCTCGCCGACCTCGGCGCGCGGCGCGCCGGGAGCGGCCGGGGGCCGCTGCTGGTCGGGTTCGCGGCCGAGACCGAAAACGTCGTCGCGCGCGCCGCCGCCAAGCGCGAGGCGAAGCAGGTCGACCTCGTCGTCGCCAACGACGTGTCACGCGAGGACGCCGGCTTCGAGGTGGATACCAACGCGGTGACGATTGTTGGCGCCGATGGGGCGGAGACGCTGCCGCTCCAGTCGAAGGACCGCGTCGCCATGGCGATCCTCGATCGGATCGAGAAGCTGCTCGCAAAAGATCCGGCTAAAGAGAGGTCCGGCTGAAGCCGGACACTACGGCTAAAGCCGGACCTACGACGGTTCCACGACTCGCCCCCATGGATCAGGATCAACTGAAAGAGCATCTGCGCTTCGCGTCCGAACTCGGCGTCGCCGGCGTCAGCCGCGATCCGGCGTGGCGTGCGAGGGGGGACGACGGGCAGGCGGGCAGGCGGGGCAGGTGCGGGCAGGTCGGGGAGACGCGGAGAAGCGGGCGGACGCGCCCGCGGCGGTCGTGTTGTTCAAGAGCCAGGCCGACGCCCTGGTCGCGATCCGCGAGGACATCGGCGACTGCACGCGGTGCAAGCTGCATACGCTCGGCCGCCGGCAGGTCGTCTTCGGCGTCGGCAACCCGCGGGCCGACCTGATGTTCGTCGGCGAGGCGCCAGGCGCCGACGAAGACATCCAGGGAGAGCCGTTCGTCGGACGGGCCGGCCAGCTCCTCACGAAAATCATCGAGGCGATCGGGCTCTGCGCGCGGCGACGTCTACATCGCCAACGTGATCAAGTGCCGCCCGCCCCAGAACCGCAATCCCGAGCAGGACGAGGTCGACACCTGTGAGCCGTTCCTGTTCCGGCAGATCGATGTCATCGAGCCGAAAGTGATCGTCGCGCTCGGCACCTTCGCGGCGCGGGCGCTGCTGCGGACGCTCGATCCGATTTCAAGGCTCCGCGGGCGCGTCTTCGAGTACCGCGGCGCCAAGCTGATTCCGACATTCCATCCCGCGTATCTGCTCCGCAACCCCGCCTCGAAGCGCGAGGTGTGGGAGGACATGAAGCTGGTCGCGCTCGCTTAAGCCGTGAGCCTGCACGCGTCTTTCGAGGTCCGCAGTGCACGTGCGTCGACCTGCAAGCTGTCCGCACTACACTCTGCCAGTCCTGTGTTCATCCGCGTCGCGGTTCCGGTTCCCACGCTCGATCTGCTGACCTACGTCGTGCCGCCCGACACGCCGGCGCCCGTCGTCGGCGCCCGGGTCGTCGTGCCGGTGGGCGCGCGCACGCTGACCGGGATCGTGGTCGAGACAGATGTCGGAACGGACGCGGCGCTCGATCGGAAGGAGCTGAAGAGCGTCCAGAAGGTGCTCGACGCCGGCCCGTTCCTGCCAGCAGACGTCGTCGCCCTCGCTCGTTGGACCGGCGGAGTACTACGCTGGTGGCGCCGGAGCGGCGATCACGGCGGTGCTTCCGCCGAAAACGCGCGGCATCCGCGCGGATGCGCACAAGACTCTTCGGGTGGTGTCGATCACGGCGGCAGGTCTGGAGTTGGTCGGTGAGGCGGATCCTGACGTAGGGCGACCCTTTCAGGGTCGCCTCAGCGCGAAACAACACTCCGCTGCTCGAGATGCTCGCCGGCGTGCCCGGCCGGCATTCCCGCTCCGCATCTGGCGGCGCGGGGAATCGCGGCCGACACGATCGCCCGGCTCAAGAACCACGGGCTGGTCAGTGTGCGGCACGATCGGATCGATCGCGATCCGTTCGAGGCCGCGTCGTTGACCGCCCTGCCAGTGGACGCATCACGACGTCTGACGCCGGAACAGGCAGAGGCGCTGATCGCGCCTCCGGACGCTCGCGCAATCGGGAACGTTCCGCGTCGCGCTGCTCCATGGCGTGACCGGGAGCGGGAAGACCGAGATCTACCTGCGGCTCTCGGCGGAGATGCTCGCGGCCGGCCGGCGCGTGCTCATGCTCGTGCCGGAGATCGCGCTGACGCCGGCCATCGCCGCCTTGTTCCGGCAGGCATTCGGCGATCGCGTCGCCATCCAGCACAGCGGCCTCTCCGACGGCGAGCGCCACGATCAGTGGCAGCGGATCCGCCGCGGCGACGTGACGGTCGTCGTCGGCACGCGGTCGGCGATTTTCGCCCGCTGGAGCAGCATCGGCCTGATCATCGTCGACGAAGAACACGAGAGCTCGTACAAGCAGGAAGAAAGCCCTCGCTACAACGGCCGTGACGTCGCCATCGTCAGGGCGCAGCGCGCCGGGGCGCTGGTCGTGCTCGGATCGGCGACGCCGTCGATGGAGACCTACCACAACGCGATCGCCGGCCGGTTCGAGCGCATCGTGCTGCAACGCCGGATCCTGGACCGGCCGCTCGCCGCGGTGTCGGTCGTGGATATGCGCGAAGAATACGCGCACGGCGGACCGGACGTCGTGCTGAGCCGGCCGCTCACAGCCGCCATCCACGAGCGCCTGGCCGCCGGCGAGCAGACGCTGCTCCTGCTGAATCGGCGAGGCTTCGCCACGTCGGTCTTCTGCAGGCAGTGCGCCGGGACGATCGATTGCCCGAACTGCAGCGTCTCGCTCGTTGTTCACGGCGAGGGCAGTGCGCGGCGGGCGCGCTGTCACTACTGCAACTACACGGCGCGCGTGCCGACGAAATGCGCCGCGTGCGCGGCCCCGTACCTCGAGCAGGCCGGCTTCGGCACCGAGCGTGTCGAAGCGGAGGTGAGGCGGCTCTGCCCGGCGGCGCGCGTCGCACGCCTGGACCGCGACGCCGTCCGGCGGAAGGGGTCGCTGACCGCGCTCCTCTCGCGATTTCGCGACGGTGAGATCGACGTGCTCGTCGGCACCCAGATGATCGCCAAGGGCCACGATTTCCCGAACGTCACGCTCGTCGGCGTCATCTCGGCCGACGTCGGCCTCGGCGTGGCCGACTTCCGGGCGTCGGAGCGGACGTTCCAGCTGCTCACGCAGGTGGCCGGCCGCGCCGGCCGCGGCGAGCAGCCCGGCGCCGCGATCGTCCAGACGCTGTATCCGGATCACTACAGCATCCAGCTGGCCTGCCGGCAGGACTATCCGGCGTTCTACGAGCGCGAACTGCAGTTCCGTCGCGCGATGCGCTATCCGCCGCTGGTCGCGATGATCAACACCGTCGTGCGATCGCGGACGTTTTCGGGCGCCATGGACGACGCGGCCGGCGTCGCGCAGACGGTGCGCGAGAGCGATGCGGAGCGCCGCGAGCTGACGGGTGCTTGGTCCCGCGCCGCCGCCGCTCGGCCGGCTGCGCGGCGAGTATCGGGCCCAGGTCCTCATCAAGGGAGCCAACCGCCGGCGGATGCGGGAAGCCCTGCTGGCGGCGATTCGGCGCCGTCCCGAGATTGCGAGGCGGACGACGGTGGATGTCGACCCGTTGAGCGTGCTCGTAGCGTCCGGCTTTAGCCGGACGCTACTGACGCTACGGACTGACCAGGATTTCGATTGGTACGGGCGTGAAGCAGACGACGAACATGAAGACGGCGAACGCCGCGAGAAGCACGCGGCGTCGATCGAGCGGGACATCCTCGTCGAACGTCCGGGGGTGCCGGGGACCGAACGACGATCAGCATGATGATGAGAATGACGGCCCAGACCGATCCAGGTTGGCGTGAAGTAGGCCAGGGCGATGGCGACGCCAATCATGATCACGGTCAAGTAGTGTCGACCGCCGGCCGAGGACCGCGTAGGCGATATGCCCGCCATCGAGCTGGCCGACCGGGAAGAGATTCATCGCCGTGGCGAACATGCCGAACCACGCCGCATACGCCATCGCGCTCATGCCCAGGGTCTGGTCCGCCGGCAGCGGACCCCACAACAGCTAGGCGGCCGCCTTGATCAGCAGCGGTTCGCCGAACCAGATGCCCGTCGCTGTCCGATCGGCACGATTTCGGAGCTGGCGATGCCGATGAACAAGGCCGGCACCAGGACGACGAAGCCGGCAATCGGTCCGGCGATCCCGATGTCGAACAGCATGCGCTTGGTTGGAATCGGTTCGCGAATCCGGATGACAGCGCCCAGCGTGCCGGACAACCCGATCGGTGGCGGGCTCGGCAGGAAGTAGGGCAGGCTGGCGTCGACGTCATAATAGCGGCACGCGAAGTAGTGGCCGAGTTCGTGCGCGCCAAGAATGGCAATGATCGTCGCCGCATACAGCCAGCCCGCGACGAGCCACGTGCTGCCGATGGTCCCGACGAGCAGCGCCGTATGGAGCCAGATGCGGTTCTGAAACTTGCGGCGGGGCGGACGAAGGCCGGAGGCGACGGATCAGGGCCGAGCGAAAGCGAGGAGTCAGTGGGGCCGAGCGGTCCGACGTCGCGAAGGGGTTCCAACGGATCGAGGGTATCCGATGTTACCCGATGTTCTGCAGGTCTTTGCCCGGCTTGAAGCGAATCGTGCGGCCCGGCGGAATGCGGACTTCCTTGCCGGTGCGCGGGTTGCGGCCGATTCCGCGCTTGCGCGGCTTCACCTGGAACACCCCGAACCCGCGCAGCTCGATGCGTTCGCCGCGCTGCATGGAGGTCCGCATCGCGTCGAACACGGCGTCGACCGCCACCTCAGCTTTGACCTTGGTGATGTCGGCGATCTTCGACACTTCGTTGACGATGTCGACCTTGATCATGCTTAGGGTCTCCAGAGAGCTTGTAACTACTATAGATTGTGTCACTTACGCTGTCAAGGCTGAGGCTAACTTGATTTGAGGATGGCCCGGAAAACCGCATCCGTCGTGCTGGTCGGCCGCCCGAACGTCGGCAAGTCGACCTTGTTCAACCGCATGACCGGCTCGCGCCGCGCGATCGTGGCGCCTGTAGCCGGCACGACGCGGGATGCCCTCGCGCGGCCGGTCATCGTGGCGCCAGGCCTCCTTCGATGCTGTTCGATACCGGCGGGCTGTACGGCGCCAGCGAGGATCCACTCCACGAGCTCGTCGTCCGGCAGGGGCAACGCGCCATCGCCGGCGCCGATCTGCTGGTCTTTCTTGTGGATGGCCGTGAGGGTCTCGTGGCAGGCGATCGAGGAGATCGCCGCCGAGTTGCGCCGCGACGAGCGTGCCGGTCGTCCTCGCCGTCAACAAGACCGACGACAAGCGCGCGCGGGACGGCGTCGCCGAGTTCTATCAGCTCGGGTTCGAGCCGGTCGTGGAGATTTCCGCCGAGCACGGCCAGGGCGTCGGCGATCTGCTCGACGAGATCGTCGAACGGGCTCAGGGCCAAGGGCTCAGGGCTGGATCAGCTCGGAGCACGACGCGCGAATCCGGCGGCGCGGATCAGCAGCCCTCGATCCCGCAGCCTCGAGCCCAGCCGACAGAGATCGCCGTCGCCATCGTCGGCCGGCCGAATGTCGGCAAGTCCTCGCTCCTCAATCGGTTGCTGAAGGAAGAGCGCGTGCTCGTCAGCGACATGCCGGGCACGACGCGCGATGCGATCGACGCGGTCGCTGACGTGGCATCGCCGGCGCTTCCGCATCGTCGACACGGCTGGGATGCGGCGGGCCGGCCGCCGCCGCAGCGGCGGAGCCGTCGAGCTCGTCAGCGTGGCCGGCGCGAAGCAGGCGATCTTCGACGCCGACGTCGTCGCGCTGTTGATCGATGCCAACGAGGGCCCGACCGATCAGGATGCGGCGATCGGCGGCGAAGCGGACCGTGCCGGGCGCGGCATCGTCATCGTCGCCAACAAGTGGGACCTGGTGAAGAGCCAGGATCAGGAGTTCGTCAAGAAGTTCGACGACGAAGTCAGGCGGCGGATGAAATTCCTCGACTACGCGCCGATTCTCCACATCTCGGCGCTGACCGGCGAGCGCGCGCCGAAGGTGATCGACACGATCGACAAGATCGCCGCGGCGCGGCGGAAACGGGTGCCGACGCCGGCGCTGAACCGATTTCTCGAAGAGGTGACCGCCGCCAACCCGCCGGTGAGCCCGGGGCGCAAGCACGTCCGCATCATGTACGCCGCGCAGATTGGCGTCGCGCCGCCGTCGTTCGTGTTCTTCACGAACGTCGCCACCACGTTCCACTTCTCCTATGAGCGATTCCTCGTCAACCGCTGCGCGAGCACTTCGGGTTCGTCGGCTCGCCGATTCGGCTACAAGTCCGGCGGCGCGCGAAGAAGTGAGTCCGGACGGAGGGCTGCTCTCGGCTATAATTCCCTGTCCACGCTCAAGATGTCGGACATCTGCCGCAGCCATCGAGATCCCGAATCGCGCGCTCTTCAAGGCGGCCGAGGTGTGCGACCTGGTCAAGGTGCAGCCCTACGTGCTGCGCTCGTGGGAAGCTGAATTCCCGGCCCTGGGCGTGTCGAAGGCAGCCGGCGGGCCTCGCATCTATCGCCGCACGGACGTCGAGCAGGTCGTTCGCATCAAGCACCTGCTGCTCGTCGAAGGCCTGACACTCGCCGGCGCGCGCCGGAAGCTCGAGGAAGACTCGACGCCGGTCGCGGCTGACGTGCCGGTCATCGACGAGTTGATCGGCCGTCATGCGCGCGAACGCCTGACCGAAGTCAAGCGAGGGCTGCGGTCCATCCTTGATCTGCTGTCGGGCACGGCGCGGGCGCACGAGTTCCGGCTCACGCCGCAAGCGGTCTCGTCGGCGGCGACGTCGCGCCGTGCGGTCGCCGCGCGGAGCAAGCCGCCGCAGGGGAAGATCGCGACAGGCCGGCGAGCGGTCCCAGCCCGGCGCAAGCGCTCCCGGTAAGGCCGACCGCCTCCGCTCGCCGTCACTCCCGGCGAGCTTCGGCGAGACTCGCCGAAGCGCAAAGCGCGAAGGCGGTTCAGGGTCGGCGTCGACTAGCCTCCAACCGCGCGCTTTGATAGCGTTAGGTAGACGTCGGGATGTGGCGCAGCCTGGTAGCGCACTTGACTGGGGGTCAAGGGGCCGTGGGTTCGAATCCCGCCATCCCGACCACTTTTCTCGGACAGATTGCAACGGGCTTGCAACGGAAGCAGGAAGGGCGCCTTTGACCGGGCGCCCTTCTTGTTTTGTACCGGACAGGCGCGGTCCAGGCCGATTCTGATGACGACGTTTGGGCTGACTGCCGGCATGCTACCGTGGCAATCGGCGCCGGCAAAGGCGGCGATTTCCGCGCCTGCTCGGCACAGCGATCATGGGCGGCGTCGTCACCTTGACGCTGCGGTCATACCTACCATCTACGAGATCCTGGCCGACGCCCGCGACTGGACCGCCGCACGGTTCAGAAGACGGATGCCGCCAGTATAGTCAGCGATGCACTACACTACCCGTCCATCCCTGAGGCCCTCCAAGGCTGGAGACTGCTGGTGGGGGACCGGCGGCGGGGGGACCGGCTGAGGCGGAGACCGCGCGGAGCGCGGACGATTGGCAGGAGCCGCCGTGCGGACGCTGTCGTTACCCGACGTAAGCCAACTCGGCGTCACTCCAGCCGGGCCTGTCGTAGCCCCTTGGCGTTCACAGTCAGTGGTCGTGCCGCCTCCCGACGTCGCCGTGGCGCATCTGTTGTTCACAGGCCAGAGATCTTTGCGGAACCCTTTTTGCCGTGATTCGGGAAGTGGAGGCACCTTACGATCTCTTTCTTGTTCCCATAAAGGCCCAGAGGCGCTTGCGAATCGACCTGACTCGCGACCGTACCATTTCGTACGGCAGGCGCGCACGAAGCCTTGCACACTAACACTGCTTGAGAGAGCGCCGTGACACCGCCGACAATCACAAAGACCGCCAATCAACTGCTCTCCGCTCTGAAACCCTCCGACTTCTCGCAAGTCGCGAAAAGGCTCACGCGAGTCAAGTTCCGGACGAAGCAAATCGTCTACAAGCCGAATGCACCGCTTGATTACATTTACTTTCCTGAGGACACGGTTCTCTGTCTCTTGGCGCTGATGTCGAACGGCGACAGCATCGAGGCTGCGACGGTCGGCCGCGAAGGCGCATCGTGGATTTCGGCGAGTGTCGGCGCGCGGAGCATGCCATGCGAAACGATCGCCGTGCACGAGGGCACGGCGCTGAAGCTCGCTGTCGAGGATCTCGACCGGGAACTCAAAGAGAACAGGCCCTTTCGAGACGTTCTCACGGAATACTCGCACGCCTTGCTGATTGCCTCGATGCGAACGTCCGCGTGCAACGGACTTCACCGATTGCAGGAGCGCTGCGCGCGCTGGATTCTTACCACCCTCGACCGCGTAGACGGCGACCAATTTTTCGTCACGAAGGAATTTCTCGCACAGCTGTTGGGCTCGAGCCGGCCGATGGTCAGCGTCACGGTGGCCACATTCGAGAAGGCTGGGATTCTCAACGTAAAAGGCCGTCGGGTCACCGTTGCAAGTCGAAAACGGCTGAAGGACGCCTCCTGTGAATGCTACGACGTGATCCGGAATCACTACCTCAAGGTCAGTAAATAGAAGCGTCGGAACAGCAGCCGCCATCACCTATGCGTTGGAACCGCACATGCCCGCAAAAGATTCGCCCACCGACGCGTGCCGTCTGAGCGCAGCATGACGGCCCTTGAAAACCCGGCGCTGCGGCAGCTTGCGCTGAAAATGCTGGCACAGCGCGCGGGTTCGGCCTCGGGCGCGGGAGCTCTCGCGGCGGCGGCGCAACGCGCCTACGATGACCTCGCTCGGGCGTCGGCTCCGCTGATTGGCCAGGTTGGCGTCGATGCGCTGACGGGTCGCACGTTGTATCTTGCGCAACGGGAATATCCGTGGCTGATCCACACGCGCGAGCCGGACCAATGGACAGGGCCATTTGCTCAGATCGTGTTCAGTCTGGAGCGACAGGATCCTGCCGTTGCCGACTGAAGCCGCCGGAGCGGTGCTCACAACATTTACGGGGTTGCTCGTCACCTTCATCGGGGAACCCTTGACGGCGGGTCTGTTGCGAAAGGCGTGGCCCGACGCCTTTTCCGACGCGAGCACAGAGGAGACGTAAGGCATGACGGACCGGGTTGCGATTCGCCGACTTCCCACGGGCGTTCCGGGACTCGACCAGATCCTGGGTGGGGGCCTGCCGGAGTTCTCCTTCAATCTCATTGCCGGCGCTCCAGGCTCGGGCAAAACGACGCTCGCGCAGCAGATCATGTTCGCCCTCTCCGGTCCCGATCGTTCCGCGCTGTACTTCACCGTCGTCGGCGAGCCCCCCCTCAAGATGCTGCGCTATCAGCAGCAGTTCACCTTCTTCGACATGGCCCGCGTGAACGAGTCGGTCCGCTACGTCAATCTGAGCCAGGACGTGGTCAACGGCACGTTGGAGACGCTCCTGGGACGCATCGTGCAGGAAGTCGAAGCGACGAACCCCCGCGTGGTGGTTGTCGATTCCTTTCGAACGGTGGCCAAGGCTGCCGAGCGGGCACAGAACGGCGACCTCGAGTTGCAGCACTTCGTGCAGCAACTGGCGGTCCGGCTCACCAGCTGGGAAGCGACGACGTTTCTCGTCGGCGAGTACCAACCCTCGGAGGCTGAACAGAATCCGGTCTTCACCGTCGCGGACGGACTGCTGTGGCTCAATCAGAACCTCGATCGGAATTCGATGGTTCGCAAGATGCAGGTCATGAAGATGCGTGGACAGGCACCCATTCCCGGGCTGCATACCTTCCGCATCACGGACGATGGCATTCAGGTGTTCCCCCGGGTCATCGTCGGGCCAGAGGAGAAGTCGCCACCGGCAGCAGGTGCGACGCGCAAACCCCGGGAACGGCTCTCGCTCGGCGTCAAGGGATTGGACGAGATGCTCGGCGGTGGCATTCCGGCCGGCTACTCGGTGCTGCTCGCCGGGCCGTCGGGCTCCGGCAAGAGTGTCCTCGCCAGCGAGTTCATCAGCGAGGGCGCGCGTCGTGATGAACCTGGCATCATCGCGGTGTTCGAAAAGCGTCCCAACCAGTACGCGCAGGACGGTCCAAGCGGACAGCGGTTCGAGGGGCTCGTCCGCGAAGGCAAAGTGGGCATCATCCACTCGCGCCCGCTGGATCTCTCCATCGATGAAATGCTCTACGAGATTGTTGAAGCCATGCACCGTCTCAAGGCGCGTCGGCTGGTAATCGATTCGCTCTCCGGATTCGAGCTGGCACTGGCGCCGACGTTTCGCGAGGACTTTCGGGAGTCGCTCTATCGCATGGTCGCCGTGCTCACCGGGATGGGCATCACCATGATGATGACGGCGGAGCTGGAGGACAGCTACGTGGATTTGCGCTTCAGCCCGCACGGCACGGCATTTCTGACCGACGTGATCATCATGCAGCGGTATATCGAATTGAAGGGTCAACTGCGGCGCATCATGGCCGTCGTGAAAGTGCGTGGGAGCGCTCACAGCAAAGATCTGCGGACGTTCGAGATCACGGACGAAGGGATCGTTATGGGAGACCCACTTGGCGGGTACGAGGGCTTGCTGACGGGCACCCCGGAGTTGATCCCGATCGCCCCGTCAGAGACAGTTGACCAGAAGCCACGTCGGCGGCGCTCGTAATGGCCAAGCCGCCGGTGAAGCATGACTGATGCAAACAAACCGGCGAATACACCATCGCCGCGTGTGATAAAGGAGCATCCGTCCGGCAAAGACAATGCGGTGGAGCGGTCTCTATCCGACAGCGAGCAGGTGGCGGCCACCGGAAACGAGGATCCGCCGGTGCCTTCCGGCGACAGCCTTGTGCCACTGGAATCCGTTTTGTGCACCGAGGAATTGAATCGACGGCCGTCGCGTCCGCCGGATTACAAGAAGGAGAGCCACGCGCTGACGGCGCTGGCTCAGGCGCTGGCCGACTCGCCGCGAACCATTCTGCAGCAACTGGCCGAGACGATCCTGGAGGTCTTCCAGTCCGACTCAGCCGGCATCAGCCTCCTGACGACGGACGATGGCGGAAAAAGTTTCCACTGGCCGGCGATTGCCGGCGTGTGGAAACCGCACATCGGCGGCGGCACGCCGCGCGACTTTGGCCCCTGCGGCGACGTTCTTGATCGCAACACCCCGCTGTTGTTCAGGCACTTCGAACGGCGTTACGCGTATTTCCTGCCGGTGACGCCTCCGATCGAAGAGTGCCTGCTGGTTCCGTTTTACGTCGGGGGGAAAGCGGTCGGCACGATCTGGGCGATCGCCCACAACGACCGCCGCAAGTTCGACGCTGAGGACATGCGGCAGCTTCTCTGTCTGGGCAAATTTGCATCATCGGCCTACCAGGCGGTGGCGGTCTTGGATGGGTTGGAGCAACGAGTGGCCGCACTCCAGAAGGCCAACGTCGAGCTTCAGGCTTCGCGCCAGGTCTCCCTAAGCCTCATGGACGATGCGATTCGGGCCCGCCAGGTCACGGACAATGTCATCGCGGAATTGCGCCAGGCCGAGGGATCGCGCTCAGTACTGACCACCGAGATGCGCGAAGCAAACGCGCACTTGGTCGTCACTGCGGTTCACGCACACACGAGGACCGAGGACGCCGAGCAGGCCAACCATCTCAAGGATGAGTTTCTCGCTACGGTGTCGCACGAACTCCGGACGCCCTTGAATGCCGTCCTGGGATGGGCCCGCATGCTGGGGTCGCAGCAATTGCCGCCCGATCGCGCGGGACATGCGATCGCGATCATCGAGCGCAACGCCGTGGCTCTGGCGCACCTCATCGACGATCTGTTGGATGTGTCCCGAATCGTTGCAGGAACCCTTCACCTGTCGCCGCAGCCTGTCGATCTGGTCGCCGTGGCGCAGGCGGCGCTGGATGCCGTCCAGCCGCTGGCGGCGGCGAGAACGTGCACCTTGAGTTCTCACCGCTGTTCCGGCCATTGAATCCGGTCAGCGGCGACGCTGGCCGACTCCAGCAGGTGATCTGGAATCTGCTCGCGAATGCGATCAAGTTCACGCCTGAAGGCGGACGTGTTGGGGTCTTCATCGAACCCTCGAACGACTGCATGGAGGTCAGGGTCGTCGATACCGGCGAGGGCATCAGCCCGGACTTTCTGCCACACCTGTTCGAGCGCTTCCGCCAGGCCGATGGCGCGACGACGCGACGTCACACCGGACTCGGTCTCGGGCTGGCGATCGTTCGTCAGCTGGTTGAGCTGCACGGGGGAACCGTGCACGCGGCCAGCGAAGGCGTGGGGCGCGGCGCGACGTTCATCGTCCGTCTGCCGATTTCAGCCGGCGAGGCTCGAATGGTCAAGCGGCCGTGCTCGTCGATCGACGCACCGCGGCTTCGGCCGCCTCACCGATGCCACGCTTGCCGCGGCTCGACGGGCTGCACATCCTGGTCGTCGATGACGACCCCGACGGGCGCACGCTGACATCATTGGTGCTGACGCAGGCGGGCGCCAGCGTGAAAGCGGTGGCGTCGGTCCGAGAAGCGCATCAGACGCTCGAAGTGGAGCGCCCCGATGCCCTGGTCAGCGATCTCGGCCTCCCTGATGAAAACGGGTACCCGCTCATCCGACACATTAGGCAGCATGAAGCCGAACACGGAGGTTTTCTCCCCGCGGTCGCGCTGACGGGCTACGCGCGCGCCGAAGATGGGCTGGTGTCCTCGCGGCGGGATTCCAGGCGCATCTCCCGAAGCCCGTTGATCCCATCGACCTCACAGCAGCGATCGCGACCATGACGCGCCATCTGCCGAACAGCGACCCCGAACGACAGAGCTCCTCGTGATCGGCACATCGTCCGTGCTCAAATCTGACCAGCGTGAAACGAGAACGTCGCGTGAAGAACGGACCAACTTGATTCGCTTCCGAGAACTGGGACGGGAGGAGCCAAGCGGCCGAGGTATTGCCCGAGATGCTGGACCGCCTTTAGCGCCGACGGAGTGCTGTGGAACCCGCCGTGTCTGCCTCATGAGCGGGGTTTGGGAGTGGCGGGCGGTCTATCCGACCGGAAGGATCACTAGTGCCGAGCGAGTATCAGGCGTTGTATGAGTACCTGGAAATCGATACGCGAACACGGTGGTCCTAACATTCGCGCAAGTCGAAGACCTCCTCGGCTTCACGCTGCCTGACTCGGCTCGCGTTGATCACGCGTGGTGAGCGGCCACCGCCCCGAACGACACACCACAGCCTCAGTCGCGATCGTGGACATTGGCCAGCAGGACAGCCCGGCGAACCTGCAGGCCCAGACCGTTGTGTTTGAACGAGCGCAAAAATGACGCCCATGGTGACTGCCTGACACGTCCGCGCCTGGATCACCCTTCACATCCATCTGGAGTCGTCATCCATGACTGTCAGACCACTATACAACCGCGTCATTGTTCAACGCATCGACGACGGCGAAGAGAACGTCGGCGGGATCATCATCCCCGACACCGCCAAAGAGAAGCCGCAGCAGGGCACGGTCATCGCCGTCGGCAACGGGAAGGTGAACGACGATGGCAAGCGCGCGCGCCTCGACATCAAAGCTGGCGACCGGATCCTATTTGGCAAGTATGCGGGCCAGGAAATCGAGCTGGAGGGCGAGGAAGTACCTGATCATGAAAGGGGATGACGTGTTGGCCATCCTCGAAGGCCACACCAGGAAAAAGCTCGTCGCCATCAAAGGCACGATCAACACGAAGAGTAACCGCATTGGCAGTTGCGCAGTACAGGAGACCAACGTCATGGCAAAGCAGATTGTGTATGGTGAGCAGGCGCGCCAGGCCGTCCGACGCGGCGTCAATCAGGTGGCCGATGGAATGGAGGTCACGCCATCACGTCACGGTGTTGTCGCGACGCCGATCCCGGGAGGCTCTGCGTACGACCACTAAGGCTCGTGTTCGGCGATCAGTCCCGTTCGTGGGAGACGGATCCGCCTGAAGGCACACCGCACCATGGCGCAACCGCTCCAGACACGGTGTTTCAAAGGGGCGCTCGCACGCGTCCAGCATCTGTTCGTTGATATGCCCGGTCTGCAGCTCACACCCGCTGACGCCGCGCAGATGGCGGGCCTCGATAGGCAGGTATGCCGGGTAGTGCTTCGAACGCTCACCGAATTGGGTGTTCTCGAGCAGCACATGAGAGGCGTGTTCGTCCGCCGACCGTTGGATTCCGTGCTCGTGAAGTCTTGAAATCATTGAGAAACGGCCACTAACACCGCGTGCCGCCCGGAGATCGTCCCGACGGAGCCGTGACGGTGTCTCAGCGCACGGTAGCAGCCCCGCGTAATGGAGACGGGCTGGCGCGACCCAAAGGCGTTGCACCATGATCATTCCAGAGAATCTCGACGAGCGTCAGCGGCGGCTCCTCCACCTGCTTACCGCGCTCTTTGAACAACAGCCGTTCTTGGACACGAGCCGTGCCGCCGCGGTGTACCCTCGGCTGCGAGCGGACCTCATTGCGGCAGGAGCCACGGGCAGCGACTTCGAGTGTCTGACCGAGCATCTCATCGGCCTCGTCATCGAGCACGGATCAGCCTTATCGACGCACTAGACATGGAGAGCCCTGCTCGATCTCATCAGCACTGGGTTCGCCCGCCGCGGTTTCTCTGTGCTGGTTGAGCGCGGCGTCCTCGTGGCGGTCGACTTCGCCGCCCCCCCACGAAACATTGAGCCTAGCGCGCACACTGCCAGTCGCCGCTGAAGGACACGCTCAATCTCTGTGCCTCACATTGGTGGGAACCTTCGGGCCAACCACATGGTTGTCTCACGCCGGTTGTTAGTTTCGGAGCCCCAGCAACATCGGGCGAAACTCACTCCGTTTCTACGGGTTTGTGGCCGGCGACCGTGTCGTCGCCGTGAGCGACCATGGAACACCACGGCGTCGTCGGTCCGCATTCACGCGCACAACGGGAGGGCTGGGCCGCTCGCTTCTCGGCGTGACAGCAGCTGGTTTCGTCGCCTACGGCTTCTACCCATTGTCCACGCGCGCTATTTGCACATCCGACTCAAGCGCTGACCGATGGAGCGCCTCCTGACGCGTGATCGGAGCGAAACGTCCGACGTCATCGAGCGATGCATCAAGAGTGCGCATCAGGAGTGCCCCCGATGGTGAAGAAGACGCCGCGCTTCAGAAGATCCTGCATTGAACGACATTCGCGTTAAGCTTCAGGCTACCCTGACAGCTGTCCAATTCTGCACACTTGCGGCGGGGTCACGGGGGGTAATCAAGCTTGAAGTATTCTCGAACTCAGCCCGCGCATTCGTATCGCCGCCAGCGGCCACCGTCCATCGAAGCCGTCGGCGCAACAATCCGCCGAGCCCGATGTGCCAAAGGGGCCGGCCATGGAATCGGGGCGAAATGGGGCGTTCAATGCCCAGGCGTTCCTCGACTCGGCGGAGTAGGCGAGAAGGATCGTGGAGTATCGGCGAGCTGATGTCATCTTCATCAGGGCTATCCCTGTGAGAGCGTTCTCTACATCCAAACGGGTGGCGTGAAGATTAGCGTTCTCTCGAAGACGGGGAGACAGGCGGTCGGGCGATGCTGGGCCCCTGCGACTTCTTTGGCGAAGGAGGCTTGGCGGGTCAACCCGTCCGCATGGGGAGCGCGACCGCGAGCGCTGACACCACCATTCTCTTCGTGGACCAGCATGAGATGGTGCGCCTCCTGCACCAGCAGCACGCGATGTCTGATTGGTTTATCGTTCACCTGCTGGCGCGCACCATCCGGATCGAGGAAGACCTCGTCGACCAGCTCTTTAGCTCCAGCGAGAAACGGCTGGCGCGAAAGCTGTCGCTGCTCGCGCGGTACGGCGAGACGACAAACCAGTGCGGGCCGTCCCGGCGATCTCCCAGGAGACGCTGGCGGAAATGGTCGGCACGACGCGATTGCGTGTGAATTTTTTTTGAAGAAATTCCAGCGACTGGGGTTCATCGACTACAAAGATGGGCTCAAGGTCAACAACTCGCTGCTCACGGTCGTCTTACACGATTAAGGAACAGACACTTCCACCAACGGGATGAAGCACTAAGGTTAAGAGCCGCGAGAGCGTTGACACGGCCGGCGTCGTCAGGTATGACCCAGTCGCAATCTGTTGGATACCGCCGGCATGCCATTCGAAGCACTGGGGATGATCGAGACCAAAGGTCTCATCGGAGCGGTCGAGGCAGCCGACGCCATGGTGAAGACGGCCAACGTTGTGCTGGTCGGCAAGGAATACATCGGTGCCGGCTACGTGACCGTGATGGTTCGCGGCGATGTCGGCGCGGTGAAGCTGCAACAGACGCCGGGGCGGCGGCGGCGCGCCGCGTCGGCGAACTCGTGTCAGCGCTTGTCATTCCGCACCCGCACGCCGAGGTCGAAAAGATTCTTCCCAAGGGCGGCAAAGGCCCCGTCATCGCGTAAGCTCCCCAAGGTCAATCGCGATGCCGATCAACGCGTCGCAGGTCGCGACGACGCGGGAACTTGGCGTGTCTGTCGTGCAACGCTCTGCACGGGTTCAAGAGGCGGTCAGACGCCGGGAACTTCGAGGTGCGGCATCGGGGCTGCGGCAAAGAGCCGCCGGGACGGACGCGCCATCCAGCGCGCGACCCTGGCCGATCGTGTGCGTCGCGCGGAATCGGTCGCAATCCCGGTGTTGGCATACATCTGTCGATATAACTTTGAGCTGAGCACGAACGCGAGCCGGCCCTTCCACGTCCCGGCGACCGGCGATCGTCGCCAGACCCGTGCAGGCTATAGAAGTGGTCCCACACCGCCTGCGTGCGGCGCCGGATTTCGTCGGGCGACATCACAGGATGCGGTGCGTAGGCCTTCGGACGGTCCGCCTGTGGGATGAGCCAGTGCCGCGTGACGGAAATGCCGCTGACGGTCGCGGCGTCGCCACCTACCTCGCGTTCCCAGCGCTCGAATCGCTACCCGGATAGGGCGTCAGCATCACGAACTGCGCGAAGGTGATGCCCGCACGCTCCGCCAGGTCGGCGGTCGCCTTGAACGTCGCAGGACGGTCGCTCGGCAAGCCGAAAATGAACGCCCCACACTCACGCCGTGCGATCGGAACGTCTGCAAGCGCTCGACGAGCGGTTCGCCCACCAGATTGAATCTCTTGTGCACGTCTTTCAACCCTTCCGGTGTGACCGCCTCTACGCCCACGAGCGTGCCGCGGATTCGCGCGCGCGCCATCGCCTGC